>CAYUMP010000050.1:0-1864 GCA_964445975.1 uncultured Chthoniobacterales bacterium | reverse complement strand
GTGCCGGCGGCGGGACTCGAACCCGCACACTCATTTCTGAATAACGGATTTTAAGTCCGTTGCGTCTGCCATTTCGCCACGCCGGCTGCGAAAGGGGGAAATCTGAACCTTCGCCCGCTGCGGCAAAAGTATTTTGTGCATCCAATCGGTCGATTTCTGAAGAGCGAAGCTTGCCGGGACGCAGCACGGCCTCTAAAACCAATTCACCATGACGGGAGTGGAAATTCTTTTTGGCCTGTTTTTTGGAGTGGTTGGCTATGTGGTGTTCCGTGCCTTGATGCTGGGCTTTTACACCGTCGCTCCCAATGAACGAGCCGTTATCACGAGTTTTGGCCGCGCCCAGCGCATCGCCGGAACGACCCTCGACACCCCACTGGCAGACGATCTTCCGCCCAGCGACAAAGAGCGCTACAACTACCCGCAATTGCAGGTCGTCGGGCCGGGTGGACCTTATTTTCGCTGGCCCTGGCAGCGGGTCCACAAGGTGAATGTGGCCATTGCGACAGCCAGCATCGCCTACGATCCCGAAACCCCGGACGCGAACCAGGGCGGAATGGTGCTGGAGGCCGTCACCCAGGATCAATTGAACATCGGGGTGACGGGCCAGATCCGCTTCAGCATCAGCGAGGCCAATCTCTACGCGTTTCTTTTCGGCGTGAAAAACCCCATCGCGCACGTGATGGGCTATTTCATTTCCGTCCTGCGTGAGCGTATCGCCACCTTCAAGGCCCCGGCGGCGGAAGGTTCCTCGCTACCGACGGGAGACGTACCCTTTGAAGGCATCTCGATCAATGATCTGCGCAAGAACCTTAATCTCCTGAACGAACAGATGGATCGGGAGTGCCGCAGTTCCGCCGCGCGGTATGGCATCGTGCTCGATGCCTCGCTGATTACCGGGATGGATCCGCCTCAGCAGATCGAAGGCGCATTGGCCGCGATCAACACGGCCCACAATGAAGTCTCCTCGGAGATCAGCCTGGCCCAGGCGCTGGCCGACCAGCGCATCGAGGAATCCAAGCGCGCGGTGGAAATTCAGACAATGAATGCCGAGGCCGAGGTAGAGCCCCTTCGCTGGCTGGCCGAACAGCTGCGGCTCCTCAAACAAAGCGGCTCGGCCGCCATCCCCGGCTACCTCCGCAACGTGCGCCTCGATCTCTACAAACGCGCGAAGCGCATCATTCTGGACATGCGGTCATGACCTTCCTCATCACCACCATCTTCACGTTCTTCGCCTGCCTGATCTTGGTGCCTATTTTGCTTTGGCTGGCCCGTTTCTTTTGCCTGTTTGCGGTGGTGCAGGAGCGTGAGGCCCAGGTGTTTCAGCTTTTCGGCCGAGTGGCGGCCGTACTGGACGAACCGGGACTGCATTTTCTACCCGTTAAAATCGGGCCGCAGGCCTTGTTGATCCGTTTCTTCGGCGGAGTGAAGCATGTCGATCTCCGGCTCGATCAGGAATACCTGCGCAGCCAGCCGGTCAACTCCGAGGAAGGCACCCCGATGGGCATTGGCGTCTGGTATGAAATGAACGTGTCCAATCCGGTCGATTACCTCTTCCGGAACACGGACCCCCGCGGCTCCCTGCGCGCCAATGTGCGCAACGCTACAGTGCGCTGCCTGAGCAACATGCCGCTGCAGAGCTTGCTGGAAGACCGCCACGGCATGAGCCGCCGGGTGCGCGAGGAAGTATCACCGAAGTCGGATGCCTGGGGTTACCAACTGGGCTCGGTCTACATCCGCAAAGTCCATTTCCGGGACAATGAGATGATCCACCAAATCGAGCAAAAGGTGGTGAACCGCCTGCGCCAGGTCACCTCGGCGATCCGCCAGCAAGGCGCCAACCAGGTGGCGATCATCAAGAGCGGAG
>CAYUMP010000049.1:0-1947 GCA_964445975.1 uncultured Chthoniobacterales bacterium | reverse complement strand
CGCACATCGGGATGGCGCTGCACGGCCCGCATCAGGGCGGTTATGACGATGCCCGGGCCGGCGTCGCCACCCATCGCGTCCACCGATACGGTCAATTCACGCGCCACCGCCACCCTTCCTTAAAACGAAGAGGACGATTTAGCTCTTCGCCTTCACGACTTCGCGGTCGGCGTAATGGCCGCAGGAACCACAGACATGATGCGGGCGCTTGGGTTCACCGCATTTGGGGCAATCGGCATGGGCCGCAGCCGTGAGGGCATGATGCGACCGGCGCATATTGCGGCGCGACGGCGAGGTTTTTCGTTTTGGCACCGCCATGGCGGGAAACTCCTTCAAGGGCGCCGGGAAGACTCCGGGGCCGAAATAGGGGGCGTGGGTAGCAGGAAAGATAGGCAGGGTTCAAGCCAAAAGCCGGCCCCGGCGGGCCATTAAAGCCCGGATTTCAACCCTTTAAGAATGGCAAAAGGGTTTTCCCGGGCTTTGGCCCCATCTTCGGGGGACTGGAATTCCACCCCTGCGGCCCTGGGATAGGGTTCGATCGCCAGCAGGAATTCCTCGATCAGAGGGCCCGCAAGGTCATAATGAAGGCTGTCGATCTCTTCGGGCAGTTCGTCGTCCAGCGGAATATCTTCAGCCTCCGGCAGGTTTGGCGACCGGTGTAAGGCTGCGTTGAAATGAAGCTCCCGCATAAACTCTCGCTCGATCCGCTCCGGCACCTCGCCCAAGGTCACCACACAGGCCTGTGCCAGATCGGCGTTCAGCCGGAAGTCCAGGTGGAATCGGTCCGCGGACAATTTCTTGAGCAGTACCCGGGCCTCGAAACTGTCTATCCGCAGGACGCCGGAAAAGGCGGCAAGGGCAGCGCGTTGTTCTTCCGTGGCGCTGATCGAAACCTCGTCGCCGGCCTGGCCGAGCCTGTTCAAATTGTAAGGAGAGGACAGTGCCGGAGGGCTCATTGTCCGCCCTTTTCATCTGGCAGCGGCCCGAAATCCAACCGCCCCGAGGCCAGATCGCTACGCCCCAGCGAAGCGCGCGCGCCGGTGACGTAATCCGCCAGAAGCAGGGCGTTGGTGTCGACCGCCGCACCGCGCCAGACATTCTTGGCAAGCGCCTCGGCCAGCACGGCCTTTTCCCGCGCGCCGCTATAGGCGGTCAGCCGCCCGAAAAAGGCGTTGGCAATGGCCTTCATCCGCCGCCCCATGCCCATGTCTCCCGTGCCCTGTTCCCGAAGCGCTTCATCGAAACTGATGAACAGCGTATCGGTCAGGGCCTGCGCCTCTGCATCCATACCGGCAGCCTTGAGACGTTCCAGCGCCATCCAGCCATGCAAGGTCACCATGTCGAAACGGCCGTCCACGGTATCGGGAACATTCAGGCTCCGGAAAAAGAACGGCTCCCGCGCGCGCTCGACCAGCTGGCTTTCCAGCCGGGCTGCGAATTCCTTGCGTTGGGCCGATTTGCGCAATAAATTCAACATGAAAACCGCCTCATGACTCGCCTTCCGGGATCGCCGGGCCTTGCAAGCGCCAAGGCCCGAGGCTAGCACAGGCCGGAAGACGGTATGTCAGGCACAAAGTCGCAAAGACCATGAAACTCCTCACCGGAACCCTCCTGGCTGCAACCGCCGTCCTGATCGCCTGCGCGCCGGTCATCGACCAGCGCGGCTATCTGTCCGATCCGCAACTCGAGGCCAGCATCAAGACCGGTGCGGACACCAAAACCACCGTCCAGGACCGGCTTGGCAACGCCTCCACCAGTGCGACCTTCGGCGGTGATGCCTGGTACTATATTTCCTCGACCGAAAAGCAGGTCGCTTTTTTCCATCCGACAGTCCTCAACCGCCAGATCCTGGCGGTCTATTTCGACAAGGATGGCAAAGTCACCAACATGCGTCACTTCGGATTGGAAGACGGGCATGTCGTGGCGTTCGAGACCCGCGAGACCCCT
>CAYUMP010000048.1:0-2014 GCA_964445975.1 uncultured Chthoniobacterales bacterium | reverse complement strand
GCTGATTATGGCTCGGCGTCCCCCCAATGGCCAGGATCACGGGCTCTTCCGTTCCATGGCGCGGCAGAATCGCCACACATCCGCGCCCCTGCCGGAGCCAATCTGGGCGGCAGTTCATAAGCATATGTCCCCAGTGGTCCCGCTACCGCCGCCCGCCCGTCATTCCATCACTCACCGGTCGTCAGTTCGAGGCGCTCCGTCAGGCGCGCCTCGGTCACGTTGAGCCAACCCAGGCGGTAGCAGTGCAACGCCAGGGGAAAGAGCCGGATGTCTCGCCCACCGGTATGGACCGTCATGCTGCGTGTCCGCGTCGAAGCGCCGAGATGGCGGACGGTCGCCCGATTGCCGAATTCCGCCAGCGCCGACAATTCCTCCGGGCGGTCTGCGTGACGGTCGCTCCATTTCACGTCGTAGGCCCAGCTTGGCTGACCGCGCGCGGGATCGATCCGGACGATGTCGACCTCGCCACCGGCACCGCCCTTGCCCCAGCGGGCGTAGTGGAGGGACGGAAGGTCGGCCGTGTGGATCCACTGGGCGAAGGCCGCCGTCTCCGCCAGTGCTCCCAGCGCCCGGTCGTCTTCCGCAACGGGGCCGAACAGGGCGGCCCGCATCGAAGGGTTGGTCAGGTAGACCTTGAAATGGCGTTGCCGCTGAAAGCGCTGCGCCCGCTCGTCGACGCGCCGCACGCGGATGATGAGGAAGGCCGCTTCGAGATATTCCAGGTACCGGTTGATCGTGTTCTTCGCCACTCCGGACCTGGTCGACAACTCCTCCAGGCTGATCTCCTGGGCGGTGTTGTAGGCGATGGTGGTGAAGAGCCGGTTCAGCTCCTGGATGTCCTCGATGCCGTAGAGGCTCGGCAGGTCGTGCATCAGCACCTTCTGCACGATGTCCCGCCCGACGAACTGTTGCAGGTCCGCGCGGACGGCCGGGTTCGCGACCACTTCCGGATAGCCGCCATAGTTCAAGTAGTCGAGGAACGCCACGTTGAGGCCGGCGAGGTCGACGGCGGCAACGTCGGCCTGGCCGTCCCGGGCCGGCACTTCCACGACGAGACGCTCGGCCTGCCCGGTGAAGCGCACGAACTCCGCGAACGTAAGCGGCGGCAGCACGAAATCGGTAAAGCGCCCGGCACCGGATTCCTCGCTCTGGCGACGCAGCGCCGCGGTGGCGGAGCCCGAGCAGACGAAGCGCGTGGCCGGAAAGCGATCGACCAGATCCTTGAGGTGGGTTTCCCAGTTCTTCAGGTACTGGATCTCGTCGAACACGACCAGGCGGGGGCCCGCCGGATCGTGTGGGCATTCCCGCTCGAACACGTCGAGAAAGCGGTTGAGCGCCATGCCGGCATAGGTCGGCGTGTCGATCGACGCGAAGAGGACCGGGCCCAAGGCACGATCGGCCGACAACTCTCCGATCAACTGCTGGAGCAACGTCGTCTTGCCGACCCGGCGCGAGCCGAGAACCACCACCGCCCGGCGCACCGGTGCCGCGATCAGTCGCTTCAGCGGCCCGTAATAGGATCGCCGTGGCAGGTTGTAGGGTGGCCTTGCCGTGTCGAGCGGCGTCGACCACCACGGATTGTCCGCCCGCAGCCTCGCCGACACGTCCTCGATCGAAATGGAAAGCATGGCACCAACTAGGATCAGATGACTGACGCTATTCGATCTCGCACGGAATATCCAATATATTTCCGGTATTTAGAAAGGATGAATAGCGACGTGAGTCGCGGAGCACTGCCCCGACGCCCCCCGGGGTCCGGTCGAAGCCGGATCTGGCTCACCACAAGATCGTGTCGCCGGCACCTCGCCCGTCTCGGGTCAGGAGGCGCCGGAAGTGACCGTGGCTTTTGTTGTAGTTTTGCTGTCGGCACCGGCGCGCCCGCAGGCGCTGCCTAGGAATTCTGCCGTTCTCGGAGCGCGGCAAAAATCCAACAAACGGCGCGTTCCGGATCGGGCGCCGCCGGGCTCGTTTCACAACCTACTGAAAATGCGCGGAAAATGGTGCCCAGGGGCGG
>CAYUMP010000047.1:0-2487 GCA_964445975.1 uncultured Chthoniobacterales bacterium | reverse complement strand
GCCTCCATCGATAAAACCCTGGCATTTTTGCTGCTGCGCCTCTGGCTGGCCCAGCGAGCGATTGTGGCGGGATTGGAAAAATTTGCCGGCACATCAGTGGTCAAACAGCCGTTGCTGGACGAGTTCGGCAATCCCGATGTGTCGGGAGCGATGTTGGAGGTGAAGGTGAAGGCGTATGGCATTGGCAATTATCATGGCCTGCCCGAGCCGCTGGTGGTGGCCTTTCAAAAAGAGCCGTTGCTGCCCGGATTTTTGCTGAACATCTACGGTGCGACGCTGGGCTATCTGCTGATCGTGACCGGCCTGATGCTGTTGCTGGGCATCTGCACACGCTCGGTGCTTTTCATCACCGGATTGATCTACATCAGCCTGACCTTTGGGCTGATGCTGATCAATCAAAACGACGGGGTGGCCTGGCTGGGCCTGCATGTGCTCATCACGGCGGTGGCGCTGTCGCTGGCTTCGTACAACAAGTACTGCCTGTTCAAGAAGTTTTAAGACATGGATAACCTCATCACTCAAGGCGCGGGGGGATTGACCCGGCGCGGACTTATCAAGGCAAGTGTCGCCACCGGCGCGGGGTTGTTGCTCAGCCGTCCGGCGAGCGTTTTTGGCCAGCGGGCATCCAATGACATCAATATCGCCCTGATCGGAGCAGGGGCGCAGGGGCGCATTCTGCTCGATGCGATGATGAACATCCCCGGGCTGAAGTTCCAGGCGGTGTGCGATATCTGGCCCTTCGCCCAGACCTACGCGAAGAATCGTCTGAAAAAGGCGGGCCACGACGTGCGCACGTATGTGGATTTCGAGGAAATGCTGGCCCAGGAAAAGGATCTCGATGCCGTGATCGTGGCCACGCCGGATTTCTGGCACGCTCCGCACACCGTCGCCTGCCTGAAGGCGGGCAAGCACGTGTATTGCGAGAAGATGATGTCGAACACGGTGGAAGGCGCCCGCTCGATGGTCGCCGCGCAGAAGGAAACCGGCAAATTGCTGCAGATCGGCCACCAGCGCCGGAGCAATCCGCGCTACCTTTTCGCGTTGGAAAATCTCCTGCGCAAACAAAAGCTTTGCGGCAAGCTGACCTCGATCAACGGCCAGTGGAACCGCGCCGCCACCGGCGACATTGGCTGGCCCAAGAATGCCGAGCTGCCGGCCGACGTCCTGACGAAATACGGCTTCAAGGACATGCAGCAGTTCCGCAACTGGCGCTGGTACAAGGATCTGAGCGGTGGCCCGATCTCCGACCTGGGCGCGCACCAGATCGACATCTTCAACTGGTTTCTCGGCACCGGACCCAAGTCCGTCCTGGCGGGTGGCGGCGCCGATTATTACAAGCGCGAATGGTATGACAACGTGATGTGTATTTTTGAATACGACACACCGGAAGGCGTGGTGCGCGCGTTCTACCAGGTGCTGACGACCACCAGTTCGGGTGGCGGCTATTTTGAAACCTTCATGGGCGATGAGGGTACGCTGAAGATCTCGGAGAACCCTCGCCTGACGAAAGTGTATCGCGAAGCAGCGGCTCCCTCCTGGGACGAATTGATCGCCAAAAACTACCTGGTGGCCGACAAGAGCGCCGCGGGCGGTGGCGATGCCAAGGTGGACGTGCGCGAAACCGCCGCATTGGCCGTATACGACATCCCGATCACCATGGACAAGGCCCTGCACCAGCCGCACCTGGAGAACTTCTTCAATACCATCCGCGGCACGGCCACCCTGAATTGCGATGGCGCCCACGCCTTCGAAAGCGAGGCGGCCATCTTCAAGGTCAACGACGCCGTCGCTGCCCAGAAGATGCTCTTTTACAAACCCGAAGACTTTATTGCCTGAAAATGAAACATACGCTCCTCACCCTCGCCGCCATCTGCGCCGTCGCTGCCACCAGCTTCGCACAGGAAGCCACCGAACCGCTCAAAATCGTGACGCCGAAGCCCAAGCTCGACGGCACGCCCGTGCCGGTCAAGGTGCCGAATCTCGAGGCGCCGACCAAGCGCGAGCCCTTGCAGGTGCCGGCGGGCACGGTGAATCTCGCGGCCGGCAAGACCGCCACCTCGAGCGATTCCGCCCCGGTCATCGGCGACATGACGCTGATCACGGACGGCGAGAAGGGTTCCGATGAAGGTTTCTACGTCGAACTCGCCGAGGGACCGCAGTGGGTGCAAGTCGACCTGGAAAAGGAAGCGGCCATCTACGCCATCCTCTTCTGGCACTTTCATTCCCAGCACCGCGCCTACAATGACGTGGTCGTGCAGATCTCGAACGATCCGGATTTCCTCACCGGGGTCACCACCATCTTCAACAACGATATCGACAACTCCGCCGGTCTCGGCGTGGGCAAGGACAAGGCCTATGTGGACAACCACGAGGGCAAGCTGATCGCGGTCAACGGCGCGAAGGGCCGTTACGTGCGCTTCTACAGCAACGGCAATACCGCCAACCCTTACAACCACTACATCGAAATCGAAATCTTCGGTAAACCGG
>CAYUMP010000046.1:0-4696 GCA_964445975.1 uncultured Chthoniobacterales bacterium | reverse complement strand
ACCTCGGCGATCCGCCAGCAAGGCGCCAACCAGGTGGCGATCATCAAGAGCGGAGCCGAGCGCACTGCGGCCAAGGAGTTTGCCCACGCGCAGGCTGTGCGGCCCTATCTGGTCGGCAAGGCCATTCAGGAAATCGCGGAGGACAAGGAAATCCTGGATACGGTTTTCGAGATTCTGGAGACCGAAAAAATCCTCGATGGCGAGACCGAGCTCACACTCATCCCTAAGGACGGAGACGGCCTGCTCTCCAAGCTGCTTGCGGCCGAACGCAAAGGGCCATAGCAAGCCCTGCCGTTTCTCGTTATGGTGCTTGGGATGGAATCCACTGCCCGACGCCTGGTTCGACGCCTGACCGAGGCGGGCCACGAGGCCTACTTCGCCGGTGGCTGCGTGCGCGACACCCTGCTGGGTCAGGCCCCGCACGACTTTGACATCGCCACCTCGGCGCGGCCGGAGCAGGTGCAGGAACTCTTTCATCGGACCGTGCCAGTCGGCGCGCAGTTCGGGGTGATCATCGCGGTGGAGGACGGCGCCGAATTTCAAATCGCCACCTTTCGCTCCGACGGCGCTTACATCGATGGACGCCGGCCGCTGGACGTCACCTTCACCACCGCCCGGGGCGACGCGCAACGGCGGGATTTCACGGTCAACGGCCTTTTCTTCGACCCACTGAAAAACGAAGTACTGGATTTTGTCGACGGTCGAAAAGACCTCGAGGCCCGGATTATTCGCGCCATCGGGAATCCGGCCGAGCGCTTCGCCGAGGACAAGCTACGCGTGCTGCGCGGCGTGCGTTTCTCCACGACGCTGGGCTTTGCCATCGAGCCGGCAACCTGGGAAGCCATCCGCGCCGGCGCAAAGCTGGTCCATGAAGTCAGCGCCGAGCGCATTCGGGAAGAGTTGATCAAAATCTTCCTCTCTCCCCAGCGCGTGCGCGGGTTTGATCTCCTGGATGAGAGCGGGCTGCTGGCGGAGATCCTGCCGGAGGTGAGTGCGCTGAAGGGCTGCGAACAACCGCCGGAATTCCACCCCGAGGGCGATGTCTTTGTGCACACCCGGCTGATGCTCTCTCTCCTGCGCGACGAAGTCTCCTTGCCGTTGGTGCTTTCCGTGCTGTTTCACGATATCGGCAAGCCACCCACCATGCAACTCGACGAGACCGGTCGGATTCGCTTCAACGGCCACGAATCCGTCAGCGCCACTATGACGGATGCGATCATGCGCCGACTGCGATTCTCCAACGACGAGATCGAGGCGACCATCGAGATGGTGCAAAATCACATGGTCTTCAAGGATGTGCAGAACATGCGCGTGGCCCGGCTGAAGCGCTTCATGGCGCGACCGACCTTCGACGATGAGCTGGAACTGCACCGGGTGGACTGCCAGGGCAGCCATGGCATGCTGGATAATCTCGACTTTCTGAAGACCCGCCGGGAGGAATTTGCCAACGAGCCGCTCATTCCTCCGCCGCTGGTCACCGGCGCCGATTTGATCGCGCTGGGCTGGAAACCCGGACCGAAATTCAAGGAAGTGCTTGATGCGGTCCAGACCCGCCAGCTAGAAGGCAGCCTTCGCCAGCGCGAAGAAGCTCTGGCGTGGGTGAAATCCGCATATCGTTAAATCAAAATGGCATCAGGCATAACCAACAAGGTTCACGTGGCAAGGAATGGCGCGGTACTCGGCGCCTATGAACTGAACAAAATCGGCGATTTACTGGACAGCGGGCAGCTTTTGCCCACCGATCACTATTTTGACAACGCCCGCCAGGAGTGGGTTCCCCTCTCCGAGGTGATCGCCGCGGAAGCTCCTGCCACGGAATTCAAGCAGGCGGAGCCGCGTCCGGAACGCGAAGGCTCTTCCCGCCGGGGCCGAGGCGGCCCGAAGTCGCGCCCAAAGGTCAAGGGCGCTGGCGCCCTCGCCGGCTGGGTCGCCTGCCTTTTTGCCCTCGGTATCGCTGCCGGCATCTGGGCCTGGGCCACCAGCCTGGGCGATCAACTCACCGCCGCCGATGAAAAGGTCGTCACCCTCACCGAGCAGGTCGAAGGCCTTAAAAAGGAAAACCAGTTGCTAAATGAGGTCACTCCTCCGGGACGCGTGCGGGGCATCATCACCTACGAACCCGCCGCCAATCAGGTGGCAATCATGAGCGGCGCGACGGTGGGACTCTATAAACGGGCTGATGTCGAGGCGGCTCTCACGAAGGTACGCGCCCAGACCGGCGAGGCCATCTCGAACCCCGAGACTTTTGACAGCGCGATCAACCTGCTAAAATCCAGCATCTCCACCCCCATCGAGATCACCCTCACCGATTCCAACGGGCGTCTCGATATGGTCGTGCCCTCTCCGGGAGATTACGTATTGGTCGCGAGCGCGGCCAAAACATCCGGAAATACCACTGAACGTTACTTCTGGCTGATGGGCTTTCAATCCAAGGACGAGCCGAGCGGGCTGGTGTTGATGAACGAAAAGAACGCTATTTCTCTCCAAAAGAACCAGCTCGAGATTACGGATTTGGCCGGATTCCGATCCGGGGGCAATTGACCAAAAAACCCCAGAGATCCCCCCTACAAACACTTGCCTGCCATTAAATATTAGAATATCTAATATCCCATGTCAGTGTCATCAGCCTCGTCGTCTCCCGCCCAGGGGCTTCTTCACGCACCGATTGCCTGGCTCTTTTCCTCCCTTGGAAAAAAGACCGTTGTCGCGGTCACCGGCATCGCGTTGGTGTTGTTTGTGATCGGCCATTTACTGGGCAATCTCACCTTTTTCTTCGGTCCGGTGGCGATCAATTCGTACGCCATGCATCTGCGCGATCTCGGCCCGCTGCTCTGGATCGCCCGGATCAGCCTGCTCGGCGCAGTCGTGCTGCACATTTACTTCACCATGCTGGTTTGGAAGGAAAACCAGGCGGCGCGCCCGCAGAAATATGCGGTCAAGGCCACGATGAAAACCACGGTTTTTGCCCGGACGATGCGCCTGACCGGGCTGATCGTCCTGGCTTTCGTGGTCTTCCACCTGGCGCATTTTACACTCTGGTGGGTTGATCCCAACTACTCGACCTACCACGCGGTGGTGGACGGCCATGAGGTGCACGATGTGTACCGGATGGTGATCACGGGTTTCAGCAACCCGATCGTGAGCATCTTCTACATTGTTTCGCTGGCGCTGCTGACTTCACACCTCAGCCACGGCATCGGCAGCCTTTTTCAGACCCTGGGCATCACCAGCAAAAGAATGCGCCCGGTTTATGAAAACGCCGGCAAGATACTGGCCTGGGCCCTGTTTGTCGGCTATGCCGCCATCCCCCTCTCCGTTCTCCTCGGCCTTGGAAAAGGAGTTCTGCCATGACGTTAGACGCCAAAATCCCCGCGGGTCCGCTCGACCAGAAATGGACCCACTATAAAAACCACGCCAAGATCATCAGCCCCGCCAACAAGCGGAAGTTCAAGATCATCATCGTGGGCAGCGGCCTGGCCGGAGGCGCAGCCGCCGCCACGCTCGGCGAGCAGGGCTTCAATATCGAGTGTTTCTGCTACCAGGACAGTCCCCGGCGCGCGCACTCCATCGCGGCGCAAGGCGGCATCAATGCGGCCAAGAATTACCAGAACGACGGCGACAGCGTCTTCCGCCTCTTTTACGACACGATCAAGGGCGGCGACTTCCGCGCCCGTGAAGCCAATGTGCACCGCCTGGCCGAGGTCAGCAAGTTGATCATCGATCAATGCGTGGCCCAGGGCGTGCCATTTGCCCGCGAATACGGCGGCCTGCTGGCCAACCGTTCCTTCGGCGGCGCCCAGGTATCGCGCACTTTTTACGCCCGCGGCCAGACCGGGCAGCAGTTGCTGCTCGGAGCCTACTCCGCTCTCAGCGCCCAGATCACTGCCGGCACGGTCAAGATGTTCCCCCGCACCGAGATGCTCGATCTCGTGCTGGTCGACGGCCACGCCAAGGGCATTGTCGTACGTGACATGGTCACCGGCGAAATCCGCAGCCATGCGGCGGATGCCGTGCTGCTCTGCACCGGCGGTTACGGCAACGTCTTTTACCTTTCGACCAACGCGAAGGGATGCAACGTCACCGCAACCTACCGCGCCTATAAGAAGGGCGCCTTGTTTGCGAATCCCTGCTACACGCAGATTCATCCGACCTGCATTCCCGTGAGCGGCGACTATCAGTCCAAACTCACGCTGATGAGCGAGTCCCTCCGCAATGACGGCCGGGTCTGGGTGCCGAAGCGCAAGGAAGACTGCGGCAAGCCGCCGCATGAGATTCCCGAGGACGCGCGTGATTACTATCTGGAGCGCAAATACCCAAGCTACGGCAACCTCGCCCCGCGCGACATCTCCTCCCGCAGCGCCAAGGAAGCCTGCGATGACGGCCGCGGCGTGGGCCCGGGCGGGCTGGGTGTTTATCTGGATTTTGCCGACGCCATCAAACGTCTTGGTCGCAATGTCGTCGAGGAACGCTACAGCAACCTCTTCGAGATGTACGAAAACATCACGGGAGAAAACGCCTATGAGCGCCCGATGCGCATCTATCCCGCGGTGCACTACACCATGGGCGGGCTCTGGGTGGACTATAACCTGATGTCGAACATCCCTGGCCTCTTCGTGCTGGGTGAAGCGAATTTCTCCGACCACGGCGCCAACCGCCTGGGCGCTTCGGCGCTGATGCAGGGCCTGGCGGATGGCTA
>CAYUMP010000045.1:0-5947 GCA_964445975.1 uncultured Chthoniobacterales bacterium | reverse complement strand
TCGGCCCCGGGTTCGACGGACCGGTGTCCGATGTCGCGCCGAGCCATTTGATATTGGTGACGGCAAGGATGTAGAGCGAGCCGGAGAAGATAACCACTCCCGCCGCCCAGAGCCAGACCACCAGCGGATTGCGCTCTGCGGCCCAGAGCGCAGCTACCGCATGAATGAGATTATACAACACCGCAGTCTGCCAGATCGCGGTGGTATTGAAGTTGGTGAGGATGTCTTTGAGACCATGAGCCCCAAAGGCTCCGAGGGCGACTCCGAGAAAACCGAGGACGGCGGCGACTTGAACGGCGATTGGCATAGGCGGGTAGAATCGCCTGCTGCCGGAAATATTCAACTCTCCAGCGTCAGAAGCGCATCGCGGAGCTTCTCCTCGGGCAATTCCGGGCCGATGAAAAGAATGAGCGGAGTATCGACCTTGGGCGTTTTACCAGCGGGAAAGAACTGAGGAGTATCGGACCGGTCCACCTTCTGGAAGATGAAGAACTCGTCAGGGGTTTCCTTAAAGCGGACGATGCCCTTGGCACGAATCACCTCGTCGGGCAGGTTTTCCAGCATCTGGCCGAAGGCTTTGCTGGAGACGGTGGCTGGCAGGGTCAATTCCATCGAGGAGAAGTGATGTTGGGCATGATCGTGGTGTTCGTGCTGATGGCCATGGTCGTGATCATGGTCACAGCCGCACTCGTGGCAGGTCTCGGTGGCGCGTTCACCGGCATTGACAGACTCCTGCTGAAGGGCGACCAATTCGTCGGCGAAAGACTCCAAGGTTACACGAAGACCGCGCACGCGATGGTCGGTCAGAGACTTCTCCACATCCCTAACACGGGCCGCCGGCACGGTATCAGTGCGTGAAAGAAAAACATGGGAGGCGGTACGGGCCTGTTCGCGCTCCAGCGCATTGTGCCAAAAGCGTTTCTGCCAGCGTTGGGAGTCGATGACGGATAGTTGAATGGGGAGAGAGAATTTTTTCAATTCCGGCTCAAGAGAGAGCATTTCGATGAGCTGTTCGCTGTCGGTGGTACCATTGGTCTCGATCAAAACCAAACGCTTGGGACCGTGCTGGAATTTCTCCAAGGCGGCCAGGAGTTCGTCCTTGGACCCGCAGCAGACACAATCGCCGCTGATGGCACCAATCTCCGCTGCGAGCTCGCGCAATTGCTCGGCATCGACCCTGGCATTCTGATAATCGTTGATGATGACGCAGGGCTCCAGGCCGAGGTCACGCAGTTGAGGAAGAAGGTTTTTCAGGAAGGTGGTTTTACCTGAGCCAAGGAAACCGACAAACAGAACAAGGGGCGTCATGATTTTGTTTTGGTGAGACAGTCAATGCCAGTGTGGCGTTCATTTACGGCAAATCATTTGCACATGCAACAGACACTCGCTGTTCATTGCGGGCTCCGTATCCGGGAAGAAGGACATTTTTATCGCCATAAATAGCTGGAAATCCGCCCTAAAGTTTCTATCACGCTCAGAGGCATGACATTTGGCCGCCTATTATTGTTCGTATTAGCCATAGCGGCTCTACCTTCGATCAGGGCTGAACTGGCGGCGGGAAGTTCCGGAATCCTCATTGCAGGTTCGCCCCTGACCATGAACGGCCAGACGCTGCGCACTCTGGAGGCTGGACAGGCGGTGACGGTCCTGGGCGTGAAGGCCGAGACCAAGGAAGCCGTCGTCTCGGTATTGATCTCTTCCGGCGAAAAAATTGTGGGCATGCTGCCTCAGGACAAGATTGTGGTCGTCGACGGCACGGTGGCGGGGACCGCTCCCCAAGCCGCGGCTCCCACCCTCGATCTCAAGAAGACGCTGGAGGCGGAGGAAATCGCCAGGTTTTTCAAGACCGATCTCGCTGCCGCCAAAAAACTCTGTGAGAACAAACGCATAAAGATCCGCGGAGTGATCGATCGGCTGGATATGGATCGTGCCGCTTCTGGCGTGGGCGACATGCCCATTGTGTACCTGCGCACCGCGCCCGGCCTTCCCCGGGTGAAGATCAAGGTCTCGAATACGGTGGCCAGCAACCAAGCCTATTTTCGCAAATTCAACGCCTACCTGCCCGGCTGGTGGTGGGGCTATTCGAATCGGGCGCTGGATTGCCGTCTGATCAACTCGAGCGAACTCCAGGCCCGGGCGGTTTACCGGGGCTCAGGTGGCTACAAATCCAGTACGCAATGGTTCACGCTGTTCAAGGCCGATGAACCCATCGCCATCGAGGCCCAGTGCAAGGGCCTCTACATGGATGTGGCTTTCGAGGCCGGCCACCTGTTGGCGGACGACGAGACCTAGGCCTACATGCTCATGCCGCCATCGACCGCCAGGACCTGGCCGGTGATATAGGCGGCTTCCGGGCTGGCCAGGAAAGCGACCGCCGAGGCGATGTCCTCACCGGCGCCCATACGATTCTGTGGGATCTGGCTGAGCGCGCCTTTTTTGATCTCCTCGCTAAGAACGGCCGTCATATCGGTTTCGATGAAACCCGGGGCCACCACATTGGCTGTGATGTTGCGGCTGGCCAGTTCGCGGGCCAGCGTCTTGGTCAGGCCGACCAGACCGGCCTTGCTCGCGGCATAGTTGGCTTGTCCGGCGAGACCGAGCAAACCGCTGACGGAACTGATGTTGATGATGCGCCCGACGCGTTGCTTGACCATGGGGCGAAGGACAGCACGGGTGAAATTGAAGGCGCCCTTGAGATTAGTATTGAGCACGATATCCCAATCATCGCTGGACATGCGCATCGCGAGGGTATCGCGCGTGATGCCCGCATTGTTGACCAATACATCCACCCGGCCAAAGTCGGCCACGATCTGTTCGCCAACCTTTTGCACCGCGTCGAAGTCCGCCACATCCACCGCGTAGGGTTTGGCGGAATCAGGATTCGCGGCGTTGATGGCTTCGGCGACCTTTTGGGAGTTCGCCTCGGTGCGGCTGACGATGGCGACCTTGGCCCCTTCGGCGACCAGGCGTTTGGCGATGGCTTCGCCGATGCCGCGGCCGGCTCCGGTGACAATGGCTACTTGATTCTCGAATCGTTTCATAAATTTAAAGGGAGATAATGGCCTGCGCGCCTAGATTTTGACCCAAGCGCGTTTTTTGGAGCTTTCTTCGATCGCGGCCAGAACCTGCTCGTTCTTCAGACCGTCTTCAAAGGTGGGTTGCACGCTCTTGCCCGCCGCCACGGCTTTGATGAAATCCGCAAAGGCATTCACGAACGTGTGTTCATATCCGATGATATGCCCCGGCGGCCACCAGGCTTCCACATAAGGATGGACGCTCTCCGTCACGAGGATGTCACGGAAACCGCGAGCCTCGGCGGGATCGGCGGCGTTGTAAAACTTCAGCCGGTTCATGTCCTCGAAGTCAAAAACGAGGGAACCTTTGCTGCCATTGATCTCGATCGTGATATGATTCTTGCGGCCGTGAGCAAAACGGGTGGCTTCGAGGTTGGCCATCGCGCCATTTTTGAAACGCCCGATCCACGAGACGGCATCATCCACGGTCACCCGGCCCTTTTTCCGGCTGCCAGGCTCCAGCGGGCGCTCCTTCACGAAAGTTTCCATAAGACCGCAGACCTCTTTGATTTCGCCAACCAGGTAACGGCCCAGATCGATGATATGGGCGTCAATGTCCCCATGGGTGCCGGAACCGGCAATCTTGGCCTGCAAGCGCCAGACCAGCGGAAAATTCGGGTCGGCGATCCAGTCCTGCGCGTACCGGGCCCGGTAATGATAGATGCGGTCGCCGAGGTCGCCGCGCTCAATCATCTTTTTGGCCAGCGCAATCGCCGGAATGCGGCGGTAATTATGGCAGACCATGTTGGGTACCCGCGCCTTTTTCACGGCGGCGACCATCTCCTCGCACTGGGCGACATCCATGGCCAGAGGCTTCTCACAAAGGATGGCCTTGCCGTGTTTGGCCGCAGCCAGGGCGATCTCGTGGTGGCTGTCGTTGGGCGTGCAGATGTCGATGATGTCGATCTCCGGGTTGCTCACCACCGCCTGCCAGTCGGTGCTGGCATTTTGCCAACCCAGTTGAGCAGCTGCGGCTTTCACCCCTTTGGGCGAACGTCCACAAATGGTGTGAAGCACCACATCGGCCGGGAGGTTGAAAAACTTCGGCGCCTGCCGCCAGGCGTTGGAATGGGCCTTGCCCATGAAGTTATAGCCGATAAGTCCAACATTGAGGGAGCGCTTTGCCATAAGGGAGAGTGCAAACTCCCTCAAACCGCGAGGTCGGTGCAAACCAAAAATTCCAGCCGCCGCTCGCCGGAGTTCGCTCCGCCAACGAATAATCTGCCGCCATGGCCTGAAACGTTGCCATTGACGTCGGCGGCCTTTTGCCCAACATTTCCTGCAACGCAGGGGAGCCCACGCGGCTGAGAGTCCCATCCCGGGAGACCCTTGGAACCTGATCCGGCTAAAACCGGCGAAGGGAGCGGCGGCGCCTTGCGTGGAAAGACAGAACCATGGCCGCATACTTTTTTCACCTTCAGCCGCCCCTCGGCGGATCGAAGAGCTTCTTTTCTCCTGCGGCCCTTCCGTTTTCTCCCCTCACCGACCACCAAACAGCAGACCTATGATCGCACCCAAAGACGCCATCGTGCCCGACAGCAGCGAACCTCTCCCAAATTCCACCCGTGTGTATGTGGGCGGGACGATTCACCCCGAGGTGCAGGTACCGATGCGTCAGATCGCCCTCGCCCCAACGAAGACGTTCAGCGGCGAAATGGAAGCCAACGAACCCGTCCGCGTCTATGATACCTCCGGCCCCTGGGGCGACCCCGGCTTCGAAGGCGACGTGGAAAAAGGCCTCCCCGCTCTTCGCCGCGAATGGGTTCAAAAACGCGCCGATGTCGCGGAATACGATGGCCGCGAGATCAAGCCGCAGGACAACGGTTACCTGAGCGACAGCCACGCCCAGATCGCTTCCGAGCGTCGCGGCGGACTGTCCCCCTTGCAGTCTCCCGAGAACGCCAAGCGCAAACCGCTCAAAGCCACCGGCCATCCCGTCACCCAGCTTTGGTACGCCCGCCAGGGCATCATCACGCCGGAAATGGAATTCATCGCCATCCGCGAAAATATGCGCGCAGCCCGCATCACGGACATGACGAATGACATTGCCCGCAACGACCTCGACAAACAGCACGAGGGTTCCTCGCAAGCCCAGTCCCAATTCACCCCCTCGATCTTCCGCCAATTTCCGCAGCGCATCCCGAAGGAGATCACCGCGGAATTCGTCCGTAGCGAAGTCGCCGCCGGCCGCGCCATCATCCCCGCCAATATCAATCACCCGGAACTCGAGCCCATGATCATCGGCCGCAACTGCCTCGTGAAGATCAACGCGAACATCGGCAACTCCGCCGTCGCCTCCAGCATCGAGGAGGAAGTCGAGAAAATGCGCTGGGCCACCAAGTGGGGCGCGGACACCGTCATGGATCTGTCGACGGGCAAAAACATCCACGCCACTCGTGAATGGATCTTGCGCAACTCCCCCGTGCCCATCGGCACCGTGCCCATCTATCAGGCTCTGGAAAAGGTCAACGGCAAGGCCGAGGACCTCACCTGGGAGATCTTCCGCGACACCCTCATCGAGCAGGCCGAGCAGGGCGTCGACTACTTCACCATCCACGCCGGGGTGTTGCTCCGATTCATCCCCATGACCGCCCAGCGCATGACCGGCATCGTGAGCCGTGGTGGCAGCATCATGGCCAAGTGGTGCCTCACTCATCATAAGGAAAATTTCCTCTACACCCATTGGGACGACATCTGCGATATAATGGCCGCGTATGACGTCAGCTTCTCCATCGGCGACGGCCTCCGCCCCGGTTCCATTGCGGATGCCAACGATCAGGCCCAATTCGGCGAGCTCAAGGTGCAAGGCGAACTCACCGAACGCGCCTGGGCCAAGGGCGTCCAGGTCATGAACGAAGGCCCCGGCCACGTTC
>CAYUMP010000044.1:0-7167 GCA_964445975.1 uncultured Chthoniobacterales bacterium | reverse complement strand
CTCAGCGGGAGAGCACTACGTTGACATCGTAGGGGTCACAGGTTCAATCCCTGTCGCGCCCACCATTCCGACCGATGGTTCAGGCAATGATCGCAATTGCTTGGATCATCTCCGGCCGGAGTCGTAGTCCGGGAACTCCCTTCAGGATCAGCGCTGTCACACCTGTGTCACACCCGGTGAGGCGAGCGATGGCTACAATTCGGAAACGCGGCGCGAGATGGCAGGTCCAGATTCGCCGCGACGGGCATGCGGCAATCTCGAAAAGCTTCGTGCAGAAAGGCGACGCCCAGCTATGGGCGCGTCAGACGGAAGCCCAACTCGATCGAGCGGACCTTCCACCCAACCCCATCGCACTCCGACAAGTCCGGTTCTCCGAGATTCTGATCCGATATCGCGACACGGTCGTTTCGACGAAGCGCGCTGCACCGGTCGAGCGCATCATCCTCGACGCCTTCCTGAAACGTCCGCTGGCCAAGCTCATGCTCGCTGATCTTCGGCCCGAGGCCATTGCACGGTATCGGGATGATCGGCTGATCAAGGTCAAGCCGGCGACCATCTGCCGTGAATTCGGTCTCTTGCGGCATGCCCTTCATGTCGCCAAGGCCGAGTGGGGGATACCCATCGGGGAAAACCCCTTCTCGGCAATCGATGATCGTGTCCCTGGGCGTGGTGTAGGAGCGAAGCTCCTGGGCAGCGTCGGCTGCTGTGTCAGGCTGCGACGTGTGGCAGGCTGACGATGGGATCATCGCCGAACGGGGCGATGGTTTCCAGGCTCATGTAGCGGGCGCGCTGGACGGCCCATTCGTCGTTCTGCTCCAGGAGCAAGGCCCCGATCAGGCGGATGACGGCGGTTTCGTTTGGGAAGATGCCGACGACCTCGCTGCGGCGCTTGATCTCGCCGTTGAGGCGCTCCAGCGGGTTGGTGGAGTGGAGCTTGGCGCGATGCTGGGCGGGGAAGCCCATGTAGGCGAGCACGTCGGCCTCGGCATCGTCCATGAGAGTGGCGAGCTTAGGTACCCGAGGCCGTGCCTGTTCGGCGACCTCGCGCCACTGTTTGCGGGCGGCGGCGGCATCGTCCTGGGCGAAGGCGGTGCCGACCCAGGCCGAGACGATTGTGTTTGCCGAATTCGAGCGGGAGATGATTCCCGAGCGGGTGGTGGCTGGCATAAAGCAGGCTAGGGCCAAGGGCACCAAAACAGGTAGGCCGATCGGTCGGCCGAGGGTCGACGGTGAGATAGAACAGAAGGCCCGCCGATTGCGGAATGTCGGATGGGGGATCAACAGGATCGCCGGCGAGCTGGGCATCGGAAGCGGGACCGTTCGGCGGATCGTTGCCGGCCCATAACCTCTTAAATTCACCATTCCCGAGGCCCAAGTCCCGCTGTCGCGAACGGCGCCCTTGTCGGCTCGCAACGGCTCGGGGGCGAACTTCGTTGCACCCCTATTGCATTTGCCCGCCATTTTGGATTGAATTAGATCCGTTTTGACCGGAAATAAATCTACTTCCGGTGCACACGCATATTAGTCCGGCATTGGGCAGGTGGGAGTAAATAATGGCCAGGAATCCATATTGGACATCCTATGATGCGCAAGAGGAGCGATCGCTTATTACATGGAAATATCCGGAAGCGCACCTTACTCTCGCTCATAGAGACAATGGATTTGATTTTATTGAGGCAAGCTATTTTGGCTATCTGACACCTCTGGAATCATTACAGTTTTTTACTGTCAATATGACGGGAGGTTATCCTTATTTAATAATGGTAAGTGGGGATTATACCCCATGGATTGGGGTATTTGACTCGCAAGGATACCTTGTGAATTCCGTTGATGGACCATCCATTGGTGCTAATGAGGGAATTTTTGAGGATTGGGAAGGTTATGTTCCGGACTACAGTGGGACATACTATGTCAGTGTGTCTTGGCAATACGTCCAAGGGACTCCAGGGGATTATTGGCTCGGTATCAACGCTCCGGCCGCTGCCATATCGGCACCACCACCTCCTCCTCCTCCACCTCCGCCCCCTCCATCACCCCATCAATTCCTGAATGGTTCTACGGGACCCGACAGTATCGATGGCGCCTACGGCAATGACACGATCCACGGCTTCAGCGGCGCCGATTCTGTCCGTGGGCTTGACGGCAATGATCTGATTTTTGGGTATGATGGTGACGACGACCTGAACGGCAATGTGGGCGCAGATACCGTCCACGGGGACGCAGGCGGCGATTTTGTCCGAGGCGGACAGGGCATTGATATCGTCTACGGCGACGCGGGCAATGATTGGCACGTCAACGGGAACCTCGAACGCGACTGGGTGTTCGGCGGCACGGGGAATGATCGGGTTTTTGGCGGGCCGGGCAATGATTTCGTCCACGGTGATGAGGGGGATGACACCGTCTACGGAGACCTCGGCGACGACTATCTGTATGGAGACCAGCTGCTCGGCGATGGCGGGCGTGACGTCTTCGTCTTCGGTCCAAATTCCGGCGTGGATACCGTGTGGTGGTTCGAACTATCGGCCGACCGCCTGCTGATCACGGTTCCATATGTCATTGTCCCGGTCGAAGGTGGAACCTGGATCGACTTAGGAAGCGGCAATGGTCTTGGGTTGCCCGGGGTGAACGCCTCGGCTCTTACTCCCGATCACTTCATAATTCTTTGACGCAATATTCCTGCCTGCGGTGTCGCGAAACGTGGCGTTGATCGCGAGGCAGAAAGCTCGAAAAGGCGGACGGCGGCGTCCTCGAATTGGCGTACGGTGACGCTGCGCTTTGGCCGGGCGACAACGTGGGCGGCCCTACATCGTCAGGAGCAGGTCGGCGGTATGGCAGGGGCGGCTGCTACGGCTTGCTACGGATTCTGTTACAGAACCGTGCTACATTTCGAGCCTGATTGCCGGTCCGAGTCTTTGATTTTATTGAATCGACGAAGATTCGCCTCCTCTAGGGGAGGAGGAGCCAATATCGACAGCGTCGGGGGTAGGTAGGAGGAATTTGTTCGGGCTGATCTGTCGCGCCCCTGTCACAACGATCGTCCGAAAACGGCTTGAACCACGTACTAGAGAAGTTTGTTCAGAACCCAGACGCGTTGATTTCAAAGGGATTTCGGACGCCATCCGCGACCAAGGGTGGGAGAGCATTACGTTGACATCGTAGGGGTCACAGGTTCAATCCCTGTCGCGCCCACCATTCCGGCCGATGGCCGGGATTGCCGGTCATGACCTCATGTGCCGGCGCCACGGGTCACGGCACCAGGTCATCCAAGTCGACGCCGAGCGCTTCGGCAATCGACTTGAGCACCTGGACCGATCCTTCCCGCCTTCCATTCTCGATCTGGCTGATGAAGCCCTGCGACAGGCCGGCCTTCCCGGCGAGCTGCACGGCCGTCATCCCGCGATGCTCCCGATAGACCCGCACCGGGCTCTCGCCGTCGAGCAGGCGCTTCATCATCTCCATCGGCACCGCCTCGCCGGCCTCGCCTGCCGCCTTCTTCCGCCGGTACTCGTCGATGGTGGCAGCATCCTGCGCATCCTCGAACGCCGCGACGAGCCGCCGATACTCTTCCTCCGGGATCACGGCCAGACGGGCTCCCGGGGTGGTGATGAACTGCACATGGGACATGGAAGCGTCCTCCTATCGGTAGATGTCGCCGCGCCCGCCGACCTGGAACAAGGGTGAGCGTCTCGCCTTCCCAGGCCATCAGCACGCGCCAGTCGCCGACGCGAAGGCGGAGCATGCCCTTGTACTCGGCGCCCTGCATCGTGCCCCGCCAAACCATACAGCAGGCGCTCGGCTACTTCGCTGAGGTTGCGGGCGCCAGAGGAGAGCCGCGGGTGAGGCCGGCCCACCGAGGGCCGAGCGCGAAACGTGCCCAGGGCATCGAGATACCGTCCGGATCGGCGAACTATAGAAATATTCTTGGTAGTTTTTTGGAAAATATATTGATACCTTTACGTGCCCACCAACGGAGGACGTCATGCCTGTCTCGCTCCCGTGGCAATATCAACTGTGGCTAGCGATCCCTCGGCTCCTCCGCTGGTTGATAGTGTTGGTATCTATAATTATTATAGCGGGCACCGCTTTAGCGCTGCTAACGGGACGAGGCTGCATCGATTTAACCACTCCCATAAAAATGCGGATTGGTCGGTGTCCGGGCTCCATGCCGGTTGTTTGGGGGACCGTTCATGGAGACGGAAGATTACTTTCTAGCCATGGGCACGGCGTTTCGGTAACGAAATTACCATCTCCAATGGCCACCTACGAAGTTACTTTCTCGACCAACCTTTCCTTCATCCCAAATATCATAGCGGACTCGACACGTGGACTGGGTGGAAAGGCTGTGGAAAGTCATTCCAGCCCTTCAGGTTTTACCATCACGGGTCGCTCAAGCACAGGTGATTATCAGGATACTGGCTTCTGGTTCATGGTAACTGAGCCATAGACATGGTACCCAACCGGGGACCCATTCAGCCGTCGTCCTATGATAGCCGGTCTCGGGTGGCTGGAGACCTGGAGTTTCTAGTGTCCGTCTCTGACGGTTGATTCCCAAGTTAGGCCACCAACTCATAATGTCGCAGCCAGATTCTGGTAGCTGCGAGCTTAACGAGGGCGAGGTAGCTTTCCGGGTGTTTTTCGAAGCAGGTGGCGACGGCGCGGAAGTCCTTGAGCTTGCTGAAGAAGCGTTCGACGAGGTTGCGGCATCGGTAGAGGAAGGAACTGAAGGCGACGGTGGTCTTGCGAGTGCTCATCGGCTTGACGCAGGCTCATGCGCCGCGATCGGCCAAGCTCTGGCGCAGGGCGTTGGAATCTTAGGCCCGGTCGGCCAGCAGGATCTGCCCCTCCTTCATCCCGTCGAGCATGTCGGCCGCGCTGCGGCCGTCGTGCGCCTGCCCCGGTGTCAGCTTGAGGGCGACGGGCCGACCCTCGGCGTCGACCAGCGCATGGATCTTCGTCGTCAGCCCGCCCGCGAGCGCCCCATGCATCGGGCGTCAGGAACGTCCCCGGAGGCGGCTTCCGCTCCCCCTTTTTACCGTTCGCACCGTGCTGGTGGACGCGGATGGAAGAGCCGCCGATCATCTGCAGATCGCGGTCGTAGGCGGCCGAAACAGCCACGAAGATGCGATCCCGAACCCCCAGCTTGCGTCACCGGACGAAGCGGTTGTAGTAGGTCGTCGCTGGCCGGTAGCGCTCCGGGATGTCCGCCCAGGGCGAGCCCGTCCGCAGCCGCCAGAAGATGCGGTTCAGCACCTTCCGGTCATCCACCCGCGGCTTGTTCGGCAACAGCGGCGCAATGCCCGATCATTCAACGTCCGTGAATTCGTACCGGCGTGGCTTCATCGGCTCCCTCCCTCCGGCCGATAGGATCACGCGGACACCGCCGCAACTACTCTATTATGAGTGCGTGACCTAGGCCCGTGGGTTGGTTTTCGTCAGGCGCCACGCCCGCAATTCCGGGATGTGGATGCGCCCTTTAATGCGATCTGCGGGGAGGCCTTCGAGTACCCGCACGATGTCCCAGCGGGCGCGCGCGTTGTTGCGATAGTATTGATGCGCGGTCCAGCGGTCGTCGACCAGCGCGACTTCGCGGCAGTCGATCAGCACGGCCTTCGTTGGAAGCCCGCTCACCTGCTTGGGGCCATCTGAGCCCAGCCGGTCGGGATTGCCCTTTGTCGTGTCAGAGATGAAGAGCGCCCGATCCTGTGGTGCGAAGTAGACGCTGACCCGACGGCCGAGACGAGGCAGAAGCCGGAACTTATGATCATGGTCAAGGCTGTCGTCGTCCTCGTCCGCAGCGACAAGGATGATCTCCGTGAAAAGCCGCGGTAGTTCGTCCCCCAGGTGCCGCCGGAGGTGTTGAACACCCCAACGCAGCGCGTAGTTGCCCATGCTGTGGGCGATAAGGTGAATGGCACGGCCGCAGCGCTCTGCCTCGGGAAGCCCATCGAGGAACTGTTTGAGAATGAGCATGGCGCGCGCCATGGCCTCGCCGCTGTCGCGCGCATCATCGCGATCGCTGTGATAGGCGATCAGCGGTACCATGCTGCCGTTGGAGGGCCATGAGAAGACAACGACGTTCAGTGGTTTGTCGTTCGGACGGAAATCCGCCGCAAGCTGAAGGCCGCGCTGAAGCGAAGTCTCAAACGTCGATGCATAGCCATGAATTAGCACCAGCGTATCCCGGGCACCTGGCCCGATCATTCGCGCCTTCAACGCTTTCATCACTCCTTTACTGCCGACGACGCGACCGCCAGGCTCGTCCGCATCGAGCCGTTCGGGCGCAACAGCAACGCCGGTGATGGCGTAGTCGTCGCCCTGCTTCTCACCCGTTGCCGTGCCGTATCTTAGGCAATAGGCCCCGTCTGGGTTGAAGCGATCGCCGAACCAGGGCGCGGACTCGGCTGATATGATGTTGCGGTTCGTCGCAAAGAAAATCTCGATCGCCGGCATTGGTCCCCCTGTCCGAAGCCTCCGCGGAGTGCATCAGCTTCCCGCTTCCGGGATTTGTTTGGCTGGGTCCGCCTTCGACCGATTGCATTATCCGTTCGAGCCGTTAGCCGCGGGACCAGCTCATCGTGAAGGAGGAGGCGGTACATCAGATAGATAATTGCATTTATTATGACACTAACACGACGCGTCGAGTCCCGTTGCTTCAAGGCAGCGGGCGAAAAGAAAGCGTCGGGGGACAGCCGCCGCAACCGAGCATGCCGGCTGTCAGGCAAGCCATTCGCAACCTGTTCGCACGTCCTCCGCCCCTCAGATGCCCTCACTGTAGGACGTTGCTCGAAAACGTCATCGATTAAAATTCCAAAGTAGTGCTAGCGTTGGTGGTCTTGGGAGTCGCCTCCGCCGGATGGCCCGCGGTACGACAGCAGTGTTCGCCCGAGCGGACATGATCTGCGCGCCCCAGGGTCAGGCAGGTGGGCGGGAAGGTACGAGGGGTGAACCTGGAACCTGACTTCCAGATTGCTCGTCGGAGCCCCGTAGCGTTGTCGACGACCCGACGTGCGAGGCCCCTCCTCCACGTGAGACAGGGGAGCTGTCGGTATGCGCCGTCGAGGCATCCAGGCCGCCTTGCACCATCGGCCTCGCGCCGCGCTCTCATCACCCACCGGCGGAACACGCGTGACAGGGCCGGCGCGGGTTTGTCATCATCGGGGATCATGG
>CAYUMP010000043.1:0-7929 GCA_964445975.1 uncultured Chthoniobacterales bacterium | reverse complement strand
CAAAGTTTCCGCCGTGGCTGACGGCTCGATCACCGTTGCGAACAAAAAATCCGGCGACCAGATCTTCAAAACCGGAGCTGACACGAAAGTGCTCAAGGCCGATGGCTCGGCCGGCTCGCTCAGCGACATCAAGTCCGGCGTAAAGGTCAAGGTCACGGCCGGCTCGGCCCCCGATCAGGCCGCCCAGATCCAGATCGTCGAGGCCAAAAAGAAAGATGATGGCGACAAGGCCGCCAAATCGAAAAAGGCCGACGAATAGCCCTCGCTTCGTCTGGTCGTAATGACCCTTTAGCCCCGTGCCCGGAAAACTCTTCGGGCATGGGGTTATTTTTTCTCGGAGACTATTCCTCCTCGTTTTTGCGCTTCTTTTTGCTGCCGGTCATGGTCTTTTCCAACCACAACGGAGGCGCCATGGTGGCGTCCCAGGCGTCGTAGGCGGCGGTCAGTTCCTTCACCTTGTCGGCCTGCTGGGCGACGAGGTCTCTGCTTTCGGCGACATCGTTCGCGAGATCGTATAATTCCCAATTGCCGGTGTCGTTGTTGACCAGCTTCCAATTCCCCACGCGGACGGCGGAGTGCTTGGGCCCGTAGCGCCAGAAGAGCCGGTCGCGAGTGGACGCATCGGGTTGGCTGGTGAGGAGCGGCAGAAGACTTATCCCGTCTGTTTCCGCGGCCGGGAGAGGCGGGACGCCCGCGGCAGCGAGAGCGGTGGGCACGATGTCCATGGTGCTGACGAGTTGCTTGTGCACCTGGCCGCCGGGAAAATGGCCGCTCCACTGCACCAGAAACGGAGTGCGGATACCGCCCTCATAGACATCGTATTTATGACCGCGCAGGGGCGCATTGCTCGCTCCGGTGGGCTGCGGCCCGCCGTTGTCGCTGACGAAAAAGATGAGCGTATTGTCCGCCAGCTTCAGGTCGCGGAGGCTTTGCAACACCTTGCCCACATTGTCATCGAGCGCGACAGCCATGGCGGCATAGGCGCGCTGTTGCGGGGCAATATTTTTGCACCGCTCCAAATATGCTTCCGTGGCCTGCACCGGCGCGTGCACGGCATTGAAAGCGAGGTAGAGGAAGAAGGGCTTCTCGGCATGGCGGCGGATGAAGTCCACCGCCTCGCGCCCGAACGCGTCGGTGAGGTATTCGTTTTCCTGGAGGGGCGTATCTCCGCGCAGCATGAGGCGCTGCTCCTTGCCCGTGCTGTTGCCGGGCAGGTAAGGCGTCGCGCCTTGCAGGAAGCCGAAGAATTCGTCGAATCCGCGCCGGAGCGGACGGAAAGGCTCTTTTTCGCCGAGATGCCATTTCCCGACCGCGCCCGTGGCGTAACCGGCGGATTTCAAGCGGGCAGCCAGCGTCTTCTCGGCTACCGGCAGGCCGATCTGAACGTCGGGTGACGCCTTGTCTCCGCCGAGAGTTTCCACGCCGAAGCGCTGCGGATAACGCCCGGTCATGAGGCACGCACGGCTGGGCAGGCAGACCGGCGAAGACACATAGGCATCGGTAAATCGCGCGCCCGCCTTCGCGATGGAATCGATCTGTGGCGTAGGTATGTCGGTGCTGCCCTGCACCCCGAGATCATGATAGCCGAGATCGTCGGCCACGATGACGACGATGTTCGGCGGCACGGCAAAAACGATGGGAGTAACGGCCATCAGCGCGAGCGAAAGGATGAGTCGGGCGATCATGGAAAAATCAGAAGGTGAAGACGACGGGGCCGGGCGCAGACACCCTAGCCAGCAAACGGCCGTTGGCATGTTGGAGAATCTCCGCGCCCGTGGTTTCGCGCGGAGGTTGCGGGGTGATGATTTCAAGTATGCCCTTACCGTCAATCGCCTGGGCCTCGATCCGCAACCGCCGGGTATCGGCATCATAGAGATCGACCTTTGCGGGGCAGATGCCGGAGAGCCGGTGAACATAAGGCGTCGTGAGCGGAGTGAGGGGCGCGAGAAGGATGTCTTTCTCCGGGCCGAAGTCGTTGGTTCGCCGATTGATCTGCAGGCTGCTGCCGCTGGCCACGAGTGGCGCGTTGCGGCTTTGCCAGGCGGGTTCTTCTTGAATGAGCCAGGTCACGGGCCGGGTGGAAACCGCCTCGACGACCGCGCGATCAGTATTCCGAGCGGCCAGCGGTATCTCGAAGATATCGGCGGCTTGTTCCGGATCGACACCATAGCTGCTCCCATTCACTACCAGCGCGGGTCGCGCCTGATCGGCGGCGGGAGCGCTCACGGTCAGGTGGAGGGACTTCAATTCCACCGACCCGGTGAGGCGTCGAAACACAAAATCAATCCACACGCTCTGCAAAAGATCGGACGTATCCTGCGCATAAATACCGAGCTTATCCGCCGGCAAGGTGAAGGCGGTCTCAAC
This sequence comes from uncultured Chthoniobacterales bacterium, assembly GCA_964445975.1. Classification (GTDB taxonomy): domain Bacteria; phylum Verrucomicrobiota; class Verrucomicrobiia; order Chthoniobacterales; family Terrimicrobiaceae; genus CAYUMP01. The sequence goes on along the minus strand of CAYUMP010000043.1, from coordinate 5,562 downwards.
CGTTTTGGTATCCGCCGCGAGAGTGAGGGGAGGATTGGTCCACTCGCCGTGGTTGTTCGTGTTGTTGGTCGCGAGGCGGAGGACGGGAGTGATTTCAACGCCCGGCGTGACCGCACCAAAAACCACCCGCGCCTGCAGGGTGGAACCGGGGGCCACTTTGTAATATCCGCGCCGCCCGCGCGCATTGCCCGGCGCGCCGAGGACGACTTCATCATGGCCGGCAGCAGGCAGAATGGTGATGCCCGGATTGTTCCATTTGAAGCCGAGATCAGCATCAGTCGGATTAACAGTGTAGCCGATCAGCATGCGGTCCACCGCCTTGCCCGAACGTCGCACGGTGTATTGGGTGAAATCGGGATTTTGATTGATGGCGGCGGCCGCAGCCGCTTGCAGGAAGAGCTTCGCCGGGCCGCCCGCATGATAGGCATAGGCGGGAATTTTCGTCCCCGGCGCCATCGCGCCAACGCCGTAACTATAGTGGGGCTTTGCCACAGGATCGAGCGAGGTGGGCCGCCGCAAAGTATGGGAAAGGTTTTCGCCGCCCGGCATTTCGTCGAGGAATTTGCGGTCGGCGATGGAGTAACCGCGCACGACAAACTTGTCCGGATGCAGCTCAAAATAGATGCCGCCCAACGGCGCGCCGAGCGCATTCGAGGCCGCCGCCTTGCTGTCCTTGGGCGCAAAACCGCCGAAGCGTCCGTTCGAGACGTAGAGGCGGTTGTCCTTGGGCACGATGACATAGTCGTGGTTATGTCCGTGCATCCAGGCCACGACGTTCGGCGCGCTATCGAGCAGGCGGTAAACATCGTCGCTATTAACGATGACGCGGTAGGCGTTGTCGCTACGCGGTTCGGTCGTGCCGAGCAGCGAATTATGACTGATGACCACGATGGTCTTATCCCTGTTCAACGCGAGATCGAGCCGCGCCCAGGCCAGTACTTCCTCGGTCACGCTGCAGACATTCATCAGCTCCGGAATGGCGAGGAAATGAATCCCCTTTAGGTCGAAGCTGTAATAGGGCCGGCAACTATTGCTGCCCAGGCGGACGCTGTCCTCCTCCGGGTCCCAATCGTAGCTCCACGCGGTGACATCGTGGTTGCCCGCGAGGTAATAAAACGGGCGCGGGCCGCTGCCCTTCACCACGACATCGGTCCAATGGCCACGATCCTCCGCGGTGGCGTAATTGTGATGCGCATCGCCACTGTCGATAATCACATCGAGATCCGAAAAGCGCTCCGCCACATGCGCCAGGGCCGCACGCTGAACCTCGACCGAGGGCTGCTGCGGGTCCTTCCAGCCAAAGTGGGAATCGGAAATGATGAAGCCGCGCAACACAGCGGAGTTCGGAGCGTCACTTTCCGCCGCGCCGAGATGGCGGGCCAGCAGGAAGGAGGCAGTGGCGCCGCCGGTGGTCGCGAGAAATTGCCGACGCGAAAAATGTTGGGAGTTCACAGGGAGCAAGCAGGACAGTTACTCATCCTTACTCTTGTCCTTGGGGTCGAGTCGTTCGGGTTTCGACGGCATCTGATCGAGCACACCTTGCAGGAATTTGCGCGCGGCCTCCGCTTCAGGCGACCCCTCACCCACGGCGATCGGCGTTGTCTCGGCGCGATCAGCCAGTTCATACAGGCTGCCGTTGCGGTAAAGTTTATACCGGTCGGTGTGCGCCCAGGTGAGTTCGCGGTTGTTAATCCCCAAACCCCGGCCCTCGGCCAGCTTCTGATTCTGCGGATAATAAAATTGGAAAACCCACTCCCGGGGATCTCCCTTCTCGCCCAGGCATTGTGGCCAGAAGCTGCGCCCGTCCAGCGTCACCTTCGGCAGGGCCGCGCCGCTGATCTGCGCAATGGTCGGCAGAAAATCCGAGAAATCCACCAGGCTCTCGTCGACTTTTCCCGCCGGCACCGTGCCAGGCATGTTAACGATTAAGGGCGCGTGATAACCGCCATCCCGCGAAAACCCTTTCTCTCCCGCCCGCTCTTCACCGCGGAAGGGATAGTTGAGCTTGCGACTGGAGCCGTTGTCGGTCGTGAAGATGATGACCGTATTCTCCCGCTGACCCGAGGCCTCCAACGCGTCGACGATGCGCCCGACAGATTTGTCGAGATACTGTACCATGTCGCGGAAGTTCTGCAGCTCGTCCGTCGACCCGCGGTCCTTGCTGTCCGGCGTGGGCAGGAACGGGCTGTGGGCGAGGATCGACGGGTAATAGACGAAGAACGGCTTGTCCCGTTTTTCCTTGATGAAATCGATCAGGAAATCCGTGCAAATGTCCGGTCCATAGGCGTTCTCGTCGGCCTTCACCGGCTGGCCGTCCCGGATAAGGCTTGGGTTCCAATATCGCTGACTGTGATCCGACCCGGGGTAATTCCACAGACAATAGGTATCGAAGCCCGCGGCGGGGGCCAGTACGCCCGGCTTGTCCGACTTGCCCTGCAACTGCCACTTGCCCGCCACCGCCGTGGCATAGCCGGCCTCCTGCATCATCGTGCCGAATGTCTTCTCACTCGGATCGAGATGTCCAAAGCGCACGTAATTGCGGATGCCGTCCCGCCCGGTCATGATCTTGACCCGGCTCGGCGTACAGACCGGCTCGGAGTAGCAGTGGGTGAATTTCACGCCGGTCGCGGCCAGTTGGTCGAGCCGGGGCGTGGCAAAGTACTCGCTCCCGTAACAGCCGAACGCGTCATAGTTCACATCGTCGGCCATGATGAGGATGATGTTTGGCTTTTTCGGTTCCGCCGCGCCGAGCAGGGCCACGCCCGTCACCCAACAGAGGGCGGAGGCCAGGGCGAGTCGGCCAGATTTCAAGTGAGTCATCACCCAATAAACCTTCAGATTGCGGGAAAGTTCCGTTTACGCCACACGGGCTGCCTGGGCCCTCCGCCGAATCAACCAGAAAGCCAGCGGAAGCGTGCCCGCCAGCAGAGCCCAGGTGGAAGGCTCCGGCACAGCGGCAAAGGAAACCACGTAGTCCGCACCCGCCTGGGAAAAGATAGCCGTATAGAGTGAGGAATCATAGCCGGTGATGCCCGCCAGCGAAAAGTCGGCCGTGGTGACGCCGGAGAAAATGACGTAGCTCTCGTCATAGCTAAAGCCCTCGCCGAGGGTCAGGTTGAGGCTCACGTTGCCCGAGCCGGACAGCCAGTCCCCCGCGACCGTGAAGGCGATCTGATCCGAGACCGAGCCCAGCGTGAACTCAAGGGCCGAGCCGGCGGAGAAGATGAGTTTGCCCGTGCCAGCCTGGGGCGGTGCCGGATCAACCGGCAGGGATGACAGGAACGCAAAGGTGAGAGTACCCGCGCCGTCGTCTCCCGGAGTCAATGTCCCCGCCACGGTGACATTCGAGGAACCGAGAGCCACAATCGTGCCCCCGCCGCCCAGCTTCGCGCCGCTTTGAACCTCGACCGCACCCACGCCGGTACCACCGGTGAGGCCCTGGTTATTGACCAGGAGCGTGCCCGCCGCCACCACCGTTCCGCCGGTGTAGGTGCTGGCGCCCTCGAGGCGCTGCGTGCCCGCGCCTTGCTTGCGCACCGACAGCACACCGCCGCTGGAGATGGTATTTTGCAGGATCACATTGGTCGTGTAGTCGGCGGAGTTGTTGATGACCAGCGAAGCGGTCCCCGTATTAAGCGAGCCGATGCCACTCAAGACCGCACCGCTCGATCCCACCGCACTGGAGAGACCGGAAACGGTTGCTTGCCGGTTCGAGAAGATTTCCGTCCGGGCCAGCACGACCGCCTTTGTGCCGGAGCCGATAAACGAAAGCAGGCCCAGGTTGTAATCCGTGCTTGAACTGATCTCCACCGATCCGTTGGTGAGTTGTACCCCCTGCGACACGTTAAGCCCCTGCAGCGGGCGCTCGGAACTGGCCGCACCCAAACTCAACTGGGCTCCGTTCCCCACCGTAACGGTATTGAGGTCCAGCGAGACCAACCCGGTGCCCGAACGCCCGCGAAAGACCAGCCCCACATCGGCGGCCAGCGTGCCGGTGACGGTCAGCTTGGTGTTGGTGTTCGCCGCCGCGGTGATGATCCAGCCCGCCAAATTCGAGGTGAAGTTATGGATCTTGAGGTCGCCGACCAGGTTCACCGTGTTGTTATTACTGTTCGCCACCACGTTATCGAACTCCCCCGGCGGGCCCGCCACGGGACCCAGCCAGCCACCCGGAGCGGTGTAGCTCGAGTTATTGGCGCCATTAAAGGTGAAGTCCGCCGCCTGGGCCACGATCACAAAACTTAAAGAGGCCAGCCCCATGGCATACAAATGTCTCATATAACGATTGATAAAGTCGTTAATAGATGACTTGTCAACGTTATTTCGGACTTTCCATCGTCAAAACAGAACCCCAAAAACACCCGTATTTCTCTGTAAAAAGTCGCAGACTTAAGGTTGACGGCCAAATAAATCACTATATATACGCTCGACTATGTCGTTATTAACTTCATCATTTTTGAGAACTTCCAGACGAGGGTTTACCCTCATAGAACTCCTTGCCACCATGGCCATCGTGGCCACTTTGAGCGCCGTGCTATTTTCCGGGCTGACCAAGACCCGGTCCGCCGCCCGGTCGGCCAATTGCGTAAGTAACCTCCGGCAGTTGGGCACCGCCCTGCTCCAGGTCACCGTCGACAATGACAACAAGCTGCCCACCGACGGGGCCGGCGAACAAGGCGACTTGAAAAAATGGAAACGCGCCCTCGTGGACGGCGGCTATTTCCCGGAAAATTTCTCCGACGGTGCCTGGCGCTGCCCGGAAGTGAAAAACAAGGACATCGAGGACGGCGGGCAATCCAGCTACGCCATTCTGGGCAACTGGATCTTCTGCGCCACCGATGAAAAAAATGCCCGCGGCGGTTACGACTCCCTGCGGCTCAGCCAGATTCCCCGGCCTTCCAAAACATGGCTCGTCGGCGACGGCGGAAAACGCCGGGCTGACGGCACCTATGTCGCCTTTGGCCAGATCAAACCTTTGAAAAACGGCAAGTTCGCCAATCAACAGCCCGCCTTCCGGCATCCGGAGAAAAAGGTGAATGTCTGCTTTGTGGACGGCCACGTCGGCACCATTTCCGAGGACAACTTCCTCAAACCCGAGAACAACTTCCTCATGAGTGACGTCGATGGCGACGGCCTCGGCGACTAGACCGGATTTACCCAAAGAAAAAGGCGGTCCTTGTGGGACCGCCTTTTCATGTTTCTGAGAAGAAAGCTTATTCGCCTTTCAGACGCTTGATCAGCGTGTCCGCCATGTCGGCGGGCGTGGGCGAGACGGCGATGCCCGCATCTTCCAACGCCGCGATTTTGGCGGCGGCGGTGCCTTTGCCACCGCTCACGATGGCGCCGGCGTGGCCCATGCGGCGTCCCGGAGGCGCGGTCGCGCCCGCGATGAACGCGGCAATCGGCTTTTTGCAATATTCCTTGGCCCAGGCGGCGGCTTCTTCCTCGGCCGTTCCGCCGATTTCACCGATCATGATGATCGATTCCGTCTCCGGGTCTTCGTTGAACATCTTCAGCACGTCGAGGTGCGAGGTGCCGTTGACCGGGTCGCCGCCAATACCG
>CAYUMP010000042.1:0-12137 GCA_964445975.1 uncultured Chthoniobacterales bacterium | reverse complement strand
CGCCATAGCGAAGGCCGGTATAGGCTGCCAGCAGATACAGTAGACCACGCGGGCTCGGCACGGGCGCTCAGGCCGCGCGGCCCTTGATGGCTTCGAATGATAGCCAATATTCCTTCCTGAAGGGGTGAGGGGAGGTGCGGCCAAACTGCCGTAATTTCAGCTAGCGCCGGGTCGGAAAGTGAATCCGTGTGGCAGTATGTGTGACAGTCGGCATGTAAATCGTTGGAGATCAGGGGAGGCGCGACAGGTTCGAACCCTGTAGCGCGCATTTTTTCCGGTCCAGTGTTCAGCTACACCTACGTGCTCCTCTGCGTAACGACGGGCTCGATTTAAATGAATTGTCAGGCGGCCCGACCTGGACCTCCTTTGCTGCGCTATGAAGTCAACAACCGGCGATTTTCGGCGAATGACCGGTACCGGCTTATCGTCGCCGTCATATGATAGCTACCTCCGCACCACCCTGGCCAACGACGAAAAAATTGCCTTGCCCCTGCGTAATCCCTGCCCTGAATGATTTCTCCATGCGCTGCCTGATAGTCGACGATGAAAAGCCCGCCCGCCTGGAAATGCGGCAACTGCTCGGCACGCATGCCGGCGTGGAGGTGACCGGCGAAGCCGCCACCGTCGACGAGGCCGTGGCGCTCACCCAAGCCAACCGGCTGGACGTGGTCTTCCTCGATGTGAAACTCTGGGGAGAAACCGGCTTCGACTATCTCGAACGCTGCTCCGCTCCTCGGCCACACATCATCTTTGTGACGGCGCATGATGCCCATGCCGTAAAGGGTTTTGAATGCAACGCTCTCGATTATCTCCTTAAGCCAGTCAACCCCCGCAGGCTGACGGAAGCCCTCAAGCGCGTACGGGAGCGCCTGGCTGCGGCTCGTCCCCCCGAGGCTGAAGAGAGCGCCTTCGTGAAAGTCGGAAACTCCCTGCGGTTGCTGCGCTGGCGTGAGGTCGAACGCATCGTTTCCAACGGCAACTACACCGATGTGTATCTCGACAATGGCGAGATGCTCACCGTGTTGCGTCCGCTTAAGCGCTGGCTCGAGCTGGCTCCGACGGGGGCGCTCATGCAGGTGCATCGAGCCGTGCTCGTGCGCCCGGGGGCCATTGCCTCGATTCGCTTTCTCGAGGGGCAGAAGCGTGAGATCCTTCTGCGCGGGGGCACGGTGGCACCGGTGGGTCGAGAGTTTGCTTCCACTGTGCGGGCAACAATTGCCCGCATCTGAGACGCAAGGGTGGCGCTTCAGTTATCTCGCGGCAGCCCGTTTTCCAGCAAGCCACAGCCGGAATCCGTTCGTCTATTTCGCCTTTGTTCGTCGAGAGTGTTTTTTCGCAGCCTCGATTTCACGCTTCATGAGAATGCCCTGACGGCCCGTGCTCCAGACGCCCGCATGGAAGGTGCCATCACTCCGCAGGACACGATGGCAGGGAACAGCGATGGCGAAATCACACTTTGAGCAGGCAGTGCCTACCGCGCGCATGGCCTTGGGCGCACCAATCTTCCGGGCTATTTCGGTATAGGTGCTGGCCTGCCCCAAGGGGATGTCCCGCACGGCCCGCCAGACGCGCTTTTGGAAATCAGTGCCCCGTATATCCAGCGGAAGATCCAGACCTTTGCCGGGATCTTCAATGCTAGCCACCACTTGGGCGACGGCCTGCTTTTCTTCCCGATGCCCGGGTGCGATGTCCGCCAGCGGGAATCGAACCTCCAACTCAGCGATTAGTTCCTCCAGGCTCTCTCCGACTGATATCATGACCACACCATTCTCCCCCAAGGCGACCAGAACCGAGCCGAGGGTGGATTGGCCCACGGCATAGCGGATCTGTTCGCCTGACTTGGAGACGGCTCGAGCCAGGGGAGTGTCCCAGACAGATCTGATTTTCATCGCATTTATTGGACCGGAAAGAATGCCCTAAAAGCCAGCGATCAACGTCCTAAATATCCAGATTGGCGATTTTTCCGTCCTCGATAACGAGGCTGTGCTCGAGCTGCACCGGACTGCCCTCAAAGGTGCCGGATACCATGGCGTCGAAAAGCCATTCCCGATCCTGCCCGGAAACCTTGAGAACTTGCAGATTGAGCGCGTATTTTTCGATCGTCTGGTGAATCCAGCGCCGGACTCCGATGGCGCCACGATATTCCAGGCCACCGTCGCGAACGATGGCATGTTCCGCAAAGATAGCCGCCAGGGTTTCCTCGTCGCGAGCGTTCAGGCTTTGCGCGAGGCCGGAGATGAGATCGTGGGCAGTTGTCATTTTCGATGAAGTTGGTGATGGGCAGTTTCCCGCCCGTGACCCTTGCCACGGTACGGGTTCCGCTCCGGGTGAGATCAGGCCATGCTGTGCAGGCCGACAATGTTGCCCTCGGTATCCTCGAAGATGCCGATGAATCCGTGCGGAGGAATGGCCATGCGGTCACGCACGACTTTGCCACCGGCGGCCGGGATGCGCTGGAGCACGCCGTCGAGGTCGCCCTCCACATCGAGGTAAACGATGGTTCCTCCCGGCCCAGGTTGATAGCCCTCCATTTTCGTGATGGCGCCGCCCGTGCCGCATTCACTGCTGCCATCGGCGAAGAGGCCCATCTGACAGCCCTCCATCGCAGCTGGCAAAAGCGGGCGATTGAGGATTTTTTCGTAGAACGATTTGGCCCGATCAAAGTCGGAGACGAAGATTTCGAACCAATTGATGGCGTTTGTTTTCATGCTGAGTTTTTTGGGTTGAGTTGCGCCTGCGGTTTACTTTTCGCAGGCATGGGAGCATTTCAGCACCTGGCACTGACAACCCTATGTCAGCAGGAAAAAATTATTCGTCGTACTGGGACAGAATCGCCCGGGCTTCGGCCTGCAAGCGCTCCCTTAGCTCCGGGGGATGTTCCACCCGAAGCTTGGTGCCGAAACTCAGCAGCCAGTTCGTGAGATATTGCGGCGCAAAACTGAGAATTTCGATGCGCACCCAGCCGTTCGGCTGCAATTCTTCACGCAAAGAAGAGGAGGGGGCTTGAGCGCGAAAGTACTCCAGGGCATCCGGAGCGACGAGAAGAACGGCCGGCGTCATCTTCTCACATTCGGTCTCCTTGCGCAGAAACTCCGTCATGGAGAAATCCTCATGCCCTTCAAACCTTTCCGTCATGACCTCCCAGCCATCCACCCGGTCGAGCCGGAAATCGCGCAGGGCGCCGCGAAGCCGGCACCAGGCGATAAGATGCCATTGCTGGGCGTAAAAGACGACCCCGAGTGGCTCAACCACGCGCTCCGTAAGATCTCCGCGACGGCCCGCGTTGTATTTTAACTTTAAGCAGCGCCGCCGCACGACGGCGTCCTGAATTGGCATGAGATCGGTACCAGACCGGGGCGGCTGGCCAAATTGGACACTGACCGATCGTTTCAGGCGGCTTACATAGTCGCGGTTATCGGCGGACAAGACCGACCTGATCTTCAGCAGAGCTCCGCCAATCGAACGTTTCAGCGACTCATCGGCAACCTGTTCCGTTACTTCAACGCCGATGACCAGCGCCGCCGCCTCTTCCTCGGTGAAGGAAACCGGCGGCATGTGATAACCACGGGCGAGACTATAGCCGACACCGGCCTCGGCCACGATCGGAACGCCCGCTTCACCGAGAGCGGCGATATCCCGATAGATGGTCCGAATGCTTGTTTCAAAGTGCGCCGCAATTTCCTCCGCCGTGATCACACGCCGGCTCTGCAACAAGAGAATGATCGCCATCAAACGGTCAATACGGTTCACCCCTCGCACATAACCAGATCCCGTTGAATCTCCAAGAAGGAAGGCATCATGCCAGGGGATGTGCGTAAGCTGTCACTATATAGACAAGCGACATCGAGTTATCATCCTCTGATCAATATTTGGGCCTTATATAAGTGGAGTTTGATTGACTTTACGAAACGAGACTTCGACCCTTCCACTTACGTGATAACTCCTCAAGTCGCTGGCTTTATTGAGAGGGCCTCATGGGCGGACGCTCCGTACCCGCAGCTTCTGCACTTTATCAATAAATTCTCATGCCTCGAAAACTGACTTTCGATCCCGGGGCTGTCCGCTCCGCCATTTCCACCGGCCATTTGCCTGCTCACGAAGTGGTCGATGCGCTGCTTCAGGAAGCTTACGACTTCTGCAAAGATGACGAGGAAGGAACCGTGGCGGATTATATCCCCGCGCTGGCCAAAGTCCCGGCCGGACTCTTCGGAGCATGCATTGTGGGTGTCGACGGAGTTGTGCATGAGATCGGCGACACCGACTGCGAGTTCTCCATCCAGAGCGTATCCAAACCCTTCATCTTTGCCCTCGTTTGTGAAGCGCTCGGAGAAGAAACCGCTCGTGAAAAGCTCGGGGTGAACAATACGGGACTGCCCTTCAATTCCGTCATGGCGGTCGAGTTGAACGCCAACCGCACCGTGAACCCCATGGTCAATGCCGGCGCCATCGCCGCCACCAGCCTCGTGCCCGGAAATACAGCCGATGAGAAATGGCAGTTCATTCAAGACGGCTTGTCCCGTTTCGCCGGCCGGACGCTTTCGCTCAATACCGAAGTCTATGAGTCCGAGGCGGCGACCAACCTCCACAACCGTGGCATTGCCAAACTGTTGGAAGGATACGGGCGCATGTATTTCGACGCGCTGGAGGCCACCGATGTCTACACCATGCAATGTTCGCTCAATGTCACCGCCAGGGATTTGGCCGTCATGGCCGCAACTCTAGCGGATGGAGGCACGAATCCCGTCACCGGAGATAAGGTCATCAGCGATCTGCATTGCAAACGCGTGCTCGCAGTCCTCGCCACAGCGGGTCTCTACGAGCTTTCCGGCGAGTGGCTCTATGAAATCGGTCTTCCGGGCAAAAGTGGCGTAAGCGGCGGAATGCTCACCGTCGCCCCTGGAAAGGCTGGTCTGGGGGTTTTCGCTCCAAAGCTCGACTCCGCGGGCAATAGCGTGAAGGGCCAGCTCGTGAGCAAATTCCTCTCCGAGCGCCTCGGCCTCAATCTTTTCGCCTCACGCCCGGAACCTCTCACCTGATTGACCCAAGCCATCTCCTTCTTGCTTCCGGCGGCTCTCCGCGGTCCAACCAAAATTGAAGACTCCTCTTTTGCTCATTTGACTCTATGATGCCGGATCGCATGAAAAAGAGACTGGTTTACCCCCTCATCTTTGGAGTCCTGTCCCTGTCTTTAAGCTCCTGCGCGACGCAAGACATGATTGCCAAGGCCCAAGGCACGCCGGGGCCGCTGGACCCACCCAACACACCGCCCTCCCAGCCAAACCCCGCGTACTATGCGCTGGTCCCTCTCGTGCTGCCATTTGACCTCATTTTCTGGCCTGTTGAATACTTTTATATGCAAGGCCGGACTCCCTCCGGGCCCAGCGGCCCGCCTCCCGGATACTATCAAAATCCTGGGTATTACCAGAACAACACTCCCTATTACCCCCAGTCTGCGCCACCACCGCAGGGAGCGACCTGGCAATAGAAGAAATACGACCTTTCAGCCCCCGGCCGACGAAGTCTTGGTATGAGTGCGAAAAGGCCTGTCGATGAACCGCGCCGGGAAAAACCGACCATGGATGGTCCGCAGGAGGAATTTATCGAGGACAGCAGCCCTTCGCACTCTCAGCGCCGGGAGAGCACGCCCGAAAAAGGCATTTGGGATGATAGCTGGCGGCCCGAAGACAAGGCGATGGAATCGGCCGAGAAGGAAGCGCGCGGCGTGGATCAAAACGACGACGAGAGTAAGGAAGTCTGACCCCGGTCATTTGGGGCGTCTGGCATGCTCCGGCGGCTACATATCCGGACACAAAAAACGATTGCTCCCGTATCTCAGAAAGCAATCGCATTCGTCACACGGACAGGCCGTGTGTAGTTCTTTGTCGTCTTACAGCTGAATCACACGAGCGGAAACGATGTCCGCGTCGCCAGTCAATTCTTTCAGCACTTCCGCGCCCGGGGCGCTATCGAGATTGAGCAAGGTCAGGGCCGTACCGCCCGCCTCCGTACGGGAGAGGGACATGCTGGCGATGTTGACCTTGTGCGAGCCCAGGATGGTGCCGAGCTTACCGATGATGCCGGGGACGTCATTGTTCTCGAGCAGCAGGACCACGCCTTCGGGTGTTACCTCGACGGGGCGGCTGTTGACCCGCACGATGCGGGGATCGTTCTTGGCCCCGAAGAAGGTGCCACCGATGGAGATCTTGCTATCTCCGCTCCATACGGCGACGTGCAGCCATTCGTTGAAGTCGGTCTGTTCGCTGGATTTCACCTCTTCGACCAGGAGGCCGAGGGTGGAAGCCATCGTGCGGACGTTGACACTATTGACCTCCTCGCCACCGGCGTGCTTGAGAAAGCCGGTGAGGATGGCGCGGGTGATGGCGTCGGTCGGTAGGTCCACCGCCTTGCCGCCGTAGGTGATGACGACACGGTCATTGCGGTTCGGCGCGAGTTGGGCGGCGAAGCGGCCAAGCTTATCCCCGAGGGTGAGGTAGGGTTTGATGATGGCAAAGGTCTTCGCGTCGATGCTGGGCATGTTGACGGCGTTGCGGATCTCGCCATCCAGGAGGGCGGCGCGAATGGCCTGGGCGATCTCGATGCCGACGTTTTCCTGGGCTTCCGCGGTGGAAGCGCCGAGGTGAGGGGTGAAGACGATGTTGGGCAGGTCGCGCAGCGGGAAGTCCGCGGGCGGAGGCTCGACTTCGTAAACATCGAGGGCGGCCGCAGCCACCTGGCCGGACTTGAGGGCTTCGCCGAGGGCCGTCTCATCAATGAGACCGCCACGAGCGCAGTTTACGATGCGGATGCCTTTTTTGGACAGAGTCAGGCGACGCGCGTCGATCATGTGCTTGGTCTCGTCGGTGAGAGGCATGTGCATGGTGAGGAAGTCGCAGCGCGGCAGAAGTTCGTCGATGGACTCGATGAGTTCGACCTGCAGACTGCGGGCCTTGCTGACGGAAAGGTAGGGATCGTAGGCGATCACGCGCATGCCGAAGGCGATGGCGCGGCGGGCGATCTCGCTGCCGATGCGGCCCATGCCGAGAATGCCGAGGGTCTTGTCATAAAGCTCGACGCCCTCGTATTTTTTACGGTCCCAGCGGCCGGCTTTCACGCTGGCATCGGCCTGCGGAATGCTGCGCGCGATGGAAACAAGGAGGGAAAAAGCATGCTCGGCGGTGGAGACGGTGTTGCCGCCGGGCGTGTTCATCACGATGACGCCGTGCTTGGTGGCGGCGTCGATGTCCACGTTGTCGACCCCTACACCAGCACGACCGACGACCTTCAGATTTTTAGCGGCCTCAAGAACCTTGGCCGTGACCTTGGTCTGGCTGCGGACAACCAGAGCGGAGAACTCGGGGATAATCTGGATCAGTTCGGCCTCCGGGAGGCCGGTTTTGACGACAACTTCGAGGGCGCCGCCGGCGGCAAGTTCATCAACGCCGCGCTGGGAAACAGGGTCGGCTACGAGGACTTTCGGAACAAGAGACATTTTTGGTATGGAGTTTTGTTGGCGTCGGGCCACTTGGGGGAGAGCCGTCCGCGGTTGAGAGCGAAGGGGCATTAAACAAACCCCCGGACAAATTCCAATTTATTAAATACGCGAGGTTACCGATTTTTTGTGCGCCAAAAACGCTTGCCTGCGCAGGACGTTCCACGATGGTGCCGGAAGGTGAAGTGGTCCTATCGCATAGCAAAAGTGGCGGGCATCGAGGTGCGCATTCATGCCACCTTTCTGCTCCTGGTGGCATTTTACGGAGCGACAGCCTACTCCGAAAGCGGCTCGGCCGAAGCGATCAAGACGGTGTCGTTCATCCTGCTGCTCTTTTTGTGTGTCGTCCTCCATGAATTTGGGCACGCTTTCGCGGCCCGGATTTTCGGCATCCATACTCCCGACATTACCCTGCTGCCCATTGGCGGAGTCGCCCGCCTGGAGCGCATGCCTTCCAATCCCTGGCAGGAACTCGTCATCGCGGTGGCCGGACCCGCGGTCAATGTCGTCATCATTTGCGTGTTGGCTTTGGTGCTTGGTGGCATTCCGGGACTAACGATTCCGCCCTCAGGGCAGCCAGTGCAGGAACTGCTCATCGGGCTGTTTTACGTCAACATGATGCTGATCGCGTTCAACATGATCCCGGCCTTTCCCATGGATGGAGGGCGGGTACTGCGGGCGCTTCTTGCCATGAAACTGCCTCATGTCACCGCCACGCTGGTCGCGGCGCGGGTGGGGCAGGGCATCGCCATCCTGTTTGCCCTTTCCGCTCTCAGCCCGTGGGAGATTCCGGTGCTCAATCTTTTCGTCGGCAACGGCAATCCATTACTGTTGCTCATCGCGGCCTTTGTTTTTATGGGCGCGCAGCAGGAACTGGCCTACGCGCAAATGCGCGGCGCGGCGCGGGCGCTCAACATCGGGCAGACCATGATCACCCAATTTTTCACCGTGCCGGATTCTCTGCGGGTGGGGGACATTCCGGGGGAACTGCGCGGACACGAACAGAACTTCCTGCCCATGGTCGACCGCATGATGCATTTTCGGGGCATGGTGAACCGCGAGCAGCTTTTCCAGGCGAACCGTGAACTGCCAGCCGAGGCGCTGGCCCACAGCCTCTCTCGCGATGTCCCGGTCCTGCATCCGGAAGACTCCTTGGAAAACGCTCTGGATACGATGCAGCGTGTCTCGGAACCCGTTCTGCCCGTGACCAATGCGGCAGGTCAAATCATCGGCTTGGTGACCATCCAACAACTGGCGGAATTTGCCCGATTACGCCGGGTTTAAAAGGCTTGTGAAATTTTTCACGAATAGGGCTTGCACGATCATAAAAGGTTGCCTAGAAATTTTCCTTTCGTCCTCCCCGGCGGTTGACTGACTTCGATGGCTTGCTTTCGAAGTCGCGTCTATTGCAAGTGAGGCCGAAGTAAGAATCTCTCCCATGGTTTCGCTCTTCCTTATTGCCGCCGGTCTGCCGCTGAATGCTCCAAACTTCAGCGAAGAACATCTCGGCGTCGGATACTTCGAATGGCTCACGAACTCGATCGTAGCCACCGGCATCGTCGTGCTCACCATCGTGTTTCTGGCCCGCCAGGCCACCCGTTCGCTGGAGATTATTCCCGGCCCTTCGCAAAACATGTTCGAAGCGGTGATGGTGATTCTTTACGACACCTTGGAAGGCATCGTCGGCAAGCACATGGTGCTGCGCGTTTTCAGCCTCCTAGCCACGTTGTTTATTTTTATTCTTACGGCCAACTGGTTCGGCTTGCTGCCCGGTGTCGGCTCCATCGGTTGGGGTGAGATCGGCGGCCCGGCTCAATACATCGCCCACGTGGAAGTACCGATCCTTCGTCCGACCACGGCGGACCTGAACATGACGCTCGGCATGGCCATTATTTTCATGGTCTTCTGGGCCTACTGGACCATTAGCGAAGTCGGCCTTTGGGGTTTCTTGAAACATGAGTTCGGCGTGAAAGGCGGCATGACAGGTTTCATGGCGGCGCTGCTCGCTCCGATCTTCTTCTTCGTCGGCATCATCGAAATCGTCTCCATCGGTTTCCGCCCCATCTCGCTCTCCCTTCGTCTTTTCGGCAACGTCTTCGCCGGTGAGAACCTGCTCTCCACCATGATCACGCTGGGCCAGACACTGGGCCTGCCCACCTGGATCTCCGTCATCATCGGCTGCCTCGTGCCGATTCCCTTCTATTTCCTCGAACTCCTCGTCGGCCTGCTTCAGGCGATGGTGTTCGTCCTGCTTTGCTCGGTGTACATCCAGCTCTCCACGACCCACGACGAGGAAGAAGCTCACCACTAACCACTTTTCCTGCCGGGACCGTGGCAAGACTGCGGGCGGCGGAAATAACAACAACCCAATAGAAATACATGAATACCTCACTCCTTCTCGCTGAGGCAGCAGCTGCTGCTACAGGCGTTACCGGTAGCCTTCCGCTCGCCGTCGCCGGTATGGGCGCTGCCATCGGCATCGGCCTGATCGGTGCAAAAGCCGTTGAAGCCGTCGGCCGTAATCCGGGCGCTTTCGGCAAGGTTCTGCCTCTGGCAATTCTGGGCATGGCGCTGGCGGAAGCCATCGCGATCTACGCCCTGATCATGAACCTCCTCGGCAAGTAATGATCTTATCCGGGGATTGCCTCACGGCAGTCCCCGGATGACTGCCGCTCGCTGCATTTTAATACTATGGAGATTTTTCAAACATTCGGTGTCACCTGGGACAAGCTTATCGCCCAGATCATCCTGTTTTTGATCGTTTATTTCGTTCTGAAAACCTACGCCTTCGGCCCGATTTTACAGGTGCTGAATGAGCGCCGCCGCCGCATCGAGGAAGGCCAGAACAACGCTGAGAAGATCAAGAAGCAACTCGCGGAAGCCGAGCTGCGCTATCAGGAAGTCCTGCGCAAGGCCAACGACGAAGCCACCCGCCTGATTGAAGAATCGCGGGCCAGCAGCGAAGCCCACACGCAGAAGCAAATCCAACAGGCCATCAAGGATGCCGAAGGCATCATCGTCAAGGCACAGGAATCCATCAGCCAGGAACGCAGCAAGATGGTCGCCGAAGTCAAAAAAGAAATGGTCGACCTCGTCGTCCACACCACCGCCAAGGTGGTCGGCAAAGTGCTGACCCCGGAAGACCAGAAGCGTCTCTCCGAGGAAACCGCCGGCAAGCTCGCTGCCTAAGTATTTATGAAGATCAGCAGGGAAGCCCGTCGCACCGCCCGAGGACTGTTGCAGCTTAGTCTTGTCAACGGTCATGTGGACGCCGCCCGCGTCAGCGAAATTTCCAGCACGCTGGTCGAAAAGAAGCCCCGCAGTTACGTCCAGATCCTGAAGGAACTCACCCGTCTGGTGCGCCTCGAACTGGAAAAACGCCAGGCCATCGTCGAGAGCGCCATCGATCTTGATTCCGCCGAAAAGGCCAAACTCGAATCCATCATCAAACAAAAATTCGGCGCTGACATCAGCACCGAATTCCGCGTCACCCCGGCCCTCATCGGCGGCGTGCGCATCAAACTCGGCAGCGACGTTTGGGACGGCAGCATCAGTGCCCGTCTCGCCGCCCTGCAAAAAGCTATCTAACCCGGTTAATCCATGAGCAACATCCTGCAAGAACTCGAAGCGAAAATTGAAGGCATTCAAAGCGCTTCCTCCACCAAAACCAACGTCGGCACCGTCCGTGAAATCGGCGACGGTGTGGCCAAGATCGAGGGCCTCAGCGGCGCGATGCTCAACGAGATGCTCGAGTTCCCCGGCGGCCTCTACGGTCTCGCCCTCAACCTCGAAGAAACCGAAGTCGGCGCCATCATCCTCGGCGACTACACCACCGTTTCCGAAGGCGACGAAGTCAAGACCACCGGCAAGCTCCTTCAGGTTCCCGTGGGCAAGGGCATGCTCGGCCGCGTCGTCGATTCCCTCGGCGTGCCTCTCGACGGCAAAGGCCCGGTCGAATCCACCGAATTCTATCCCGTGGAAAAAATCGCCCCCGGCATCATCCGTCGTAAGGGCGTCAGCCAGCCCGTCCAGACCGGCATCATGGCCATCGACGCGATGATCCCGATCGGCCGTGGCCAGCGTGAGCTCATCATCGGTGACCGCGCTACTGGCAAGACCACCATCGCCATCGACACCATCCTCAACCAGGCCAAGGCGAACAAGGTCGGCGAGGAAAGCGGCGATCCAAGCTTCCGTCCTCTTTATTCCATCTACGTTGCGATCGGCCAGAAAAACGCCAACATCGCCCGCGTCATCGGCGTCCTCGAAGCCAACGATGCATTGAAGTACACGATCATCGTTGCGTCATCCGCTTCGGACAGCGCCACGAACCAGTACATCGCTCCGTTCACCGGCGCGGCGTTGGGCGAGTGGTTCATGAACAACGGCCAGGATGCTCTCATCGTGTTCGACGATTTGACCAAGCATGCCGCCGCTTACCGTCAGGTTTCCCTGCTTCTCAAACGCCCTTCCGGTCGTGAAGCTTATCCCGGCGACGTGTTCTATCTCCACAGCCGTCTCCTTGAGCGTTCCGCCCGTGTCGGTGAGAAATACGGCAACGGTTCCCTGACCGCGCTGCCCATCATCGAAACCCAGGCAGGTGACGTCTCGGCTAACATTCCGACCAACGTGATCTCGATCACCGACG
>CAYUMP010000041.1:0-12719 GCA_964445975.1 uncultured Chthoniobacterales bacterium | reverse complement strand
TAACTCGTTATCGACCGACCGCCTGGCTAAAAATTTGCCAAGTCAGGGCCGGTAGTCAAAAAGAGACTCTCCTGCGATGGTCCGATGCAATGAACGTCTCTGCCTTTTCCTCCGCCCTGAAAAGTTCCCTCGTTATCGGTCTTGGGTTCATCTTGTGCACGAACCTGCCCGCTTGGTCAGCCTCTCCCACTTCGCCGAAACCCACTCTCAATTCCCAAGCAGCGGCCCTCGAAATCCCGATGGGACCTTTTATCCGATTGCAGGACGGTGCCATCCTCACGGTTGATGAAACTTCCGCCCTAATCAGCCGGGACGAAGGCAAAACCTGGCAATCTCACCCCATTTTTCCAGCCGGCCAGGATTTCGCCATCCGTCGTGAACGGGTACTCCTGCAGACTCATAGTGGCGCCATCATCCTTGGACTCGTCAACGACAAGGAGAGAGTGTGGAAATGGAACAAGGAGAAATCCGACTCAGACGAAGGGACCAAGCTCCCCACCTACACGGTGCGCAGCCTTGACGGGGGCAAGACCTGGCAGGATCTCCAAAAGCTCCATGACGATTGGACCGGAGCGTTGCGGGATATCATTCAAACGAAGAACGGCACGGTTGTCTTCACGAGCATGATGATGCTGCACAACCCCGGTCGCCACGCCACGGTGACCTATGCCAGCAAAGACAACGGCGTGACGTGGCATCGCAGCAATATTATCGACCTCGGGGGCAAAGGTCACCACGACGGGGCCCTGGAGGCTTCGCTGGAGCAACTCAAGGACGGCCGCATCTGGATGTTGCTCCGCACCAACTTCGGAAAATTCTGGGAGGCCTTTTCTGAGGACGACGGCTTTTCCTGGCGGACGCTGCAGCCTTCGGCCATCGGTGCAAGCTCAGCACCAGCCATGCTCAAGCGGGTCCAGAGCGGGCGCCTCATTCTGATCTGGAATCGCCTCCTGCCCGAGGGCGCAACCGATTTTCCGAAGATCGGTGGAGACGGTCAGTTTTCTGAGGTGCCCGTGATCAATCATCGCCAGGAACTCTCGATCGCATTTTCATCGGATGAGGGCAAAACCTGGAGCAAACCGAAGGTCATCGCCGTGGCTCCGGAAGGCAAAGCTCGCGACGTCTCTTATCCTTTTCTCTTTGAAGTGCGGCCGGGAGGGTTCTGGCTCACAAGCATGCGGGGCGGACTGGCTGCTCAGTTCAAAGAAGACGATTTTTTCGTTCCCTAATCACTGCTTCGGAGGCGTAACCACCTCAACCTTGACCGGCTCCGCGTATCCGTGATCGAGGAAGGAGCGCTCCACGAGGACCGAACCTCTGGTGCTGGGCAGGAATAAATCGGTGTCACCGTCGCCGTTCACATCGGCCGTGATGATGCGGGGCTGGATGATTTTGGGAATTTCCAGCGTGGCACCTTCCTCGAACAGATCGGTCGTGCCGTTTTTTCCCTTGTGAAGGAAAAGGCGCACGGTGCCATTCGCCGCCCCGGCGATGATGTCGGGATAGCTGTCCTTGTTCCAATCCACGGAGTCCACGCTGAGACGTTGCTTCAGGTCTCCCAATATTTCGCTCTCGCGAAATTTGAGGCTGTTCGATCCGACATTGAGGAACAAACGCACCACACCGTAAGTATCCCCAACCACAAGGTCGTTCTTCCCGTCGCTATTAAAATCAGCGGCGGTGAAGACGGTACGGGCACCCTGGAGGGCGCGGAAACTGGCCTTGGGATCAAGGCCGACAGGTCCAACCTTGATTGGCTCGCCCGACTCCACAGTCAGCAACTTTCCTTCGAGGTCGAATTTTCCTTCCCGATTTTCGTGCCACCAAATCTGGCCATACCAATCGCCGAACAACACATCGTTGTCGCCATCGCCATCAAAATCGTAGACTCGGGGGAAATACCAATCGTCTCCAATGCCCGATGGGTGTGCAATACGCTGGCCGGCGGGCAGAATGGGAATCTTCTGTTTATAGAAGAATGGATCTCCTGTGCCCTCGTTGAGAAGCACCACGTAGTCCGCCGTAATAATGTCGACGAGCCCGTCCTTGTTCCAATCCACAAATTGAGCAACGGGCAGAGGGGTATTTCCCCAAGGAGGCCGCATGCTTTCGCTGCGCAAACGGAACTTGGGCGCTCTTGGTGAGCCGACATTCTCCAAAAGACAGACATCGTTTCCCGCGCTCATGGCGATGTCGATCAACCCGTCGTTATTGAAATCGGCGAGGCGAGGCGAGTGTAGCGCGGCGGCTGTAAATTTCCCTTCGAACGGAAAGGATCGCTCGGTGAACTCTGGCTGACCCGCCTTCCCCGTATTGACATAATAGCGCAAAGTCGGCTCACCAGCTTTACTTTCGGCGGACATGGGAAACCAACCGCTGACCAGGTCCGGCAGGCCATCGCCATTCAGATCCCCGATGGCGGGAGCGGCTGACCAATCCCTCACATTCAATACCTTCGCTCCAGATGAGATCGGCCCACGATCTTTCAAAATTGGCGCGCCGAGGTCGTCTCTGCCCGTATTCTCGAAAAGGAAAATCCTCCCGGTCACATATCCGCCCGCCAAGAGATCCAGGTCGCCGTCGTTATCCCAATCCATCGTTTCCACCGTAGGATAATAATCCCGCGCGAAGGCGCCATCCGGGCGGCCGACCACCGGCTCGCAAGGTAACTCCAGCGGTTTATCTCCGACTTTTACGATTCCATTGTACTCCAGCTTACGCTCCTTATTGTTGCCTAGGTTGCGATAAAAAAGCAGACGATTCCAATGAGTGCCGACCAGAAGGTCCTCTTTACCGTCGGCATCCCAATCCACGATGTGGGGACTGGCTGAGATACCCGCATCTATCGGCAGGCCATCGGCTCCCAAAACAAACTTCTGCTCCCCGAATTGAGGGTTTGCGGGCGTTCCGCTATTCGGCATGACCAGAATATGGCCATAATTTTCCCCTAGGATCAGGTCGATCAGTCCATCTCCATTCCAATCCGCCGTGGCCATACGCGTATGGCCAGAACCGGTGACGTTTGCGGCCTCTTTGGTAAAACGAGTAACTCCGTCCCCGATCCAGGCACGAGGGGGCGATCCGGTTCCCTTCTCTCCTTCCGGCAAAACCCGAAAACTTATCGTATAGCGGCCGGGGATACCCTCTCCCGTCTTGGTATGAACCCAGGTGAGCCAACCCTCATTTCCATCTCCCGTCACATTGTAAGAATAGCCCAAGCGCTCGTGAGTTTCTCTCTTCAGCTCTCCGGTCTTCACGTCGAGATGATCTACCTCGGGAAATTCGTAAGCGATGGAGGCATCGTTCCATCTGACGGGAACCTCAACTCCTTTTCCGTAAGCAAAAGAAGCTCCGCGCACCTCTTCTCCGTTTTCCTTTCGGCTGACGACTCGCAGCGTGGCGAGATCGGGAACTCCTGACATCCCGGCCTCCTGAAGGATTTTTTTAAAATCGAGGTGAACCCGTGCGGGCCTCTGATCTCCAGTCACAAGATCCTTCGGATCAGGCGGCAGTACTGCCAGAATTTCAATCAACTCGCCCCGACCGACGTCTTGTGCAATTGCTGAGACTGGCTCTCCGGACATGGTGATATCATCAAAAAACGCCCGAGCCGCCGGGCCGCCGTTCGTACTGACTCTCAGAAGGACCTCGTTGATTTCCGACGGGACTACTCGCAGAGGGAAGGTCCTTTCGTCACCCCTGGTCAAAGGCTCGCCGTTCAGACTTCCTGTAAAAGTACCCATCGAGAGGTCGAAGAAGATGGCGACCACATTGCCTTCACGCTCAAGCAGAACCTGATCGAAGGCCTCCGCATTACTCTTGCTATTGATGTAGTAAAACCTTGTGCCGATCGCCTGCAACATGAGCGCCGTTTCGCCACGACCCTGCAACCCGAAAAAGGCGCGGGTCACTGTTTCAAAAGTCTCCGAAGTATCAGAAAAATAGCGGAAACTCAGGTGGCCTTTGTGAAGGCCGCGTTCCATCTGGAACAACGCAACCGGCGCTTCTTCGCCGGTCTTTTCCATCATCAGGCTGCGGTTTTCCTCGTTTCCAAACGGATCGGGGGGGAGAGATTTTTTATCAACGATCCGGACATTTTCTCCCGGGCTATTTCCCCCGCCAGGCGTCATTTCTTTTGGACCCTGACCCACGGGTGCATCGCTGAATTCGAGACTTAGACCCTTACCTTCCGTCTCAGAGAAAACGGTTGCGAAGGGTAAAATCGCGATGGCGATGAGACTCAGTCCCTTTCGCTTACTCATGGCCCCAGCTCTGGACTTATCAGGTAAGGAATGGCAAATCATTTCAACTGAGCGCTCATCTGGCCATCCATTACAATTTCCCCGCGGATGCCCAGCCGCGAAAGGGTGTCAAATTTCTTTCCAACTAAATGGAGCTCAGGGTATGGCCGGGGAAAAAGGTCGGAAAAATCAATGTCGTTTTGTTTCTCGGTGCGATTCCTTGCAACAGCGGATGAATTAGCCTGATTGTTTTTCGGGCCATTGCATGCAGGTTAGCCTCGTAGCGGGTAATTTCCGGAGCCATCACCTCAAAAATTGGGTGATCGTCCCGAGCCACCAAGGAAAACTCCCTAGGAATGCTCTTACCAAACTGCTGGGCGGCACCGAGCACGGAAAGAGCCATCTCCACCCGGCAGGCCAGCGCCGCAGTAGGGGCGTCCGGACCCCGCAGTGCACGTTCGAAGGCCGCAAGAAAGGAACTCGGGGCCGCCTGCAGGACGCGCACCTGTGAGCCCGGTACTCCGGCCAGATATTCGCGCAACGCCGCCTCGGACGCGGATATCCCCACGGCCTTCCCCATAGGCTCCACGAACAAAATACTTTTGTGACCGTTTTTGACGAACTGGCCACCCGCATGCCAACCCACCGCGCGATAGTCCAGATCGATGGACGGAAGGTCGACGCCTTCATGACAGGAACCCATAACCAGCACCGGTTCTCCCGACCTCGCAAACCACTGCTGGAGAAGAAGCGAAGAATTTAGAAGCACGTAGCAGGTGCCTTGACGGCCGGCCACGATTTCCTTTAACCGCGCCTCCGGCCGACGTCCCCCCAATTGGGATTCGTAAATCGAATCCCAAGCCACTCCTTCCGCAGTGAGTTCAAACTTAACTTCGTCAAGAAGCGAACTAACCATCGTCGTAGCCGAACGCAACGGGGCTGAGACAATAAAACAGACCGAAGCAACCCGGGCTGATTTTCGTCCCTTCCGGCTTACAATCCGCGTCCGCTTACCCTTGGCGGTAACGACCAACCCTTTCCGGGCAAGAATCGCGATGGCCCGCCTGAGAGTGGGCCGGCTGACTTTCAAGCGCTCGGAGAGCTGCATTTCGCCGGGAAGAGGATCGCTCATCTCCCCGTTCACAATGGCACCAATCAAGGTTTCTGCGGCCTGTTCCGCCAAAGAAAAACGCCGAAAACCATGCAGGCTATTACTCATACCTGACACCTAACAAGCTGGCACATTTTTTGCCAGCCTCGCCTACGTTTCCATTTCGAAATCGCATTCTATAGTAAGCCAATACCGAATGAGGAGAGACAACGTAGCCAAGCCTGTTTCGCCAAAACCACTTCTAAAACTACTTTTATGCAGCAAATTTCCACCGTCGATGTCTCCGGATTTCGCAGTTCGGTCTTAGCCGGCCGACTTTCGCGGGAAACAACGACCGACATCTGCATGGTTTGGTCCGCCACGCCAACGCCCTTCACAAATTCGCTTGCCATTGACCACGCCTCGATCCGCCGCATGGTGGATCATCATGACGCCCTCGGCATCGACGGGATCTTCCTCGCCGGGACCTGTGGTGAAGGTCCTTGGCTAAACGGACGGCAGACCGTGGAACTAATTCAAAGTACAGGCCAGGCCAACCAGGGGCGCATGAAACTTGGTGTCCAGGTCACGGAAAACTCCGCTGCCCGGACTCTCGAACGACTGGAACTGCTCGAACAGACGAACTACGATTTTGCCGTCATTGCGCAACCCTCTCTATTCATGAATGCGACTCCCTCTCGCATCATCAGCTACTACCTCGACATTCTCGATCGTTCCTCCAAGCCCGTCTGCTTTTATGACCGCGGCAGCCGACCGGATTTTCCGATAGAGCCACAACTCCTAACCGAAATCTATGCGCATCCAAAAATCCGCATCATTAAGGACAGTTCCCGCTGCCCCATTCGCCGGGAGATCGCCCTGCGCGTACGAGCGGAACGAAGCGATCTGGCCCTGCTCAACGGCGACGAGTTTGATTGCTTCGAGTATTTCGCCGCCGGCTACGACGGCTTCATGACCGGCGGAGCCATTCTCTCCGGAGCCTATTTGCGCAGACAAGCTAGCGCCTATCGCGAGGGGAATATCGCCCAAGCCAAAGAGATCGACCAGCGCGCCCAGCATATGCTCAAGACAGTTTACGGCGGGGACGGCTTTTCCTGCTGGCTCACCGGCCTAAAACACAGCCTGGCGGAGCTAGGCGTATTTTCCACCGCCGCGAGCTACCTGGAATATCCGCTAACGGAGGACTGTCGGAACAATATTTCACGCATCATCCGCGAGGAATCCGAGTGGCTCCTGCCCAACACGGCAGCACCGGCCGTTGCCTGATTGTCTACCGGCCCTTTTAGGCATAGGGATAATGGTTGAAGCTGGATATTGCTCTCACCATGCTTGAACGTTTCTATCTCGCCGAGGCGAATGCACCTCTGATATCGCAGCGCGAAATCAGAGTTTCGGCAAAGCTATCCCTTTTCGAAACACTCCCAGCCAAGGACGATCACGGAGAAAAAGGCTATGTCCGACTGAAACCTGCCTGGGATTCGGCACTTGGCACTCTAGACCATCGATGTCTTTGCCGAGTCTTCAATGCCGAGGGCAAGCGTCCCAGCCAACCTGTTGGGGATTCAGCCGGATAAACTCACCAACATTTCATTCGCCGACTCTTAACACCATGCCACCACTTCTCGCCGCAAGCACCGTCACTTGGATCGATATCGCCACTTTCGGCATCTACATTCTGGCCACACTCATCTTCGGCATGTGGGTGGGAGGGCGGCAGAAGGACCTGAAGACCTATCTCCTGGCCGGCCATCAAATGCACTGGTCAATTATTGCCATTTCGGTGCTGGCCGCTCTTTTCAGCGGCATCAGTTTTCTCGGCGCCCCTGCCGAGAGTTACAACCATAATCTCATCTACCTATGGGTGCTGGTGGCCTACTTCATTGCCACTCCAATCACGACCCTCGTGTTTCTTCCCTTTTTCTTCCGCCTGAACTTCTACACGGCTTATGAGTATCTCGAGCACCGTTTCGATCTCCGGCTGCGACGTCTTTCGTCCGCTTCGTTTATCTTCCGGGTCAGCCTATGGCTCGCCCTGGCCCTCTATGCACCGGCTTTGGTCATCTCCGAACTGATGGGCGTTCCACTCTGGCTCTCCATTCTCATCACCGGCCTTGGGACGACGCTGTACACTACGGTGGGCGGCATGAAGGCGGTGATTTATACCGATGTCATCCAGTTCTTCGTTTTGCTTATCGGCATCATCGCGATTTTCACCGTGGCCGTGCGCGAAACCCCCGGTGGGCTCGGAGCCGCCTGGCAGATCGCGGAGGCCCACGGACGGACGCGCTTCCTGGATTTCAGCTTTTCCCCGAACGTACGAATGACCTTCTGGGGAGCGCTCATTGGCGGCGTGGCCCTGAATCTCGTTCAACTCGTGACCGACCAGGTCTCCGTGCAACGGTACCTGACGGCGAGCAACCTCAAGGAAAGTCAGCGGGCTCTGTGGTTCAAACTGATTCTCACGCTGCCATTGATCAGTGTCTTTTATCTCACCGGCCTGGTGCTCTTTTCATTTTACCAGACACACCCCGAGCTCGCCGCCACTCTCAAGAGCGCAGACCGACTGCTGCCAAATTTCGTAGGAAGCCAGATTCCTTCGCCCATTCCTGGATTGCTGGTGGCGGCTATTCTCTCGGCCACGATGTCGGTGGTTTCCTCCGGGATCAACTCCCTGACGACCGCAACCCTCATCGACTTTATCTACACAAAGAAAAGAGATTCCGATTCCGCACAAGACGACCGCACGCGCGTTCACGCCGCTCGAAGTTGGACGATCTTCTACGGAGTCGTCGTAACCCTTCTGGGCCTGATCGTGAGCAAGCTGGGAACCTTGATTGAAGCGGCCGCCAAGATCGGCGGCTTCTTTGGCGGCCCCTTGCTGGGAATCTTTTTTTTGGGAGTGCTGTCCCGTCGAGCCAATGCTCAGGGAACGCTGGCGGGTGCGATTGCCGGATTTGTCATCGTCATTTCAGTGGGCTTTTTCACCAACGTCTCGTTCATGTGGTATGCCCTCATCGGCTGCGTCGTGACCTATGTTGTGGGAGAGGCGACTAGTCCATTTTTCCCGCCGCCCAATGAGAAACAACGGAGCTTCAGCATTCCCGGACAAAAATCCTGAGCCAGAAGTTCTACCACCAGATTCTTTATATGATTTTCCCGCTAAAAATCAGTGCACTCCCAGCCGGTCTAGCTCTCGCCATGGGAGTTTCTCTCTGGCTGACGGCTACCCAGACTCAGGCGGAAGCACCCAATTACCGAACCATAACCCCACATGTCGGCGATCCTTTTGAACTTCGAACGGAGTTCTCAGCGACTGAGCCAGTCGTAGCCGGAACGGACACCCCCCTGCCCGGCTGGTTGGGTTCAGGGCACATGGTTCTCCATGACGGACGATTGCTCCTGGTTTACGCTCATCAGGATCAATGCAAGTTGTCGTACTCCTCCGACGAAGGAAAGACCTGGACTGAGCCGCTGCCCGTTCCGACCTTGCAGCCCCAAGAAATACGCATTCACCGGCCGGCGGTCATTGCAACCGCGGAAGGAGACATCTGGGTATTCTTTTATGCCCTGCTCCGCTACGATGTGAAAAATCCGGACAACTCGGTCAACAATCTCTGGGCCGTGCGCAGCGGTGATGGCGGAAAAACGTGGGATGAAGCCCGGTGCATCTACGAAGGCTATGTCGGCATGCTCCAAGGGGCGATTCAAACGAGCAAGGGAAACCTGATTGTCCCGATCTGCGACTACCGGGAGGTCCGGCGCTTTGTCAGCCTTTGTATGATCTCGACTGACGCCGGAAAAACATGGCGGACGAGCAATGTCGTGGACCTGGGCTATCCGAAAACCTCATTTCCTCTTTCGGCAAATCTGAATGGAGGCGCACTGGAACCCAGCGTGGCCGAGATGCCCGATGGTCGCCTGTTGATGATGATTCGTACGGTGATCGGCGAGTTCTATCATTCGGTGTCCTCGGACGGAGGGCTGACCTGGAACGCTCCCACGCCAGTTCCTCTCACCTGCGGGGGACCCTGCAATGTGGTCAGTTTGCCCAGCGGTGGAGTGGTGGTCGCTTACAACCCCGCAAATTTGGAAAGCCCCGAAACAAAACGATGGGGTTCGCCTATTGGCTACGACTCTGAAACACTGGCGGGGATGCAACAGGGACCGGAGTCATGGAACGTCATTCACGACTTTGTGCGGCAGGTCCCCGGGAAGGTGCGGGTCGTTCATTCCACAATCACCGGACTTCGAAATGGAAAGATGCTCATCAATCTTCCTGGTCGTTCAACTTTGATAAGTTGCGATAAGTCTCTGGTTTTGAATCCGACCAAAAATTGACGCAGCATCATTTCATGAACTTCTTAACACATCTTTGGACTGTCGCATTGGCCTGCTTCATACTGAACGCAAGCGGCCAGAGTGCTTCGTCGGGACTTCATTTGGGCTTCAATGACAGCCCGGCCGGCGAAGTGCCAGCCCAAATGACGCTGGACAACATCCCACCTGCGGGTGCGATTCGTGTGGTGGATATCGGCTCCGATCCAGCCGATCCCTTTGGCGGCGCGGGAAACCGCAGCTTGCTCATGGACAAGTCCGATGAAGGAGTGGCGCCCATCGCCCTCTTCCGAACGGATAGCGGGTACAGCCGGGGCGAGGTTACTTTTCGTTACTACCCGGATATGACTGTCAGTCAGATTCCCACCCGTGCTTTTGTTCATTTACAGGGAAATGGGGAGGTTGCCTTGATGCTGCAATTCATCGGAGGGAAACCTTCCTATATCGGTTCGGACGACAATCGGGCCCGGAACTTTGATCAAATCGGGCGTACCACGGAGAGCAATGAAGTCGTGTTGGAGTTCGATCTGAGTAAGGCAGTTTTTCGCGGCACCCTGAATGGCGAGCCATTGTCGATCAAAGGGGAGACCGAATTCCCCCTTCGCGCGGTCCCGGCGGAGATCAATGAGATTTCTCTGAGAGTGAGCACCAATCAGGGACCCGTGGCCCGGGCATTTTTCGACGACCTTACGTTGACCGGAGCTCTGCCGGGCGGAGCTTCAGCCAAACCGTGAATTCAAGCCGGTTAGGTGACATGACCGCTTCTGAAAGAGAGCTATTTTTCGCTCGGTAAGTTAACCCATCGTCATGGCTCATTTTTGGCACCGGCAAGGCCTGAGACTATCGCTGTTGATCGCGCTCGTTTCCGCTTTGCCTGTATGTGGAGAGACAACCTCCAACCCGGCCGGTCTTCAACCCGACGATCTCGTCGCGATCTGCGGCGACTCCATTACCGAGCATAAATTGTATTCCGTGCTGATGGAGAGCTATTTCCTCATGTGCCAGCCGAAGCCCGGCCTCGGCGCCCATCAGTTCGGATGGAGCGGCGAGACATCGTGGGGATTCGTGGAACGCATCGAAAATGATGTTCTCCCCTTCAAACCCACCGTGGCCACCATCTGCTACGGCATGAACGATGCTCATTACCGCACGGAAGGACCGCTTCGTTTGAAAAAATTTCGCGAATCGGCCACCTCGATGGTGAAAATGCTAAAGGCGGGTGGGGTGCGATTTATCGTGCTCGGGACGCCTGGCGTGGTGGACAGTGATTCTTACAAAAAGGGTGATCCCACTGGGGTAAATCAGATCCTGGCCGACCTCGGCAATGCCGCCAAAGAGATCGCCTCGCAAGAGAGCGTGGCCTTCGCGGACCTGCACGACCCCATGATGAAGGCCATGATCCAGGCAAAAGCTAGGTATGGACAAGCCTATCAAGTCGCGGGGATCGACGGTGTGCATCCGGCCCTCAATGGCCACTTGATCATGGCTTATGCCTTTCTGAAGGGTTTGAAGTGCGATGGAAGCATCGGGACAATCACCCTCGATTTTACCTTGGGACAAGCCACGGCGGATGCCAGTCAAAAGATTCTGAGCGCTTCTTCCGCGGGGGTCGAAGTTGAATCCACCCGATATCCGTTCTGTTTTAGCGGAGACCCAAAAGACCCCAACAGTACGACCGGAATGCTGGAATTCATTCCCTTCAACCAGGATCTAAACCGCTACATCCTGGTCGTAAAAAATGCTCCTGCCACCGGACTTCGTGTGACTTGGGGAAAAAATACCAGGGCTTTTTCTGCCGTCGAATTGAATAAGGGAATCAACCTGGCCGCGCAATTTCTAGACAATCCGTTCTCTGCTCCATTCGCAGCTAGACAGGCCGCCATCAAAGCCAGGCAAACGTGGGATACCACCGCAGTCAAAACACTATTGCACCCCATGTTGGAATGGGCCGCCTCTTACCCGGAAGAAAAGGAAACCATGCAACGTCTCACTGAGAAAGTGTTCCAAAAATCCCGCAACCTACGCATCGCCACCAGTCTACAGGTCATCCCGATAAAACATTTCATCAAGCTAGAGGCGAACCCGTAACAGAGTTTGCGTAATTATTACACAGAGTGACCCGCCAGTAGAGCCTGTGCCAGCAATCGACCTTGGATAAATGAACCATGGTCACGCGGATCGCGAGACTCCCACTTAAGAAGCCGGTCCGCCAGAAAAGACGCAATGTTTGCCCGGAAACGTTGCATCTAACGCACCGAGAATTGCTCTAACGAGAACATGGCCAAATAGCTAAAAAAATACGCTGCGTGACCAGGGCTTGGTTGAATCGGGCTGCGATCGGACGGACCGCGGACGCCCTCACGGAGGAGCGGCCATCAGAGAAAAGGATGCCATACTTTCGTAGCAAACGTTGCCTCGGGGCCGGTTCGGGGCGTGAGGCCTGACGGTTCCGACCGAGAGAAAAAAGAGAAGTAAAACTCTTGTCTCAATGGAATGTCAATTGGAGTCGAATCCGTAGATAACCTGCACTTCGATGCGCAACCCTGCATTTTCCATCATCTTACGGCATCAGCGGTTTTTGGAGATCATGCACAAAAGCGCATCGAAATGCATTTTCGCCGTCACAAACTGTCACAAAATCAGCCTGCATTGCGAGCTGGCCACAATGCTGAATGGGATTATTATATTGGTTGGTCAGCCATTCACTGGGAGGAGATCCGGTCGTGCCCCCTGGGCAAAATTAGCAATGGCGGTAATCCCAAATTTTCCCAATTCCAATTTGTCGGCGGCTACGCCAAAGGAATTCATAAGCACGCTGGAAAACCAGGCCGCCGCAGTCGAAAGGTCCTGAACCTGGCTCTCATTTTGAGAAAACGTCTGGTCGAGCAACCTCTCCTTCTTGGCTTTCGTCATGGATCACCAGGCGCAGGCGCCCAACCTGCCTCTCTCTTCCCGAGACCCCCACAAAATCACGAGGCCGGTTTACCGAAGATTTCGATTTCGATGTAGTGGTTGTAAGGGTTGGCGGTATT
>CAYUMP010000040.1:0-15019 GCA_964445975.1 uncultured Chthoniobacterales bacterium | reverse complement strand
TAGAGCCTTCGGCATTGTAAAAGGGACCCGTGTTGGGATTTTGCCCAATATATTGGAGCTTATTAAAATACGGCAGGCTCTCCACACCCCACACCGGCAAATCCGAGGCGGCCGTGTCGAAGCGGATGGCGGTAGGTATGTAGTCCGCATCATATTGATCGATGATGGAGGCCCCTATGCGCATGACCTGGAAATCCGCGCCATCCTGCTCCGCGCTAGTGGCAGTGGCACCGGCGGATTGGCCGAGAGAGCCCTGCAGGATCACTGCCTTTAGCGTTTCGAAAAAATCCGGAGCTCGATAGCTGTCCTCCTGCCCGACTTCCTTCAACGTCTTGATCGAGCTTTGGGTGGAGGAACCCTGGCCAATATAAGTAAACTCGCGGGCAGCCTGACTGTATTTAAGCCCAAAATACTTTCGCACTTCGTCCGCCAGTTCACTGTCGTCCGGACTGTCCTGGATCGCCTTCAAAAGGGAAAGTTTGCTAAGGGGAAATCTTCTTTCAAACAAAAGCCTCCCAGAATCCTCATGCCGGGCGGAGGCGAGATTGGGATTGGTCTCGTCGGGATCTGCCGGCACGTAACTGGGGGCATTTTTCTCCCGGGAAAAAACCGTGAGAAAAGGCAGTAACGAAGAGAAGCCGTTGCGGTCGGCAAAGCGAAGAAGCTCCTGCCGGGAAAGAAACCGATTGTCACCCGGAACCGTCCGAAGAAAAGCTTTATGCGCGGCGGCATTCTGGACATGAGTGAGATAATTGCCCCGGGTGGAAGGATTGCGAAAGGCGAGCACAGCCTCGACCTGAGAGGAGGTAAGGCCGAGGGATTCCAAGCGCGCCATGGCCAGCGAGCCCTTTCGGCTTACTTCCGCTGTCGGCATCTCGGCTGGATAGCCGGCGACATTGAGATCGAGCACCGAGCCCACATCGTAAACCGCAAAAGCCAACCGGCCGAGAATAAACCCGGAAGACTTTCGGTCGCGCGCAGAAATAAGGACAGGACTTGCTTGCGGTCCCAGGCGCGAAAGGTAAATCCAATCAGGCGCGCGCACGGCGGCCAGCTCGGCCTCCGTCAGAAAACGCGGCTTGTTCCAGCGATCCAATGTCATCGCTCGTCCATTACGCGATGGCGTGATCGAGGAAACCTCCGATGCAATGGCCGTACCTCCGGTATAGGACGCCTTGCCACTCTGGCTGATTTTCAAAAGCGCGGAGGTGCCTGACACCACGCGTTCAGGAAACAGGTATTTCGCCTCCTTGGGCACGTAAACCGTGGGAGCGCCGGGCTGGCTGGATTCATTCAGCGTGGAACGCGTGGGATCTACAATCTCCTGGCGTAACTCACGAATGGCCAGTTCGAGGCCTCCGGCGCCAAGTTCATCAACCTTCAAACTGTCGCCAAAGGCTGCGGTGCCAGTCCGGTCCGTGGTGGCCAGCGTATAAAATAGCACCACGAGAAAGCTGACAAATACGATGGCGAGCAATACCAGGATCAAGGCGACACCAGTTTGACGCGTTCGAACAGATGGGGGTATCCGCCGTTTTGTCTTCATTTCTAGTTATTCAAAGGAATGACCCGTCCGAAGGACTGAATGCCCGCCCTCATCCCATCAGGAATTCCATTCCAAGTGGCGGCTTTACCCAAGTCCTCCTCCCAACGGAGATGCAATGCCTTGGTGGAATCCACACTATCCAAACGCCCCGTCCCCTCAACGAAAGCACCGCGAAATGCAGCGGATATGGCGGCATCCGAAAGAATCAAACGCTGCGTCCTTTCATCTACCAAAAGCAGCGTGATCGAAAGTGCCTTCGATCTGGTGGCGCTGTCGGGGTCAGGGTCGAATTCCTTGCGATACATCCCGTCCTTCCCCAAAAAACGGATTTCCATCCGGGCGACTCCCGCCAGGATAGGCTCCAACACGTCAGCATTTTTCGCGACCATATAACTGGCTTGGAAGGCATTGGTGGAAAAGGGCAAAGGCCCGTGGCTCGACTCGACTTCAGGATAACTGCCCTGTCCCACCCAACGCACATGCACGGAGCCCCGCCAGAGTTCAAAGCTCAGTTCATTGCCGTTGGCGCGCTCCCCAATGGAATAGGATACGAAAGAAAGATTGCGGTAATCCGCCGTGGACTCGCCCTGGCCAATTCCGCCGGAGCGCCGCGTGAAGAAAGCTAGGGCGGGATTGCCATGGTTGTCCTGAAAAGCGATGCCAAACCTCGCATTCGAGGTCGCGCTAATATCCTCCCGCAAAATGGCCTGCCCCACATCCCGTGTCACCAGGTCGAGAGCGGCCCGCGCCTTGCTGCGAATCTCGAAGTTCACTCGCCCGCTACCAACGACTTGGGTCGTGGAGACGATCACCTGGTTCATCATCACCGCCAGCAGGCAAAACAAGGCGGTGGCCACCAGAAGCTCAATCAAAGTAAAGCCTGCTTCCGACTGATTCCCTAAAAACGAAATCGTTCGCGGCTTCCTAATGCAGACGGACATAGGTCGTGACTTCAAAATGCTCCCGAGCCGAGGCATACGCGGCATGGGTGGCTTCTTTGGGCGGCGGCTGCGCCACTGCGACGTACAAGCGTGCCGTGGAGCTATCGAGCGGCTCAATTTCAAAAGCCAGACCCGCATAGGCGAGATCACGGCTCACCACCTCTCCATTGCGATCCAAAAACCGGGTCTGCAGCCCTCCACTGCTGACATTCAGCGGCAGAATCGGACTGGCCAGTTGGTCATTGGTCGGCAGCGAACGCCTCTCCGCCAACAAGGTCGAAACCATCTGCGCCGAGAACATCTCCGACTTTGAATCCCGGCTGATATTCAGCCCGCTCGAGAGCAACCCAAACAAAGCCACCAAAGCAAACACCACCAACCCCAATGCAATGACCACCTCGGTGAGGGAAAATCCTGACAGCAAATTTTTTTGATGATCGCTTTTCATAAATTCACACCGCAATGACCTTCCGGCTAATAGGTATTAAGCCGACAAAAACCGGTGACTCCATTGAGCGTGATCCGGTCTTTGACTTCCCTCATCCGGCCTTCCGTGGCGGACGCATCAATGACCAGTTGACCTAACAGAGCAGCCGAAGCACGCGCTTCTCCCGATGGCGAAAACTGCACACTTCGCCCCAGCGTAATATTCCCGTTCGGTCGCGGAACCGTGAACGTCACCGCCCGCGAAAAGGCCGTCTCTCCCGGCGATTCGGAGAGCTTGAAATCACCCAGGAGTTTCAAGGGACCAGCCAAAGCAAATCCCGCATCGGCATCCCCCAAATTAACCGGCTTCACCGCCCAGGTATCTTCGGGGCCAAACCCCTGTCCGAGTCCGGTCTTGGACGCAATCAATGTGGCATATAGAGGCCGACCCGTGATCGCATCATCACTGAAAGACACCCAAACATAGGTGTTTCGACTCGTCGCATATTGCCGGGCCGTCTCGAAGAGGCCGGAAATTTCATAAAGGAATTTCGTTCGTCGTTGCGAGGTCGCGTAGCTGCTCACCGCCGGAACCAAGGCCGAGATTAACAGCCCCATTACTGCCATAACACAAAGAAGTTCCACGAGAGAAAACCCCCTGACCGCTTGGTTAAAACATCGGTTTTGCCGCATTGGTTTTTCCTGTTGCCTGATTAAGTATGCCTAGGTATTCCTAAGAATACAATTTTTATTTTGAAAAAAAATAGCCTCTTCCACAACTGCCGATTCGGAGGCTTTCCCCGAAGTGGGATCGACCACATCGGCTCTCACGCCCACCGAGGAATCCTCGAGCTTTTCCTGCCAATCGATCGGAAGAAGAGGAGCCGAAAGGTTCGCCTTCACCTGTTCGGGCATTTCCGTTCCGACGACGAGGCAGTCTGCTCTCGCCAGCCCATGACATGGCGCAATGAAAGCTTAGCCAGGGAAAGCCCATATTCCGGGACCAGTCGACGAAGTCCCTCGCGCACTCCGGCAATTCCTCGCTATCCCCATTAGTGGATACCGTATCAAGACAGTCTAGCTTTCTATGCCGCCTGCTCCAGCATGCGGCAAATACCGGCAAAATCGGGCGGGCCATGGCGGTTCGCCACGCCATACTTTTGGCCAAATTGCGCCGTACCCATCATGATTCGCGGAAAGTTGTCTCTCATAAAGAGTTTCCCAAACTGAACTCGCGCTGCCTAAAATCTTCCTCGCTAGTTCCGACCGAAACGCCAAAATATTCCTTCTTCAATGCGTAACCCAAACACCGTAAAGGCCTACAACTCTCTCCGTGAAAGGATACTTGCGGGCGAGCTGAAACCCGGCACATATCTCTCCGCCTACAGTGTGGGAAAGGAACTGGGCATGAGCCGCACTCCCGTGCGCGAAGCTCTCCGCCTACTCGAGAACGACGAACTGGTGACCATCGCCCCCCGGCTCGGCGCGGTGGTCCGCAATCTAAGTGAGGATCAGTTTCTCGATCTCTTAGCATACCGTCAGGCTTTGGAAGTCTACGTGGCCGGCAAGGTTGCGCAATTTCGCACGCCGGAACAGGTGGCGCAGCTGAAGGAAATTCTCGAAGCCATGCGTGTCAGTGCCGAGGCCTTGTTGAAAAATGCGCAGGATGCGGAGGCGTTGCAGCGATTGAGCGACGAGGACCAGCTCTTTCATCGCACCCTTCTCGACATCGTGAACAACGGTTTCATCAAGGATCGTTTTGAACGCACCGAGATTCTTCAACGCATGACCATCCCCTCCCTCATGCACCAGGTCTTTCCGGTGGACTCGGCCCTGCAGGATCGTATTGCCAAGGTCTTCGAGGAACATGTCGCCATCTTTGAGGCGGTGCGCGATGGCGACCGCGCGCGCGCCCAGCAATGTATGGAGACGCACATCGAAAACATTTTTTCCACGATGGTGATGCGCTCCCGGCCAACCCCTGCCCTGCCTCGGGAGCCCGGCCGCATGTTGCTTTAGCGCGGCCCCACGCCCCTCGAGCGAATCAGCGCGGGGTTCATTCCACCTCTTGGAACTTGAAGATGGCCTCCATGGCCCGCGCCGTATTCTGGATCAGAATCTCCGGTGCATATTTGTAGAACGGGATCGGTGGAATCATTTCTGCCGTGCACCAGCCATCATATTTGATCGCCTTCAGTGCCGCCATCACCGCCGGCCAGTTGACATCTCCGGAGAGAAGCTCAACGAATCCTTCCGCCGTGCCTACATTGCGGCGAAAATCCTTAAAATGCACCCGCTTGATCCGGGAGCCAAGCAGTTCGATCCAATGTTCGGGATAACCGGTGCTTAAAACATTGCCCACGTCGAAGTAAGCCCCCACCCGCTCGCTTTTGAAGCTGTCGATGAACTCGGCCATCTCGCGCGGGCTCTGCAGGAATTTGTTCCAGACGTTCTCGATGCCGATGTTGACCCCGAGATCTTCCGCCAGTGGCACGGAGCCAGCGATAAATCGCTGCGCCCGTTCATACGCCAGGCCGTAGGGAACGACCTCACATCCGGGAATGAAATCCACCCCCACCGCTCCCGGCACCACCAACACGGAATCGATTTCCAACACCGCCGCCGCCTTGAGCTGTCGCTGTAAGATCCCAACGGCCTTCTCCACCGTGGCCTTGTCCGGACTCGCAGCATTCGCGCCCCAGTACAAACCCGTGGCTAGCCCGCTCAACGTCAGCCCGTGCTTTTCCGCCTGGGCCTTCACCGCTTTTAACTCCGCATCGGAGCTACTGAGACTCACCGGCCCATCTTCGGTCAAATCGATCTCGAATCCCTGGAAACCGGCTTCACGTGCCAGCCGGAATTTCTTCTCCAGTTCCATTTCAAACGGGAACGACCACACGCTGATACTTGTTTTCATCTTAGTTTTTTCCTTTCAGAGATACAATCTGACCACTTGAGGCGGACTCGACCTCCGCCAGGACCACTCGCAGGCTTTCGGTGGACTGCGCCAGCGTGGCGATTTCAGGTGCCCTGCCTTGTGCCACCATTTCCACAAAATAGACCAGCTCATTTACGTAGCCTCCCAGCGAAGACACGTTGCCGGTCGTACCCGAAGCTTCTCCACCTCCCGCCGGAACGAACGGCAGCGGTTCGGTCTTCCCATCCTCCCGCGTCACTACCAGGGAGAGACTTTGCCGGGAATCGAATTCGACCGCTCCCCGCTCAAACAGCGCTTGGAACGCCATCTGAAAACCCCACTGCGCCGGATAGTTCCAGCCGCCTTCCGCGTGGACCACGACATCTGGATAAAGATAATCCGTAAAAATATGGCTGTATCCCGTCTCGTCCTTTGTCGCCCGGGAAAACACCGCTGGCGGCGTGCCGAGCAAATCCACCACATAGTCGGTGTCATGAATATGCAAATCCACGGCCGCTCCCAGTGAACGCACGCTGTCGTTCAGCCAGTTTCCCGCGCTGTACGAGGGCCGCGCACTCCGGCGCTGCAGGGTAAAGCTGATCAAACGGCCCGCCGAACCTTCTTTCACAAACTTCGTGAACGCTTGGTATTCTGGCCAGAAACGCAGGCAGTGTCCCACTTGGAAAAATGTTCCCGCCTTTTCCAGCGCCTGCCGAATCCGCTCCGCCTGATCCAGTGAGAGCGCCAATGGCTTTTCGCAAAACACATGCTTGCCCGCCTCCAGGGCCTCGACCGCCGTTGCCATATGCTGATCGGTCGGCAAACAGACGTCGACGATATCCGCGGATACTCCAGCCAGCGCAGTTTTGAGCTCGCCAAAAATAGGGACTTTGAGCTGCAAGCGTTCCGCCTTGGCTTTCGCTCCTTCCGGAAAGGCGTCCACAATGGCCACGATCTCCGCTTGCGGAATATTTGCGTAAGCCTGCACGTGCATTTCGCCCATGAAGCCAAACCCCACCAGGATGATCTTTTGTTTTTTAGTATTCATGTCTTTGAAATCTTTCGGTCAGTGCATTTCCACCGAGACTGATCCAATCCCGGATCGAAGATAGCTGAATTGCACATCGGGATGATCTCCTAACAGAGACATCGGCACTGATGTGTCCATCAGCCGTTTGGAGATCATCAGTGCCGTCAAGCGCAGGCCAAACGGATTATCGTGATAACCGGGATGCCAGATGCTGACTTTTTCCGCCTTCCAGGTTTCGCGTGGGCCTACCGTGCAGGCATGCGTTGGCACCAGGCTCACATTGCCGCCGCCGGATGTGCGTGCATTTTGCACGATCGTCACGGGGTGAAGTTTTACGATTCGCGTGCCGAGCTGCCGATACTGCTCCGGCGTGGGCGGTTCATCCTGAAACTCGCCGGTGCGTGGTAGCGGATCGTTGAAGGCCCAATGCTTGATTTCTCCCTGTCCACCCTGCATCACCACACAACGCGCCGTCTCATAGCTCGCGCTATAGTCATTAAGATCGCCGGAAGGAAAGTGCTTGTTCGATTCCGGCATGGCCAGTGAACTGCTGATCCGGTCGAAACAAAGCTCGTTGTCGCATTTGGCAAAAGACAGGGGATGATCCTGGCCCACCGGCTTTCCGTTCTCCAGCCATTCATCCATCCCCCAGAACTGCGCCCCCTGCTTGGCGAGATTCAATCCGAGGCTGTTGACCATCAACGCCACCAGAGGAAGCTGGGCCGTCGGCCCGATCGGCCCGCAGATTCCTGCCGGATTGTCGGGCGTC
This sequence comes from uncultured Chthoniobacterales bacterium, assembly GCA_964445975.1. Lineage (GTDB taxonomy): Bacteria > Verrucomicrobiota > Verrucomicrobiia > Chthoniobacterales > Terrimicrobiaceae > CAYUMP01. The sequence goes on along the minus strand of CAYUMP010000040.1, from coordinate 7,390 downwards.
GACTGCTGCCAGGCATCAATATATTCCAGCGCCTGCGCGCAGTAAAACTCCTCCACCGAGTCATAAAACTTCACGGTGAATCCCGGGCGGCTGAGTTGCTCGAGATCCTTGGCGGTCAGTCGCGCGGCGTCCTTGAGGATATCGGCATCAAGCGTGGTGTAGTCCCACCATCCTTCGGCGAGTTTGCTGATTGGTCTAGGCATATTTAGTTCGAGTTAGGCGTTTGAATGTACGGACGGAGAAAATCGCTAAGCGGATCGAAATCTTTGGGGCCAAAGCCGAGATGATTATGTTTGAGCCAGCCTTCGGCCACGGTCAGATTCTGGCCTCTTATCGCCATATCCCGACCGGCCGTGGTCATCTCATTGAGGTAGGAGCCCATCCCCTGGGTCAACTCCAGCCAGCGCAATTGGCTTAAGTGACAAGCCAACATTTCCCTCTTTTTCTCGATCACGCTGCTGATATCAACCAGCAGATGCGGTTCGAAGGGCGCTCCATAACCATCCTGCAAACCATGTGGCGCGGCGTGATACACCGCTACCGCCTTATGATAGGTCGGCTGAGGGGGGGTCGAAATAAAATGGGGTATCCCACGGCTAAAGGTAGCCGTCACCACTAAGCGGCAGACGTTTTGATGATCCTCCATGTAATCTTTCGGGCTATGCGTGAGAATGATCTCCGGCTGAATTTCGCGGATTTTCGCCGCCACCTGGGCCAGCGACGCCTTGTCGTAGAATACTTCCAAATCGTTAAACAAGGACTCGTGCCATTCCGCACCGGCCACTCGGGCTGAATCTTGGGCTTCCTTCGAACGAACGCGCACCGTTTCCTCGGGAGCCATTTCCATCGAACCGAGGCCCCCACTTGCGATATTCCACATGTGAATCGCGCAACCTGCCTCTTTCAGCAGCAGCAGTGTCCCCGCCTGATAAAATTCAATATCATCGGGGTGAGCGGCCACCGCGAGCACGACCGGCCGATTATTCGTCGTATCACACATCGCCGTGACCATACTTCTTGCCGCGCCGCTTGTCTTCTACCCGCTTGAGTTAATATGATACGTAATTAACATCGTGAAAAGAAGTTGAATGCACTTGCCCTGGCCAAGCGGGAAGCTCTCTGCCCGGTGCCCGCCGCGGCGGTTTTTCAATTTGGACGTTTCAGAAAAAGTGTGTCGATTTTCAATGACACTTTCATCCCGAGTTGGAGCTGACCTACATCGAACGCGGCACCGCCATCCGCCACCTCGGTCGCCCTATCATGCCCTACGTGGCGGGCGATTTTTGACTCACCGGCGGCAACCTACCCCACGCTTACGTATCCCGCTCGGATCAGCACAGCGGCGCACGCTGATCCGTTCTGCACTTTATTCCGGACTCTTGGGCGGGATTTTTGGTCTCTACCTCAAACTACCACATCCGGCGCCTCTTTCTCAGGATGAGTCCTTCTGCCTGCCCTTTCTGCGTCGATTCGAACATCCCGGATCAAACGACTACCCCTTGTCCTTGTTGCTGGAAAGGCGAAGTCACCGATCAGCAACCTTCTCGAAAAGAACTTGCATTACTCCTTAGAACTCGTAGGTATTCCTAGGTATACAGTTCGTGCCAAGGACCCCAACTCTAAGAAATTTATGAAACTCCGCAAAAGCCGCGTTCTCCGGGAAACCCGCAACAATCAGGTCGCAACCTGCGCGAAAATCAACCTGGGCGATCCCCGCGTGGTCGAGCTTTGCGGCATCGCTGGCTTTTCGACGGTGTGGATCTGTCAGGAGCATGTTCCAAACGACTGGAACGTCATCGAAAACTGCGTTCGTGCCGCCAAAGTCCACGACATGGATGTCATCGTGCGCGCTCCCCGCGGGTCCTATAGCGACTACATTCGGCCTTTGGAATGCGATGCCACCGGCTTGATGATTCCGCATGTCACCTCGGCAGCCGAGGCCCGTGAAATCGTCTCCTTTTGCCGGTTTCAGCCTCAGGGATGTCGTCCCCTGGATAGTGGCAATGTCGATGGCGCCTTTTGCCAGGTTCCGCTCATGGAATATTTGCATCACGCCAACCACGAACGCTTTTTGATTCTCCAGATCGAATGTCCCCAAGGATTGGAAAATGTGGAAGAGATCGCCGCTGTCCCCGGCTTCGACTTCCTTCTTTTTGGAGCCGGTGATTTCGCCCACTCCATTGGCAAGGCCGGGCAATACAACTCTCCGGAAGTGGAAGCCGCGCGTCGCCGAGTAGAGAAAGCCGCGCTGGCCCACGGCAAACAATGTATGTCGGTCGGCCTTCAGTTGTCCGCGGAAGAACTTCTCCAGCGAGGTTACACCATCGTCAATACCGCTTCCGATGTCCTTGGCCTCAGCGCCTATTTTAATCAACTGGCCTCCATCGAGCAGGAGGCTGCGGCCCCGAAGTCCGAAACACTCTATTCGCTCACCTCCGACGTCGAAAGAGATCCCGCCCTTATCTCCAGTTGACCCCTCTTTTGTTCGTTAGCACTCCGGAGCTATCCGCCCATCTCGCCCTCTGCTGAACCGCGCTACCACCATGCCAAAAAATACTGTGCTGGAAAAATTCTCCCTTGCTGGAAAAACTGCCCTGGTCACCGGCGGAGGCGGGCTCTACGGCCAAGCAATTGTTGATGCCCTGGCTGAAGCCGGCGCCACCGTCTGGATAGCCTCCCGGGATCTGGCCAAACTAAAATCCGTGGCCGCCCAAAAGAACAAGCTCGGCCTTGATGTCCGGGCCGCGGCCCTTGATCAAGGCCGGCTCAAATCTGCGGATATTCTCTTCACCCGTATCGTCGGCAAATCCGGCCGCCTTGATGTTCTCGTCAATAACGCGGTGGTATGGCCCATGAAATCCTACTCCGAACCGACCGAAAATTTCGCCAAAAGCATGGCCGTCAATTGCACCGGCCTTTTTCACCTCACCCGCCTTTTCGGCGATGCCATGGCTCGCCAAAAATCCGGATCGATCATCAATATTGGGTCGATCCAAGGCATGGTCGGTCCCGACGCCACCCTTTATGAAGGACTGCCCATGAACGGCCTCCTGCCGGACTACTTTTTCCACAAAGGCGGCATGCTGAACTACAGCCGCTTCCTGGCCGCCTACTATGGCCCCAGCAATGTGCGCTGCAACTGTCTCAGCCCCGGTGGCGTGCTCAGCGAAAGAATGACCAAGGCCTTCATTAAACGATACTCCAAACGAACGTTTCTCGAGCGCCCCGCCTCTCTTGATGACATCAAAGGTGCCGCCGTCTTCCTCGCTTCGGACGCCTCCCTCTACATCACCGGCAGCAACCTTGTAGTCGACGGAGGCTACACCGCAAAATAGTCCACTCCTAGTTTGCCCATCGGACAGAAAGTCGCGAAAAAACTCGCAAGAACATCCAAGTTTCTCTCTTCAACACAATGAGGCAACAAGAGCTCTTTGTATTGCCGCAGCTTCATAGCGTGAAAGACACCCGTCGCTTTGCATGCAAAGGGCAAATCACACTCGCTCGATAACGCAGGACTTGATTCGAATGAGGCAGGAGGTGCCCATTCAAACAATGCAGAAAATTTTTGGATGCCTTCCAGATCGCTGTTGACCCGATCAGAAGCTTTAACCCAACCAGCAGTTGGCCAACCCCTATTCACACTGATCCAAGCATATACGCAACGGTTGAAATTCTTCCCGGCGACAAAAGCGCTGAAACCATTTCGAGAAAGAGTACACGCCCTATAAGGAAGAATCCTGCGAAATGAGTATTGGGCTTCCGACTAATTCGCCCTCGCAATGCCCGCTTTGCCAAATAGCATTGACCGCGAATTTTCTCTGTGCGCAGATGATGCTAATGAAAATGTCCGCTTTACTCGCCTTGCTATCGGTTGTCGGTTTTTGTCTGCCGCTTCAGGCGCAAACTGCCACGCCATTTACAAAGGCGACTTTCCTGTCTCGCGTGACGACCGATGTTTCCCGAGTGAAGTCGTCAAAAGTCGATGGGGGCGATTTCGACGACATGCGGGATCGCATCTCTTTCAAACTGAAGTTCCGCAACAGCGATCCGAACAAGGGCTTCGACGGGCTAAAATATGAGCTTTTTGTTTTTGGGCAAAGCATGGTGGACCGTAAGGCCTACAAGTTGCTCCAGCGCTCGAAGGGCGAATTCAACCTTCCTCCACTCAAGGAGTATGAAACTGAGAGCCCGGAAGTGGTGACAGAATGGGACGACACTGATGCGATTTTTGGGGAAAAATACAAGGGCTGGTACCTTTTCGTATACGGCCCGGATGGCGCGTTGTTAGTTGAAAAAAGTGTCTCGGCTCTCTTTCCTCCGATGTCCTCAATGGATAATCTCGTTGAGGGAAAATACTACGACAAAAGCCTGAAGGCACTCAGCGCTCCTGGGCGGCGCAGTAAGTAGGCAGACCTTTAGGCCTGGTGATCATTTCCGTCAAAGACGGATTCGCTGCGGTATTCCCCGAGGCCATCGACATGCTTCTGCTGTTCCGCTTTTAGGGCGGTAAATCGAGCCTTCCGCTCTCCGCCGGCGCGCGGCCAAGGTAGATCAAACGTCGTTCATCGCCTCGAGCCGGGCGCAGTGCTGTTGCCGTTCCTCCTCACCATCCAATAGTGCACGTTTATTCTGGCCATGCTGGTGGTCTCTCGCCACTGCGCGTGTTCCTGGGGAATAAACTCATCACAGCGGTGATAAAGACCCGGCACGGGCACCCGCAAATGCCCATGCTGTGAACAAACACGTTAGAGCGCCAAAGGAATCGCCAAAAACCCCAGCCTGCTCCCAGTCTTTGAACGCAGACAATGAAAAAACTTCCCCCCACAGGTGAAACAAACCACACGTAGGTAAACCAAAAGACGGTAACGAGCCCACTGGCAATCAAGAAAATTTGCCCGGATTGGCAGTAATAAACCGCGCAAGAAAGCCAGAATGGGAATATGCCATCGCGAGAGTCCAACAACTTTGGACGAAATTGGAAGTGGTAAGATCTATCTCAATTCCATGAATCAAGTGCCCACATTTTCCCTAAGTCGTTCAAAACCAAGAATGGAGCGGGTAGAGGGAATCGAACCCTCTCATTTTACAGAGTAAATTTACAAATTATTCGACTGCGTGACAAAAGCGTGACAAATTGCAATCGCAATGCGCCGCAAAGAACCCAGGACGAAAGCCCGAGGACCCGTCGAAGTCGTAGAAGCGAAAGGCATCAAGATTCCGATCTACCGGACTCAATATCGTGATCAGTCGGGATTCCAGCTGGCCTATTATAGCGACGGAAAACGCATTCGTGAACGAGCTCCGACAATTGAGGCAGCTCGGCAGCAGGCCAAATCAAAAATTGCAGACCTGACGGCAGGGACTGCTCACGTGGCAAACTTCACGCCGCGACAAGTAGCCACGATCCAGAATGCCGTCGAGGCACTTCAAACCGTCGGAGTATCCCTGTCAGACGCTATTCAGCAATTCACGACTGCACACAGGCTACTGGAAGGCAAAGGTAGCCTGATAGAGGCTGCCCAACAGTTTGTACAAACTTCGCGAAAGCAGGAGATTCCTCGGAAAATGTTCCCCGAAGTTGTTGTCGAGTTCTTAAACCACCTAGAGACAACTGGACTTTCACCACTCTATAGGCGCGATTGCAGGATACACTTGGAAAGGGCCTCGAAAGCACTCCGGGCCCCCATCGCAGCTATTCGAGAAGATGTTTTAGAAAAATATCTTCTCGAATCGCACCTCTCTCCGCGATCTTACAACAACCACCGCAATTCACTGGTAACACTGTTCAATTTCGCAAAAAAAAGAGGCTACCTTCCTCGACAAGAAAAGTCCGCCCCCGAACTGATCTCAAAAAGGAAAGACATTGGCGGAGAGATCCAGATCCTCTCTCCTACGGAGTACACCACCCTGTTATCGCATACTCCAAGTTCGTTTTTGCCCTATGTGGGGCTCGGCGGCCTAGCTGGATTGAGGACCGCTGAAATAGCCCGCCTCGAGTGGGAGGAAGTCGATTTTGACGAGGGGCATATCGTTATCAAGGCGGCAAAGGCGAAGACAGCATCTAGACGAATTGTACCTATCTGTAGCGCTCTTGATCGACTCTTGCGTCCCATTGCTCAAAAAAAAGGGAAAATCATGATGTATGCCAATGAGCAGAGCATGATGAATCGATGGAGCGAACTTAAGGCTAAAATGGTGACCTCGGATGGAAAGCCGGCCGTTCATGTTCCCACCAATGCGCTTCGGCACAGCTATGCCAGTTATCGCCTAGCTCTGACCGAAGATGCTGCCAAGGTCTCCCTAGAAATGGGAAACAGTCCTCGTAAACTTTTTCAAAACTATCGGAAATTGGTTACGAAGCGTCAGGCCGAACACTGGTTCTCGGTGGAACTGAAAACCGAAGTGAAGCTCTGAGCAAACCTTAAAAACGTCGTTCCCGGCATTTTCTGACTTAAAAGTTGTCACACTTTGGCACACGCACTGTCGCCGGCATGTCCACGAGTGCAGTTTCTGAGCATTCAGCTTCTTTGATCCGACCATTTGTGGGAAAATTGCATATGAACTCACAATCTTCTCCCGCATCGAAGCTATCCCCGCTGTACGAACTTCTTGGCCATTGGCTTGAACAAAAGTGGACCATCCGGGACATGGCAAATCGGCTCGGCATTGATTCTCAGTCCGTACGCGTTCTCGTTGATGAGTTCAATACGTTGAACGTCTGGCTGCGCGAGTCACCGAAAGATCGCCAGACAGTGGAACGGGTGAAGTAAATCAGCCGGTTAGAGTCACTCTTTACTCCTCTGGAGCGGAATCACGACGCATGCGCCGACTTCCCTGACAAGAAGGACTTGATGTGGGGTGCAACTTCGGAACGACTTATTTCTTTCGGCTGAAATGGCCGAGCGTCACCTCCCACCACGATTAGCCGATTGAGGTTAACCCGCCTTGTTGATCAGCAAAACGAGGCCGGCTCCCAGATTGTGGCCCTCCTCGAAATACAGGGCCTCCCGACCAGGTAGATACCAGGCAATCGCATCATGTTTGATCGTTTTCACCATACTGATCCAAGCATCCAGATCCTCACCCTTCGCCGAACTCCACTCTTCCAGAGCGATGTTTCCCGTTAACCATACCGCCCCAGCAAAAAAGCCTACCTGCGCTCGCTCCCGATAACCCCAGGGAATGTCTCGGGTAGTTCGAAACAGGGCCAACACCTTGGTCCACTGCTGGAGTATCGGTTCCAAGGAGGAAAGCCTGCCAGAGTCGACGTACGTAGATTCCCTCAATCTCATATCACATCTTCACGTGCCATTGCGGAACTTCTGTTTGCAACGGGGATAGGAGGAACATCCCCAGAACTCTCCGTAACGGCTCGTCCTTCTCACCATTT
>CAYUMP010000039.1:0-19125 GCA_964445975.1 uncultured Chthoniobacterales bacterium | reverse complement strand
GAGGGGGCTCCGCAGGGGTATTTCGTCACCTCGGGCAAATTCACCTCGGAGGCGCTGGGCTTTGTGAAGTACAAACCAATGGAATTGATCGATGGCTGGAAACTACTGGGCAGGTTGAATTCCTTGGAGGATTCGGTTCGTCTGGGACTTCTGCGGAAAGTAACGGAGGGCGATTATACCACGCCTACCTGTCCATCCTGTGAGACCAAGATGGTGAGACGGACGAGCCGTTACGGAGAGTTCTGGGGATGTTCCTCCTATCCCTGTTGCAAACAGAAGTTCCGCAATGGCACGTGATGGAAGCCGAGCGTGGATTTGATCGGTCAGAACCGAGCGAAGCTGAAGTGGAGCGTCTCGCCATCACTCAGTCCTTCTTGATCCTGAAGGATGTAAACCGAATATTTCCCTCAGGGTCTCGGCCAATAGGCATCATTCGTCCAGTGATTTGGGTAGCACTTTGAAAATTGGGTGATACATAGCCGATGACTTCCAGATTGTATTCATAGACCTTGCCTTTCCGTCTTCTGATTGGCTGCTCGACCGGCGGGTTGACGTAATGCACTCCAACGAACTCATACCCTTTTTCGGGATATTCACCTGAGAGAAGCTCCTTCCAGGAAGCCAGTGATTCCTCCTAGACCTCTTGAGGCACATCCACATCGTAAGAGAGGCGCTGGATGATCGACATATCCTGCTTTTTTACTGCCTCGGTTACCTCCGCCATGAAATCCGAAATATCCGAGTCCACTGTCTGCGGGGATGCCAAGGCAAGGGTCGCAATGAGGAGGAAGAGGAAGCGCATATCGTAGGGATGTAGCATCCTCTTCTACCTCGGGCAATTTTACATCAAGTTGACCCATGAGACGCCATGGCGTTCGTGTGCCAAAGTGTGACAACTTTTACGTCAAAAATGCCGGAAACGACATTTTCTCGGTTTGAGCAATGTTGTGTCTAGAGCCTTTATTTATCAGGTTTCTAGGGCAAATCCGCCACTCGAAAGAGTGGCGGAGTCTACGGGGCTCGAACCCGCAACCTCTGCCGTGACAGGGCAGCGCTCTGACCAATTGAGCTAAGACTCCTTGAATGGAGGGGTGGTCAATATCGCTACTCATCGCGGTTTTCCAATCTTTTTTTGCGAGGAATTTCTCGCCAAACCAAGAAAACGGCTAAAATGGCGGTTCAACTCGTATACTATCCGATGAAACGTAAAGCATCCGCCCACTGGACCGGTAACCTTAACGCCGGTAGCGGCACCCTGACGACCCCGAGCGGTGTCCTGAAGGCCACTCCGTACTCTTTCAAGGACCGATTTGAGTCCGGGACGGGCACGAACCCCGAGGAATTGATCGCGGCGGCGCACGCCGGGTGTTTCACGATGGCGCTGAGCCTTTTCCTGGGGAATGCCGGGTTTACGCCCGATTCCCTGGATACGACGGCGGAGGTGACGCTGGAGCAGGTGAAAAGCGCCCCGGCGATCACGGCAGTGCATTTGACCTTGAAGGCGAAAATCCCGAACATCACGCAGGAGAAATTTGACGAACTTACGGCGTTTGCGAAGGCGAACTGTCCGGTCTCGAAGGTGCTGCACGCCACTATCACGCTCGAGGCGGTGCTTGAAAGCTGAGGCCACGGCGCGGATGGCGGACGAGGCCGAGGACTCGCCGATCACATGCGATGTGGCGGTGATCGGTGGGGCGTTCTCGGGCGCGGCGACAGCATTGCTGTTGCGGCGTGATGCGCCCGACTTGCGGGTGGTGGTGGTCGAGAGGTCGGCCCACTTTGACCGCAAGGTGGGCGAGGCGACGACGGAGGTGAGCGGGTGCTTTCTGACGAAGCGCCTGGCGCTGTCGCACCATCTCTGCCACGAGCATGTGGTGAAGAACGGGCTGCGTTTCTGGTTTACGCAAACGCCGGACGATGCTTTTGAGCGCTGCGGCGAACTGGGGGCGTTTTATCAGGTGCGGCTGCCGTCGTTCCAGGTGGACCGTGAGATCCTGGACGAGCATGTGCTGGAGCAGGCAGTGGCGGAGGGAGCGCAACTCATCCGCCCGGCCAAAGTCTCGTCCTTTGAGATTTCCGAAAAACAGACGCGGCTGGTGGTGGAAGCGGAGGGCCGCAAGCGGGAGATCACTGCGCGCTGGGTGGTGGACGCGAGCGGGCGGGCTTCGGTAATGGCGCGGAAGCTGGGGACGTTGAAGAATTTGCAGGAACATCCGACGAATGCGGTCTGGGCCCGGTTTCGCAATGTGAAGGATTGGGACGGCTATGAGTTGCTCAATCGTTTTCCGCAGTATGCCAAGTCCTGCCAGGTGAGCAGGGCCTCGGCGACGAATCATCTCACGGGCTATGGCTGGTGGTGCTGGATCATTCCGCTGAAGGGTGGGGATTACAGTGCGGGGCTGGTTTATGATTCGCGACTGTTCACGCTGCCAGCGGGGGAGAAGCTGGGAGACCGGCTGAAGGCGCACCTGCTGTCGAACCCGATCGGACGGGAGATTTTTGCGGATGCAGAATGGATCGAGGGCGATGTGAAGGCTTACTCGGCGCTGCCGTATCAGGTGGAAAAGATCGCGGGGCCAGGGTGGCAGATCGTGGGCGACGCGGCGGGATTCATGGACCCGCTCTACAGCCAGGGGCTGGATTATTGCGCGTGGACGGTGAGCGCGGCGGTGGATCGCATCGTGAGCGAGAAGGCGGGCGGATCGCCCTGCCTGGACACGCTGAATGCGCGGTATGCGATGTCGTATCGGGCGTGGTTTGAGTCGCTGTACAAGGACAAGTATTATTATCTCGGCGACAAGGAACTCATGACGGCGGCATTTCTGATGGACCTCGGGTTGTTCTTTTACGGTCCGGTACAGACGCTGGTGAAAGGGGTGCGGGCGGGATTTGCCGAATTTCCTTTCGAAGGGTCGGTGGATGGCGCAATCGTGCGGAAGATCATGACGTTTTATAACCGGAGGCTGGTGGTGTTGGCGCAGAAGAAGCGCGCGGCGGGAACCTATGGCGCGATGAACCTGGATTCGCGCACGCTGATCAAGGGCTTCGAGCCCAATGGGAACGCCTGGAAGCTGATCCGGCAGGGGATGAAAATCTGGCTGAAGGCGGAAATGCGCAATGCGTTTCAGCGGGCGGAAAAGGCGCAACAGATGGGCATGGAGGCGCAGGCGGTTTCCTGACATGGCTTATTCATCGTATCGCGCCTTTGTGGAGGCGCTGGAAAAAGAGGGGGAACTGATCCGGATCACCACGCCGGTGGCGACGGAACTCGAGATCACCGAATTGGCGGATCGTGAGATGAAGAAGCCGGGCGGGGGCAAGGCGCTGCTGATCGAAAAGCCGACGGTGAATGGCGAAGTGAGCCCGTTCCCGGTGGCGATCAACACGATGGGTTCGCACAAGCGGATGGCCATGAGCATGACGGCGAATTCGGTGGATGAAGTCGCGGCGGAACTGGGTTCGCTGATGAAGGCGAAGCCGCCGACGTCATTGCGCGAGGCGGTGAAGCTGCTCGGGACGGCGTTTGAGATGCGGCATGCACGGCCGAAGAAGGTCAAGGACGGGCCGTGTAAGGAAGTCATTCATAAGTTCGAAAGTCCGGTCTCGCGGCAGGAAGCATGGCCGGCGGCACCGGATTGGAAAAATCCCGCGACGATTTCAGCCAATCCGGCGACGTTGTTGAATATGCCGATTCTACGGTGCTGGCCGCTGGACGGCGGGCGGTTCGTGACGCTGCCATGCGTGGTGACGCAGGACCCGGACACGGGGGAGCGCAATGTGGGCATGTATCGCATCCAGATATACGACGACCGCACGACGGGGATGCACTGGCAGTTGCAGAAGGTCGGGGCGCGGCACGGACGGCGCTACTATGAGACCGGCACGCGCATGCCGGTGGCGATTTTCCTGGGCGGCGATCCGGTCTTTCCCTTTGCGGCGACGGCGCCGCTGCCGGATGGGTTGGACGAGTTTTTGCTGGCGGGATATCTGCGCCGGAAATCCATCGAACTGGTGAAGTGCGAGACGAATGACCTCGAGGTACCGGCGAATTCCGATTTCGTGATCGAGGGCTATGTGGACCCGACCGAGCCGCTGCGCGACGAAGGGCCGTTCGGCGACCATACGGGCTACTATACGCTGCCGGAGCCGTATCCGGTGTTTCACGTGACGGCGATCACGCACCGGAAGGACGCGGTGTATCCGGCCACGATCGTGGGCATTCCGCCGATGGAGGATTTCTACATGGGCGGGGCGTCGGTGAAGATTTTTCTGCCGATCTTCCAGATGAATTTTCCGGAGATCGTGGACATCGCGCTGCCGGCGGAGGGGGTTTTTCACAACGCGGTTTTTGTCTCGATCCGAAAGACCTATCCGATGCAGGCGTACAAGATCATGCACGGTCTGTGGGGCATGGGGCAGATGATGTTTACGAAGTACATCGTGGTGGTGGACGACGACGTGGACGTGCACAACACGAGCGACGTATTGTTCCGCCTCTGCGCCAATACCGACCCGCAGCGGGACAGCATCTTCACGAAGGGGCCGGCAGATGTGCTGGACCACGCGACGAGCGAGATCGCGATGGGCAGCAAGCTGGGTGTCGATGCGACGAAGAAACTGGCGGGCGAAGGTTTCAAGCGCAACTGGCCGCCCATCATCAAGATGGACGAGGGTGTGCGGAATAAAATCGATCTCTTGTCCGGCCCCCGCTAGTTTCCGGACACCATGCCGGAAGCCCGCCGTCCCATCAAAGCCCGTGATACACGCTGGGCGGCAAAGATTGCCGCGGTGCTGGCGAAGGCGGGGGTAAAGCCGAACCAGATTTCCATCCTCAGCGCGGTCTTCGGGCTGGGGGCGGGGCTGTGCCTGGCGGGGACGAGCCGGAGTGAGGCGTTTCTCTGGCCCTGGCTGTATCTGGGGGCGGCGCTCTTTATCCAGCTGCGGCTGCTTTGCAATTTGTTCGATGGCATGGTGGCGATCGAGGGGGGATTCAAGACGAAGTCGGGGGAGATTTATAACGAACTGCCGGATCGTTTTGCCGACGCCTTTATTTTCATCGGGGCGGGGAATGTCGTGGCCGAGGGCGAGTGGGCTGAGCTGGCAGGGTGGCTTTGCGCGGTGCTCGCGGTGCTGACGGCTTATGTGCGGGCGCTGGGCGTTTCGGCCGGGGCGTCCCAGCATTTTTGCGGTCCGATGGCGAAGCAGCATCGCATGGCCTTGATGACGGCGGCATGCGTGGTTTCCGCGGGGCTGTTGTTTACCGGCATCCTGCTTCCGGTGGTGCCATGGGCGTTGTTGGTGATTGCCATAGGATGTGTAGTGACGATTTTTCGCCGGACGGGGCGCATCGTCCGGGAATTGGAGAGCCGATGAAAAATCTGGTGGCTTCCCTGGTGCGGCTGCTGACGGGCTTGCAGGCGCGCTGGCTGGGGGTGGAGCCGAGCGAAAAGCTGCGGGTCTATTTTGCCAACCACTCGAGCACGCTGGACGCGGCGGTTTTGTGGGCGGCGCTGCCGGAGATCCTGCGGGACAAGACACGGCCGGTGGCGGCGCGGGATTATTGGGATGCGAGCGCGGTGCGGCGCTGGCTGGCGCACGAGGTTTTTCGCGCGCTGTTGATCGAGCGGAAGAAGGTGACGGCGGGGAACAATCCGCTGCAAGCCATGCTGGACGTGCTGGATGCCGGGGAGTCGCTCATCATTTTTCCGGAAGGGGGCCGTTTCGACGGACCGGAACCGCAGAAGTTCAAGAGCGGACTCTTTCATCTGGCCAAGGACCGGCCCGAGGTTGAACTGGTGCCGGTTTATCTGGAAAACCTGAACCGCATTCTGCCCAAGGGCGAAATTTTCGTGGTGCCGCTGCTGGGGAGCATCACGATCGGCGCTCCGATCCATCTTCTCGAGGGGGAGACCAAACTGGAGTTTCTGGAGCGGGCGAGGGCGGCGGTGTGGAATCTCCGGCTGAGTTGAATTTATGAAAATGATCTTTGATCAGGAAACGTTCTGGCTGGTCGGCGGCGTGCTGGCGGTGCTGGTGATCGCCTCGCTGGCGGGTTGGGTGCTGGCGCGGCGGGCGGGAGGGCCGGTATATCAGGCCACCATTGCGAACTTGAATGCGCGCACTCGGGCGTGGTGGATGATGGTGGCGATCTTCTTCCTCGCGATGCTGAGCGGAGGGATAGGGTCGGTGATTTTATTCGGGCTCACGTCGTTTCTGGCCCTGCGAGAATTCATGACGATGACGCCGACGCGGCAGGGCGATCACAATACCCTGGTCTGGGTTTTCTTCGTCATCACACCGATTCAGTACTGGCTGGTGGGCATTTCCTGGTACGGGCTTTTTGCCATCTTCATTCCGGTTTACGCGTTTCTTTTCATTCCGCTGCGCAGCGTACTGAGCGGCGACTACGAGCATTTTTTGGAAAGGGCCGCGACGGTGCAATGGGCGTTGATGATCTGCGTGTATTGTGTGAGCCATGCTCCGGCGCTGCTGACACTGGAGATTCCCGGCTATGAGGGGCAAAACGGGAAGCTGCTCTTCTTTTTCGTGCTGGTGGTGCAGGCCAGCGACGTCCTGCAATACATCTGGGGCAAGACCTGCGGGCGGCATAAGATCGCGCCGACGATCAGCCCGAACAAGACGTGGGAGGGATTTATCGGCGGGGTGCTCTCGGCCACGTTGCTCGGCACGCTGCTCTGGTGGGCCACGCCGTTTAGTCCGTGGCAGGCAGCGGGGCTTTCGCTGGCCATCACGCTGATGGGTTTTGTGGGTGGGTTGGTAATGTCCGCGATCAAGCGCGACCGGGGGGTGAAAGACTACGGTACGCTGATCCAAGGCCATGGCGGCGTGATGGATAGGATCGATTCGCTGTGTTTCTCCGCGCCGGTCTTCTTCCACCTCACGCGATACTTTTTTACGGTTTAGTCACCAAAATCAGGTGGCCTTTGGCAGGTATTGTGCCAGTGTTTTTCCATGCCTGTGAATCCCATCCCCAAAGGTTACGAAGGCGCGACGCCTTACTTGTGCTGCAAAGACGCGGCGAAATTGATCGAGTTTTACAAAGAGGCCTTCGGCGCGGAGGAGCTCTATCGCCTGGCCATGCCGGACGGACGAGTCGGCCATGCCGAGGTCAAGGTGGGTGGCGCGATCATCATGCTGGCCGACGAGTTCCCCGAGTGGGGCAACCGGAGCCCGCTGAGTGTGGGCGGGAGTTCCACCACGGTGCTGATCTATGTGAAGGACGTGGACGCTTTTGTCGCCCATGCCGAAAAGGCCGGGGCCAAGGTGCTGATGCAACCGGAGACGATGTTCTACGGGGACCGGTCCTCGAAAGTCGAAGACCCCTCCGGCCATTACTGGATGTTTTCCTCCCGGGTGGAGGACCTCACGCCCGAGGAAATCAATGAGCGGGCCAAAACCGCCTTTACCGAAGGCGGCTGCGGCGACGGCGACAAAAAGTAAACTGCGGCGTCAGCGGCTGAGCTCGAGCATGCGGCGCACGGAGCGCTCGGCTTTGACGCGCACATCCTCAGGCATGAGAATCTCGGGCTCGAGGTAGTCGAGGCAGTCGCGCAGCTTCTCCAGGGTGTTGAGCTTCATGTAGCGGCAATCGTTGCAGGCGCAGAGGTCCGTGGGGCCGGGGATGAAGGTCTTGTCCGGCACTTCCTTTTGCAGGCGGTGGAGCATGCCGCTTTCCGTGACGATGATGAAACTTTTCACCGGGGTGTCGCGGCAGTAAGCGACCATTTTCTCGGTGGAGCAGACTTCGTCGGCCAGCATGCGCACGGCGAAGGTGCATTCCGGATGCGCCACGACTTTGGCGTCGGGGTGCTGCTCGCGGATGCGGGCGATGCTGTTGCGGGTGAAGTCGACGTGCACGTAGCAGTTGCCCTGCCACAGGTCCATGGGGCGGCCGGTTTTTTCCATGACCCAGGAGCCGAGATTCTGGTCGGGCACGAAGAGGATGTTGCGGTCCGGCGGGGTGCTCTCGACAATCCTGATGGCGTTGCCGCTGGTGCAGATGACATCGGCGAGAGCTTTTACTCCCGCGCTGCAATTGATGTAGGCGATGACGTAGTAATTTTTCTCAGGGTGGGCGGTGAGAAACGACGCGAGTTTTTCCGGCGGGCAGGAGTCGGAGAGGGAGCAGCCGGCATCCATGTCGGGAATGACGACCTTTTTCTGCGGGCTGAGAATCTTGGCCGTCTCACCCATGAAGTGGACGCCGCAGAAGGCGATGACGTCAGCGTCGGTCTCGGCGGCTTTGAAGCTCAAGCCGAGGGAGTCGCCGACAAAATCCGCGAGGTCCTGAATCTCGCCCACCTGGTAGTTGTGGGCGAGGATAATGGCATTGCGCCTCTTCTTCAGGTCGAGGATCTCTTCAACGATGTCGGTGGCGACAGTAGGCATTGAGATAATTTCGCTGAGAATTCGCCGCAATCAAGCCAGCGCCGCCAGGGCGTCGGTGAGGCTGGCGGAATTCGAGACGGAAATGACCGGGGTGCCCTTGCGGATGCGACCGACCAGACCGGCGAGGACGCCGCCGGGACCGAGTTCCAGAAACTGGGTGCAATGGAGGTGGTCAATCAGATACTCGACGCTCTCCGTCCAGCGGACGCTGCCGGTGACCTGGTCGGCCAGGGTGCGGCGGATGGTCTCGGGGTCCTTGACCGTCTGGGCGTCGACGTTGCAGACGACGGGCACGGAGGGCTCGTTCATGGGTGTTTCGGCCAGGGCGATGGAGAGACTCTGGTAGGCGCTCTCCATGAGGCGGGAATGGAAGGCCCCGGCGACCTGGAGTTCCACGGCCTTGCGGGCGCCGTACTCCTTGGCAAGGGAGACGGCGAGGGCGATCTTGGAAGATTCGCCGGAAAGGACGATCTGGCCGGGGCTGTTGAGATTGGCGACGTCGACGTCGGCGGCTGCGGCGAGTTCGCGGATGCGATTTTCCTCGCCGCCGATGATGGCGGCCATGCCGCCCTCGGTTTCCTCGCAGGCCTTCTGCATGGCGATGGAGCGTTTGGCCACGAGGCGGAGACCGGTTTCAAAATCGAAGGTGCCGGCGGCGGCGTGGGCGGTGAATTCCCCGAGGGAGAGGCCGGCGGTGGCGTGGAAGGTGAGGGTGGGGAATTTCTCGCGCAGCACGGCGAGACAGGCATAGCCGTGAACGTAGAGGGCGGGCTGGCAGACGGAGGTCCTGGTCAGTTCCTCGGCGGGACCCTCGAAGGCCAGTTGGGAGAGGGGAAAGCCGAGGATGTCGTCGGCTTGTTTGAAGAGGTTGGCCGCGACAGGAAATTCGGCGGCGAGGTCCTGGCCCATTCCGACAGCCTGGGCGCCCTGGCCGGAAAACAATAATGCGATTTTTTGACTCATAGGGAAATTTTGAGGAGGCGGGCGGTTCGTTCGGCCGCGTCCTCCAATAGTTCTGCCGCACGGGACTGGGACTCTTCAAGCGTCAAAGGTCCGTTGGCGATGGGAATGCAGGCGAGGAAATCGGGCTGGGTGCCCTCCACCATGCCCGCAAAAGCGATAACGGGCTTGTGATGGAGGCCGGCCAGGCGGGCGATCTCGGACGGGCCCTTGCCGTGCTGGGTCTGGGCGTCGAGGCAGCCTTCACCGGTGATAACGAGGTCGGACGAGGTGATTTTTCCCTCCAGGCCGAGGAGGGTGGAGATGGCGGCGAAGCCGGGCTCGATGGTGGCGTCGCAAAAGGTCATGAGACCAAAACCCAGGCCGCCGGTGGCGCCCGCTCCGGGCATGTCGCGAAAATCGCGGCCGAGTTGCCGGGCGGAGAGGTCGGCGATATTGGCGAGGCCGAGTTCCAGCAACTCGATCATGTCCGGCGTCGCACCTTTCTGCGGTCCATAGACATGGGTGGCTCCGGTGGGGCCGAGCAGGGGGTTCTTCACATCGGAGAGGGCGACGATGTGGCAGGACGGTTTTAGGGCCGGGGGGACCATGCGACGGATCATCGCGTAGTTGCCGGGGAGGGGGGACATCTCGTTGTCGGAGGCGTCGTAGAATTTCCAGCCGAGGGCCTGGGCCACGCCGATGCCGCCGTCGTTGGTGGCGCTGCCGCCGAGGGTGACCATGATTTTAGTGGCGCCACGGTTAATGGCATCCAGCATCAGCTCCCCGGTGCCGAAGGTGGTGGCCCGGAGCGGATTCAACTCCCCCGGTTGCAGACGCCAGAGCCCGGAGGCGGAACTCATCTCGATGACGGCCAGCCTGTCGTCGGCGAACCACATGTAGCCGGCGAGGATTTCGCGGCCGAGGGCGTCGTGGGAGGAGGCTTTCACCTCCTTGCCCTTCAAACTTTGCAGAAAGATGTCGGCAGTGCCCTCGCCGCCATCGGCGATCGGGGCGATCTCGAAATGCGCGCCGGTCAAGACCCTCTCCAGGCCCCGGCGGATGGCGTGGGCCGCCTGCTGGGCGGTGAGGGAGCCCTTGAATTTATCCGGAGCGATGAGGATTCGCATTTTTTAGAATCTGGCAGGCGGCCCCGCGTCTCGCCCAGCACATTCTGAAGCGTAAAACAGCTGTTACTTGGCCTTGGCCCGGAGTTTTTGGACGTATTCCAACTCGTTTTTAGCGCGCGTGTCGTTGGGGTCGGTTTTGAGGCATTCCTGGTAGATTTTTTCCGCGCCATCAAGGTCGCCCTCCTCGACCAGGCAATAGGCGTAGCCGCGCCGGGCCCGACCCAGCTCGACGGGCTGGAGGGCCGGGGGCGAGAGCTTGGCGTCGTCCTCGGCTCTTTTGAAGGTCGCTTTCGCGGCCGGCCAATTCTTTTCCAACTGCTGGAGGTTGCCGAGTTCGCAGAGGTATTGGGCGTTGGAGGGAGACAGGGCGACGGCGCGGAGGATGTTTTCCCTGGCCTCGGGCAGGTGTCCCATTTCCTGCAGGGCGTAGGCTTTGATGAAATAGGTATGGGACCAGGTCGGAGCGATGACGATGGTTTTCTTTTGCTCCTCACCCACGACCGACCCCATCAAATAGATGAGGCTCTCCTCGGGCGTTCGTGCGCAGAAGATCAGCTCCTTCGTGTCTTTGTATTGGGCCTCGCAGGCGGCGATCACTTCGTTGCATTTGGCCACGGCCTGCACGGGAAGCTGGCGGGCGGCGAGACTCTCGGCTTCGCGGACGAGGGTGGCCAGCTTGGGGTCTTCTTCGGCGGCCTGCAAGGATGGAGCAAGGAGGAGTAACGCCAGTAGGATTGCGCCTGGGCGGATGAGGGGCGGGATCATCTGGTCATGGTAGCTCGGCGGCAGGGAGACTCCAATCTTGGTTTTGTATTTGGATTCGGCTGGCTTCATCCGGGGGATGGACTAAGCTAAGTTTATCCGTAGGTATGAAGAGTTATTTAGTCGTTCTTCTGTCGGTGTGTTTCAGCTTCACCGTTGCGTGGGCAGTGGAGCCTTTGAAGTCGGGAGACGCCATTGCGCTGGTCTTCAGTATCAAGGAAGATGGCTTGGATGGCATTTACACCGTGGCCAAGGATGGATCGGTCAACCTGCCCTTGGCCGGAAGGATCAAGGTTGTCGGGAAAACCGGAGTGGAAACCTGCGAGGCAATTCGGCAAAGGTACATTGATGACGGCATCTACACGCGTCTCTCCGTCAGCCTGTCCGAGTCTCCGCAAAAATTTATCCCGGTGCCAAATCCCCAGGGCAACGGATATCTTCGCAAGGCCGTTCCGACCATCTTCAGGGGGCCGGGTGATTTTTATACCCCGCAGGAAAAGATGAGGCTTTTTCAACTACATCAACTCGATGTCCGGAACTCGGTAAAATAGGAAGACCGCCGCAATTGTGACGAAGCGCTTCTTCATCGCCTTGATTTTGATCGAGATTTTTCTCGCGGTTGTTGTCGGCATGGGAACCTGCTTATTGCGCATGGATCTGGTAAGGGCGATCAATGCGGCGGTGGAAAATCCATCTGACGCCACGAGGGCGGAGCTGAGCCGGCAACAGGTGATTTCCCTCAGCTACAATATCGGATTCGCGGGGATCATTTTTTTCGTTTTGGTAACGCCCACCTATTTGGCTTACCGGTCATCCGGTGAACACCACGCGGCTGGCGGTTTTGGGAGACAGAAAGAATGAAGGTTGAAGTCGTTCCCTATGATCCGCTTTGGCCCGTCCAATTTGAGAGCGAGCAATCCGCCATCGCAAGCAGTCTCGGAGATGTGCTTGACCGGGCTCACCATATCGGCAGCACCGCCGTCGAAGGAATATCCGCAAAGCCAATTATTGATATTCTCCTCGAGGTGCGGTCATTGGAGTTGCTCGATGAAGCTGCAGAAAAACTGGAGTTGATGGGATACGAAGCCAAGGGAGAATTTGGAATTTCCGGAAGAAGATATTTTAGGAAGGGTGGATTTAACAGGACCCATCAGATTCACGCTTTCAAGACGGGTGATCCGCATGTTTTACGGCATCTCGCTTTCCGAGATTATCTGAAATCCCATCCTGTCGTGCGCCGAGAATATGGAGAATTGAAGCTGAGGCTGGCCGCAGATTGCAATGATGACCTGGATAAATATTGTGATGGCAAGGATGCCTTCGTGAAGCACCATGAAGCCAAGGCCCTCGCATGGAACAAAGCCGAACAAGGTGATGCAGCCAGCTTTTCCTAGGCGACGTAGATTGATTCTGGCGGTGATCTACCTTGGCCTTGCGGCGTTTTTCGCCGCCGCCTTCCATGATCGCTTCTGGGTGTGGAGACAGGAAATCGCGGAAGTGCGGAGCAGCTTCATTACTCCCGAGGGGGTGAATGTCACCTCCGGGGGAGCTTTCTGGATCGTCCCGGCGATTGGATTCCTGGCGTTGGGAATTTTCCAGATCATTCCTTTGATTTCACGTGCAAAGAGAAAGACGGCCTAGATGGCGGATCGTGACTCCGGAGGAGGCAGGCAGCAAGTCCGACCAGCTTCCAGTCGACGTAGTCAGTGGCGCTATTCGCATCCCGTACCAGTGAATCTCTTCACGTGAGTGCACTCAGGGACTAGCTCCGTCCGATCTGCAGAATGAGGAAGAAGCTGCCCAGTATGGCAAGCGCGACCGCGACCGCAGCGGCAAAGGCGATGTAGTCCTTCTTCCGCCATCTCTGCAACTCCAGGGCACTCCCTGGGAAAAGTTTGTATTTCTCCGTTTCGGCCGGGTGGGCGTAGTTATGAGCCAGGTTCGCTTCGTCTTGCTCGGGATTTTCCATCACCGGCGTACGCATCTTGACGTAAAAAAGTTCGGCTCGTTCCGGGGTGCGTTCTTTGGTGAAGAAGCTGATGATAAAGAAAAGGATGAAGGGAAAAACGCTGTCGAAGACATAGTTCAGCGTGAGCAATTGCGCGGGCTGCCATCCGCTCAGGTCGATGCCGAGCAGCGAAATCAAGTATGCCTCGAAATGAAATCGCCCGTCGCCGCGGCGGGCGGAGTGGGGATCGTCGGGATTGATCGAGACCGACCGCTCGAAGAAGATCGCCTTGGGCGCGATCACCAGCGTGCTTTCCATCGGCGCGCCGATAGCGGCGGCGTGTCCCGCCGCCACTTCCGCCCTGGTTGCCTTGACCGTGATGGTCTCCTTGCGCTCATTGGTCATCTTCTGCAGCGCCGTGGCAGTGTTGAGTCCCGGCACCAATGACACGATCAGGGGGATGATGACAATGACGGTAATCGAGATCACCACTCCCAGCAGCGCCGCCGTTTCTGTGATTCTCCGCCACTTGAAGATGCACAGAATCGCTGCTCCAAACGCCACGTTGAACGTCAGCCCGATCTTCATGAACGAGATGATATCCTTCAGCAAAAGCGCAATGCCGATGCCCAGCGCCATTGTCACGATGATAAAAATGCGGCCCATGAGGAGGCCGTCCTGGTCCGACTTGCCCGGATATCGGACGAGATAGATATTCCGTACGAACAGCGCCGAAAGCGCCAGGCTGTTGGCGCTCATGTTCGCCATGTCGCCTGCCAGGATGCCCACCAGCATCAGGCCGAGAAAGCCTGGACCCAGCAGCGTGCGGCTGAGCACTCCCCACACCGCATCGGGGTCGGAGAGTTCATCCGTCTGTCCAAATATCGCGTAGGCGATCAGTCCACAGATGCACCAAGCGATGATCATCCACCGTTTCATGAACCCGCCGCTGATGGCTCCGATGCTGGCCGCCTCTTCGGTCTTCGCGCTACCCGCCACGCCCATGTTTCCGGGCGTCGCATGGTTTTGGATGATGCTGATGAGCAGGATCGCGATGATCGAGTACCAGGTGAATTCGCTACCAGGATCCGAGCCGAACATTTCGAGCATGCGGTCGGGCAGCCGCTCATGGTACACGCCCAGTCCCCCGACCTTGATCAGTCCAAACGGGATGAGAACAATGGAAAAGAGGATGATCAGCACTCCTTGGAACGCGTCGGTAATCGCCGCCGCCGCCATGCCTCCAAGGATGATGTACGCCCCCACGATGAGCGAAAAGATCACATAGAAGGGAATCGGCTTGATGTACGACACGTATGATTTAATGGCGCCACGTTCCCGCAGTTCCTTCAATTGACTGTGCCGTTCGTTTAAGGAGGGATCGAGGTATCCCCTTGTGTAGGCTTTGTGCAGCTTGGTGAATTCGTGGTAGTCATCCACAGACTGTTGCTCACTCTGCGTATAGGCCGCCGCCGGCTTTACCACGATTACTTCTATCATCTTGTAGGAGATCAAATAGCCGGCCCCGATGCTCGCGATGTTCACAAAGACCGTGAAGATCGTATAGATGGTTGCCAGCGAGCGTCCGCCAAACCGGTCCGTGAAAAGGTCGGCCACCGTGGTCAATCGCGCACGGCGAAACCACGCATTCATGAACCAATAATATGGCGTCATGAACAGTGTCTGCAGGCTCATCCACACTGCGCCTACTCCATTGTTATAGACCAGACTGCTCGTGCGCGCCGCCCCGGAAGGGTCCGTCATTTGCCCGAAGTTCAGGAAAAATTGCAGCCATCCGCCCAGCTTGCGGCCGGCCAGGAAGAAATCATTTTCGCCATGTACGGAATGCGATGTCCGCCGAGCGATCCAGATGAGCAGAAGGATGTAGACGGCAAAGACGATCCAATCGGCGAGGTGGAGTCCAAATAGATGCATGGTTTGCGTTCAGGGCAGCGCAGTCGTCGAAAATCGACGTCCTGGCGGGGGAGGGAAAAATCTCGGAGCAGAGTCTTTCAGTATGGAATGAGTTGTCGCCGACTCGCAGACGGCGATATCCTGGGCGCTTGTTTTTAGGCCGCCATCATTTTCGGGGCCAGGGCTGTCTCCAGGGTGCGGCACGTGAAGTTGCGCGACTCGAGTCGTTGTGCATCGTCCGGATTTTTTCCTCCGCCAGCGGCCATAGCGGATTCGCCTCGAACTAAGGTTTGGAGCGCGGCCTTATCCGATTCAGGCAGAACAACAGTCCCAACCCGGAAATTCCCAGGGCCACGGTGGATGGTTCCGGCACGACAGTGACCGAAAAGTTGTCGTACAAATAAGACGGTGATGTCGGTGTATTGTCGGCATAGAATCCGACATACCCGCCGGTGAAAGTGGTGTAGCCCTGCACCGCCGAGCTGAACGCACCCGTCACTTTCTGCGTTTCGTCGGAACGGAGAAAAAACTCGTAGCCATAGTTTCCGGCGGCGGTGGAACTTACTCGCAAGGTAAACCAACTGTCCGGACTGGCCGACAGCAGGCTCGAGAGTACTTCACCATTGTAGGCCTGATTGGTGCCTCCGGATCTTCCGGTATACTGTATCCGCTCGGCCGGGCCTCGAAAGCGAATCCCCGAATAATTTGAAGTGTTGCCGTAGTTCAGAAGGAGTCCAAACGATGGCGAAGCGCTGAGGGTTGCCGGAATAAAGAGGTCAATCTGGGCGGTGAAGCTGAGCCCGTTCGCATAGTCCGTCGCCGTCGGCAGGGTGCCCAAATTCAAATACGTCAGGGGTTCAGCGCCGGTGGATTGATAAAGTTGATTGCTGCTGATCACGTAGGCTCCGCCACGGCCGAGCGTGTAGTCGGCCCCGATGGCACCATTTGCGCGGTTGAAATCGTCCGAAAAAGACGTGAGCAACGCTGCCTGGGACGAACCCGCGATCGCCATCGAAAGGACAAGAGCAGAGAAAGGAGTTTTCATAAGGGGGTAAGCTGGCGGGAAATTACTACCTGGGTGTCGAAAGAGTCATCTGCCAAACGAACCACTAATTTGAGCAATTCAATCGGAGCTCTGATTGCCGTCTGCGGCGGGAGAGAGTTGATTGATTTTGCTACGTCGGGAGGACCAAATATATTGATTTGAGCCGGACGCATATCTGCTTGCTCCTGGCCTTGATTGGCGCGACATATATCCGGTTGCCGCCCGGCAAGGGCGACATTTTTACCAATCAAAAGGAGGGGTGGTAGAGCGGTTGATTGCACCGGTCTTGAAATTCGTTTTGGCTAAAATGCCTCATTATGACTGAACATGCCTCAAGTTCATAAAGCCCCCTTTTCAGTGTGTTACATCAGAAACGGCATGACCCACATTGACCGAAATTGCTTCAAACTTTTCTACCGGGTTACTTTTTTGGGTTACTAAAATGAGGGGGGGAGCAATGCTTGATCTTTGAGTCAGTAAATACCTCCAGACAGCACTCAGAGTGGTTCATTCAGGATTCTCAAAATCGATATTCATCGTTCGTGATGGCTGCTCTCTTTCATATGACCACTGATTTCATTCTGGCTGGGGTAGTACCAGATGACGTGAATTCTCGATGAGGACATTTGTTCCCCCTGTACCCAGTGGAAGCAGTAATATGCATGCTAGGTGTGGGGACGACTTAGTCCCGCTTTGAGTTGGGCTTTAACAAGAGGCTCATATTCCATTTCGTCGGGAATGTGGAAATTTTACTTGCCGAGATACAAGTTCGCGTGAATCTTTCACGTGCGCTCGGTTACCTGTAGCCGGCGTGACATCAGGTTCGTAGCTATTATGTCCATATAAATGGCCTCCTGCTTTAGCGGGAGTGTTTTTGGGCCGCTTGAACATCCGACAGTGGTGTTCCCTGTACTCAACATGTGTTGGGTTACGGAAGAGCGGCGTTCTTTGTCCAAAGAACAGGCCAAAATAATACATAAATTGAAAACGTCAAAAGATGGCGGTGTCTTTGCACGCTGCCATATCGAACCGCAGTTGCTTCGCATTCCCGAGGTAGCTGCACTCACAAACCTGAGTCCCAGAACCATTCACCGGTTGGTTCAACGCGGGCTGCTTAAACCCAACCGAGCGACACGGCACTTGTTGTTCTCGCGCTCTGAGGTGAACCGCTTCGTGGAGGGCTGTCAGTCATATGAATAGTACGCTTTGCGCCATGGACGGTAAACCGGGCTTCAATCGGGCAAGGTCGGTTAAGAAGGAGGTCGCATGAACGAGACAGGAATCTCCTGGACAGGCCTCACATGGAATCCCGTGAGCGGGTGCAGTAAGGTGAGCCCCGGTTGCGCATATTGCTACGCATGCACGCGGGCCGAAAGGCTGCGGGGGCATGCCGCATTTCCCAACGGCTTCGATCTCCAGCTTCGGCCTCACAAGCTCACCGAGCCGGATCGTTTGGAGAAGCCGAGTCTGATCTTCGTTAATTCGATGTCGGACGCCTTTCACGAGAAAATTCCCGATGCCTATCGGCATCAGGTGTTCGACACGATGGAGCGTAATCCACGCCACAAATTCCAGGTGCTGACGAAGCGTCCGGAAAACATGGTTCGTTTCTCTCGGGAGAGGAAGTTTCCGCAGAACGTCTGGGCAGGAGTGTCCATTGAGCTTCAGAAGTATGTTGAGCGTGCGGACCTGCTGCGCCAGGTGGACGCCACAGTCCGCTTCATCAGCGCCGAGCCTCTGCTGGGGCCGTTGAAGCTCGATCTGACAGGCATTCACTGGCTCATCGTGGGTGGAGAAAGCGGTCCACATCTCAACGATCTGAAGGTTGCGGACAAGCGTGCCTTGGTGGTTAAGGAGGGTGGCAAATGGGTGCCCCGGAAGGATCGCGCTCCGTGGGTCTATGACCTCCAGCAGCAGGCGAAGAGTGCCGGTACGGCGTTTTTCTTCAAACAGTGGGGCGGCCCAAAATCGACCAGTGGAGGTGCCGAACTGTGATCGTCCAGGAGATGCCTGCGACAGGCGATGTCGCACAGGATAGGAAGGATTTGCAGAGGTTGTGCCGCACGATCCGCGAAGGTGAGGGGTGGCATTGGAAGGCCATTTGCGCCGCCTGCGAGTTGTGCCGTCGCGGTCTGTGGGCACTGAACGGAGCCAAGTCAGCCACCGAATTCTTCGAGAAGGAGTTTGGCTATGAGAAATCATACGTTAGTCGGCTGAAGAAAACCGGACTGATCACGCCGATCCTGGAAAAGTTGCCCAGTGGGCAACAACCCACAGCAGAACGGCAGGTGCGTCCCTTGATCAAGTTGCTCAAGGAGCCGGAAAAGCTGGCTGAGGCTTGGCAAAAGGCGTGCGTGGCCGCAGGCGGCAAGGTGCCATCGGCCGCATTGGTGGAGTCGGAGGTTGATAAGCTTCTTCCCGAGAAAATGTTCCCACACGTGGAATCTGGCTCAACGACCGTACCCGATTCTGAACTTATTTCCGAGGGGCAAGAAGCGTTCGATGCTGGATACCGGCTTCTTCTCGGGAAGTTCGACGAGGTTGAGCGGCAGGATGTCGTCGTGGTTCTGTATGCCTTGAGCCTTCGCGACGTTCAGCCTTCGTTCTTGGGCAAGATCGCGAAGGCATGGGCTTCGTTCCATTCGCGATTCACCCCGATGCAATGGAAGAAGATATCTGAAACCCTAGTAGAAACCCTGGAGCCATTGCTCGACGATGATGAGGAGGATACTTCGTCAGAATCCAACCACCAGATCACGGCAAGTCGGACTTCCAATCAGTTGGAATTCTCCTTCACGGGCGAATTGGAGGGACCGAAAAAGTCGGCTCCTGAGATAATCCTGTCCGACGGGAATTTGATCGCTGGAGCGTCTCTTGACAGGTCGTCAGGGCGCGGAGTCCGCAGCCGAGTTCCTCGGTCGAACGATACGAAAAAAATCAGCCCTGCGGTGACGATCACCCGTTAGGCCAGTCGCATC
>CAYUMP010000038.1:0-24320 GCA_964445975.1 uncultured Chthoniobacterales bacterium | reverse complement strand
CAGCTTCCGAATTGGTGTTGCCGGAACTGAAACTTCTCCCTCCCATGGTGGATTTGGCCCATTTTGTGTCTGATTTGACCCTTGTCCCGGGCGGACTCTTTGCCGAGATTTCAGTTATGCCCCCCCGCATTGTGTTTCTAAGTTTTGGATCTGCGACTTATCCGGAGCCCTATCTTCCCAGTAGATTGCGAATCCGCTAAAGCGTTTTTCCACATTCACCTAAAATGGATGAATTAAAAAATGGGGCGAATGCGGCGGGCTCATCTGCAGCGAAGCGAGGTGCGGCTCACCGTTGCGGAAAAAGAGGCTTCAGTTTGATCGAGTTGCTGGTCGTGGTGGCCATTGTTGGATTGCTAGCTGCCCTCTCCATCCCCGCCTTCACCTCGATCGGCCAGGCGCGCGGTGTTTCGGAGGCGGCCTATCAGGTCGCGGCAGCGATCGAATTCGCACGCAACGAAGCGATCTCGCGGCAGACCTTTGCGTGGGTTGGGTTTCAAGACCAGACGAACTCCGGCAGCCGTGATCTCTGGGTGGGCATGGTGTATTCCAAGGATGGATCGACCACAAATATGGCCGCGGCCAACCTTCAACCTATGGGGCGCGCCTTTATGATCCAGCGGGTTGGACTGGTTGATACGGCCACTCTTCAGGTTGGAACCAATCTTTCCTCTTGCGCCAGTGTCTACACCAATTCCGGAGCGGCTTTTACCGTGGGGCAGAGAGCCTTCGCCGGTCGCACCGTTACGGTGACTCCGGCGGGAGAATTCATGCTGGCCTCGCTCTCCGGCGCCATAGTTCCGACCAACGGGTTTGATCCGAAAATCGCCATAGGCCTTCGCGGCTTCCGCGGCACGACTCCGGTTTCGGACAACGATGTCGCCGTGGTGATCGACGGTAGCGTTGGCATTCCGACCATTTATCGCAAATGAAAAAGGCTTTCTCTCTTGTTGAAGTGGTTCTTTCCCTCGGGATTGTTTCCTTCGCCCTGCTAGCGGTCGTCGGACTGCTGCCCGTTGGTTTGAAGGTCGTGAAGAATGCCAACGAACAGGCCGCCGCCGGCAATGTCCTGGAAGGCCTCGCCGACTCTCTCCGCAAGGCCTCGTCGACCAACGGCAGGATCTACAGCAGTGACTTTGCGGGCAAGAAGATCACCTTTACCGTGGATGGTGGGGCCGCTCTCTCCCCGATCGAGTGGAAGGAACTCGATTTAGACGGCAGCATCAATTCTTCCGGCCGGCGGCTCTCCGCTCGCCTGGAGATCTACCAGCAACCGACAGCCAATCCTCCCGCCCCTGGCCGTGCCATCGTGAGCGTGGCCTGGTCGGCCCAAGCCCCCACCCTCACTTGGGACGGGTCCAAAAAACAATGGGCCAACGCCGAAGGCTCGATCACGACCGGCCTTCAGTTCCTTCCCAAACCATGAGTTGTTTTGAGATCGGTGGTTTGCCGCGGAAGGGAGGACGTTTCGGGCTTCCCTTGGCCGCATTCACCATTTTGGAGCTCCTTACCGCCATGGCCGTTCTCGCCATGATTCTGGTGATGCTCATACAGGTCGTGAATGGCATCCTGCAGTCCACCAGATCGCAGAGCCAGCAAATGGACTCCGTCGGCACCGCCCGCCGCATTTTGGATGTCATCGATGCCGATCTCGCGTTGTCCGTGGTTGATGAAAATGCTGCTGTTCTCGCCCATGACAATACCTCCGGATTGGCCTTTTTAACGGCTCGCCGCGGACCCGTTGGCACGGCGGTCGACCATCGCTTTTTGGCCGTGACTTACGCGGCCACCAATGGCCGCCTCACTCGGTCCTATGGTTCCGTGGACTTTTCTTCGGAGAATTTGCTGATCGCGGCCACCAATGTCTCAACCAGTTCGGTGCTGGCCGAAGGGATTCTTGCGTTCCAGGTCCGTGTCGTCACCGACTCGGGTAATTATGTTTCCACGGTGTCTTCGGGGGCTCCCTGGAGCACCAACATCTATAATAGCTACGCTTCGCCTGCGGACTGGAAAGCGCTGATCACACGCTCCCCGGACTTCTCCTCCGGGTTTACCAATCGAGTCCGGGCGCTCACCATTTGGGTTGCGGCGGTTGACGATCAAAACCGTGAGTTGCTGAAGAATACGGCTCAATTTGAGCAAACACAGGCGGCCTTGGGGGACGATCCGACCGCATGGCGGTCCCAGCTTGATGCCTTGCCTATTCCCTCCCCCGCCAAGTCGGGGATACGTATTCTCACCAAAACCATCCCCCTGCGATGATGTTCCGAAAATCCTCCGCGAGCACCCCCTTTCAGAAAAATGGCCTGCGCCACCGCACGGGCATGGCGCTTGTCGTGACCCTGGCTGTGATCGTGTTGGTCACCATTGCGGTGATGGCCTTTTTCGTCCGGGCCACCTCGAATCGCGTTGTTGAAGCCACCCGGTCCAATCAGGTCCTCGTCCAGCAGGTGGCCGCCACCGGAGCCGACTATGTGGCCGGGCAATTCCTGAGGGAGATCGCAGCCAAGTCCACCGCATCGACCGTTGAGAGCGTGCCGATCTATCAGCCTTCCACCAATACCTTTGCGATCCCCCAACGCACCGTGCCTTCGGCGCTCTTTGCGGTCGCGAACTTTCCTTCTTTGATCAGGCGAAGTGCCACTGAGACGGCCGATGGTATCGGCGAGGCCAATGCTTCGGCTCATAACAGTGCCTCGCCTTCGAAAAATGGGCGCAAGGTCGGAGCTGATCGTTGGAACGCGCCGTTTCTGAATCTCGGCGCGGGCTTCACCGCCACCAACCAACTTCCGAATTGGATTTACCTGAATCGTGATGGCACGGTGACCTCCACCGCTTCCACCAACGTCATCGGACGCTTTGCCTACATGGTCTACGATATCTCCGGGCTGCTGGATGCAAATGTCGCCGGATTTCCCAGTACGGTCGCTGGCGCCGATCTTGCCGCGATCAAGTCCACCCTGGCGGGCGCCGATCTCTCCGTGATTCCCGGCATCTCCGCTCCGGGAGCCCTCGTCGGTTGGCGCAACAAGAATGGCACCGGCACGGCGGCGGCCTATGTCGCTGGCGTCATCGAGGCCGCCGGACGGGGCTTTCTGCGTCCCCCGGCCGGCGATCAGCGCATCGTGAGCCGCCAGGATCTCATCAAGCTGGCCAGGACGGGAAAATATGGCCTCTCCCTGGGCGCTCTTCCTTATCTGACTCAATTTTCCCGTGCGCTTAATACGCCGTCCTGGACGCCTGAACTCAATGCTTCGCAGATGACAAACTATGTGGCCCCACTGGTCCGGTCCGCTCGCAACTACCGGGACGTGGCCGATTCCTCCAACAGCGTGACCCGCAATATCCCGAATGTACGGGTCACTCTGCCTTTCACCCGGCGGGATGGAACCAAGGCGAATGTCGGCGATCCTCTCATCAAGCAGCGCTTTCCGCTGAGTAAGCTCGCTCTGGTCCGTCCCTATCCCGACTCCGTGACCGCCACCGAGGTCCTGAAGTATTTTGGTCTCACTTGGAATTCCGCCGGCCGCGGATGGGAATATAGGGGCCTCACCATTAATACCCTCGCCCAGGTGGCCGCCGCCGGTCGGGAGCCGGATTTTTTTGAATTGCTCAAGGCCGGTCTGCTCGACGGCTCTCTCGGCAAGGCGACCGCCAACGATACCAATGTGAGAAATCTCGCCGTCGATAGAAACGCCGACCTCCAGATTCTCGGCGTGGGGGCCAATCTCATCGATCAGGCGGATGCGGATGACATCCCGACCACCATCCTGCGTGACCTCGCCACGGAGATCGTTCTCGGTATCGAGAATCATCCTTACATTCACATCATGTCCCAGACCCACTTCCGCCGCCGCGATCGGGACTATTTCCCATTGAACGTTGGCAATCCGCAGCCCTGGGTAGCCGGCTATCAGCAGATGCAGGTTTGGAACCCGCACCTCAACGCCGCGGCCACGGGCCGGTCCTACCGCATTCGCGCCCTTCAGGGCATGACGCGTACCCAAGTGAGAAAGATTGACACTGGCGATCCAGTGGATCAATCCGAGCGGTTTATTGCCTTTGGCGGCTCGACCGCCTTCGCGGAACCCGCGCTTCTCACTCCGGACAATATTTCCAACTGCAGTCCCGAGAATCGGGTGGCCAGCATGATCGGCTTCCATCTGGGAGATGCCTTCGCCCCCAACAATAAGGATGGGGACGGCAACCACCGTAACGACTATAGCTCCACGGACAACGACGCCTCCTATATCTTCGATATACCGATCGTCTATCAGTTGGAGTACCTCGATGGCCTCTCGTGGGTGCCCCTGCAAAGGATCTATCCGCTTTTCGGAAGCAACGGCCAGAGTCAGAGCCCCGATTCCTTCTGGACCATCACGGACCGCGTTTGGAATGCAGGAGATCCCAAGAACCGGGACATGAACTTGCAGTATTGCAAAACCGACCCCCGCTCGCAGCGCTTTGGCTTCTATTCCGCCGGTCTTGAGGGCAATGTGAATAACAGCACCATGCGCCGAAGCACCTCCCCGGTAAGTCAGCGTTCTGGGTATCCGGCCTGGGGAGGCGGGCCATCGGGAGGAAACGCCAATGCGAATCCGGGCTGGAAGGTCAGTTATCCGTTGCCGGTGATTAAGGGCGTCAACAGCCAGGGATACACGCCAGACGACTTGTCGGATAACCGGATGGACAGCCCGACCTATATCGCCGATCCCGATGGCGTCGTCCGCCCGGCGGACGGCACCTCCGAGACCAACATCCCCGGGGTCGGCAGCCAGGCCCGTCCGGTCATGCTGAACCGTCCTTTCTTGAGCGTTGGCGAGATGGCCTACGCTCTCCGCGGAGATCCCTGGAAGACTCTGGACTTTGCCTCTGCCGCCTCGGCCGATTCGGCCTTGCTCGATTTGTTTTCGGTTTCCGATATCCCGGGCGCCCAAGCTGGCATGCTCAATCCCAACCGCGCTGCCATTCCCGTCTTGCAGGCCATTCTCACGCAGGCAGAGATCGACCCGGGTATCTCCAGCCGCGTTCTTTCCAGCGCCGAAGCGCAGGGTCTCGCCACCGCCCTGAATTCTCTCCTCACCGCTCAGCCCATTCAAAATCGCGCCGATCTCACGCGGATGATTGATGAAATCGAGTCCATTCCGGGCGCGCTGCACAAACGCCAGACCGAGGTCTTGATCCGTACGCTCTCCGATATCTCCAATACCCGGACTTGGAATTTGATGGCGGATGTCGTCGCTCAGTCGGGATCGTTCCTCACCGCCTCTACCGGGCCCGGTGATTTTGTCGTGCAGGGCGAACAGCGCATATGGGAGCATCTTGCCATTGACCGTCCAACCGGGAAAATAATCACCCAGGTTTCTGAACTCTGTCCCGAATGAAAATGTCTCTTCCTCTCGTCATTCCTCGTGTGGTTCTCGTCCTTGCGCTTGCTGCTGGCGGTGCCCACGCGCAGAAGTCGGGACCGCCGCCTCTTTCTTCTCCACCCGCTCGCGGAGCCTGGACGGTTTCTTATGACGAAAAAGTCCCGAAAAAAGAGGAACCTTCGCAAGCTTCGGAAACTGGCGGGATGTCCGTGGCTCAGGACGCGTCCGTCGTGACCAAGCGGGAGTTTTCGGTGGATGGGGAGAAGGCCAAATGTGTCACCCACTATTCGGATGGCCGAAAGCTCTCGGCTTTTGTTCTCGGTTCGCTCGGGATCGTGGAGAATCCGGACAAACCGGGAGACCTTTATGTGGAGAATTATGCAGTGGCCTATTTTTCGACGAGCGATTTCCGCCGGAATTTTGTCGGCCTTGAATGGGTCCGGCCCGCTTCCTACAAAGGCGTGGTCGATTTGGATGGAGTGAAATGCCACTATTTCCACGAGACCGGAGATTCTCCCGCTTCTGCGGGCGGACAGGCACCTGCGGGCCCGCGCAATTCCTACCTCGCCGCCACCGGCGGCCGCGAGGCCTGGCTCCTTGGCAATGGCCGGCCGCTACAGGCCCGGGACCGGGGCATCGTGGCAAAATACACCTTCCAGCCACCCGGTGAAGTGGCGGCCATTGATATTCCGGCCCGCTTCCAGGAAAAAGCGCAACGTTATCTCGATGCCTTGAATCCAAAAGAGAAGGCATATTCCGGAAATCGCTGAAGACGTCGGCCGCTATCTTCAGCATACGCCGGCGCAAAAATTTTTTAGTTTCCGAAGGGGTGCTTGCGCTGACAATTCGTTAGCATGGCGATCAGAAAATCCGCCGGGGTCGGGTATTTGTCATCGGCCAATTCCGGATAGGTGAGGCGGCACTCCACCCCGACGCTCCGAAGCTTTTCCTGGAGCTTCACCCCAAAATTCGCGGAATGGGCGGGAGCCTTTTGGTTCTGGTTCATAGCTGGCGGGTCGTTGTAAAAGAGGTAGATTGGAGGATCGTTCGAGCTGGACCATCCGTAGGGAGAATACTCCTTGATCCACGGCAGGATTTTTTCGCGCGCGGCGTAAAATTGATTGAAGGCAACCTCGCCGGTGCTCCCACTAAAACCGAAGGCTGTACCGGCGTAGTTCATGTTGGGAATCCACTCCTTCATCTCCTTGGGATCGAGGCTGGTCTGGGCGCGGAAGACCGCGGCGAAAGCCAGACGCGTGGATTCGCGCGCAACGGGATCGTCGCTTTGCGGATTCGACATATCGTCGTGAAAGGCAAGCCATAAGGCTGAGCAGGCTCCGGCCGAGCTGCCGCCGGCTCCGATGCAATTTCCGTTAAGGTTCCACTCTTTCGCTTTGCTGCGAACAAACTGCAGGGCCCGCGCGGCGTCTCCAAGCGGCGCCTTCACTGGGGGGACGATGTTCTCCTTAACGGCATCGGACAACATGCGATAATTGATGGAGACAACGGAGATACCGGCCTTGAGAAATCGGGGGACAAAGTAACCGGTATTTCCCTCCATGCTTTTGTCGCCTTGCTCCCACCCTCCGCCATGGATGAAGAAAAGCAGAGGGGTGGGATGGGCGGATTCGGCTTTCCAAAAATCGAGTACCTGTTTCGCGTGAGGCCCATAGGCCACATTGGGCAGAGTGGGGGCGGGAATGGACGGGGCGGCTGGCTTGGCCGCACCAGGGGCCGGTTGGGCCGGCGCATCGGCGGCAAGAGAAGATCGCTCGGCGATTGCCGCAATGAGGAGAAAACTGAGAAGTCTCGGGAGGAATTTTTTCATCGGGGTTATGGGTTATTAATTTTATGGTCATGGCCGCATGGCCTAAATTGAGAAAGATCGAGAGCACTCCCTTAGTTTCTTTTAACCTGAATTTTCACCGGACCGAGAAGGCCCGCCGGAAGGGGTTTTTGGGTGGTGACAGCAGGCGAGGCCAGCCAGGCGATGCGTTGATCCTTCGGGAGTTTCTCATCGGCGAGGAGCCGGTTGATCCAAGGATTGACGACTTCGATTTCCAGCTTGTTCTCCACGGCCAACGCGGCGGAACCAAGGTCCAAGCGCCACGGCGCACACCAGACTACGCCAAGATCCTTTCCATTGAGTTTTACCCTCGCGAGGCTGCTCACGGCACCCAAATCGAGATAAACGCTTTGTCCCTTGATCGGCGGGGGAAGGTCGAATTTGTTCTGATAGACCGCCGGGCCGCTGTAGTTCCTGATTTCAGGCTCCGGACGTTTGGTCCAATCTTCGAGCTTCTCGAAGACGACGGCGGATGGAGGCCCGCCGAGTTGGGGATCAAAGGTCACCGTCCAGGGCGTGTCGATTTCTCCCACCGTCTCGAAAGTCGGAAAATTCTTGCCGTCTCGTTGGTCAATCGGCGTTCGAAACACGATGAAGAGAGACTGCCGGGGCGCAAACTGCAGAGGCACAAGGGTGCGCCCGCCTTCTTCCTTGAAGTCGGGCAAGGGACGACATTGACCAGTGACAGGGTCCCACAATTCAGGCTGTTTTCCGGAGGCCCGGAAGGAGGGCGTCGCTGAGACAATCTGATCCTGCTGGTTCGAGAGAAAGAAAATTTCGCCCTCCGCAAGGCTTCGGTGAGTCCACCGAAGAATGGGGCCTTCCCCGCCGGTCCAGAGTTTTCCCGTAGCCTCGACGCCAGTGATATTCGACGGGATGTGAAGATGTTCCAACGCCTCTTTGACGCTTACGTTTTGAAAGACCCAGCCCGTGCCCAACCGTGCTTGCCGGCGGGTTTTGCCATCGAGACTTCCCCAGATTTCCTGCGCAAGCGCTGCTACTTTTTGATCGGCCTTTGGGTAATCTTGCAGACTGGGAGACCGTGAGGGGGGGGGTCCCAAGACGGCTCCGCCTGCCATGACGAGATTGCGGATCTTTTCGAGCACTTCCGGGCGGATCGTGTCCAGTGGCGGGAGCACAAGCAGGCGATAGGACATTCCATCTGGCAGGACAAAACGTCCGTCCTTGACCTCCATGCGGCGGCGAATGACATCGGCATTGATATCATCGGCCAGATAACCGGCCGGCAGCGGAGGCTCGCGAACGCCGGCCATTTTTGGGGCATCCTCGCCGATGAAGTAGGCTACGTCTGCTGCATAGTGGCCCTGCTGGAGTAAAAAGTGGCTGCGCCGCAAATAATCAATCCAGGGTTTGCCGAAGTCATACCAAGTATTATGACGGTTAAGCTCGGTGCCGAACCACGCGTTCATCCCCGGCGCCCGTTCATCGGGCTGGTGGATATACACGGACAGCACGAAGTGATTTATCCCGAGGGTTTGCTCAAGGTCTCCCAAAGCCTTGAGAGACCAGGGATCTTGGGTGAAGCCGTATGAGGCATTTGCGGTGAAGGCCTCGGAGGAGACAATGTTCTTGCCGTAGATGTGAGCGGCAGAGCTGGCGGCGAGTACTTCCGTGTCGCCAAATTCGGGATGGAGCCAAAACTCACCGCCCACCCCGTCGGCGGCCGAGGCTAGGAGAAGGTATTCCGCAGGAAATCCAAAGTGGCCATAAGGTTCCAGCCAGAATTGCAGGCCGTCGCGATGGCCTGCCTCACCGAGGCTCTTGTAAGCCTGCGCAATCTCGTCGGCGACGAATCGGCGCAAGTCCCAGAGAAAACGGGTGGATTGATCCGCGTTGCCCACGAGCCGGCCGGTCAGGACAGGCAGCCATGGCATCGGGTCGTATCCGAACGACTTCGTAAATTTCTCCCGCGCCTCGTCAGTCCAGTTTTGCGGGCCGACTTCATAGCTGTCGATGATGAGCCCCTTGAGAGCCTCGCGCCCTCCTTTCGGAAACCGCGCAACCAGCTTCCCCACATAGTTTTTGTAATGTTCCACCATGGCCGCCGGGCTCATTTTGTCGGCTTCGATACCGGTGCCCTCCTTCGATGCCGGCTTGTTCTGGACTCCCGTCGGCCTCAACACCAGGCGGACAATCACCCATTCTCCCGCAGGCACATTCCACTTCAGTGTGCCGTCAGCGCCGACATGTCCGGTCAGATCCACGATGCGAGTGGGATCAATGCAGAATTGCGCATCGTCCGGCTCCGCCTGAGTCTTCCAAAGATAATAATCCCAAGATGGCTGGATCAATGCCGACATGTCCCCGAGTTGCTGTTCGATGTACTTCTCCACCCGCGCGCCACCGGAAAGTTCGATTTCCGCCAGGGTGGTTTCCCCGGAGTTGCCCTTTGGCAGCGTGATGTTTTTGAAAACCAGGCGAAATCGTTTTGCGGTCACCGCCGGAAAACTCACACTGGTCGGCCCGCGCGGCATCGGACCGGTCGAAAGGCGAAACCCGATTCGCCGATAGGGGAATTTGTGGACGCTGCGGAACGTGCCATCCTCCTGCTCCGCCAGTAGTTCGCAATCGGCGTCAAAAGCCCCCGCCTTTTCCGGTTTGGGTTCAACGACGCGCAAAGGAGGGTAAATCGTCAACGAGCGGGCCGTGAACGGCTCGAGCGCCGTCATGTCGATTTCCACGGAGGCCTTCCCCGGGCCGTCGGCCGGCGGAGCAAATGTGACCGCGGTTTCCAGCTTTCCATCTCCCAAAAGTGTGATGTTTTCGATCGCGGGATTGGAAGTGACTTTCGGCTTATGCCGCGACAGCGTGTCCGTATCGCCGCGCGGCGCAGGAAAGGCGAGAACCGCGAAATCTTGCAAGGCGTCCTGAGAAGCCGGGGATTCGGCCGTTCCAAATTTTTCCGGCCCCGGCAGTTTTTCTTCAAAAACAGATGGTCCGTTTATGCGCCGCTCGGTGGTTGCCAGGTAACGCATGGATTGCTCCGGTTTAATCCATGGGCCGCCGGTCTGGCTCCACCCGGGGCAGTTGAACACGGAAATGTCCACGCCGATCCGGCCGCCTTCCCGTACAGCATGCTCGAGCATGGCAAAATATTCCTCGCTCAGGTCTTTGATAGGACCTTGCTCAATGCTCGGGAGGTAGATATCGCCGATGATCGCGCGGCCTATCCCCCAATTTTTCATCGCCTCAAGATCTCTGGTGATTCCCTCCCTGGAGATATGGCCGTTCAACCAATACCAATAGCACCAGGGTTTGGTTTCTTCAGGCGGCGCCACAAAGCCCTGCTGCAAGGTCGGCGGGGCTACTCGGGCGGTCTCGGCCAAGCTGGACTGGCCGCCTGTCATTAGGATGGGGGCGATAAGAGTGAACACGCCGAGGGGAAGTCGGCCAAGCACTGAGGAGATCCCGGCTATTTTCGCCGAAGCTGGAAATAGTGAGAATGGTAAAAGCGGAAACATTTTCGGGGGAGTAAGTTGACTGTCACCACGATGGCATCGGTCAAAATCGTAAGTGTCTGTCCTTACTATCGTGTTCTCTATCCTCTTAGAAAGCTTACCCCGGTGGCGGAAACTTCCAAGAAATGCGAAAAATCAATCTTGGACAGGCTTTTAAAGCGGCGACGCTCTTTGGGGAATCACGAGTCATCCTTGGGGGCAGCGGTTGGCGCGCTAAGGTTGGATGATTGGTATTGCCTATTTTTCACGCTGTGTTGCTCATGACAGGCTGCGTCCTCTGGTATCCAATTTGGCCCGCTCTTTCCTCCCTCATTCCTTCCCCCTCTTTTATGAATTCCCCCTTCAAATGCCTTCTGCGATTCTCTCTTTTCTTAGTTGGTTTTGGCCTGATTCAAGTCCGGGCGGCCGGGCCTGTGGTTACTGACTACACCTCGATCCAGGAGGCCATCGATAAGAATCCCGGCAAGATGATCGAGGTTCCAGCCGGCGATTTCCCTATCTCGGCCGGACTTGTGATCCGAGCCGACAACACGGGCCTGTTCGGGCCTGGTCGGATCATTCAAAATGACATCAAGAAGCCCATCCTCGTCATTCAAAATGCGGCTAATGTTCAGGTCCGGGATTTAACGCTGACCCGCCCGGACGGGCGGACGGATTGTGAAACGCATGGGATTAGCGTTGATAACTGCACCAATCTTGTCCTTCAAAATGTGCGTGTTCTCAATAATTGCTCACAACCTCCCGTAATCAAAGTTGAGACCAGTAAAAACGTTCGGATCTTAAACTGTGCCGTGGAAAACTACATGCGCCTTGGGGTCGATGATCGGACGGCAGGGACGGATTATGCGTTCGCTTTTAATGTGATTGACGGCACCGGTATCGCCATACGGAGTTCTACGGGAGTGCTCATTCAGGGCACCTCCGTCATTGAAAATAAAATGTTGCCCACCCCGGAGTTGAAGGAGAAATATAATCTTGGAAAGTTCAGCAAAAAGAACGCGGTGAGAGGAACCATCACCTCACAGAAAATGTGGGACGAGGAGTACTACAATGCATGGCACCAAGGTTCGGCCATCGTGATCGCATCGCCGGAAAACGATGACTACATTCAACTCCTCGGCAATTACATCGAAAATGCCGCCCAGGGCCTGGATGTCCATGCCGACCACGTCATTGTTTCGCAGAACATCTTCAAAAATGCGTTTATCGGCATGAAAGCGATGCACGGTTC
This sequence comes from uncultured Chthoniobacterales bacterium, assembly GCA_964445975.1. Lineage (GTDB taxonomy): Bacteria > Verrucomicrobiota > Verrucomicrobiia > Chthoniobacterales > Terrimicrobiaceae > CAYUMP01. The sequence continues at coordinate 12,398 of CAYUMP010000038.1, read as the reverse complement.
ACGGAATGTTATTATTACCAACAATCAATTTTCCCGGAACGACCTCTGGGCCATCGGTCTCATGTCCGGTGCCGCCTCGCATGCCGCCGGCGTGGACGCGAATCCGACGGACAATGTGAAAGAGTCCCCGGCCAACGTCGACGGCGGATCAATCATTGCCAACAATATCATTTCCGACTTCGGCTACGGCACGGCCCATTGGATGTGGCCGGAGGCAAGAGCTCCCATTCTCCTCACCAAGGGCCAAAAGGATATTAATCCGCCGCTGACCGACGTGATCATTCAGGGCAATATTGTGTACGATACGGGCCGGGATAAAATTCTGGTCGATGGCAGGCCCGTCCTCGATCCTCCACGCTACCAGTGGGCTGTGTTTGTCTCTCCTCCCCAGGACCCAGGGCCGCCTTCACCGGTCGGACTCCATTTTTCCAATAATATTTTCCATCCTGGCACAAAAGGAGTGAGCAATATCGAGCTCACTCCCTAGTCGGCATCGATGGCTCTTAGAGATCGCGCCGGCCGGCCTGGACGTCATATGGGTTTTTGCCTGAACATCCTGCCGCGTAACTCCAAATTATGGCGGAGATCTTCTTCGGCATTTCTGCGGCTCAATAGGCGGCGATCCTCCACGTGATCTTTAATATACTGCGGATGCAGAAGACCTCGCGGCTTCTTATTAGTATTTCGCCTACGCTCGATCAGATCGGAAAGTGGCTCTGCTTCCGGAGATCTGGGGATTTTGGCGGGCGTTCCAAGACCTCAATGTTACGCGCAATCATTGGTGGTATCGCGTAAGTGCGTCGGGTCTGATGGATCGCTCCGCTCTGGTGGAAGATCGGTTATCAGGCGGCGCTCCGTTTTTTCAAGAGACTGGGCTGACGCGAAATCATGAAGAGGTCTTTCACGCGGTTCCAGGCGCGACAAACCGTGCAAGGCCCCGCTGGTTGATTTTACGAAATTGATGATTCATTTCGCTGATGTCCATCGCGCAACCGGTGCTATCGTTCGTTCAACGTTCATTCAACCCCCCAATTAAATCTATGTATTCTGGCTTTTCCTCCCGCCATTTAGCCACCCTCCTCATCGTCGTGGCCGCCCCGCTTCAACTCGCCTCTGCCGCCACTGTGGTCTGGACCGGAGCGACGAGCACAGACTTCAATCTGGGCAGCAACTGGACTGGAGGAAACGCCCCAACCGGCGCAGATCTTGCGCGCTTTGATGCTTTGACCGCCCGTCGACCAACAGTGACAGCCAACACCTCGGTAGATAGGCTGACGTTTAACATCGCCACAGGGGGATGGACCATTGGTGGCAGCGGTAAACAAATCACCATAAATGCCAGCGGTGGTACTAGCATTGATGCCAGCGCGACACACAGCGGTACAAATACTATCGATACGGATATCTATGCAAATGCGGCCAGCGGCTATGTACTTGTGGGTTCGGGCGGGACATTGGTATTCAACGGAGCGCTAAATGGCGCGTCGACCGCCGGAATAAAGGCAGGAAACGCTCCAGCAAACAACGGGACAGTGGTGCTCAATGCTAGCAGCACTGGATTCTCCGGAACGTATTCCGTTAACTACGGTGATACTGTTATTGGTGCGGATAATGTCTTTGGTGCGGGAACATTTGCGTTGAATAGCACTGGACGGATCATCGCGAACGGCTCCCGCTCGCTGACCAGCGGCATCATTTTTCAGCAAGCTGGCATAATTAACCTTACCGGAACGCTTACCAATTCGGGGAATGTTACGCTGACTAGTGCTAGCCAGGCGGGTGCGGGACAACGAACCGTCAACGTTAATGGCTCGTTGACCTTGTCCGGAGCGGTTATTAACGGTGCGAATAGCGGTACGGGCGCCGGCCTCACTGTGAACAGCAGTGGAACTTCCGCGGGCACGCTGACTCTCAGTGGCAATAATACCTATACCGGCAGTACGGTGGTCAGCAATGGCACTCTCTTGATTAATGGAGACCAGTCCTCCGCGACGGGCAATGTCACTATCGCTAGCGCGGCTACCTTGGGTGGCGTAGGCACAGTCGGCGGCGCCACCACCATCAGCGGCGACCTCGCCGCCGGCAGCAATGGCGTGGGCCTGCTGAGTTTCAGCAATGGGCTGACCCTCAATGGCACGGCCGAATCCCTCTTCCAGATTAACGGCCTGACTCGCGGCACGGAGTTCGACGCGATTAACATTACAGGCGCACTTGCATATAACGGCGTGCTGACTCTGGATTTCGGCTTTGATGCCGAAGTAGGCCAGACCTTCAATCTCTTCGACTTCACCAGCCGGACCGGAGACTTCACTTCGCTGAATTTCCTCGACTCCGACTACAGCGGAACCTTCGACGCCGCCAGCGGTGTTCTTACCCTCACCTCTGTTCCCGAGCCCGGCGTAACGGCTCTACTCCTGGGAGCCGGTTTGACCCTGCTGGTCATCCGGCGTCGTCGTTCCGTGGTTAAAGGATAGAGGTCGGATCTACCGGGATGAAGCTGCGCGGCATCGTTCCCCCTTTGGTGACTCCAATGGGGGAGGATGGCGGGTTTGATGAGAGTGGCATGGAGCGCCTCGTCGCCCATGTCACCTCCGCGCCGGTGTCCGGTCTGTTCGTCCTCGGGACGACGGGAGAGGGACCCTCCCTCGACTATCAGACCCGGAAGGATGTGGTTCGCAGCACCTCTCGGTTGAAACCGGTCGAGACACCGCTTCTCGTCAGTGTCACCGACACCTCCCTCGTGGAGATGCAGGCTTTCTCCGACTTCGCCGCCGCGGAAGGAGCCGACTATCTCGTGGTTGCGCCGCCCTACTACCTGACCCCCGGCGAGCCCGAAATCCTCCGCTGGCTCGATTTTCTCGAAGCCAGCCTGCCTCTGCCCTATTTTGTCTACAATATGCCCGGCATGACCAAGGTGGCTCTCACCTTGAAGGCAGTATCGCACCTCCTGAAATTCACCAACTGCCGGGGATTCAAGGACAGCTCTCTTGACCTGATCTATCTGAAAAAGGTGCTCAGTATCACTAGAGCACGAGCGGACTTTTCGGTTTTTGTCGGTCCGGAGGAACTTCTGCTCGATGCATTGGCTTCCGGCGCTGACGGTGGCGTAAGCGGCGGAGCCAATCTCTTTCCCGGCCTCTATGTGGAAACTTTTGAAGCCCATGAGCGCGGAGACTTCGCGGCGGCGAGAGAGCTACAAGGAAAGATCTGCGAATTTTCCAGTCGAGTCTATGCGCTGGGTGGTTACGGGCCCTCGGTCGTAAAAGGTATTAAAGCCGGCCTGTCGCTCACCGGCATCACCTCACGAGCATTGGTCAGTCCATTCGATGGGCTAACTGCTGAGCAAACGACAGCCGTCGAGCGTGCCATTGAGGAGTTGGGCTTGGCTGAGTTTCAGGCAACCGTTCCTGCGGTCTAAAGTGGCCGGCCAAAGATTGGAACGGCCTTGGACCGTCTGACCGCGCCTACGGCTCGGAGATGGTTTGATGCCTGGACTGCGATCTGTAATCCATTGGACATCAATAAAGTGGAGGCGAGGGGAGTCGAACCCCTGTTCTTCTCATCAGATATCCACGGTTGTCCGCTAATGTCCGTAGTAGCTGATAAATAAAGGGTCTGGACGATTGCGGAAAACGCTGGACGTTTTTTTATGGTCTTACTATGGGTCTTACCTGATGGCCTTTCTCTGGAAACATCCCAAGTCCCAATACTGGATGGCGCGGTTCTACGACCGGGATGGAAAGAGGCGTAATCGCAGCACTCGAACCAAGAACCGGAAAGAGGCCGAGAAGTTGGCCGAGAGTTACGAGTTAGCATCTCGCAAAAAGAGGACGGCGATACAGGCCAGGCGGGTGATCGCTGCTCTCCATGCGGAAATCACAGGTGAAGGCCTGCCAACCCATTCCGTGAAGGAGTTCTTTGACGCCTGGGTCGAGGCGAAGCGGCCGGAAACGGCGTCGGCGACAATTCGGTTTTACGGGAACGCGAGGAAGAAGTTCCTGTCTTTTCTAGGCGATGATGCCGGCCGGGATATCGGCGAGATCACCCGCGAGCACATTTTGAAATTCCGGACACATGAGGCCAAGACACTGGCTGCAAAGTCCGTAAATCACTCCATCAAATTTCTCCGGATGGTTTTCAAGGCTGCGAAGAGGGACGGTGCCATAGCCGACAACCCCGCAGAATTTGTGGATGTGGTTCGCTCGAGGGGAACAGTCGGCACCGCTCAGAGAAGACCTTTCAGCCTCGATGAACTCCGTGCTGTCCTGGCCATTGCAGATCCGGAGTGGAGGAGCATGGTCTTGTTCGGGCTCTATACCGGGCAGAGGCTTTCCGATATTGCCGATCTACGTTGGTCAAATGTCGATCTGAAGCAAGGCGAGATCCGTCTGAATGCTCGCAAAACGGGCCGCTCGATTATCATCCCGCTTGCAGGGCCTCTCAAGAAGCATGTTGAGGCTCTACCATCATCGGATGATGGAGATGCTCCCATTCACTCCCGTGCATCGGCTTACCTGAAAAAGCAGGGGAAGAGCGGAGGCCTATCGAATCAGTTTGCCCAACTTCTCGCCCAAGCCGGCCTCAGGCCGAAGCAAGCCCATCGGGCCACGCATAAACAAGGCCGCGGGGTAGGGAGCGCAAAAAGCCCTCTTTCATTCCATTCCCTACGGCATACTGCCGTCACATTTCTCAAGGAAGCAGGCATCCCCGCAGCGACAGTAATGGAGTTGGTTGGTCACGATTCCAAGCAGATGAACGACCACTACACGCATGTCGGTAAAGAGAGCATGATCCGAGCGGCGGAGAGCTTTCCTGACTTATAGCACTCAAAAGGAAAAACGTGAAAAAATCGACTGTCAAACCACGGGCAATTCTGGAGGAAGATAACAACCACACCCGCGAACTCGTTGTGAGTCATTTGCAAAGTCTGCCGCCGCCGTTCGGTTCGAAAATATCAGGCGTTCAAAAAGAACGCCGGATGCAAAGCAAAGCCAGGAAATTTTGTAAGGAGCAAGCTGTCGCAACGCTTGGGATTTTAAAGAAATGCTGCGTGACGACAGTCAAATCCTCGTCTGTGAAGTGGCCGACAAAAGGTGAACTTGATGGCTTTGATACGGCCATCAAAGCACTGGCGGGATTGTATCGGCCGTCCGCGCAACGTCGGAACCGGCGGACTGTGTGGCAGGATATTGTGACAGTTGAAAATAACCTCCCGGGCCTCATTGTACGGGCGTCAGTATCTGCGTTAATGGTTCGAGCGGGAAAACTGATTGAGGATTTTAATAGTCAAGGCCTTATTGAATTTGAACGAATTGTCGGTGTGGCGAACTCAAGCGGGATCAATAGTGCAAAAGCTGCTGACTTTATTAAGATACTCTTCAAAACAAGGCAGGCTCCGCTTTTACGAGGCGGCCATAACTTTGACTGGGATAAGTATATAGACGTTCTTTACCCTGTTGGAACATTAGGCTCAGTCAATTGCCGGGCCCGGGCATCTGAGGTCCAAATTCAGTTCGACAATTGGATGAAATCAGTGAGCGCCTTCTATCCCCTTAGACAGTGGATCGGAGTGTCGGGAATTGACGGAAGTTTGATTCCAGACATTTTTAAAAATGATGTCAACCGAGCAAAAAAAGATCAGCAGTGCGAGCTGCAAAGGATGCGTGCCGAAACAGAAAGGGATAGGAAACGTATATTTCGGCAAATGAAAAAGATACGAAGTTCGATGGGACAAAGTTCGGGCGATTGATTTCCGATTCATAAAAAAAGCGGGACATCATTCTGCCTTGGCTTTGGCGCAATTGAGGGAAAGTCAGCCGTGGATATGGTTCGCCCATGTCCGCAACTGTACTCGAACCTGAATACATCCGTCCGGCCCAAGTCCGGGAGAAATTCAACATCGGCCGAAGCCAAGTCTATGAGTTGATCGCCCAGGGGAAGATCAAGTCGCACGTCCTCAGGAAGAAGGGGAACACAAAAGGCATGCGGCTCATCAGTGTAGAAAGCCTGCGTTCCTATATCGAGGCACAGCCGCAGAACGTCGGATGAGTGATCAGAAACGACGAAGCCCGGCTCGGAACCGGGCTCGTCTGTTGAATAAATCAACTCGCTCACGGAGCCTCGCACCTACCAGAAACAAGGTCAAGGCCATGAGGTTCTCTCCAGGCCATCAGATGATCCGGATGAGGAACGAAGCCATTCTCCGGGGGCTCAAAGAAAAATTCAAAGCGAGCGCATCAGAAAGAACGCGTCTCATGAAGTTGAGTGGGGCTCCGCAAAAATCCTGGGGCATCGTCCGGCTCCGCCGCATGGGCAAGTCGAAGAAGGTAAAGACAACCAGGAGGGCGGCGTCGTGATCGTCCAACCCGATTTCCTGGATCACTGGAAGACCAGGCTCCTTGTCGATAAACTCGATGGGGATGAGGTTGCCCCGCTCTATTTGCTCCGGCTCTGGGCCCACTGCCAAAATCGCCGCACCAATGTGCTCTCGTTGACCAGCCAGGCGTTGAAAGCAATCTGTCACTACAGCGGCCGACCCGATCAACTGGAAGAGGCATTGCTGGGGGCCGGCTACCTTCACCGGGACGGTGAGATCCTCATGGTCCATCAGTGGGACGCATACAACGCCGGGCTCATCGCCAGTTGGAGCAACGGAGGTAAAGGGGGCCGGCCGAGGAAACCCCAACAAAACCCAGCCAAAACCCCTGGGTTATCAACGGGTAGCCCAGCCGAAACCGATAAGAGTAGAGTAGACAAGAAGAGACATGATGAGAGAGGGCCAGCCGGCCCGCAGCGGCCGCCCCCTCCGCCTTCCGCTCCCTCTCTAGGCTCTGAGGATTGGAAGAAGCCCCTGAACGCGAGTGGTGCCTTCAAAAAGGTCTGGCGTGACTGGAAGCAACATCTGGCAGAACTCGATCGACATCTGACCAAGATGCAAGAGACCGCGATCCTCATGGAATGCGCCCGTGCCGGCCCTGACCGCTCGGAGGAGGTTCTTCGCTACAGCATCCGCCAAGGCGCGAAGAACCCTATTTGGGACGCTCCAAAATTAAAGAGGAAGGTCGCCCCGAAAGAGGCAGAGCCGGATCCCCCAGGATGGATGGAATGGCTGAAGGAAGAATACCCGCGAGCCTTCACCTACGGCACCAAATTCCAAGACGCCGATGCGGACATACAAACGCAATTTCGAAACCGACAGACCACTACGACGACCCATGAAAAAGCAGCCTGATACTTCCAACCGCTACACCCCAAATCCCGAGATGGCAGCATCGTTGCAGGAAGCCATCACAATCACGAAGCAGCTTCACCGGCTGACATCTTCACTCCACCAACAGCGCGTGGATATTAAGAACGCCAAGCGGATATTCGGGGGTGACCTGGATTTGAATGTATGCCAATACCTCGGCTCGATTGAGGCCGGCCTGGTGATCGCCGAAGATCGTTTGTTGGCTGCTTTGAGCAGCTGCTTGCAAGCCGTGGATGCGGCCCTCGATGTGAGGCGTATCGAACTAGCCCACAAAGGCTTGGTCTCGCCAAAAACTGCCAAAAGCGCGGCGAAAAAGGTGGAACACCTTGGGGTGGAACAGCGGGCCAGGAAGACACAGCAGAATCGCGGGAGCAAAATACCAGCCCGCAAGTGAGTAAAGCCCCCAAGAGTTCAGGAAAGCCGCTCGATATCTCGGCAAGATCAATGCCATCCTTAAAAAGATCGAAGCGCAATCGGGAGGCGTTGGAGTGGTGGGAGAGTCTTTCCCTCGAATCGCGAAATTGGGCTCATTATCTCACTGAGCATTGGGATCTTTACCATACAAAGCGCGGTGGAGAGAAATGCTTTTCGATCACCTTCATCCATAGGCTTTTCCTTGAGGGCAAAGTTTCAACCGAGGTGGGGCATTATCCCCCAGCAAATCGGTGCGTGGGATATTTACAGAATCTGGTCATAGATGCCGGACCGATGAACTCTCCTCTATGGGAATCCGCCTCCCTTCATTGCAAGATGACCATCCGAGAATGGGCTGTGGCTGTGCTTAATGTCGCAGCGCATCAAGTGCTCAATAAGAAATGCTCTTTTCTTACTCAATAAAATGTCCAAGACACTGACAATTGTTGTGTCTGACGAGTTCGCGGAGTCCGTGAGGGAACTGGCATCTATTCTGGAGTACCCTGAGGGTGACCTGGGAAGGATGATAGAGGATCGATTTGGCTGGGAAACCAAGGAACTCGGTTGGTGGGCGGCGAAGAAGCCGGCCTTTGTGGATGGCATCGATCACGGCGGATGCCTCTGTACTTTCCTGACCAAACAGCGATGGAAAACCAAAACGAAGGCCCAGAAGATCGCGGATCGGGTTGCTGCCAAGTTGGAGTCTGGTACCCTCATTGAGGTTTTTAAATGGGCCGATGGGTGGGGAATGGAGTTCTTCCCCGCGGGCCATCAGCATTGGCGAGACCTCTGGGTTTTCTGTAGGAAGATTAATTGGTCCTACGAAAAGGCGATCAACTTCGTTCGATCGCGTGGAAGTGTAGATAGTTACCCGAATGTCGTGAGTGAAATAATCAATGGTCGAGCCTTTCTGAGGTAGCAGCATCCGCCGCAGGCAGACTGCCTGACAGATTCGAGTGTCTGGAACAGGAGCGTTCGCTCTGGACGATCATCCTGACGGTTTGTCGTTTTCTGGAGGAGGCGGCAAATCAAAGCTGATGGGGAATCCCGGCCCCTGGTCGTCGTCGGCATTTCCTACGCTGATCCCAATTCCAGATGGCACGTGGCCATAGAGAATCAAGTTCAGCCGACCAGTGAGGAGAAACTCCCGGCGGGCCTTGATGGAGGACAACGTATAGTCTATCGCGAGGGGCACACCTTGCGCTTTGCCAAAGAAGAATCCTCGTTCGTATGCCACTGCCTGGCTCAAGAAGGAGACCTTGGCTTCGTCGCTGGATGGGTCATCACTCATCGTGTGGTTTTCTGGGCCTCATTGAGTCTTCCCGCTCCGTCCACCCGCTTGGCGCTGATTCCGAGCCATCGCAGGTAGGTGATGTAGTCCGGCCTCTCATAGAGATACTTGGGCCGGACGTAGGCCGCCTTGATCTTGCCTTTATCGTCTACATATTCACGGTAGGCGAGGAATTCCACCCCCATCGCGATCAGTATCTCTCTGGCTTCCATGGTTTGTTCGCTATCAGGGTTTCCGTCAGGTTCGATCTTCCCATTGGGAGGCAAAAGCTTCGTGGCGCCTGGTACCTTGGACATGACTCCCTCAACGAATCCTGGAGAGTAGTCGAGAGCCTCTGAAGGGAAGTATCGCCGAGCCAGCGGATCCACAAAGCCGGCGACATCTTTGAGCAGGCGAGGGGGAATGATGCGGCCAGTGGTCCAATCGAAGGCGGTTTGTCCGATTTTGAAGTCAAGCCGCTGGTCTTTGGAGTATCTGTCCTCGTAGCCGATGGAAGCAAAGAAAAGACGAGCACCACTGCCAACGCTCATGAAGTCCTCGATGATGTCTCCGGCGGCCAGCTGGGCTGGTTTGACTGATTTGGCATCGCCTTTCCAGTAGGCATCGAGCGTCTTGAGAACGGTGCCAACGGCTATCGCCTGAGTCGCATACGGTATAGAACGCACCCTGATCCAGGTTTCATCAGCTCCATCTATCTCAGCTCCGAAGAGCCGCGCAGCAGTGTTTACAGCCATGCCCGCGATGGATGATTTAGCTGCCCTAGTGCGGCCGCCGGTGCGGTATTTGGAATCAAGCTCCTCACCTGCGCTGGTGTAATCGCTGCCCAGGATGTCATCGTCGTCATCCTCATCCCACGGTTTGATCAGTAGCCAGCCGGCGGTCATCAGCATGGCGTGAGCGATGAGGTGGGAGAGAGCTGTGACCTTCTGCTCTTTGGTGGCTAGTGAGCCCCGTGTCAGTTCGATCCCTTTCACCTTTAGATTGCCGGGTAGAAAGCCTCGCATTGCCAATGCGGGTTCCAGTTGGGTCCGCTTCATTTGCCGGGCCAGGTTGTAGGGAAAGCGCCAAAACGGAATCGTTATGGTCCGGAGGAAGTTAGCGTAGGGGGTCAGGTTTCGCCCGTGCCAGGTCACTTGGGTCGAAGGGTCCAGCCAGAATGGAACATTGCAATAATCCATCAGGTACAGCTTTGCGGCGAGTTCTGCTTCCCGGCGCGATTCCACCGGCGCCATCTCCACCCACCGGTGCATCCATGCCTGTCGGGATATGGGCTTTGCGCAGTTTCCTGATCTTACCAGATCCCCGGGTTTAAGTCCGATCGACGCCAGTTTCTTGGCGTATTCGGACGCTTGATTTGCTTTTTTCATTTTCTCTTATTGAAACGAAAGCCGCAGCCCGAAGTGTGGAACCACGTGTCAGCCCCCGGCACCACCCGGGTTGCCTATCAGGCTGCGGCTTCTGGAGTCGTTTCGTTTTCGGTGCGGCCAGTCGGTTGCTAGCATGAGATTTGCACGTCGATAGTTCCATATCGACAAGTGAGTAATACGCACCTCACCCTTGCCAGTCCGAGAAAAGTGAAAATATTTCTAGGCCAAAACCTCACGCTGCACCGCCTCGATACCTGGACAGCAACCGGTCACGGCACCCCGGGGGCGGTGCCTTGGAGGGCAAGTACAGTCTCGTGGTGGATAGTGCGGGCTTTCGCGTCGAACGGACCATAGAGAGCCACGGTAGGAATCTCCAGAGCGTCGGCAACGTGGCAGAGCGCTGAGTCCGGAGCTACGACCACATGGCAGGTAGCCAGCGCCACGCACGCGTCGCGGAAGGACTACACCCGAACACGGTAGGAAGAGGATTTCTTGTAGATGTAGCTAAGACTGGTATTGGGTGAGCTTCTTATGGCCCTCCCTCCGCCCGCTCCCGACCCCGACAACGAAGCGCTCCGAAAGCTTCTGGAGAATGTCCAAGAATCAGAACGGGTTGTTCGGGAATCACAAGAGCGGACTGTTAAGAGAAAGAGAGAAGAAGCGATTTGGTCCGGCGTCATCGCGATTTTAGGTATTATCGGGATACTTTTCTCGCTAATCCAATGGGCACTCAGCTCTCCCGCCCGAGTCACTGCTTCCGACACCCGAATAATCAATCTCCCCCGATTTGTTGACCAGGTGGAATCCAACAACAAACGCATGACAGCACTTGAGTCGACTGTGTCAAAGCTGAGCACCATTCCACCGGAAATAGTGACAAATCTTGAACTGACCAGACTTGCTGGAAAGCTAGAAGAGACACAGGCGAGACAAAAAGCAATCGAAGAGGCGCTCCTGACCACACCTGAGAAGGCTCTCAGCGTTCCCCTATTGCGAAAGGAGATTGACCAACTGAGTGCGGTCGCCTTGGCAGAACGAAGTGCACTGAGAGCCGAGATTGATCGTCTGCATAGTTCAATTGGTACCCTTATGACAATATTGGGTGGTGTCTTCGTAACTGTTCTTATCGGCTCCGGGGCGACGATATACCGTTCATGGAAGTTGGAGCCCCCTACTTCTGCGATAGGGAGGAAGTGAACCGTTTGCAGTGGTAAGATCAGATATCGATCGATTGCACACGATGCTTATCTGGCTTTTGACCGGTACAGCGATGCTCGCTATAACGGTGACGGCACTAGGCCCACTCTTCAAGCGAGGCGGGACGAGCCGTTCTGAATAGGCCAGTGCGGCGGCTGGGAATCGAATCCAGGCAACCGTTTGGGAGACAGGCGGTTTTGCCGCTGGACCACTTCCACGTTTGAACTGGTGCGGGTCCCTCCCGGCTGTCAGGCCTCGCCAGGTGTATCGCTCTTCCGGGATCGGCCGCTTGAAGCTGAGCCGCGGCTCAGGCCGGCTATCTCCTGCCGACTGCACTTGACCCGGTGGTGTACTCTCATTGGATGCCAGCGACGATGTTTGAACCGGGCGATCCCATAAGGACTCTCATCTCCGCCAGATTGACGGCGACGAGACGGTTCATCGAGATTGAGCGGGAGGCGCTGAAAACAATCGAAGCAAAGGAAAAGGCCGAACTCGACGCGTCGTTTGCCGAGACGCTTGCCAATGCAGTCTTTGTCGAAGAGAGCGACTCATCCCATTGATTTCGTGCCAACTCATTGCGCGGATCACCTACGGGATTTTGGCGGTTGATGACAAGGGGAAGGTTGGATGCCACCCTTCGAGTTGACGCCAAAATTCATAATTTGGCCTTTGTTTTTTGGCCAGACAATCGGATGTCGTATAGCCTCACCCAAAAATAACTAAATGCCATAAGGAATACGTAAGTTTACGTACCATTGATCGATGTTTAGCTGACGTAACGGGGATTTTGCAAAGCATTATGGAAACCAGTTGACAGAAGCCAAGGCTTGGCTAGAACCGCCAAGTAGTGAGTCCCCCCGTCCGAAAACTTGTCGTG
>CAYUMP010000037.1:0-27048 GCA_964445975.1 uncultured Chthoniobacterales bacterium | reverse complement strand
GCTCGAGATGCGGCCGCGGGTTTTGATCTGCCCTTCCGTGGGCGAGGTGGTGCGGCTGAGGATTTTTAGCAGGGTGGATTTGCCGGCGCCATTGCGGCCGATTATCCCCAGAGTGTCCCCCGCATACACGCTGAAGTTGATGTCACGGAGTGCCCAGAATTCATCCCCTTTTTCAATGCGATCATGGTGGAGTTGGTGTTCGCCGACCTTGGCATGGGGATCTTCCTTGCCCGTTTTGCGAGCCCACCAACTCTGGATGTCTTTGTAAAGCATGCCGCGGTTGATCGTGCCCAGGCGATAGCGCTTAGAGAGTCCTTCGATACGGATGAGTTCAGACATTTTTGAAAAGGGATTGATCAGATGGTGTCAGCGAAATTTTTTTCCACCTGATTGAATACCGCGACTCCGAAGGCGAAGATGGCGCAAGCCACCACCGTGAGAATTCCCATCTCTATATAGTTGATAGGTCCCGTGCCAAGGAAGGCGTTGCGGAAGCCTTCGATAATGGGAACGATCGGATTGAGATTGATAATCCATAGGTATTGCTCCGGGACATCGCTGCGGGAATAGAAGATGCAGCTTGCATACATCCAGAGCTGCATGCCAAAGCCTAGGGCCATTTGCAGATCGCGGTATCGGGTCGTTAGCGAACTGATGATGCATCCCAGGCCGATGCCGATGAGACTGGCCTGCAGGACCAGCACGGGCAGAGCCAGTACTCCCATGCCGGGCCGGACGTCATTCCCGCGCAGGTAGAAGAATGCGAGAAAGCAAAGAAACATCAGAAACTGCAGGCCGAACGTGACCAGGATCGAGAGAACGGAGGAAATGGGCACGGTCAGGCGCGGGAAATAGACCTTGCTAAAGATACCGGCATTCGCGGCGAACACGGTGGAACAGCGCATCAGGCAGTTGGAAAACAGCGACCACATGATGATCCCGGGCATATAAAAGATGAAGGGCGGCACGCCGGAAGTGTCGAGTTTGGCGATCTGCCCGAAGACCAGCGCATAGGTGACCGTGGTCAGCAGCGGTTGCAGGATGAACCACAGCGGCCCTAGGACGGTCTGTTTGTAGGTCGAAACAAAATCCCGGTGGAAAAAGAGCGCGACCAGATCTCGGTAGCGCCAGACATCACCCAGGTTCAGGTCGAACCATGAACGTTTGGAGCTGATGACGAAATCCCACTTCCGGTTGTCGGTGGCGGGTGCGGTTGTTGGACTATCCATGATTGTTTATGACGAGCTTCCGATGGGCAGGCTGCCGCCCTTGGTCATCCGGGTGGCGGGACCATCTACTTCTTTAAATTGTGGGTGGGCCTGTTTCACAGGCGGGCTCCTTTGAGGAGTGCGGTCAGCGAACGAGAAATTTCAAGATCCAGGGCAGCATCTTGTTGCCCTTCTCCAGCCAATGCTTCAGCCGTTCGATCTTGGCATGCGTGGCTTTGCGGTCCTGAGGGCTCATGTCGACGGAGAGCTCCTCCATGCGGCGAATGCGGACCAAGGCGCGTTCCATGCGGGGGTGCAACTCCTCTTTAATGAAGGCTGTGGCGAATCGGCTGAGTTCCAGATCAGCGACGTAGTGATCGCGCCGATCGCCCGGCACATAGGTGGTTTTTACCGCGCCCACCCCGCGCAAAAGCTTCAATCCCTGGCTGGCCGCTCCGAGGCTGATATTGAGCCGGACCATGATATCATCCATCGCCAGAGGTTTGGGGGCGACAAAAAGGAGGCCGTAGATTTCCCCGACGGACTTCGGCAAGCCAATGAGCTTAAGGAAGTTAATAAACATCTGGATGGCCTCGATTTCCAACTCGGAAAGCTGGACGGCTTTTTGCTGGGGAAGGACAGCGGGTTTATCCAACATGACGGGCCGGATTTTGCGTCGGGTCTTCACTTATTTCAATAAAAAATGAAGGAAATGATTTGAGGTGGACTTGGTTGGAAGGGGTCTTTTCAGAGATTTTCTTTGCTCCGCGACGCTCCGGCGTGAGACAAAGCGCGCTTCATGCTTAATTGGATCTGGCTCGGTCTGGTGCTGGCCGCCGTCATTCTTGGCGGCTTCCACGGCCAGTTGGATCTGGTGACCAAGGCGGCTTTCAAGTCCTGTGAGACGGCGGTGGTCACCATCGCCATTCCCTACATCGGCCTTATCGCCCTCTGGCTGGGGGTCATGCGTCTGGCTGAAAAGGCCGGCCTCATTCAGGTGCTGGCCCGGGCCATGCGGCCCCTGATGGTCAGGCTTTTTCCGGAGGTGCCGCCAACCCATCCCGCCATGGGCTCAATGCTGATGAACATGGCGGCCAACATGCTGGGCTTGGGCAATGCCGCCACGCCGCTGGGGCTTCGGGCCATGCAGGACCTGGAGAAACTCAACCCGCGACCGGGGGTGGCGACGAACGCGATGTGCACCTTCCTCGCCATCAACACCAGTTCGATCCAGTTGGTGCCGGCCAGCACGGTCGCCTTCATGGCGGCGGCGGGCGCCAAGGACCCCACGGCCATCATCGGCACGGCTTTTCTCGCGACGCTTTCGTCCACCATTGTCGCGGTGGTCATCGTGAAGCTTTTCGAAAAGCTGCCCGCCTACCGCCTGCCCCCCCTGCCCAGTCCGGTGCTGGCGGCGGAGGAAAAGGAGGAGGCGCTGCCTCTGCCGCCTTTTCTGCCCCTGATGAGGTGGGCCTATCCCGTGCTCTTTATCTACTTCGGACTTTTTATCTACTTTGCCTTCGAGGCCGTGCGCCGGGCGGCCCCCGCCACGCCCACGGCTTATTTGACTGCCAGCGTGCAGGCCATCTCGTTGCTGGCGGTGCCGTTTCTGCTCTCCTTTTTTCCGCTCTACGCCGCTTTGAAACGCATCCCCGTTTACGAGGAATTTGTCGAAGGCGCCAAAGAGGGATTTCACGTGGCCATCCGTATCATTCCCTATCTCGTTGCCATTCTGGTGGCGGTGGGCATGTTCCGCGAGGCGGGCGGAATCAAGATGATCGCCGACTTTCTGGGACCGGTGCTTTCGGCCATTGGATTCCCGGTGGAACTTCTGCCGCTCGTCTTCATGCGTCCGCTCAGCGGGGGCGGGTCCAATGGCATTTTCAATGAGCTCATTCAGATCGGCGGACCGGCTGGAGGTCCGGACAGCCTCATTAGCCGTATGGCCGGATCGATCATGGGCAGTTCGGAAACCACCTTTTATGTGATCGCGGTGTACTTCGGTTCCGTGGCGATCCGCCGGACCCGTCACGCGGTCCCCGCCGGATTGCTGGCCGACCTCACCGGCGTCGTTGCCGCCATTGTGATTTGCCGGATGGTCTTTCAGTGAACACGCCGGTTTCGCAATTCTTTTTCCTCCTCCAAATCGTCCTTCCGATCTTCGTGGTCATGGGCATCGGTTATGCCATGCGCAAGCTGGGGGTGCTTTCCGCGGAAGCCGACCGCTCTCTCATTCGGGTGGTCGTCCTCGTGTTATATCCCGCCCTGGCCCTCGACACGATTGTCGGCAATGAGGCCCTGGCTCGGCCGGCCAACCTGATCTGGCCGCCCATCCTGGGTTTTGGCTCGATCCTGCTGGGGATCGTCGTCTCCCGGTGGGGCGCGCAAATTTTCCGCGTGCCCGAGGGGAAACCCCGGCGCGCCTTTGTCTTCACCGCCTCACTGCAGAACTACGGTTACATTCCGCTGCCCCTGTGCGTGGCGCTCTTCGACCGTGGTACGATGGGCGTCCTTTTCGCCTTTTTTCTCGGGGTGGAACTTGCCTTCTGGAGCGTCTCTCTGTGGCAACTAATCGGCCACGCGGAAAGCAGCAGTTGGAAAAAAGCCGTCAACCCGCAGATCATCGCGATCCTGACCGCGATCGTTTTGAATTTCCTGCACGGCGAAAAATGGATTCCGGGGGCGGTCGATACGACGTTTCACCTTCTCGGCGTCTGCGCCGTCCCGATGGCGCTGCTCCTGAGCGGGGCCTTGATCGCCGACTACATCAGCCTGCGTTCTCTGCGCCACGGCGGGCGCACCATCCTGGCCGCCTGCGTCGTCCGGCTATTGGTGGCCCCGATTCTCATCCTGCTTGTGGCCAAGTTCGTCCCCTTCGATCAGGCGCTGAAATCCGTCCTCATTCTGCAGGCCGCCATGCCCGCGGCCATTTTCCCCATCGTGGTCACCAAAGTGAACGACGGGGACGTCCCGGTAGCCCTTCAGGTCGTACTCGGTACTTCGCTAATCGGGCTGGTCACGATTCCCCTGTGGCTCGGCTTCGGCCTCCACTGGGTCACGCCGTGATCTACTTCTTCGCGTTGTAAAAATTGATCGCGGTGACCAGGTCGACCGCCCGTTGCAGCACGGTATCGCGCAGTTGGGGAGTTTTGCTGCGGTCGCGCTGCGACAATTGCACCGTGTCAATCTCGGGATTGAGATTGGCCACCAGCGAGGCCTCGTTCATGCGCCGGCGTTCGGTTTCAAAGACAAACTGGCTGATTCCCTTCTCTTTGCTCTCCAGGAAAATTTGCGCCTGAACGTCGTCCGGCAGCGAGATGGCCACATCGGGCTTCACGCCCTCCGGAAAAATTGGGCCGATCTCCGGCAGGATGACCTGCGCCACCGCCACTCGCAGCAGCGTGCCTCCGCCCAGCGGAACCTCGGAGAACTCCACGGCCTCTCCCGTCGTCTCGGCGCCGATGATCATCGCATTGACGTTCAGGCGCAGAGTGGCTGCCAATGCCTCGGCCGCGCCGGCCGTGTTGGCATCGGTCAGCACCATCAACACGCCCTGAAAGGCCGGGTCTTGGTTGGACGTGAATATACGCTCCTGCTTGGCACTCGGCTTCTGGATGGAGAAAAGCAATTTCCCCTTCGGACAAAAGCGTCGCGCGAAATCCGCGGCGGTTTCGAAGTCGCCGCCTTCCGGCACCCCGCGCAAATCCAGGATGACGGCATCGATCTTCTTCTCGGAAAAACTGGCTAGCGCTGAATCAAGTTGCGCCAGGCTGCTCTTCGTCAGCGCCCCCACGCGCAGATAACCGATATGCGCATCGAGGATTTCCGCGAGAAAAGGTGTCTCGGGAGCGGCGGCCGTTTTTTGAGATTCCTCGATGATCGAGGCTCCCGGGGCGAGACGGCGGATGATGCCTTCGAGCGTGGCGCGTTGGAGAGCCTTGTCCTCCACTTTTTCGCGATTGAGGAAACCTTCCTTCAAAGCTTTCAGGGCGGCTTCCACTTCCTCATCCTTGAGGTCGCTGACGAGTTGCCGGGTGCTTTTGGGGGGGGCAGCGGGGGTCGGCGACGGGGAGACCGTGGGTGATGGGGAGGGGGAAGGAGCGGGGTCCTGCGCGTGGAGCAGGCCGGCCATGAAAACGATAAAAAGGAAGCTTCCGCGGATCATGTCGCGCCAATGTCCTCTCTTCGCTGCCTTTGGTCAAAGAGGATTCTATCGGCGGCGCCATAGGCCCGCCGGCGGGCTTCTGCCAGATCCGTACCCAAAGCGGTCACGCCCAGAACGCGGCCGCCGTTGGTCAGGACTTTGCTGCCGTCTTTTTTCGTCCCGGCGTGGAAAACGACCACCTCGGGAAGCTGCCCGGTTTCTTCTAAACCGCTGATTTCCTTGCCTTTCTGGTAATCGCCCGGGTATCCGCCCGAAGCCAGGACCACACAGACGGCGGCCTTTTCCGACCAGACCGGTTGTTGCTTGGCGAGGGTGCCGTCGAGGCACGCTTCCAGCAGGTCCAGCAGATCGCTGTCCAGGCGCCGGGTCAGCACCTGGGTCTCCGGGTCGCCAAAACGGCAATTGAATTCCAGCACCTTGGGCCCGTCCTCGGTCAACATCAGACCGGGGAAAAGCATGCCTCGGAAGGTCAGACCATCTTTTTTGAGGCCGGCGATAAAGCGGTCGAGCACCTCGGTTTTCACCCGCGCCGTCAGAGCTGGGTCGAGGGTGTGGGAAGGGGAAATGGTACCCATACCGCCCGTGTTGGGACCGGTATCGCCGTCGTAGGCGCGCTTGTGGTCCTTGGCATCGGGAAAGAGGCAGTAGGTGTCCCCGTCGACCAGGGCGTGGATGGAACATTCCGGCCCGCGCAGGCATTCCTCGATGATCACCTTGCTGCCCGCCTCGCCGAAAACGCGGAGGTCCATGGAGCGGTGGATGGCTTCCAGCGCCTCGTTGAGGGTTTCCGCGATGACCACGCCTTTGCCCAAGGCCAGCCCGTCGGCTTTTATCACGAGGGGGAGTCTGGCACTCCGACACCAGGCCTTTGCTTCCTCGCTGTCGGAGAACTCCCGCGATTCGGCGGTGGGGATGCCGTGACGGCGCATGAAGTCCTTGGCGAAAATCTTGGACGACTCGAGTTGAGCCGCCTGAGCGGTGGGTCCGAAAATCCGCAGGTCCGCGGCCTCGAAGGTATCCACGATGCCGGCCGCGAGGGCGTCGTCGGGACCGACCACGGTAAGGTCGATGGCCTCCTTTTGGGCGAAATCCCGCAAGGCTACGAGGTTGTCCGCCGGGATGGGTACGTTCTCGCCGAGCAGGGCGGTGCCCGCGTTACCAGGGGCGGCGTAAACTTTTGTCACCCGAGGCGATTGGGACAGTTTCCAAGCCAGCGCATGTTCGCGCCCGCCGGAGCCAATGATGAGAATTTTCATGAAATAGGAATCAAGGGGTGCCGAAGATCAACGCAGTGGGTTCGGGCGGCAATGCTTCCGGCGCGAGCAGGACGGAGAGCCCCTGAATGGGATGAGTTCTTCCCAGACTACTGCCGAAAGCGGTGAATTCCGTGGCGCGACCCATCGGGACCACGACGCGGGGGTGCAGTTGTTCGACGATGGCTTTTCGGGTGGCATCGGTCAATCCGGCCGGGACGCCGACCGGAACGAAAAGCACGTCGACCGAGCCGATCTCCAGGACTTCCGTGGCACTGAGCGCGCGGGTGACATTGCCCAGGAACCCGAAGCGTATGCCATCGAGCCGCCAGACAAACACGAGACTCAGGCCATGGGGGTCGGGTCTTTCCGGGTTCTCGTAAATGGCGATGCCGCGGATGTGGATGCCGGAACTGTTGCTTGATCCTACGCCCATGGCGCCGCGGAAGACGGAAGGGGTATTGGCCATCGCATCCACATTGTTGAACTCGGACTGCTCGTTGGTGACGAGGATGATGTCCGGCTTCAGGGTGGAGGGAAGGGTCCGGCCGGACGTGCCGGGCGAAAACGGGTTGGTCAGAATGGAGATGCCGAGGGACGAGGTGAAGAGAAAGCACTCGTGGCCGAGCCAGTCCACCCGCACCTGTTTGGGCAGGGCCGGACGCCCGGATGGGAGCACCTCGCCACCGCCGCAACCGGCCAGCAGCATACAAATCAAGAGAAAGGAAATCCTGAGCATGAAGCCCGGTATTTAAGCAGCCCGCATTTGCGCGCGCAAGAAACGGCATGCGCCGCCCCTTTCTTTCAGGGGTTGCGGAGAAGCCGGTTTGGAAATACACAGTCGGGTTGCCAATGATTTCCCTGACCGTTCCCATCTATAACGAGCGCGGCTCCATTGAGGCCCTGTTCGGCAAAATTCATGACGTCATGCAGCGTTATGGACAGCCCTGGGAGATCATTTTTGTGAACGATGGCAGCCATGACGGCAGCGACGAGATTCTGAATACCCTGGCGGCCCGTCACCCGCAGGTGAAGGTGGTGCATTTTCGCCGGAACTTCGGCCAGACTGCGGCGATGATGGCGGGATTCGATTTTGCGCAGGGCGAGGTGATCATTCCGATGGATGGCGATGGCCAGAACGATCCGGCGGACATTCCCAACATGCTGAAGAAGCTCGAGGAGGGTTATGATGTCTGTTCGGGCTGGCGCAAGGACCGGCAGGACAACGCCCTCCAGCGCAACATCCCGAGCATCATGGCGAACAAGCTCATCTCGGCCGTCTCCGGGGTGCGGCTGCACGACTTTGGCTGTTCGCTCAAAGCCTATCGCGCCGAGGTCATCAAGGGTGTGCGGCTTTATGGTGAGATGCACCGCTTCCTGCCCATCTACGCGAAGTGGCACGGCGCCCGGATCGCCGAGATCCCGGTCAGCCACTATCCGCGCACGGCGGGTTCGTCCAAATACGGATTGGAGCGGGTGATGAAGGTGCTCATGGATTTGATGACGGTGAAATTCCTCGACAAATTCATGCTCAAGCCGATGTACCTCTTCGGTCTTTGGGGCGTCATCTTTTTTGCCGCGTCCTTCGTTTTTGCCATGTGGGCTTTTTACATGCGTTACGTGCAGAACTATTATTTCACCCAGACCCCGCTGCCCATGATGGCGGTCTTTTCCTTCATGACCGGCATCATCTGCATTCTCATGGGCCTGCTGGCGGAGATGATCACGCGAACCTTCCACGAGTCGCAGGGCAAATCCATTTATATGGTGCGCGATACGCGCAACATGGAACCCCTGCCCAAGGCCGCCTGAGATGTGTGGAATCGCCGGATTCGTCGGCGAGGGCGGACGAGATTGCCTCGAACGCATGACCCGCGCCCTGGCCCATCGCGGGCCGGATGCCGAAGGCTATCACAGCGAGGAGGCGACCGGCCTGCATCTGGGCCACCGGCGTCTTTCCATCGTCGATCTGACGGATGGCGGCCAGCCCATGCAGACGCCGGACGGCCGCTTTTGGATCGTCTTCAACGGCGAGATCTACAACCACGCCGAGCTTCGCGCGGAATTGGAGAAGAAAGGCCACGCTTTCCAGACCGACCACTCCGACACCGAGGTCCTGCTGCACGGCTATGTCGAGTGGGGCGAGGAACTGGTCGAACGGCTCAACGGCATGTGGGCCTTCGCGTTGTGGGATGCGGAGCGTAAGAGGCTCTTTCTCAGCCGGGATCGCTTCGGAAAAAAACCGCTCTATTGGTTCCGGAAGAATGGGACGTTCGCTTTTGCCTCAGAGGTCACGGCTCTGCTGGCGCATCCGCTCGCGCCGCGCAGCGTCTCGCGCAAGGCCCTGCAGAAGCTGTTCGCCTACGCGCTTATCCCCGCGCCGCATTCCATCATCGAGGGCATCTGGAAACTGCCGGCGGGCCACAATCTGCTGATCGAAGGGGACAGGGAACCGCAGGTGCAGCGCTATTGGCGTTACACGCTGGAGCCGGATGAAAAGCTGGCCCGCCGACCCGAGCAGGAACTGGCCGCCGAGTTGTTGGAGAAACTGAGCGGAGCCGTGCGACGCCGGCTCATGGCCGATGTGCCCCTGGGCGTCTTTCTAAGCGGCGGTATTGATTCCACCGCGGTGGCTGCGCTGGCGGCGAAACATGCCGGCGCGGAGCGATTGCAGACCTTCAGCATCGGATTCACCGAACCGTCCTTCGACGAGTCCGCCTTCGCCCGGCGGGCCGCCGAGTTTCTCGGCACCCGGCACGAACTGGAAATGCTCGATCTCGACAAGGCATGCGATCTCCTGCCGCAGATTTTTGAGAAACTGGACGAGCCCCAGGGAGACAATTCGCTGCTGCCGACCTGGCTGCTCAGCCGGTTTACCCGCCGGCATGTGACGGTGGCGCTGGGTGGCGATGGAGGAGATGAATTGTTTGCGGGCTATGACACCTTTCGCGGACTGGACAAGGCCCGCCTCTACGACCAACTGGTGCCGCGCCCGATGCATCACGCCCTGCGCGCGCTGGCCAATTTGCTGCCGGTTTCGCACTCCAACCTCAGCTTCGATTTCAAAATCAAGCGCGGCATGCGCGGGGCCAGCCATCCGCAACGGATGTGGAACCCCATCTGGCTGGGCGCACTCGAGCCGGATGAAATCGGCCGGTATTTCGGCGAGAAGATCGATCCCGAGGACCTCTATTCCGAGGCCATCGATGCCTGGGAGGCGTGCAAGCAGACCGATTTGGTGGATCGTACCCTGCAATTTTACACCGAGATTTACCTGCCGGACGGCATCCTGGCGAAAGTGGACCGCGCCAGCATGATGCACGGCCTGGAGGCCCGCAGCCCCTTCCTCGACATCGAGGTGGCCGACTTCGCGCGCCGCCTGCCGCATCGCCTCAAATTGAAGGACGGCGTGACCAAGTATTTGTTGAAGAAGGCGCTCGAGCCGCTGCTCCCTGCCGACATCATCTATCGGAAAAAGAAAGGCTTCGGCACGCCGGTGGGCGCCTGGTTCCGCACCGGCCGCATTGCCCCGGCCAGTCCATCCGCCTTTGTCCGGGAAAAGTTGCGCCTGCATCAGGCGGGGAAAGTGGACGAGCGTCTCTTTCTCTGGTGCCAGTTTTGTTACGAGGGATGGCTCAAGGGCCGCGACGTGACACCGCCGGCATGAAGATCCTGGTCCTTTGCTACGAATACCCGCCCATCGGCGGAGGCGGCGGCCGGGTCGCCGCGCAGGTGGCCAGGGACCTTGTCCGCCGTGGTCACGAGGTGCGCGTTGTCACCGCCGGAATGCCCCACCTGCCGCGTCAATTCAACGACGAGGGCGTGGAGGTTTTTCGAGTACCTTCCTTCCGCCGCCGCGAGGACACCTGCACGGTGCCCGAGATGGCCCTCTATCTTCTGACGAACTTTCTGCCCGCTCTGCGGCAGGTGCGCGACTGGCAGCCGGACGTCCTGCATGCGCACTTTGCCGTCCCGACCGGGGTGCTGGCTCTGGCGCTGCAACTTTTTACCCGCACGCCTTACGTGATCACCGCCCATCTCGGCGATGTCCCCGGTGGCGTGCCCGAGCAAACCGCCGGCCTTTTCAAACTGGTCAATCCCTTCGTTCGCCCGGTCTGGCAGCGCAGCTCCCGTGTGACAGCGGTAAGTTCCTTCGTCGCCGGTCTGGCCCGCCAGGCTTACGACGTCGATCCCGTCGTCATTCTCAATGCCGTCCGGCAGCCCCGCGCCGCCAGCGTGACAGTGAACCACCCGCCGCGCCTGCTCTTTGTCGGCCGCCTCAGTGTGCAAAAAAATCCGCTGCTCGCGGTGGAGGCTCTGGCCTTGGTCAAGGATCTGCCCTGGACCCTTGAGGTCATCGGCGAAGGTCCGCTGGGCGAAGCTCTCCGAGAAAAAACGGCCGAGCTGCAACTGACCGATCGGGTGACGTTTTCCGGCTGGCTCTCCGGCGATGAAGTGGCCGGGAAAATGGCGCAGGCCGACATTCTCTACATGACTTCGCTACACGAAGGCCTGCCCATGGTCGCGGTGGAGGCGCTGCACCACGGACTCGCCGTCATCGGCAGCGCCATCGGCGGCATGCAGGATGTCGTGGACGAAGGCCGCAACGGCCACTTCTGTGCGCTCAAGCCCGCGGCATTCGCGGCCAAAATCCGCTCGGTGCTTTCCTCTCCGGAAACCTTGTTCGCCTTGCGCCGAGGCTCTTTGGAGAAGGCCCCGGACTTCGACTTCACCCGGTCAATGAACCGGTACGAGGAAGTACTCACCGAAGCGGCTAGAGATCGGGCCTGAGATAAACTTCCTGCCGCAGAAACGTTCCCGCGTATGTGTAGTGCTCGCGGATCCATTGATACGTCGGCCCCGCCCAATTGCGGAAACGGGATTGTTCCGTCTGATTGATCGGGCGGTTGTCGATGATGATGGCGGCCGGCCGGTATTTTTCGACTTCGCGCATGGTGTCATCAAAGAATCGTGAGGTGTCGTAGGCATTGTCGACGTAAAGATTGTATTCAAAGGACCGCCGGTTGGTCATGAAGTTGATCGTCGGCGTGTACGGATAGCACACCAGATAGTCATCGCTCTTCGTTCGTGCCTTGATGATATCGCAAAGCTGCTGCAGCTCATCGCGATCCTTCCCCCGCATCCAGACCCGCACCCCGTTTTCCGCGATCAGTTCCTTGTCGCGGCGGCGGTTGGCCGCAATCGTTCCGGCGGATTCCTTGGGATAACTATGGTAGAAATAGAGTCCGATATCGGTCGCTGCGACCGCGATCAGCAGCGTGGCCACCAGACGGGTAGTCGCGCTTTGCGCCGCCCACCGCCAGGCAAACCAAATGGTGCAGGCCAGCGCAACCATGAACGGGGCCATGAACTCCGAAAGATGCGGCGTGTCCGGGCGGAAAAAGAAATACTGAGGGAAGAGCGTCAGGGCGGCCCCGGTGGTTGTCAGGATGACCAGAGACACCTTGCGCAGGGCGAAATTTCTCCGGACCAGCGCAATCAACAAACCGAAACTGGCGAGTGGAACGATCAAAAGCGCCAGCGGAATCGGCAGGTAGAGAATCAGCACATAAGCACGATCATAAAAGGTCGATGCCTTCGTGAAATACTCCCAGTCATGTTTTTTGAGATAATTGGAGGCCTGGATGTCCCCATTCATGGCCTCGGTCGGCGGGGCCGGGGCTGTAGGCGCCGGTTCCGTCACCGGGGTGGGCGCGGGGGCCGGTTGCGTCTGGACCTTGGCCACCTGCTGGGTGGCGAGATGACGGACCATGCCGATCCATCCGTCGTATTGACGCATGAAGGCATCGGTATAGCCACGGCGTTGAGCGTCCAGATAGAAAGGCAGGTGCGTAGCGATGACCATCAGCACGACCAGCCCCAGCCCGCCGAGGGCGATGGGCAGGCGGCGTCGGCCCGGCCCGCGGATCGGATAAAGAATGGCGAGCCCGACGGTGATGATAGTGAAGAAGGTCCCGAGATCGATGCGGGTGAGAAAGGTGAGACCCAGCGCAAACCCGCCAAGCCCCATCCAGAGAAGTTGCAGCCAGCGGCTGCGCTGCTCAAAGACGTAGGCCTGCAGCAGGCACCACATGTTCAACATGGCGAAAAAAGCCATGTAATTGCGAAAGATCATTCCGGGAATCAGCAGCGGCCCGAGCGCGACCAGGAAGGCATAAAGGCCGCGGCCGGTCGCCCGCCGCACGATGAGAAAAGCCAGCACGCTGGTCGCCGTGCACATGGCGAAAAAGAAAATCCGCAGCGCGATGTAGTTGGGGCCGGTGATTTTGAAGAGCCCGGCCACCGCGTAAAACCACAGCACGTTATAGCCAAGGAAGGTGTCGACGATGGGGCGCTGCCCTTCCAGCAGCCGCATGGCCACCACCGCATTGGTGCCGCCTTCTCCGCTGAGGTTCAGCCCGGAGCGATAATATTGCCCGTAGTAACAGATCGCGACCACGAGCAGGATCAGCGCGCCGTAACGGTATGCGATCTTCTCCAGTTGTCCCCAGACGGGACCGGCTTTGGCGGTCCAATCAGCGGGAATTTGAATGTCGGGAACCTTCATGCGGCGGGCGGCTTCCTTGTAGCGCGCTCGGTTGCCTCCAGGCAATTTTTATAGATGGCTTCGATGTTATTCGCCATCGCCTCACGGGAGAATTCCCGCAGAACCTTGCTTCGGGCCGTGCCGGCCAATTGTTCGCGTTGAGCCGGCGCGCTCAGCAAGCTGTCGATGCGCTGGCTGAATTCCGCCGCCTGCCAACCCGAAAGCAAGATGCCTTCGCGGCCATCCTCCACGATTTCAGCGACGCCATCCACGGCTGCCGCCACCACGGGAATATTCATGGCCATCGTCTCCAGCAGCACCATTGGCAGGCCTTCGAAAAGCGAGGGCATCACCAGCACATCGAGGGCCGGATACAGCCCGGCCGTGTCATTGATGTGGCCGGAAAAATACACGATGTCATTCAGTCCCAGTGCGGCAGTCTGCCGCCGCAAGTCCTCTTCCAGCGGCCCGGTGCCGGCGAGGACAACGAAAAAATCCGTCCGCCTTTGGCGCAGGAGCGCGGCGGTTTCGAGCAAGAGGGAGAAATTCTTTTGTCGGGTGAGCCGCCCGACGCCGCCGAGAGCAAAGCCTTCCGCCGGCAGACCGAGGTTCTTCCGTGCTTCCACCGCAGGGACTCGGTCGGGCACGAAGCGCTGCAGATCGATGCCGTTGTGCACCACGGTGATTTTTTCCGGGGCGATCTGCTCCTCTTCGATCAGAAACCTCCGGGTCGATTGTGACACCGCGCAGATGTGGGTGGAATAGCGGTTGGCCCAGCGGTCGGCCGCGCACAGTAATTTGCGGTCGCGGCGCGAGGCGTCGTTGGCATGATCGTGGTTGATGAGGACGCGCGTTCCAGCCCAGGCCGCCAGGGGCTTCGCAATGAGGTTCGAGGCGGTCAGATGCGCGTGGACCACATCGAAGCGGCCGCGGTGAAGGAGGCTCCATAAATTCGGAACATACAGTGGCACCATCTTGTGTGGCGAGAGTGAGTGGACCTCCGCTCCGAGCGTGCGAAATCGTTCCGTATAGACGCCGGGCCGGTGCATGGAGGCGACCTCCATTTCGAAGGTGTCGCGGTCGATGCAGGCCAGCAGGTTGGCCACCACCTCCTGGGCGCCGCCGAGGTCGAAACTGTCAAGCACATGCAGGACCCGGAACTTTCTTCCGCTCATGGGAGAAAAGATTCTGGATGATGGATGTGCATACGCATTTGCCCTTGATGGCGTAGCATATTAGTCTCTGGCCGTCATGACTATCTCCGAGCAAGTCTCTGCCCGTAAATTTCCTCCCTTCAGTCTCGCCAAGCTCCTGCGCATGACGTTTGAGCCTTCAGCAGGACAGAAAATCTGCATCCTGATCGACCTGGAAAACCCGCACGACATCACGGATTTTAAATTTCTCCAAAATTCCGATCTTTCCATCCAGCGCAACGCCGTCACCCATTTTTATGAAGCCCTCAAGGGCGGGGTGTTGAAGGAACTAGGGCTCGAGGGCGGGGAAATTTACGCCTACGAAGTCACCGGCGGCAGCAACCTGGATCTGCCTGATCTCGCGGTGGCGCCGGATGGCAAGGAATTGAGCCTCGAGCGTGATATCTATCCGAACTACGACATCATTCTTTGCATCTCGACTTACTCGGCCACCGCGCCGCTGACGGCCCACGCCAAGAAATACAACTTCCGCGGGGCGACGTTGCATGGGGTGAACGAGATCATCCTCGGTTCCGGGTTGGCGGTCGATTATGCGGACGTGAGCCGCGACGCGGAAAAGATGCGCCTGGGCATGACCAAGGCGGATTGGGTGGAAATCGATTTCGAACACGACGGCAAGACGCACACTCTTCATCTCGATCTCGACCGCCAGGAGGCGCAGAAGAGCCACGGACTTTGTCATGGCACGGAGCCGGATGTGGCCAACCTGCCGGCGGGAGAGATTTATTATGTGCCGACCGGCGCGAGTGGTGAGTTTCCCATGAAGTACGAAGACGGCACCATCGGCCTGATGAAGGTCGCAGACGGTCGCGTCGTCAAAGCCGAGTTGCTCAAGGGCAACGCTGAAGTGATCAAGGCGCACAATGAAAAGCTGGCCAGCGATCCGGTCACCGGTGAATTGGGTGAACTGGGTTTTGGCACGCAGATTCTGCCTTTCTCCGGCCGCGACATTCAGGATGAAAAAATTCGCGGCACCATCCATGTGGCGACCGGACGCAGCGACCATCTCGGCGGCAGTCTGACGCCGGAGAAATTCGCAAACCACAAGAACGCGACTCACGACGACATCCTTTTCGCCCCGCACAAGACGCCGGAAATCCGCCTGGCCCAGGCCCGCATGTTCCGCAACGGCGAGGTGAAGGTGCTCATCGAGGACTACGAGCCTTCGGATTACATCAATTCGCTGCTCGCCCAGTAGTGAATCCCTACGAGACCGAAAAACTCGTCGGCGAGTATCTGCTTTTTCACTACGGAACGGCGGAGCAAATCCTCGGCTCAGGCCCCGGGCCGCGGGAGGCGCTGGATTTCGCCGCCCGCCTGGTCGACGAGTTGCTGGCTCTGCCGTGCGGATCGCGCGCGCTTGATGTGGGTTGCGCGGTGGGAAGGTCCAGCTTTGAGTTGGCGCGGCATTGCGAGTCCGTGCGGGGGATCGATTTTTCGCAGGCTTTCATCACCGCCGCCAGCCGCATGAAAAACGGCAGCGCTTCCGTTCGGCAGACGGTCGAGGGCGAGATCGCCCGTGCCATCGAGATCAGCGCTCCGACCGTGAACCCTGGAGAGGTGGAATTTGAGACCGGGGACGCGATGGCCCTCCGTGACGAGCTGGGTGATTTTGATGTCGTTTTGGCTGCCAATTTGATTTGCCGGTTGCCGGAACCCATGCGGTTTTTGGAGCGGTTGCCGACGCTGGTGAAATCCGGCGGGCAATTGTTGCTGACCACGCCGTTTACGTGGTTGGAGGAATTTACGCCGAAATCCAACTGGCTGGGCGGGCGGGCGGACGGGAAGCGGTCCTTTGCGGCGTTGCAGGAAGTCCTCGCTCCGCACTTCGCCTTGGAAATCACGAAAGATTTGCCCTTTCTTATTCGCGAACATGAGCGGAAGTTCCAGTATGGAGTGGCGCTGGGCAGCCGCTGGAGACGAAAATGATTTCCCCAACGACAGGTGAGATAAAATTCTCGGATGGCTGGCATTTGCAGCCGCAGGACCCGATGGCGGTTCTCGCCGGGCACGTGCTTGCGACAAAGGATCTGCCCATTCCGGAATGGCGTCTGCACGATGTCGGAGTGCATGCTTCCGAGTTCGGAGATTTCGAGGTCGGTGCGGTGTGCGGTCCGGATCAGCGGGTCTGTCTGGTCACGCTGACCCATCGCCACACTTTTTACGAAGCGGACACGGCGGCGGATGGCGAGCGGCGGGTTTATCACGAGAACATCCTGGCAACGGACCTCAAGGGGCAGCGGGAGTATCCCTGGGGCGAGGCTTTCTGCCGCTTTGACGGCCAGGATCACAAGGACCGCCTGGTGGTTGCTTATACCGGAGGCTCTCACATTCCGCAGCAGATCGCCGAGGTGCTGTTGAACCTCGAAGAGCACGAACGATTCGAACAAGGCCGTGGCAGCGAACGACGCGGTTGATTGGGACGGGCGGTATCGGCTCGGCGATACCCCGTGGGAAAAAGGGCAGGCGCATCCGGCTCTGGTGGACTGGCTGCAACGGCATGAAATGAGGGGCCGCATTCTCGTGCCGGGCTGCGGCACCGGGCATGATGTGCGGGCCATTGCGACCGGAGGAGCCGAAGTCATCGGACTCGATGTGGCTCCATCCGCCGTGCAGGCGGCGCAGGGTCGCTCTCGGGTAGGCGGAGAAACCTACGTCTGTGGCGACCTTTTTGCCCCGCCGGAGGGGTGGCAGGGGACGTTTGACTGGGTGGTCGAGCATACGTGTTTTTGCGCCATTTCTCCGAGTCGCCGGCTGGACTATGCGGAGAGCGTGGCGCGCCTTTTGAAACCCGGCGGACATCTGCTGGGCATCTTCTTCCTCAATCCCAACCACGACGAGGATGGGCCGCCCTATGGCTGTACCCGTGATGAGTTGGACGGCTTGTTTGCGCAGGGCTTTGAACTGGAGGCCGAACAGAGCACCCTTCCAACTTACGAGGGCCGGGAGGGGCGAGAAACTCTTCGCATCCTAAGTCTTCGCTGATCGGACCAGCGCCGCCATGATGGCGCCGAGGACGATCCCGGTGAGAGCGCCAGCCAGGAGCAGAGGAAGAATACGGGGCGACGCGGGGACCGACGGAATTTCCGCGAGTTCCCAAATCGTGACCGGAGCTCGAGGCATCGTGGTTTGCATTTTTGTCGTGGACAGTTTTGCTTCGGCGGCCTTGGGTCTCCGCCGTCGGGTCGGAGTTGATCCCGGGTCTGGTCGACCATCTGCTCCAGAAGGCGATCGGTTTTTCTGCGCTGATCGTCGACCTCGGTTTGGAGCTGATTCAGAAGATGTAAGGCTCGCTGCCCCTGATCTTTGACGCGCAGTTTCTGGTATTCTCCGCCGATGGCATTGGTGAGGTCGGCGGCTAGCTTGGGATCGGGGTCCAATACCGAAATCTGGACGAGTTCGGTGTTGCGAATTTCTTTGACCGTGGTGGCGTGGCGGAGCCGGTTGAAGGTCTTTTCCGGGGCGGTTCCCCATTTTTGGCCAAGCTGGAAAGCGGTGATGACGGGCTCGAGGATTTCCTTGGAACGGATGATCTCCATTTGGGCTTCAAGGTTGATTGACTCCGAGGAAGTGTTCGGTGGAGAGGCCGACGAAGGGCCGGCATCAGGCTCGATGGTGGAACGAATCTGCAACGTTGTGCTAGGCCGGTACTGGCGCGGCAGCAGAACAAACACGGCGGCAGCGCCAAGGAGACCGATGAGAAGACCGAAGAAGAACAGAGTGAGGCGAAGTTCCCAGCGTGAATTTTTGGGGGACTCGCTCATGAGGGGAAGTAAAGGGGTTTTGGGCGAAAGCGGCAATTCGTTTGGTATCGCGGGTCGGCGATGATAAGAAGCCATGCGCATGGCGATTGCCCCCAAAGTCTGGCGCGAGTTGCTCGAGGCGGTGTATGAGATCAATTCGGCGACGAACCACGGCGATTTTGCGTCGGCGGTGGTGGCGGGGATGAGGAAGCTGATCGCAGCGGATGTAACGGTGTTTCAAGTGCTGGACCGGACTAGAGAACGCATCAAGACGCAGATGCATCCTCCTGAACCATTCACGGCGGAGGAAGTGGCGTACTATACGGCGCATCCGGAAGAATTTGTCCTGGTGGCCTATTATGCGCGGGAGCAGGACCCGCAGGCCCGGCGGTTGTCGGATCTGATCGGGATGGCGGAGTTGCTGGCGGACAAATATTATCTCAAATGCCTGGCGCGGCAGGAGTTGAAGTATTGCGTGGCGCTGCCGATCACGGTGGATGCGACGACGGTGGTGGCGCTGTCGTTCAACCGGCGGGAAACAGATTTCACGACGCGCGATTGTGAGTTGCTGGACGCGTTTGGTCCGCACTTGCGGCAGGCGTGGGAACGGCACGAGAACCCGTGGGCGGAGCAGAGGCAGTTGATCGCCCAGCGGCGTCTGCAAACGCTGGGGCTTTCGCCGCGTGAGGGTGAGGTGCTTTACTGGATGGCGGAGGGCAAACAGAATCGCGAGATTGCGACGATCCTGGGAGTGCAACTGGGCACGGTGCAGGAATACGTGGCCAGCGTGCTGGGCAAGCTGGTGCAGGAAAACCGCCATGCAGCGACGGTCTTTGCGATCGGGTTTTTGCGGGAACGGTAAGGCCGGGTCAACCCGAGGTTTTCGCCATGATCGCGGCGAGCCGGTTTTCTTTGGCCTGACGGATGCGGATAGCCAAAGGCGCGGCGAGGTGGCGACGGAGGGTGGCCTCGTCGCCGGGTGGGGCGAATTCGGTCCGGTAGATTTCCAGAACGCTCAGTCTTTCGCCCGCGCAGGGCTCGTAGAGGACGGGTTCTCCGGTCTGAATTTCCCCCTCCTCGATGACGCGACAATAAAGGCCGGGTCGTTCGGCGGCGCGGAATTTTTTTAAAAAAGCCGAGTCTTCCATGCGGCGGGAAAGCGTGGCGCAGGGGATGCGTGGCGCGGTGATTTCCAGCAGGACGCGGCCAATGCGGAGGCGGTCTCCAATGGCGAGCGGGACATGATCAAGTTCGCTGAGAGTGAGGTTTTCCCCGAACACGCCTGGCTCCAAGGAGCGGCCGAGGGTGGATTCCCACCAGTGGTAGTCCGAGAGGGCGTAAAGGTAGATAGCCTGGTCGGGGCCGCCATGGTAAGTGTGGTTGCCGATGTGGTCTCCGGGCAAGCCCTCGCGGGTGATGCGGACGGGTCCGTCCACAGGGCGTTTGTAGATGCCGGTGAGATAGGCTTCCTTGGGGGTGCGTCCACCCTGGAGGGGCTCCGGGCGTCCGAGGTTGATACTGACGATCTTCATGCCTTGCCCTCCCATACAAACAGACGACGGAATTTTTCCCAGAATTCTCCACCCATGAGAAAGACGCTGAGGATGAAGCCGAGGTCGGTGATCGAGAGGATGAAGTATCTGGCGGAACCGCCGGGCATCAGATGCGGAGCGTAGGCGTAGAGACTGATGGGCAGGGTATTGAGCACGCAATAGACGAGGCCGCCGTAGTAACGCAGCCGGGAGGCGGGGGCGGCGTCTCGATGGAACCGGGGAAGGCCGGCGCTGCCGAGCAGGGCCACGGCACCCAGGCACAGCATTTCCGGTGCTCCGGCAATGAGCAGGCTCACGAGCAGATTCGACGAGGCGGAGGGCAGGCCGAAAACGGGAAAGAGGAGCGTGGCGACCGGCAGGCAAACGGAGAGACCGAGGAGGACGAGTCCTACCCGATGCAAGCACGGCGTCGGGATCATCGCGTTCCCATCGACGACTTGGCCATTATTTGGAGTAATGGCGGTCGGCGATCAGGGAGACCATGTCATGCAGCATGGCGGCCGAGGTCATGGCGGTGATCTGTCCGGGAGTGTCCATCGGCGGGCAGAAGCAGACGATGTCGGCGCCGAGGAAGTTGAGGCCGCGGAAACCGCGCAGCAATTGGTTCACTTCTCGGATGGTGAGGCCGTCGGTCTCGGGGTCGGCCACGGCGGGAGCGTAGGCCGGGTCGATGGCGTCGAGGTCGAAGCTGAGGTAGACGGGGCCGTCGCCGATGATGCGCCGGACCGCGGCGATGATATGCGGGACGCCTTGAGTCACCACTTCCTCGGTGGTGATGACGCGGGCGAAATCCGCCATGGCCCAATCATCCTGCTCGAGGAGAGCCATGGGGCCACGCATGCCGATCTGCACGGTGCGCTTGGGGTCGATGATGCCGTCCTCGGCTCCCATCATAAAACCGCCGGCGTGATTGCGGGTGGCGGGGACGGCGGGCTGGGCGTCGGTGTGGCTGTCGAAATGGATCATGCCGACGGGCTCGGGGAAGCTAACCTTGCGGGCCGCGCGCAGGATCGGCCAGGTGATGGAATGGTCGCCGCCGATGCTGACGGGCTTAATGTTGGCGGCAAAAACCTGCTCGAAGAAGGCCTGGAAATCCTCGGCGGCCATGTCGGGGTTGAGAGTGCGTCCGACGGGCGCGTCGCCGAGGTCGGCCACGCGGGCGAGCTTGAAGGGGTCCAAGCCGAACTGGCGATGGGCGCGGTGATAGGATGAGGAGCGATTGCGAACGGCGCGGGGCCCGAGGTATTGCATGCGCTCGATGGCATTGCCGCCGGAGTAGGGAACCCCCACGAGGCCGATGTCGACGTTTTTGAAATCGGTGACGAGGGGACAGCGCAGAAAGGTCGCCACTCCGTACCAGTGCATGTAGTTCGTCACGGCCAACTCCATTTCTTTTTCAGTCATGGCGGGAAAACTATCTTCTGCCCCGTAGACTGCCAACCCCCACGCGTGGGGGTTGTATGCGGGCGGCGGGTAAGTTGATGCTCCTCTGTTTTCAGCGTTTATGAACACCGACCAAGATATCCTGCAACGCATCGGGGGATACGGAGAGAGGATGACGGAGATGCCGTTTATCGGGATCACATCCTTCTTTCGCACCGATATCGTGAAAGACTGGGAGGGGGTCGACATCGGGTTGATCGGGGTGGCGACGGATGCGGGGTTGAGTCACCGGCCGGGAGCGCGCTACGGCCCGCAGGCGGTGCGGGCGCAGTCCGGCCTCATCCGCTACATCAACACGGCGACGAAGGTGATCCCGTATGAGCGGGCACGGGTGGCCGATCTCGGGGATGTGCCGATTTCCAACACGTTGAATCTGGATCTGCTGAATGGGGAGATCCGGGCGTTTTTTGAGCGCGTGGTCGAGGCTGGCATCGTGCCGTTGACGGTGGGCGGCGACCATTCAATCACCTTTCCGATTTTGCAGGCGCTGGGGAGGAAGCGGCCGCTGGGGCTGATTCACTTTGATTCGCATCATGATACCGCGCTGCCGATGAAAGGGACGAAGTTTCATCATGGCGCACCGTTTCGGAATGCGTTGGAAGCGGGATTGATCGACCCGAGCCGCAGCATCCAGGTGGCGATCCGCGATTCCTATACCGAACTGGCGGCCCCTTTCGCGAAAGAGTGCGGTATGACGGTGATCGAGATGCCCGAAGTCGAAACGATGGGGACAGCCGCCGTCATCAAAAAAATCCGCGAGGTGGTGGGCGAGACGCCCGCGTACATCAGCTTTGACGTGGATGCGATCGATCCCACGATGGCACCGGGGACGGGAACGCCCGTAATGGGCGGGCTGACTCCCAGAGAGGCCATGAGAATTTTGCAGGGACTCGGCGGACTGGCGATTGCCGGAGGAGATGTGGTGGAGGTGTCTCCGCCTTACGACCCATCGGGAATGACTGCTCTGGCCGGGGCGCAAATGCTTTTTGAAGTCCTCTGCGTGGTGGCGCAATCCCCCACCATGCGAAGAAAGAACGCCTGAAGGGCCATTCCGGAAAAGCGGCTGCGAGGGTTGTCATTTGCTGTGGGGTCGCTTAAATCTGGCGAGGAATGTCCGACGCGGTTCGTTTTCAACATTTTGAGGTTCTGAGGAAGGACGACGGCTCGCTGTTCGAACTGGGACGCGGGGCGATGGGTATTACCTACAAGGCCTTCGACACGAACCTGCGCTGTTTTGTGGCGCTGAAGGTGATCAATGCGGCCTACCTGAACAGCGAGATCGCCCGGCAGCGCTTCCTGCGGGAAGCGCGGGCGGCGGCGGCCCTGCGGCATCCGAATGTCGCGACGGTCTTCCACCTCGGCAGCGAGGACGACAATTACTTTTACGCGATGGAGTTCATCGACGGCGATACGGTCGAGGGCTTCATGAAACGCGAGGGGGCGATTCCGGCGCCGATGGCCTTGGAGATTGCCTCGCAGGTCAGCCGGGCCCTGGGGGCGGCGCAGAAGCAAAGCCTGGTGCATCGCGACATCAAGCCGTCGAACCTGATGTTTGTCCACGAGGATGGGGGCGATGAATTTACGGTCAAGGTGATCGACTTCGGCCTGGCCAAGAGCGCGGCCAGCGGGGAGGACACGGCTTCACTGACGGGCGGGGGATTTTTGGGCACGCCGCATTTTGCGAGTCCGGAGCAGTTGGAGGAACGCGAACTGGATGTGCGTTCGGACATCTATTCGCTGGGAGTGACGCTTTGGTACATGCTGGCGGGGAAGACGCCGTTTGGGGGTTCGCTGGCCCAGGTGATGAGCCAGCATCTGCATCGCGAGCCGCCCTTTGAGAATCTGGAGGGCCAGCATGCCGTGGTGATCAAGCTGCTGCGGCGGATGATGGCGAAAGATCCCAAGGACCGGCCGCAGACGCCGGCGGAATTGCGCCGGGAGATCGAGGCCTGTATGGAGGTGGTGCAAGCCCTTCCCACGGTGGCCACGGCCAAGGTGAGCGCGGAAGCTTTCGAGACGGAGATGGCGGCGACGATCATGACCGACGGCGGTCCGGTCGAACCGGCCACGGGCGTGGTGCTGGCGGGACGGTATCGGCTGCTGGAAGAAGCGATGGCTTCCGATCACGGTCGCATTTTCCGGGCCGAGCAAACCGAGGACAAGGCCATCGTCGGCGTGCTCATACTCAACACGAATCTGCTGGCGACCTCCGAGGCGTTTACCCGCCTGGAGCAGGAGATCGAGGCGATCCAGAAGCTGCGGCATCCGGCGTTTCAGCGCATCCTTTCGCTGGAGCACGCCAACGGAGAGACCTTTGTGGTGGTCGAGTGGACCGATGGGCCCTCACTGCTGGATTTGCTGCGGGTTCGGCGGGCCCTCACGGTGGGTGAAGCGGTGCGCATCCTGGCCCAACTGGCGGATGCGTTTGATGAATTGCGGGGCAGCGGCCTGAGTTGTCCGGATATCGGGGCGCATGAGGTGATGCTGCCGGGCAGTGATCCGACCGAACCCGTCACGGCCTGGAAGGTCTGCACGCCGAAATTCACGGCGCTCACGGCGACCGGGGGAAATTCCAGTTCGCCGGACGCAACGATGGTGGCGTCCTCGTTTGCGATGATGAAGGCGACGGGGGCGTTCGCGGGAAATCCACCGGCGGCCTATGTGTTTGCGGTGGCGGCGCTGGCTTACGAGATGCTGGGCGGGGTTCGAGCCAGCGGGTCGACCAGCAATTATGTGCCGATCCCCGGATTATCGGAGGAAGGAAACGCGGCTTTGCGCAAGGCGCTCAATCCGGCGCAAGGGTATCCGAGCGCGCGGGTCCTGGTGGACGAACTGGCGGAGGAAGACACGGGAGCGAAACCGGTGATCGTGGCCACGCCTCCGTCCATTCCGGCGACGGTGGTTCCGCCGCCCGTGCCGGTGACCGTTTCCACGCCGACGGAAATGGCCCGAGCCAAGGGCAAGTCTCCGCTGACGATGATCCTGATCAGCGTGGCCGGGGTGTTGTTTGCCTTTCTGGGGGTCTTGGTGATTTTCCTTGGGGCGCAGAAGAAGAAGCCGGCGGAAGTGACGCCGCCGGTAGCGCAGGCGACTGCGACGCCCGCAGCCACGCCGGAAAGCACTCCGGAAGCGACGCCGGAACCGGTCGATCCGCAGCAGAAGGCGTATCAGGATGGGTTGGCGGCGGCGGATGAGTTGACCAAGCAGGATAAGGTGGGCGAAGCCCTCCTGGCCTACGCGGCCCTGGCCACGCAATTTCCCAACGAGAAGCAGCCGCATATTGTGATGGAGCAACTGACGGCGCGCGCGCGGGCGCAAAAGCTGAGCGAGACTGATTTCATTGTGCTGCGGCCGGCCTTGGAAAAGGTGGCCGACCTGAATGTGATGTCGGCGCAGATGCTACTGGGCGAACGTCTGCGGAAAACCGAGCCGGCCGTGGCGCTGAAAAGACTCATGGCGGCGGGGGATCAGCACAGTAACAGCGAGGCGATGGTGCATGTCGGGGAGATGTTGGCGGCGGGCGCTGGCGTGGATGTTCCGGATCAAGTCGAAGCCGTGCAATGGTTTACGAGGGCGAAAGAGAACGGGAGTCCGGCTGGCATGTATGCCTTGGCGGAGTGCAAACTATTCCGCAAAGGGACGAAAGAGGACAAGCAGGGGGCGATCGATCTTCTCTCTCAGGCAACTGCTCTCAATCAACCGGATGCGATGAACCGATTGGGGGATCTTTACCGGAGGGGAGTTCCTGATCTGTTGAAACCCAATGTCCAGGAGGCATTTAGATTATTTACCAAGGCGCGCGAACTCGGGTTGCTGGATGCACAGGCCAACATCGGCGTTCTGTATATTTTGGGCGAAGGGGTGCCCCAGGATGCCAAAAAAGCCGTCGAACTCTTCCGCGAAGGGGCGGAGAAGGGGAACGCCCTGTGCATGCTGAACTACGCCAAATGCTACGCAAACGGGATGGGGCTGGCGAAAAGTTCCACCTCCTCGAAGGAGTGGTTCCTGAAGGCGGCGACGGCGGGCAGCAGGGAAGCGGTCAATTGGGTGGTCAATACGGCGAGGGAAGGGGACTCGGCGGCTATGGAATGGTGCAAAAAAAACAATATTCCGTTGGCAAACTGACGAAGTCGGGATAATTCCCAACTTCCTTCTCTCAACTGCCTCATGAATATCCACGAATACCAAGCGCGCGAACTTTTCGCGAAATTTGGCGTCGCCACCCAGCCGGGTGCGGTCGCCTTCACCCCGGAGGAAGCCGAGCAGGTTGCCTCCAAACTCGGCGGCAAAATCGTCGTCAAAGCCCAGATCCACGCCGGCGGCCGCGGCAAGGGCACCTTCCAAAACGGCTTCAAGGGCGGCGTGCATCTCTGCGATAGCCCCGCTGAGGCTAAACAACTGGCCGAAAAGATGTTGGGTCAGGTTCTTGTGACCCATCAAACCGGTCCGGAAGGCAAGGAAGTCGGCAAGATTTTCGTCGGTGAAGCCGTCGACATCAAACGCGAACTCTATTTTGCCATCCTGCTGGATCGCGCCACCTCGGCTCCGGTCGTCATTTCCAGCACCGAAGGCGGCGTGGACATCGAAGCGGTGGCCGACGAGACCCCGGAGAAGATCCTCCGCATCGGGGTGAATCCGGCCTTGGGACTGATGCCTTACCAGACCCGTAAGATCGCCGAGAGCCTCGGCCTCACGGGTCCGTTGATGAATCAGGCGTCAAAGCTGTTCACCAACCTCTACAAGCTCTTCATCCAGTGCGACTGTTCGATGGTCGAGATCAACCCGCTCGTCGTGACCGACAAGGGTGAGTTGCTCGCCCTCGACGCGAAGTTCAACTTCGACGACAACGCCCTCTACCGCCAGCCCGAGGTCGTGGCTATGCGCGACAAGACGGAGGAAGATCCCCGCGAGGTCGCGGCTTCCGAGTTCTCGCTGAACTACATCGGCCTCGACGGCAACATCGCCTGTCTGGTCAATGGCGCGGGCCTGGCCATGGCGACCATGGACATCATCCAGTATGCGGGCGGCAAGCCGGCGAACTTCCTCGACGTCGGCGGCGGCGCGACCAAGGAACAGGTCTTTGCGGCCTTCCAGATCATCCTCGGCGACAAGAACGTCGAAGGCATCCTGGTCAACATCTTCGGCGGCATCATGGATTGTAACATCATCGCCACGGGTATCGTGGAAGCCGCTCGCGAGATCGGCCTCAAGATTCCGCTGGTGGTTCGCCTCGAAGGCAACAACGTCGAAGCGGGCAAGAAGACGCTGGCCGAAAGCGGCCTGAAGTTGGTCTCCGGCGACAACATACTCGACGCCGCCCAGAAGATCGTGGCGGAAGTCAAAAAGGCCGCTTAATCCGAGGGAAAACTTAACTCCTTACTCACATGGCCATTCTCGTCACTCCCGAAACTAAAATCCTCATTCAGGGCATCACCGGCAGCTTCGGCGCCCGTCACGCCCAGCTCAGCCTCGACTACGGCACCCAGGTGGTGGCCGGCGTCACGCCGGGCAAAGGCGGACAGCTCTTCGCCAACAAAGTCCCCATCTTCGACACAGTCGACAAAGCGGTGAAAGAAACCGGCGCGACTGTCTCCGTGGTGTTCGTTCCGCCGCCATTCGCGGCTGACGCCATCCTGGAAGGCGTTGATGCCGGGGTCGACCTCGTGGTCGCGATCACCGAAGGCATCCCGGTCAACGACATGGTGAAGGTCAAGCAGGCGCTGCAGGGTTCCAAGACCCGCCTGATCGGCCCGAACTGTCCCGGCTTGGTGACACCTGGCACGGGCGAAAAATCCCATGGCGGCTGCCGCATCGGCATCGCTCCGGGCTACATTCACAAAAAAGGCAACGTCGGTGTCGTCTCGCGTTCCGGTACCCTGACCTACGAAGCGGTGTGGCAGTTGACCACGCGTGGTTATGGCC
>CAYUMP010000036.1:0-30616 GCA_964445975.1 uncultured Chthoniobacterales bacterium | reverse complement strand
CCGGGACAAACTCCACCGCCGCCGCCCGGTGGCGGCCGACCATCACCACGGCGGGCGTTTATCGTATCTATATGAAATGGGGATCGGCCCCAAACCGTTCCGGGAAAGCGGCCCTTGAGATCAACTACGATGGCGGCAGCAAGGTCGACGTGACGCGCGACGTCAGCCAGGAGGAAAACGCCGGGGCCTGGGTCTATCTCGGCGCTTATTTTTTCACCAGTGGCACCGGCAACTCCGTCCGGCTGAAGCCCAGCGCCAGCGGTTCCGGAAATGTGACGGCAGACGCCATGCTTTTCGATTTTTCCGGCTCGGCCAGCTCGGACCCCGCCGGCACCGGAGTCGCCACCCAGCAGCGCGACGAGACACCCGATTCCGTGGCCAATGTAAGCCCCGAGCAGGTGGAAATCGTCCGCACCGACAGCGGTACCGACACACCGTACTTTCAACTGCGCATCAGCGGAACGAACTTCTTTATCAAAGGCTCTTGCGGCCCGGAGATGCCCCCCCAGATGGTGAAGGATGCGGGGGGAAACGCCATCCGCAACTACAACGTCAACCTCATTCCGACTTTGACGGGCACGACGGCGGACGCCTTTTTGAAGGACGCCGACGCAAAGGGCATCAAGGTCCTCTTTGGGCTGATCCTGACCCAGGCGGAAAAAGGCAATGCGGGCTACTACGAAGAGGGAAATGTGGCCGCCCAGGATGCCCAGTTCGACGCGACGATGCAAATCGTCAACCAATACAAGAAATACAAATCGGTCCTGGCCTGGACCATCGGCAACGAACTCGATCCTCTCACGCTTCCCCCGGAGAACCGTGACAAAGTCTACCGTTACATCCAGCGGGTGGCCCGGGCCATCCGGCATGCGGATCATTATCATCCGGTGATGACCTGCCATGCGAGCACCTCCGCGGAAAAGCCGGCCAGCGTGAAGGCGCTGGCCCCGGACGTGGACATGATCGGCTGCAACTCCTACGGGCCTCACACTCCCGAAGTTTACAACAACTACATCACCGTGGCGAACTGGCGCGGCCCCTACATCTATTCGGTCTGGGGCATCGAACATCCCAACAATCGCGGTGGAATCAATCAGGAGGCAACCTGGACGGAACCGACGTGGACGCCGCCAGTCTGGAAGGCGCCGATCGAACAACTAAGCGCCGCAAAATACCTCGAATTGCAGGACATCTATCAAAATGTGATCCTGCCGAATGAGGGACGCACCGTGGGAGCCTTTGCTTTCAAGGGGGCGAACGGCGGGTTCCGCATCACCCACACGTGGTTCCCATTCCTGGACGAGCAGATGAAACCCACACCGTGTTATGATGCCATCAAGCTTCTATGGGGTGGCACCGCCACCACAGTCGCCGCCCCGCGTGTGCTCACGCTGACGATTGACTCCCAGGCACCCGAATCCATACCCAGTCCCCTCGTGAGTGGCACCACCGGCGCCTTCCTGACCTTTGCGACCACCATCGGAGCCCCGCTCGGCGAATTGACCTACCGGGCGGAAATCCGCCGCGATGTGGACAAGGATGCTCCATCCCAACCGCCGATCCTGCCAGTCACGATCACGCCTCACGGCACCGACGGGCGGAAATTTTTTGTGAGCAAGCCCGACATGGCGGCGCAGGGGGATGGCTACTACCGCCTCTATTACTATGTCTATCGTGGCGGCGACGAGGACACCCACTTCAGCTCCGGCTCCGGCAACATCCCGTTCCAGTATAAAAAGACGCCGTAGCCGTGACGCCGGTTGCAGGCTGGAGAACATCTTCTATCGTCAAGTAATGATCACGATCCGAGAGTTCACCGATCCCGTGTATGCCGGATTGATCCTGTCTTTTTTGCGGGACAGCGAGGTGGATGCGGTTTTGGCGGATGAGAATTCCTCCGCATGGATCGAGTCCAGGCTGCTCATACCGATTCGTCTCCAGGTGCCAAGAGATCAGGAAGAGCGGGCCAATCACCTCCTTGCCGAATTCGATTCGGCTCCCGTTGTGGAAGGTTCGGAAGAGTAGGAATTTTCGGCCAAAACGGCCCGGAAATTGCAGCCGGGGATGGGGCGAAATGCGAATATGGTAGCGTGACCTACCCTGCCTTTGAAGCTCTCCTGCCGGATGCGCCGGTTGCCGTTTCCTCTCAAACGCGCTCGCGGAAGCGGGAGATGCATGAGGTCAACCGGGCGTTCTATGATCCGCTTTGGGCGGAGTCGGAGGTGGTGCGGCCGGAGCGGTTCAATACGTGGCCGCTGGTGCAATCGCTGACGGAGAATTCGGCCCGGCGGCTCGAGGTGGGTCCGGGATTGCGACCGCGTCTGCCGCTGGAAAAGGGCACAACATTTGTGGATCTGAGCGAGGCGGCAGTGGCGAAGCTGAGAGCGAGTTCAGCGGATGCGGTGACTGGGGTGATTGCGTCGCTTCCGTTTGCGGATGAGACCTTCGATGTGGTTTGTGCTCTCGATATCGTGGAGCACGAGGACGATGACGAGGGGGCGCTGGCTGAGTTGGCGCGGGTGGCGGCTCCGGGGGCGGCACTGCTGGTCTCGGTCCCACTGCATCCCTCGCGTTGGCAGCCATTTGACGCGGTGGTGGGGCATCGGCGGCGCTACGAGCCGGAGTCTTTTTTCAGCAAGCTCAGGGAGCATGGCTTCGTCATCGAGCGCAGCGCGGAGTATGGCATGCAGCCGGCGTATCCGCGCCTGGTGGAATTTGGCATGCGGATGCTGGAAAGACACCGCCGGCATGCGATGTGGATGTATAACAAAGTCTTCATGCCGCTCGGGCTGCTTTTCCAACCGAAGCTCGTGACCCGCGAAGGCGTGGGCGATCCGCAGGCGGTGGACCAGATCATGCTGGTGTGCCGGAAGACGCGGGCTTAGCGGTAGCTCGATTTGTCAGGTACCGGCTGACGAGGCTGACCCGCCTGTGGCTCGGAAAAGAGCGGAAACGTCCTGACATGCCACTACCTGAAGATGGGGAAAAACCCGATACGTTTTTCTTTTCCGAAAGTGTATGAGGGTCCGCGATGAAATATCCCCTGGCGGCCGCATGCATCTTTTTCGGCCTCTCGTATGCCTCCTGGCATCTGACGGGATCTGAGAGTAAGGCCGAAGCCAAAGCCGTACCGAAGGCTATGGCGAAGCCCACTCCTGAATCGTCAGAAAAAAAGAACAGCTAAGGCTGGTGATTCTCCGCAATTGGCGGGGGCAGCATGGCCGCCAGTGGTGCAACCGGGTGACTTAAGGGAAAAAAGCAGAAGACGGTTTAGACTCGATGGCGCGGGGGGTTGATTGATAACGGTTTCTGGTGATACCTCGTCCCAGCCGTGAAACGGCGGCCCTGAGCCTGGCCGCTGCGGCGTGTGTGCTGATGGCGGTGGCGGTGAGTACGGCCATTGTGGCCTACAATGGGGCGAATGAACCGAACTATTCGCCGTTCAATCACCTGTATTCGGAATTGGGCTGGGCGAAGATGTCTCCGGCGGCGGGGTTTTTTAATTTTTCGCTAAGTGTGGCGAGCATTCTGAATGCGCCGCTGTTCTGGCTCTTCGGGCTGCGAATGGGAAACTGGCCGGGACGGACGGCGGCGGTGACGGGGCTGCTGGCCTGCTGGGCGTGCTATTGCGTGGGGCTGATTCCGCTGGGCGGGTCGCCGTTCACGCTGGAGTACCAGGGC
This sequence comes from uncultured Chthoniobacterales bacterium, assembly GCA_964445975.1. GTDB lineage: Bacteria > Verrucomicrobiota > Verrucomicrobiia > Chthoniobacterales > Terrimicrobiaceae > CAYUMP01. Next base: position 26,935 of record CAYUMP010000036.1, on the reverse strand, counting down.
GGCCGGGTGGGCCTGCATTTCCCCATCGCGGCGATATTTTTCTGGTCGTGGATTCTGACCATGGCGCTGGGGCTGGCGGCCCTGCTGATGAGCCCGGCCGGCAGGCGGATGCCGGAATTGATCGCAGCCAGCGTACTGGCCCTGGCAGCGGCGTTTGCGTTCCTGGCGATGCCGAATGAGCGGATCATTTCGCAACTGGCCAAGGGGATCATCAAAGTGCGGGCGGACTTTTATTGGACCGCGACGCTGGAATGGAGCGTGGTCGGGACGATCGGGCTATGGCTGCTGGCGGCGGTGCACTCGCTTTGGGCAAAGAGAGACAGGAGGTCAATTCTTCCAATAAATCCGCCTAAGGATCAGGGCGCTTGAAGGGTGCCGGCTTTACAAATGGACTAACGAAGATGCGAGCCTCAAGCGGCGGGCCTCCCCTCCAAGAGTATTTGATGACTAACGGCTGTTGGTGCGCCACCGTCTCCTTGAAAGGAATATTTTGCTCGATGATGTCTTTTTCCTTCAAGATGACACTGTCAGGCTTGGCCCGTATGCTTTGAGCGATCGCATCGTCGACCACGTCGCAAATGGTCAGGGTGCCGGAAATCGTGATTGCGTCCTCGGGGGACAACTGCACATCGAATTGATCGACCTTCAGCTGTATGCCGATCATCTGATCGTCAACAAAACCGCTGCTGGCGGATGCGTAAGAGGAAGGTGTCAACCAAACCTTCCAACCGGCGGAACGGTGAGCGGCGATGAGCGACTGGAGGTTCTCCAATACCGGCGGCATCGCCGGAGCCCGAAAAACCCGAACCGAAAATTGCGAACTCACCACCCAACCCTGCGAAGGGTTGGTCGTTACGATGGAGTGGAGCTTGTCCAGCGGTCGATTATTGAAGATACGGAGCTGAGGGACGTCGATTACGACAGCGGAATTCAACCACAAGGGCTCTTCGGCGGCTTGTGCCCGCATAGCCATGAGGAGGAGCAGAAACCAGACTCTCATTGTCTTGAAGAAGATCGTCATATGCTCATGCGGCCTGCCGCGAAGCGTCCCTCCATGTTTGAGAACAAGGTCCTTGCGTTGTCGCGTAGGAATCTTGCGCGTCCTATGGAGGGGGTCATGGCTTCCTGACTATTCCGTGGGGTCCCCCGTGCGATAGAGGTAAAAACCAAACCCCAGAAGCGCAACCCGGCAGAGCCAAGCCCCGATCGTCCCAAAGGCCTCCATCCACATGAGAATTCTAAAGTTTATGTCGACGAAAGCGAGAAGCATGGAGGCAACAGCGTAAACCATCAGCCACAGGCCGAGCTTTTCCATGAAGGTCATGGGACATACTTAAGTGAAATCACATGGAAGGCGAAAGCTCGTTCTCAAACCTTTCTAATAATAGACTTAGACCCGCTGAGACGACGCAAGAGGGCCAATAGTGTGGAGATCGTAAAAGGTATGCCGGGTATCATTGTGCTGCTTGTCATCGCGTCGGGAAGCCAGGGACTGACAACTGGAGGCGAAATCCTCAGGAGCCTCGCTCGGCAGAACGAAGGCCCATACTCGCCTGGGCCTTCACTCGATCGGCATGGCTATCGAAGTCGAAGTGAATATCAATCGGTTGGACGACTCCGGTGTTTTCTTCGAGGATGACGTTGTCCGGCTTGATATCAAACAGATCGATCCGGCCGGCTTTTTCATCTCGGAGGAAAAACATGCCGGTACCGCCCGTGGTCGATTCTGTCTCAAACCCGTGGGCAATAAAATAGGTCTTGAGTGTGGATAGGTCAGGGTGCGGGCCATCGCGCCACGGTTGAGAGGTGATGATGTGGAGGCGCCCCCTCTCATCTTCGTAAAACCCCTCAAGCCTCAGATCGTCGCCAAAGAAGAAATCGAGAGTTCAAGGTCCGTCAGATCGTCGACAACGACTCGGTATTGATCGCCCGAGTATCGAGGTCCTTAATGACCCGGAGGGCATCGATGGCATATCCTGACATGCCTGACTTCCGCTCGCTACGCGAGTGATTTGTGCGAGAGGGTCAATGATCCGACAAAGAAATGGAGAACATGAACTCATTGCCAAGCCGGCAAAGTATCTCGTCCTGCTTGAACGAAGAAGATGGGTTGGGTGGGACTCGAACCCACAACCAACGCCTTAAAAGGGCGCTGCTCTACCATTGAGCTACCAACCCGTCGGTGAAGTGTTTATCGCGGAAAAGGCCCGGTAGTTCAACCCCGGAATGCAAACCGGAGAACCGGCGTGCGTCAGGTGGAATTGCAGGGAATTCCGCGAAGGGGGCGAATCATCCATAAATTTGCGCCGAGGGCAAGGGATTCTGTCCACAGATTTACACGGATTGTCACAGATTGGAGGACTAGCCCCGGACTCGCCGTGTTAATCGGTGAAAATCTGTGTAATCGGTGGACGATCTGTTTCCGCCTCTATTTCAGCGAATCAATCGCCGCCTGCACTTCCTGGGCGGATTCGGCGGTTTTGGCTTTTTCGGCGAACCAGGCGATTTTGCCGTCCTTGATGAGGAAGGATTGGCGTTTGGCCACGCCGAGGGCGGGGATCATTTCCACGCCGAAGGCCTTGGCCACGTCGCCGCTTTCGTCGGCGATGAGGGTGAAGGGGAGTTTGTATTTGTCCTGGAATTTTTTCTGGTTGGCCACGGTGTCGCGGCTGACACCGAGGACTTGCAGGCCCTCGCCGGTGAGGCCGGCGTAGGCGTCGCGGATCGAGCAGGCCTGCGCGGTGCAGCCAGGGGTGTCGGCCTTGGGGTAGAAGTAGACCAGCGTCAGGCCTTTGGCGTAGACGTCGGCGAATTTGACGGGCTCGCCGTCCTGGTTCGTGGCGGTGAGATCGGGCGCGGGGGTGCCGACGGCGAGGGGCTCGGCTTTGGCGCCGAATAGTCCGAAGATGCTCATAAGTGTGAGGGTGAGGAGGAGGCGTTTCATTGCAGGGTTTGAGGTGACGGAAACGATCTGAGGAGACTCTACCCGTCCGCAAAGGTTTGGGGAGTTTTTAAGTGTTCAGAGTTCAGTTTTGCCCCAAGTCTCCGACGCAGTGAACCATTCAAGGCGCCAGATCGCCGCCGGCTCTTAATTCTTAATTCTTAAAACTCCCTCCTCTTGGAGGATTGATTTTGCCCGACGAATGGCGACACTGACGGGAATGGGACTACTTTCCGGACTGCTCGGCAATTCCACCGCAACATCCGCCACGGCGGCGGCAGAGGAACTCGCGGATGTGCTCATCCCCGACGAAGAGGTGGCGGCCGCGTATAAACTGGTGCGCGACCAGATCATTTTCACCAATCGGCGGATCATCTGGATCGACAAGCAGGGCGTGACGGGTTCGAAACGGGAAATCGTCTCGATCCCCTATCGCAGCGTGGACGGCTTTTCGATGGAGAATCCGGGCATGCTGGATCTGGATGCGGAGTTGACGCTGTGGGTCAAGGGCCGGCCCGGTCCGCTGAAATGGCGGTTCGCCAAGGGCACAAGCATCGCCGAGGCGCATCGGGTGGTGTCATTTTACGTATTGAGCTAGGGCGGTTGGTTCATGGCCAGATTACCCTCCAAAGGTTTCATCCTCGTCGCGCTGATCGCGGCGGTGGTGTGCGGTTTTTTTCACGCGTTGCCCGTGGTGGGGCTGCCATCCAGTGCGGCCTTGCTGGCGGCGGCGCGAGGGGTGGCGGCGGCTCGCGGCTTGGAGGGTTACGGTACGGCCAGCCTGGGCGACCAGGTGGCGGGCTGGCTCTGGAAAATCGGCGGGGCGGATTTCCTCATGGCGGGCGAATGGGCCAAGCTTTTTGTGGTCTGGGCCTTCGGGGCCTTTGCCGTGCTCATCATCATGGAGATCATTGCGCGGATGCTGCATGACCGGCGGGTGCGGAAGATCCTGCTGGGCGCGACCCTGGCTCTGCTGCTGGCAACGTGCGTGCCGTCGATCTGGGCGAATGTGATCAAACGTCCGGCCAAAATTTCCGATGTCGGGCTGATCGCGCCCAAGGCCCTGGCCGAGATGGTCGGCAAGATGGACAAGGCGGAGATTTTCGCCAACAGCTCCGCCCTGCCCCAACTCCTGCTCTTCACCCCGAACGTGGCCGGTGGCATCGCGCCCGGCACGGCGGCGGCGCTGGTGACCAATCCTCCCGCCTGGCGCGAAGCTTTGCGAAAATCCCCATGGAAAGCCGTCGTGCTCTCCGGGCCGGTGGAGGAATACCGCCGCCTGTTGGAGCACCTGGTCACCTCGCCCGACTGGCATCTGGAGGCGGTGACAAACCAGGGCTATCTCTTTCTGCGCGGCGAGGGCCTGCCCGCGAAATCGCTGGACGTGGAGAAATTCCAGCAGGGTTCGGACGCCGACACGGCGGTGTACCTGGCGCAGATCGCGGGATATTTCGACGCGATCCGGCGCACCGCGGAAGCGCGGTCGGCCATCGATCGCGCGCTGGAGTTGTCGCCGCAGAATGTCACGGTACTTTCCCATGCCGGCACTTACGCGCTGGCCCACCGGCGCTGGCAGGAAGCCATTTCCTACAGCAACAAGGCCCTGGCGAAGGACCCGAATTACGCCCATGCGAAACTGGTAAAAGCCATGGCCCTGCTGGAGATCAACCAGCCGCAGCGGGCCCTGCCGTTGGTGGACGAGGTGCTGATGCAGGCACCGGACGATCTTTACACGCTCTTCGTCAAGGCGCGGATCTGCAAGGCGTTGAATGATTACGTGGCCGAGGCCGACACGCTGGAACACATCATCGCCGTGAGCGACCGGGCCGGGCTGCCCTCGATGCATTATCGGATTTATCTCGGGCAGGCGTATGCGAAGCAGGGCCAGCCCAAGCCGGCGCTGGAGAATTACAAGGCGGTGCTGGCCTCGGGCACGCTGAACAAGGAACAGGCGGACGAGATCAAGGACGCGATCGCGACGATCGAGGCGAAGAGTAAACCTTAACCGCACACAAAATATGAAGGGCCCACCGATTGGCCAGCTCAGCCGCGTCATGTTATTTATCAGCGACGTACCCAAGATCGCCGCATTTTATCGCGATGTGCTTGGACTTACGCCGATCGGAGAAATCACCTCGGAATGGGTCGAGCTTGAGGCAGGCAGTTGCACCATCGCGTTGCATCACGCTCCGAAACCGCTCTCGGAAAGAGGCCAGCCTTCGGCAAAAATTGTCTTCGGGGTGAAAGACGTGCTGGCCGGCAAAGCTTTGCTGGAGAGCCGAGGTGTGAAGATGGGCGAGATTTACTCTTTTGACGGCATCGACATCTGTGATGGCCTTGATCCCGAGGGAAATCTCTTTCAGATCTCCAGCCGGGGAATGAGAGGCTCCAACTAGAGCTTCCTTAGCTCGAGACAAGTTACGGCTCGGCGGGAGCCTCGCCCTCCCAGCCCGCCGTGATTTCAAAGTTCGACGCGATCGGAAGCGCTTCGACCATTTTTGCAAGGGGTTCCCGGGTTGGCTGAGGCCGACCCTTTTCTAAATCCGTGAAAATCTGTGCAATCTGTGGCCAAGACCCCCGGATTTCCCTTTGCGCTCACAGGGCCCCTTCTCTAGAGTGTCTCCCTTTCCCATGAGTGCCAAAACCCGCACAAAACCCAATCTCCGCCCCTATTCTTCCATCGTGCTCGACGGCGAAAGCCGGGCTCCGAGCCGCGCCATGCTGTATCCCATCGGTTTCACCGAGAAGGATTTCTCCAAACCGCAGATCGCTATCGCCTCCACCTGGAGCCAGGTCACGCCGTGCAACATGCACATCGATCAACTGGCCCGCGAGGCGGCTCTCGGTACGAATGAAGCCGGCGGCAAGGCCACTATTTTCAACACCATCACCATCTCGGACGGCATCTCGATGGGCACGGAAGGCATGAAGTATTCGCTGGTGTCCCGCGAGGTGATCGCGGACTCCATTGAGACGGTGGTGGGTTGCCAGGGCTATGATGGCTTCGTGGCCATCGGCGGTTGCGACAAAAATATGCCAGGCTGCTGCATGGCCATCGCGCGTTTGGATCGGCCGGCGGTGTTTGTGTATGGCGGCACCATTCTGCCGGGCTGCCTCAATGGGCGGAATCTCGACGTGGTGTCGGTGTTTGAAGCGGTCGGCGCGGAAGCCGCCGGCAAGATCACGTCGAAGGAACGCCAGCAGGTGGAATCCTGCGCCATCCCCGGCCCTGGCTCCTGCGGCGGCATGTACACAGCCAATACCATGGCCTCGGCGATCGAAGCGATGGGCCTCTCCCTGCCGAATAGCTCGGCGCAGGCCGCCATCTCGAAGCACAAGGTGCAGGATTGCCACCAGGCCGGCGCGGCCGTGATCAACATGCTCAAGCGGGGCATCAAACCCTCGGATATTTTCAGCAAGGAGTCCTTCGAAAACGCCATCACCACCGTGATCGCGCTCGGCGGTTCCACCAACGCGGTGCTGCACCTCCTCGCCATCGCACACTCGGCCAACATCAAGCTGTCGATCGACGACTTCACCCGCATCGGCCAGCGCGTGCCCGTGCTGGCGGACCTCAAGCCCAGCGGCAAATATTTGATGAGCCAGCTGGTGGAGATCGGCGGCATCGTGCCGTTGATGAAGGAACTCCTCGGCGCGGGCCTCTTGCACGGCGATTGCCTCACCGTGACCGGCCAGACGCTCAAGCAGAACCTCTCCAAATTCAAACCCTATCCCAAAGGCCAGCAGATCGTGGCTCCCGTCAGCAAACCGCTGAAGAAGGAAAGCCATCTCGTCATCATGCGCGGCAACCTCGCCCCACAGGGCGGCGTGGCCAAGATTTCGGGCAAGGAAGGCGAGCGCTTCTCCGGCAAGGCCAAGGTCTACAACGCCGAGGAGCAGGCCATGAAGGCCATCCTCGACGGCAAGATCAAGAAGGGTGACGTGATCGTGATCCGCTATGAAGGGCCGCGCGGCGGTCCCGGCATGCGCGAGATGCTTTCGCCCACCAGTGCCGTGATGGGCCGCGGGCTCGGCAAGGATGTGGCGTTGATCACGGATGGCCGTTTCTCGGGTGGCACGCACGGATTTGTGGTGGGACACATCACGCCGGAAGCCTTCGACGGCGGCCCGCTGGCCATCGTGAAGGACGGCGACCCGATCACCATCGACGCCGTGTCGCACAAGCTCACGCTCGGCATCCCCGACAAGGAGATCAAGGCCCGGCTGGCGAAATGGAAGAAGCCGAAACCGCGGTACCGCCGCGGAGTGCTGGCCAAATACGCCGCATGCGTAACCACCGCCTCGCAGGGCGCGGTCACCGACGCCGGACTTTAATCTCCCCCAACATGCGCGAACTCTCCGCCCTCCCCGCCCAGGCCTCTGCTTACTTCATCCACACGGCCGCGGGCGATCCGCAGATTCAGAACACGCAACTCTCGCTGAGCCTTGGTGAGACGTGTTCGGCGGAGGCGTTGCGCGTGGCCTGGCAAAAGGCGGCGGCGGCCCATGCGATGCTGCGCTCGGCCTTTCGCAAGGCCCCCACGGGAGAGTTGCTGCGCCGCGAACTCGACGGGGCGGAAGCCAGCTGGCGCACGCTCGATTGGTCCAGCGTGCCCCCGGCGGAGCTTTCCGCGCAGTGGGCCAAGGCCCAGGCCGAGGACGCCACCCAGGCGATCGACCTCGCCACCGCGCCGCTGGTTCGTTTTCTCGCCATCACGCTGCCAGGCGGACACTGCCATTTGCTGGCCACCTTCCCCAAGCTGCTGCTCGATGAGGACTCGCTCTTTCATTTGATCTGCGAATGGCTGGAGGCCCTGGAAGGCCGCCCCCTGCCCGCAACTCCGCTGGAGGAAGGCGAGCCGACCTCCTCCGCCACACCCGCCGTGGCCGATTGGTGGGGCCAGTTTTTCAACAACGCCCCCGAGCCCGTGCGCGTGCAGGTGCTCCCCGCCCCGGCGGAACAAACCCTCACCGCGCGGCATCACGTCCCGTTCCTCATGGACCGCGAGACGTCGAAAAGAATCAACACGCTGGCCCAGAAGCTCTCGATCTCGTCCGGCGACATCTTCCTCGCGGCCTGGAGCTTCGCCATCGCGCGGCTGAGCTCGCGCAATCGCGTGGTCATGCTGGCTCCCGCCCGCTGCGCCGAACCCGGCCCCGCCGAGTGCGGCCTGCACGACAATTTGCTGCCCTTCCAGGCTGCCATCAACGGCGGGCAATCGGCCGAGGCCTTCCTCAAGGAAATCGCCCGCGGCGAAAAGGACCGCTCCAACCACAGCAGCATCCCGCTGGAGCGCGTACTCCTGCTCTCGCAGCCGCAGCGCCGCCTGCGCGACTTCTCCACCGCCTTCCGCTGGCTCCCGCCGTCGATCAACGACCGCGTGCATGATGTCTTCCCGCGCTGGATCAACCTCGACGCGCAACTGCACCAGCAATCCTTCTTCCCGCTCACCTTCGAGGTGCGCGACGGCAGCCGCTTCGCGCTCGACCTCCAGTATTCCGATGCCCTGCCCCGCGGCGAGGCCGAGCAATTGCTCGCCCGCATCCGTGGCGTGCTGGATTTCTTTTTGGAAACGCCGAACAAGCGGCTCTCGGAAATCCGCCTGCTCGACAACGAGCAATGGCAGCTCTTCAAGGACAGCGAGACGCCGCGCAAGGCCGAGCCCGCCCTGTCCATCGAGAAACAGATCGCCGAGGCGGTGATTCTCCATGCCGAGACCCTCGCGGTGGAAGGCCCCAGCGATGGTGCGCTGACCTATGGCGAACTCGACTCGCACGCCACCTCCCTCGCCGCCTGGCTGCGCCACGAAAACCTCGCCGAGGGCTGGACCGTCGGCGTGTGCCTCACTCCTACTCCCTGGCTACCGGTGGCCGTGCTCGGCATCCTGCGCGCCGGCGACACCTGCCTGCCGCTCGATCCCGGCGCAGACCGTGCCTGGCTTCTGCAAAAGGCCGAGGGCTGCGATGCGGAACTCATCCTCTGCGATTCCTACACCGCCCAGTTTTTTGAAGGCAAACGCGTGCTCGTCCTCGATCAGCAATGGGACACCGTATCCGCCATCCCCGCCACCGCCGCTGCTAGCGAGATCAAGCCGCCCAAGGCCTCCTTCTTCGTCACCACCGCGGAGCCGACCGACAGTTCCTCCGTCATCGCTCTGTCCCCGGAAACCACCGCCGAGACCTGCCGTCAGTTTGCTGAGTTGCTCTCGCTGGAGGAAGGCCACCGCGTGCCGCTCGTCGCAGCCGCCGGCACCGGCGCCTTCGTGGAGACCCTGCTCGGCACCCTCGCCTCCGGCGCGACGCTGGTCCTTTTGCCGCCCGGCGATGACATCCCCGGCAACGTGTCGCATCTGCGCCTCACCGCCGCCCAATGGCGCACCTGGGTCGCAAAATTGCCCAAGCTCGCACGGGAAAACATGGCCGCCCCCGACGTGTTGGAATCTCCCGAAGGCATCGAAGCCACCCCGGTTTCCGAACCGCACAATCTTTTTGAAAACCTCCACACCATCTGCGTGGAAGCCGCCCTCCTGCCGCCCACGCTCCATGCGGAGTGGCAACGGCTGAACGAAGGCCAGACCCGCTGGATTCAATACGCCAGCCCGGCCGGCCTGTGCGGCCAGAGCGTGCGTTTCGTCCAGATGGAAAATGCCCGTTCCCTGCCCGATCCGGCGGAAGTCCCGCTCGGCGCGCCCGGTCCCGGCGTGCGCGCGGAACTGCACGACTTTGCCGGCCATCCCCTGCCCGCCCGCTACGAGGGTGTGTTGCAAATCTCGGTCGACGGTCGCAGCCAGAGCCTCCCCGCCTGGCGCGATGCCGGCGGACTCTTCCACCTCGCCCCCACCGCCGAAAGCCTCCTGGAGAAGGCCCTCAGCGAAGCCCCCGGCGTGCTCGACGTGCACACCGGCCGGGTGGATGTGAATGGCCATCCCGCCCTCGGCGCATGGATCGTCTTCGAGGAAGGCACCGACGCCCTCCCCGGCGACTTCGCCGCGCAGATCCACCGCCGTTTTCCGGAAATGGAATACCCGGCCTTCATCCGCACCGTGCCGGAGTTTCCCTTGGACCGCTTCGGTGCCATCGATCTCGCCGCCTTGCCGAAGCCGGCTCCCGCCCCGGCCCCCTCGCCTTCCCAGCCAGCCGCCGCCCCGGTGGCCCGCGCCGTCCCCGAGGCCCCCGTGCAGGAATGGCAGCCCCTGCTCCTTCTGCAGAAGACCGCCGACGCCCCCACCCTCTTCCTCGTCCACGACATCGACGGCAATCCCGACAAGGTGAAGACCCTCGGCGACCTCCTCGCCGGCGAGTGGAATATCTACGCCACCTCCGCCCGCGGCCTGCGCCATCCGTCCGCCTGTCATAACTCCATCGAAGCCGAGGCCGCCTCGCTGGTGGAGGCCCTCTGCCTGCTGGACCCCGAAGGCCCCTATCACCTTTTCGGCTGGGACTTCGGCGCCGTGCTTGCCATGGTAATGGCCCGCCAGCTCCGTGTCGCCGGACGGCAGGTACCGTATCTCGCCCTCGCCGGAGCCAAAGCCCCGCAGATGCCCGAAGCAACTGGCGGCTGGAAAAAATCGCTGACCAAACTTTTCCAGGGCGGCAAACCCGCGCCCGTCGCCATCGCTCATACTCCCGTCGCCCAGGCCCACGCCCGCGCCTTGCAGGAATACCGCGCACGTCCCCTCTCCGGACCCGCCGGCATCATCCTCGGCGCGGATCAGGCCAAGGACGAAGCCGCCTGGCTGGAACTCGTGCCCGAGGCCACCACGGAAAAAATGAGCTGCCAATCCCGCGACATGCTGACCGAGCCCGCCGTCAAGCGCCTCGCCGTCATCCTCCGCGAATGGTCCGCCGGCGAAGACGAGGAAGAAGAAGCCGCGGAGTAAGCGATGACCTCCGGCGCATGCCTCATTTTGTGGCTGGCCGGGTTTGTAATTAGCCAGCCCCACATCATCAGATGGAGGGCCAGGCCATGAGCAGGCGCGCGTACGTTTTCTGGTGGTGCATCGGGATTGCTCTGGTCCTCTTCATCGCCGCCCGCATGACGATGGACCTCGGTCCTGCCTATGTGAAGGAAAGGTTGGAGAGCTATCGCGAACGCCTTGAACACCGCGGCGAAAAATTTTCCATCACCGACTTCACGCCGCCACCGGCCCCGCTGGAAAACAACGGCGCACCGGCTGCCGTGGCCGCCGCCCAGGAGTTGTCTGATCTGGTCAAAAAACACTCCCTCGCGCTGGTCCGCACCGGGCATGCCGTTCCCGGATCAGGCCCGGTCTACCACAAACGGGAGACCGCTTTGCGCAAGCTGTCGAAGCAGGAAAGCAAGGACATCCCCTGGGATGCGCTCGCCGCGGAGATGGCCCCCCTGCAAGAGCCCCTAAGGCGCATCAAGGAAGCCGCCCGGCAACCCACGCTCGCCGTCGACCTTGACTACAGCAAAGGCTTCGCCATGAGGCTCGATGCCATCGGCCCGCTGCTGAAAGCCTGCCAGTATCTCGGCGTCGATGGACTGCTCCTTCTGCACAATGGGAATGTGTCGGATACCATCGAGAATGTCCGAACGCAGTTGCGTATCGCCCAGATACCCAAAGACCAACCCTCGGCCATCTGCCAGCTAACCTTTCAAGCCATGGTCGGGATCGCCCAGCTCAACACCTGGGAAATCCTGCATGCGGATGGCGTCACCGCCGCCGAACTGGAACAACTCCAAGCGATCTGGCAAGCCGTCCGACCTACTTCTCAATATGCCAACACTCTGCGGATGGAGAGGGCCATCGCGTTGCCCACTTTCTCCGGAAGCGCCGATCCCTTCCAGATAGGCTCCGCAGACAAGTTCAAAAACGGCATCAAATTCACCGTCTGGAAAATGTATTTTCGCACGACCGACGAATACCAATTTCTCAAGGACTATCAGGCCCTTCTCAAACACTTCGATGCCGGGACCAAGCCAAACTGGCCGGAAATTTTCACCACCTCGACCGAGATCGAGGAACGGCTAAAACGTGCCGGCGGCGTAAGCTTGTGGGTTTGCAAAATGCTGAATGCTACCCTCAAAGGCACCCTGGAAAAACTCGCGATCTCTGAGGCGATCGGGAACATGACTCTCACGGCCATCGCGATCCGGCGCTATCAACTGGCCCATGCCGGCGCGCTGCCGAAAACGCTGGAGGACTTGACGCCGCAGTATTTTAAGACGCCACCGCGTGACCCCATGAGCGGAAAGCCCCTCGTCTATAAAAACGAAGGCAGCGACTTCCTTCTCTATTCCGTCGGCCTGGACGGCATCGACGAAGGCGGCAACATATCTTCAGCCACCGAAAAACCGCCACGAGGGTTCACCGATTGCAAGGACATCGTCTGGCCCCGCGTCGCTCCCGTGCAAGCCCTCCAACCTGCCACCCCATGAACACCGCCACCCGCGCTTTTCTTTGGTTGGCCGGATTCGTGGTCGGGCTTTTGGTCCTGGGCCTCATCGGCCTGATGGTCGCCACCCAGCAATCCAAAAGCTCCCTGGAAAAATACCGCGCCGAACTCGTCCAGCGCGGGGAACCGCTCAATGTCGAACCGCTGATACCGCCCAAGGCCCCGGCCACCGGCAATGGCGCCCCGGCCCTCATGGCGGCAAGCCGGGAACTCAAGGAAACCATCAATGCCACCAAGGCCAGATTGATCACCATCGGGCAGAAGGAAACAAGCGGCGGCTCGGAGGTGATGCATCGCCGCCCGATGGCCGCGCAGGGTTCGACCGATCTCTCCTGGGCCGAAGCAGCCGCGATCCTTGCGCCCATGCAGGGGCCACTCGCCGCCATCCGCCGCGCCGCGCAGGAACCGGTCCTCGCCGTCGACCTCAACTATGGCAGCAGCTTTTCCATCAATCTCGATTCGGTCACCTTCCTGTTGGCCGCGACGCAGTATTTGTCGATGGATGCCATGGTACGTTTGCAACAGGGCGACACCACCGGCGCGGTGCTCGACATCGAGGCCTCGTTGCGATTGCAGCGCGTCACTGGCGACCAACCGCTGCTGTTTTCCCAGCTGATTTCCGCCACCGTCGTTTCGCTCGGCCAGATCAGCACATGGGAAATCCTGCAGGCGGACAATGTCACCGCCACCGACCTGGAACGTCTGCAAAAAGCTTGGGAATCCGTCCGGCCCACCCGGCTTTTTGCCCATACCCTGCGCATGGAGCGGGCCCAGGCCGGGCCCATGTTCGACCAGGCAGCCCAGACCTTTCGCGCGGCCGGCAGCTCCAGCAGTTCCTCGGGAGCAGCCACGACCACCACGCTGTCCGAGGTCCGGGATGGCGCGCTCTTTGCCGCCTGGGCCCTGGTTTTCCGCCATGCCGACGAACGGCAACTCCTCGAGAATTACCAGGACCTGCTCGACGATCTCTCTCCGGACCAGTCCCAGGAATGGGCCAAGCCTCTCGCCACCATGCAGCGGATCGAGCAATCCATGGCCGACGCCGGCATGGGCCGACTCTTCAGCAAAATGATCGTGCCCACGCTTGTCACGTCGGTGGAGCGCTTTGCCGCCACCGAGGCCCTGCGCGATCTCACCATCACCGCCATCGCCTTGCGGCGTTACCAACTCGACCACGCCGGGGCGCTGCCTCCGACCCTCGAGGCAATGGTCCCACAATATCTTGCCGCCGTGCCACGCGATCCCATCGACGGAAAGCCTTTGCGTTATCTCCCCGAGGGCGACCGCTTCCTGCTCTACTCCATCGGCCTCGACGCCACCGACAGCCACGGCGACACCGGCCCCCTGCCGAATCGCAAAGCCAGGGCGATCTGGCAACGTCTGGATATCGTCTGGCCACAGCCCGTGCCTGTTACAAAAGAGCCATGAAGACCGGCGTTCGGGTATTTCTTTGGCTGACGGGAGCGATTGCAGCCCTCCTCGTCGCGGGGCTTTTGGTCACTCTCGTGATGGTCAATCACTCGAAGGCGGAACTGCATAAATACGAAGCCGAACTGACGGCGCGCGGCGAAACCCTCGACGCGGTCAAGCTGGCTCCGCCCAAGACTCCCGATGATAAAAATGGCGCAAAGGCCACCCTCGAAGCCCTGCGGGACCTGAAGATCCTCGTCGGTAAAAACAAATACTCCCGCCTCTCCGCCGGACAAAAAGAAACAACCCCCGGCTTCGCCGAGATCGGGCATCAGCGACCAGAGCCTTTCGTCGCCGGCAACAAGGGAAATCCAAAATCCTGGCCAGACGTGGCGAAGGAATATTCCTCACTGCAACCCGTATTGAAGACGCTCCGAGAGGCCCTGCATCATCCGGTACAGGCGGTGGACCTCGACTGCAGCATGGGCTTCTCCATGCCGCTCGATCACGTCACTCTGGCCCTTCTCGGCGCGCAGTACCTCAGCATGGATGCCCAGATCCAGCTGCAGCAGGGCGACATCACCGGAGCCGTGGCCGACCTCGAAGCCATAGTGCGACTCACACGTCTGGCGGATCAGCCCTTGCTCATCTGCCGGCTGGTCCAATTCTCCATCCTCGGCCTCGCCCAAGGAGGCACCTGGGATATTCTTCAGGCAAAGAACATTGACCAGGACGGCTTGCTCCGCCTGCAACAAGCATGGGAGCGCATTCCCACTTTCGATATTGCCGCCACGCTCCGCATCGAGCGCGCGGCGGCGCTGCCCGTGCTGGCGACCAGCGGCTTTAAGGCTTACCGGGCCAGAAAAAACATGTTCACCTTCTCCACCACCCCGCCCCCTGCCTGGCAAAAAAAGGCGGAAGAAATGAGAGACCGGGCCGTCTTTGAAATCTGGAACGTCGCCTTTCGCTACGCGGATGAGCGCGCTCTCCTGGCCAACTACCAGACTCTGGTGGAAAAAACTTTGAAGAAGGATGTCCCCTGGCAGGAAGTGGTCGACCAGGAGAACGCCATCAACCACTCGCTCAAGGAGGCTGGCCTCGGGCGCTTGTTCAGCAAAATGGTTTTCGACTCGACCCGCGCTGTGGTGGAGCGGTTCGGCTTCAATGAAGCCGCCCAAAACATGACGGTCACTGCCATCGCCATCCGGCGGTATCAGCTCGATCACGAAGGCGCCGCGCCTCAGAGTTTGGAAATGCTCATGCCGCAGTACCTCACCGCCATACCGCGTGATCCGATGAATGGCCGGGCCCTGCGCTACCAACCCGAGGCGGACGGTTTCCTACTCTACTCCGTAGGCCTCGGAGCCAGGGACGAGGGCGGCGATGCCAGCGCGCCTCCGGATCGCACCGCCAAATCATTTCTCGAACGCAAGGACATCGTCTGGCCGCGGGTGGCGAAGCCGGCCAGGAAACCCACCACCCCATGAAATCCAGACTACGCGTTCTGGGTTCGCTGGTGGGTGGATCGACCGCGGTTCTTCTCCTCGCTGTTCTGGGGGTGCAACTGGCCGTGCATCACTCCAAATCAGAACTGATGAAATATCAGGACGAATTGGAGAGCCGAGGCGAGCAACTCAGCCCGGCGGCCTTTGAAAGCCATGCATCTGCAAGCAACCCTGGGACGATGGAGTTTGCCGAGGCATTCAAGGAATTAAAAAAACACGAAACCCTTCGCAACCTCCCTATCCGGCATGAAGGGAATCCGTCCATGGGCGCCGCTAAGATCAAGGAAGATCGTGCGGTCGTGCTGCATCAACAGCCAGCGCTTCGCCGGGACAAGCAGAACCTGCCATGGAAGGAGCTCGCGCGATATCTCGAGCCGGTACAGCCGCAACTGGAAACCATTCGGCAGCTAGCCTCGACTCCGGTACAACCCCTCGACAGTTGGAGTTTCCTTCCGGGTCAGGCCGGCAATTTTTTCAAGGCCGATACGGTGATGCGGCTGCGGCGAAATGACATTCAAGGCGCTGTGGCCAATGTCGAAACCTTGCTCAGGCTGGCGCAGCTCTCCGGCGAATACGCCATACTGCCCCGACTACTACCCTTGATTCTCGACGCGGAATTCTGCACGTGGGAAACGCTGCAAGTCGCTTCGATTGAGCCAGCCGACCTGCTTCGATTGCAAGATGCGTGGCAGGCGATGCAGCCCGGCGAGACGCTACGACGCACTCTTCGCGTGCATCGGGCTTTGGCGGCCTGGCATCTGGCGGATAGCGTCCCGCAGAGCATTTCCAGGACACGATCATCATCCGCCTTTCTGCGACCGTGGCTCATATCCAGCCTCGTCGATACGACGTGGGCCTTGTTCTTTCGATATTCGGACGAGTTGGAATTTCTCTCCGGTTTCCAACAGATTCTCGACCTGATGCCTCCGGATGGAGGATTGTCTTACCCTACGCTTCTCACTGTCGCAACCCAACGGATGCAGCCTCTTGCAGGCCGCGAGATCAGCCGAGGCGCCAGCCTCGGGATGTCCCAACACCTGACGGGCCTCATCAGCGAGTCCGCTACGGCGGACACCATCCGCGCATTGGCCATCACCGCCATCGCCATTCGGCGTTACCAACTCGACCACACCGGCACGCTCCCGGCCACGCTGGACAGACTCGTGCCGGACTATCTTACCGGCCTGCCGCCCGACCCATTGAGCGGAAAAGATTTGCGGTACCAACCGGAGGCAGACGGTTTTCTGCTCTATTCCGTGGGTCTCGATGGGAAGGATGATGCGGGCAGCACTGCATTCATGCGTTCCAAAATTGCCGGCCAATTTATGGCGAATCGCCTCGATATCGTCTGGCCGCGACCGGCCACCGCTGGAAAATTTGTCTCGCCATGAAATCCAAGCTTCGTGTTCTGGGCTGGCTGGCGGGCGGCGTGGCGCTGACTTTCGTCGTGGCAGCCTTGATTGTGATGGTCGCGGTGAAGCATTCGCGGACCGAACTGATCCGCTATCGCGCGGAGTTGGAAAAGCGCGGGGAGAGATTCGACCCCGCAAATTATGCGGCACCCAAGGCTCCAACGGAGAATAACGGCGGGTCGGAGATCCTGACCACAATTGAAGCTTTGCAGAAGACCGAGCGGGCATCCTGGCAATTCGCGACCACCCCGCAGGAGACCAAACTCGGCCGATTCGTCGTGCGGCACAAACGGCCGGAGGCCCAGCAAGGCCGGAAATATCTGGCTTGGAGCGACGTAACTACCAGTCTCAACGCGGCGCAGCCGCAGCTCGCCGTGATCCGCCGCGCGGCCCAATCCCCAGTCCTCGCCGTCGATGTGGATTATGAAAAAAAACCTTACGATCCCGACCCGTCGATAGATTTCATCAGCACAGCCTCTCTATTTTTCTCGATGGATACGCTGCTGCGCTTGAGGACCGGCGACACAGCCGGCGCATTGGAGAATATCGAGACGATCCTGCGTCTGGCCCGGCTGCCTGGCCGTCACGCTCTCGGGCGATCCCAGGACGCGGCCTTCTACACCACGCTCGAGGCCATGCATTGCACCTGGGAATTCCTGCAAAGCGACCGTGCCACCACGGGCGATCTCACCTGGCTGCAGGCGGCTTGGGAAGGAGCCAAGCCCATCGTTCCTGCCTCCCAATGTCTCCGCATGGAGCGTGCGATGAGCTTGCAACAGATCTCCGAAGCGCTGGATAAGTTCACCACGTCTGCAAGTTTCCCCAAAACCTGGGACGAAGCCAAGGGAATGAGCCAGGTCATCCCCTGGCTCATCATTTACCGGCACGCCGACGAAAAGGAATTCCTCGAGATTTTCCAAGACACGTTGGACACCATGCCGCCCGGGCAACCGATTTCCTATCGGGACGCGTTCGCCGTGACTTCGCGATATGAGTATCCGTCTGACAAGGTCGAGACTTCGCGATTGATCAGTTCATATTTTTCCCAGGGGGCCACCAAAATCCTGGAGCGATACGCCACCATGGCGGCGATGCAGAGCCTGACCGTGACGGCCATCGCCCTGCGGCGCTATCAACTCGACCACGGCGGAGCCCTGCCATCCGATCTCGCCGGCCTGGTCCCCAAATATCTAAGCACGCTGCCGCGCGATCCGATGGACCAGGAACCGCTGCGTTATCGCACCGGCAACGACGGGTTTGTCCTCTATTCCCTCGGGCTCAACGGCAGCGATGAAGGCGGCTCCTCCGCGATTGATCCCAAAAAGGGCGATTCATGGTGGCAACGCACCGACATCGTATGGCCCAGGGCAGCCGCGCCATGAAATCCGGATTCCGCGTTTTTTGCTGGCTGGTCGGCGGGCTGGCCCTTCTCCTCGTGCTGGGTGTTTTGGTCGTCCTTGCCGTGGTCGGAAAATCCAAAGGCGATCTGGCTTCCTACCGGGCCGAGTTGGAGGCACGCGGAGAATCATTTGACCCGGCCACATTCAAAGGACCCAATGTCCCGACCACAGACAATGGCGCTCCGGAGGTACTGGCCGCAGCCGGGCTGATCTCCCTCGATCATTTGGAAAAGATTCAGTTGTTTGGTTACCGCACCATTGAAGAAATCAAGGAAAGACAAGGGAAGACGGTGGACTGGGATGACCTCGCTGCGGCCCTCGAACCTGCGCAAGTTCATTTAGCCGCCATCCGCAAGGCGGCGAGCGCTCCCACGCTGGCCATCAATTCGTCGACCAGTACGTCCCGCGACCGATTGACCGGGAAACTCTTTTGCCTGCGCGCGGCGGAAGGCGCGTTCACGATCGACACCCTGCTCAAGCTGCAAAAGGGTGAACGGACCGCCGCCCTGGAAAACATCGAGACGCTGCTCCGCATCTCGCGCATTCCGGGCCGTCTGCCGGACGAACAATGCCAGGTGCACGCTGCGGCTTTCCTCAATTCGGCCTTCCAACTGACGTCCGACTTCCTGCCGGGCCCCGCGACAAAGGCCAGTGAATTGATCCGCCTGCAAAAGGCCTGGGAGGAGGCTCGGCCGCAGGCATCATTGAGCGACTGCCTGAGGATCGAGCGGATATTTGGCCTGCAAGACATCGATGCAGCGACAGGAGGTTTGATGAAATCGCTTAAGTTCCCGCAAAGCCGGGACGATCTGAAAGATCTCGGCAACTTCGCCGGCTGGACGCTGGTTTACCGCTACGCCGATGAGCGGCAGTTGATCGAAAATTTCCAAACCGTGCTGGACGCGATTCCCGCCACGCCGCCGGTCTACCGGGACCTTTTTGCCATGGCGAATAAATACCAATATCGCGGTGGTCAACTCGAGGCCGGACGCATGTGGAGTACGGTCCTATCGGCTCCGATGCGAAATCAGATCGAAATCATCGCCACTTCTGAAACGTTGAGCAATATGGCCATCGCGGCGATTGCGATCCGTCGATATCAACTCGATCACGGCGGAGCATCCCCTCCAAGCCTGCAGGCACTCATTCCGCAATATCTCGTATCCGTCCCGCGCGATCCCATGGACGGACAGCCCCTGCGCTACCGCCCGGAGAAACCACCTGTGCTCTACTCCATCGGCGGTGATGGGATCGACCACGGAGGAAATGGCAAACCCTACTCCGTGAACGGATCATTTCTGGAATGTCCCGACATCGTGTGGCCGCGGACGGCCTTGCAGAAAGAGAGCGCGAAGAAGCAATAGCCAAACGCGGCTCCGTGAGATTTTGAGCCGCTTCCCGCTCGGCGTGGCCTCGACCAGGTCGAGCGTTTCACGGCCCATGAGATAAGGCAGAGCACAAGAGGCACGCAGCCGCGGCACGGTAATCGCGCGAGTGTAGGCTTCCGCCGCGTTAAGATGAGCGCGAGCCAATTGCAGCGCCGCCGGCTGGCGCTCGGCGGGCAGATAGGTGCGGCCCAGCTTCGCATCAGCGTGGCGGTCGCGCAGGATATTCACGAGTTGCAGGCCCTTGCCGAAACGAATGCCGAGATCGAGCATTTCGGAAATGGGGCGATTGGCGAAATGCGGCATCCTTTGCGCGCACAACTTCGTCCAGAACTCACCCACACAACCGGCTACGAGATAGGTATAGCGGTCGAGTTCGACCTCGGTCAGCGGCGGAGCTTCGGGCGCGGCAAAGCGTTCCCCATCGAAGCGCTGGCCCTCGCGAATCGTCGTCCACACCTGCTCGATGGCGGCACGGTCGGGCGATTGGTCGAGCCAGAGAAGAAGTTCGTCCTTGCGGCTGAGCAGTTCCCGCTCGGCCTCGGTGGCCGCGCCATCGGCCTCGGTATCAGAGAAACGGGCCAGCAGATAGGCCAGTGCAATGGGCTCGCGCACCGCATCGGGCAGCAGGCGCAGGGTCAGATAAAACGAACGGGAAACCCGCTGAAGCAACAGCCAGTCGAGCGCGGTGGCCGGAGACGGAGGCATGGTCAGCGGATGCCCTCGACGCCGACGCGGATCATATCGACGCGCATCTCAGTGTCCTCCCCCAGCCCGAGTTGCCTGGCCGCCTCGAGATAGTTGGTCATCGGTTTCACCGGGGGCAATTTGCTGGCCTTGCGCGCCTCGTCGATCAGGCGCACGGCGATGGCGTCGATGGCCACCGGATCGCGGCTGGCGAAGATGGTGTAGTTATCCAGGGAGAAATTGGGGTTCGCAAACGGCCCGCCCGCGTATTGCAGGACCAGCGCATCCATGATGGTGAGGACGACTTTGTTGCGGATGACCGGATCGGCATACAGCTCGGCAATGTAGGAATCACCCTCGGACGCGGACTTGGCGAAGCGCCGCCAGTTGTCGAGGTTGTTCAGCGTCACGTTGACGAAGGCCCCGTTGATGCCGGTGAGAAAATTGTCCGTGAGCGATGGTACGTTGATGATCTTGGTCACCTGCGAGCTCAGGATTTTCGCGTAGTAGCTGGAACTGCTCACCTGGTCGCCATTGGCCAGCATGTCGGAGAAGCGCATGCTGGAGCGGTCGCCGAATTTCCGGTCACCCCAGATGAGCCGGCCGAGGATGGGTGCGCTGACCTGCGCCCCCGGATCATAGCCACTGGCGGGATCGATCCAGGCCAGGGTGTAGTCTTTGCCCTTCTTGCTGTAGCCCGCCGCCAGGAGATCCTCCAGATTGCGGTCCCATACGATGATGTTCTTCGCCGGCACCCCGGCATCGTGCAGCCCCGCGACGATGGCATTGACCACCTCCGGATTGGTGCCGCTGACTCCCCGCCCCTGCGTGGCGACCTTGATGCCCACGATATCGGCCGGATTCACCAGCGTACGCCAGGCCTCGCCCACCGAATGCCTCCCCGTGACGCCGCAAACGAGGCTGTCCACCATCTGCGCCGTGACCGTCGGGCTCACCACCCGGCCCGCCCCCATGGATTTCCCATCCATGGCATAAAGCACCTTCACCTTCGCCACCGCCGGGGCGGTGGGAATGACTTTCGGCGTCGCTGACGCCGCCGGAGCGGGAGCCGGAGGCGCGGAAGACCGCACCGGCTCCCCCGTTTGAAACGGATCAAGCGTCGGAGCCGTCTGACCGGGAGCCTGCGCCTGAGGTTCCGGCCGCTGCACCGCCGTCGGCTCCTGCCCATAAACCAGGGCAGGAACAGCCAGGGCAAACAGCAACCCGGCGGCAAAAGGCGATTTCATCGGATACACGAATACACAGTTTTAGCGTCGGAGCAAAAGGGTTCGCGGGACAAAACGGCATGGGCTCGTAGAAAAAGGCTTCCTCCGGCTTTCCGAGACTGGGAAATGAAATTGATGGGGAGACCCTGAAGCCCTAGGATACGTCCCATGCTCAATGACGGAGTCGCCTCTTTCGGTATGCTCGCCATCGGAATCGCGCTCTTCGCGCTCTGGCTGTTCACCCTGGTTTTCCACCTTAAGCGGACGGACTATTCCGATACCGACAAGATCATTTGGACCATCGTCCTCTGCACTTTGAACATTCTGGGAGTCGTTCTCTATTTCCTTTTCGCGCCTGCAGGAAAATACCGAGTCCTGACCGAGCGGGAACTGAAAGACAAATTCAATCAAGGCAAGCCGGCTGAACAATAGCAGGGTAACTTGGCTATTTCCTGAATTCTGCCGTAGACTGGCGGCTCCATGATCGATCACCTCTACGTGCACATCCCCTTCTGTCCGAAGGTCTGCCCGTATTGCAGCTTCTACAAGGAGGCCAGTGACAAAAACAAAACCCAGGCTTTCCTCGATGCCGTGCTGGCCGAGGCGGACCGCTACACCGGCAGACTCCGACCCAAAACCATTTTCTTCGGCGGCGGCACCCCCACGGCCCTCTCCACTTCGCAACTGGACTTCCTCATCACCGGCCTGCACCAACGAATGGATTTTTCAGCGCTGGAGGAATTCACCATCGAGATGAATCCTGCCACCGTCTCCCTGGAAAAAGCCGGCCGTCTCCGCGAACTCGGCGTCAACCGCGTGAGCATGGGCGTGCAAAGCTGGGACGAGGAATTGCTCAAAACCCTGGGCCGCGTCCACTCCGGGCCACAGGCGGAAAAAAGCTACCGGATTTTGCGCGAAGCCGGTTTCACCAACGTAAACCTCGACCTGATCTTCGGCGTGCCCGGCCAGACCCGCGAGCAATGGCGCTCAAGCCTGGAAAAAACCATCGCCCTCGGGCCCCAGCACATCTCCGCCTACTGCCTCACTTACGAGGAAGACACGGAATATTTCCTGCGCCTCAGTCGGGGCGAATACAAACCGGACGAAACGCTGGATGCGGATTTGTTCGAGACCACCATCGAGACCCTCGAGGGCGCAGGCTACGAACAATACGAGATCTCGAACTACGCCCAATCCGGCCGCGAGTGCCTCCACAACCTCGCCTACTGGCTCGGCGCGAATTACATCGGCCTCGGCCCCAGCGCCTTTTCCACCCTCGATGCGCGCCGCTGGAAAAACGTCAGCGAAACCACCGCCTACATCGCTGCCATCCAGCTCGGCGGCAGCGCCGCCGACTTTGAGGAAACCCTCGATCTGGAAACCCGCAAGGCGGAGCAGATCGCGTTTTCGCTCCGGACCAATCGCGGCATCCGGAAGGACCAGGTGCCCGCGGAGAAGATCTCGGATTTCGTCGCCCACGGGCTCATGACCGAACACGACGGCCGCTGGCGGCTGACCCGGCAGGGCAAGATGGTGGCCGACGAGATCGCCGGAGCGTTCGTGTGAACGACACGCTGCCGCTTTTCGCTTACGGCTCGCTCATGTTTCCCCCGGTGATCCGCGCCGTGATCGGGCGCAATCCGCCGGGCCATCCCGCCACCGCCCACGGATTTCTCCGCCTCGAAGTGGCCGGGCAGACCTTTCCCGGCTTGATCGAGGACCACACCGCCCCGGACTCGACAGTCAATGGCATCCTCTACCCCAACCTCAGCACCGACGAATGGCGGTTGCTCAACGAGTTTGAGGACACATTCTACGTCCTGTCCGAAATCAAAGTGACCGTCGACGGCCGGGAAACCGCCGCCCTCGCCTACCTCGTACCCGAATCCGCGCGCAATGTGCTCAACGATGTGCCGTGGAACGAGGAATTCTTCCGTGAAAAATACATGGAGCGCTTCGTCTCCGGGCGGTAGGCCCCAGACCTACAGCAGGTACTTGATCACCGCATCGTACAGCGGGATGCCGAGCAGGATATTGAACGGAAATGTCAGCCCGAGCGCCATCGGCAGATAGAGTCCCGGATTGGCCTCCGGCACGCTGGTCTTCATCACCGCCGGCACCGCGATATAGGACGCGCTGGCGCAGAGCACCGCGAAAAGCAAGGTATCGCCCTGGGAGAAGCCGAGCATCTTGGAGACGGCGATGCCCAGCGTCGCGCCGATCAGCGGAAACACCAGGGCAAAGACGACTGGAAAAATTCCCGCCGCGCGAATGCCGCCCAGCCCCCGGCCCGCGGAGATGCCCATATCCAGCAAAAACAAACAAAGCGCCCCGCCGAAGATCCCCTGCGCGAACGGCGACACCTTCGTCCACCCGCTTTCGCCCGCGAGATATCCGATGAGCAAACTCCCGAGGAGAAGGAACACGGAGCCGTTCAGCAGGCTCTCCAGCGCGACCTCGCGTAACGACGTCGGCTTCTCATCCTTCTTCTTCGGCGCGAAGATCCGCAGGCACAGCAGCCCGATCACCACGGCTGGAGACTCCATGAACGCCAGCGCCGCGACCATATGGCCGCTGTAGGGCACACCGATCTCGGTGAGATAATTCCCCGCCGTCATGAACGTCACCGCGCTCACCGAACCGTAGGTCGCCCCGATAGCCACTGCGTTGTAGATGCCTAGCTTGGGCCGCAGGATCAAAAAGGCGATGAACGTCAGCACACACGACATGGCGATCGCTGCCACAATGGACAGCGCCACCTCCTGCGTGATGCCGCTCTTGGACAGCGAAACCCCGCCGTGCAGACCGATGCAAAAAAGCAGATACAGCGCGAGCAGCTTCGGCCCCGGCGCGGGCAACTCCAGGTCGGACTTCAGCAGCACCGCCGCGACGCCGA
Source organism: uncultured Chthoniobacterales bacterium (assembly GCA_964445975.1). Classification (GTDB taxonomy): domain Bacteria; phylum Verrucomicrobiota; class Verrucomicrobiia; order Chthoniobacterales; family Terrimicrobiaceae; genus CAYUMP01. Next base: position 2,653 of record CAYUMP010000036.1, on the reverse strand, counting down.
GAATGAAAAACAGAATGGGCGGGTTGCGAAAATTCTCGATCAGGAGATGCATCATGGCGCGCTCTGGTGTCTAGCCCTCCACCGCCCGTCGCGGAAAGGAAAAACGACCGCGAACCGGCGAAACGCGCGGCGGTCGAGCTACTTAAACGTCAGCATGGCCAGGTCTGCCAGGGGCAGCACCCCATGCTGCCGAGCCAAAGTCTCGAAGAGGCGGATGGCTCGTTTTTCCTCGGGGCCGAGGTCGTAGCGGATGTAGTCTGTGAGGTATTTCAGTGCAAAAGCAGGATCGGGCTGCTCGGCGGCGATGGCTTCGCGCTCGGCCAGGCCGCGTTCCTTGAGCGCGCGGAAGGCTTTGAAGATGGTGGGCTTTTTGCTCAGGGGCCGGGCCACGATCCAGGCGGCGAAGACGAAGGGCAGGCCGGTGTGGTCTTCCCAGAGTTTCCCGAGATCGTGAAACTGCCAGCCTTCAGGGTTTTTCCGGCGGAAGTCGATGGCGGCGTCGCCGATGAGGAGACGGGCGGCTTCGGCGGGGATTTCCCTTTCTTCGGCGATCTGCGGGCCGTCCGGATAAAACTCGGCGAGCAGGACGCGCAGGAGGGCGACAGAGCTGCGGGAGGCGGGGTCGAGATGGATGTGTTCGCTCTCGGCGAAGCCGGTGCGGCTGGCGACGATGACGCTGTAGACTTCGCCCTCGCAGGCGATGGCGACGTTGTCGACGAGGGTTCCCCCACCCGCGCGAAGGATCTCGAACAGGGGCAGGAGCGCGGCGTCGAGCTGGCCGGCGAAGAATTTGTCGGCCAGCAATGCGGGCACGTCGGCGTGCAGGGTGGCGGGGTCGAGGCCGTGGATGAGCGGCTTGGTATTGAGGTAGGAGACGGGGCCGATGCGCAGGCCGTTGAGCGCCGTCAGCGCAATGGGATTGCTCACGCTGCCGCCAGGACCGGAGGCATCGTGCTCGATATGCGCTCGTAAAAACTGTTTCGTTGCATGGGTTCGCGGCCGGCTTCGCGGATGGCCTTCTCCAAGGCATCAGCAGTTTGCTGCTGCGGAGTTTTCGCGCCGGCCATGTGGAAGATTTTTTCCTCGATGATGGTGCCGTGGAGGTCGTCGACGCCATAGTTCAGCGAGAGCTGCGCGAGCGGCAGGCCGAGGCTGATCCAGTAGGCGGTGATGTGGGGGATGTTGTCCAAATAAATGCGGCTGACGGCGAGGTTGCGCAGTTCCTCGAAGGCGGTGGCGTGCGGGATGCCTTGCAGGACGGGGCGGGCGCCGCCGGGCTCGAAGGCGAAGGGGATGAAGCCGGTGAAGCCATTCGTTTCGTCCTGGAGATTACGGAGGCGGCGCAGATGGTCGACACGGTGGTGGGCCTTTTCGATGTGGCCGTAGAGCATGGTGCAGGTGCTCTTTTGCCCGAGCTGGTGCCAGGTGCGGTGGACCTCGGCCCATTCTTCGGCGGTTTCCTTGCCTTTGCAGATCTGGGCGCGGATTTCGGGGTCGAAAATCTCGGCGCCGCCGCCGGTGATGGCATTGAGTCCGGCGGCGATGAGGGTTTCCATGGTCTCGACCAGCGGCTTTTTGAAGACGCGGTATGCGAGGTGGCGCATCTCGACGGCGGTGAAGGCTTTGATGGTGAGGTTTTTATCCAGGGCGCGGAGGCTGGTGAGGAGTTCGAGGTACCACTCGGGTTTCAGGCTCGGGTGGAGGCCGCCGACCATGTGGATCTCGGTGATGCCGAGCTTGAGGGCGTCGGAGACGCTGGTCAGGATCTCGGGGATGGCGAGTTCGAAGGCGTGGTCGTCGCGCTTTTTGGCTCCGAAGGCGCAGAACTGGCAGGAGAGCAGGCAGACGTTCGAGTAGTTGATGTACCGGTTGTGAATGAAGGTGGCGACGTTGCCGTTGAGGCGTTCGCGGACGATGTTGGCGATGGCGCCGATGCCGTTGATGTCGTTGCTGCCGTAGAGGATGAGGCCGTCTTCATCGGAGATGCGCTGGCCGGCCTGCACCTTTTCACAGATGGGGCGGAGTTCGGGGGCCAGAAGTCGCGGGTTTACTGCCATGTATGAGATAATCTTATCACAAGTTTACCGGTTTGCAGGCAAGGAGGATTCACGCAACGGCGTTGCGTGAAGTTTTATTGGTTCGGAAATCCATTTTTCTCGGTTGGTCAGAAATGGGTGACTTTTGTAGTTTCTACTTTACCACATTCAAGGGAGATGGCAATGTTGTTTTTACTCTGTTGGAGAGCGTTAAATGGAGCTGATTGCAGGGAGCGGAGGATTTTGGGGGCCGCTTTTCGGGAGTTGGGAGCCGGTTTTTGCCCTGCTTTCTGCCCCCCGGTTTGCCCCGCTTGTTCCACCCGGTTGCCCGTCCTTTTGCCCCCCTGAGTGCCCTGCCCATTGCACCCCCGGATACGAAAATACGGGGATTTTGGTTGTGAGATGGTTGGGGTTCGTGGCGTTCGGTTTGGTGGGAACGTGTTGGGTGCGGTGGCGTGATGTGGAAGAAGCGGGAGGCTGGAGGTGCCGAGTGTGATCGTGCCGGGGGAATCGAATTTCCTGCTGAATCCGGGGCATCCGGATTTTAAACGGATGGTGATCGGGAACGGGGTTTCAACACTAGGCGCAACCCTCTATTCTACCACATTCCCATGCCA
>CAYUMP010000035.1:0-37140 GCA_964445975.1 uncultured Chthoniobacterales bacterium | reverse complement strand
CTACCGGCCCTGACTTGGCAAATTTTTAGCCAGGCGGTCGGTCGATAACGAGTTACTCAAGAAGTGCGTCATATACCTGAAAAAAATTGAGACAGGTGCGAGCTTGTTGCCAGCGGTATGAAAGATGTTTAGTTGTACGGCATGGAGAGTCAAGGGAGATGGGCGGGCCGCCACAAGGCCTTTACATTAATGGAGTTGCTCGGTGTTACGGCCGTGGTGAGCATACTTATAGCGCTTCTGATATCGGCTGTTGGCAGGATGTCGCAATCTGGCAAGGAAGCCAAGGCCATGGGTACCATGCGGAACGTTCTCCGTTGCGCGGCCCAGTCGCAGGTCGACAATGGTGGTATTTATTATCGCAAGATGGTGACTGGTGCGGGCCGCATGTACTGGTTGCAGTACTTCACCATGGATTACTGTGATTTCGATCCCAACGTTCTCCGCAGCCCGCTTGATCCCGATTGGGACGAACGTTTGAAGACATTGAGCTACGCGCTTACTCCTTCGGACAAGAAGACCGGATTCTCCTATGCGATGAATATGGATTTGCCCGCTGTCTACCCCGACCCGACCAAGGAGCCGTCTCTTTTCTACGTCAGTAGTGCGGCTGCACAAAACCTGTCGCAGGCAGCCCTATTTTTCGAGGCCAAGGGCACTTTGGCCGGCTTCCGGAAAGCGAGCGATCTGAAGAAACACATGCGCTTTGCCTATCAGAAGGAAAACGCCGTCGCCGTCGGGTATTTAGACGGACATATCGACCTGGTGAAAAAGGGCGACATGCTCGACACGGCGAACTCCACTTGGACCGACGAGCAGCGGAATATTTTTTGGACCGGCAAGCCCTGAGAATCAGAGGGCTGAGAAGCAGCAAAATGAGGGGTTTTACGGCTCCGTCGAAACAACAAAAGGGATCATCATGGAAACAAAAAGAACAGGTTTTTCAACTTTGAGTTTTAATGCTACCGGGAGCAGGGTGTGCAACATGCAAAGGGAAACTTCAGGACACGCATATACCCCCCAAATGAAACTAAAAAATCTCCTCGGAAAATTGCTCTGCGTTTTGTCGGGCCTCTTTTTGGCCTCAACTGTCCAAGCGGCGAACTATACATGGTCTACCGCGTCAGGAAGTTGGAACACCTCAAGTTGGCTTGGCACCCCACCAGTCAATGCAACTACGGGCCCGGTGGATGGGGACAATATCTACGGTTTGGCTACGAATCCGGTTTTGACGTTGGCCGGAGATCGGCAGGTTGATGATTTGACAAACCTCAACGCGGCCGGCACTTGGACGCTGCAAGTTACCTCTGGTTCGAACTCACTGACGCTGGATAACATTTTTAACAATAGTTCGGGTAACTTGGCATTCCGTGCGGCCCTTGTCACTGGTACGATGTCGCTAAATGTAGGGAACATCACTCAGGGTGGTAGCGGATTGATTAACATCGGTAATGTTGGCGCGGCCAACCGCCTTGACGCCTTGAACGTCTCCGGGACCACAACAGTGTCGGCTGGTGCGGTAAATATCAACGTGGACAACGGCCTCGCTGTGAATCCGGATACCTACTCCATCGGCATGTTGAATGTTTCGGGTGCTGGCGTACTTCGTCTTAATCAAGTTTCCTACGCAAAGACTGGCACAACGGTCGCGAATAGCACGGGATTGATCGGATCGGGTGGGCAGATCATGAATGGTAGCAATGCCGGAGGCGTTGGAACATTCACCTCCTTAATCGTGAACACGACTGGAACTTATCAATCCGGGTCGCTACTAACAAATGGCTCGGTGGGAACGCTAGCCGTCACAAAAAGTGGGGCTGGCACGCAGACCCTTACTGCCGACAACACTTATACAGGCGGAACCACGATCACCGATGGTCGTTTGCAGCTTGGCGGGGGCGGCACTACGGGCAGCCTTGTGGGAAATGTCGCCATGACCGGAACCACCGCATCCCTGGCCTTCAATCGCTCCAATGCCTACACTTTCGGCGGCACGATTTCTGGCAACGGCAAAGTGGTCCAAGCTGGCAGCGGCACCACCACTTTGAGCGCGTCCAACAGCTACACCGGCGGCACCGAAATCGAAGCCGGAGCCTTGCAGATCGCAAATGATCAGAATCTCGGCGATGCCGCCGGAGGCGTTGCCATCAGCAACGGCGCTGCGCTAAGTTTCGCGACCGGCACCAATAATTACAACCGCGCCACCGTGCTTGGAGCGGGCGGCGGAGCGATGAACCTCGTTTCAAATACGATCGTGAATTGGCAGGGTGCCATCTCTGGAGTCGGCGGCCTGACCAAGGGTGGTAGTGCGAGTACTGGTGCGGTCCTGTATCTCACCGGCAGCAACACCTACCAAGGTGGTACTCGGATCTTGGGCGGCGTGCTGCGGGTTGACAACGATCAAAACCTCGGTGACGCAACGGGCAACATTGTCTTCGATAACGGCGCGAATACGGCTCGTCTCGAAAACCAGCAGGATATGACGTCTGCCCGGGACATCATCCTCAATGGCACCACCGCGACCTTGAGCGCCTCGGGCACCTCGACAATGGAGTTGAATGGCGTCATCAGCGGTGGCGGTGGCATCAACAAGACCTTCTCCGGCACCTTGATGCTCGGCGGGAACAATACTTACTCGGGCGGTACGACCATTACGACGGGTTCTCTGCTGGTCACCAATACCGAAGGCAGTGCCACCGGCACAGGAGCGGTCACGGTGGCGGCCGCTCGGATTCTGGGCGGTAACGGCTTCATCGCCCCGGACGCCGGAAACAACGTGACGGTCAGCGGTATTCTTAGCCCAGGGGTCAACAATGAGGGGGTCCTGACCTTTGGCATGAGCGGCGCAAGCAAACTGGATTTTGCGGCGGGCTCCAGCATTGAGATGACCTTGGGCACCAGTTCGGATCTGATCGCATTCCTTGCGGCGGGAGATTGGCTGAGTGGATCCGGCAACACGCTGCTGAGCCTCACGCTGGGTGCGGGTTTCAGCTACGATAACAGCTACGTGATCTTTCAGGACGTGACCACCATCGGATTTAGCTTCGCTGGAGTGACGGGCTACGACGCGGGTTCGTATACCCATAACTTCAGCCAGGTTGGAGACGACTACGTACTCTCCTTCACAGCGGTCCCTGAGCCTAGTGCCGTACTCCTGCTGGGATGCGCGGGATTGGCCGGTTTGGTGAGCTGGAGAGTGAGGAAGAACCGCACCAAAAGCGCGCTCTAACCTCGCGACACCGGGCTCTCTCCCAAAATTTCCGCGGTTTGAAGTCCCGCTAGGTGTATCCTGAGCCTCATGCATCGCATTGAAACAGGACCAACTCGTGTGGCTCAAACAGTCGACTCCTTGCGCCATGCCATGAGCCAAAAGTCCTGGACCCAATATTTGCCGGGAGAGCGGATTCTCTCCCGGGATTTAGGTGTCAGTCGCCCGACCTTGCGGGCGGCTCTTGAGATTCTTGAGCGCCAGCAGTGGATTCACACCGAAGGGAGCCGGCGGCGGCTCATTCTACCGCGTGCTTCCGCCCTCGAACCCGGCAAGAACAGCCAAAAAATTCTTCTCCTAACCAAGGAACCGGAAAAGGAGATGGCCGGAATGTCTCTCCTGTATGTGGAGTCTCTCCGTCATCGACTGCAATCCGCCGGGCTGGAAATGGAGTTTCATTTCCATCCAATGTTCGGCCGGAATTCTCCCCGTTTGGTGAAAGGGCTGTTACCTCAAGCCGGGGCCGCCGCCGCCTTTATTCTTTTTTCCCTGCCTGAGGCAGTGCAGCGGCACTGCGGAGAGCAAGGATATCCGGCGATCGTCGCAGGATCGAGCGCCCCGGGTGTGAATCTCCCGTCGCTGGACGTCGATTATCATGGGGTGGGGCGCCACGCAGCGGGAACTTTGATCGGCCGAGGCCACGAGCGGATTGCCTTGTTTATTTGCGATGGAGGCCTGGCTGGAGATCGGTTGACCGAAGCAGGCTTTGCAGAAACCGCAGAATCCTTAAAGAAGCGTTGTGTGGAGGCCAAAATCATCCGACATCGGGATGAAAGTCAGGATATCCAGAGAAAGCTCAAGGCTCTCATGCGCGTTTCGGCCAGCCGGCCGACCGGCCTCGTGGTGGGCCGGGCGCGCCATGCTGTGACGGTTTTGTGCGCTCTCAGCGCCCAGGGCCTGCGTGTGCCGGAGGATGTTTCGATCATCTGCCGCGATTTTGAGCCGATGCTCGACTGGACCGTGCCCCAAGTCGGTCGGTATAAATTTAACCCGGAACGATTCGCGCGGCGTCTTGCCAAGTTGGCTGAAGCAGTTGCCGGAGGCCAGGAAGCTTCGGGAAAGGCCTATCTGCTGGCGCCGGAATTTGATTCTGCGGCTTCATTGGCCGGGCCGGGTCGACGAATATGAAACGGATGTTTTACGGGAGACAATGGGCGATGGCAGCGGCTTGCCTGCTGGCGGTTGCAAGCAGTCTCTTCGCCTCCGAAGTTCCTCGGGAGATCACTTATGTGGCCAATTTGGAAAACGGCACCCAGCCAAAGGTTCGGTATACCGGTCGGGAATGGGTGATCAACCCGGAAGGGTTTCTCAGCGGGCGAGGGCCGGGCCATAAGGTCGCAATGATACCGCCGCCGGGAGCGGGGGATTTTCGTGTGGAAGCCAAGCTTGTCCTTCCCATGAAAGGTCGCCGGAGCGCGATTGCCGTGGGCTACGACAGTCGCATCGTTTTGGTTTCCGGAGGGAACACGGTAAGTTTGGAAGGCCGATTTTTCCGTGCCGGAGAAAAGCCGGTCGAGGTGTCCACGGCGACCGTACCTCCGACTGGCGAAAGGACGTTGGTCATCGATCGGGTGGATGGCAAGGTGAGCGTGAGCGTTGATGGCCAGGTGGCCTATTCGGGAGCGTGCGATAGCGGACCGCTACCTCTGCTGGGTGTCGATCCTGGCGACGGGACGGTGCAACTTATTGCGATGTCGGCGCAGGGCCATCTGCCCGAAGGCGGAGAGAAGGAGTTTGGCAACGCCTTTGGCTTGCAGATGCGACCGGTACCAAAGACCGCGCAGGAAGTTTTTGCACCTGTCATCGTGCATGAGGGCCCGACGAATGAATGCTCCCTTATCGCCCGACGCGATGGGATCTTGGAGTTGTATCATGCCACCAAGCCAGCCAGTGATTCCATTTCGGTGATGCGCTCCAAGGACGGGGGCCTCACTTGGGGGCCATCGGAGATTGCCTTTCCCTTGCCGGGAAAGATCTACTACGCGGTAATGGCGGCGGAGGCACGGGACGGCACGGTCCATATCGTATTCCATGTCGCCGCCGAGGGGCCAGGTGGATATCGCGGCCGCCTTTACCATGTGTACCACACGAAGTCCTTGCCGGATGGCAAAGGCTGGGAGGAGCCGAAGTTGGTCATCCCCGGCTACGTCGGCTCCATTCGGGGCTTCATCGAGTTGGCCTCCGGCCGGCTTCTTCTTTCCGTGGGTTTAGCGAATCCCGATCGCATGGAAGCTCCGAAGTCGGGTGTGGATTTCGGGTGGAACGATATCGTGACCTACACCTCGGACGACAAAGGCGGTGTCTGGACGCGTTCTCCAGATGTCCTGAAGATTCCTCTCGCGGGTGAGAATAACACCCGCTATGGCGCCATTGAACCCGCCTTGGTCCAGTTGGAAAGCGGTCAGGTCTGGATGTTGATTCGCAGCCGGGATGGGAAATTTTGGCAATCCTTTTCGGAGGATGGTATCCGCTGGTCGCCGCCGGAAGTTTCGGCCTTTATCACCTCCGACTCACCAGCCAGCTTTATCAAGCTCAAGGATAAGCGGATCGTGCTGCTGGTCAATGCCTGCCAGAACTGGACCAACCCTCGCAGTTACGCCATGGGCGGTCGCGAGGTCCTCCAAGCAGCCATCTCTGAGGACGATGCGAAAACGTGGCGCGGCTTTCGCGATGTGCTGCATGAAACAGTGGGTCCGTCCGGAGGAGACCGTGGCACGTCCTATGCCTCCGGCGCCGCGACCAAGGATGGGAAAATTTGTTTCTTCGGCGGGCAAGGGGAGGGGAAACGAGCCATCGTTTTGTTTGATCCCGCATGGCTGACTGAAAAACAGGTGCGCGACGAGGTAAAGGCCGGAGCCGTGAGTTGGACCCAATATGGGGACGATGGCTTGCAGGCAGAAATGGTGGATGACAATCGCGTGGTGGCGATTCCCTTGAAGTCATCCGGTCTCTGCGGTGCCTCGTGGAATTTTCCCGCCATGAAGCAAGGAGAGATTTCGCTGCGCCTCCTGATGCCGAAGGAAGCATCCGCCATGGCCTTGGGATTGAGCGACCACTTTGCGCGGGTGGATGATCTCAAGGCGACAGAGAACAGCATCTTTCGCATTCCCGTTGATCCGAAGAGCGGTTTCACTGCCGGAGAGTGGTACGATGTGAAGGTGCGTTGGACCGAAAAAGAAGCGGAGCTTTTCATTGGCGACCGGCTCGCTCAGACCATTCCCGCCGCGAAGCCCGCCGAATTCGGCCTGAATTACCTGCGCGTCGAGGCGCGCTCCGCCGTTGATCAGGGCGAGATCAAACTGGCCAATCTTCAGGCCACCCAGAAATGAACGGACGTTGGGTTGCTTTGGTCTTGTGGGCTTTGACGCCGGCGTGGAGCGAGGCGGCGGATGCTCCGGCGGTCTTGCGTCCTTATGCCATCGATGAGGCCCAATTGCGTTTGTCGGACGGGACCTTGAAAAAAATCTATCTCGCCAGGGATGGCTTCGGCGCCGCTATCACCTCGACCGACAACGGGCACACCTGGTCGGAGCCGGAAAAGCCCGTCCAGCGCTGGGCCAATAAAGTTTTTCTGGATCGCGACGGCCAGATGCACGGCTTTCTCATTCTCCTGCGGGAAGGCGCTTCGGGCCGGAAGATCGCCATCGACCGCTTTCTGGACGTGTGGCACTTCAAAACCTCCGGCCCCGAAAAAAAATGGGAGAAAGGTCGCATGATTCAGGAGGGCTGGAATGGCTCGATTGTTGATAATGCCGTGCAGATGGCCAACGGCCGCATCGTGCAACCTTCGCAGGATTGGGTGCCTGGCTCCCGGCCGGGACCGCCCACGGGGAATGGCTACGCGCAGATGTTGTATTCCGATGACGGCGGAGAGACATGGAAGCGATCCAACAAGATTACCTCGCCGGTCTTTCCGGAATTCAACGGAGCCAACTTCGGCGCCTGCGAACCCTCTGTGATCATCCGGGATGATGGAACTTTGTGGAGTGTCATGCGCACGCAGACCGGTTTTCTTTACGAGTCTTCGTCCAAAGACGGGGCCCAATGGTCTCCCGGGCAGGCGTCGTCTTTGCATTCTTCCACCGGGCCGGCCGCTCTGCTCAAGATGCCCGATCGGCGATTGCTCATATTCTGGAACAACTGCGAAATGCCCCCGAAGTTCGAGGGCAAGGGAGTTTATGCCGGGCGTGACGCGCTCCACGCCGCGATCTCCAATGACGATGGCCGGACCTGGAAGGGCTTTCGGGAAGTGTCGCTCGATCCCCGCAGAAGCCTCTCTCCGCCTAAAAAAGGTGATCGGGGTGTGGCCTATCCCTACGCCTTCCTTTCGGCGGACGGGAAGCGCGCGGAGGTGTCTTTGGGCCACGGTCCGGGTCGGGTGATTGTGACGGTGGATCCCGACTGGCTCTTGGAAAAAGAGCGGAAGGACGATTTTTCCAATGGGCTTGAGAATTGGTCGGTCTTCAAAGCCTTCGGAAAAGCGGAAAGCTGGTGGCGAGATCGGACAGCTGGTGCGCAGTTGGTCGATGACGCAAAACATAACGGCACCAAGGCTCTCCATCTCCGCAAGCCGGACGATAAGGATGCCGATGGAGCCGTGTGGAATTTTCCCGCCGGTCGTAGCGGCCAATTGGATCTGCGCTTGAAGTTTCCGGCCGACCATGGCGGAGCGAGGATTGCTCTCGCTGACCGTTTCTTTGAGCCCACCGATCAAAACGCTGAGTCCAAGGCTATCTACATCCTGTCCATCGCGCCAGATGGTTCGCTCGACCATACGGACTACAAGTTCCCGGTTGATCGCTGGGTGGACGTCGTATTGAAGTGGGGCCAACAGTGCGAAGTCCTGGTAGAGGGACAGAGGGTGGGAACCTTGCCCCTGCAGAATCCTTCGGTTCACGGCGCCTCGTATCTGCACCTGCGTTCGACGGCGGCGAAACCGGACCAAGCTGGTTTTTTCCTTGGTCCTGTGCATGTGAAGGTCGATTGATGAGAGTCTGCTCAAGATGGTTGAGCGTCATAGCCACGATTTCTTTGCTGACCGGGTCCTCCTCGTTACGGGCCAGTGCGCCGGAGGGATTCCGGCTCGATCCACGCTGTGAGGTCATTCCCTGGCCTGCCACTGAGGTGGCCCCAGGACAGCCCGGCCAGTTGCTGACTGTGACGCCGGAAGGATTGAGCGAAAGCCGGGACGGCGGGAAAACCTGGTCCAAGGCCATCCCGATTGTCACCGGTGAGCCGCCGGTCGAGGTGGCGCAACGCTACAGCTTTTTGAAAAGGACGAAAAACGGTGTCCTGGTCATCGTCCACATCGATCCATCGACTGCAAAATGGGTTTGGGATGAAAAGCAAAAGACGGCTACGACCGCCCGTCGGGATGTTTGGAGTATCCGCAGCCTGGATGGCGGCAAGACTTGGACGGATCGTACCTTGGTCTGCGAGGGATATAGCGGCTATCTGAGCGGAGGCAGCTTTCTCACGCTGCCCTCGGGTCGATTGGTCATCCCGGTCCAACACTGGATTCCCCAGGAAAGCCGGCATGCCCAGTTAGTCTTTGCTTCTGATGATCAGGGCAAAACCTGGCAGAAAAGCGGCTTGGTGGATGTGGGCGGGAGGGGACACCATGATGGAGCCATGGAGTCGACAATGGAACGTCTGCAGGATGGGCGGTTATGGTTGTTGATGAGGACTAATCTCGATGCCTTCTGGCAGTCCTTTTCAAAGGATGGAGGTGCGACTTGGAGCGACCCCCAGGCGACCGCGATCGATGCGAGCAGTTCGCCTGGCGCAATGAAGCGTCTGTCCGATGGACGGCTGATCTTGGTTTGGAACCGACTGTATCCGGAGGGAAAGACCGAGGTGAAACGCAAACCGATGGACGGGAGCTATGCCTCCTCCAATGCGGCCTCTTCTCAGCGCGAGGAACTCTCCATCGCCTTTTCTTCCGATGAGGGCAAACAGTGGACGCTGCCGATGGCCATCGCCCGCCTGCCAGGTGGGAGAATTTGTTACCCGCGAATCTTAGAAAATGAAAAGGGTGAGGTGCTCGTAACCGCCGTGGTTGGGCCGCCCAATCGTTATTTGACCTTCCGCTTTAAACCGGCCGATCTGGAACGTACGCCGCCCAAGAGCGCCCCCTAAGACTTTACCTCACGGGGCGGGGACGGCTTTTTCCCAGGTCCAACGTAGTCTGGACCATTCCGTCGTGCCGACGGCGGAGGAACTGGCGTCACCGAAAAGCAATTGGCCCAGCATCTTGCTCCGCACGTCCGGAATCCCCTTCACCGTGACGGGCGAATCTCCTTCGCGATACAATGTCATGGTCCCGTTATCGAGGACTGCGCGGTAGGTGAGTTCATCGGCATTCGTGATCGGGAAGACATAGACCTTGCCGTTCATGGCGATATTGAACTGCCCGGCGAATTGGCTGAGGTTCTCCTTCGCTTTGACGCGGAATTCCACAGTGAGGACCTCATGGGCGGCATTTTCGTCGATGACGTATGCGATCGACTGCGTTTCATCGGCGGTGGTGAGAATCAGCTTGTCGTTCTCCAGGACGGGAAGTCCACCCTTGCCGCGTAGAGCCCACGGCGGATCTTGCTCCGGAGGCAGCGTGTCAAATTTTAACTCATGATCCCACCATTTGTCTTCGTTCTCTTGGGCCAGAGTCGAAAGCAGGGGCAGGAGACAAGTGACGAGAAGAAGCGAATAGATTTTTTTCATAGGTTGATTCACGCGGGAGGCATCTGTTTCAAGACTACAGGTAGAATAGTTTCGGCCAGGACTTTGTGCCCGGCGGCGTTGGGGTGACATCCATCGGGCAGGAGGGATTTGATGTAGGGCGAGCCCTGCGCGGTCCAGATCTGAAAGTTGTCGATCAACGGTGCTTTCTCGGCGGTCGCGATGCGACGGCAGGCTTCCACGTAAGGGAATATCGCGCCGTTTGCGCCCTTCTGCACGTAAATGGCATTGCGGGCGAAACCCCAGCCATCCTTGAGTGGAGGTGGAGTCATCAGAATCGGAGTGCCGCCGGCCGCGCGAATCGAGGTAATCATCGCGGTGAGATTTTTCTCGTAGGTCTCCAGCGGCAAGCGCGGTCCCGTCTTGCCCTCATCGTAACACGAATCGTTGGTGCCATACATGATGAGCACGATGTTGGGGCGGTGTACGAGCACGTCCGCCTGGAGCCGGATCACGCCTTGATCGGTGCGATTGCTCGGTACGCCGGCGTTGATTACTTGGGCCTTCCGGCCTTGGGCGGAGAGACTTTTTTCCAAGAGCGCGCAGAATGTTTCTTCCGCCAGTACGGCGGGGATGGCGCCCTTGGCTGGACGTGCTCCTCGCGTGATGGAGTCGCCCAGGGCAACGATATAAAAAGGTTTTGAGACTTCCGTAGAATGAAGGCGCGGCGCGAGGGCCAGGACTCCGACGGCAGCCAAAAGAAGCATTCTCATTGAGGCCCTACGGTAGGCGGAATTCCTCCAGATGCCATCCTCTCATACTTGAGAAAATTTATGCCACGCTTGGTGATCTTCTACCAGGCCGTCCAGCCACCATCGACCGCAAGATTGTGACCCGTCACGTAGGTCGACGCATCGGCGAGAAGGAAATGCACTGAACCGGCAATTTCTTCAGGGCGGCCCACCCGGCCCATCGGGCACCTTTTGTTGATGCGGTCCATCCAGTCCTGGCTTTGTTGTTGGGAGACAAAAGGAAATGGCCCTGGCGAGACCGAGTTGCAGCGGACCCCGCTTGGCCCCCAATGGACCCCCAGATAGCGCGCCATCTGCTGGATGCCCGCTTTTCCCACACCGTATTCGATCGGATTGGGATGGATGGGCGCTGGATACATGGAAGGGTCGGGAGAAACCGTTCCATACATGCTGGAAAAGAGGACAATGCTCCCGCGGCCTGCTTCCGCCATGGCCTGCCCGACCGTTCGGGCGATCAGGAAGGTGGACGTGAGGCCAACATGGTTGGCTTCGTCAAATTGCTCTGGTTGCAAATCCAGCATCGCTTGCGGGAAGGATTTGTAGGTCATGATCACCAGCCCCTGCGGCGTTCCGCGCAACGCGAGTTGCTCGCTGGCAAAAGCTTGGACGTCGGTGGTATCGGCCGCTCCCAAATCGACCGGGGTTACGGCGTCTTCGAGATTCTCCCGAGTCACCATCTCGGTGGCCCGGTCGGATATATCGGCGCAAAGGACACTGGCTTGGTGGGCTACGAGTTGCCTGATGGTTGCAGTTCCCAAATAACCGGCCCCGCCGATAACCCAGATATCGCGGCCTTTCAGATCGAACAAATCTTTCATGGTGGCAATGGTGGCGTCCGGAGCTCGAGCCAGCCAAGTATTTCAACCGGTCAGGTCACCTGACCACTTTCTAGTTCTCGTTTGCCGAACGGACGTCCCGTAGTTTTGGCGCCATGAACATACGTGTATCCGTCAAGCGGTCTGGGTTGGAAGCGTGGCTACTACTCCTGCCGGCCGTCTTCGGCTTTTTCACTAACATCCTAATTGCAGAGCAGGTCGCCCCGCTGGAAGTTTCCACCGTCTTTGAATATCCCAAAAACGATCCTTACGACCGATCCAATCTTTTTGGATTCAATCACGCTCCAAGTGTTGTAGTGCAGCCGGACGGCACGCTTATGGTAGTTTGGTTCTCTGGTCCGCATGAGGCGTCGGTCCATCAGGTCATCCTTGGTTCCACCAGCAAGGACGGAGGCAAAACCTGGTCGGAAGCCTCGGTTGTGTACGATACCCCCCGTACCTCCGATTTTGATCCGGCCTTCATCCGAGACGGAAAGACAACCTGGCTGTTCTTCGCCGCCGGTCGTTGGGACCGTTATCCGTTTGTCGGTCTTCGTGAGGTTGAGGAAAAAAAGGTCGGCCTCGACTCCTACCACGTCTTAGCGATGCAAAGCGCCGACTCCGGCCAAACGTGGTCTCAGCCGGTCCAAACGATCCCAGAGCGCGCATTCAGCCGGGCCAATGGCATCGTGTTGAAAAACGGCGCCATGTTGTTGCCGACCTACGACTCGGTCGGCGGCAAGTGGACCAGCTCGCTGCTCCGCTCCGATGACCAGGGCAAGACTTGGCGGAGAATGGGCTTGATAGGGGCTGCCGAGGGCAAAGCCGGCTCGGAGCCGACCATTGCGGAATTGGACAACGGCGACGTCCTCATCGCTCTGCGCTCGAGGGATGGGCGCGTTTGGTTTGCGCGATCTTCCGATGCCGGAGCGACTTGGCAGGAACCTTTTGCCAGCGATTTTGACGCCGCCGCCGCTTCCCACGCCCTCTTCCGCACAAAGGCCGGCAAAGTCTTGCTCGCGTATGATGCCTGCAAGCCGCCGCTGCGCTCTCCCTTGGTATTGCGGACCCTCGATCAAAAAACCATGAAGTGGGACGATCCCATTCAAGTGGCTGAAATTAGCGCTCCGCAGGCCCCCTACTGGTCCACTCAGGTGGCTTACCCCTCGATCGCTGAACTGGCAGATGGAACCATCGTTGTCGTCTGGGCGGAAATCGGTGTCTCTCCGGATGTGCAGTATGGGAAAATCAAATGCGCTCGTCTAAAACTCTGAGATGAAAAAATCGGGACTGGGAGCATTGGCTGTAGGGCTGGTCTTGGGCCACGCCGCGTCTGCGAATGATCTCAGCTGGCGCCAATTGGCTCCACTTCCCGATGCCTGGGGGGTGGCCTCGCCTTTTGTTGGGATCGACGGGGACATGCTCTTCGTGGCCGGAGGAGCGAATTTTTCCGATAGACCGCTTGGAGAAGGCGGGGCCAAGGTCTGGCATCAGGAGATTTATCGGCTCGAGCCCGCTGGTCGGGAATGGAAGCCGGTCGGTCGGCTCCCGCGGGCTCTCGCCTACGGAATTTCCATCTCCACCGATGACGGTGTGATGTGCATTGGCGGCAGCAACTCTGAAAAACATTTTGCCGACACCTTTCTTCTCAAGTGGGAAAAGTCCGGCCTCATCGTACAGGATCTCCCGCCCCTTCCGCGCCCCCTGGCAATGGCCGCTGGAACCCGCCTCGGTGATATTGTCTATGTCGCCGGCGGTCTGGAAACGCCTGGCTCCTCTGAGCCTCTTACCAGCTTCCTCGCCTTCGATCTGAAGAACCCCCAGGCAGGCTGGAAAGAGCTCCCCACCTGGCCCGGTCCCGGTCGCTCCCAGGCTGTGGCTGCCGTGATGGGCGGATGGTTCTACCTGTTCAGTGGCCTTCGGCCTGGAATGGTGGACGGGAAAAAAAGCCTCCTCTATTTGCAGGATGCCTACCGCTATTCGCCCACCACCGGCTGGGAGAAATTGCCCGATCTGCCCTTCGCAGCGGCCGCTGCCGCTTCACCGGCTCCGGTTGATGCGGATGGAATTTATCTCGTGGGCGGCGTCGATGGCAGCGGCATCGGAAAAGCGCCGAACAAATATTTTCACGTCCCCCAGCGCATTCAATATTATGTTCCATCTGCAAAGACCTGGCACGAGGTCGGTAATGCCCCGGTGGGTCGCGTCTGCGTTTCCACCGCGTTATGGCAGGGAGCGTGGGTTTTGCCCAGTGGTGAGCGCAGTCCCGGGATACGCTCTCCCGAGGTCTGGAGCCTTCGTTTGCCGGAGTAGCCAGCCTGCTGCTAGCGCAGGAGTTTGGCGGGATCGATATCCACCCCGCCTCGACTCGCGCTTTGCTCTGCTGCGATGAGGATCGTCATCAGTTCCACCGTTTCGGCAAACGGATGGGCTTCCGGCTCTTTCCCGGCGGCATATTCGAGAAAGCTCAGTAGTTGGGCGCGAAAGGCCGTGTAGTTGTCCCGCACCGCCACCGTGACATGTTCCGCGTCGGCGTAACCATGGAAAACAAACGCGCTGCCGTAGCCCTCCTCCATGGCCGCGATGGAAATTAGAGTGCCGTTTTGATGCTTTCCTTCCATAAGGAAGGTTGACCCGCTTCGCCGGGCCCGCACCGTTTCGAATCCGGGACCTACTATGGTGTAGATCGGTTCGACGGCATGAATTCCGTAGCGGGCCCAGCTTTTGCACGCGGTTCCCGTAATCCAACGGAATTTCTTCCCGCGCAACGCTGCCATTTCGGAGGAGTAGCGCAGGCCACTGGAGGAAATGATTTTTGCCCCTTGCTCCCGCCAGGTGATTAACTGCCTCAGGTCAGGCAGATTCGTGGCTAGAGGTTTGTCTACGAAGATGGGCAGACCGGATTCTACGAACGGCGCCACGCGCCGGACATGGTCGTCACCGTCATCCGTGGCGATGATCACCGCATCCACCTCGCCAAGCACTTCTTCAGGGCGGCTTACGACATGGGGGATCAATGCCGCTGCTGCGATGTTCGCTCCGTCTTCTGTCCGATCCGTCCACACATGGGTTACCTTTGCAAAGGGTATGCCCACCGAACCCGTCGGTTGTTCGCTCAGGTATTTCAGGATTGCCGGCACCGGACATCGTGCCATCGCCATCGGGTCAAATCCATTGATGATCGCCGACCATGAATAGGGATGGTTATTCTCCGGAATGTATCCCAGCATCGCAACCCGCAATCGATTTTCGCCTGAATGGTTCAAGTTATCTGGGGCGGAATGTTGCGACTGTTCCCGTGAGTGGGTTGACTTGGATGGCGAAAAAATTTCGCGGTGGATCGTCCCTGTCATTGGCTCCCTGCAAAGTGATGTAGTTCACCGTATTCGTCCCGCTCCCGGTGGGTATGTCGGTCTGCCCATTGGCTCGGAAACGGAACCCCGTGTACTCGCGCGATCCCAATGAGGGAAAGTTGGCGTGCCCTGAAACCGTGGCTCCATCACCGAATAGAAGAGGAGAGAAGCTGGAGTTGGAATTGATCAAGACCCCGTCGGGCAGTTTAACGATTCGACTGATTGGCGTGCGATCGAGCCCCGTCTCATCCACCATCCAGATTTGCAGAGCACGATAGCCCGGTGTTGGCCGTTCGTCGAGGTGGATAAAGCGCACCTCAACACTGCAATTGCGCGTAAGCGCGTTCTGCCTTCCCAGCATGATCTGGTCGGCGATCTGCTGCCCGCCCCTTCCAAGATTCACGCCCGCCAACACCGAGCTCACTGCCGGCACGGCTAGGGAAAGAAAGATGAGCATCAACGCCACCACCACCAGCATCTCGATCAATGTGAAAGCCGTATTTGCACAGCGTTTTCCGGTATTTGGTTTTGGTCGGGAAAATGTCATTGCTTGCTCCATCGGGCTTCGCGCAAGGGAACCGCGGATTCAAAAATGCGATAGTCGATTTTCTTCGCCCTCAACCGGCGTTCCAACTCGGCTAGGTCCGTCTGGATGCTTTCGCGGGGGGTTGACGTGTTTAGCGATGCGAAAAGTCCGCCTAGGGCGCCGTCGATGTCCGACTTCAGCGTGCCCTTCAGGCGCTCAGCGGAGTTCGCGTCGATCGCCACCATCACCACATTCACGACTGGCGGTAGCTGGTTCATTTTCACCGGCTGGTTGGCCGGAGTTCCCGCCCGGGAATCATATTCGTAGGAATCGGTCCAGTCCGTGGTTACCGTGTCTTGTTCCGACAGCCTCGGCCACAGGATTAGCGCGATCACATTGTCCGCGATCGGCAGCGCCTCCGTCTTCGCCTGTTGGAACCAGGTATCACCCCCATATGCGGAATCGTACACCTTGAGATTCTCCGTGTTTTGGACCCATTGCATCAGCCTGAACCGCTTCTGTGGTGTCAATCGTCCGCTGAGTGCGGACGGCACCTCGTCATCCACATAGTCGATGAAGAATCCACACCCATTCAAAAGTCGTTCCAAGCCGCCAAAGCTCTCCGGTTGACCTGTCCGGCTCGCCGGAGCTTGAAAAAAAACCGCGTGGCTGGTCGTGCCGAGCAACTGCGGACCGGTGCGAAAGTGCAATTCCGACTGTCTCACATACTTTGTCGGGGAGTTGGGATCATTGTACGCCCAATAGGTGTTCAATGTTGCCTGGCTCAGTTGCCGGATCAGCCGCTCAAATCCCGCCCGCGCCCCTTGAAAGGCGGCGATCTTTTGCGATGAAGTCCGCCACACGGACGAGGTTTGGTTCACGATCGACAGCACCAGGCCTAGCATCATCACTAGCACAGCAGACGCCACCAGCATCTCCACCAAACTGAAGCCTCGGATGCGCAGCCGCACAGACCATCGAGTTTCAAGGCAGACTGGACATCTTGCGGGTTCCATGGAGCCGGACAGTTCAGGGATTGGTGAGCGGAGCTTCGGAACGAGCCACAAAAAGATTGTGAACCTTGTTCGGAACATTGCGGTTGCGTGCCGTGGTGATTTTTACCTGAAGATTTGCCAGATCATCTCCGATGCCCGCCGGCTTGTCAGGATAGTTTGGGGTTTGCAGCGAAAGATTCGCCCAATAGGTCGCCTCGTTTTCTTTCTGCACGGGTGAGCCTTCCTCATTGAAATAATAAGGACTTCCCCCGGCAAAATCGGACAGTTTTGAAAACGGCATCAGTGCCGCGTCGGATGCAATTTGATTGACGATCTGGCTTTCGATCGTCGCCTCCATGGCCGCGCGGAAGGTCGAGAGGCCGACTGGCAAAAGGCCAAGCATCGCCACCATGCAGAATGTGATCAATCCCATGGCGATGGCGACTTCCACCAAGCTGAAGGCCTTCCGACTTCTGGGAAAGCTGGGCATTTTGTTGCACGTCATTTTTTCGATTGATTCAGGGTTATGGGGAAAACTGCGACGTGTTCAGGGTGCGCCACTTGTAGTGCGGGCCGAGTACGGGAGTGTTGGCGGCCGAGGTCCATGAGGAAACGCTGAGGCTAGGATTGATGAATCGCTCGATTGTCGACGATCCCCGATATTCGCCCGAAATCATGTCCTTGCCCTCCTCCCAGATCGTGGCTTCGGAATTGGAACGTTTGCCTAACGTCTGCACCCGATAGTGTACCGTGTAGCTGTTGGACTTGGTCGTAAGCCGCGAAACCAGATCCGTGTAGGGCTTTTCCCGCAGATTGTCCCCCGTGACTTTTCGGTCGTTCCACCAATTGGAGTCATAGGCGAAGTTCGCGCTGTAGCTCTGACCCTTCGGAATCATCGGAATCGTGCAGATCTCCGCTTCGCTCCGGTACGCATCGCCGGACGTGAACCGCGCATCGATCGCCTTGATCGTCTCCGCTAGGTCAATTTGATCCCGCGAATTCAGTGTTTTGGCCAACTGGGCCTGGCCCACCGCTGCGATCACTTTGTAAGTCTGGGAGTCGGCCGCTGGCGGTGCACCCAGCTTATTGTCTGGAATGGCTGGTATGTCTTCTTTAAGCAAAAGTCCGCGCAGGGCTGTATCGCGTGTAATGTAGGTGAAGGGGAAAATCTGGTGATTCAGGTTGATCTTCCCTGCTGTCGAGAACGGCTCACTGATCGCATAGGGCTCGATCACCGGCATCCAGAAAAGATCCAGCAAAAGATAGTCAGGTGGTTCCTCCGATCCAGGATGATCCTTACGTGGATCGGGCCGGAATAGCAGCGTTTGCCATGGCCGGTCGCGGTGAATCCCGGTCGGCAACGAGCCTAGCTTTCCGGCACCTGGCATTTGTTTGTTCGGGCTATAAAAGGTTTCCTGCGAAGTGGCTGACGCGGTTGCGGCTGCGGCCTGCCAGGGCCAGCCGGCCATGCCCGTGGTGGTGATTACCGCGCCTTCATCTGCCCGGTTCAGATAGGGCGCGTCCTCCATGTAGGCCGGCCCTTGATCATAGTCAGGCAAAAAGTTTCCACTTCCCCCACTTGCCGAAAAGACGGGAACTCCCGCCGCGTACCGGCTCGGCAGATTGGGTTGCGCGTTCCGACCGTAGTTCCTCAATGAGGAAATAAAGCTGCCGAAGCGCGGATGTCTTGGGCCGGTGGCGCTGTGTGATCCAAATTTTCCGATCGGATAATTATGCGCGTAGACTCGGAAGGAATAGGCGTGTCGGGTGCGGATTTCCGTGGGAAATCCGTTTAATAGATAATCTTCATGGGGAACGAAATCGCCACTGGCTCGTCCGCCGCCGAAGACTGTATCCGTCGTCAGGTTCTTTTTCCCGGCAATCAGCCTCGAGTCTCCATAGGCCGTTTCCAGCGATACCACGATGTCCCCGGGCTGGACCAGGTTAGTCGCTTCGCCACCGCCATGCACTCCTGTGATACGGTAGCCGAAATTCGTATCCACAAAGATTTGTTTGCCTTGGTCGGTGCCTTCCGGAGCGTAGGCCGGCACCGGCTTGCTGAAGGAGGAAAATCGAAACTCGAAGGTCTGGATGACGCGATCTTGTGCCGGATTCGTGGAACCGGCGGAATTCACCACCAGTTCCACGATGGCTGTTCCTCCAGAAAAATCGAAGAGATCCGCAAATTTGTCGCTATAGGCCTTCGCGGGATTAAAAATATCGGGAGGCGTTTCGAACTTTCGGACATTCCCCGGGCCGGTAACCGCCTGAAACGGCCGATGCAGCTTGACTGGCAGGCTGACCAGCGGGAACTGATCGGTCAATCCGTCCACTCCGGCTTGACCAGTGATGTTATTCATCGAATCCCGGAAAGTACGGTCAAATCCGAGGAATCCCATGAGCGGGGACAAAATCGAGCGCCCTCCCCCTAACCGATATCCATAGGTTGTGCCCGCCGCCCGATTGCTCAAAGGCACGTTAGACGGAGCCGTTCGATTAAAATCGAATCCGTGGTACCCGTCATAGCGCAAGGGTATGCGTACATTCCCCCCCTGAATAGAGGCAAAATCAAGCGGCTGCGGAATCATGGTGGCTCTCGGCGTCACTGTCCATGGACCGGTAAAACGAACTCTTAAATCGAAATTATAATCCGATACCGGATATCCAGCCATGGGGTCAAAGAGATCAAAATACAGGACCGCCTGCGTTTCTACTTCGTAACCCAGACTTTCTGGTGCGGGTCTGGGCTGAACGGAAGGGCGGGAAGCCGCCGCCGGAAGATAGACGTTCGTGCTGATATCCCCGCCATCCTGCGGTATGGGCCTTCTCGGAATCAGCGATACTCCAGCCTCGTCCTTGATGTCGCTCACATAAAAATGAAGCACCGCTTTGTTGATCGTCGGGATGCGTCCAAACCCCTTGGTGTCCCCGTCGATGATTGGACTAACTTGGCCCCCTCGTCGTCCGATGCCATGGTCTGCAAAGGTGCCCTCGTGGTTGTGCCCGGTCACATCCGTACTGAATTTCGTCGCACCGTAGTCCTCCACCGGCATCAGATTTGAGCCCCGGATATAGTCGAAGATCTCCGTGACGATCTGGTTCGACTCCGGCGTCCCGTATTTCTCCGAGAAAGACGTATCGCCAAATCCCGGAAAGGGCTCGCCCAGCAGACCCCGCACATAATTGCGCAGTTGGAGGTTCTGCTGAAGGTTGATGTCGGTCCCGGGGTCATCCGGTTCCTGGCGCTGGAGGTAATACGGAATGCCGTTGATTGTGGAACAGAAGGCAAGCAGTCGGTCCATGCTGCTTGGTTGCTTGCCGTTGCTGCCGTTGTTGACCGGCCACATTGAGATACGAGGCTTCTGGTACAAATTGATCTCCGGGGCACGGCTGTGTGCGGTCAGGAAAAAGCGGGCCGATTCGAGGTCCTCTTTCGAGATCGTCTTCCCGTTCGGCTTCTGCAGTTGGCGGGTCGGAACAAACAACAACTCGTCGAGCGAGGAATACAGGCGATCGTTGTCGAGCGTGATCGGCTCCGTCGCCATCACCGTGGCAAATTGGCTCCCTCCTTTGGCGACCCGCGGTGCAAGGTCATAGGCGAAATTCGCGAAGTCCGCTTCATTGGCCCCCGTCAGGGCCTCATAGGGGTCTTCGCGTGTGGGGTCCACGCCGAAAAGATGGCCCAGCACCGGTGCGAGGCTTGTTGTCGCCGGATGCCCGGGGTAACGTTGGAACTCCCGGATCGTCGGCTGGTACTTCGCAAAGTTGACCACCTCCTCCTCCGACATCACCCGCGGAATATCCCACGGGAATCCATGTGCCGCTGTGTTGATATTGATCTTGCAGGTCTCGTCATCTGTCCAGAAGGCGATGCGTCCTACGATGGGATTCTGTTTGGAAGCCTGGCTGATCGTCGCCGTTTTCCCGCTGCCCGCCCCCGTCGCCAGCGTGCCGTCCTTCAACAGGTAGAGCCAGCGCACCGGCATGGGCACGGGCTGGTCATTGCTCGCTCCCGGCGCCGACTGCACCGAGAAGCCGTCGATCTTTGGGCTCTTTCCTCCGGCACTCGTGAGTCCTGCGGGATTGAGGACGGGAAATACCTTCTCGTTTGGCGAGATAGTTTCATCTCCGTTGCGGTCTACTCCGGCCGGAGCGTTGAGATCGGTGAAATGTGCGGTATCGTTTCGCCAAGTGGTCAACCGCAAGGAAAATGAAGCCGAATCGAGCGTGTTGGCTGTCATCCCTGCGTCCGAATACAACTTATACAGCGTGTGGAGGCTGCCGTCCTGTCGGAACGTGCGCACCATTCCCGGCTGCGACGCCCAGGTCAGAGGCTTTCCTCCATCCTCCTGCGTCGAGGCATGTTGGATCTGCGCCTGAACCAGATTCACCGCCATGTCTCCCAGTTGGCGTGTTGTCACATTTGTCGAATAACTCGACGAAGAGGCTCGCTCCGTGGTCACGCTCCCCAGAAATGCCACCGCCATTGCAAAAATCAGGACGAGAAAACCCAAAATGATCACCAGCGCGATGCCGCGCGACTGCCGATGGAACGAGAGAAATGGTTTTTCGGAGAATGTGCGGGGACGCATCATTGGATGTTTCTCCTGAAACCGACGGCAAGGCTCGAAGATGATTCGGCGAGCCGAACGGGTGAAAAGGAGGGAGGGGTCATGGCGTTGAAGTTAGGAATTGAAGCTGGTCATCCCGCTTGACCAGTTGGGATGGTTGCCTGTTTGAGCCGACGACCTGAACTTGCAGATCGAGAGATTTGGTTGCTCAATGTCGAACGCCTCATGGACATTACAACGTAATCACGATGTGCATATTTCCAAGGAGCGATGCGGTGATCCCAGGTGGAAAAAAAGTTCTCATGTCGATTGGCGTGAGATATTAGCGACCCATTTCTATTTGAACATGGAGCGGCCCGGGAGGCTGTTCCATATGTTGCTTATCGGCCTACGGAGGAATGCCTGTCTGTATCTCGCTAATGACCGTTTCAACGGATTGGTCGGCCAAACTTTGACCATGGGGCCAAGCGTGACGTGCCAGCCTAGAGGGAATGTTGTTGCTTACGAGAGCGCATGCGGAAAGCAATGAGGTCGAAGTGTCGCAGATATTGGCATTCCTGCTCCAACGCGATCTGGGCTGGCTGAATACATTCGCCGCTTTTGTCATTCCTGCCGCGGCAAATGGATGTTCGATCCTCCTCTGGAGGGGCATCTTCAACAGCTTGCCAAAGGAACTCTACTAGGCTGGCAACATTGATAAATGCGGCGAGATCCGGGCGTTCTTTCAGATAGCCATTCCACTCTCGAAGCTCATTTCCGCCACCACGACCCTAGAGGAGCTCTTCGGAAAGTTTTTGGTCAGGGGGAAAACTGGCGATTTTCGACGATGCGCCAGCGGTAGAATGTATCGAGTTCCGGCTGGGCCGACGGATCGGAGGCATAGTCGGGGTAAGTGGCATTAGGATCGAGAAAGCGCTCAATGGTGGTTGATCCGCGGTATTCAGCCGTGATGACGTTCTTCGTTTCGTCCCACTTGGTGGGATCGAAGGGTTTCAGGCGTTGGACGCGGAAATGGACAGTGTAAGTATTTGACTTGGTGGTGAGGCGGGGAATTAGGTTGGTGTAGGGACGCTCGCGCAAATTATCGCCGGTCAGTTTGTGGTTCGCCCAGAACGCCTGCATGGAAGCGTCGTTGGCCTGTTGTCCTTTGGGCACCAGCCACATGTCGCAGAGCTCGGTGGCGGATAGAAAGATACGTCCGGTGGTTTTGGCTTCGTCGAAGCGGGCGTCAAATTGGGTGAGGGTGGTTTCGGGGTCGATGTTTTGCCGGTAAGAGGCAGCGGTAGGATTCGCGGTTACTGAGCCCTTATAAGTTGCGTTGGCGGCATTCGGGATGGCCGGAATTTTTTCGTTTTGCACGACCGCGATCACAGCGGTCGTGCGCTTGAGGTAGGTGAAGGGCTGGATCTGATAATTCATGTTGATCTTGCCGGCGGTGGCGAAGGGTTCGCTAATGGCATAGGGCTCGACCGAGGGCATCCAGAAGAGATCCATGAGGAGGTGATCCGGCACGGCATCAGGCAGCCCGGTCGAAGAATTATAGGTCACGGAGTTGGAATGATTCGGTTGCCGGCGGAAAAGCAGCGTTCTCCAGGCGTATTTTTCCGGATTGGTCGCATTCGCGAGATATCTTCTCGCGTGGGTGGGTAGCGAGCCGAACATCCCAGGGCCTGGAATCATGCGGTTCGGGCTGAAAAAAGCCTTGGAATCAATCTGCCCCTTGGCCTCTCCAATGAAGTAGGGGGTTCCGCCTTGGGAATAGATGTTTCCTTCGTCGGGCTTGTTGATATAGGCGCCATCGGGCCAGCACGCCATGGGATTGTCAAAATCGCCGCGCTCGGCGATGGCGTTGATGAGAGCGGGCGCGGCGTCGCTGCGGAAATCCGGGCATGTTGGCCCTCCCGCGCCATGGGTGGTACTACTCGTGGAGCCGATAGGAGAGGTAGTGGTAAAATGCCGTCGGTATTTCGAGCCGCCGGCCACATCGCTGGTGCGTTGGATGCCGACTGCCAAGGTATGGATGAGGGCGTTTTGCACGCCTGCGGCCGACCAATCTCCCAAGGGCGTGAAAGCCTGCTCCGGAACATCTTTCAAAGCAGCGACGAGGCGGTAGTCGCCATGCGAGGGAATCATGGAGCGGAGAACGTCCGTGTAGGGAGGTTTGCTGCCGATGCTGTCCGCGCCTCGAAAGAGCGAAGCGGGTCTGACTTTTCCATCCTCGGCATGGGGCACTCCTCCTGTGAGGAGCCAGGTATTCGGTCCGTTTTTAACGGCGCTCAGACGTCCGCCGGAATTGTCGTCTGTCATGGGTGATATCAGGCTGAAGGCCCACCAGTGGGCTGGATCGGTGGGGGCAATGGGATTCTCTGGTGTGCCTCCAGCCGGGGTGCCGGTCTGAACCAGATTGGGCACGGGGATGTCGGATACATCCGGAGGTTTGATCTCGAAAGTTTGCAGGATCTCCCAGTTTGATCCATTGGAAGAGCTCTCGATTGTCACGATTAACCGCGCCGTTGAGAAAGTCATGCTGCCGGGATCGTCTGGCGAACCCGTGACCTCCACAGTCACCGGTTCGCTAATGAACGGATAGACCGAGTTCGCGGCGAGGTCCCAGCTCAGGGAAGAACGCAGGGGTTCGCCGGAATTCTGCAAAAAGGCGCGATAGTCAAACGGCCCGCCCGAACGGCGGACATGAGTCAGCCCCTCGTTGAAGCCGGAATTGAGGATCGTCAATATCTGCTCGTCATTTGGGAAAAGCGTCTGATTATTGACTTTCAGGCTACTGAGCCCGTTGATCCGGAGGCGGAAATTTTTCGGCGCGATCTGAACGTCTCCCAGAGACGGGGAGAAAAGCTCCGGCAGAAGCATCAATTGGATACGGCGTTCTTTTTTCGTGGCGTCGAGCGCTGTCCCGGTGAGCGTTAGGTTTTTATTAGGATCATTGCTACCTAGCAGGCCGGCGGCATTGGGGGGAGCGGGTGGCACGTTTATATCCACCGAATCCGCCGTGCA
Organism: uncultured Chthoniobacterales bacterium; assembly: GCA_964445975.1. GTDB lineage: Bacteria > Verrucomicrobiota > Verrucomicrobiia > Chthoniobacterales > Terrimicrobiaceae > CAYUMP01. The sequence goes on along the minus strand of CAYUMP010000035.1, from coordinate 13,113 downwards.
AATAAACAGGAAGGCCAGTTCCGACAGGGTAATAGACCGACCAAAGCCGCGATAAGTCGTACCACCGGAAGTCTTCTCGAGGGGCACGACATAACCATGGCCGGCTTTGGTGCTCCCTCCGCTTGGATCAGGCGTGAACGATTTTCCGATAGGAAGCCGAGAATCATAAAGGTTGGTGGATCGAATATAGTCCCATATTTCGACCAGGATCTGGTCGCGATCATCGCCGTACTTCGAGGCGAGGGTGTCGCCGAAACCTGGGATCGGCTTGGAAGTGAGGCTTTGCAGATACGAAAAGAGTTCCTGGTTCCGTGCGATGGCCGCGTCCTCGGTGGGACTAAGAGCATTTTTCCGCTGAAAATAATAAGCATCGCCGGAGATGGAGGAACAGAACGCAATCACCTTGTCGAAGGTCGTACGGCCTGCGAGATCGGTGGAAAGCGGCCAGCAGGCGATCCGGGGCAGATTGAAGAGATTGAGTTCGGGAGCACGACTGGTGGCCGTGAGGAAAAATTTGGCCTTCTGCAGCGTGGCGCGATCCAACTGGGAATTCGCGGATCGGGCCGTTTTGTCCGAGATGAACTTAATCTCATCGACGCTAGCTAAGAGGGGTCTGTTCGCCAGTTGCCCGTTGGCGAGAGCTTGGCTCTTGGTATAGGTGTCCACCGTCCCCTGTTCCGAGCCGCCCCATTGATAGCGAGGGGTGATCTGTTCGAGGATGGTTTTGGCCGAGAACCCGGGGAAGACCGCGGACAAATCTGTCATGGCCGGGTGACCCGGATAGCGCTGGAATTCCCCGTTGAGCGGCTGACTGGTGGCAAACTTGCGTTCCTCCGTCGTATTGAAATGCGGGGTATCCCAATAGGAGCCGACCCCGGCGGTATTGACGTTGATCTTGCAGGTATCGTCGTCGGTCCAGAATGAGATGCGGCCAACGATGGGATTGTTTGCGTTGGCACCAGGAACGGTAACGGTATTTCCACTGCCGACGGGCGATAGGATTTGCCCGTCCTGGAGAACGTAAAGCCACCTTACCGGCATGGGCGCGGGTTGTTTCGTAGTAGCGCCAGGAGCGGATGTGATCGAGATGCCTTTTATTCGTTTTCCCAAGCTGGGATCGAGCGCGGCGGCGGGATCGAAAACGGGGAAGGTCATGACTCCGTTCACGGTCACCGGAGCATTGATATCCGTCCAGGTGGCGGGCGCACCGGCCCAATCTACAGGAGGGAGGTCATCGGCGATTGCCGCCGGGTTGCCAGTGGTGAGGGTTTGGGAGGAGTAGAGTTTGTAGGCCGTATCGAAAGCACCCGATTCGGTATAGGTGCGCAGCATTCCCGGCTGGGAGGCCCAGGCGATATCAGTGCCGCGGGTGGTGGCATGATTGATCTGCGACTTGACGATGCCCACGGCGTTGTCGGCAAGCTGGCGAACCTCGGAGGTGGCAAGAAAGTTTGCCGTCGATACGCGCTCAGTTTTCACCATGTTCAAGAAGGCAACGACAAGGCCGATGACCAAAACAATGACAAAGAGGACGATGACCAGGGCGATGCCGGAACTACGATTTGACATCGGTAGGGCTCCGGTACTTCGATTGAGGGGTGGGAAGCCTACGCCATAGCGGCGGTGATGTTTCATGGACGGAAGGTGCGGACCTCGCCGGTGATCGGGTTGATATAGATCGACCGGTAGTTGGCGGGTGCGGATGCAGCGTTGATTTCCTGAACCGGGACAATGGTCAGAAAGGTATTTGAGCCGGAATTGGAGCCATCCAGCGATCCATCGATGCGATAGGCGACGGCGATGTAATCACAGTCTCGCCCCGACACTTTCATCGTCCCTTTCTGCAGACCAGTGTTATTGAGGATCGGAGAGAGGGTGCTGCTTTCGGAAATGGCCGCGTTATCCGGCAGCAACATGGGACGGCCGACAGGGACCTTGGTTCCCGCGTCATCCTTGATAATCCAAGGTTGAACGCCCTGGATGGGGGCCGAACCATTGTGAGATGGCATCTTGATGAAGCGGATCTCTGCTTCCCGGTTTTTGGTGGTGGCGCTTTCTCGCGTGAGGAGGAGCGCATCGGCAACCTGCTGGCCGGCCCTTTCGATGGCCATGCCGTAAGTGACCGAATTGAAGGCGGGGAGTCCGAGTGTCACAAGGATAGCGATTACGGCAATGACGACAATCAACTCGATGAGAGAGAATGCGGCGTGCCTACCCCAGCCTGGCATGGGAGAATTTATTGGTGCGTCCATTTGGATTCACGAATGGGTACGGTGCTGGTGAACAACCGGTAACCGATGCGGGCGTTATTCAGCCGGCTTTCGAGGGTGGCGAGATCCTGGGCGTACTTCTCCGGGGTGGATTGATTGAACAGTCCACTTAGGCAGGAGGTGATTTCGGGCGGCGGGCTGGCGGAGTTGGAGAGGCGGTTGGCCACCTCTTCGTCAATGGCCACCAATGTTACCATGACAAGAGGGGGCGGCTGGTTGGCAGTCACCGGTTGAGGTACCGCAGTTGCATTGAGGCGGGAGTCATATCTGAAATTGGCGGTGAGGGTGGAGCCGGAGGATTCTTCCTGTTCGGAAAGGCGGGGCCAGAAGAGCGCGAAAATAATATTTTCCGCGATCACAGTGGAGTTGGCCGACAAATTGTTTTTGAACCACTGACCATCCGTGGTGGCATAGACGGTGAGATTCTCTGATGGTTCCAGATACTGCAACAAACGGAAACGGTTTCGATCCAAGGCGGACAGAAACGGCGGGAGGTTCGGGTCCTTGCCATAGGTCACGTAGTAACCGACGGCATTGAGGAGACTTTCCATTCCATCGTAAGCGGAACCGGCTTTCCCAAGCTTGGCTTGGAAGAAAATGGAATTGCCCTGGCCGAAATCGGACCCCTGAGGACCTTCAATGAGGAAATGGAGATTGGAATTGCGGATGTAAGCAGCCGGCGTCGCGGGGTTGTCGTAGTCTCCGTAGACGTTGAGGGTGGCCTGGCTAAGTGTGCTGGTGACTAAATTGAACGCGAATCGGGCGGACTGAAAGGAGTCGATTTGGTTGCGGGCGCTCCGCCAGGTCGAACTGGTCTGGCCGATGACGGCGAGAAGCAGGGTCAGAATAAGGGCGAAAATCGCCATGCCCACTAGCAGCTCGATAAGGGAGAAGGCCGAGGTCCGGCCTCGCGGAAGGGCAAAGCGGTTCATCCGAAAAGTTGCGTTCTGACGGTTCCTTACGATTTAGGAATGATAAGGGCGCTTTTATTGCTCGATATGGGAGTGGCTGTTCCCGGCTTGAGCACGGAAATGGTGATTTCGAGCGTTCGCGCCGAAGACGGGAACAGATCATTCGGAGCTCCGGGGTAGGAGGTGGGAATGGAGGAAAGTGTAGCGCTAAAAAAGGCCTTGTCGGCGGAAGGAACATCGCGGCCGGTCCGGTCATAGAACAGAGGAGTCCTGCCAATAAAAGTATTCAGCTCGGTTCCGAACGGTGTCGTTTGAACAATCGATGAAACTTTGTTGAGAATCTGGGCGGTGACCATGCTCTCGGTGGCATCCTTCATGGTTCTTAATCCAACGGGCATCAATGCGGCCATGGAGAGGACGGCTACGGCAACAATACCGATGGCCAAGGTGACCTCGATAAGCGTAAAGGCCGAATGGCGATTTCCGATCCCGGATAGGAGTGCTCGGCGGTTGAACTTTGGGGAAGAACGAGGAGGGAACATGGCGGGGGTGGGGGGAGGTTGGAGCGGTACCGGGTTAAAGAATCGTGGATATGGTCATTAGGGCATCGATTTTTAGGAGAGGCGAACTTTCATCACGACTTTTCGAACGGGGGCGGATTGATCCCAGATACAGCCGGGTTTGTGAGCGTCTTGCGGCCAGAGGACGACAAAGGTTCCCGAGTCAAGGTGGAGGGGACGGTCGTCCTTGCAGTGGTAAAAAGTGGCGTCTTTTTTCGGGTCGTACTCGGCCTTTGGGGTTAGCGACGAAGGGTCTTGATAGTAAATGATTTCACGTCCCGACAGGATATATTGGATATCGGCATAGACGCGGTGGGACTCGAAAGTGCGATGTTCCGCCGGATCGGGTGTGTAGGACTGGACCAGGGCATAAAGATTGTCCCCATCGAGGTCATAGCGCCCATCAGGCGTATCCTCCGCGAAGGATTCGAGATAGTCGAAGGCTTGGGAAAAGCGAGAACCGATGCATCGGTATTGTGAGGAAGATTGAAGGCGATCCAAAATCATATTTTTGGGAAACTATGAGGCCGACTCCTGGAGGATGGCGGGAGCAACACGCTCGGGGTGACGGGCATTCTGAGAGAAGACCGGTGGGGGAATTTCATGGCAGAGACAGAATTCCACCGGTTCATCTTCAATAATATTGGCAAAGCGAGCGACTTCTTCAAAGAAGACGTTATCGTTGACATCGTCACAAAAGCTGGAGACCTCGCCGATCAGCGGAACTTTACCCTGCTCGGTTTCCTCCCCCCAAAATTGATGAACGATGCCGGGTGGGATACAAAGACTCTCTCCGGGAGCGAGCCGGACTTCGAGACCTGGCGTCACGAAGATCTCCCGTCCATCTTGATAGATAACGGCAGGGGTCGGACTCATGACCGGGGGATTCAGTCGGAGCACGACCTCGCCGCCTCCGCGGTTGATGATGTCCTCAATTTTCACTTTGTGAAAATGAGCGGGGGCACGCTGTCCATGCCGTCCGAGAATGATTTTTTCCGCGTATGGTTTTCCTCCAAATTGCGAGGTCCCGTTTCGTAAGGTAAACAAGACCCGGCCGACCATCGAGAAATTCCCAAGACCGAAATCGGTCACGTCCCAGCCGAGCCGAGCCTGGCGAGCGGAGTTCCACTCGATGCCGGCCTCCTGCCACTGAGCGGGGGTCCATCTGGAAAAAGGGGGTAGTCGAAAACCGGCGGCCTGCAAGACCTCAAGCGCGCTATGTACGGTACGATTGATCATCGAGCGACGGAGAACTTTAGGGGAATCGTGAAGATCAGACATGATAAACTTGATAAATCATATTATTCATGCGAGGGAATCCTGCAATGAAAAAATTTGCGGTCAGGTCGGATATGGAAGGACTTTTTGGAGTGATGAGTTGGGGGGAGGTCATTCCCGGCAGTCCGGCCTACGAGAAGGCCCGCCGATGGCTGTTGGATGAGGTGCTGGCTATGTGCGAGGGCTTGCGGGAAGGCGGCGCTGACTACGTAGAAATTTACGATGAACACTATTACGGCCTGAATCTGGACGCGAGGGATCTGCCGGAAGGCGTGGCCGTGATCCGCGGAAAACCGCCCTACACTGTCAACTGGCCGGGAGGCTTGAATTCCTCGTTCGCGGGACTGATTTTGCAGGGCTATCACGCAAAGTGGGGAACCGAAGGGGGAGTCCTTGCCCACACTTACGAACCCGATATCGAGGGGATCTGGATCAATGGAGTCGCGGTAGGCGAGATCGGTGTCGAAGCAGCGATTGCCGGTGAAGCCGGCGTGCCCTTTTCCCTATATATCGGCGATTCCCACGGAGCCGAGGAAGCTCAAGGGCTCGTTCCCGGGGTAGAAACCGTCCGAGTGAAGGAGGGCATGGGAATGGAACGAGGCCTGTGCCGTGGCTGGCCGGAAGTCCGCAGGGAAATCGTCGCGGCTGCCGTAAAAATCGCTCAGAACCCATTACCCAAGCCGCTCCGTTTTGATCCTCCGATCGAAATGCGAATCAAGTTGGGCCTAGGAGATTATAGGGAAGAGTTCATGAAGGAGTTTGCCGCCGTGCGGGTTGACCCTGAACATGCGATTTTAAACGGCGGTTCGGTGACTGAGGTCTGGGCAAGATATTGGTCGATGAAGGATCGGATTCTAGAAAGGCTGCGGGAAATCTCGAAAGGGTCCGAAGCTATGCCGCATTGATTTGGGCCAAGGTCGCAACAGAGGAGGAGAAGACCCAAAAGCCTTTGGGGAGATGCGATAGCTCGTGAGAAATGGTCCGAATTTGAAAGAGGACATGGAAATTCCTAGACGAAAGCCTCTGATAGAGCAAAACTATCACATTTATGACGGGGCAATCCACGCTGAATACAATTGGAGGTTTCGAGAGCCAGTCGGGAAAGGTTTATCGCGGTTTACGGGAAGACATTCTCAACGGGAACTTGAAGCCGGGAGCACGCCTGGTTCGCCGCACGCTCGGCAAGAGGTATGGCACCAGCGCCATCGCAGTGGCCGAAGCTCTATGGAAACTCGAGAACGATGGCCTGGTCGAAAGCGAGGCCATGTATGGTTCGAGGGTGGCGACCTTTACCCTTGAGGATGTCCAGAGCGAGCAACTGTTGAGAAAGGCCTTGGAAACCGAGGTGGCCCGTCTTTGTGCGGAGAGGCATCGGGACTTGCCGATAGATCAACTCATGAAGCAGGCGGTCGTGCTTGACGAGATCATGTCGCACAGACGTGATGAATATAGCCAGAGTGATATCAAGGCCCACCAGGATTTTCATATGGCGCTGGCGTCGCATTCCGGCTCAAAAGCAATCGCGGAAACTTTGGGCAAGGTTTGGTTTCGCCATCTCATGTTCTTCAATTGGGTCAATTCGAGCATGTTTCCCGTGCCGGGGGACTGGCATCAACGCTTGCTGAATGCCATCGCATCCGGAGATGCGGATTTTGCCGACCGAATGATGCGTCAGCACATCGAGTATGGATGGGAGCATCAGATTGAGGTTCTGCGTAAAATTCAGGCGCAGGCATCCGGCGAGGCGTAAGCGGTTTGGATCACATCAGGGCGATTGAGTTCGCCGGTTTAAGTCCTTATCGAGAAACTCTCGAATACGGCACGGAGCATGACGGCGTGGTTCACCGATTATTTTTAGGAAATCACCCGGCTGGGCACGTCTAGAGATTGATTTCGTCCGCAAAGATCGCGTGTCATTTTCGAGGGCTGACGCTTGGGACTGGGGAGTTTCCGGTGGGGGAAGGCGTGTTTTAGAAAACATCGCAAAAAGATGCTGGCAAATTCGTATGATTTATCAGATTTATCGTCACGTTCCCCCAGACGCTTCCTAAAATCCCATGAAGGTTCCCTATCGTTGTCTCTATAATCATGAACTCCTTATTCTGGCTACGAGCCAGACGCCGTACGCTTCTTATCAGGAGCCTGTCACCGATGCCCAAACCATTGGATTAGTCAAGGAACTGGAAGGAACCGGGGTTGATGCCCTAATGATTTGTCCCCAGGCGTGGATGACCAATCTTTGGCGCTCCCAGATCGACCGCCGCTGGGAGGAGATCGCGCCTCTCGAAAAAGAGCCTCTTCCGGAAGCTAGTGTTAAATATCCAACGAAGGCGTATTTTCGGATTCGTCGCTATATGATGGAAGGCAAGAACCCGGTGGCGTTGACGATCCGGACGGCGAGAGAGTGTGGCATCGCCCCGTTTTTATCCTACCGGATGAATGAGCATCATTACACCAACAACGCCGAAGCTGCGACCCACAGCAAATTTTGGAAGGAGCATCAGCACTTGATGCTGGAGTCGGAGGGTTCGAATCTCAATTATTTGGAGCCGGAGGTGCGGGAGTATTATTTCAGTCTGATTGCCGAATTGCTCGACCTCTATGAGATCGAGGGATTCGAGTGCGACTTCATGCGGTTTCCAAAGTACTTTCCGGACGACCGCATCGAGGAAGGCCTGGAAGTCATGACCGCATTCGTGCGGCTGATTCGGGTTAAGCTTGATGAGGTCGGCGCCAGTCGGGGGCGTCGTCTTTCTCTTAGTGTGCGGGTTCCGCGGAGCCCGGAGCGCGCCCGTGAGATCGGCCTCGATGTCGCCCGCTGGGACCGCGAGGGTCTGATAGACATGGTGAACGTGTCGTCCATGTTCCGCATTTCGCAGGAAGTGGATATCGAGGGCTTTCGTGCCGTGCTGGCGAATTCATCGATGTTTGGTGAGATGCATTTTGTCAGCCAGGCGGGGGAGGCTCCGGGTGGCTATTGGGTCAATATTAATCGCCTGACTGTGCCCGAACTCTACCAGTCGGTCGCCCTTTCCTATCTTGATCGAGGGGCAGACGGCGTGAGTTTGTTCAACTTCGCCTACACCCGCGACCACTCCTTCAACGAGCCTCGGCGCAGTTACTATCCCGGGGTGGAGCCGCCGTTTCACGTGATTCCTTTCCTGGCTTCCAAAGAAGAGCTGAAAAAATGTTCCCAACTGGTGGCCTTGACTCCTGATTTCGGAAGTTTGCCCCGGCCGCTCAAAGGGCAGCACGATACCGTTTTCTGTGTTCATGCGGGCGACTGTTTTGAAGCGGGCTTTGCCGGCGCGATCCTGAGGATCGAGGCGGATACTTACATCTCTCATCGGCCCTTCGAGGCGTGGATCAATGGGGTGGCGGCGGGCCAGCCTGTGCCGTTGGCGGGAGAGTTGTTTCCGCCCATTTCGTTGGAAGCGCTGCCGGACCCGAGAAAGCTGGTGCATTTTCCTTTCGAGTCCACCTTGTTGAAACCGGGATATAACGAAATCCGGATCGCAAACCGCTGGGTGACGTCCGGGGGAGGAGGGTACCGTGGCGGCATCCGATTGTTGCGCCTTGAGATGGCGCTCTATCGGACGGTGTCGGACGAGTTTAAAAATCGCATACTCGGCGGATAAAATGCTTTCCGAGACGTCCGAGGCCGGGCGGGCTCCCAGGATCGCGCAAAGCGATCGGATTCCGCAGTTTCAGAAAATCATGTTCGCCGCGGGCGTCATCGCGGCGCATTTGCCGTCCCTTATGTTCGGCAACCTTTGGATGCCGGTCTTTAACATCGGGTTTGGAATCAATCCGATCATTCTCGGCGGCATTTTGATGATCATGCGCGCATGGGATGCTTTTACCGACCCGGTGATTGGCAACCTGAGTGACAATACACGTACTCGCTGGGGCCGCCGACGTCCGCTGATGTTCGTTGGTGCCATCGCCACGGCCGCGCTCTGCCCTCTGTTTTGGAACCCTCCCAAGGCGGTGTTTGACAGTTCATCGTGGCTCTCCCACCTGGCCGGCTGGGTGCCTTTCCTCGGAAAATATGGGGCTTGGGACCAAGTGATGGCGGTTTATCTGACCCTTGTCGGGCTTCTTTTTTTCACCGTCTTTACCTTCTGGGCGATGCCCTACTACAGCCTCCAGATGGAGCTGACGCCCAACTACGACGAGCGCACCCGGCTTTCCGCCTGGATGGCTCTTTTCGGCAAGATCGCGAATCTTGGAGCCTCTTGGATTCTACTCCTGGTCATAGGTGTAGGCACCCTGGCGATCGGCGATCCCTCGTTTTTTGAAGGCAAGACGCAATGGTTGTCGGATGCACTTGCCGGCATTCAGCCCCTTATTGCCGTACTGGCCCATCCGCAGCCGGGCGAAAAACCGATCGTGGTGGGCGCCAGGCTGGTGGCATGGGGCATGGCGGCGTGCATCTTATGCTTCGGGCTGCTCCCCGCCCTCTTTGTCAAGGAGCGGTATTACGATACCGAAACCCAAAAACAAAAAAAGAATCCCTTCTGGAAGAGCGTTGGGGAGTCGTTTCGCTGCAAGCCGCTGTGGGGTCTGATTGCCATTGATTTTTTCCTTCTCCTTGGCAACAACTCCGTCATCGCGCTCGCCCAGTATGTGAACTTTTATTACGTTTTCGGGGGAGATATCACGCGCGCCTCGGTCGTAAGTGGCGTGAAGGGAACCTTGGTTGTCATCTTGGGAATCGCCCTGATTCCCGCCGTCACTTGGCTGGCGGAACGGTTCGATAAGCGGAATGTGGTCATGGGCATGTTGGGATTCAGCATGGCGGGCCATTTGTTGAACTACTTCTTCATGACGCCCGATCATCCGTACTGGCAGCTTATTCCCGCCATTTTTGAATCCACCGCCGTCGCATCGGTTTTTCTCCTGCTGCCATCAATGAAGGCGGATGTCGCTGATTGGGATGAACGCCGGACCGGCCTTCGCCGCGAAGGGGCGCTCAATGCGTTCTTTTCCTGGTTCGTCAAGGCGGCGCTGACGCTGGCCATGGGGCTAAGTGGAGTGTTGCTCCAGTTTTCGGGATTTGAGGCCAGGTTGGACGTGCAGCCCGAGGTGGTGACCCGCCGCATGTTTTACATCTATCTGGCCTTTCCCATTGTCATCTGGGGAATCTCTCTGCTCTCGGCTTGGTTTTATCCGTTGAATCGAACGAAGTGTGAGGAGATTCGGGTCGAACTCGAGGCGAGAAGAGGGGCAATCTGATGTTGCCTCCGCAGAAAATCGCTTGACTTGATTTATCTGATTTATTAAACCTAGGTTCCAATTCCAATTTACCCCCTCATGAAATTTGACTCTTCGTTTTCTGCCCGGCTTTTTGCCGGTATTCTAACGGCTGTACTCGCAAGTTCGGCAAATCATTCGCTTATGGCACAGACCACCAGACCGTGGACGGGGGCGGCGACCACCGACTTTCTCACTGCTGGCAACTGGACTGGGGGGGTGCCCAACACTACCACTCAAATAGCCCTCTTTCAGGGAAATGCTAGTGTGGTAGCCCGTCAGCCGACGCTGACGACAACGGCGGCTACTCCACTCAGAAATATCTATGGCTTGAGTTTTACTTCAGCGGCTGGCGGCTGGACTCTCTCGGACGGCGGGAATGGCGATGGAGGCCATGCCGGGTTTAACCTCGTCGATGTTTACGGAATCCGCACGATTGGCCAAAGCAGCGGAATCAACACGATCAACGTCGATATTCGGTTGAACACGAGTTCGTCGATCATGGTAGGTACGGGAGGAACGCTGGTCCTCAATGGAAATCTGATCCATTCGATTGCCGCCAACCTCATGACCATCGGACAAGCGGACGGGGGGAGGGGTACGCTGATTTTCAACGGGTCGAATAACCGCAGTGCGTCCACGAATTTGGTGGCGGGGACGGTGCTTTTTGGAACCGATGATGGGTTTGGCAGGTTGTCCTCGGGGTATGGCCCAAACGGGTCAGTGGCCACAGTGGTCGCGGCGGTAGACGGCGGAGTCGGGGCGACCATCGGCTCGACCAATGAGCAAGCGCGAGACATAAACAACTTCATCGCGCTGGGCGGCGGCGTGTCCCTCACGGTGGGCGGCGAAGGGACCGGCAGCGGAGCGGTCACGCTTTCCCGCGTTATTTCCGGTGCAGGTTCCCTGGTGGTCAATGGGCGGACCATCCTCACCCCCGGCGGAAACGCCAGCGGCGGCAACCCTCCCGCTCCCGCTGGTAACACCTACACCGGCGGCACCATTGTCAATGTCGGCGGCACGTTGCTGGTGAACAACACCGTGAACAGTGGCTTGGGAACCGGCAACGTGACGGTCAACGGCGGCAGGCTCGGCGGCACGGGAAGCTTTACGGGCGCAGTCATTGTCAATGCCGGAGGCACGCTCGCGCCGGGCGCCTCAATCCAGAGCCTCGGCTCCGGCACTGCGACCCTGAACAACGGCTCGACTTTTGCCTACGAGGTGGATTCCGATGCTACGCTGTCCGTCGGCGCCGACCTGCTGAAAACCGCGGGCAATCTGAACCTGAATGGCACCGTTACACTCACCCTTAGCGACCTGGCCGCCTCACCGGAGGCGTTTGCCCTCAACACCACCTTTTCGCTCATCAATTATACGGGAATATGGAACGGTGGCCTCTTCACGGTGGACGGCAATGCCATCACGGATGGGGGGACTTTCACTATGGGGCTCAACACATGGCAGCTTGACTACGATGCGGTCACGGGCGGATCGAACTTCAGCAGTGAATATTTCGGGAGCGGGAGCTTCGTTAATATCACGGCCGTTCCCGAGCCGGGTTCCGTTGCTTTGCTTTTGAGCGGCGTCGGGGTTGTCGTCTTTCTTCGGAGATTTCGGCGGAGAGCCTGACCCGGGGGGTAAGCTAAATGCCATATAGCGCGTTGCTTTTTCGTGCCTGTATTTTCTCATGGAGCGGCCCTGCCAGGCGTTTCGGCGGAAGCAAAACGTTCCGAGTAAACGTCCGACGCGGCAGCATTCAAGGTTCTCTGTTTGCCTGCGCCTAACAGAAGCCTTCTCTGGCCGCGCCCGGTGTCGTGCCGAATCGCTTCCGATACAGGCGGATGAAATAATTTGTGCTGCCAAATCCGCTCAATGCCGCCGCTTCCCCCACATTGAGGCGGGGATCTGCCAATAGTAATCGCGCTCTCTCCAAACGCCGTTCCTGAACGTAGTGGGCGAAGGTCTTTCCGGAAAATATTTTGCAAAGCCGAGAAAGATGGTTTGGGTGGATGCGGAGTTGTTCCGCGACCTGTTCTCGGCCCAGTGGTTCATGCAGATGGTCGGCCAGAAAACGGGAGGCGGCCTGCCAGGTTTTCCGGGCTTTACCGGCCGTCAGAACAGGAGGCGCGCAGAGCAAATTCCGGCACAGTTCCACCAAAGCCTCAGCAATCCTTCGATAATAGAGGCCGGAGCCGCCTTCGCCCTCCAGCGCACGACAGAGCATTCGTCCATCCTCCGACAAAGACTGGCGGAAGATAAATTCTTCCTGTGGATATGTTTTCCATTTGCCTGTCCGGTTACGTCTGGGTCCCAATAGGTAGAGTCGCAGCGCCTCTTTTTCAAAAACAAGGCCCAGAACCAGATAGGACCGTGTAGGCGCAGCACGGACCCATTTGTTTGGGGCCACGAATAAAGCCTCCCCGCGAGTGATTCGGATGACGCGGGGCTTTCCCCCCTGCTGTCCCTCATAGTGGGCTGTGCCGTTCAGGCACAAAATCAGGCGCGAATCGCTCAGGATCGAGGCGTCGGGAGGCATGCCCTTGTGGCCGCTCTCAAGCATCCGTGCAATTCCGGTGAGGCCGCCGTCCGCCACGGCACCCAAGGTTTCCCGCCATTGTTGGTCAACGGACATAAATGTTACATTTGTACGATCAATGTTGAGTTCCTTCCATAGAAATCCCGGATATCCGACCTATTCTGATTTAATAATTTGTTCCTCCAATGACATCCGAAAAACGACCCCCTGCCATCCAAAAGATTACAAAGTCCACTCCCAACATGATAAAGACGCAGGTTCTTGTCATAGGTTCCGGCGCGGCGGGTCTTTGCGCGGCTATT
>CAYUMP010000034.1:0-37655 GCA_964445975.1 uncultured Chthoniobacterales bacterium | reverse complement strand
GAAACATGGTCACCCGCGTCCGTGAAACCGATCAACTCCGTGCCCCGCTCGATCTTCACTCCGGCCTCCTTCAGCCGGGCGGCCAGCAGCGCCTCGGTCTTGAATTGCTCGAGGCCGATGAGAAAGGGATAGGGTGAAGGAATATGATCGAATGAGGGGCGAACCAGCAATTGGTTGGCCTCACCATAGACGGCGATGCCATGAACCTTTACGCCGACGGCGAGAAAATCCTCCACGATGCCCAGTCTTTCGAAGTGTTCCAGCGTACGGGCGTGCACAATGGCCGCTCGGGACTCGTTGGCGGGAATAGACAACCGATCGATGATGCGGACCGCGATGTTGGACCGGGCCAGAGCGAGGGCTGCACTCAAACCAACCGGACCTGCGCCGACGACTAAAACCTGGGATTTTTCGCTCATAAGATTGCGGGGGCTATTCGGTAAAATAGTCCAAATATGCCGTCCAAAAACAGCAGAATTCGCCGGGCTTCACTCTGCCCGAGAGCCTGATATAGCTTGCAGTTTGGCCAAAGCGGTCTTTCTTCTGGTAAGACATATTGTGCTTGGGGGGCGTTGGTAGATTGCTGGTTGTGCTCAAAGCGGGGGTCCGGACCGTGGGTTGAGAGTAGCGATTTTGAAATCCGATGATCGGAAACACCCACCTGAGCCATCTCCGGAGCCTTCTTTGAATGACCATGCCAGTAACCAGCGCCAAAAAGCCACCGACAGGATAACGGGCGCATGCAGGTCAATTTAAAGAGTGTGCAAAGGCGTCTGCGGGGCCAGCGCGGCCCCAGCCCGGCCCGGCGGGCGAGCACCTCGGAGGAGCCACTCCGAGCGGAATTGTTCAGCCTCGATCAACTGATCGCCCATGCGCAAAGTCTGGCAGGAAATCATCGGATCACGACGAAACGGAGTTCCAATCGTTTGCTGGAACGATTGGCCTTCAATGAAAAGATCCTGCGCAATTTCAACCGGCAAACGCAGGCGGTGGATCAGAATCGACGTGTCACCCACGCGGCTGAGTGGCTGCTGGATAATTTTTATCTGATCGAAGAGCAGATCCTCACGGCCCGGCGGCATTTGCCGCCCGGCTACAGTAAGGAATTACCGGGGTTGAGCAGTGGCAATTTGTCTTCCCTTCCACGCATCTACGGCGTCGTTCTGGAGTTGATTTCCCATGTGGATGCGGAGATCACCGTGGAACCTCTGCGGGAATTCATCATCTCATATCAAACCGTGGCTCCGCTGAAGCTGGGCGAGCTATGGGCCATCCCGATCATGCTAAGATTGGGGCTCATCGAGAATCTACAGCGTGTCACCACGAGGTTGCATTTCGCCCGGCAGGACCGCGATCTGGCCGACTTTTGGATTGACCGGCTGCAGGAAGTTGCGACGACGACCCCTTCCCAATTGGTGGTGGTGTTGTCCGAAATGGCCGGCTCCAAAATCTCGTTTTCCAGTTCATTCGTGGCGGAATTCTGTCAGCGGCTCGCCCGGCAGGACCAGGCCATCCAATGGGTCCGAAGCTGGCTGGAGCAACGCCTGGCCGAGCAAGGTGACTCGGTCGAGCAGCTGGTGCACCAGGAAGGCCAGATGCAGGCGGCGGATCAGGTGTCCGTGAGTCACAGCATCAACAGTTTGCGTCTGCTCGATGGGATGAACTGGAAAGATTTCGTGGAATCAGTCAGCCAGGTGGAACAGACCCTGCGCCGCGATCCGGCGAAGGTGTACGAGCACATGGATTTTGCGACGAGGGATCGTTACCGTCATGTGGTGGAGTCCATGGCGCGCGCTTCCGGAAAGACGGAGGGCGAGATTGCCAAGCTCGCCGTCAGCCTGGTCGAAGCCGGAAGCGGGGCCGGAAGAAGTTCTCACGTGGGCTACTATCTGGTGGACCAGGGAAGCGCGCTTTTGAAAAAGACCGCGGGTACGTCCTTTCGGTGGCCCGGCTCGATCCAACGCGGCATCCGCCGGATGCCCATGGCTTTTTATGCCGGCAGCAACATTTTGCTTACGGCCTTGGGCGTGAGTGCCGTCGTTCTTGGCTTGCAGCCTTTGGATATGCCCGTCGTCCAACGGGTTTTGCTGGCGGCCCTGGCGACGGTGGGCCTTAGCCAGGCAGCTGTCGCGTTGACCAATATCCTCACCTCGCTGTTGGTGACGCCACGGCTCCTGCCGCGCATGGATTACGCCACCGGCATCCCCTCGTCCCACCGTGCGATTGTGGTCATACCGACCATCCTCGCGAGCACGGAGGATGTGGCCTCGCTGCTGGAGACTCTGGAGATTCACTATCTGGCGAACCGGGATGAAAATCTCCATTTTGCCATTTTGAGCGACTTTGCCGATGCCGCGGAGGAAGTCCGGCCCGGTGACGATGATTTGCTGGAGCAGGCAAAAAACGGCGTCGAAACGCTGAATCTAAAGTACCATGCTGATACGGCCGGTTGTTTTCACCTCCTCCACCGCCCGCGGCGATGGAATGTCCGCGAGGGCTGTTGGATGGGCTTTGAACGCAAGCGGGGAAAGTTGACTGAGTTTAATGCCGTCGTTTTGGGCGGTCCAACGGATCGCTTTTCCCTTCTCGTCGGCGATAGCGACCAACTGCCATCCTTCCGGTTTGTCATCACGCTCGATACCGATACCCAACTGGCGCGCGGCGCGGCGCGGCAACTGGTCGGAGCCATGGCGCATCCGCTGAACCGGCCGGTCTTCGATCCCGCCACAAACATCGTGACTGAGGGGTACGGCATCATGCAGCCACGTCTAGGCGTGAGCCTGCCCAGCGTGGGGCGCTCGTGGTTTGCCCGCACCTTCACCGGGGATGCCGGGATCGACCCCTACACCCGGGCGACGTCGGATACGTATCAGGATCTTTTCGAGGAGGGATCGTTCATTGGCAAAGGCATCTACGATGTGGCGGCCTTTGAGCAGGCAGCAGAGGGACGCTTCGCCGAGAACCTGATTCTCAGCCACGATCTGATCGAGGCCTGCCATGCCCGCTCCGCGCTGCTCAGCGATGTGGAACTCTTTGAAGACTATCCCTCGCGCTATGCCACGGACGTCAGCCGCCGCCATCGCTGGATTCGGGGCGACTGGCAAATCGCCCGATGGATCTTCCCGTGGGTGAAGAACGCCGCCGGGCAGCGCGTTTCCAATCCTCTTTCGCTTTTGTCGCAGTGGAAGATCGCGGACAATCTCCGGCGCAGTCTGGTACCGATCGCGCTGCTGGGCTTTCTCTTGTGCGTTGGTCTGCTCCAGCCAGGTTACTGGATGGAGGCGGTCCTTCTGGTTGTTTTTATCCTTTTCGCTCCCGGAGTCGTTGCGGTTGCGTTGGAACTCCTGCGCAAACCGAAGGAATTGCCCTGGCTGCTGCATCTCCGCGGCGTAGGCACCTCGGCGGGGCGACAACTCGCCCAGGCGGGCTGCGGGCTGATTTTCCTGCCCCATGACGCCTTTATCAGCGCGGATGCGATCACGCGGACATTGTGGAGACTCGTCGTTTCCAAAAAACATCTCCTCGCCTGGAAAACCTCCTCCGAAGCGGATCGGACGGCCCGGGGCGATTTGCCAGGCATTTATCGATTGATGTGGTGTGCGCCGGTCGTGGCCGGGTTGGCCGGAGGCCTCCTGGCTGTCACTAACGCGGCAGTTCTGACCGCCGCCGCGCCTCTCCTCATTTTGTGGATGGCTGCTCCATGGATCGCCTGGCGTCTCAGCCAGCCGATCACCCCTCCCGCTTCCGGTCTGACGGAAAGCCAGCAAAGATTCCTGCGCCGGACGGCGCGAAAGACATGGCGGTTCTTCGAGACATTTGTAAACGAACAAGAGAACTGGCTGCCACCGGACAATTTCCAGGAACAACCTACGCCGCTCATTGCGAGTCGTACCTCCCCGACCAATCTCGGGCTGGCCCTGCTGGCCAATCTCACGGCCCGGGACTTTGGCTATATCACGGTGGGTGACCTTATCACCCGCACGCGTGAAACCCTGACGACTATGCAGCGCCTGCGGAAACATCGCGGACATTTTTACAATTGGTACGATACGCGGACGCTGGAACCCCTGCGGCCGCTTTATATTTCCAGCGTGGATAGCGGCAATCTGGCGGGGCATCTTTTGACGCTGGGACCGGGCTTGGAGGAAGTGATCCATTTTCCGCTCTATGATCACGAAATCTTCGCTGGCTTGCGGGACACGCTCGGAGTTCTGGCAGAAGCGGGTGACCTCGAAATCCGTTCAATCAAAGAGGCCCTGCAATCTACTCCTCTCACCCCACGCGAGGCGATCGTTCGTCTGCGGCACATCGAGGAACTGGCCATCGGACTCATCATTCCGGCGGAGCGGACAGAGGATCTTTGGTGGCGTTCCGCCTTGCAGAAAGCATGTCACGATCACGTGGAAGATTTGCTGTTCATCGCACCCTGGTTGGTCCTGCCCGCCCGTCGTTGGGATTTGGCGGATACCGGGGTGGCGGCAGAACTTGCGCGGCTCGAAAGCGGTCTGACCTTGCACGAGGTGGCCGGGCTTGACCAGACGCTGGTTCCGTTGGTTGAGGCCCACTTACAGACTCACCAAGAGCCGGAGCCGACTCAGGCTTGGTTGCGGGAGCTTATCCGCAGCCTGCATCAGGCCAGTGACCAGGCCGGTCAGCGCATCAAGGAATTGGATGCACTGATGCGGCAGGGAAACGAACTGGCGGAGATGGACTTCACCTTCCTCTTCGATACCGCGCAGAATCTCTTTTCGATCGGCTTTAGCGTGGATGAACACCGCCTGGATGCGAGCTTCTATGATCTGCTCGCCTCGGAGGCTCGTCTTTGCAGCTACGTGACAATCGCACAGGGACAGGCCCCGGAAGATCATTGGTTTTCGCTTAGCCGCCTCCTGCTTGCCTCGGGTGGACGGCCCGTGCTCGCGTCCTGGAGCGGCTCCCTTTTTGAGTATCTCATGCCGTTGCTGGTGATGCCGAACTACGAAAGCACGCTGCTCGACCAAACCTACAAAGGGGCCGTGGATCATCAGATCGAATACGGCCGCTCCAATGGCATCCCCTGGGGTGTTTCCGAGTCCGGCTACAACCGCACCGACGTGCTGCTCAATTATCAGTATCGCGCTTTCGGTGTGCCCGGCCTGGGCTTGAAACGCGGCCTGATGGATGATCAGGTCATCGCGCCGTATGCCACAGTGATGGCGTTGATGGTGCGGCCGCGTTTGGCCTGCGAAAACCTACAGAGACTGCGGGACGACGGGCGCGAAGGTGCCTACGGATTTTATGAAGCGGTGGACTACACCCCTTCCCGTCTGCGGCCCGGCCATGACAGCGCGACCATCCTTTCCTACATGGTGCACCATCAAGGCATGAGCCTGCTGGCGCTCGACTATGTATTGCGCGGGCAACCCATGCAGCGGCGCTTCCTCGCCTGCCCGCTCCTGAAGGCCTCCGACCTGCTGCTGCACGAGCGCGTGCCGAAGACGGTTGCCACCATTCTCTCCGACGATTGGGACATGCGCAGTTCCCGCACGCTCAACTCACAAACCGAGGGCCGCATGCGCGTGATCGCCAATCCGGCGCTGTCCATCCCGGAAATTCATCTCATGTCAAATGGACGCTACCATGTTGCCATCAGCAGCGCGGGTGGCGGCTACAGCCGCTGGAACGATCTGGCCGTGACTCGTTGGCGGGAGGACGCGACGCGCGATTGTTGGGGCGCCTTCATTTACCTTCGCGATGCGGAGACGGGGGAATTTTGGTCCGCCAGTCATCAACCGGCGTTGCGCGCGACGAAAACTTACCAGGCCATTTTCACTCAGGCGCGGGCGGAATTCCGGCAACGGCAGCACAGTATCGAGGCGCACACGGAAATCACCGTATCGCCCGAAGATGATCTGGAGTTGCGGCGTGTAACGCTGACCAACCATTCGGAAAAAACCCGGACCATTGAGTTGACGAGTTACGCGGAGGTTGTCCTGGCTCCGGCAGCGGCGGACGCAGCGCATCCGGCTTTCAGCAACCTTTTCGTTCAAACCGAATTTCTTTCCGGTCAGGCCGCCATTCTCTGCACCCGCCGGGCCCGTTCCGAAGCCGACCGGCCACCCTGGCTTTTCCATCTGCTGGTGGGACAGGGCGGCGAGCAGGGTGACGTCTCCTGCGAGACTGATCGCAACCGCTTCCTGGGCAGGGGCCGCACGCCCCTCAATCCCTTCGCCTTGCAGGAGCCGGCCCCGCTATCCAATACATCGGGCTCGGTTTTGGACCCGGTCATCGCGCTGCGACGGAATGTCACGCTGGCACCGGGAGAATTTGCCCAGGTCGATTTCATCATCGGCATGAGCGAAAAACGCGAGGCAGCACTGGCGATCATCGACAAATATAACAGCGTGCGAATGGCTGATCGTACGCTGGACCTCGCCTGGACCCACAGCCAGGTGACCTTGCGGCAGCTCAATATTTCGGAGGTTGAAGCGCAACTCTATGCCCGGCTGGCCAGCAGTCTGATCTATGCCAACTCCGCCCGCCGCGCCGCGCCCAGCGTGTTGCTCAGCAACCGCCGTGGGCAAAGCGGTCTCTGGAGCCACGGTATATCGGGCGATCTCCCCATTGTTCTCCTTCACATCGGAGACCGGGAACAAATCGAAATCGTCCGCCAACTGGTACAAGGCCATTCGTACTGGCGCTTGAAGGGATTGTCGGTGGACGTCGTGATCCTGAACAATGATGATTCCGTATATCGCCAACCGTTGCAGGACGCCATCCTGGGGCTCATCGCCTCGGTTACCGATGCTCAGATCATCGACAAACCCGGTGGAATTTTCGTGCGCCATGTGGAGCAGGTTTCCAGTGAAGACCGCATCCTCCTGCAGTCCGTTGCCCGCGTCATCCTATGGGATGAAAATGGCACGCTGGCCGAGCAGATGGAGCGACCTGGCCACCTCGATCCTGCCATCGCTCCGCTAGCCGTCGATCCTGCACGCCACCACCCAAACCCGGAACTGCCATGGCGGGACCTTGCGCTGCACAATGGCCTGGGCGGCTTCACCCCCGACGGCCGGGAATACGTGATCACGCTGCGGGCGGGTGAAACGACTCCGGCCCCGTGGGTGAATGTCCTCGCGAATGCTTCCTTTGGTACTGTCGTCTCGGAAAGCGGCAGTTCGTACACCTGGACCGAGAATTGCCACGAATTTCGCCTCACCCCCTGGACCAACGATCCGGTGAGCGATGTGGCGGGAGAGTTCTTTTACATCCGTGACGAGGAGACCGGGCGATTCTGGTCACCCGCGCCGCTGCCGGCGCGAGGCACCACGCCGTATGTCGTCCGGCATGGCTTTGGCTACACCGTCTTTGAGCATATCGAAGAAGGTATTTTTTCCGAACTGTGGATCTATGTTGCAGCCGATGCACCGATCAAATTTGCGTCGCTCAAGCTACGCAATCTTTCGGGCACACCGCGACGTCTCTCGGTGACCGGTTACTGGGAATGGGTGCTGGGAGACCTTCGCCAGAAGAGTCTCCTGCACATCCAAACCGAGATCGATCCCAAGAGCGGCGCGCTGTTGGCCAGAAATCCCTACAATACCGAGTTCCCCGATCGCATCGCCTTTCTGGATGTGCACGACACGACGCGTACCCTCACCGGCGATCGTCGGGAGTTTTTTGGCCGCAATGGCAGCCCGGCCAACCCCTCCGCGCTCAGGCGCTCCCGCCTCTCGGGCAAGGTCGGGGCTGGTCTTGATCCCTGCGGGGCAGTCCAGGTCGCCATCGAGCTCGAGGCCGGACAGGAACGCGAAATCAATTTCCGACTGGGCGTTGGACGGAACATCACGGACGTGCAGGCGCTGATTCAACGCTTTCGCCGGCCCGATGCCGTCCGTCTGGCCCTTGAAGGCGTGTGGCAATACTGGAATCGCACCCTGGGTGCGGTGCAGGTCGAGACGCCCGACCCGAGTGTCAACATCATGGCAAACGGCTGGCTCCTTTACCAGACGCTGAGTTGCCGCTTGTGGGCTCGCACCGGCTTCTATCAATCCGGCGGCGCCTACGGATTCAGAGACCAACTCCAGGACGTGATGGCCCTTGTACATGCCGAACCTGCCTTGGTTCGCGAACATCTGCTGCGGGCTGCGGCGCATCAATTCCGCGAAGGCGATGTGCAGCATTGGTGGCATCCTCCGCAAGATCGCGGCGTACGCACGCATTTCTCCGATGACTATCTCTGGTTGGCCTATGTGGCGTGCCGCTATGTGTCCGTGCTCGGCGACACTGGCGTGCTCGACGAGGTGGTTCCCTTCCTGGAAGGCCGCCTGCTCCGGCCGGAGGAGGAGTCCTACTACGACCTGCCCCACCGCGCATCGGAGTCCGCCACGCTTTACGAGCATTGTCTGCGCGCCATCAAATATGGGCTGAAGTTCGGCGAACGCGGTCTGCCCCTCATGGGGTGCGGCGATTGGAACGATGGCATGAATCTCGTCGGGCAGGAAGGACGCGGAGAAAGCGTGTGGCTGGCTTTCTTCCTTTATGACGTGCTCACGCAATTCGCCGCCCTGGCGGAAAGCCGACAGGATGTGACCGTGGCCGAGCTCTGTCGAAAAGAAGCCGCTCAACTCAAACAAAACATTCACCGCCACGCCTGGGATGGAGAATGGTATCTGCGGGCTTTTTTCGACAATGGACAGCCGCTTGGTTCTCATACGAACGAGGAATGCCAGATCGATGCCCTGCCGCAGAGTTGGGCTATTCTCAGCGGGGCCGGAGAAACCGCTCGCGACCAATCGGCGATGGCCTCCGTGACGAAACGGTTGATTCGCCCCGAAGCCGGTCTCATCCAGCTTTTCGATCCACCGTTCGATAAATCGGATCTCAACCCCGGCTACATCAAGGGTTACATTCCAGGGGTGCGGGAGAATGGCGGGCAATACACCCACGCCGCGGTCTGGACCACCATGGCTTTTGCCCGCTTGGGCGAAACCGAATACGCCTGGGAACTCTTTGGCATGCTCAATCCCATCCGCCATGGCGACTCCGCGGAGAAAATCGCCGTCTACAAAGTGGAGCCTTACGTGGTGGCCGCGGATGTTTATGGGGTGGCTCCCCACCTTGGCCGCGGCGGCTGGACGTGGTACACCGGTTCGGCGGGATGGATGTACCGGCTGGTGACGGAAAGCCTGCTCGGCCTCAAAAGAGAAGGCCACCTTCTCCATCTGCATCCACAACTGCCCGGTGGATGGAATGAGATCAAGATGCACTATCGGTTCTACACGACCCAATATCACATCACGGTCAGCCGGGCCGCCGACGGGGCGTTGAACTCCAAATGGTTTCTCGACGGGCAGGAATTGCCTGCCCCCACCCTGACCCTGGTCGACGACGGGCAGGAACACTTCGTCGAAACTCGTTCCTGATTTTCGCCTGGAGACTCGTCGGATGAGATGAGCGGCTTGCGTCCAAGCAAAAATTCAGGGAATGATGGCAGCGATGGCACAACTCTCTCTTCTTGTTCTCGCGGCGGGAATGGGCAGCCGCTATGGCGGGCTCAAGCAACTTGACCCCATGGGCCCTTCCGGCGAGACCCTGCTGGACTATTCGGTCTATGACGCGCTGAAAGCCGGAGCCGACCGGGTTGTTTTTATCATCCGCCGCGACATCGAGGAGGAATTTCGCGAGAAAGTCGGAGCCCGTTACGACGGGAAAATCGCGGTCGACTATGTCTTCCAGCAGTTGGACGCGCTCCCCGCCGGATTTACGGTGCCGGAGGACCGCAAAAAGCCATGGGGTACGGCGCATGCGATCTGGTGCGCGCGTGACGTGATGAAGGAGCCCTTCATTGCGATCAATGCCGACGACTATTATGGCCTTAAGTCTTACGAACTCCTGACGGAATTCCTCCAGGCAAATCGGGCGCACAACACGCGTTTTGCCATGGCTGGCTACCGGTTGAGCAACACCCTTTCCGAGCACGGCAGCGTCGCCCGCGGAGTATGCAAGGTGGATGAAACCGGCGAACTGCTTTCCATCGTGGAGTGTACGGGCATCACACTTGATCACGGCGTCATCGCGCAGAAGAACGGCGACATCGTCGAACAGGAATTCGACGGCAGCGAGCCGGTCTCGATGAATTTCTGGGGTCTCACCCCGGCCGTGTTCCCGATGCTGGAGGAACAACTAACCGGCTTTTTACGGACTCAGTCGAGCGATCCGAAATCGGAGTTCTATATTCCGATGGCATTGGGTGCGGCGGTAGCCAACAAGCAGGCGACTTTGAACGTCCCATCGACGGATGCGCAGTGGTTCGGCGTAACTTATCGCGAAGACAAACCGCTCGTCATGGCCGCGCTGGAGAAGCTCCACGCGGCGGGCACCTACCCCACTCCGCTGTGGCCGGCCTGAAAGACGCGCGCCTTTACGGCATCCTCGACCTCGGATACGTGGCGGCGGCAGATGGCATGTCCGTAGCGAAGCAAATGCTGGCCGGCGGGGTGCAGGTCCTGCAACTGCGGGCCAAAACGGCCTCCGAGGCAGAAATTGTCCAGTTGGCAAAAGACCTTGCCCCCCTTTGCCGGGAACACGGCGTCCCTTTCATTTTGAATGACCACCCAGCGCTGGTTCAAGTCGCCGGAGCAGATGGCGCGCATGTCGGCCAGGATGACATGACGGTGGCCGAGGCCCGCGCTTTGGCTGGTCCCGGAACGATCATTGGCAAGTCCACCCACAGTGTTGAACAGGCGGTGGTGGCGCAGGAGGAAGAGCCCGACTACATTGGCTTTGGCCCGCTTTTCGCCACGCCGACCAAGCCGGATTATGTGCCGATAGGATTAACCGAAGTCCGAAAGGTGCATCAGCTGGTCTCGCTGCCGATTTTTTGCATTGGCGGCATCAAGCAGGAGAATCTCGCCACAGTGATGGCGGCAGGCGCGCGTCGAGCCGTGGTCGTGTCTGGAATTTTGCAGGCGCCCGATGTGAGCGCGTACTGCGAAAAACTGCGTCAGCAGTTGGGCTGACGGCGGAGCCTACGCACGACCAGAAACACCGCGCCCACCGCGAGCAAGATACTGATGGAGGGCTCCGGCACCGCGGTCACTTGCAGCACAGAGCCTTCCACGTCCCCTTCGCCAAAATCGGCGGTCTCGTCCACGATCTGGAGATTGAAGGTGAAAGGTCCGTCGTATAGCTCGTAAGCCTGACCATTGTAGTGGATGGAGCCCTCCAGTTGCGCGAGATATATCTGGAGGGTGGCATTTTCAATCTGCGCGAAGAAATCGATTTGTTGATCGGTAAAGAAGCCGCCGCGCAGAATGTCGCCGTACTCCAGGGCTTCACCGAGATTGAAGAACAGGCGGATGACGTTATCGCTGTCCAGGGAGGTGACAAATGGGGTGGAGTTGGTCAGGCGAAGGACATCGTTACCGCTGTCCGCCGCATTCCCGTAGTCGGGCGAGCCAAGCTCGGTGAATTCAAAATTGAAATCGAGGCCACCCACGCCGTCGACCGAGGAGGCGGTGAGAATGCCGACGCCGTTGCCGGGATCGACCGAGCCGGCTCCGGTGATGGCGCTGACACGGCCGCGGCCGGTCACACTCGCGCCCTGCTCGACGGCGACTTCGCTGGATGTGGCGATGCTGCCATTGACTTCCAAGGCGCCGCGATGCACCCAGGTTTTGCCCGTGTAGGTGCTGGTACCGGAGAGGGTGAGGCGTCCGCTGGTGAGAGCAAGCGATCCAGTACCGGAGATGACGCCGTTGATGAAGTTGGTGGCCGAGCCGCCGGCGATTTCCAGCAGGCGGCCATTGGTGGCGATGTTGGTGGCGGTGATGCCGCCGTCGCCGGTGTCCCAGTATTGGTGGTCGCCGAGCGAGAGGTTAGCGTTGAAGACCTGGCGCGCGTTGTCGTAGTTGGTAATGCCGCCGCGGCCCACGGTGATGGTGTTTCCGCCGCCAAAGATGAATCCGTCGCTCTCCGAGGCGGTGGCTTTGAAATAGAGGCCGCGAAGGTTGGCGTTCGTATTGACGTTGACCGCCGTGGTGGAGGCGGCGGCCGCGTCAAAGAGCACATAGGTGTCCGAGGGAGCGGAAACCTGACCCCAGTTCAGACCGGTGCCGATATCGCCATTGAAGTTCCCCGACCAGGTGGCTGAGGTGTTGCCCACCACACGAAGGGCGTATCCGTCGTTGGTCATGAGACTATTGAGGCTGTCCATGACCTGGCGGGTGCCCAAAAAGTTCATGACATTATAGAGGTTGTCGTTGCTGATCGCGGCATTGTTGCCGATGACCGTGAGCTCGGCATCGCCGTTGGGATTGGTCCAGCCTACGAAAACAGGGCTGCCCGAATCGCCCACCTCCAACTGCACATCGGTGCGTGGCGTGAGAAAATAGCTGCTGGAGCCGGAAACCGAGACTGCTGAGATGGAGGTACCTCCCACGCGGGTGCTGGAGTTCCCATTGGGTCCGCGACCGTAGACGAGCACATCCTCCCCGACATAGTTAGAGGGGGTATTCGAAGTGGATGAATTATTGAGATCCAACACCGCGTAGCGAGCCACGTCGGCTGCAGGAGGAACTGGTGCAGTCGCGGTGCCAAGGGAAAGGTCGCCGACGGTTTCGCCGGAAAAAAATACCCCGTAGCCGGTATTCTCCATGCTGGCCTGATTCACGCTTGTCACCGAACCGTCGTTGCCCAGCAAATTGATGGTGGCGGCTCCGCCGTAGTGGCGCGCGGCCAAGTAGTGAACCGGACTGAGAAATCCGAAACTTTTGGTGGCATCGTTTGAGGCCCATCCGACTCCCGAAAGGTCGTAGTCGGCCGCAATAAAGGATGGGGAGCTATTCTCGACCGGCGTGTTGGGATAGCCGCTGGAAAAGCGATCGTTAACCGTCGGATTGTAACCGGTGATGGTTTCAGCCCGAATCGAGCTGCAAAGGGCGGCGCCAGCCAGGAAAACAAGCCAAAGTTGTTTTGTATCAGACATGGGGGCAGGAAGCGAAAGGCTAGCAAACCACCGGGTAAAAGACAGGCAATTTTAAGCCGGTACCCAGGCCAGGGCAAACAGCCGCATTTTCACCCCTCCCCGGGCTGGTTTGACCTCGATGGTTTCAACGGTGGGCTCTGTCACTGAAAGGGTCGCCATTTCGGCCTGAAAATCCGTCTCGAGTTCAGCCAGTTGCTGCCGGATACCCTCCACGCTCTGCTCCGCCACGGCGACGTCGGAACCCTCTTTCATACTTCGTCCTACTCCGCGGGCGGCCGTGGTGGCCTTGCCCAAGGTGGAGGCGCTGACGGCCTTGCGCCCCAAGAAGGCCCCCAGCAGAGTCGAGCCGACCGAGATAAAGGTCTGCATCCGCGCCTGGGTGGCCTGTTCCTTCTGTTTCTGCACGGCAGCTTCCGCACGGGCCAACCGCGTTTGCAAGGCGGCGGTCTTAGGCGCGTATTTCTGGC
The DNA here is from genome assembly GCA_964445975.1 of uncultured Chthoniobacterales bacterium. Taxonomy (GTDB): domain Bacteria; phylum Verrucomicrobiota; class Verrucomicrobiia; order Chthoniobacterales; family Terrimicrobiaceae; genus CAYUMP01. The sequence continues at coordinate 24,221 of CAYUMP010000034.1, read as the reverse complement.
GCAATTTATCGAATGCGGCGTCGCGGCTCTCCCGAGTGCCCAGCGCGAGGCGGGCCTTGAATTCCGCCTCGGTCTCTCCGGGTTTGGAAACCGCCTTCAACTCGGCGCAACGGAGCACCCGGAGGCGTTGTTCCGTCCCCGACCACTGGAGGAAGTCCTTTTCCCAACCGACATAATTTTTGGCCTGGGCCGCCGGAGCGGGCAGGTCGGCAAAATCCGCCTGACCGTCCGGCGTTGCGGCGAGATCGTCGAGGCGGAGGTTCAGCAATTCTGCTGCAGACCAGTTGATGACGGAAAAACCATCGGGAATCGGGACGGAGATCGCGAGTTCCTGTGTTTGTTCCAGGCCCAGCTTGCTGTCCGAAAACCGGACACTGGCGGCGGCCAGGAGCCGGGGTTCATACGTCTTTTTCCCCTGAGTGGAAGGCACGAAGACTTGCTTCACGTCCGGTGACAAGGAAGGCCGGGGTGCCGTCTTGGTGCTGACCGGTTGAGTTGCCATGGTGGGTGTAGGAGGTTCCGGAGTACGCTTCTGCATGAGCGTTTTGATCTGGTCCCGGGTCAGCGGGCCGCGCAGGTAGCTCATGACCCACCGCGTCTCGAAGACGACCGGACCGTCATCGTGCACGTTGTTCATCAGGAATACCCTGTTGCCTAGGCTGGCCAGCAACTGCTCCATGGCGGCCCGATCGAACTTCCCCCCACCTGATGCGCCCTGCAGGCCATCGAGTACCCGGGCCTTGTCCCGCTCGGTTTGAAGGCGGCCGATAAACCAGGTGCCTGCATTGGACAGGGCCTTGTAGTCGAGGTCGACCGGATTCTGCGTGGCCAGCACGACTCCGACGCCGAACGCCCGGGCCTGTTTCAACAGAGTCAGTAACGGCAGTTTGGACGGCGGATTAGCCGTCGGTGGCAGATAGCCGAAGATTTCATCCATGTAGAGGATGGCTCTCAGGCTGGACGTCCCGCTCTGCGCGCGGGTCCAGGAGAGGACTTCGTTCAACAACAGCGATACAAAGAACATCCGCTCGTCGTCGCTGAGGTGGGCTATGGAGAAAATGGCCAGGCGGGGTTTGCCCTCCGCGGTGTAGAGAAACTTTCCCGCATCGAGCGGTTCACCGCGCTGCCATAGGGCAAAGCCCGGCGCAGCCAGCACGTTGTTGAGCGTCATGACCAACTCGAAACGCTCTTTAGCCGGATAGAATACATCCAGGTCGAGCACGCCAATGCGCGCCATGGGCGGATGCTGAATGCGTTCGATCAATGTCGTCAGGTCCAGATCCCGGCCCTGTTCCCATTCGTAAGTGAGTAGGGAAGAAAGCAGGATGGCCTCGCGGCTCTTCACCGGGTCACCGTCGATTTTTAACAGCCCGAGCAGACTGGCAACGGTGGTTTGCACCCGGTCGGAGAGCGCCTCTGGATCATCCGTTTTTGGGGCGGCAAACGATGCGAGGACATTGACCGGTATCCCGCTGGAGCTTCCCGGCGTGTAAATGGCCATGTCGACCTTTTCGCGCAAGGTGCGGATGCGTTCCGGAGTTTGCCCCCATGAGACCAGTCCCTTTTTCCAAAGCTCCGCCTGCTGGGCGGCAAAGGCGTCGGGTTCCATGTCTTTGCGCCGGGCATCCTCTTCATTGATCCAGGGCCGAAAATCCTCCGGTTGCAGATCGGGAAACGTGAGCAGCAGATTCGCCAGATCGCCCTTGGGATCGATAATGATGGCGGGAACCCCGTCGAGAGCAGCCTCCTCCAGCAAGGCCAGGCAGAGGCCGGTCTTGCCGCTGCCCGTCATGCCCACGCAGACGGCATGGGTCACCAGGTCACGCGAATCATATAGCAGGGGGACGTCTTGCGCGGTTTTGGTCGGGGGGTCGTACGGGCGGCCCAAATAAAAGGCCCCGAGCTTTTCAAAGACGGAAGCGTCCAGTGCCATGGCAAAAAGTTAGGCTTCCAGCGGCGTTTTGGCGAGAAATCCTCTTGCAGAAACTGCGGCTGCGGGGATTCTCAAGGGCATGAAGTCGCTGCTATGTTTGTTCCTGGTTCTCGTAGCCCTGGCGAGCGCCCCGGCCATGGATGCCCAAAAGGAATACATTATCCTGAGCGGAGGCCCCTCCCTCATCGAATGGGAAAAGTACAAGGCCGCCCCGCATGACCTCTGGTGGGGCAATTTCATCCGCGCCGCACGGGTGCGCATCGAGGAACTCCGTAAACAATACGGCCCCACCGCCCGCATCACCTGGCTCGTTTACCGTCCGGGCTATGCCCGCCGCGCCGCGCGGCAGGACCATGCCGACCTCCTGGCCAACATCACCAGCGTGCGTGACAAATATGGGGTCAACCTCATCTGGTTCGATAGCGCGGATCAGGTCATCAATTACCTCAACGGCGGTCTGCCGCGGAATCAGGTCAAGATTGCCGGTTTCGAATTCTATGGTCATTCCAACCGCGCCTGCTTCATGTTCGATTACAGCAATGAAATTGACAGCGGCTCCAAGGTCTGGCTCCACGAGGACGACCTCAAGCAAATCCACCGTGGCCTGTTTACCAAGGATGCCTTTGTCAAAAGTTGGGGCTGCCACACCGGCGAAAGCATGAGCAAAAGCTGGAAGGCCGCCACCGGCAAAAAGATGATTGGTGCGATCGGCAAAACCAACTACGCCGACGGCCATCTACGTGGCTGGGTACCGGCGTTAAGTTCAGGCGGCCGCTGGGGCGGATAAGCCTTTCGGTAGCGCTTACTCCCGCCAGCTCACCCATGAGGTTCTGGCCAAGCGAATACTAAAAGCTGGCAGGCCTTTCGACTGCCAGTTGACTCGGCTGAGCGGTCTTACAGCGTCGGCGCCGTCCGCACCTTATTCTCCCAACGGGTCAGCAGGTGGATGACTACATTGGTGCCGAACTTGAAGCTCGTGGCCAGTGATTCCGGGCTGATATTGCGCAGGTAAATCTCACGATTGTTGTAGATGGTGGGGTTCACCGCCACAAAGTCGCCACGGGCCGTCTTGCGCAGATCGATCTGACCTTGCTGATTGATACCCACCTGCCACATGTCGCCGTAGTCATTGGCGGTGTAGAGAATAGCGACCTCACCGTACATCTTCAGTGCGAAGACCGGCTCTTTGTAGAAATTCAGTCCCGGAGGCACTTCCTTCACATCGGTGAAGTAGCCTTGGGTGAAGATCGGATGATTGGCCGGCAGCGGCTCGAAGTCCTTATCCACGTCCGGAATCACCCGCTTCATCTCCCGACGGAACGCGATATCGAAACGCGAACGCAAGCCCGGCAGGGAACTGTCCCCCCAGATGCAACCGCCCATTTGCACGTATTTCCGAAGGGTTTCCACTTCCTTGTCGGTCAGTTTGAAATCGCGGGTACCGGTCAGGAAAATAAAAGGAGGCTTGATCGCGAAGATCTCATCGCTGTCGAGCTTGATGGCCTTCACGTTCTTGTAGTTGGTCTTGATCTTGTCCTTGGACCAGAGGCCCATGATGTAGAGCAAGTTCGGCAGGCTGCCGGTCTCGATCTTGTTCTGGATCACGCGGATGGTGGAGTTCCAATTGCCGCCTTGGTACTGGCCGATGAACGCGGTGAACTCAAATTCGCGCGACCGCGTCCCCGTGCCTGCGCCGGAGCCCTTGCCCCAGCCGCCCGTAAAGGCCTTGATCTGCGCCGCCGTGGCCGCATTCATACCCTCCGCACTCACCGCAGTGGTGGTGGGAGCGGCTTGCGTCGCGGTCGGTGTGGTCGGTGTCGTTACCGGAGCCACAACTGTCGGTGTCATTGTGAAATTCAGCGGATTGACGGCCGTCGTCGTGATCGCATTCACGGTCGTGGAGGGCTGCGGCACCGTCGTCACGTTAAAAGTCGTCTGCTGGGGCTGCACCTGCTGGGTCGGTTGCTGCGCTGTCTGCTCGCCCGCCTGCACGAAACCGCCGCTCTCACCCTCGAAATCTGGCGGCTCCTGCACGGCCTGGAAAAGCACGGTGCCGCCAAAGATCGCAATCAGGATGGCGTGCAGCGTAAAGGAGATCGTGAAATCCCTGGAGTTGCTGAATTTATCAACAACCTTCTGCACAAATGGGGGCAACTCTTTGGCCATGCAGGAACTTACGTCGCAACGGGTGGCTTTTTCAAGGCTTTCAGTAGAAGGGGATGAAAAAATGCGGCCGGAAATTTTGGTGAAATCAAATCGATCTTCCTGGGCCCGCTCTTTTCAAACTCCCTCTTTAGTGTAACCCGGTAGACTGAACCATTTACTGAAGATATGAAACTTGCAGTAATCCTCGCCGTCTTTGGCAGCATTTTTATCGTGTCGCCGCCGGTTCGGGCGGATTCGCCTGCTCCGCCGGTTCCTTGGATGAAGACGGCGGGCCGGGGCGAATACTTGTTCAAAATGGTCCCCGCAAAGGTGCATTTGAAGGGGGACGACTTCGTGATCGATCGTGAGTCCTACGGGGCCGCTTATCAGATCTCGGAAGAGGGCGAACTTCAGGAGCTATGGCGCACGGAGGGGTGGTACACGTTCGAGGGTTACCTTTCGGAGGATGGCCGGTACTTTGTGCGCATCGGGCCATGGGCCAGCGATCAGGAGAACCACACTGATTTGGCTGTCGCTTTTTACGACAAGGGCAAACTGCTCAAGGAATACGCCGTGCGACAGCTCATCAAAAAGCCGGATCTCCTCGAATATTCGGTGAGCCACTACATGTGGCGTCCCTCCGTTCAAACCGAGCCGACCGGCTTTTACGACGATACCGATACCTTCATTTTGGTCATGATCGACAAGACCGCCTATTGCTTCGATGCCAAGACCGGCGATATTCTCAACACCACTCGGGACGAAGGTGCGAAAACCAACGATGAAATCCGAGCGGACGAGGATGCTGCGGCAAAGAAGCAAGGCTTGGATCTCTTTGCCACGAGTAGATTCAAGGAGGATTTCGAACGGCATTTCGATATCTCCGGCATCCGGGCCATGCAGGGCTCCTATTCGAACTGTTCATTGAAAGGACCGTCCTGGAACACGTATCTGGTGCCGAAGAAAGAAATGCCGCATAAGACGGAAGTCCATGTGGTGTTTCCCATTGAGGACGACAAGCGTGTGGTCGCCTCCATCACGTCCCAGGAAATTCTGCAGGCTTTGGAACGCGCCTTCCAACACCCCTTTGTCGCAGCACGCTTTGAAGCCGGAGCGACCGGATTACGGTTGCGGACCCAGGGAGACCGCCTGCACTGGAACACTGCAGAATTAATCGAGTTCCTCACCAAAGCCACGGAACACACGCCGAAGGAGGACGAGTTGGCCCGTTGGGCCGGCTTCATCATTGACGCCAAAGAGCCTCGACATACCGCGTTCTACTTTAATACGGACACCCGCGAGATTCTTGCCGAGGTAGACACCAAGGGGGCCAGCGAACTCCATCTTCTCGATGCTGCCGGAAAACGAATGAATGCGGACAAGGGGCAGAGGGAATGAGGTCGCACGACCCTTCATCTTCGGGACTAAGGTTTAGCCGTTTTCAGCTCTTCAGGTTGAGAGTCCCAATCTTGTAAGGTTTTGTGGCGCTAATGCTTTGCCCTCCCTGGATTGACTCAACGTTTTCAGTAGCTCAAAGCGGCCTTCCACAAGCGCTTCTTTTTTGGCGCGCGACCATTTTTTAAGTTGAGCTTCGCGTTGGCGGGCAGAAGGAAAGCTCGGATGAATCTCGATCCAGAGCAACTCCGTGGGCGGATCAATCCGAGTGGTTCGACATGCGATACCATTTGCGTGGTCTTCAAACCGAACTTCATAGTCCAGGCTGCACCCCACGTAAAATTTCCCGGATCGCAGCCGCAGGATATAAACAAAAGGCATGCCCCTCGACAAGCTCGGGGCCATTCGCCGCGCCTGCGCAATAAAGTCCATTCCCCGTCAATAAGACGGCCACAGACCATGAGCAAGCCGAAGGCGCGTCGAATGGCTCCTGAGGTAGGATTGACTCGCTCCGTCTCGCCCTTCGGGTTGCCCTAACGGCCAGTCTGCCTCGCTACGCTGCGGCGCGAACCCAAGGGTTCGAATCTTTTACGGATGCGCTGTAGCGCTTCGCCAATGGAGCATTGGCTCCTGAGGTAGGATTCGAACCTACGACCAATCGGTTAACAGCCGACCGCTCTACCACTGAGCTACTCAGGAATCGTGGAAGGGGGTGTAAAGAAAGCGGGAAACATCTCCCCTGTCAAGGCAGGGAACCACACTTTTTTCCGCACTGAAAGAGTGGTTTTACAGAGGAAACCGAAGGGTTCAGAAAAAGCGGCGCCAGTGCATGAAGGCGAGAGAGGCTCCAATGGTGGCGACCATAAGGCCGATGACCAGACCGAAGCCCACGGGCTGGCCTTCCCACGGAAGGCCGCCGACGTTCATGCCGAAGATGCCGGAAATGAGGGTGATGGGCAGAAAAACAGCCGTGAGGAGGGAGATGACGTAGAGGTTGCGGTTGGTGGCGTTGGCGATACGACCGGCGATTTCGTCCTGCAACAGACGAGCGCGTTCCTGGATGGCGTCAAGGTCGAGAAAGGTGGCGGTGAGGCGCTCGATGATGCGGCGGACTTCAGTGCGGGTTTCCTCGCGAAACCACGCGGGCGGGCGGTGGGAAAGCTGAACCATGGCATGACGCTGGGCATCGACCATGCGGCGCAGGCGGGTGAGCAAACGGCGAGCGGCACCGAGTTCCTCGCTTTCCTGCAGGAAGCGGTCCTTGAGGACGAGGTCTTCGATCCGGTCGACGATTTCGGCCTGCTTGAGCGAGTGCCCGGCCATGAGGTCCATCATGTCCTCCAGAAACCGGAACACGATGTCTATGGGAGACTTGACGGGAAGGCCACCTTTCACGTCGCTCCGCACACAATCCATCGCCTTCAAGGCATGGAGCCGGGTGGAGATGAGGCAGTGCTCATCCACAAAAACGCGCACGGTGCCGAGCATGTCGGCATCGCCGTCGAATTCGAAATGGAAGTCGCCGAGGACTCCGGCGAAGGCCTGATCTCCAGTTTCAATGCGGATGTGCGGGTCGGTATCGAGGAGGAGTTCTCGCCAATGGGTTGGGATATGCGCAAAGGAATTAAGCCAGGACTGGGCTCGGACGTCGGATTGGCGGAAGTGCAGCCAGACCGGCTCATTAATCTCTCCCGCGGCCAGACCGGTCCCCCACTCCAGCGGTTGCGTGCCTTCGGCGGTGAAACGGAACCCGCAAATGAGACCACCGGTATCGGGAATATCGACCATTTGTACAACAGGCCGCGGCCGGCAGATCAGACGTGTTCCTTTTGGCCGATGGCGTGGGTCTCGGCGGCGAGGCGAAGCGAATCGAGTTTGTCGAAGGGCAGCGAGGCGAGCAGTTCCACGCGGCGGCGGATTTGCTCGGCGACCTGCCAAAAGGCGGAGCGCGCGGCCGCGTCGTCACCCTGGATCAGGGAGGGATCAGCGGAAGACCAATGGGCTGTGATGGGCTGACCGGGCCAGACGGGACAGGTCTCGCGGGCGTTGTCGCAGAGGGTGATGATGAAATCAAAATGAACGTCCTTGAATTCCTCCCAGGTCTTGCTGCGGGCCGAGGAGACATCGATCTGGTAGTTTTCCTGAAGGGTTCGCAGCACCAGCGGATGCGGGGCGGACTTCGGATTCACCCCGGCACTATAAACCTCGAAAAGGTCGCCCCCGGTCCGGCGAAGGAGGAATTCCGCCAGGATGCTGCGGGCGGAGTTGCCGGTACAAAGGAAGAGGGTTTTAAAACGACGGGATTCCGCACTCATGAGTGTCTGTGGGTAGCAAGGGAGGGCGAGAAAACCATCCGTGGTTTGTAATAAGATTGTCACACGGAAGGCGCTTACAAGGTGGCGAGGAGCGGCATGTTTTGCCGACATCGCGGCTGGAAACACCTCGAAATCCAACGCCCACGGATCGGCAGGAATCCAACCGGTGCAAGCCAGCGCGGCTACGGAAGCAGGGGCCGGACTGCGTCCGTCGTATTGGGAGAACAAGAAGGCAGGCCCTTTTCTGGAACCAGAGAATTTACCGTGACGGGTGACGCGAAAGAGCAGTAGAGACTGCCGCCGTGACCTGGCCCCAGAACTACAACCCGGTCGGAGGGATATTTCTTTCCGCCGGACTCGCTGCTATTCCCGTTTTCCTCCTCCTCGGACTGCTGGGGATTTTTCATGTCAAGGCGCATATCGCCACGCTGATCGCACTCGCGACCTCACTGGTGTTGGCGGTGGTGGTCTATAAAATGCCTCCGGCGCTGGCGGTATTGGCCGCGGGCAATGGCGCTTTGTTCGGCCTGTTTCCCATCGGCTGGATCGTGCTCAACGCCATTTTTGTTTACGACATCACGATCAAGACGGGAAAATTTTCCATCCTGCGACAGGGCATCGCCAGCCTCACGCGGGACAAACGCATCCAGGTCATCCTCATCGCATTTTCCTTTGGCGCACTGATCGAAGGTTGCGCCGGTTTTGGCACACCGGTGGCCATCTCCGCCGCCATGCTGATTGGCTTGGGTATCAAGCCGCTGCCAGCAGCGGGACTGGCCTTGATCGGAAACACCGCGCCCGTGGCTTTTGGGGCGTTGGGGTCACCGCTGATCACGCTGGCCAAGGTCACAGATCTCGACCTGCATTTGCTGAGTTCCATGACGGGACGGCAGCTGCCTTTCTTTTCCCTGCTGATTCCCTTTTGGCTGATCATCGTCTTCGTCGGCTGGCGCAAAACGATGGAGGTGTGGCCTGCGTGCCTGGTGGCCGGACTATCGTTTGCCATCTCTCAATTCCTCGTGAGCAATTTCCACGGCCCTTGGCTGGTCGACATCGTGGCGGCCATTGTCTCCCTTTTCTCCCTGGCAGTGTTGCTTCGCTTCTGGCAACCACGCACCGTCTGGATCGGCGACAATACTGGCGGCGAGCCCGAAGCATCTGTCGCCCACTCCCGCCGGGACTATTTCATCGCGTGGCTGCCATGGATTCTGCTCTCCGTATTCGTCTTCATCTGGGGCATCCCACAGATCAAGGTCTTGCTGGACAAGGTCTCCGCCGTCGAATTCGTTGTGCCAATGCTCGATAGAGCCGTCCTCCGCGTTCCTCCCGCCGTTATGGCGGAGCATGCCGAGCGGGCCGTTTTTAATTTCAACTGGCTCTCCGCCGCAGGCACCGGCCTGCTTTTTTCCGCCATTCTCTCGGGCTTGTTGCTCGGGGAAAAACCCGCAGCTTTGGCCAGGCTCTATCTGCAGACGCTCCACCGGCTACGCATCCCCTTGATCACCATTTCGGGCATGCTGGCCTTCGGGTTTGTCTCCCGGTACTCCGGTGCGGATACGACGCTGGGATTGCTCTTTGCCAAAACCGGTCCGCTCTTTCCGTTTTTCTCACCCCTGATTGGCTGGCTGGGCGTGGCGCTGACGGGCAGCGATACGTCATCCAATGTGCTGTTTGGAAATCTGCAGAAGGTTTCCGCGATGCAACTGGGTCTCTCCCCCATCCTCACGGCAGCGGCGAACAGCTCCGGCGGGGTGATGGGCAAGATGATCGATGCGCAGAGCATCGTGGTAGCCAGCGCGGCGACAAAGACGGAAGACGAAAGCCAGAACCCCCATGCGGGTGACATCCTGCGCTTCGTGTTCCTGCACAGTCTGGTCCTGGCCATACTCGTCGGCGTGGTAGTGGCCTTGCAGGCCTATGTTTTCCCCTGGATGATCCCGGTCGCCCCTTGACGTGAAGAGCTGTGGGTTACACCGCTTTTCTTCGCTTCCAGAGCCCACAGAATAAAGCCACTGCGCCCATGCCTAGCAGCGCTGTCGTCGAAGGCTCCGGCACCGCATTGTAATACACCGCGAAGACATTGTTGGACGCCAGTGTGTTGCCGAAATTCGGAGCATCGGCAGCAATGCCCCCGTAGATGTAACCGAGCAAGGTGTTGTCGGTCAGGCCGTCCCGATTAATGACGCCGTTATCGTAAAAGGGCAGGTCGGCGACGGGGAAGAATCTTGCCTCGGCTCCAAAGAGAATCGGATTCCCCTCGCCATCCAAAATCTGCGGATATTCACCCGTGTAAAATTGTTCGTAGTTCCCCTCAGCGTCCCGAGTGATGGCGGTAAACTGGGAGTTAAAGGGATATTCCGGGTCGTAGGACAGCAGGCCGGTTTCGGGATCGTAGATATTGGCCGCAATGCCACCGAAGAAGAATTCGGTGAAGTCGCCTGTGGCATCCGAGTACAATCCGAGCTTTGCTGCATCGTAGTTACTCATGGCTTGCTTGAAGGTATTCGGGTTCATCGGGTCAGCCATGGTGGGAACGCCGTTGGCGTCGATTTCGACCGGCACGGTCCAGACCCCTTCACCGTTGTAGAATACTCCTGAGTAAGCGATCATCCCCTCGACCGGCGCACCGCCTTCGGGATTCCTGGAGAGAGAGGAGACAACATTCAGGTCGCGGCGACGGAACTGTGTGGGGTCGCCTGGTCCGGGGCTCACCTGCGTCTCGTTATAACCCAGTGTGCCCGCCTCTTTATTGTAATCGATGGTGAAAGACCGCACCTGCGAGGTGTAGACACCGTTCGACCCAGGCGTATAAGGCCCTTGGAAATCCTGACCGAAGATGAGGTGCACGTCGTTACCGGTCTGGATCATTTCGCCTCCGGTCACGGCAAAAAAACCGCCCGCATAGCTACCATTTGTGCTGGTGGCACCGGTAGTTTGGATCACGCTATTCGTGCCGAGGTTCGCCGTTGTTCCTTTGACCCAATTCACCATATCCCCCAGGTCCAGCGCAGTGAGGCTATTGTAAGTCGTGAAATTATTTACGCCGGAGTCGTAGACATAGCCGCCGCTGATGAAGAGGGTGCCACCGTCGCGAAAACTCTGGGTAGCCGTGGCCGACAGGCTATTCACCGCAGATGCGCTGAGGCCCGAACTCGGGTCGGACAGCGACTTGCTCCAGGTTTGTTTTGTCGTGGGATTAATGACCCAGACGTCGGAGTTTTGGTAGGCGGGCGGAAAGTTGGTGGTGCCGCTCGGAGTGAATCCGTGCAAGCCGTTCGTCCGTCCCGCGATCACCACCCACTCGCCCTCGTAGGTCGCAGCCGCGAAGGACTGAAGCGTGGGCACATTTGCGCTACCCATGTCATACTGCTGAACTGAAATATTGTAGGTGCCGTTCCAGTTCGTCACCGGGGAGAAGGTATCGGTCTGGTTCTGCGCCACGGCAAGGCCGCCGGTGACGATCAGGGCAAAAAGAAAAATACGAAGGATCATATGAACAAACGAGTAGGGGGAGGGCCATCATAGACTTCATATGGGCGGACTCAATGCGTATCTCTTGCCTGTGCTTGGCAAACCTTGACTCCATTGGGCGTCTGTTCCATGTATGCACCCTTCATGCCTTTCCCCCGAAATCTTTGCGCCGGTTTCCTCGGCATGCTGCTTGCGTTTGCGCCAGCCTTCGGACAAAGCGATCCGAAGAATCTTTTTATTACGGGACAGTATGAAGAAGGGGCTTTTCTCTCCACCGACCTGACCAATGAAGTCGTCGGAGCCTTGCTCTTTTATAACGAAGGCTTCTTCGGGCGGCGCAGTGTCATCGCCAATGTCGAAGGCGGATATATCTGGAACGGCCACGAGATCTTTGACCGTTCGGGACTGGACGCTGATCTGGGCATTGCCCCGAATGCGGTCACGCAGTTTGTGGCCGATCCGAGCGTTACTCCGGAGATCGATTATCATGCCACCATGGTGGGCCATGTGCTCGCGGGCACCGGCTTCATCGATACCGAAACCGGCGGATCATTTACTTATACCGGCATCGGCATGGCCCCATACGCAGAGCTTTGGTCGGGCGCGATCGCGACCGGTTTCTCCGATGAGGATATTGGCAGCTTTTCGATCACCACGGAATCGGCACTCACCCCATACCGCACCTTTTTTCGCGGCATCGAGGGGCGCAAGGCGGATGTGATCAACAGCAGCTGGGGCGGCGAGGGTCCGGCGGGCAACTCGGAGATTGGACAGACCATCGATGCGTTGGCCCGGGAGAATGCGTCTGTGGCTTTCGTAGTCTCCGCCGGTAACTCCGGCGAAACAGCAGTCGGTGACCCTGGCAGCGGGTATAACAATATCACGGTCGGTTCCCTGGGCGGGGAAAACTTTCTCACCCCGTCGGAATTCAGTTCCCGATCACCGGTCGATTTTTACAATCCGGAGCTGGACCAAACCTTTGAAGGGGTGCGCGCTGCGGTCGATCTCGCAGCACCCGGAGAAAATATGTTCCTCGCCGCATATCTCGGCCCCAGCGGGAGCCTGCAATCGTTGGAAGATATCGTACAGACCCCCTCCCCGAACGATCTCTATTTCCTGAACCAGAACGGCACCAGCTTCTCCGCCCCCATCGTGTCCGGCGGCATCGCCCTCCTGAAGGACGCGGTCCATTCCTATGAGGGCACGCCTTTTGAGATGTCCGAAACCACGTTGGACACACGCGTGGTCAAGTCGGTCCTTATGGCCGGAGCCCGCCGCACAGAGGGCTGGGACAATGGGCAGGATAATGAGGACGGGGTGATCACCACTAGGCAGGCGCTGGATTATGCGACAGGCGCTGGCGCTTTGGATTTGGAGACCACCGCGCAGATCTATCTTCTTTCCGCCACGGAAGATCTCGCCGGCCTCGGCGGCGGAGAAATCGGCGCTTCCGGCTGGGACTTTGGGTCACTCGCGGAAGGCGCCTCGAATGAGTATCGCTTTGCCAACGCCTTTGCCGAGGAAGTCGAACTCACCATCTCGCTCAATTGGTTTGCCGGCACCGGTCTTGACGAAGACGATCTCGGACAGGCCCTCAGTTTCTCCAATCTCAATCTGGAAGTCTGGCTGTTGACCGAAGACGACCTCACCACCAAAATCGCCGAATCGATCAGCATCTATAACAACTCCGAGTTTCTCCGCATCGGCCTGAGTCTGCCCGGAGAATACGCCCTGCGGGTGACTTTTTTGGGGATGGTCTATGATTTGGACGGTTCGCCCAACGATACGGAATACGGGCTGGCGTGGCAGGCAAGGGCCGTTCCCGAGCCCGGCACGTACGCCTTGTTGGCTGTGGCCGCTGCGCTGTTGATCTTTCGCGGGCGGTGGTTTCGTTCCCATTCATAGTGTTCACCCCGACTCGTTTGTCAGATTACGGTACTTTTTGATGACAGGCCGCCGATTTTCTGAGAGTCGAGAGGCATGCTGTCCGAAGCCGAAGCAGAGCGTATCGCTGCCCGTGATCAGGGACGCGAGCATTGGGAACTATGGGGACCCTATCTGAGTGAGCGCCAGTGGGGCACGGTGCGGGAGGACTACTCCGCCAATGGCGATGCCTGGACTTTTTTTCCCCACGATCACGCCCGGTCCCGGGTTTACCGTTGGGGCGAGGATGGACTATTGGGCATTTGCGACCACGACTGCCGCCTGTGCTTCAGTCCGACCTTCTGGAACGGACATGATCCTATCCTCAAGGAGCGGCCTTTCGGGCTCTCGAATCCCCAGGGCAACCACGGTGAGGACGTCAAAGACTACTTCTATCACCTCGATAATAATCCCACGCACAGCTACATGCGCGGGCTCTACAAATACCCGCAGGCGGAGTTTCCCTATCAGCACCTCATCGACGAAAACGCCCGCCGTTCCCGCCTGGAGCCCGAGTATGAACTGGTGGATACCGGCATCTTCAATGAGGGCCGTTATTTTGATATCTTCATCGAATACGCCAAGGCGGGACCAGGGGATATCTGCATCAAGATCAGCGCGGTGAATCGCGGGCCGGAGGCGGCTCCCCTTACCTTTGTACCAACCCTCTGGTTCCGCAACACCTGGTCATGGGGCCAGGAAGGCATCACCAAACCGGAGATGCATCTGTCGACGGACGGCAGCATCAAGGCCTCACCCTGGGGGTTGCCCCTCTATCGCCTTTATTGCGAAGGTACGCCGGAATTTATTTTCACGGAGAACGAGACCAACAACGAGCGTCTCTTCGGCTCGCCCAATCCCGCTCTCTACCTCAAGGATGGGTTTCACGAATACCTGATCCACGGAAAATCCGAGGCGGTGAATCCCGCTCACGTGGGCACGAAAAGCGCCGCCGTCTATCGGGAGACCATCGCCCCCGGTGAGAGCGTGGTGATCCGCCTCCGTCTGAGCCAGGCCGCACTGCCCGAACCGTTCGGGGCCGATTTCGAAAAGACCTTTGTCCAACGCATCAAGGAGACCGACGACTTCTACGCCGCCCTCACCCCGGATCTGCCGGAAGATCCGTGCATGGTGCAGCGCCGGGCTTTGGCCAGCCTGCTGTGGTGTAAAAAATTCTACTACTGGCCCGTGATGCAATGGCTGGAAGGCGATCCGACCATGCCGCCTCCGCCCAAGGAACGGTGGCACGGCCCAAACGCCTTCTGGCGCGACATGCATGCGCACGACGTGATCTCGATGCCCGACAGTTGGGAGTATCCTTATTTCTGCGCCTGGGATCTCATGTTTCACTCCGTGGCCTTTGCCGTGATCGACGCCGCGATGGCAAAAAAGCAGAACATGGTCCTGCGCGGCGAGCGCTACACGTCACCCAGCGCGCAGATGCCTGCCTACGAGTGGGCGCTCTCCGATGCGAATCCCCCCATCGGTGGATGGGCCGCCTGGCGTATCTACACCATCGAGCGCGGCATCAAGGGCACCGGCGACCGGGAATTCCTGAAAAAGGCCTTCAACAAACTGCTCATGGGCTACGCGTGGTGGGCTAACCGCGTCGACCAGACCGGTGACAATGTCTTCGAAGGCGGTTTCCTCGGGCTCGATAACATCGGCATCTTCGACCGGCGTTACGCCCTGCCCGATGGCAGCAAGATCGAGCAAAGCGACGGCACCTCCTGGATGGCCTCCTACGCTCTGAACATGCTCAACATGGCTTTGGAGCTGGCCCGCGAAGACCCGGCCTACGAGGACATCGCGGACAAATTCCTCAACGATTTCATCTATCTCGCCGCCGCCATCAATGCGAAAGGCTCCGATGGCTACACGCTCTGGGACGACGAGGATGGGTTCTATTACGACGTGCTGCGTCGCACCGACGGCACGACCGACTATCTCAAAACCCGCTCGCTCGTCGGCCTCACACCCCTGTTTGCCGTGGAGAGCTTTGATGACGAGGTCGTGCGCCAATTCCCGCTTTTGCGCAAACGGGTGGAGTGGTTCCAAACGCATCGGCCACATCTGCTGGACCAGCTTCACCACATCGGCGTGGAGAATGCGGGCAAGCGTCTCATTTCCCTCGTGCCGCCGGAACGCCTGCGCCGCCTTTGCGAGCGGCTGTTCGACGAAAAGGAATTTCTTTCTCCGCACGGTATTCGCGCGCTGTCCCGTGTTTACATGGATAATCCCTACTCCTTCACCGAGGGAGAACAGACCGAGACGCTGAGCTACAGCCCTGCTGATAGTCCGGTGGCCATGTTCGGGGGCAACTCCAACTGGCGCGGTCCGATCTGGATGCCGATGAACTACCTCCTCATCGAGGCCCTGCAGAAATTCGGGTTCTATCTGGGCGACACGTTCAAGGTGGAGTTTCCCACCGGCAGTGGCTGCGAGATGAACTTGTGGGACATCTCCCTTGAGTTGGAAAAACGACTGGTCTCCCTCTTCGAGCGCGACGGCGAGGGCCGCCGCCCCTTCAACGGTGGCGTGGAGTTGTTCCAGAATGATCCCCATTGGAAGGACCTCATCCTCTTCAACGAGTATTTCAACGGCGACAACGGTGCCGGTGTGGGAGCCAGCCATCAGACCGGTTGGACCGCGCTGGTGGCGAAGATGATCCGCCAACTCCACACCTTCGAGCGCGATTAATTTCAGGAAACCTGGCGTAAACGCGCCAGCGTGCCTCTCAATCACCAACACCTATCATCCACACCATGAAACTCGCAGGAAAAGTCGCACTCGTCACCGGCAGCGCCCAGGGCATCGGGGAAGCCATCGCCCTCCGTCTCGCCCAGGAAGGTGCGGACATCATCATCGACGACCGTCTCGGCAATTCCGGTGCTCTCAGCACCCGCAAGGAAATCGAAGCTCTGGGCCGTCGGGCCTGCGTGATCGGCGGCGATCTGGCCAGCCTCGCCGACAACAAGCGGCTCATCAGCGAAGGCATCATGAACATGGGCCAGATCGACATCCTCGTAAACAACGCCGGCGTGGAGAAACGCGCTGACTTCTGGGACGTGACCGAGGCTGACTACGACTTTGTCCTGCACATCAACCTCAAGGGCACATTCTTTCTGACCCAAGATTTTGTGAACCATCTTCGGGATACGAAGCGTCCGGGGAAAATCATCAACGTGAGCTCGGTCCACGAGGAACTCCCCTTCCCGCATTTCTCCACCTATTGTGCCAGCAAAGGCGCGTTGAAGATGCTCTGCCGCGATCTCGCCATCGAACTCGCGCCACTGGGCATCAATATCAACAACATCGCACCGGGCGCCATCGAGACGCCGATCAATAGCAAGCTGCTGAACAGCCCCGACCTGATGAAAGCGCTGCTCGGCAACATCCCGCTGAACCGTCTGGGCAAAGGCAGCGACGTCGGCGGAGTGGCTGCGTTCCTTGCTTCCAGCGATGCGGACTATATCACGGGCACGACCATTTTCGTGGACGGCGGCCTGCTTTGGGATTACTCCGAGCAATGAGATGAATTGGTTCTACTGGGCGCTGGCTTCAGCCTTCTTTGCGGGACTGACAGCCATTTTGGCCAAGATCGGCGTCCAGTATATCGACTCCAATGCGGCGACCGCCGTGCGCACAACGGTGGTGGTTGTCTTTGCCTGGGGAGTGGTGTGGCTGTCCGGCACGGCGGGCTCGCTGGCGACCATGAGCAAACGCACCCTTCTTTTTCTGGTGCTGTCCGGCCTCGCCACCGGGCTCTCGTGGCTCTGCTACTTCCGGGCGTTGCAGTTGGGCGACGCTTCGAAGGTCGCTCCGGTGGACAAGCTGAGTCTGATTTTTGTGCTGATCTTTGCGGCGATTTTTCTGAAGGAAAAACTGGCGTGGCCGACGGTGCTGGGCGTAGTCCTGATTTTGGCGGGCGTCATGCTTCTCAGCCTCAAGACCCCCTAAACTACGCGGTGCTGGGTTGTGCTCCCGCCGCCTGTTGCTCCGCCCGGCGGGAGGCGAATTTCACCCAAAGCCACATGGCTCCGACATAAGCGAAAGCGCCAAAGGGAATCAGCATGCCTTCCCAGGTGGGATAAAGACCGAACCAAACGCCCGTCCAAGTCGGTAATTCTAAGCCGGGTATGGGATGTACCGGCAGCCAGCCGACCGTTTGGAAAAGCCGCACGGTGGAACCTAGGAAGGTGAAGAGCACGAAGATGACGAGGACGCCGGTCACGACCAACATCTTGCGGTAAGGTAACTTCGCACCAATCGCGAACACCGCGAAGCCTAAGGCTGCAATCAAGGCACCGCCCACCGCGAGACCGATGAGCACCGCGCGCATGCCCGCTTCGAGAATGAGTGACTGCATGAAAAGCGTGGTCTCGAAGCCCTCGCGAAAGATCGTCATAAAACCGACGCCAACGAGAGCGAGGTTTTCCCAACGGGTGGCCTTTTGCTTTTGGGCAGCTTTGCTGAGATCCCGCAGGCGGGCATTCCACCCGGTCCAGTAGTATTTGTGGAAGACCCAGTTGGTCACCATGAGCAGAATAATCACCGCGATGACCGAGATGACCGCTTCCAAAGTTTCACCATACCGCGAGAGACCTTGCAGCAATGTGCGGGAGACCGCAAAAAGTGCGGCACTGGCCGCGAGCGCCAGCCAGGCACCGACTCCGATACGGTGCCGGATGCCCGCGTTTTCAGCCCCGCGCAAGCCAGCCAGAAGCGCGGCCAGAATCACAACCGCCTCGAGCCCCTCGCGAGTCACGATGAGAATCGCGCTGATGGCTGCGGCGGTGGGAGACAGGCCGACCTTCACCAGGGCGGAACATTCGTCGAGGGCGTCCAGCGTCCGTTGATAGGCAGCGGTTAGCTCATCGCCAGTGACACGATTGTCCAAGGCGGCCTTGATTCCGGGCAATCCATAGTCTCCCTCGAGAAAAGTCTTCTCGGCCCGAATGGCCAAGGTGGGATCACGCGGCAGAGCGCGTGTTTCGATCTCAAGATCAAAATTGATATAGGCGTCGAGGCGGAGTTGCTCGGCTTTACGCCATTGTTTGCTCTGGGCCGCAGCCAGTGACTGCCCGAGCAGAGAGCGGATCTCGAGCGCGGTTTCGGTCACAACGTCCGCGCCCGTCCCCGCCCGCCTCAAGGACAGGTCGAAATCACTTTGCAAAATCGTACCCGTGGCTTTGACGAGTGTTTCCACTTCAGCCAGCGCGACCTTGCGATTGATCGCCGTCTCGAGCTTTTCAAGCGTGGTGAGCAACTCCGGACCATGTTTCTCCAGGGCCTCCCCTTTGGTTTGCCGCCAGACAGGCATGAGCTCGTTGACGATCTGCTGAGTCTGGATGGTAAAGCTTTTGGCCTCGCGGTACTCAATCGGGATGGTCACCTCTCCATCGCGCACGCCTGATTGATATTCGATTGGAATCAGTCGGAGGAGCTTGAGGATGATCCTTTCACGGCGCTCGACGTCTTCTGACGTCAGCAGGTTCGGATAACCTTTTTCCAACGCCAGGCGCCAGGCCGTGGTAACTTCGGCGAGCCCGGCATTAGTCCGAGCCGCCTGTAACAAGGCGGAAAATTCTTTTTCATGGCTCTGCCCGGATGCCTCGGAATTCGTGGCAAGTTTGAGCAAGATGGCGGGAAACTGCGCCAGCCCTTCGATCTCTGCCGCGCGCGCGGTGACCAACGTTGCCGTGGCGCGACCTTCCTGAATGAGACGAAGCAGCGCATCGGTTTTTTCGCGAGCGCGGGTCAGTTGCCAGACGACATATTCGCGGACCAGCAGCCGGCCGACTTCGTCGCGTTGGGTCGCGCTGGCGCCGAGACGCTGCAAGGCCAGCGCGCCTTCCACCGAGTTGGCAAATTTCGGAAGTTTGATGATGGAACGCCATTCCCGCGCGGCTTCGATATTTCCAGCCCTTTGATTTGCCAGCATCTCCAACGCCGCCACATGCTGCAAACGAGCCTGCAGGTAACCAAGGGACGCCGCCGAGGAAAGAACCTCGGCATTTCCGCCGAAGACCGGCTGCCGCCAGAGCGCGGCGGCTTCCGGGTCGGTGACATCGGAAGCAAAGGCCGCATGGGCAGCCAGCAGATTTTGATCGAGCGCGGGCGTCCAGCGTTCGCCATGAATGTCCAACAGCGCTTCGTCGAAGGCGCTTTGCAACAGGCTGGAATCATCGATGACGTCCCCCCTCGCCGTCAACGCCAGGAACACTCCCAACGCGACGGAAACCGATAGGCAGAGACGGCGCATCGCCCGGTCAGCTCTCGATTTTTACGCCCGAAACGGCGGCACTTTGTTCGATCTGCGGGACGAGCTTGTCGGTCTTTTCCTTGGCCTGGGTGGCGAGTTCGTCGATCTCGGCTCCCTTGATCTCGCCCTGCTTTTCCCGGCCTTCGATTTTGTCGAGAAACGCCATGATCTCCCGGAAGCCGGAACTGACCGACTTGGCCAGCGCCTTGTCCTTCTCGGCCACGGTGCCATTCACAGCATCATACATAACCTGGCAACTGCCCATGATACCGCGCATGTCGGACACACGGCTGACGGCTTGGAACCGGCCGGATTTGTCGGCGGAATAGCGCGACTCTTTCCAGTCTTCAAAATAATCAGAAAGCGTGGGCGTCATGACCACCATGGCGCCAAAGCAGTCGCTGACCGAGGCATTCCACGCATTGGCGTCTGCCACAAGGCTGCCGATTTTGGCATCCACGTCCTTCGCGGCAGCGATGAGAACCTCGGGACGGGGCATCGTTTTGCCATCGCCGACCGAACCCCCCCAGCGTTTGTCGCCACCCCAGAGGGCGGGCTCGATGATGTAGGTAAAGAGAGAACCCTGCTTGTCGATCTTTTGGCCGTTGCTGAGAGTCAGCACCACCGGAGCAACGCCGTCCGGCCCTTCGGAGGCCGGAACACCCGCATCGAGGTAGATGTCATAGTCAGCCATGGCGGGAACCCCGGCGACGATACCCTCCACGGTTTCATAACCGTAGCTGTCCATCGCCTTGTAATTTTCACGCATTTCCAAGACGAGCTTGTCCATTTTTTTTGGCTCGGCTTTGTAGGCGCTCTCGACCGTGCCGCCATTGGTCGCAACTAAAGCCGAATAGGCCCCCGCATTCGCCAGGAAGTCCGCGGAGGCGGCCTTCATCTTAACGAGCTTTTTCACCAGATAGCTTTTCACGCTCGCGGCCGTGTCCTCCGCCTGAGTGGAACAAACCAAACCGAATGAGGCGACAACAAGGGCCGCCAGGCAGGCAAAACGGGGAGTTTTCATATTGAGACTGAGTTTCAACGTCTGAAAGAGGCCACCTTGTTGCAAGTGAAAAGACACAGCAAAAAAGAGCGACAAAACATCAGACACACCATGTCTGATGCCCTCCTCTCGCAGAAGTTCAGACGCGGAAATCGCTCGCCGTACCCTCTCGTCCTCGCCAGTGTAAGGGCGTTCATGCGTATCGTCTTCGCCTCACTTGGCTCCCTGGGAGATTTGCATCCCCTGCTGGCCTTGGCTCGCGCTGCGATCGACCGTGGGCATGACCCCGTCATTGCCGCCTCGGCGGGTTATCGGGAGTATGTGGAGGGACTGGGCTTTCCTTTTCACGCCATTCGTCCCGCCCTCGACGCCGACCCGGTAAGGATGGAGTACCTCTCGCATCCCAGCCTGGGCCCGGAGCGTCTCATGCGCGAAGAACTCTTTCCCCAGGTGCGCCAGACCTATGAGGATTTGCTTCAGGCCGCCCGACAGGCCGACATCCTCGTGGTGGGAGAGCTCCTCTATGTCGCCCCGCTCGTCGCGGCCAAATTAAATATCCCCTGGGCCAATGTGATCCTTTCGCCCTCCTCGTTTCTCTCCGCCATTGATCCGTGCGTCCTTGCCCCGACCCCAGCCTTGCACGTCCTGCGCCACTTCGGCCCTTGGCCTCACCGGATGATCTTTTCCCTGGGCCGTTTTCTCACCTCCCGCTGGAGCGCACCCCTGCATGCCCTGCGGGAAGAATTGGGATTTCCTCCCGGCCCCAGCCCCATCTTCGAGGGCAAACACTCCCCGCGTCTCGTTCTGGCCTGCTTCCCCCAGTTTCTCGCCGCACCACAATCCGACTGGCCGGATGCCGTCGTGCAAACCGGCTTCCCGTTTTTCTCCCAGCCGAGCCGCCCGGAAACAAATGCCCGACTCGCCGCCTTCCTGGCGGAGGGGGAACCGCCCATTGTTTTCACTCTAGGCTCGACCGCGGTGCACATCGCTCGGGACTTTTATGAATGCGCCGCCGTGACGACGCGAAAGCTGGGCCATCGCGCGATTTTCCTGCTGGGGAAAAATCCGGCTCCGGTTTCCGAGGATGGCGACATTCTTTCCCTCGATTACGCGCCCTTGGAATCCCTGCTTCCCCGTGCAGCCGCGATCGTCCATCACGGCGGAATCGGCACCTGCGCTGAAGCACTGCGCTGGGGCGTGCGCTCGCTTGTTATTCCATTCGGATACGATCAGCCAGACAACGGGGAGAGGCTCAGAAAGCTGGGCGTCGCCACCGTCCTGCGCCGCAATCAATTTTCAACGCAACGATTGACCGCGTCCCTGGAAAAAGTGCTGGCCTCGCCCTCGATGTCGACTCGGACAAAAGAACTGAAAACAAAGATAAAGCCCGCGCAAGAGATGAGTCGTTCGCTTGATGCGCTGGAGATGCTCGGTGACTTCCGTCGTAAAGAACGGGCAACCTTCGCGGTGGTGAGTTGATGGCCGAGGAAACCGCCAAGCCGCGTTTTGCGCTCGCGTCCCTGCGCCAGATTGCGGGAATTTTTCGCTACCTAAGGCCCTATCGGCTGCGCTTTGCGGGAGCGATCCTCACCTTGATCGTCTCCACCGGCTTTGGACTCTCGTTTCCGTACCTCACAGGTCTGTTGTTCGACGCCGCCAGCGGCAAGGCCGGAGCGTCCGGCTGGGCCACCAACCTCAACACCCTCGCACTGATTCTCCTCGGCACCCTGGCCGTGCAGGCGACGTTTTCATTCCTGGCCACCAACTGGTTCTACAGCTGCGGCGAAAGTGCCGTGGTCGATCTCCGACGCGACATTTTTTCCCGCTTGATCGGTCTGCCCATGTCCTTCTTCGATCAGAGGCGCGTCGGAGAGCTTTCCAGCCGCATGACGACCGACCTCACGCTCCTACAGGACACCCTGACCATGACCGTGCCCCAGTTCTTGCGGCAATGCCTACTGATGACTGGCGGAGTGACTTTGGTTGCCATCACCTCGCTGCGGCTGACCGGATTAATGATTGCCACCTTCCCGGTGCTCATCCTCGTAGCCATTCTTTTCGGCCGGCGCATCCGTGTCCACGCCCGCGAGGCTCAGGATCGCATGGCCGACAGTGTGACCGTGATCGAAGAATCACTGCAAGGCATCGCCAACGTGAAGTCCTTCGGCAACGAACCCTTCGAGATCCGCCGCTACACCGACGGCCTCTCCGCCTTCCTCCGCGTCATCCTGCGCACCGCCCGTCTGCGCGCCACCATGGTTTCCTTTATTATCTTCGGCATCTTCGGCTCGATCGTGCTGGTCTTCTGGTACGGCGCGCACTTGATGCAGGCAGGCTCCCTGAGCTTCGGCGAATTCACCCGCTTCATCCTCTACACCACCTTTGTCGGCGGCTCGGTCGCTTCCTTTGCGGATGTGTTCAGTCACGTGCAGAAAACCATCGGCGCCACCGAACGCGTCCGTGAATTACTCGAGGAAACTCCCGAGATTTTTGCCGATCATCAAACCCCGCCCGCCGCGCATCGTGTCACCGGCGACGTGCGCTTCTATCAGGTCTCCTTCAGCTACCCCACCCGTCGCGAGAGTCCCGTGCTTCGCCATCTTTCTCTCCACGCCCGCCCCGGCGAAAAGATCGCCTTGGTCGGCCCCAGTGGCGCGGGTAAGTCCACCATCGTCTCGCTCCTCCTGCGCTTTTACGAACCTGACTCCGGTACCATCTTGATCGACGGCCAACCATCGACTGACTACAGCCTCCCCGCCTTGCGCGAACAAATGGCCATCGTTCCTCAGGAAGTCCTGCTCTTCGGCGGCACCATCGAGGAAAACATCCGCTACGGCCGCCCCCTCGCCACGTACGAGGAAATCCTTGCCGCCTCCAAACAAGCCGCCTGTCACGAGTTCATCGAACGCTTTCCCGAAGGCTACGCCACCCTCGTTGGCGAACGCGGCGTCAAACTCTCCGGCGGACAGCGCCAGCGCATTGCCATCGCCCGCGCCCTGCTGAAAAACCCCGCCATCCTCATCCTCGACGAAGCCACCAGCGCCCTCGATTCGGAAAGCGAGCACCTCATCCAACAAGCCCTGTCCGTCCTGTTGGCCAACCGGACGGCTTTCATCATCGCCCACCGCCTCTCCACCATTCGAAAAGCCGACCGCATCTACGTGATCGAAGACGGCGGTGTCCTGGAATCAGGCACCCATGACGAACTCGTCGCCCGCGACGATGGCCGCTACCGGCGCCTCGTGGAGATGCAATTCGGCACCCACGAAAAGTAGCGGACCCTAAACTCCCACCACCGCTACATCCACCACCCGCTCATGCGCGGCGCGGCGGTGCTCGAAGACGAAAATACCCTGCCACGTGCCGAGCGTCATCCGCCCGCCCGCGATCGGGATCACCTCGCTCGTCCGCGTAAGCACCATCCGCAGATGGCTCGTCGTGTCATCCGGACCTTCCAGCGTATGCACGTAGTCCCCATCCTCCGGCGCGATTTCCTCGAAATAAGCGTGCAGATCCGTGCGCGCGCTTGGATCGGCATTTTCATAGATCACGAGACTCGCGCTCGTATGCCGGATGAAAACCGTAACGATCCCAGTCTTGACGCCACTCTCGCGAACAATGCGACCCACCTCCTCGGTAATCTCATAGGTCCCCTTCCCCCTCGTACGCACCTCGAAGGTGTCGTGGTGCGCCGTCATCGCTTGATGATCAAGAGCAGCCAGCCGGCGAGAAAAAGAAGACCGCCGATCGGGGTGATCGCGCCGAGCCATT
>CAYUMP010000033.1:0-41843 GCA_964445975.1 uncultured Chthoniobacterales bacterium | reverse complement strand
TGTGTGCTCGTCTTGGGCGGTGCTATCACCGGTGGAATCACCTATTATTTCACGCCGAAGTACACGCGCGTCGGTTATCAACCGACTCAGCCGGTTCCGTTTGAACACACCATCCATGTGCAGCAGCTCGGCATGGATTGCCGTTTTTGCCACAGCTTCGTGGAAGTCGCTTCCCACTCAAACGTCCCGACCGTGCAGACCTGTATGAGCTGTCATACCCAGGTCAAGGCTCAGAGCCCGAAGCTGGAGGCGGTGCGCGCAGCTTGGAACGATGGCAAGGCCGATGGCCCGCCGGTCAACTGGGTCAAGATTCACCGCGTGCCGGATTACACCTATTTCAACCATGCCGTGCACGTGAATCGCGGAGTGAGCTGTTATTCCTGTCACGGCGACGTCAACAACATGAAGGTCGTCTACCAGCACGAGCCCCAGAGCATGAGCTGGTGTCTGGATTGCCACCGTGCTCCGGAAAATCACCTCCGCCCGCCTTCGGAAGTCTTCAATTTGAACTGGAAGGCCGGCTCCAGAGCCGAACAGCGTGAGCTTGGGTTGAAGTTCAAGAAAGAATGGGACGTCAATCCGCCCACCACCTGCGGAGGCTGCCACCGATGAAACGCATTTTTAATCACCCTCCCATGCCGGAGAAGCCCACGATGTGGCGGAGTCTGGCGGAACTGGAAAATAGCCCCGGTTTTGCGGAAATCGTAGACCGAGAATTCCCGCGCGGAGCGGGGGTTTATCAGGAGTCCGGCCTTTCCAAGCGTGATTTCATGAAGCTCATGGGCGCCTCCATGGCCTTGGCCGGCGTCGGTCTGGCCGGTTGCCGCCGTCCCGAGGGCTACATTGTCCCCTTCAACAAGGGCGTCGAATGGACGGTTCCCGGGAAATTTCTTTTTTACGCGACGGCCATGCCAATCCGCCAGGGGGCGATGCCGCTGGTCGTCAGCACGGTGGACGGGCGTCCGACCAAGATCGAGGGCAACCCGCTTCACCCCTACAGTAATGGCGGCACGGACGGCTTTACGCAGGCCAGTGTGCTGGATCTCTACGATCCGCATCGCGCCCAAGTCATCAAGGAAAGCGATGCCACGGTTGATGCCGCCACCTTTGAGAATTTCCTGAAAAATGTGGCCAACTCCGATGGTCAGGGACTTGCCTTCCTGGTGGAGCGCAAGAACTCGCCCACTCGCGACCGTCTGCGGGCCGAGTTGGAGGCAAAATTCCCCGGCCTCGTCTGGGCCGAATACGAGCCGCTCGGCGACGGCGAGACGGCCAAGGCCATCACGGCTACTTTTGGCCAGGGCATTCGCCTGATTCCAAAGTTCGAGCGCGCGGATGTCCTTCTGGCGCTGGACAGCGAATTCCTCAGCAGCAGCGACAAGGGCGTCGGCTTCGCCGCCGGGTTCTTCCCGCGCCGTAATCCCGACCAAAAGGCCGCTCCGATGAACCGCCTGTATGTGGTCGAGAACCACTATTCGCCCACTGGCGGCCTCGCGGATCATCGTTATCGCTGCAAGGCGTCGCAGATCGGAGAATTCGCGCGGCAACTCGCGGAAAAGATCGCGGCCAAGACCAGCAATCCCGCTCTCGCCTCCATTCTTGGGGCCGCCCCCAAGTCGGACGTGCATTTCGATGAGAAGTGGATTGAGGAATGCGCCAATGATCTCGCCGCGAATCCGGGACGCAGCATCGTCACCGTTGGCGAACAACAGCCGGCTTGGGTGCAGGCGTTGGTCTTCGCTATCAATGAAGCGCTGGGCAACCATGGCGCGACCATCCTCGGTGGCTCCACTGGCGAAAAGCCCGCCGCGACCATCTCCGACCTGGCCGCCGCCATCAGCGCCGGCTCGGTAAAGACCCTTTTTATTCTCGGCGGCAATCCTGCTTACAACGCTCCTGCGAACCTCAAATTTGCCGAGTTGCTCAGCCGCGTGCCGGATGTCATCCGTCTCGGGATCTTCGAAGACGAGACCTCCCGCCTCGCCCGCTGGTCGGTTCCCGCCGCGCATTATCTCGAAACCTGGAGTGACGTGCGTTCTTACGACGGCACTTATACGCCGGTTCAGCCGATGATCCTTCCGCTCTGGAATGGTATCACCGAGTTGGAAATCCTCGCGCAACTGGCCGGCCGGCCCAAGCCCAAGGGCGCGGAACTCGTCCAGGAGACCTTTAATCAGAATTTTGGGGGCACCCCGGAGAAGTGGAACTCACTCTTGCGCGTCGGCTATCTGCCGGATAGTGCGCTGCCCGAGACGGCTCTTTCCTTCAATGCCGCGCAGGCTGCTTCCCTGTTTAATGGGGTTAAGCCGCCAGCCAAAGACGGACTGGAACTCGTCTTCCTGGCCAGTTCCAGCGTCGATGACGGCCGTTACGCCAACAACTCCTGGCTGCAGGAGACACCTGATTTCGAAACCAAGGTCACCTGGGACAACGTCGCCCTGGTCAGTCCGGCCACCGCAAAGAAGCTGGGGATCAAGATCAACAATTTCACCTGGACGGACCGGGCTGCGGATGCGCTCAACGTCCTGACTAAAGACGAAAATCTCCACAACGAGCCGACTTTCGACATCGTCGCCGATATCATCGAAATCAAGGCGGGCGGCGTTTCCATTTTTGCGGCCGCACAGGTGGCTCCCGGCCACGCTGACGATTCGATTTCCCTGGCTTTGGGCTACGGCCGCACGGGTGTTTCCGCTCTCATGGAAGGCGTTGGTTTCAACGCTTATCCGTTGCGTACGACGGACGCCCTGCGTTTCCGCGCAGTTGAAATATCCGTAACGGGCAAGACTTACGCGCTGGCCCGTACACAGGAAGCGCAGTCCATGCATGGACGCGACCTTTTCCGCGAAGGCACGCTTGAGCGTTACGAACACGATCCGAAGTTTGCCCAGACGATCGGGATGGACAGCCACATTCCGGAAAACATTTCGCTCTACTCCCATCCCAAGCTGACCTCCGAGGAGCAGTGGGGCATGACGGTGGACCTCAACACCTGCATCGGCTGCAACGCCTGCGTGGTGGCCTGTCAGGCGGAGAACAACGTTCCCGTGGTCGGCAAGGAACAGGTGCGCAAGAATCGCGATATGGCGTGGATACGCCTCGATCGCTATTTTGCCGGCGATCCTGAAGATCCCGAGATGCTCGCGCAGGCGGTCATGTGCCAGCACTGCGAAAATGCGCCTTGCGAAACGGTCTGCCCGGTCAATGCCACCGTGCATAGCGAAGACGGCCTGAACCTGATGGCTTACAACCGCTGTATCGGTACTCGTTACTGCGCGAACAACTGCCCTTGGAAAGTGCGCCGCTTCAACTATTTCGATTACAACGAGCGTCCGACCACCGAGCTTTACTGGGGCCCGCTGGCCAAGAAGGGCATGGCCGACAGCCTCAAGATGGCGAAGAATCCGAACGTCACTGTCCGCATGCGCGGTGTGATGGAGAAATGCACCTTCTGTATTCAACGCATCGAGGAAGCTAAGATTTCCCGCCTGGTGGAAGCCGGGCCGCGCAACAAGCACGAAGTGCCGATTCGCGAATTCAAGACAGCCTGCCAGCAGGCTTGCGACAGTGATTCACTGGTCTTCGGCGACATCAACGATCCGAAGAGCCGGGTGGCCCGTCTGCGCAACAGCGACCGCGGCTACGTGATGCTGAAGTATCTCAATACCACGCCGCGGGTCACTTACCTCGCTCGCATCAAGAATCCCAATCTCAAGATGCCCGGCGCTGACAAGGTGGGCATGGCCAACGGCGCCCCGCACGGCCACGGGGAGGAATCCCACGGCGAAACGCATGGAGCCATTCATGGCGGTCACGGAGCAGAAACTCACAAGACTGAGGAGGCACATCACTAATGGCTGCCACGCTTGAACCCGAAAAAATTTCGTCCGACCAGGCGGCGGTTACGCGCCCGCCTTTGGTGCTTAATCAGCGCACGTATGGCTGGATCGCGAATTACGTCAGCTCCATTGTTGAGGCGAAAACGCCTCTTTGGTGGTGGGCGTGCCTGCTCCCTTGCCTGCTCCTCACCGGCGTTCTTGGCTTCTGTATTGTTTACCTGATTTCCACCGGTGTCGGTGTTTGGGGTAACAACCATCCGACCGGTTGGGCGTGGGATATCACCAACTTCGTGTTCTGGATCGGTATCGGACACGCCGGTACGCTCATCTCGGCCATTCTTTTCCTGACCCGGCAAAAGTGGCGCACATCCATCAACCGTGCCGCGGAAGCGATGACGCTCTTCGCCGTGGTTTGCGCCGCCATTTATCCCGGCCTGCACGTTGGACGTGTCTGGATGGCCTGGTTCCTGGCTCCGGTGCCCAACTCTAATGGCATCTGGCAGAACTTCCGCAGCCCGCTCCTCTGGGACGTGTTTGCGGTATCGACCTACTTCACCGTGTCGGTGCTCTTCTGGTACACCGGTCTGATTCCCGACCTGGCCACGCTGCGTGATCGCTCCACGACCAAGCTGCGCAAGTTTTTCTACGGCATACTCTCCCTCGGATGGCGCGGCGGCAACCGCCAGTGGCGCCACTACGAAATGGCCTACCTGCTTTTGGCCGGCCTTTCCACTCCGCTGGTGCTTTCGGTGCACTCTGTCGTGTCCTTCGACTTTGCGACCTCGGTCATCCCCGGCTGGCACACCACCATCTTCCCGCCTTATTTCGTGGCGGGCGCCATTTTCGGCGGTTTTGCGATGGTGCTCACCATCATGATTCCGGCTTGTGCGGTATACAAGCCACTGCACGATCTCGTGACGATTTCGCACGTCGACAAGATGTGCAAAGTCATCGTCTTCACCGGCTCGATCGTCGGCTATGCCTATATCATGGAGCTCTTCATGGCTTGGTATAGCGCCAATCCCTACGAAAAAGCCGCTTTCTGGTTCCGCGCTTTCGGTCCCTACTGGTGGGCCTATTGGAGCATGATGTTCTGTAACGTCATCGCGCCGCAGATCTTCTGGTTTAAGTATTTCCGCACCCACCTCGTCTGGGTCTGGATCATCTGTCAGTTCCCGAACGCCGGCATGTGGTACGAGCGCTTTGTCATCATCGCCACCACGCTGACCCGCGACTTTACGCCCTCGGCCTGGGGCCAGTTCCATCCGACCTGGGTGGATATCTGGATGTTCATCGGCACCTTTGGCCTGTTCGGTACGCTCTTCCTGATTTTCATCCGCTTCTTACCGATGATTTGTATGTTCGAAGTGAAGGCCGTTCTGCCTGAGGCGGACCCGCATCACCACCCCGAAGGAGGCAAGCACTAAGATGAACGTCGCTGGCAATACCCAATCGCGCGTTTACGGTGTGGCTGCGGAATTTGATTCCGCCTCGGACCTCTATCACGCCGCCGAGAAGCTGCGGGATGCGGGCTATCAGAAGTTCGACGTCTTCTCGCCTTTCCCGATTCACGGCATGGATGAGGCCATGGGTCTCAAGCGGTCGATTCTCGGCAAGCTCGTCTTCTGCGGCGGTCTCACGGGTTTCATCACGGCGGTCTGCCTGGAGTTCATTCCCAGTTCGTTCATCTATCCGCTCATCGTCATGGGCAAGCCGACCAATTTGTTCACTGTGCCTGCGTTTTTCCCCATCATGTTCGAGTTGACCATCCTCCTATCGGCCTTCACCGCCGTCTTCGGGATGTTCATAATGAACGGCCTGCCACGCCTGAACCACCCCATGTTCAACTGGGAACGCTTCAAGCGGGTGAGCGATGACAAGTTTTTCTGTGTCATCGAGACGATGGACCCCAAATTCGCTGAACGCAGCGTCTCGGATTTCCTGGAATCCCTCGGGGGACAAAACATCACCAAGGTGCACGAGGACTAGGCCATGTTGAAATATTTCTTCGCCATATTCGCCTTTCTCGTGCTGGTCATCTTGGCCATGGCGGGATTCCGTGGCCAAAAAATGAGCCACCCGCCCATTGAGATTTTCCCCGACATGGACCGCCAGCCCAAGGTGAAGGCCCAGGTGCCGAGCTCATTCTTCGCGGATGGTCGCGCCGCCCGCCCGCCGGTGGAAGGCACCGTGCCGCTGGGTTATGCCATGCCGATGCATAAGGAAGTGAACGGTTCGACCGGCGCCAGCCTCAGCCCTTATAAAAACATCAACTTCTCCAATGCTCCGGGTTATTCCGACACTGGCAAGATGGGGGAAAACTGGGGCACCGGCATTCCCTTCGGTGTGGATGAAAAGATCATGCTGCGTGGTCAGGAGCGCTTCGGAATTTATTGCGCGGTGTGCCATGGCGCGACCGGCGCGGGTAATGGCATGGCCCATAAGTTCGGCCTCAACACCGTCCAAAGCCTGACGCAGGAGCGCATCCGCGTGATGTCCGACGGCGAAATCTTCAATACCATCTCGCACGGCAAGAATACCATGATGAGCTATGGCGACCGCATTCAGGTGCAGGATCGTTGGGCCATCATCGCCTACATTCGTGCCCTCCAAAAATCCCAAGGCGGTGCCACATTGGACGATGTTCCGGCGGCCGAGCGAACCAAACTTGACGCCCAATAATCATGAGCGACCACGCACCAGTTGAACCCAAAGCCGAGTTTTTCGACTACAAGCATGTCGGAAGTCGTTTTCTCGGCTTGGTGGGCGGAGCCATCCTTTCGTTCATCATCGTTCTGATCGGTTTCTTCATCGATCCCAAGCAATTCGCCTTCTCCTATCTCTTCGCCTTTTTCTTTTTCCTGACGATTTGCATGGGCGGCCTGTTCTGGACGCTGGTGCACCATGCGATGGACGCGGAGTGGAGCGTCGTCGTGCGGCGCCAGTTGGAAAACCTCGCCAGCCTTCTGCCGGTGATGGGCGTGCTTTTTATCCCGTTGGTCTTTGTGGCACCGGAATTATGGAAATGGATGCGTCCCGAGAATGCCCACGATCCGCTGCTGCTCGAAAAAGCGGCTTACCTGAACCCCTGGTTCTTCTGGATTCGCGCCATTGGTTACTTCGCCTTTTTCACCATTTGCGGTGGACTCTTGCGGGCTTTCTCGATCGCTCAGGACAAGGACGGTTCGGCCCGTTACACGGTGCTTAATCGGCGGGTGACGTTCTCGAGCGCACTGCTTTTTGCGGTGTGCCTGACCTTTGCCGCCATCGACTGGCTTATGGGTCTGGATTACCATTGGTTCTCCACGATGTGGGGCGTTTACATCTTCGCCGGCACCGCCTTGAGCTCGATGTCTGTGCTGGTGTTGATTGTCACCGCCCTTCGTAGCGCCGGCTATCTGCAGCAGGTTGTCACGAAGAGCCACTACCAGATCATGGGCAACCTCATGATGGCATTCACCGTATTCTGGGCTTACATCGGCTTCAGCCAGTATATGCTCATCTGGTATTCCAACATCCCGGAAGAGACTGTTTACTTCGTGCGCCGCAATACGGGCAGTTGGTGGTTCCTGAGCCAGTTTCTGGTGGTGGGGCATTTCTTTGGTCCCTTCCTCCTGCTCCTTTTCAATCGCGGCAAGCGCACTCCCTTCCTCCTTTGCGGCATGGCCATCTGGATTCTGCTCATGCACACGCTGGACATGTACGTGATCGTCCTGCCCGCCCTGCATAAGGCCGGGGTTGCTCCTCATTGGCTTGATCTTTTCAGCTTCACCGCCATTTTCTGTACTCTTGCCGCAGTGTTCCTGAAGCGTCTGGGCGACTCCCCGCTCTTCCCGCTGCGCGATCCACGCCTGCCGCAATCAATCGCTTTGAAAGCCTGATGGAAACCACCAGCCAGCCCAAGTCTCTATGGCCGATTTTCGTCGGCGGGATCGTATTGATCCTGCTCTTCGTCATCATCGCCAAATTGCTCACGGCCTTTTCGCCCGCGGGTGAGCCCGAGGATGCGGCTCGTATCGCCGAGCGGACCAAGGCTCACGAAGATCTGCTCGCCGAGAACAAGCAGAAGCTCGAAACCTACGCTTGGGTCGACAAGGCCAAGGGCTCTGTGCAGATTCCCATCAGCCAAGCCATGTCCCTGACCATGGCGGAAATCAATCAACGCACGCCTGCGCCTGCGGGACCGATCAATCCGCCTGCCGCCCCCCCGGCTCCGGAAGCGGCTGCTCCTACGGCGGAAACGCCCGCACCCGCCGCTCCTGCGGCTACACCTGCGCCGGTTCAACCCGCTCCGGCCCCGTAATTTATGAGTTCCCTTGCTGCATCTGACAAAACCACGGACGTCGCCGGTTCCCTGCGACTGCCGGTGCTGTTGTTTTTTGGATCGGCCATTTTCTGGCTTCTTGTTGGTGCTGCCCTGGCCTGTCTGGCTGCATGGAAGCTCGTGGTGCCCTCGCTTCTGGATGGCCTGCCCTGGCTGACTTATGGGCGCATTCAACCGGCGGCGGATAATGCCCTGATCTACGGCTGGGCTTCCCAAGCGGGACTGGGTGTCGGCCTTTTTATTCTTTCCCGTCTGGGCCGGACCGCACTTTCCTACACCAGACTGCTCGTGACCGCGGCCCTCTTCTGGAATCTGGGAGTCCTCATCGGCGTCGGCGGCATTGTCGCCGGCTTCGGAGGTAGCTTCGAAGGTTTGGAGTTCCCCGGTTATGCAGCCGTCATCCTCTTGATCGCCTATGCGTTTATCGGGGTCTGGAGTCTGATTCTGCTGCGGGACCGGCTGTCTTCAGGCCTGTTTGCCGCCCAATGGTATTTGCTGGCTGCGCTGCTTTGGTTCCCTTGGTTTTACGCGACCGCCAACATCTTCCTCGTATGGTGCCCGGTGCAAGGTTCCGCGCAGGGGCCCATCGCCTGGTGGTTTGGGAATAATCTGATCTGGCTTTGGCTTGCTCCGATCTGTCTGGCGGCGGCCTACTACTTGATCCCGGCCATTACCCGCCGTCCGATCCGTTCCTATGCCTCCAGCTCGCTGGCGTTCTGGAGTCTGGCTTTCCTGGGCGGCTGGACGGGAGTGCGCAGCCTGATCGGTGGCCCGGTGCCGGCCTGGATGGTCAGCGCCAGCGTGGCCGCCAGCATCCTGCTGCTCATTCCGGTCACCATCATCGGCATTAATACTTTCGGCACACTGTCCGGCCAGGCCCGTACGCCGGTTTTGAGTTTCCTGATCTTCGGTCTGGTTTCTTTCGTAGTCACCGCTGCGGTCAATGCTGGTTCGCCCCTCGTCCAGGTGATCACTCATTTCTCGGATTTCACCCTCGGGCAAAGCACCGTGGCGATTTACGGCTTCGTCAGCATGGTCCTGTTTGCAGCGATTCTCTTCATCTATCCGCGTCTTTTGAACACCAGCCTTTGCACTTCTTGCATATCGGCTCACTACTGGTTGACGACTCTTGGGGTGGTTACGATGGTAACTGGCTTGCTCCTGAGCGGAATTGTTCAGGGATTTGCAATGTATGACCCAGGTGTCACCTTCATCCACTCGGTGGAATTCGCCGCACCCTTCCGTTTCCTCCGCGCCTTTGGCAGCTTGGCCTTCTTCTTCGGGGCCTTCGCTTTCGCCGGTCTGTTTGTGAAAACCCTTCTTCTCAAGGCGGACGTCCTGCCTGTAACCAAGAAAACCGGAGCGGTGGCCGTATGAACAAGCTGACCTCGCTTATTTTCGGAATCTTCGTGGCCTTCGCCGCCGCCTGGCTCGGAGTCGTCGCCTATTCCTATGTTCATCTGGGACATTTTCAGCCCGTCACGGATGACAGCAGTGGAGACATCAATCCTCCTCCTCTTTCCGGCCTGGCGGTGGCCGGGCAGCGCGTCTACGCGGCCAACGGCTGTGTGGCCTGCCATACCCAACAGGTACGGCCTGCCGCTCTTTCCTCTGATTTGGAGAAAAAGCTCGGGCCCCGTCCGACGGTGGCGCGTGATTTCATGCGGGAGAACCCGGCATTCCTCGGCAGCCTGCGCATTGGTCCCGATCTGACCAACGCCGGCCTTCGGATGGTTGATGACAAACCCATCGACGCCAATTGGCTGCACCGCCATCTTTTCGAGCCCACCGCGGTCACGCCCTGGTCGAACATGCCATCCTACCGCTATCTCTACACCACCCGTAAGATCTCCGGCCAACCCAGCGCAGTTGCGTTGCAGGGCCTGACGGGACCTTATGCGCCCAAGCCGGGCTACGAAGTGGTGCCCACCGAAGATGCCAGAACCCTGGTCGCCTATCTTCTCTCGCTGAAACGCAACTACCCGCTGCCGGAAGCCGAACCTCTTCAGTAACGTGAGCAACGATCCATCCATTCAAAAACCCGACGACAGTGAAATCGTGGACAGCCACGATGCGCTGTTGCACGAGTCCAACGCTTCGCGCGAGGGTTCGGAGGCTCTTTCGCCCAAGCTGATCATGTTCTTTGTCGCCCTGGCTTTTATCGGCGCAGGCTACCTCGTTTGGAACAGCGGCGGCTTCAAGGCCAATGTCTTCAACCCCGCCCGCGTGGCGTGGGACGGCGCAGGCAGTGGCGGCCCGGCTGCCGCGCCAGATCCGATGGTGGTGGGCAAGAAGGTGTTTACCCAAACCTGCCAGGTCTGCCACCAGGCCAACGGCAAGGGCGTGCCCGGACAATTTCCTCCGCTCGCAGGCAGTGAGTGGGTGCTGGCCTCGGAAGGCTGGCATGGCGACAACCACATCGTCAAAATCGTGCTCAACGGTCTGCAGGGCGTGGTGACGGTGGAAGGTGCGCAATACAACAACGCGATGGCTCCGTGGGGCTCGGTGCTCAAGGATGATCAGATTGCCGCGGTGCTGACTTATGTGCGCAACGAGTGGGGCAACAAAGCCGCGCCGATCACCACTGAATTCGTGGCTCAGATTCGCGAAAAGAACAAGGGTCGCACCGATCCGTGGACGCAGAAGGAACTCCAGGCCGTACCCCGTGAACTCGTGGGCGCCGCCGCTCCGGAAACGAAAGCCCCTGCGCCCGCCGCAGCACCTGGAAATTGATGATGAAATTCTTCCTTCGTTTGTTGCCACTTTTGCTGGTCGGGGTGAGCCCGGCCCTGGCCGAATCCCACAGCCTCTATTGGGCGCCGCCGAATGTCACCGTGAGCGGTGAGAAAATCGACGTCATTCTCAATTTCATCTTCTGGCTGACCCTGCTGGTCTTCATCGCCACGCAGATCGTTTACGTCTATTACCTCATCAAGTATCGCCGCAAGCCAGGTCAGAAGGCGCACTATAGCCACGGCAATAACTTCCTGGAAATCGTCTGGACGACCATTCCTGTTCTGATTTTTCTCGGTCTCGCCATTTACAGCAACCGCGTGTGGAGCGATATCCATCGCAATCCGCCGGCGGATGCCATCCCGATCAACGTCTCCAGCTATCAGTTCGGCTGGGACTTTCGTTATCCGGGTTCGGACGGCAAACTCGGTAATATCGACGTGAAGACGATTTCGCCGGAAAACAAGTTCGGCCTGAGCGCGGAGGACCCCACGTCCAAGGATGATTTCACATCGTCAGAACTCGTGGTTCCGTACGGCCGGGCCGTGCATATCTTCCTGAATTCGCGCGACGTCATTCACTCTTTTTACGTGCCGGCTTTTCGTTTGTACCAGGACGCCGTTCCCGGTCGCACCATCAGCTGGGTGTGGTTTGAAGCAACACGTGCCGCTAATCTGGAACTTGCATGCAGCCAGCTTTGTGGAACAGGTCATTACAACATGAAGGCTCCCATCCGCGTCGTCTCCCAGGAGGAATACGACAAATGGTATGCCGGCAAGGTCAAGGCAGCCGCCTCGGCACGGGCTGAGGAGTCGGGCGAAAAGCCGCAAATTGCCAACAACTAGAGAGAACGCATCGTCATATCCATGAGCGCCATCACCGCTGAACCACCTTTGCACGAAGAGCACGCGCACCATCCTAAGGAGAGCTTCTTCCGCCATTATCTGTGGACTTACGACCACAAGATGATCGGCCTGCAGTATCTCTGGACCGCGCTGGCCTTCCTGTTCCTCGGTGGCGGTCTCGCTCTGCTGGTTCGTTATCAATTGGCCTGGCCGAATACGGAGGTGCCGATCATTGGACATCTGCTGCCCGCCACGGTGGCCTCGGATGGAGCGATCATTCCCGGCGGTTACAACATGCTGGTGACCATGCATGCCACCGTGATGGTGTTCTTTGTGGTCATGCCACTCCTCATCGGAGCCTTCGGCAATTACCTTATCCCGTTGCAAATCGGGGCGGGGGACATGGCTTTCCCGCTACTCAACGAATTGAGCTACTGGCTGTATGCGCTTTCCGGCGTGATTTTGCTGGGAGCCTTCTTCGTGCCGGGCGGTGCGCCGGGTACGGGCTGGACGGCTTATGCGCCCTTGAGCGCGGTCGGGGCCTATAACGGCACGCAAATTGGACAAAGCCTCTGGGGCATCGCGATTTTCATCAACGGTCTGTCGTCCATCGCAGGCGCGACGAACTACATCACGACCATCGTGAACATGCGCGCTCCGGGCATGACGATGTTCCGCATGCCCTTGACCGTCTGGTCGCTCTTCATCACCGCGATCCTGCTGGTGCTCGCGGTGCCGGTTCTTTCTGCGGCGGCGGCGATGTTGTTCTGTGACCTGAACATGGGCACGAGCTTCTTCAAGCCTGCCGGTGGTGGTCAGCCTTTGCTGTGGCAGCACCTTTTCTGGTTCTTCGGCCATCCGGAGGTGTACATCATGATTCTGCCGGCGATGGGTCTCTCCTCGGACGTCATCTCCTGTTTCGCCCGCAAGCCGATCTTTGGTTACAAGGCCATGGTGTACGCGATGATCGCCATCGCGTTCCTTGGTTTCGTTGTGTGGGGCCACCACATGTTCGTCAGCGGTATGAACCTGACTTTGAGCGCGGCCTTCTCGGTCTCGACCATGTTCATCGCAGTGCCTTCAGCGATCAAGACGTTCAACTGGCTCGGTACCGTCTGGCGTGGGTCGATTGAGTTCACCACGGCGATGTGTTTTGCCCTGGCCTTCGTCTCGATGTTCGTCATCGGCGGTTTGAGCGGTATCTTCATGGCATCGACGCCGGTCGATCTTTTCGTCCACCATACCTACTTCATCGTGGCGCACATTCACTACGTGCTCTTCGGTGGCAGTATCCTATCCATCTTCGGCGCCCTCTATTTCTGGTGGCCGAAAATGTTCGGACGCATGCTCAACGAGACGCTGGGCAAGGTGCACTTCTTCCTGACGATCATCTTCTTCAACCTGGCCTTCTTCCCGATGCACAACCTCGGCTTGGGGGGCATGATGCGCCGTATCGCTGATCCGCCGATCTACGAACACCTCAAGCAGTTGCAGCCCCTGAACCAGCTCTCCACCATCGGAGCCATCGGCCTCGGGTTCACCACCTTTATTTTCATCTGGAACGTCATCATCACCCTGCGCCGCGGTCCCAAGGCTTCGGCCAATCCGTGGCATGCCAATACGCTGGAGTGGACTGTGCCGTCGCCTCCGGGGCATGGCAACTTCCCCAAGACCCCGGTGGTTTACCATGGGCCTTACGAATACAGCGTTCCCGGATTGGAAAAAGATTACCTGCCTCAGACCGAAAAAGCGCCCGAGCACGTGAAGCTCGAAGCGCACTGATCGGATGAAGGAAGGCTGGAGTCTCGGCCGCGCCGCTCTCCATTGGTGGGCGGTGCTGACGGCTGTCCTCACTCTGCTCCTTTTGTGCAGTGGCGGCTTGGTGACATCTCATGGCGTTGGCATGGCGGTGCCCGATTGGCCGAATACCTTTGGCTATAACATGTTCCTTTTTCCGGTTTCCCGCTGGGTGGGGGGCATCTTTTACGAGCACACTCACCGCCTCATCGCCTCCGGTATCGGTTTGATGACCGTGATCCTCTGCATCGGTCTCTGGATGCTCGACAATCGCAAATGGGTGAAGATCTACGGTACGCTGGCCGTGGTCGGCGTCACTCTACAGGGTCTGCTCGGCGGTCTGCGGGTGGTTATGATCAAGGACGAGATCGGCATTTTCCACGCCCTGCTGGCCCAATCTTTCTTTGTCGCCATCACACTGCTGGCCATCATCACCAGCCGCCGGTTCGTCGAAAAGCGCTGGGCGGACTACGAACCTCAGCTGGATCTCCGGAAGTGGACCCTCATTGCTACCGGACTCATCTTTTTTCAGCTCGGGCTGGGAGCGACCATGCGCCATGAGCACATCGGCCTTTCCATTCCCGACTTCCCGCTGGCTTATGGACAGCTGCTGCCGGATACGAGCGCAGCCAGCCTGACGAAAATCAACGAGGTCCGGGTCGCCCATGAGCAGATGGCCACCACCGCCGTCCAAATCTGGGTGCAGATGGTTCACCGGTTCGTGGCGGTATTGATCCTGGCGGTGGTTGGTTTGGTCGTCTGGAAAGCCCGGCATCATGCCCGCGCCGCCCGTTTCTGGTCCGCAGTCTGGCTGGTGATGATTTTGGTGCAGGCGGGCCTCGGGGCTTGGACGATCTGGTCAAACAAGGCGGCCGACGTGGCCACGGCCCATATGATCTTGGGAGCCCTGTCTCTGGTGTTGGGTTCGGTGATCACCTTCCGCCTCTATTGTGGAGCGCGGGCGGAGGATTTCATTTTGCCAGAAGTGCCAAATCAGCGTTTGATGGAGCACGTCGTATGAAGTCGGCCTCCATCACCACATCCCGCTTTGAAAGCCTGGCCTCCGATCTTTCGGAGCTAGTGAAGCTGCGGCTGTCCCTGTTGGTCCTGATGACGACTCTGGTCGGCTTCCTGATCGGCTGGCAGGGGCCGATGGATTATCTCTTGTTGTCGGCCACGCTGGCTGGCACGGCTCTCTGTGCCTGTGGAGCGGCTGCGCTCAATCAATGGTGGGAGCGCGATTTTGATGGCTTGATGAAGCGCACCAGCCAGCGCCCGCTACCCGCCCGCCGCATGCATCCGAATGATGCCCTTCTGTTCGGCCTGCTCTTTTCCCTCTCGGGGCTGGCTGTGCTCGGGATCTTCACGAATTACCGCTCCACGCTGCTCGCGTTTATCACCATCGCGATCTACGTGCTGGTCTACACGCCGATGAAAAGGGTCAGTTCGCTGAATACCCTCGTGGGCGCGATTCCCGGAGCCCTGCCGCCCCTCATCGGCTGGGTGGCGGCGCGGGAAAGCTATGCGCTCGAAGGCGGCCTGCTCTTTGCCATTCTTTGGTTCTGGCAGATGCCCCACTTCCTCGCGATTTCCTGGATGTACCGGGACGAATACGCCGGAGCCGGTTTCATGATGCTCTCCAATGGCGATCAAAGCGGCTACGCCACCGGCCGGCAGGCATTCCTCTATTCGCTGGGACTGTTGATGGTCAGTCTCGTGCCGGCCCTCATGTTTTTTAATTCGCCCTGGTATTTCCTGGGAGCGCTGGTTCTGGGCGTGGCGTTTTGCGTCACCGCATTCAAATTTCTGATGCGGAGGGACCGTCCGTCGGCCCGCACGCTGTTCTTCGCCTCCATCCTCTATTTGCCTGTGCTGCTGGTCCTGCTGGTGGCGACGCGCCGATGAATGAAAAATTCCAAGAACTTCAAACTGATGCTGTTTCTCTGGGGTTTCGCCCTGGCCCTCTGCGCCTTGGTCATCGTGCTGATGCTGCTGCGAGGCCCGGCCGTGACCTACTGATTTTTTCGCTGATTTCGACCAATAACCCTGTACACCTGACACTATGAGTTCCGCCGCCCTTACCCATGACCATGACGTGCACGCTGGCAAGGCGCCCCCCGCCACCGCCAAATTCGGCATGATTATGTTCCTGGCCTCCGAAGCCATGCTTTTTGCGGGCTTGATCGGCGGCTACATTGTTCTCCGCCTCTCCCAGCCGCAATGGCCGCCCTTTCCGGATTCGCCCGATCTTCCTGTGAAGCTGACGGGGATCAATACGATTTTCCTGGTGGCGAGCAGCTTCACCTATCACTTCGCCGAGGGCGCGGTGAAAAAGGGCAAAAGCGGTCTTTTCTGGCTGCTTGTGAGCATCGGTCTCGGTACGCTCTTCGTCGGCATCCAATGCTACGAATGGTACCATCTGCATCATGAAGGTCTCTGGTTCAACAAGGGCGGCGTATACGGCTCCACCTTCTTCCTGATGACCGGATTTCACGGTGCTCACGTCGTCATCGGCGTTCTGCTGATGGTCTGGGTGTTTCTTCGTCAATTGCTGACCCGCTGCTATACGCCGGCCCGTCACGTCTCCCTGGAGAATGTGGGCCTTTACTGGCACTTCGTCGACGCGGTCTGGATCTTCCTTTTCTCCATTGTCTACCTCTGGCGATAACGAGCTTCCGGCTCGCATTCCCCGCCTGGGCTGGGCGGTCGCATTCGTGGTCGCCACGATCATGATCGCTTGGGCGTATTCCCAGTTCAGCGAGAGCATGCGCGGAAGGACGACTTCACCGCGGCTGGAAAAATACGCGGAGGCTCCGCAGTTTCAGTTCACGGACCAGAACGGTAAGACTCTTTCCACGGCTGACCTGAAGGGCAAGGTCTGGGTGGCCAACTTTATCTTCACCCGCTGCGCCGGACCGTGTCCCGTGATGACCAGCCGCATGTCCGCGCTGAATCAATCGCTCAGCAACAAGGCGAAGGATGTCGAGTTGGTCACGATCACGGTCGACCCGGAGTTCGACACTCCGGAAGTGCTCAAGAAATACAGCGAGCGCGTGGGCGGTTCGGATCGCTGGCACTTTTTGACCGGTCCCAAGGACAAAATCGAGGAGACAGTGAGCAAGGGGTTCCTGCAGGCGCTGGCCAAGGAGCCCTCGGGCATGCCGGTCCATTCCACCCGCTTTATCCTGGTCGACCGCGATGGCTGGATGCGTGGTTTTCAGGACGGCAATGATCCCGAGGTGGTACAAAAGCTTCTCATGGACATCGGCGACGTTCTGCGCGAACCTGCTTCCACGACACCGAAATCATGAAGTTCCGTTGGCCCATCCTATTGACGGCATTTTTGTTCCTCCTGGCGGACGCCTCCGCCTGTGTGGGCTGCCGTGAGCCGGGTTCGGACGTCATGGCCAAAGAGTCGCCCACGGTGATGGCCGGCATCGCGTTTTCCTGGAGCGTTCTATTCATGCTGCTGTTCGTTTGCCTGATTGTGGGAGGGATGTCCCTCTACATTGGAAAAACGTGCCGGCGACTTGAGCGGGAGCGGTCTGGGCAATGACGGTCAGCGATCTTCCGGCCCTCAACGCCAGTCTCAACGCTCTCGCCACGATCCTCCTGACGGCGGGATTTATTTTCATCAAGCAAGGACGCATGTCGGCCCATCGCGCCTGCATGGTTTCCGCCTTTTGTGTCTCTGCGATTTTCCTGATCACGTATGTGCTTCACAAAATCCTGGTAAGAGGCGTGCACACGCCCATCGGAGCAGAAGGGGCGATCAAGACGATTTATTACGTCATGTTGTTTTCCCACATTGTACTGGCGATCGTGATCGTACCCCTCATCTTGATCACGCTGCGGCACGCTTTTGCCGGACGCCTGATCGTGCATCGGCAGTGGGCGCGGTGGACATTCCCCCTTTGGTACTACGTTTCCGTGACCGGCGTGCTGGTCTATATGTGTATCTATCAATGGTTTCCGCCTAAATGAATGGTCTGGCTCATCCCGGCGTCCTGGACGCTTTCGCGCACGATACCCGCACCGACCGGTTGGTGCTCGCCATGTACGAGGACCGGCCCTGGCAGGGTGAGGATGTCCAACTCCTGCAGTTGCAGGAAAAGGTGAATGCCTATCTTTCGTTCGTCCTGGACGGCGAAATGCTGGAAGCTTTTCCGCAGTTTTCCGGCAAGGTGGTGGAGATCCAACTCCGCACCGTGCACGAGCCCGAGGAAAAAGCCTCGGACCTGATTCGTCGCATGCGTGAGCAACTGGCCTTCCAAAGAATCGAGTTCAACGTCATTCAGATCGATGCCGCGGAGATTTCCGCTCCCTCGTCCTGCGGTTGCGGTGAGGGCGGTTGTTGCTCCTCCTAGTCGGTCTGTGTTTCCTCTTCCATGAAGTGGGCGAGGGAAGCGTAAAGTCCGTCTTGGGCCACTAGCTGGGCATGCTGTCCGCGTTCGATGATGCGGCCGCGTTCCAACACCAGAATCTGGTCGGCATGGCGGACGGTCGAT
This sequence comes from uncultured Chthoniobacterales bacterium, assembly GCA_964445975.1. Classification (GTDB taxonomy): domain Bacteria; phylum Verrucomicrobiota; class Verrucomicrobiia; order Chthoniobacterales; family Terrimicrobiaceae; genus CAYUMP01. Next base: position 23,797 of record CAYUMP010000033.1, on the reverse strand, counting down.
AGCCGATGCGCTATCACAAAACTTGTGCGGTGCGCCATCAGACGGTCCAGCGCCTCCTGAATGAGGCGCTCCGTGGCGTTGTCCACGCTCGCCGTGGCTTCATCGAGGATGAGGATCGGCGGATTCTTCAGGAGAGCTCGGGCAATCGAGATGCGCTGTTTTTCGCCGACACTGAGTTTGACGCCGCGCTCGCCCAATGGCGTATGGAGACCCTCCGGCAACCGCCGCACGAAAGCGGAGGCATTGGCCGCATCCAGTGCCTCCCACATTTCCGCCTCCGTCGCAGTGGGTTTGCCCATCTGCAGGTTTTCCGCCGTACTGCCGTTGAAGAGGAAGCTCTCCTGTGTCACCATGGCAACATTCTCCCGCAGGAATTTGCGCGGGATTTCCCGGATGGGCCGTCCGTCCAGTCGGATGTGGCCCGAGTTATATTCGTAAAAGCGGATCAGCAAATTCACGATGGTGGACTTGCCCGCTCCGGTCGGACCCACCAGTGCGATCATGTCGCCCGCCTTGGCGTGAAAGTTGATGCCGTGGAGAACGCTGGTGTCTCCCGAATACGAAAATCCGACCTCCTCAAACTCTACTTCCCCAAGCAACGGCGAGGGAGGCTCCGTGGTCAGGTCGGGTGTTTCCGGCGGCTCGTCCATGATCTCGAAGACCCGGTCGCCCGCGGCTCGTCCTGCCTGGAACAATTGGTTCAACTGATGAAGACGTCCCACTGGTTCGTAGAGGAATCGCGCCAGCAGGAGGATGGCCACCAGTGCGCCGATATCCATTTGCTGATGCAAGACCCGGTACCCTCCGTACCCGGCGATCATCAGCATGCCACAGTTGGCGAAGAAACTCATGGCCGGGCTGTAAATGGCCCAGGCCCGCATGACGATGAGGGTAGCTTCTCGCAGGGAGCCGCTGGTTTCATTGAAGCTCGCATGCTCGCGGTCCTCGCTGGCGTAGGTCTTGATCTGGCGGATGCCCGCGATGTTGTCTTGCAGCAGGGAGTTGAGGGCTGACGCCGCCCGCCGTTGGATACGATAACGCGCCCGGGCCGTTGTCGTGTAGATTATCGCTCCCAAGGCCAGCAGGGGAATGGGCAATACGGCGATGAGAGTCAGTTCCGGACTCTTCGCCAGCATGAATCCTCCCACGATGAGAATCTGTAAAACTGCAACTGTGCCCTGCTCGATGCCATCGATTAACACCCGCTCCATGGCCATCACATCCTCCACCAACCGGGTCATGATGTCGCCGGTATCACGGTTGTCGAACCAACGCAAAGGCAGGGCCTGAATGTGGCCGTAAAGGTCGCTGCGCAGGTCATAGATCACTTTTTGCTCGAAGTGATTGTTGAAGACGATGCGCAGCGCGTTGAGCCCGTCCTGGGCGATAAAAGCCGCCAGGCCGATACCCAGCAAAGGCAGAAGCAGTTCCGGTTGCTGGCCGCGCACCACATCATCGACGATCTTCTGGGTGACGGCCGGAAAAATCACCACCGTGAGGGTGCTGGCAATGGCGCAGACCAAGGTGGCCAGGGCCAGAAAAGGATACGAACGCGCGTATCGAAAAACGCGAAGGAAAATACTCATGAATGCCTCCAATTTACGGGTGAAATCGACGCCCGCCAAGAGGCTTGTCTATCCGCCGAGATAGGCGGCGCGGATTTCCGGATTGCTTCTCAGGGTGCCCGCCTTGTCGTGGAGGAGTATGCGTCCGGTTTCCAGCACGTAGCCGTAATTCGATACTTCCAGGGCCAGGTTCGCGTTTTGTTCGACTAGCAGGATGGTGAGTCCCAGGGTCCGGTTGATCTCCTGAATCTTCTCAAAAATGGTTTGTACGAGGATCGGGGCTATTCCCAGAGACGGTTCGTCGAGCATGAGGCACTTGGGCTTGCTCATCAGCGCGCGGCCGATGGCGAGCATTTGCTGTTCCCCTCCACTCAGGGTGCCGGCGGTTTGTTTCTCCCGCTCCTTGAGACGGGGAAACATGGAAAACACATATTGCAGGTCGGTCGCGATGGCGGCTTTGTCGTGGCGTAAATACGCGCCCATCTTCAGATTTTCCATCACGGTCAGATTCGCAAAAATCATCCGCCCCTCCGGCGATTGTGCAAGCCCCAGGGCGACGATCCGGTGAGGCGGCAGATTGGTAATGTCCTGTCCGTCGAAGGTGATGCGTCCGCTCTTCGCTTTGACCAGCCCCGAGATGGTGCGCAGGGTCGTGGTCTTGCCGGCACCGTTCGCCCCAATCAGCGTGACGATACTGCCCGGCTCGACCCTTAGCGAGATGCCTTGCAGTGCACTGATCGAGCCGTAGCTGACTTCCAGATCGTTGATCTCAAGCATGCTTTACCTCCTTGCCCAGATAAGCGGCAATGACGGCGGAATCGGCCTTGATCTCGTCAGGAGTGCCCTCGGCAATCTTGCGGCCGTAGTCGAGGACACAAATGCGCTGGCAGATGCCCATCACGACCTTCATGTCATGTTCCACCAGCAGGACGGCGAGTTGGAATTTCTCCTGGGTGAAGCGGATCAGCTTCATGAGTTCGATCTTCTCCGTGGGATTCATGCCCGCGGCCGGTTCGTCGAGGAGCAGCAGTTTCGGACGGGTGGCCAGGGCGCGTACGATTTCGAGGCGTCTTTGGTCGCCGTAGGAAAGAGCGCCACAGGGCAGGTCACGCTCCGCCGCTAAGCCGAAGATATCAAGGAGCTCCAGGATGTGGGTTTCAATATCGGCCTCCTCCCGAGCGAAGCCGCCGGCCCGGACCAGAGCGTGCGCGATGCCGTGACGTAAGTGCATGTTGCAGGAAGTGCGGACATTGTCGAAGACGCTGAGCGAACCGAACAGCCGGATGTTTTGGAAGGTGCGGGCAATGCCACGGCTGGTGATGCGGTAGGGCCGGAGTCCGTTGACCGCCCGCCCGGAGAAAATCACGCGTCCGGCGGTGGGGCGGTAAACGCCGGTAATGAGGTTGAACACCGTCGTCTTGCCGGCGCCATTCGGGCCGATGAGGCCGATAAGTTCCCCTTCATTGATCGTCAGGGAAAGATCGGAGACGCACTTCAGTCCGCCGAACTGCATCGTCACGCTTTCAAGTTCCAGTAGAGTTTTGCTCATCTCTTCTTGCGCTTGAAGCTCAGCGTGCCGAACAAGCCCTGCGGCCGCGTGAGCATGAGAATGATGAGGAGCAGCGAATAAAGGATCATGCGGTTCTCCGCGATCTGGCGCAGCCACTCCGGCAGCCAGGGATAGTCCGACACAGTGCGCAGCCATTCAGGCAGGATGGTCAAAAGGATGGCGGCGACGCACACCCCGATGGTGCTGCCCATGCCGCCGAGAATGACCATGACGACAATGTCCACCGAGCGAAGGAAGTTGAAGCCTTCGGGATGAATGAACTGCTTGAAATGGGCATAAAGACCGCCCGCCACTCCGGCAAAGAAGGCGCCGATGACAAAGGCCAGCACCTTGTATTTGGTGGTGTTGATACCCATGGCCTCAGCGGCGATTTCGTCGTCCCGGACCGCGAGGAAGCCGCTTCCGTAGGTGGAGTGAACGAGATTCAGCACCACATAAATGGTGATCGCGGCAACCGCGAAGGTCCAAAAGAAGTTGGTGTGCTGCACGATGCCGCCCAGGCCGCGCTGCGCGCCGAGGGGCTCGGCATTTTGAATGACGACCTTGATGATCTCGCTGAATCCGAGAGTGACGATCGCAAGATAATCGCCGCGCAAGCGCAGGGATGGAATGCCGACGACCAGACCGGCCACGGCGGCAGCCAGCCCTCCTGCAGCCAGGGCCAGCACATAGACCGACGTGGTCGCCGCTGGTTGGCTGCCCAATACGAAACCAAAGGTCAGCGTGAGCCAGGCCGACGCATACGCGCCCACCGCCATGAAGCCCGCATGCCCCAGGGAAAACTGCCCGGTGTAGCCATTCACCAGATTCAAACTCACCGCGAGGATGATGTTGATGCCGATGCTGATGAGGATGTCGAAATAGTAGGGGTTGATGTCCCCGGCAAAAACGGAGAGCACCGCGCAGATGATCAGCGCGGCGAGCAGGAGCGTTTTCGGGCGTTGCAGCATCATACCTTCTCGCGTTCGGAACGGCCAAGCAGGCCGGAGGGTTTGATGAGGAGAATCAGAATAAGCACACCAAAGACAATGGCGTCGCGGTAGGTCGGGTTGATGTAGCCCACGACCAGGGCCTCAAGCAGGCCGATAAGAATCCCGCCCAATGCAGCGCCGGGGATGTTGCCGATGCCCCCGAGCACGGCGGCGACAAAAGCTTTCAACCCGGCATTGATACCCATCAGCGGGTCAATGCTGGGCTGTTGGATCGAGGTGAGGATGCCGGCGGCTCCGGCCAGGGCGGAGCCCAGTCCGAACGTGAAGGAGATCACGACGTCGATATTCACTCCCATCAGGGAAGCGGCGAGGGGGTTGAAGGAGAGTGCTCGCATGGCCATGCCAAGGCGGGTATGCCGGACGACGGTTCGCAGCGCGATCAGGAGAAAGATTGTCACGCCCAGCACGAGCACCTGTCCGACCGTGATGGTGAGCATGGAAAGGGGACCCCAGGATGCGGGGATTTCCAGCGCCCGATCGGTGATGATTTCGGGAAACGACTTCGGGTCCGCGCCGAAGAAATACTGTCCGGCATTTTCCAGAAAGAGCGAAACGCCGATCGCGGTGATGAGGATGGTCAGACGGGGCCGGTCCCGCAACGGACGATAGCAGAGCCTTTCGATGGCGATGCCGATGACGGCGCAGATAAGCATCGCGGCGAGCAACACCAGCGCCATGCTGGTGAGGGACGGGTCGCCGCCGACCAGCTTGAGCACCGGCGGCGCGACGTAGAATCCAGCAAAGGCGCCAAGCATGTAGACGTCCCCATGCGCAAAGTTGATGAAGCGCAGGATGCCGAAGACCATCGTGTAGCCCAGCGCGATAAGGGCATAGATTGAACCCTGAGCCAGGCCATTGATCAGTTGCTGGAGGAACTCGATCAGTTGGTCGGCCATTTTATCCCGGCACCGCTTTGATCCTTACGGCTGCACGGTTTCCACGTACTGGAAACCACCGTTCCCGACCGTGAGAATGACCGCCGGCTTGGAGGCGTTGCGATTTTGATCAATGGTGATTTGCCCGGTGATGCCGTCGTGGTCCTTGGTCGCCGCGATGGCGTCGCGCAGTTTCTCAGAGTCGGTGGTCCCGGCGCGGGTCATGGCGTCGGCCAGGATCATCGCGCTGTCATAGCCGAGGGCGGCCATGTCGTCGGGGACCTCGCCGTATTTGGCTTTGAATTTTTTGACGAAGTCCTGCGTTTTGGGTGTCTGTTCGTCGGCCGAGAAGTGGCAGGAGAAAAATGAGCCGTCGAGCGACTTGCCCGCCACCTTGAGCAACGAATCTCCGACCCAGCCGTCGCCGCCGAGCAGGGGGACTTTGATGCCGAGCAGTCTGGCCTGCTTGGCGATAAGGGCGACTTCCGCATAGTAGCCGGGCACGAAAATGGCCTCGGGTTTGGCTGCCTTTAACGAGGTAAGCTGGGGTTTGAAGTCCTTGTCGCCGGACGAATATTTCTGCTCTCGCACGATCTCGCCGCCGTTGGCCTTGAAGCTGTCGATGAAGCACTCGGCGAGGCCCACGCTGTAGTCCTGCTTTACGTCGATGAGCACGGCGATTTTTTTCCAACCGCGGGAGAGGGCAAACTTGGCCATCACAGTCCCTTGGAAGGGATCGATAAAGCAGGTGCGGAAAATATAGTCACCCACCTCGGTGACTTTGGGATTGGTCGAGGCCGGGGAGATCATCGGGATCTTGTCCTGCTGGCAAATGGGAGCGGCCTCGAGGGACTTGGAAGAAGCGACTTCTCCCAGTATGGCGACAACGTTGTCCTGGGAGATCAGCTTGCGCACGATGGTGGCGGGCTGTCCGGCCTGGGATTGGTCGTCTTCGGTGATGAGCTTGATTTTTTTGCCCAGCACGCCGCCGCGGGTATTGATCTCCTCGATGGCGAGTTCGGTGCCCTTGTGGGAGGACTGTCCGAAGCTCGCGCTGCCGCCCGTGAGCGAGGCGTATTCCCCCACCGGGATCTCCTGGGCAAAAACCGCCGATGCGGCGGTGCCCAGCCCTGCGAGGAGGCTGCAAATGATGGTTCTCGGCCTGGCCATGTTTCTACGAACTGGCTTCCCCGTCAGGCTCCGTCAATACCAAAGCGTAATCGACTGGATAAATTGGGCGACAGGCCAGAGCGATTTGATCCAGGTGAAGACCTTGTCGCCGAAGAATAGAAGGGCAGTGATGACGACGGCAAAGTAGATCAGCGTAAGGCCGCCCCAGAAAAATGAAATGAAGATCATCAGCCCGTCGCGTTCCAGCCACGCGATGACAGCGAAGATGATCATCAACGCGGGGAGGGTGTTGTTGAAGGGGAGGGTGGCCACCGGCACAGCCAGGAGCGCGCCGCCGATGAGGATCAACCTGCCAATAAAACGCGTGCCGGCATCTCCGCTCACCCAGTTTTGAAAGCGGGGCCGGGTAAATCTCCGGCAGAAGGCGAGGAGCTTTTGGCAAACGCGCAGTACGGTGATCCAGGCCTTGCCGTGAATACGAGTGTGGCGAAGGGCTTTAGGCAGGCTGGGTGCGGCGTGGCCGCGGGACATCTGCCAGCCGGCGGCGATAAAAGTAACTCCGCTGATCGTAGTATAAGGACCGAGGGGGAGCGGCTGAACAAACGGAATGGCCAGCAGCAGACAGATGAAGCAGAAACTGGCCGGGCCGAGACGGGCCAGAGCCTCTTCCAGAGGGATGCCATCCGTTTCCGCCCGGGCGATGCAATATTCCAGGGCATGGTCGATACCCGTATCCTGTGGCAGATCGGGAAAAGAAGTGGACGACATGCCGCTGGCTGGAATCTATCGCGAGGAAGGTGGGGACGCTAGTGCGCTTTTTGTCGTACCTCGGCCGCCGTGAGGGTCGAAATACGATCGGTCCAGGCCAACAAGAGGGCAGAAACAACAAAAGTGAGATGGACGATGACCTGCCAAAAGACATCCTGAGTGTTCGCGCCCTTTGAGCCGATCTCGATAAAGGTCCTCAGCAAATGAACCGAAGAGATGCCAATCAAGGCCGTGGCCAACTTCACCTTCAGGACTCCCGCATTGACGTGTGAGAGCCACTCCGGTTGGTCGGGGTGTCCCTCCAGACGCAGACGCGAAACGAAGGTTTCATAACCGCCGACGATCACCATGATGAGGAGGTTCGCAATCATGACTACGTCGATGAGGCCCAGCACGATCACCATGATCTCCTTTTCATTGAGGGTCCCGGCCACCTGCACGAGGTGGATCAATTCCATCAGAAATTTATACACATACACCCCCTGGGCCACGATGAGGCCCAGATAGAGAGGTGCCTGCAGCCAGCGACTGAGAAAAATAAAGCTGCCTAGGGAGTTAATGGAGCGAGTACGCAGAGTGTTCATTTATTGGCGTGGCACTCTGTAGCAGCGGTTGGGCTTCTCCGCAACCCGCCATCAATACGCAAAATTGCTTCCCAACCTCATCCCTCTGGCGTTTCCTGTCAGCCGCTTATGGATCTGCTGAAGCAACTCATCGATTTTATCCTGCACGCCGAGAATCACCTAGTCTGGTTCGTCGCGAATTACGGAGTCTGGATTTACGTCCTGCTCTTCGCGATCGTCTTTTGTGAGACCGGATTGGTAGTCACACCTTTTCTGCCGGGGGATTCATTGCTTTTTGCGGTGGGAGCCATGGCCGCCCGGCCCGATACCGGTTTGCGTGTGGAAATCATCGCTCCGCTGCTGCTCATCGCAGGTATTCTGGGTGATACGGTAAACTACGCGATCGGCAAATGGTTTGGCCCCCGGGTGTTCCAGTTTGAGTCGAACCGCTTCTTCAACCGCGACCACCTGCTCAAGGCCCACGCCTTTTATGAAAAATACGGTGGACGCGCGATCATCCTGGCCCGTTTCGTGCCCATTGTTCGTACCTTTGCCCCTTTCGTGGCCGGCGTGGGCACCATGACCTACTCCAAATTCTTCTTCTATAACGTCACTGGGGCGGTTCTTTGGGTGGGGCTGTTCGTCGGGGCGGGATACTGGTTCGGCAACTTCCCGATCGTCCAAAAGAACATGAAGATCGTCATTCTGGGCATCATCATCGTCTCCGTTCTGCCGATCGCCTGGGAATTTGCGAAAGCTTGGTTGGAGAAGCGGAAGTCCGCGAAGGCATAAGCGCCTCTCTTTGCCCTATTGGGCAAAAATAAACACCGCTTTTGCGATTGTTGGAAAATTGCCACCAGCGTTTGACGTTGGCGCTCAGGTTCTTGGAGGAACCCTTTTTAAGCAGGCCCTGCCGAACTTGGCATGGCTATTGCTTAACGTCCTGCACTGCATGCTTTGAACGTGCGGTAATCCAATCCAGCAACCACCAACTCAAGACGTTAAAGAACCATGTTCAAACGAAAACTCCTATTGTCGACCCTGACGATGGCCGCCATGGCCTGCAGTTGGGTCATTCTCCCGGGAAAAACCCTGGCCCAAGAAACTGTGGTCGAGCAGACCACTACCACCACGGTCGTGGAGGAAGCAGCGGCTCCCGCGGCTGACGCCCCTGCGGCCGAACCCACGGTCGAACAGCGCATCGCTGATCTCGAAGCCTACGTGAATAACGGGCCCCGGACGGAAGGCGTGGCTTCAAAGGTTGCTGGCCCCGGCCCTGGCCACAATGCCTGGCAGATGACCTCCACCGCTCTGGTGCTGTTCATGACCCTGCCCGGTTTGGCCCTCTTCTACGGAGGCTTGGTTCGATCCAAGAATGTTCTCTCCATCCTCGCGATGACTCTGGGCATTGCCGGCCTCGTCACCATCCTTTGGTGGGCGGTTGGTTACAGCCTGGCTTTCGGTGTTGATGCGAAGAGCCCGTTCATCGGCGATCTTTCCAACGCGGCGTTCAAGGGGATGGCGCCCGGCAACGTTGGCGCGGGCTACTACTGGATCTCGGATTACATCTGGGCCATGTTCCAGCTCACTTTTGCGATCATCACGCCGGCCCTGATCTTTGGTGCCACGGCTGAGCGCATGAAGTTCTCGGCGGTCCTGTTGTTCACCTTCTTCTGGATGTTCATCGTTTACTTCCCGTTCGCTCACATGGTGTGGTCCACGGTTGGTTTCATGTGTGGACCTCTCAACGCGGACGCTGGCATCAAAGCCATCGACTTCGCTGGCGGCACCGTGGTGCACATGACCTCGGGATGGTCTGCTTTGATTCTCTGCATCATCCTTGGGCCTCGTCTGGGCTTCGGCAAGGAACCCATGCCTCCGCACTCCATGGTGCTTTGTATGGTTGGTACCGGCATGCTCTTCGTGGGCTGGTTCGGCTTCAATGCCGGCTCCGCTCTCGGAGCCGACGCCATCGCCTCCAATGCCTTCGCCACGACCTTTCTCTGCGCCGCTACGGCTGGTTTTGTCTGGGGTGTGGTTGAGTGGGTTCTCAAAGGCAAGCCGAGCGTGCTCGGTTTCTGCTCCGGTATCGTTGCCGGCCTGGTGGTTATCACCCCGGCTGCTGGCTTCGTGAATACGACCGGCGCCATGATCATGGGCGTTCTTGCGGGTATCGTGCCCTTCGTGGCAGTCGTCTACCTCAAGAAAATCCTCGGTTACGACGATGCTTTGGACACCTTCGGTGTGCACGGTGTCGGTGGAACCATGGGCGCCATCCTGACGGGTGTCTTTGCAGACCCTGCGGTCAACGGTGTTCTTGGGCCGGACGGCATGAATCTCATGCCCGGTCTGGTCGTTCAGCAGCTCCTCGCCTGCGGCCTGACCATCCTCTGGTCGGTTGTCGCCACGGCGGTCATCGCGCTCATTCTGAAGTTCACCATCGGTCTGCGTCCTACGCCTGAAGCTGAATCCGAAGGCCTGGATACTACCGACCACGGTGAAGAGGGCTATCTTCTCAACAGCTAAGACGATAACCTCGAGTACTAATTGCCATGAAAAAAATCGAAGCAATCATCAAACCTTTCAAGTTGGAGGAAGTCAAAGACGCCCTCGCGGACCTCGGCATCGAGGGAATGACCGTGAGTGAAGTCAAGGGCTTCGGCCGCCAGAAAGGTCACACGGAAATCTACCGCGGTAGCGAATACACGGTGGACTTCCTTCCCAAAATCAAGATCGAGGTGGTCCTCGCCGACTCTCTGCTGGAGAGCGCGGTCGGAGCCATCGTCAAAGCGGCCAAGACCGGCAAAATCGGTGACGGCAAGGTGTTCGTCTCTCCTGTGGAAGAGGCGATCCGTATCCGTACCGACGAAACCGGCGAGAAAGCCGTCTAAGTCAGAGACTCACTAGGGTAAATAGGGAGACAGTAAGCCGGCGGGGTAGGGAGAGACCTCGCCGGCTTTACTGTTTTTGGAAATAACCAGCGTTTAACCGTGCGATTCCCAAGTTCGCCGGACGAACTAGGAAATCTTGATGGAATTTTTAGATTCCTCCCCTTCAGCGGCAGCCTCTTTCTTGCGCCTTTCCGCCAGTTCGACGTGTTCCTTCCAGGCCTTGGTGGCCGCTTGGGTGCTTGGAATGAGGACCGCGATGGTGGCGATGAGGCCCACGATGTAAAAAGCCCACTTTACCGGATCGTGGGGAGTGTCGCCCATGGTAGTACGCACCGTTTTCCCCACGATGGCTCCCGCGTAGGCATACGCCGCGCTGATGGGGATGAAGCCAATGAAGGAAGCGACGCTATAGCGCCAGAAGGACATTGGAGTGAGCCCGGCGGCATAGCTCACCAGGCTGTGAGGTACGACCGGAGAGATACGGCTGATGAGGATGAGCCGCCAGCCATCTGCGCCGATCGCGCCTTGGAGGGCGGCATACTTTGCGCTGTGGCCGATCTTTTTTTCCAGCCAGCCGTGCAGGAGATAGCGGCTGGTGAGGAAGTTCACCATCGCGCCCACGGTGGAGCTTACCGCCACCAAGGTGGTGCTGAACCAAAATCCGTAAACCGCTCCGGCCCCCACCGTCAAAACCGAGCCGGGGAGGAAAAACACGCAGGTCAGCGTGTAAAGAATGATGAACCACAGCACGCCGGGCCACCCGCTTTGCTGAATCCACTCCATGGAGTGGGAAAGATACTCGATAATCGGCTGCACGTGTTGTGCTTACCTAGCGTTCGAGCTCACCCAAGTCGAGCCGCAGTATGGCGGCGAAAAAAGAAGGGCGGACGGTTGCCCGTCCGCCCTTCTGAGAGCGATGCTAGGAAAAAAGGGGCTTATTCCTCTTTGTCTTCCTTGGCCTTGGCGGCCTTCTTCGCCTTGGGCTTCTCCTCGCCCTCCGCTGCTGCTTCAGGCGCGGCTTTGGCGGATTTTTTCTTCTCCGTTTTTTCCGGAGCTACGGCGGGAGTTTCCTCGACGACTGCGATATCCACCCACTCGATGTAGGCCATCGGAGCGGAATCACTGGCGCGAGGCCCGAGCTTGACGATGCGGGTGTAGCCGCCATTGCGGGTGGCACTGCGCGGAGCGATCTCCGAGAACAGCTTCACCACCGCGTTGGCGGTACGGGCGCTGTTGTTGCGGAGAAGGGCCAGCGCATTGCGGCGGGCATGGAGCCCACCACGCTTGGCGACGGTGATCATTTTCTCGGCGAGAGGACGCACCGCCTTGGCCTTGGCCAGGGTGGTTTTAATGCGCCCATGCTCGATGAGGCTGCAGGCCTGGTTGGCGAGCATCGCATCGCGGTGCTCGGCCGTACGGCCCAATTTTACGGTTTTATTCTGGTGACGCATGGCGTGTTATTTCAGCTCGCCGACGGGATCGACCAAACCGGACTCGAATTTCATGCCGAGGCCGAGGTTCAATTGCTGGAGCTTGTCTTTGATTTCGTTGAGCGACTTCTTGCCGAAGTTGCGGTACTTGAGCATTTCCGCTTCCGACTTCATGGCCAACTGACCGACGGTCGTGATGTTGGCGTTGTTGAGGCAGTTGGCGGCGCGGACGGAGAGTTCGATCTCGTTGACGCTCATGTTGAGGAGCTTCTTGAGACGGGTGTTTTCCTGGCTCACTTCCTCTGGGGTTTCGTCGAACTCGACCTTGCTGTCGTCGAAACCGACGAACACGTCGAGGTGGTGGCGCAGGATGGCGGAAGCCTGGGTCAGGGCGTCATCAGGAGTGATGCGGCCGTCGGTCCAGACGTCGATGACAAGCTTGTCATAGTCGGTGCGCTGGCCCACGCGGGTGTTCTCGACCGCGTACTTCACGCGGGTGACCGGCGAGAAGATCGAGTCGATGGCGATGACGCCGATCGGCTGGTCGGAGTGCTTGTTCTCGTCGCCGGTGGCAAAACCACGGCCGACTTTGATTTCAAGCTCCGCTTCAAACTTCTGCTTCTTGTCGAGCGTGGCGATATGCTGCTCGGGATTGACGACTTCGACGCCCTGCACGCACTGGATGTCACCAGCGGTGATCGCGCCTTCCTTGTTCACGGAGATGGTCACCGTGCGGGTCTCGTGATCAGGGGCCTTGAATTTGACCTTCTTGAGGTTGAGGATGATGTCCACCACGTCTTCGACCACGCCGGGCAGGCTGGTGAATTCATGAGGGGCGCCCTCGATGCGCACGGAGGTAATGGCGGCGCCTTCCAGCGAGGAGAGGAGCACGCGGCGCAGGGAGTTGCCGATGGTGTGACCGTAGCCGGCCTCAAAAGGCTCAGCAGTGAATTTGGCGTAAGTATCTGTAGCCGAGGACTCATCTTTAGTGAGTGTTTTCGGCATTTCGAATCTTCCGAGACGAATTGGCATGGTGTTTTGGTATTCTATTTCGCCGGGTTTCCCTGAGCGCTCATGGCAGAACATCGAAGACGTCTGCCTCAGGACCTACGGCGCGTTTTATCAAGCGCGGGTGGGTATACCTACGGGATTTCGGATTCTTGTCAAGAATTGACAGGAATGGATATCACCTCAATCCGCCAGCCGTTCGGTGGCGTCTTTCTTCAGGAAATCCCAAAGGCGTTGCAGGGAGGCGGTGACCTCCGGTTTGATCGCCGCTAGTTCCGCTTCGCTAAAGGACTTGCCTTCAGCGGGTTTCCTGGCGGCAAACATATAGTATTTGATCTTCGGCTCCGTGCCGGAAGGCCGCACGGCCACCCGGCGATTGTCCGCCAGAGTGATCATGAGCATGGCCTCGGCGGGAATTTTATCTCCTTCGGAGTCATTGATCGTTTCCGTCGCGAAGTTGGTCAGGGCCGAGACCTTGGCTCCGTCGATTTCGACCGGCGGACGGCCCGCATAGGAATCGACCAGCTTTTTGATCTGCGCGGCGCCTTCCGCGCCCTCCAGCGTCAGGGATTCACCGCGCTCCAGGTAGAAGCCGAATTCCGCGAAGATGCGGTCGAGCAATTCGGGAAGGGTGAGCTTCTGTGATTTGGCATAGGCGGCCACCTCCGCGATCATCACGGCGGCGCTGTTGCCGTCCTTGTCGCGGACAAAATCGGAGCCGCTGTAGCCGTAGCTTTCCTCACCGCCGAAGACGTAAAGCGAGGAATGTTCCAACCGCAGCTTCCGGGTTTCTCCCTCGGAAAGCTCCCGATAATTTTCCCGCAGATTGGCCGGAATCGCCTCTTCGTATTTTCTCAGCTTTTCGCCGATGTATTTAAACCCGGTCAAGGTTTCCACACAACGCAGGCCGGCCTTTTCGGCAATCGCCTTCTGCAGGTCGGTCGTTACGAAGGTCTTGATGATGACGCCTCGGGATTTGTTTTCCTCATTCAGGATGCCTTTTTCAAAATGCTGGGTGGTACGATACCACGCCATCAGCGACCCGATCTGGTTGCCGGTCAAAAGCACCATCTTGCCGGAGCTATCGCGCGCCGCGATGCCCATGCGATCGTCGTCGGGGTCAGTGGCGATCACCAGGTCGGCCTTCTCTTCGTCCGCCAGCTTCACCGCCATGGTCAAAGCTTCGGCGTTTTCTGGGTTGGGGGATTTGACGGTTGGGAAACGGCCATCAGGAACGTCCTGTTCCGCCACACTCAGGCATTGGAAGCCCAGGCGAGCCAGCATCGGCTTGATGATTACGCCACCGACGCCATGCAGAGGCGTATAGACAATCTTGAGGGAGTTTTCCCGGCGGATCAGCTCGGGGTCGAGCGGCAGGGTCTCCAGCCGCTTCATGTAGGCCTCATCAATCTCGGCCCCCATCGGGATGACCTTGCCCAACTCTGCTGCTGGCACCGGGGTGTAGACATCGCTCTCCACCGCGTTCACCTTTTTGATGATGGCCGTGGCGTGTGGTTCGACCACCTGTGCGCCATCCTCAAAATAGACCTTGTAGCCGTTGTACTGCGGCGGGTTGTGGCTGGCCGTGATGTTGATGCCGGCTTGGGAGTTCGTGTAGCGCACCGCAAAGGAAAGTTCCGGCGTCGAGCGGGGCCCTTCGAAGAGATAGGCGTCGCAACCGTATTCTGTGATGACCTTCGCCGCCAGTTCCGCGAATTCGCGGGAGTAAAACCGCGTATCGTGGCAGATGCAGATGGATGGTTTGCCCGCCCGTCCCGTGGTGGCAAAGTACTCATTCACGTAAATCACCAGTCCCTGCGTGGCGCGGCTGATGTTGTAATAATTCATCGCGGCGGTGCCGGCTGCAGGAAATTCCGGCCGCCCCAGCGCCTGGGGGGCACCCTGTTCCGCCGACGTTACGACCGAGCTGATGCTTTTGCCTCGCAGGCCACCGGTGCCGAAGGCGATCAGGCGAAAGAAGCGGTCATCCAATTCCGTCCAGTTTTCCGTCGCGACCAACTCTGCGATTGAGGCCGCCACCGTCGGCGAACTCGATTTCTCCAGCATCGTGAGGATGTTTTTGGCGGAAGATTCCAGGAGTTTCCCGCTGGCTGCGGCGGCTTGGACGGTTGCGGCAATGTCGCTCATCGGTTTCCCTCCGGCTTATCATCCCCACCCGTGGCAGGCAAAGACGAATCCACCGTGGTATTGCAGAATGGCCCCGGCTCCCTTATAGAGAAAAAAGGTTCGGCCCTGATTTGACAAGAATCCCATCCCGTTTAGCGTCAACGCAGCACAAATGTCTCAGCAACTGAAACCTCCGGGTGAAAAGTTCGTCTCTCATGCACCCGGTCACTGGCCGGAAGTTCCGCCGGAACTTTGGAACGACTGGAAATGGCAGCTCAAAAACCGGGTCACCACCCTCGCGGGACTCGAAAAACTGATCACTCTGTCACCCGAGGAACGCGCTGGCGTGCTTCTGGCTGGCAGTAAGCTGGCGCTTGCCGTTACGCCGCACTTTTTCAATCTCATCGAGAAGGATAACCCGGACTGCCCGATTCGCCGCCAGGTCGTCCCGCGCATCGAGGAAGGCTACACCGCTCCATGGGACATGGCCGATCCCTGTGGGGAGGACAGCCACATGCCGGTGCCGGGTCTGGTGCACCGTTATCCCGACCGCGTGCTCTTTCTCGTGACCGATCGCTGCGCCTCCTATTGCCGCTATTGCACCCGCGCCCGGGTGGTCAGCGGCGTGGGCGAGCAGGAATTACACACCGATTTTGACGAGGCCTTCGCTTATCTCGAAAAGCACACCGAGGTGCGCGACGTACTGTTTTCCGGGGGAGACGCCCTTCTCTTCTCCGACAATAAGCTTGAGTATTTCCTCAGTCGAGTGCGGGCCATCCCGCATATCGAGTTCGTACGCATTGGCACTCGCGTGCCGATTTTCCTGCCACAGCGCATCACTCCGGAACTTTGCCGCATGTTGCAGAAATACCATCCGCTCTGGATGAGCGTGCACGTGAACCATCCCCGGGAATTGACCACGGAAGTCCGCGCTGCGCTGGGCCGGCTCGCCGACCACGGCATCCCGCTGGGCAACCAGAGCGTGCTGCTTGCCGGCGTCAACGACAACGTGGACACCATGCGTGAACTCGTGCACAAGCTCCTGCTCTGCCGGGTGCGCCCCTACTACCTCTATCAGTGCGATCTCATCAAGGGGTCCTCCCATCTGCGCGCGAGCGTGGCCAAGGGCATTGAGATCATCGAGGGCCTGCGCGGTCACACCACCGGCTACGGCGTGCCGCAGTTTGTCATCGATGCCCCTGGCGGCGGCGGCAAGGTGCCGATCAATCCCTCCTACGTGCTCTATCACGACCAGGAAAAAGTCGTGATCCGCAACTATGAGGGAAAGATTTTCGAGTATCCCGAGCCGACTGCGACGGTGAACAATCACCACGCGACCGAGCTTTGCCAGGAATGTCCTTAGCGTAGGGCGGCGATTTCCGCGGCGGCATCAACCGCCTTGAACACGGAGGTGCCCGCCACCATCACGTCGGCCCCGGCTTCGCGGGAAATTTGGGCCGTTTTCACGGTGATGCCGCCATCCACCTCGATGTGGAAATCGAGTCCGCGTTCCGCCCGCCACTTTGCGCCGGCCCGGACCTTCTCCATCATTTCGGGCAGGAACGGCTGGCCACCGAATCCCGGATTCACCGTCATGATCAGGAGAATATCGAACTGCCCCAGAAACGGTTCGATCCGTTCGATGGCAGTCGGAGGGCTGATCGCCAGCCCGGCCTTGCAGCCTGCGGCCCGGACCGCCGCCAGGGTCTTGCTGACGTCGTGCTGAGCCTCCACATGCACCGAGATGGATTTCGCAATCGGCGCGAAGCGGGGGAAAAAATGGTCGGGTCGCTCAATCATGAGGTGGACGTCGAGCGGGAGATCGGTGTGTCGGGCGACGGCCTCCACGAAGGCGGGGCCGAAGGAAATGTTATCCACGAAGTGCCCGTCCATTACGTCGCAGTGCACCCAGTCGCCCCCGGCCTTGGTGATGCGTTCGACTTCCTCGCCGAGGCGGGAAAAGTCACAGGCCAGAATCGAAGGGGCAATGATGGTTTTGCGTTCGTCCATGGGACATGTGATAACGTGGTGCGATGGATTTCGCCAGCGATGAGTTTTATATGGGTGAGGCTTTGCGGCTCGCTCGCAAGGCCTTTACCGCCGAGGAGGTGCCGATCGGTGCGGTCATCGTGAAGGAAGGGGAAATCATCGCGCGCGCCTGGAACCAGGTGGAGATGCTCAAGGATGCCACCGCTCATGCGGAGATGCTCGCTATCACCCAGGCCGAGGCGGCTATGGGAGATTGGCGGCTGACCGGCTGCGACCTTTATGTGACCAAGGAACCATGCCCGATGTGCGCGGGGGCCATTGTCCACGCGCGTTTGCGTCGCGTGATATTTGGCTGTCCCGATCTCAAGGGCGGCGCCGCGGGTGGTTTGCTCAATCTTCTGCAAATGCCTCAGCTCAACCATCGCTGCGAGATCACTCCCGGCATTCGCTCACAGGAATCTGTCGCCATGCTGCGCGAGTTTTTCCTGCCGCGCCGCGGCTGATCAAAGAATCAGCATGCAGTCGCCGTAGCTGAAGAAGCGATATCGCTCCTTCACGGCCTCGCGGTACGCCGCCAGCGCCTTGTCATAGCCGGCAAAAGCACAGACCAGCATGAGCAGAGTGGACTGCGGCAGATGGAAATTTGTCAGCAAGACATCCACTCGACCCAGCGTTTTGGGAGGATGGATGAAAATGTCCGTCGCTCCCGAGTGCGCTTGGATCGGCCCCGGAGGTTGGCTCTCAAGTACGCGCGCAGATGTCGTGCCCACGGCCAGCAGACGGGAAGCGGTGTTGATCGCACGGGCGGCTTCATCCGAAATGCTGTAGCCCTCCTCATGCATGAAGTGGTCTTCGAGGCGTTCGACCTTGACCGGCTGAAAGGTGCCGATGCCCACATGCAGGGTGAGAAAGGTATGGGGCAGGCGGGCCAGGATCTCCGGGGTGAAATGCAGTCCCGCCGTGGGTGCCGCCACCGAGCCGGAAGGCGCGGCATAGACTGTCTGATAACGAACGGCATCCTCCGCGTCGGCCTCGCGCTTGAAATAAGGCGGAATGGGCATGGCGCCGAAGCGCTCGAGGTCCGGCTCCTGGTCGAACGCGATGATACGTGCTCCATCTGGCAGCACTTCGCAGACGTGGGCCGTTGTCCCCGCTACGGCAACGGACGCACCCACCCGCATTTTTCGCCCCGGCTTTACCAGGGTCTTCCAGCGGCCTTCCGCCAGGGTTTCAATCAGCAGCAACTCCACCCGCCCGTCTTCCGAAAAAAGGCGGGCCTTGATGACCTTGGAGTTGTTAAGCACCGCGAGATCACCCGGCTGCAGGTAACCGGGCAGATCGCGGAAAGCCCGATGCTCGATGACGCCGGACTCCCGGTGCAGCACTAGCATGCGCGAGGCATCGCGCTCCGGCAGCGGACGGTCCGCTATGAGCTCGGGCGGGAGCTCGAAGTCGTAGTCGGCAACCCGCAGGCTCAAACCGCGTTTTTTCCGATCCGCACGAAACCGCATCGCTGCGCCGCCGCACCGACCAGTTCCGCCACGCGTTTCTTCAGCCGATAGGCGCGGAAGTAAAGAATGCCCACCCAGATGAAATAGGGAATCCATGGCCACCAGCCGGCCCCTGGCACGAAAAGCTGCCGGTAACCGAGAATGGCGATGATGATAAGATTCACGAGGGTCGTCGTGGCCACCGTGTGCGTATCGAGATGGATACGGGTCAGGCATTTCGGCCCGCCGTGGTATTCGGTCACGCTGCGCAGTTTGATGCCCCACCAGAGGCTGCCGTAGATCTGGGCGTCCCAATCTTTCCAGCCGGTATCGGTGGAGTAGTTCCAGCCTTCGTCTTCAAGAGCCTGGATGATTTCGGGCAGCAGGCGCTCGCGCCCCTGGCCGTTTTCCGTCCAGAAGTTGAGCTTGGCAATGCTGCCGGCCGGCGGGGTGAAGTTTGCCTCGTGGGACGCGATAACCGCAGTCGGCGTCCGCTTGAATTTGAGCCACGTATAGTACCGAGCCCACCCGCGGACCAAAGGCTGGGCCAGCGCAAGGAAGGTCACCAGCAGGCGCGCGCGAATGGTGTCGTGCCTGGGCTCCAGCTTGGCGTGGATCATATAAGACAACGCCACCAGAAAGGTCGCGCCGAACATGAGGTAAGGCACGATGCGCAGGACCGGCAGGGGAATCGAAAGGCAGAAAATAAATACCGTGAGCACCACCCATTCAATACTACTCAGATAGGCGGCAATTTCGGATTGCGGGGTGGGGTAGATGGATTGGAACAACCCTTCGCCAAACACGCCATGGTAGATGATCGGCCGATTGACCAGCCAGGTGAAGCGCGGCGCCCCGTAGATCTGGCCTTTCCATTTGGCCGTACCGGTGGGACCGAAGAATACGAGGTGCTTGAACCGCAGAAGCGACTCGGCCTCGCCGTAGCCTTCCTGTTGTTTGCGGAAAGCCTGCAGGGTGAAGCGGCGGTAGTGCCAGACGATGGCCGACGGGCTGAAGGCAATGACCTGCCCTTCCTGCTGCAAACGCCAGCAGAAGTCCACATCGTCACCGGCCTTGCGATATTCCGGATCAAAACCGCCGACCTTTTCGAATGCCCATTTGTAAAAGGCCATGTTGCAGCCGGGAATGTGCTCGGCTACCACATCGGTAAGCAGCACGTGGCTCGGACCGCCGGGAGCGGCCGACACACAGGCCTGAATCCAATCCTCTGCCGGCGGTGAAATGTTTGGGCCGCCTACACCGGCGTAGTTGCCGCTGACCAGGGTGCCGATGAGAAAATACAGCCAGTCCGGATCAGCCATGCAGTCGCTGTCGGTATAGGCGATCACTTCGCCCTTGGCCGCCTGGGCGCCGACGTTGCGGGCCACGCTCAGGCCTTTGTTTTCCTGCTTAATATTGACCACCCAGGAATGCTTGTTGGCGATTTCCTGCGTATTGTCCTTCGAACCGTCGTCCACGAGGATGACCTCGAAGTCGGGATAGTCGACATGCTTGAGCGACTCGAGGCAGCGATCGAGCGTCTTGGCCCCATTGTAGGAGCAAACAATGACGGAAACCTTCGGATAGTGCGGTAGCTTGACCCGTCGGATGACCGGCTCAGGGCTGGAGAAGACTTCCTTGACCGTGGAATACGCGATCTTTGGCTCGCGTTCGCGAGTGGTCAATCCGAACGCCCAGTCACGGATGTCCTGCCCGTTGACGAACCATTCATCGGTCCAGGTGTAGACGAATGTGCCGGCCAGACCGCCGCGCACGACGCTCTCGATGTGCCATTGCAACATCTCGGATTGCTCCTGCTCGGTGTGGCGCAAGGTGTCCATGCCGAACTCGCCCATGATGAGAGGCTTGTCTTCGGCGAGGTTCTGCAAGCGCGCGAGATAGCGGTCAAAATCGACCTGCCGGTGGAGGTACACGTTGAACGTGTAGAAATCCATGTTCGACGGGAGCAGGTATTCGGTGGGCGGATAGCTCGCATAGGAGAAAAGCACGTCGTCATCGGCTTCGCGGCCAACATTGATCATGTTCTCCACGAATTCCGTCACTCGCCGCACGCCATACCACCGCACCATGGTGCTGGAGATCTCATTGGCTACGAGATAGCCCATTAAAGCGGAGTGCCCCGCGTTGGCCTTCACGTCGTGGTGAACCTTGTCGAAGATTTCCCGCCGACGTTTGCTCGTGCTGAGGAAATCGACATTCTGCCCCCACCAGAGTGTGACCATCACACGGATGCCGTGTTCTGCCGCGAGGTCGAGGAACCATTTCGGCGGGGCGTGGTAAATGCGCACGGCGTTCACGCCGATGGCGCGCATCATGCCCAAGTCGATGAGGGCTTTTTGCGGAGAGCCTACATAGTAATTGTCAGCATCAGGAGCAAACGTCCCATAGGTGACCCCCTTGAGGAAAAATTTCTGGTCGCCTTCAAAAAAGAACTTTGCGCGCGTGCGCACCCGATGATTCACGGCGTTATCGCTAGAAGAACCGTCTATCGTTGACAAGAACTACGCATCAATATCCCGCGGTCTTTAGCGCTTCTGCAGCTACTCGGGCTGTTTCTGCAATATCCTCCGAGGTATGCGCTAGCGAAAGGAACCCGGCTTCGAATTGGGACGGGGCGAAATACACCCCATTTTTGAGGCAGGCATGAAAGTATCGGGCGAAAGCTGCCGTATCGCTTTTTTTGGCGCCCGTAAGGCTGCGCACCGGTCCCTCGCAGAAATACAGGCAGAACATCGACCCGATGCGGTGAAAAGTGAGAGGTTTACCGGCGATGGCTGGACGGATACGCTCTTCAAACTCCCGGCCGATCTCCTCCAAGTGCGACCAGCCGCCGCGCTGGATCATCTCATGCAACTGCGCCAGGCCTGCGGCCATCGCCACCGGATTTCCCGATAACGTCCCCGCCTGATAAACCGGCCCCTCGGGCGAGAGAAAATCCATGATGTCGGCCCGTCCGCCGAAAGCGCCCACTGGCAAACCGCCACCGATCACTTTACCCAGGGCGGTGAGATCGGGTGTGATCCCGTAAATCTCCTGCGCGCCACCGGGAGCCAGGCGGAACCCCGTCATCACTTCATCGAAGATCAGCAAGGAACCTGCCTCCGTGCAGAGCTGCCTGAGGGCTTCGAGAAATCCTGCCTCTGGAAGATACAGGCCTGCGTTGGCCGGGACCGGCTCCAGAATGACGGCGGCGATTTCCCCGTTGTTCGCGGCAAAGGCTGCCCGCACGGCCTCCAGGTCGTTGAAAGGCACCGTGAGCGTAAGCGCCGCCAGACTTGCAGGCACGCCTGCACTATCGGGCTGTCCGTGCGTGAGGGCGCCGCTCCCGGCCTTGACCAGCAGCGAATCCACATGGCCATGATAACAGCCCTCAAATTTAAGAATTTTCTCCCGGCCGGTGAATCCTCGGGCCAAACGGATGCAACTCATGGTCGCTTCAGTACCGCTGTTCACCATGCGAACCTTTTCGACGGAAGGTACGAGTTGGCAGATCATGGCGGCCATTTCCACCTCCAGGGGGTTGGGAATGTCCCCAAAACCCCAAAACCCCGTAGCCACAAGATAAGGAATACCAGTTGTGAAAATAACAAATCAGAAAAAAATAAGATTCAGAGAGCTCTGATTGGTTTTAAGAAATATTTAAACCCTAGCGGTTTACATTAAATTATACTAAATTATTAATAATGGAATCTACTAAAAGTTAGACCAGCATTGAGTTAAGATATTTCCCCTTAAAGGAAGATTATGTCTATGCCCAATTGTCAACACAGTTAACTGGAGCCTAATACTAGGCGCTCACTGGTGTCACCCCTGGCTAAGAACTTCTCTCAAACCCAAAGAAGGGACGTGCAATGGCTTTATGTCTAGATAAGAGCGGCTCAATGGCTGGCCGTGCCTTTACAGCTTTGCAGCAAGGAGCTACAATGATCGGAAAAACAGTTTTCGATTCTGATGAGTTTTAACATTTCCTTACCGTATTCTATGATGACAAGGCTGAAGTTCTGCAAGGCAAGAATCAAGTTGAATATAATAACTAAATCAATTAGAGAAAGGCTGGTGGAAGCACAAGCTTTGTGGCAGTGTTTCAAGCATTAGAGAAGTTCGTCAAGCAGACACCTGGCTTACAAGATATATCAATCATTTTCTTCACTGATGGTTGTGATACCTGTAGTAACATGAGTGCAATCACTGCCAGCTTGGATAAGTTCAAGAAAGTTATGGCCCAGAATAATGTTACCTCAAGATTCCTGACAATAGGTTTCACTAGTGCTCATGATGCAGCATTCTTGAACAGAATTGCTTAGTCTGGAACTGATTTGGGAAACTTCTTCTATGTAGACACTGAACAGCCAGATTATTCAGAGTAAATCAAGGAAGCCCTCCAAAGTTCTCTCTCTATGGCTTAGGATGAGGAAGGCCTTAGCCTACACATCTCCAGTAAGTGCATGGAGTTTAAGGAAAAGTTACTCCTTACCAAGACCTTGAACGATGATGATGACGATGAAGATGGTCAATAGTAGCCTGACATTGATTTGCTAAAGGTAGCAGCGTTATAATATGACTTTACAGCTTAAACTCTGCTCAGAGAAAGAGCAATTGATGATCTTGAAGCCCATTTGAACTTACCTATGCATCAAGGAGTAGCTCCAGTATCACTAAAGATAACTCTGGTAGAGAATCCTACTACTGAGGCTTTAGCCAGAGCTCAAGTCAGACTTATTAATCGATTGATCTTTGATAGTATTCAAGAAGTCTAAGCGACAAAGCGAGTAAGGAACAACCAGGAAGTTTACGAATATGTCAAGAGTTTAGATGTAGAGCTTGATGCACATGCTGAACTCGCTTTTAAGATCAAAGACCGTGACATTAAGAAGGAGATCCTTCAAGAAATCTAGTAATGCAAGGAGAAGACTTTTAACATATTGGAAGTATTGAGGAGCACTCAGGGCAAAATCCCTAATGCTCAAATTGCCAAGCTTAATGATCTTGCATATAAAGCTGTCAGAAAGAGAGGCATGCAGAAGAAGCTTGATGAAAGAGCTATTAAGAATGATGGGTTTTACAAGAAGCTCAACAAACAGGTGAAAGAGGTCAGCAAGAAGTTTGATATGGCTGAATTGAGAGAGAAATACAGTCATTTTGGTGAGATAATTGGAAATTGTCCTCTCTCTTGCAATGACTTATTTGAAGCAATGGAGGCTGGAGATTGCATGTGCTTGGCTTTAGACATTGCAAGATCAGAGGCATGCATTGCTGATCCTTCAAGATTAGTTATCAAAGATATCATTCCTACTTTCATGACTGGCGACAGCTTCTTAGATTCAGCTGTCTTCTCCATTAGAAAAGATGGTGAAGCTCATGGAGGATTCGGAGGCGT
>CAYUMP010000032.1:0-46337 GCA_964445975.1 uncultured Chthoniobacterales bacterium | reverse complement strand
GCTCGTTTGCGCCACGCCGATGGCAGCGAGACCACGGAGGAATTCACCTATCTGGTCGGAGCTGACGGCGGACACAGCGCCGTGAGAGCAGGCCTGGGGCTGATTCTTGAGGGAGAAACACTGGATACGACCTGGATCACCGCCGATGTAAAAATCCGCTGGGCCCGTGATCCGGGCGAGATGATCGCGTACCTGTCCGAAGAAGGCATCGCTTTTATCGCAGCCATGAACGACGACCGCTGGCGGGTGATTGTCACGCATTCCAAAATGACGCGCGAAGAAGCCGAGAAGGCCACGGTCGAAGATGTCCAAACCATCGTGAGTCAGCGCTTCGGCGTGGATATTCCGCTTTATGATCCCGTCTGGATCAGCGCTTTCGGCATTAATACGCGGATGGCTGCGACCATGAACCGCGGGCGCGTTTTCCTCGCGGGTGATGCGGCCCATGTCCACAGTCCGGTGGGTGGCCAGGGCATGAACACCGGCATTCAGGATGCGCTTAACCTCGCCTGGAAGCTCGCCATGGTTGTCAAGGGCACGGCCAAACCGGAACTGCTCGAAAGCTACAACGCCGAGCGCCACGCCAACGCCCGGCAGTTGCTGACCCGCATCGGGACCGCGACAAAAATGGCCGGCCTCCGGCATCCGGTAGCCATTGGCGTGCGCAATAATATCATCCGTTTTCTGGGTCATATGGGCATCACCAAGGTTATGCCCCAGGTCGCGGCCATGCTCGATGTCGGCTATCCCGGGAGTCCTGTGGTGGAAGAGTCTCACAAAAGTTGGCTGAGCCGCGGCCCCCGGGCTGGCGAGCGCGCGCCGGATGCTTCCGGCCTCCTGTTTGAAGGCGCCACCGAACCACAACATCTCTTTTCCCTCTGGAGCGGCGATGACCGGCACCAGTTGCTCGTCTTCGGCGAGAGCTCGGAAACCGCCATACCAGCTTCACCGCTTTACTCCATCATCCGCTTCGTCAAAGAGGGAATCCCCTCGCAGAGTGTCGTGGTGGACGCAGAAGAAACCGCCCACGAGGCCTATGCTGCCACCGGAAAAAAAGGTGCATGGTATCTCATCCGCCCGGACGGCATCATCGCCTTCCGTAGCGACGAACCCGATGCCGCCGCCTTATCCCAATATCTCGCGAAATGGTATCTCGTCTCATAGCTTCGGAAAACGGCAACCTTAGGACCCTGTTAACGGAGGATCTCTGCACCCGGTTAAGGGGAGATTTGCTTGGCAATTTTTAAATCTACTCCGATGATATCAGCCTGTGAAGCCGGTACCAGGCACTCTTCAAGAAGGAGGCGCTTCCTTTCAGACCACGCAATGGACCGTGATTTTGGATGCGGGGCAAAGCGAAGCCTCTCCGTCAACGCAAGAGGCGCTCTCCGCATTTTGTGCCTCCTATTGGCCCCCATTGTACGCTTTCCTGCGTCATCGTCGCCATTCTTCGGCCGACGCCCAGGATCTGGTGCAGGCCTTTTTCGTCTATCTCTTTCAAAGAAATGTACTGAGCCGGGCTGATCGGGAAAGGGGCCGGCTTCGTACCTTTCTTCTAACATCGCTTCAGCATTTCTTGATTAATGAGCACGATCGGGAGAAGGCGATCAAACGAGGCGGCGACCGAATCATCCTGTCGCTGGATGAGCTGGTGTTCGAGGCCGAGGCAGCCATGTCGGCCACGACACATTTGGGCGACATCAGTTGTTACGATTTCACGTGGGCGACAAACATTGTAGCTCATTCCTGGCAAAGGCTCACCGAGGAATTGGCAGCGGAAGGCAAGTCCCATTGGCTCGACGAACTGCGGCCCTTCATCGCCGGCGGGACGGCGGCCCCGCCCAATCAGGAGATCGTCGCGGCCCGGATGGAGGTGCCGGTCGCGACGCTCCGTACTTGGATCTCGCGCCTGCGCCAGCGTTATCGTGACGCGCTCAGGACCGAGGTGGCGGGTACCGTATCCAACCCGGCAGACATCGAGGACGAGCTGAAATACCTTTACCGGATACTCGTCTCCTGATGCCCCATGAAAACGGTCGACGACATGATAAAGCCCGAGAACAGCGCATCCGGCAGCGCCCCGACGGAGGAAACCTGCGTCACTTGCGGTCGGGTGCTGATACCCCGCGGTCGCAACGGGGAATGCTTGCGCTGCCTGGGAAGCTTTGCCTTCGCCCCGGAAGACGAGTCTTCGCCGAGGATTCCGCCGGGCTACGCGCATTTTGAAGTGGAACTTGGTGCGGATGGCCAGCCTTTGGAACTCGGAGCCGGCGCCATGGCCGTCACCTACCGCGCACGGGATACCACTCTCGAATGCACCGTCGCCCTCAAGGTCATCGACCGGCAGATGGCGGGCAATCCCACCGCCCGGGCGAGGTTCTTGCGCGAAGCCCGCGCTGCCGCGCGGCTCCATCATCCCAATGTCGCCCGCGTCACCTATTACGGGGAACAAGACGGCGAGTGCTTCTATGTCATGGAGTTTGTGGAGGGCGAGACCCTCGAACAACGCGTCCGCCGGGAGGGTCCCATGGCACCTGCACTGGCCCTGGAAATAGCCGTCCAAGTGGCCCGCGCGCTGACCGCAGCCGAGTCATGCGGGGTCGTACACCGTGATCTCAAGCCCTCCAATCTCATGCTGGCTTCACGACAGGGCGAGTCCGAGACAGGTGATTCCCTCCTCGTAAAGGTCATTGATTTCGGGATCGCGAAAATGACGGGCTGCGGCATGGACCAGACGCGGTCTGGCTTCGTCGGGACGCCCGCCTATGCCAGTCCCGAGCAATTCGCGATCAGCGACGGCGCGGAAATTGACACCCGGTCAGATATCTACTCACTAGGTATTACCGTTTGGTATTTGATTGCCGGAAGGACGCCCCTGGTCGGCCGCACCTTGGAGGAGATCCGAAAAAGGCAAGCTGATGAACTCCCTTGGGACCAACTCCGGGCGGCCAATGTCCCGGGTAAAATCATCGCTTTGTTGCAGTCCATGCTTGCCGTCGATCCGGGCGATCGCCCGCAATCTGCGCGCGAACTCCTCGCCGCGATTCACCGTAGCCGCAGGGAAGGGGAGGAGGAACCCGCTGTCATCGAGGCCGCCCTTCGTCGCGAAGAGGGATTCTGGACCGCGGTGCTGCCGTTTAAGTTCAGCGGCGACCCGGAGATTGCCGCTTTTTCCGAAGGGCTGACCGAGGAGATCGTCACCGGGCTGGCGCGTTTTCCCTATCTTCGGGTGATCGCGCGGAGTTCCGTCGCGCGCTATCTCGCCGAATCCGCCGGCGCACGCAAAATTGGTGGCGAGTTGGGAGCGCGCTACGTCATGGAGGGAAGCCTCCGTCAGGCGGGGAACAAGCTGCGCATTTCAGTGCAGTTGGTGGATGCCGATACGGGAGCGCATCTCTGGGCCGAGACCCTCGATCGAAACCCGCAAAAGGATGGAATCTTCGAGTTGCAGGATGAAATCGCTGATCGCATCGTCGCTCGGGTGGCCGACGTATATGGCATGCTCGCTCGCGCGATCACCGCGGCCATCGGGGCCAAATCGCCCGAAACGCTCACCCCCTATGAAGCGGTCTGGCGGTTCTTTCTCGCCGAGCAACGTGGCACCGAGGAGGAACATCTGGCCGCCCGCCGTGCCATCGAACACGCCATCAAGCTGCAGCCCGGTTATGCCGATGCCTGGGCGGCACAGGCGGTCTTGTTCGTCGATGAACACCGGCATCTCTTCAATCCCCGGCCCAATTCGCTTGATCGTGCCTTGGCCGCCGCTGAGCGCGCCATTGATCTCGATCCGGCCAGTCAAATGGCGAATTCCGGCTTCGCTGTCACCCAGTATTTCCGCCGGGATCTGGGGGCCTTTCGGGCTAAGGCCGAGAGCGCTTTGGCCCTGAATCCTCGATGCAGTTACACCTTCGCCTGCCTTGGCCGTCTCTTCTGTTACGCGGGGGAGTGGGAGCGGGGCATTCAGTTGTCGGAGAGGGCGATCGTGCTCAGCCCTCATCCTCCCGGCTGGTATTTTATGGGCCTCATTATGAAGGAGTACCACCAGCGCCGATACGCCGAGGCGCTGGCCCTCCTGCAAAAATGCAACAAGCCGGACTATTGGGTGATGCATTACATGACGGCCATCACTCAGGCCCAGCACGGCAACCGGGCGGCTGCGCAAGCCGAGCTCGAGCGGACGCTGCAAGCCTGGCCGATGTTTTCACAGAGATTCAGCAAAGCCCACCTCTGGAAGTGGTTCTACAATCAGCCGGACCTGATCGACCACCTCATGGAAGGCACCATCCGGGCGGGCTTCCGCTTTCTGGAAGACCCCGGCGACCGCCCGAATTAGTCGGCATTCTCGGCGCCGCATTCGCGGGCTGGGTCGTCGCGCGGCTTGTCATACGAAAAATCTTCACCGGTTCTGAAATTCGCGGCCCCCGAGGCTGTAGATAGAAGTAGCAGGTCGTTTCACGAAATGACCGCTACCAATCAGAACCAATAAAAGACCAAACATATGAACAAGAAACTGAAAATCGTCGTCATCGGTGGCAACGGGCGCATCGGAACGAAGGTCGTCGAAAACCTCCGTCAGCACGGCCACGAAGTTGTGGTGGGTTCGCCCTCCACCGGCGTCAACACCATTACGGGAGAAGGTTTGACGAATGCCCTGGCCGGAGCAGCCGTCGTGGTGGATGTCGCCAATTCGCCCGTCTGGGAGGATAAGGCCGTCCTCGACTTCTTCGAGACCTCGGGCAAAAACCTCCTCGCTGCGGAGGCCGCCGCCGGAGTGGGGCATCACGTGGCGCTTTCGGTCGTCGGTACCGAGCGCCTGCTCGAGAGCGGATATTTCCGTGCGAAGCTGGCGCAGGAATCCCTTATCAAAGCCTCTCCGGTTCCCTACACCATCGTCCGGGCCACCCAGTTCTTTGAGTTCGTCGGCGGCATCGCCCAGGAGGCTACGCAGGGGCAAACCGTGCGGGTTCCCTCCGCGATGATGCAGCCCATTGTCTCGGATGACGTCGCCGCCGCCGTCGCCAAGGTCGCCTTGGAGAAGCCGTTGAATGGCATGGTCGAAACGGCGGGTCCCGACCCGATCCGGCAGGACGAACTCGTTCGCCAATACCTGGAGGCCACCGGCGATCCCCGGACGGTAGTCACGGACGACAGCGCGAAGTATTTCAACATCACGCTGAACGACCAGAGCCTCACTCCGGGCGCCAATGCGATCCTCGGTCCCACGCGTTTCAAGGACTGGCTCGCAACTCAGCCGAAACGCAGCGAAACCGCGGCTGCCTGACTTCATCCGCCTCGCGTTCGTTCGGGCCGCAATTGCGCCCGGACGGCCGCGAGGCGCCACCCCCAATTCTTAAGACTGCCCTATGACGCTCAAATTGAACTTATGAATCCACTTGCAGGAAAAGTCGCCCTTGTTACCGGCGCATCCAAAGGAATCGGAGCCGGCATAGCTAGAGCCCTCTCTGTGGCGGGCGCTTCCATCGTCGTTAATTATTCATCAAGCAAGGAAGGGGCCGACCGTGTACTCGCCGAGATCGCGGACGCCGGGGGCAATGCCATCGCCATCCAGGCCAGCGTCTCCGATCCCACCGACGTCAAACGCCTTTTCGCCGAGACCAAGGCGGCCTTTGGACGGCTCGACATCCTCGTCAACAACGCTGGCGTCTTCAAATTTGAACCTTTCGAGCAAATCTCCATCGCGGAATTTCACCGCGAATTCTCCATCAACGTCCTCGGCCCGATCCTCGCCATCCAGGAGGCGATCAAACAATTCGGGTTCGAGGACGGCCGGGTCATCAACATCAGCTCGCTTGCTGGCAGCCATTCTTTACCTAACGGAATCCTCTACTCCGCCACTAAGGCTGCCGTCGAGAACCTCACCCAGGGCCTGTCAGCCGAACTCGGCGCGCGCCGAATTCGCGTCAATGCTATTGCTCCGGGATATACCCGCAGTGAAGGCACGAAGGCGGAGGGTCTTCTGGGTGAGGAAAACATCCGGCAATACATCTCCCTTACTCCGCTCGGTCGATTGGGTGAGCCTGAGGATATCGCCGCCGTGGCCGTGTTTCTCGCCTCCGACGCATCCGCATGGATCACCGGTGAAACCATCCGGGTCGGCGGTGGTGCTCGCTAAGCCGGCCACTGTCACTCCGATCTTCCGCTCCGCCACGCCATGCCAAAAATAGAATTCATCGAAGACCAGAAAACCGTGATCGTGGAATGCGCTTCGGGGGAGCAGAGCCTGCTCGAGGCTTCGATCGCGGCTCGTCTGCCTCATTCCCACGCCTGCGGTGGTCAGGCTCGATGCTCGACCTGCCGTGTGATGGTCCTCGACGGGCTTGAGTCCTTCGGTCCGCGCTCGCCCAAGGAGGCCGAACTGGCGGCCCTTCGCCACTGGCCGGACTCCGTGCGACTCGCCTGTCAGAGTCGGCCCACCGGCCCGGCTCGGGTCCGCCGCTTGGTGCTCGATGCCATCACTGCCGATTTCGCTGGTTACACCGATGATAACTGGCCTGCCGCGGAGGAGAGGCACATCGGGTTGCTCTTCTGTGATATCAAGAATTTCACCGGTATCGCCGAGAGCCAGCTCGCCTACGATGTGGCTCACTCTCTCAACCGCTTTTTCAAGCAGCTCGGCGACCCCATCCTGGCCAACAACGGCGTCATCAACAAATACTTGGGCGATGGCATGCTGGCTCTCTTTGGGCTGGACAGCCCCCCTCATGACGAATGCGCACGACAGGCCGTGAGGGCAGGTTTGCGGATGCTCGCCGCCGCGCAAAATCTCAACCGATATTTGCAGGAGCACTTCGAGTTCTCCTTCGAACCCCGCATCGGACTCCACTACGGTCCCGTTCTCGTCGGTCGGCTCGGCCATCCCGACGACAGCGACCTCACTGTCGTCGGTGATGCCGTGAACACCGCCAGCCGGATCGAGGAAGCAAACAAGGACCACGGCACCCAACTGCTCGCTTCGGAGGATTTGGTGGCCCCGATTCTTCCCTTGCTTCATATCGGCCGGAGCTTTGAGTCCACCCTCCGCGGCCGCAACGAACGAGTGCGCCTGTTTGAAATCTTGGGCTTCCTCGATAACGATCCCATTTTCCTTGTGCAGTCCACCTTCGAAATCATCGCTCCGAAGGCCGATGCGTTCGCCCGCGATTTTTATGGACGATTGTTTGCGCTTCATCCCGAGCTTGAGGTTCTCTTCGCCCGCGCCGAGATGGCCACCATGCACCTGATGCTCATGCGCATGATCGGCGTCACGGTACGAGGTCTGCACAATCTCCCAAAAATCCTCTCCGAACTCCGCGCTCTGGGAAAGCGCCATCACGCCTACGGCGTACAAGCGGAACATTTCGATTTCGCAGAGGACGCCCTTCTTCATGCCCTGGCCCTGCATCTTGGCGAGGCCTTCAGAACTGACGTTCGAGAGGGCTGGCGTCACGTCTTTGGCCTGATCCGGCGGTCAATGCTCGAGAGCTTCCCCGCCGTGCCGGTGCCACTGGAAGATTCCCACATCCATGCCATCAAACCGTCGGTCCCACTATGAGCAAAAGCTTCGGAATTTTTGAAATTCGCATCCCCGGACGCTGTAGAAAGAAATGACAAACATTCTAATAAAATGAGCACCACCATTGAACATCATGAAGCTTTGACCGACAACGTGTGCACGCGGGAGCGATGCGATACTCAACTCGGAGATACTCATATTCGCACCCGCCTTCTTCTAAACACCGTAGTCGGAGTGATTCTTTTTTTAAGTCCGATCCTTCGAGCCAGCGCGGCCGATGGTGTTATCGTCACCGACCTGATGACCAAGGAACTGGCGAATGTTCCGGGAAAAGAGGTCACCATGATTACGGTGACCTACGCACCCGGCGGGGCCGATCCCGTGCACCGCCACGACGCCAGCGCATTCATCTACGTCCTTGAGGGATCGATCATCATGCAAATGAAAGGCGAGGAACCCGTGACCCTTCATCCGGGTGACACTTTTTACGAGGCCCCGGATGGCATTCACCTCGTGGGCCGGAATGCGAGCGATACCAAACCTGCGAAATTTGTCGTCTTTCTGGTCAAAGACAAAAACACCCCCTTCTTTATTCCTGTGAAGGAGTGATCGAAATTTGGCGGAGGGGGTGGGATTATCCCGTCTGCGACGGGTTTGCCAGTTTGACTGTGTCTGGATCTTCGGCGCCTCGCGCAGGCAGCTCATCCCACAGGGATGCCATCAGATTCCACTACGTTCAAATTGGCGGAAGGGGTGGGATTCGAACCCACGGTAACATTTCTGCCACGCTCGATTTCGAGTCGAGTGCCTTCGACCGGGCTCAGCCACCCTTCCTAAAAGAGATCTTAATATGTCCGTCACTTTGGTTGGAGCAAGTAAAAATGCCCGGACATGCCAAGCTTCTGGAAAAACGAAAAGCCCGCCGCCTGATGGCGACGGGCTCTCATTTCCCCTAGGAGAGGGTTTTACTCTTTGGTGGTTGTTGTGGTGGTAGTGGTACTTTCCTCAATCACCGGGGCAACGGCGGCCCGACGAACGACAACCTTGGTAGCGACCATGCGGCCATCGACGGGGCTATAGTACACGGTGACCGGCACGCCCGAGCGGACAACCTCCGCAGTGACCGGGTTGCCCATTTCATCCACCAGCGTGGTGGTTTTGGTGTAACCGTACGTCACCGGAACCGCATCCGGTCCCTTGACGATGATGGAATTGCCCGCGGCATCAAAGGTCGTAACGGTCCCGGCATACTCCGTAGGTGCTACGGTCGTAGTCGTTTCACTGACGGTTTGCGCAGTGGCGAGGCAAACCGAAGCAGCGATAGCGCAGAGAGCAAACTTTAGTGTTTTCATAGTAAAGGGAATTCGCCCCGGCCCGAAAGTTTGGCCGCATCGAAAAAGCCCACTCCCCCACGCTCAGGGAAATCCCTGTCAGGGCAAAAAGTTCCAGCTATGCTGCAGACCATGAGCATTCTCTTGAATAAAGTCGCCATCGTCACCGGAGCTTCCCGCGGCATTGGAGCCGCCATCGCCAAACGCCTTGCCCGGGAAGGGGCAGCGGTCGCGATTACCTACAGCGCCTCTGCCGCCAAGGCCGGGGAAGTCGTGCAGGCCATCATTTCCGCCGGTGGCAAAGCCATCGCCATCAAGGCCGACAGCGGTAACGCGGCGGAGATCAAGACTGCGGTGGACAAAACCGTTGCGACCTTCGGCGGTCTGCACATTCTCGTGAACAACGCAGGCATCGGACCCATGGGCCCGATTACCGAATTTTCCCTCGATGACCTCGACCGCACCATCGCGGTTAATATCAAGGGTGTCTATGTTTTCGCCCAGGAAGCGGCCCGCCATATGGGCGAGGGTGGCCGCATCATCAACATCGGTAGCTGCGTGTCCGATCGCACGCCGTTCCCCGGCGCTAGCGCCTATACCATGAGCAAAGCCGCCGTCGCCGGATTTACCCGCGCCCTCGGCACGGAACTCGCTCCCAAGGGCATCACGGTCAATAACGTCCAACCCGGTCCCATCGACACCGAAATGAATCCTGCCGATGGACCTAATGCGGACTTCATGAAAAGTATCGTTCCCGCCAAACGCTTTGGCCACGCCGATGAAGTCGCCGCCCTGGTCCTTTTTCTCGCTGGTCCTGAGGCTGGCTATATCACCGGCACCGGCTTGGTGGTGGATGGCGGTTTCGCTGCCTAGTCCGCCAGCGCCTCCCGCCCGGACGGCGTTTTCAACGCCGACAGCTCCGGCCCGATCGGTACGATACGGGTCGGATTGATGTCGTCATGCGTGATGTAATAGTGGCGTTTGATATGATCAAAATTGACCGTATCCGCGATGCCGGGCTGCTGATAAAGGTCGCGTAAAAACCCGAAGAGGTTCGGATAATCGACGATGCGCCTTACGTTGCATTTGAAGTGCCCATGATAGACCGCATCAAAACGAATCAGCGTGCAGAACAGTCTCCAGTCTGTCTCCACGAAGCGCGAGCCGAAGAGATACCGCCGTGTTGCCAGGCGCTCTTCCAACACATCCAGCGCCTCGAATAACGCGTGCGCCGCCTTTTCGTAAGGCCGCTGCTGTGAGGCAAACCCCGCGCGGTACACGCCATTGTTGACTCGTTCATAGATGAACTGACTGAGCTCCTGCTGTTCTCCTGCGATGTCCTCTGGAAAAAGGTCGGCCTCTTTTGCCGCCAGCCCCGCAAAGGCGTCCTGAAACATCCGGCAGATATCATCCTCCGAGTTGTTCACGATGCACTTGGCTTTTTTGTCCCAAAGCACTGGCACCGTCACACGTCCGGTAAAAAGCCGTTTCGACGCCTTGTAGGCTTCCGCCAGAAAATGAAATCCATTCACCTCATCGTGCGAATACCCCGGACCATCGCCGAAGGCCCAGCCGCACTCATCCCGCACCGGATTCACCACCGTCACGCTCACCGCGTCTTCCAATCCACGCAGGTGCCGGGTGATCAAGGTGCGATGCGCCCAGGGGCAGGCCAGGGAAATATAAAGGTGATAGCGCCCGCTTTCCACCGGATGAACCGCGCCCGCCGTCGTCGACACCAAATCACGAAATTCGTCCTCCTGCCGGTTGAATTCTCCTTCGTCGGTTTGTTCTTCAGGGAATTGAGCCATGCCGCATCCTCGCGCAAAGCCGTCTTCGGTGCAGCACAATTTCATACACCCGCCGCCGCATTCTCCCGCGATTCTCTTCTATGAAACCTCAAAAGTCACAGACTGCGGAAGAGCGCAAGCTGGCGGCGACGAAGGATCAGGAGATCGTGGTCCCCGAGACCCCCGCTGCTTCCCATATCAAGGATAGACCGCTTTTTCACGGCCATCCTGAAGGCAACGTGGAAAAATTAATCGAGCACGGCCGGCAAATGGGATTCTAGGGACGAGCAATCGGCCCGGGACGCGCGATACCTCTGCATGCAACCGGAAAAGATCATTCTCTTTCCTCCGACGCACGAGCAAACCACTCCGTCCTACCACGTGGAGGGCAATATCGCTCCGGCTTTCATCGAGTTTCTTGAGTCCAAAGGTGTAACCATCTGGCAATCTCCGCAACTCCTGGAAAAACGCGGCCCCGGCGACCATCCCATCGTGGAGATCGAGATTGAGGCCGGCACCTCTGTTCCTCTCCTTGAGCGCCTTATCGACGAGTTTCTTGCTATCCCGGCTTAGACTGTCGGGATTTCGTGCTGGGCCAGCAATCGGCTGATCGCCACGCCCAGATCGCTGCGCAACCGCCGTGCGTTTTGTGGATCGTCGGTCCATACGCGAATTTCGAACTGCAACTGATTCGCGCCGAAGCTGGCCAGAATGCCCGAAGGAGCGGGGGACTTCGCGATATTGGCCGTTTCATTGGCCGCTTGTTCCAGCAACCTAATGACCTGATCGGCATCAACCCCTTTGACCGGCGTCACCACCGAGATCTGCAACTGCCGCTGATGGCTGGTAAGTGTCCAATTTGTCACCGGATCGGAAATCAATTTGCCGTTGGGAATGATCACATCCGACCCATCGGAACTGCGGATGATCGTCGCCCGAATCCCGATCGAACGCACCGTGCCCTGCTGTGTCCCGATTTGAACGAGATCGCCGATTTTGATCGGTCGCTCAAACAGCACGATGATGCTGGAGACGAAATTGTTGACGATATTCTGCAGCCCGAAACCGATGCCCACACCGAATGCACCCGCCAGGATGGCGAACTTGCTCATGTCGCCCAGCAACGCCGCCGTTGCGAGGTAGAAACCCAACAGCAGGATGACGTAATGGAGCATCGTCGAGATGGCGAAGGGCAGCCCCGGTTTGAGTTGCACGCGTTGATAGACGTCTTCCTCCAGCAGGAAGCGCACGAAACGGGAAATGAGGAACGACGCCCAGACCGTGATGAGAAATGTGAAGATCCCACCCAGCGTTACTCCTGCTACCAAAGGTTCTTTCACCGCCGCCTTGGTCCAGTGCAGCAACGGCTGCAGTAACAGCACTTTGTTCAGCACAAAGGCCGCCCACAACACCACTCCGAGAGCGCGACAGACCCAGGAAATTCTCACCTCCAACAAGGCCCGGTGCCGCCGCACAATCGCCAGATGCGTCATCGGGCGCACGTTCAAGGCAAAGGTCACCAGACCAGCCAGAATGTGCGCCGCCGCGTAAAGCAGGATCGCCACATAGGAGCTGTCCAACATCACCGAACTCACGAACTGCGCGAGATTCACATAGCCGAGGATGTTCGCCACCCCCGCCACCAAAAACAGGGCGAATCCCACCCGTCCCGCCACCTGCAAGGTGAACCATAATGTGCTCCGCTTCCCCCGGGACTCCTTGATCAGCCACAGGCTGAAGAAGACCCCGCCGATCATTTCCGCCAGATAGATGAGCCGGGAAATGAAAGGAAACGGGCTGGTCGCCTCGCGGATCTGGGCCGAGAGATAGAAAAGCGCCAGAGCCCAGGTAATGGGCTGGAGGGAGGGAACTATGATGCGCCCTACGATGCGCAGGAGCGGGACCAGCAGAGCCGCCCCCAGGATCGCGGTCAGGACCGGAGAGACCCCGGCATAAAAAGGTGACGCGAACAGCAGGGCAATGAGAGTTGCCGTCGCCACCGGCACCTCAAAAATGACGGTGGAACGATTGAGTTCCGCATCGGCCGCCGTCAATCGTTTGACTGCGGCACGGGCCCAACGGAAAACCAGGATCAGGACGAACCAAAGCGTAAGGTGCAGCAACACCACCCCGCGTTCCGTGAAAAGGTGATTGCGGATCAGTGCGAGTTGCGGCGCGAAGGCGGCCTCGGTGGGCAGGGGCTGGCCTTCGATTTTTTGAAAACCCAGCCAGAGCGGCTGGCTGTCGCGGAGCGGGAGTTGGTTGAGAGCTTCACTTCGCGCTTTTTCCACCCGCGACAAAATTCCGGCGATTTGTGCACTCTGGTTGACGAGGGTGCTTTGGAGGCCAAGCAATTCCGTGCGTTTGGCCGCAACCGTCTTGCCCGTGGCCGTGATCTGCTCAAGAACGGAGGCCGCCTTTTGCCGCAGATCAATTGGCACTCCCGCGCCCTGCAAGGTAGGGCGGGTCAAATTCCAGCTCTGCTCCATCGCGGCTAACTGTTGGGAGATATTGTCCACCCGTTTCAATTTTCCGCTGAGCAGGCCGAGACGGAGCAGGACATCCTCATGCAGCACGCTCCAGCTGTTTACCTCCTCCTGCAGCACCCCGATCTTGGGGATCGAGCCCAATGTCTTATCGGTCTGCTTTTCCTTCCGTTCGAGATCGCTGGTCAGTTTCGGCACCAATTTGTGCAGGCTGTCGGCGAAATCGTCCCCCGTCAGTTCCGAGCGAAATTGGGCCAGCTCGGCCAAAGTGGCGTCGGCTTGGGGGGCAATGAGGCTGAGCGGGTAGGGGGTAGCGGCGGGGACGGGAGAGGGGGACGGGGGGGCGTCCGGGGTGGGAGATTGGGGGTAAACCACCCCCGTCGCCAACCAGGCTGCCATTCCAAAAAGCATGAAGCGCCACCGCGTCCACATCTCCTTATTGGTGGGCGGAAGCCACGCGGTGCGCAATACTTCTCTTTCATACGCGCAGAGTGAGAATCGCAGCCGATTCCCAGAGAACCCCATACGATTATGCTCTGGTCCATCCTCGTCGTTCTCCTCGTCCTTTGGGCACTTGGTTTTAGTTTTCATGTGGCCGGCGGTCTGGTGCACCTGCTTCTGGTTATCGCCGTGGTCGTGCTGCTGGTGCAGCTCATTACTGGTCGACGCGCCCCCTAAGTCCATGAAGGTGTTGGAGTTTGCCTTCGTGGGTTATGCGGTGACCGACTTGAAGCGGGCCCGTGATTTTTACGAAAACGTCCTCGGTTTCCAGCCCGCTTCCACCTGGCTGGACGGCGATACGGGCTGGATCGAGTACGAATTCGGTCCGCATACCCTCGCCATCAACAATGGGGACCCGGAACAATGGAAACCTTCGCCAGACGGAGCCGGGGTCGCATTTGAGGTGGAAGACCTCGATGCCACCATTGCGGAACTGAAGGGAAAGGGGGTCACCTTTGTCATGGAAAAAACCGAGAGCCCGGTGTGTTTCATGGCGCTTATCGCCGACCCCGATGGCAATCGCCTTTGTATCCACAAGAGGAAAAAATAGGATTTTTCTCTGAAGAGGGGCGACTTTTTCAAAAAAAACCACTTGGCGAGGCGGCCTGACTGCCTATCTTCACCGCCATGTTTGTCCGAATCGCAGCGGCTTTGGCCATGCTTGCTTCTGTCGCCGGTGCGACGGCAGCCGGACCGAATCTTTCCAAACCGACCCTGATGGCCATCGCGGCCGAGAGCGCCCGGGACAATATACGCTCCGGCTGGTGCGGACGCGGGATGCTTTCCCTGCTGAACAAGGCGGGTCTGGGCGAGGGGCTCAAGGGGAATAACGGCCAGGATTGGGAGAAAAATTTGCTGGATGCGGGCTGGAAGCCTGTCGCCTGTAAGAACCCCATGCAGGCTCCGCTGGGCAGTGTTTTGGTCTATCTGGGCGACGCCCGGGTCGGGAAGCGGCCACGGGGCACG
The DNA here is from genome assembly GCA_964445975.1 of uncultured Chthoniobacterales bacterium. Taxonomy (GTDB): domain Bacteria; phylum Verrucomicrobiota; class Verrucomicrobiia; order Chthoniobacterales; family Terrimicrobiaceae; genus CAYUMP01. The sequence goes on along the minus strand of CAYUMP010000032.1, from coordinate 31,750 downwards.
CCGGGAGGCTATTACGGCCATGTGGAGATGGTGGCCCTGGGCTTTACCGGGCAGCGCCTTTACGTGGCGGATAGCCCGAGGGTTTTGCCGGGCGGCACCGTGCGCGATAATTTCACCGGCCGGGCCTGGCTGCCGCCGGGCAATCATCAAATCTGGAAGGCTCCTCCGGTCGAAGAGCAGGTGGCCACGGTTTTGCAGGAGCGCAACCGCATGGCGATGGCTCACTTCACCCGTTCCAAGGGTGAGTTCACTTCGCTTTCCCTGCCGTCCTCCTCGGACGGAACCGCGGAATAGGTCTTACCTCGACCCGGTATACTCGCCGAAGACGAGAGTATTATTGTCGGGGTCGGTGACGGAAAACTCGCGCATCTTGGACGGCTGAGTTTTCAGGTCGCTCGTGATCTTCAGGCCACGGCTCTTCACTTCGTTGTAAAAATCGTCGACCCGGCTGATTTGAATGTAGACCGACCCCGGTTTGGCTTGCGCGGTGCTACGGGTGTGGAAGAGGCCTATCTGGACGGCATCGCGACCGACTGCGGTATAAGCGCCGCTGCGCAGGACCACGGTAAAGCCCAGTTTTTCGTAGAACGCAACCGACTTGTCCGCGCTACCGACGGCAAAGCTGGGAATCAAGTCCAGCATTTCGGATTTCACCACTGGTATCTGCGCAGTTTGATCGGTCACCATCGGTGGATTTTGAGCGGCGAGATGACCCACCGCCCCCAAAACCATGGCCAGACCGAGAACGCGAAAATTCATGCGGAGGAAAATTACAATAGTCATGCATCTGGTTGAAAGAAAATCCCCGAAGCGAAGATGAGTTTTCGATTTCATATAGCCCGTGAAACTGAGAGCGGGGAGACAGTATGCGAGCCTGCTGAATCGGGATTTCGGTTTTCCCAAAAACTTTGTGGAGATTCCTTAGACTCCCGAAGTTTCTTCCTGCTTGTGAAAAGAGCATAAGAGGCGCATGATGCCTAGCACTTCTTTATGAATTCCCCCGTTCCTGCGAAGCGCATCCAACCCATCGTTTACTTCATCGGTTTCACTGCGGCGCTCGCCGGCCTCCTTTTCGGCTTGGACGTGGGGGTTATCTCCGGCGCCATCGAGTTCATCCGCAAGGACTTCAAGGTCGATGACCGGTCCATCGAGTATATCGTCAGCGCGCTTCTGGTTGGGGCGGCGGTGGGCGCGTTGTTCAGCGGCATCCTTTCCAGCAAGCTGGGACGCCGCAAAACCATCCTGCTCAGCGCGGTGAATTTTATCATCGGCTCCATCCTTTGTGCCCTTGCTCCCAATGAGCATGTGCTGATCATCGCCCGCGTCATCCTGGGGCTGGCGGTGGGTATCGCGTCATTCACGGCGCCGCTTTACCTCTCGGAAATTTCCCCGCAATCGGTCCGAGGCTCGCTCATCTCGATGTATCAACTGATGATTACCATCGGCATCGTCATGGCCTTCCTTAGTAATACCTGGCTGGCCACTTATGCGACTTTCGGCGGCGTGACCGGGGGCCATTGGCGGCTCATGCTCGGTATCATCGCCATTCCGGCGGCAGTTATGTTTGCCGGAGTGTTTTTTCTTCCGGAGAGTCCACGCTGGCTTTTCATGCAGGGTTTTAAGGACAAGGCCATTGCTGTCTTCAAAGGCATGCATCTTGATGATGCAGAAATCGCGGCGGAGGTTCGCGAGATCGAGGACAGCCTCAAGGTCAAGCAGGGCGGTTTTGAACTGCTGGCCAAAAGCAGCAATTTCCGCCGGGTGGTAGGCCTCGGCATCGGTCTGCAGATCATTCAGCAACTGACCGGTATCAACGTCATCATGTATTACGCGCCGGAGATTTTCAAAATGGCTGGCTTTGCGGATACCAACCAGCAAATGTGGGGCACCGTGATCGTGGGCGTGACCAACGTGCTGGCGACCTTTATCGCCATCGCCTTTGTCGACAAACTCGGCCGCAAGCCGATTATGTACGCGGGCTTTGTCACCATGGGTGCCGCCCTTATTGCCGTCGGCACGCTTTTTGTCATCGGTGGCGAGAGCCACAGCGTCACTAATGCCAAGGGCGTGGTGGAGAGCGCCATTGTGCTGAAGAGCCTCGATTACGCCTATCCGGCCATCTTCGCCCTGCTTATCTTTATCATCGGCTTTGCCATGAGCGCCGGCCCAATCATCTGGGTTTTGTGCTCGGAGGTCTACCCGCTGCAAGGCCGCGATCTTGGTGTGACCTTCAGCACCGGAACGAACTGGATCGTGAACGCCATCGTGGCCGTCACCTTCCTGTCCCTGCTCAAATGGCTGGGGCCCGGTCAGACCTTCCTGATGTACGGCGGCCTGAATGCCTTGTTCATCATCTTCTTCCTGCTGTTTGTCCCTGAGACGAAGGGCGTCTCGCTCGAGAAAATCGAGCGCAGACTCATGTCCGGGCTTCCACTGCGGAAGATCGGCCGGGTGAAGGGCGAGGAAGTTTAGGCTCGCTGCGTTTTCGGAAAACCGATCGAGTCGCGTTTCTGCAATGCGGAAACCGCTTTCTCGACCCGGTTGAGGATGGCCGCCGGTTTGGCGTGAGGCAGCATTTCCTCCGCCGCCTGCCAAAGATCGTCCACCTGCGACCGCAGATCGCTGACCTTGGTCCTGGCCGCATTGCGGGTTTCCAAGAGAATATCATGGGCGATTCCCGCGAGGGAATGAGCCGTTTGCAACTGGGTGGAGATGAACTTTTTCATGGGCGGCGCTCCCTGACTTTAAGCATGAAGTGTGCCGGTGTCAAACGGTCGCCTTTCCTCGTGGCTCTCTCAGACGGAAGCGCTATGTTCCTTTAATGGACGCACTTTGGTGGACCCTCACATTGGGTCTGATGTTTGTCGGCCTGGTGGGCACCGTGATTCCGCTTGTTCCCGGTACGGTACTCATCCTGCTCGGAGCGGTGGTGAATCATTTCGCGCTTCATTCCATCGGGTGGGGGACATTGGTGGTGCTGACGCTGCTGACCATCCTGGCCCAAGCCCTCGATATCGTGAGCGGAGCCGCCGGGGCCAAATGGTTCGGCGCGACCCGCTGGGGGGCAGTCGGCGGGATTCTGGGAGCGATCGTCGGCTTGTTTTTCGGCATTCCGGGCCTTTTTCTGGGCCCTCTGCTCGGCGCGGTGCTGGGGGAATTGTTGGGCGGCAAAGGCGTCCTTCCTGCGGGAAAATCAGGCTGGGGAACCTTCCTCGGCACGACGGCGGGCATCATCGGCAAACTTTTGATCGGACTGATTATGATCGGCTGGTTCGCTGTGGCGGCTCTTGCTTAGGGGTAGCGCAGGAAATCGTCTGAACGTACGTTGCGCGGTGCAAGCCCACGTGTTATGGGCAGGTTCCTCACTGTGAAAAGACGCACCTTCCTCAAAACGACGGCCCTCGCTTCCCTCCAAGCCCTCGCGTGGCCCCGCACGACCTGGGCCGAAGAAGGCCCAGCCCATGCGACCACGTTGCCGGGTACAGCCTGTGATGGTCCTCCGGGCAGTTGGACCCTGGCCGTATTGCCGGACACCCAGAACTATTCGGAAAAATTTCCCGAGGTCTTCGACCGGCAATGCGAATGGATCGCGGCGCATCAGAAGTCGCACAACATCCTTTTCGTCGCCCACGAAGGCGACATTACGAACCATAACAACCCGCCCGAGTGGGAGAATGCCCGGCGATCGCTGAGCATCCTGAACAAAGCCGGGGTACCGTATGCGCTCGTACCGGGCAATCACGACACCGGCCCGACCGAGAAGCTCTGTTCGGACCGTTCCACCTTGCTGAACGACTACTTCACCGAGAAGGATTTTCAGGCCAGTTCGGCTTTTGGACTTTTTGAGCCCGGCAAGCTGCAAAACAACTGGCATCAGTTTGACACTCCCACTGGGAAATTTCTGATCGTGGGCATGGAGTACGGTCCACGTGACGTGGTGGTGGAATGGGCCCGGAATATCGTGGCCAAAAATGCGGATCGAAAGGCCATCATCCTGACGCACTCGTATCTGTTCTGCGACAGCACCCGTTATGATTGGGCGAAATATGGGGCGGCGCAAAAATGGGCGGCCAAAGGCGCGAAGGCTCTGGTGGAAGATGGCGGGGTGAACGATGGGCAGGACATCTGGAAGAAAGTCATCGCGCCCAGCTCCAACGTGATCCTCACGCTCAACGGCCATGTGCTAAACAACGGCACAGGCCACCTGGTCAGCCCGGCTGACGACGGGCACGTCGTCCACCAAATCCTGGCCAACTATCAGGCCGCCGTGCAGGTCGACGATGGCGCAGGCGGCATTCCCTTCTCGCCCGACCCGGAGGCCAAAAGGAAGACCCGAGCCTTTGGCGGCGGTGGCTTCATCCGGCTGATGCAATTTCAACCCGACGGGGAAACCATCGCCTGCCGGACCTATTCGCCGTGGTATGATCGCTGGCTGACCCAGCCGGACCAGCAATTCAGCATCAGCCTCAAAAAAGCCACGGCGTAGCGAGCGGAAATTTTTCGCGGGGTCGGTCACACTTTCCCGACGTCAATCGTCATAGAGAGTGACATGAATACCATACCTTCTGAAAAAATCACCGCCTCGCGCGCGGCCCTTCGCGGCTTCGGCCAACATTACGACTACGACGTTTCCTATATGGAGGAACTTCTCGACGCTTCGCCGGGAGCATTTGCCGCCTTCGAGGCGGCGATGCCAATGGGGCAGTATCGTAAGGAAGTGCCGCTCCACCTGCTTTTCATCGCCAAGATCGCGGCAATGCGGCAGCAGGATTGCGGACCCTGCACCGAACTGGGCATGAAGATCGCCCGCGAGGCGCAGGTGCCGGAGGCCGTCATTCGTGGCGCCCTGCATGGAGGCAAGGGACTGAATGACGAACAACTCGATGTTTACCACTACGCCCGCGGCGTGGCGGCCAATGAGGAGCTCGATCCCGAGTTGCTACCCCGCCTGCAAGCCCGCTGGGGCCGGGAAGTGGTCGCGGAGTTGGCCCTGGCCATCGTGGCGACGCGGTTGTATCCGACCCTCAAGCGGGCGCTGGGCCACGCCAAGAGTTGTTCGCTCATGCCCGCCCTGGCAGCGTAATATCCTCCGGCGATGAATCTCACCGAAGCCCGGGCCGCGGAATTCGAGGCGCAGCGTGGTCTGCTGACCGGCGTGGCCTATCGCATGCTCGGCTCGGTGAGCGACGCGGAGGACATGGTGCAGGAAACCTGGCTGCGCTGGGCCGAAGCGGACGAGGTGAAGTCTCCGAAGAGCTGGCTGCTTACGGTAGTCAGCCGCCTCTGTCTGGACCGGCTCAAGTCCGCCCGGGTCCAGCGAGAGCAATACTACGGCACCTGGCTGCCCGAGCCTTTCGCGCCGGAGGCCCCGGCCCATCATTCTCCCGCCGAGCCGGTGGATGAGAGCGTTTCCATCGCGTTACTGCTGGTCTTGGAAAAGCTGTCGCCGGAGGAGCGGGCCGGTTTCCTTCTCCATGAGGTCTTTGGATACGCGTTTGAGGAAATCGCGGAGATTTTGGAGAAGTCCGCCGTGGCCTGCCGCAAGCTGGTCTCCCGCGCCCGAGTGCGGGTGCGGGCGGAGAAGCCGCGCTTTCCCGCCACCAATCAGGAACACGAGGAGCTCATGACCCGTTTTCTCCAAGCCTGCAGGGCGGGGGACATGGAACCATTGATGGACCTCTTCGGCGAATCCACCTCATTCTATTCCGATGGCGGGGGCAAGGCCACCGCTGTCCCCAAAGTCCTCACCGATCGCGAAGTCATCGCCAAATTCTTCATCAAAATCATTCAGAACCTCGAATCTGAAGGCGGCTATCAAGTCAATCCCGTCCATTTCAATGGCGCTCCCGGCCTCCTCCTGTCCGTGCGCAGCCAGATCGTCTCCGCCCTGTCGCTCGAAATTCAGAACGGAAAGATCGCCGCCATTTTCGGCCATCGGAATCCGGACAAGCTGCGGGAATTTGCGCGGCAGGGGGTATAAATCATCAAAACAGGCACCCCGGCTTTCTCTCCCAGCAGGACGATTGTCGGCGAAATACATAGCTATCCCGGGAAACAGGAGCAGGGTGACTGTCTATGGAACTCATTATTAAATATACCGGACGGAAAGTCGGTTTCGTCACGGTCGGCGGCGCGATTGCCGAACCCCAGGCCCTGAAGATCTCGGAACATAAGATGCGGGCGATTCGCGAGGCCGGCGGTCCACGTCTCAATGTCATCGCCGAAAAAGTCCGGGCCATCCTGCAAGATCACATATGGCCGGTGGCCACTTCGGTGTCTGTCGAGCAACGCGGCGTGCGCCTGGTGGCCTGCCCCGTTATTGCTTAGTTTGTCCTGTCGGCCCTCCCTTGTTTGGGGAGGGCCCAGCCGACAGTGAGCGCCTCTTCGCTTGGAGACCTCAAGCTTTTTTATGTTTTCGCTAGATGCCACTGCGTCGGCTGGGATTTGATACACGATGAACTAAGAGGCTGCGTGCTCCCTTGATTGGTTTAAACCTGAGTTTCGATCCCCGAAGACTAGGTTTTTAGCCCGAAATCGACTCAATCTCCATCGCCCAATCCTCGTGCTTTGTTGAGTTCTCCCTGTTAGTATGGATGGGCTTTCCATGAATCGTTTCTTCCGCGATCCCCACTACACGCCGCCCGCATGGAGACGCTGGGTTTTGCTGGCTTTGGCGCTCGTGGGCGGCGGAATCGGCTTCCTCTGGCTTCGCCAGGTTGAGCATGAAGAAAAAACCGTCACCTATCTGCCGATCCAGAATTTTGAGATTCCCATCGTACGCGATACGAAAACGGTCCATCTCCCACCCAACCGCACCTATGCCAAGATTCCGATCCCCTTTGAGGCCATCGCAATCAATGGCCGCGGCGATATCGTCGGTTATGAGAAACGCGCGGATGGCCGGTTGGACCTTATGATCTGGTCGGGAGGCGTTTCCTACGAGGTCCCCAGTCCGGCCGATCAACCATTTCTCCAAGTGCTCGACATTAACGACGAAAATGAAGTTCTCGTCGTGGTCCAAAATGACGATCAGGTCTTTCTTATGGGCTATGCCTACCGCGCCATGTCCGCTGAACAGATGCAACTCGTTCCCCTCAAACGAATCGACCTGCGCCGTTTCGGTCTCGAAGATCTGACCATTAAGACGGACCTCACGCTCGACTCCTCCGTCGGCCAGGTCACAGGCCGCAAGATCAAGGTTCGCTCCATCATCGACATGAACCAATCCGGCGTGATCCTCGCTGATGATCCTGAAAAGGATGCCCCCTAAGCCGCCTTTCCCCGTCAATCGCGATTCCCAAAAGAATGGGCGGCCCCACCAACAGAGCCGCCCTTAAAACTTTCTTGAAACTCTTCGAGCTTACTTGAGCTCGAAGATGGCCTCGATCTCCACCGCCACTCCCGTGGGCAGCGAGGAAAAACCGACCGCCGAACGCGCATGAAACCCATCGCCGTTCTTGCCGAAGATCTCGTGCAGCAGATCCGACGCGCCATTGATCACCAGATGTTGCTCGATGAAGTCCTGCGTCGAGTTCACGCAGCCCAGCAGCTTCACCACCCGCACCTTGTCCAGCGAATCCACCTCGCGGCGGAGGCTTTGCAGGATTTTCACCATCACCTCGCGGGCTGCCTGATAAGCGTCCTCCACCGAGACATCCGCGCCCAGCTTGCCTTTCAGCGTGCTGACGTGGCCCGAGGTGAAAAAGAGGTTGCCCGTGCGGTAACACAGATTGAGATAGGGATTCTCCGGGCCGGCGACCGTGAAGTCGAGGCCGAGGGATTGAGCTTTGGATTCGGAAGACATGGCGGCGAGACTTCGGGATTTCCCGCCACTTTTCAAGCGAGCGCTTACCTCCTTGCGCAGATTTCGTCTGACGAAACGAACTCTCCTGCGCAACGTCCTGTCCGTTTCCAAAATCAAATCTTCACAACTTTCGCATTAACTGCGAACTTCGCGAAATGTGGAAATCCTTCGGGGAATTCATCCGTTACCGCCGCACCCGCCTTGGCCTCACTCAGCGCCAGTTGGCCGATCGCCTCAGCCTCAAGTCCGCCGCTTTTCTTTCGGATATCGAGGCGGGCAACCGCCATCCCTCCCAAAGCCTCATCCCCGCCTTGGCCCGCATCCTTGAGACTCCCGTCGAGGACCTCCAGGTCTACGACACCCGCAACTCCCTGGCCAAAGTCCGCCGCCTCCTGGCGGACTGGCCGGAATACACGCGCAACTTCGGCCGCATCGTGGACGCCGTCCGCTCCGTCGGTGCCGACGAGGTTCTGCGTCGCATTCAAAACGGCCACCTCGAATCCGCGGCCGCTCCTGAGTCCTCCGAGAAGAAATCGCGCAAGCCCGCCGTCCGAAAAAAGGCTCCGCCTTCCGCGCACGACAGCTTGCCCTTGTAGGCATTCGACCGTTTGGGCGAGGGGACCGATCCCCTGAACTTAGTTCTTATCACGCCAAACTCCTCCTGCTATGGAGGGGCTCCCTTTCATGTTCCTTGTCTTCATCAAACGCCTCTCCTTCACTCTCGTCGGGCTCGCCGTCATCACCCTGATCTGGGCCAACCGCACTGGCCGCTTGGAACTCCCTTCCTATCAGGGCAAGGGGAAACTCACGCCCGTCACCGAGGCCACCCCATGGCCGGATAAAACCATCACCGTGACCATCGGCGCCTGGGTGGAAGACATCAGCAACTTCACTGTCTCTGCCCAGACCTTCAATTCCAACGGCACCGTCTGGTTCACCTGGCCCCAAGAATTCCAGACCCTCCTCGAGGCCCGGCAGATTCCCGTCGAAAGTTTCTTCACCATCGCCAATGCGCTGTCAGATTACACCGTTGCTGCCGTTTACGACAAGCCCCTCCGCCTGCCCGACGGGCGCTATTACCAGGCTTTCCAATACTCAGGCACCTTCTTCGCCTACGGCCTGAATTTCCGCCGCTTTCCTTTCCAGGTCGTCCGCCTGCCCATCGGCGTCACCATCAACGCCGAGAAATTTGCCGCCGACTCGTCCCGGGTCCGCCTCGTGCCCGATAGGAAGCAGACCGGTGTGGGCGAATACGTCCATCTCCCCGGTTATGTCACCAACGGCCTCGACGTCACCGAATGGATCTACGAATTCGGCACCCACTTTGGCCTGCCTGCCGAGCTCTCCGGCGAACACACCATCGCCAGCCGCGTCGAGGTCGGCCTCCTGTACCACAAGTCCGTAGTCGCCTCTCTCCTCAAGCTCCTGCTTCCGCTCATCGTCGTCATGACCGTCGTCCTCCTCGCCCCGAGCCTGGCCGGATCGCTCTGGGACGTCCGCATCGCCCTGCCATCCACCGCGCTCCTCACCCTCGTCTTCCTCCAGCAAAGCTACGCGGACCAGTTGCCCCCGCTGCCCTACATCACCTTTCTCGACCAGATTTACGCCCTCTGCTACGCCACCGCGCTCGCCTTCTTCGCCCTTTTCGTCTGGTCCTCGAACCAGCTGGACACCTCCGGCGAAAACCGCGCCAGCGTTGTCCAGCGCATCAATCGTGTCGACCACACCTTTCAGGTCACCTTCTCCATCGCCCTTGTTGTCCTCATCATCCTGAGTTGGTTCTTCCCCGTGCGATGAGCGGAGGGGCGCGGGTGGCGGCCTGAAGCCGGGATTCCGAAATATCACCGGCGGCCCTTGCGCCTCGCTCGAATCTTCCTAATGTCCCTCCCGATGAACCCCGTTCCCGCCCTTGTCAGGTTTGAATCGGCTGGAACCCGTCGCCATCTTCGCCTCCCTGGCCCTTTACCTGGGGACTCAGCGCCGCCTCCGCGCAAAGTTCCTTAAGACCTAATTCTTAAAACAAGAACCCCCCATGCCCAACTCCCACCCGGAAGTTTTGATTATCGGCGCCGGCCCCACCGGACTCTTCACCGCGGCCGAGTTGGCCCGTCACGGCGTCATCCCGCGAATCATCGACCGCTGCCTGACCCAGCACACCCAGACCCGCGCCACCGGCCTCCAACCTGGTGCCATGGAGGTCTTGCATCGCGCTGGCTTGTCCGAAAAATTCCTCGCCGCCGCCGTGCCGGTGAGGGGACTTCGCATCCTCGATGAAAATATGGAGGAAGCCTTCATCGCGCGGCCCGATCCCCTCAACTCACCCTTCACCTACACCTGCTCCATGCCGCAGTGGAAGACCGAGGAAATCCTGAACGAACACCTTATCCATCTCGGCGTTACCGTTGAGCGCGGTGTGAACGCCGAAAAAATCACCTCCACCAACGATGGCGTGCAGGTGGAATGTTCCACCGCCGATGGCCGCAGCTTCGTCATCCAGGCCGACTATCTCGTCGGAGCCGGGGGGGCCCACGGCCCAACCCGCCAGGTGTTGGAGCAGCGTCTCGATGGTATCACCTACACCCGCCGCTACCTCGTCGCCGACGTCGCCTCTCACGGCGTCTTCCGGGGCGACGACCTCCTCCACGTTGCCATCTCGAGAGAAGGCATGCTCATGGTCGCCGAACTCCCCGAAGGCCGCACCCTCATTGTCACCGACCTTCCCGCTGGTGAGGATATTCCCGATGCCCCCGAGATCGAGGATCTTCGCCAGGCCATTGCCCGCCACCTGAGGAAGCCTTTCGCGATCTCCGACCTCCGCTGGATTTCCGCCTACCGCGCCCACCGCCGTATGTCTCCCAAATTCGCCCATGGCCGTCTCTTTCTCGCCGGCGACGCCGCCCACCTCTGCAGCCCGCTCGGTGGGGAGGGGATGAACTCCGGCTTCCTTGACGCCGCCAGCCTCGCCTGGAAACTCGCCGCCGTCCTTCGCCGTGGCGGCAAACCGGAACTGCTCGCCGCCTACGAACCCGAACGCCAGCAAGTCGCCCGTCAGGTCCTGGCCAGCTCCGAGGCCACCCACGAATTTTATTATTCCCTCGTCCAACGCGCTCTCGAGGGTGAACCCCTGACCGCCCCGCCCAGGGACCCCACCAGAAGAACCACCGCACCCGAGATGCTCGACCTTACCATAAGCGAAAGCCCGCTGCTGGGTTACCACGGCTTCTACCGCACCACGCATCCGGTGCGGCCCGGCCACAGCTTTCCTCATCGCACGAAACTTACCGGCTGCCTCCACCACCTCGTCATCTACGGCCCGAATCACGAAGCCCAAGCCTTCGCCCGGCGTTGGAGCCAGGTTTTGGAGATCATTGATGGCTCCACGATCTGTCCCCCCGAATTTGTCGGAGCCGCCTCGAACGGCGTCACCCTCATCCGCCCCGACGGCTACATCGCCTTCCAGGCCGACCATTGGAACGCCGACGCCCTGACGGCCCTCGACGAATTGCTTGTTACCCAGTTCAATCCGCTTGCCTGATCCGCGCGAGACGCGTGCGCAGGCAGAAGAAGATCATGAGTAAAGCGGCACCGCCGAGCAGCGAGAAGGTGCCGGGCTCCGGCACCACTTCATACTGTCCGATTACCACCGTATTATACATCGGGTCGCCTGCGAGGATGTTGCCCGTTGTGCCTGCCGTGATGTAAGGCAGCCAGCTCGTCAGGTCGATGATCGCGTAACCGGTGAAAGCCGGGGCCTCGGTGGAGAAGTCCTGCGTGCTGAATCCTGAACCCGCGATGTTCAGATCGATCTCATCGCCGAAGATCGCAACCGGGAATAGCGTGGTGTACGCGAAATTTCCTCCCGGCGAGTACAAGCTCGACTCGTCGAAGAACTGAGGATCATCGGTAAATTCCGAATTGAAAAAATCCAGCAGCGTGAAGCCTTCCGAGAGAAAGGTGTCGTCGATGTCATCGTTCTCCGCAAAGGCGCCTGTCGCCGAAAAGATCACCGCTTCCGGATTCGAAATATCAATGGTCAGAATCACGCCCCCTCGGACTTGCGAAAAGGCAGACAAACCCAAAAGCAGGGCCATTAGGTATTGAAGGAGAGATCGACGGAAAAAGATTCGCATAGTGCTGGCATGAAGGGTCGCAGCTCCTTCCCTGGCAACCGAATTGGGACGAATGGTTCAGTTTTTCTGACGAACGACCGCGTCCGGGGAAAAATCGCGGGAAATATCCAGAGTCCGGGAGACGGAGGCCGCACCGTAATTTCGATCCCAATAACCGTTGCCCAAAGGGCAAAATAACCGATGATGAAATGAGGCTCATTTCCCGGTCAGTCTCATTCGAAAACGCGAAAGGAAGCGAAAATCATGGCTCACAAATTTCTAGACCTGACGTTCACCCCCAAGGTGCGGGCCGCCCAAAAACATTTCTACGGGCGGGCACCTGACCTGCCACCGGCCGTGGCTGACGATCCGTTGGGCGCGGACGAAATCGAGTTCATCGCAGCCCGCGACAGCTTCTACCTCAGCAGCGTGAGCGAAACAGGCTGGCCTTACGTTCAGCACCGGGGAGGACCACCGGGCTTTCTCAAGGTCCTCTCACCAAATGAACTCGCCTTCGCGGATTATCACGGCAACCGCCAACTCCTCAGCACCGGCAATCTCGCCGCCAACGACCGGGTGTGCCTCTTTCTCATGGACTACCCGCACCGCCAGCGGCTCAAGATCCTCGGCCACGCCCGGGTGCTTGATGCCGGTGAGCAATCTGATCTGGCTAAAAAAATCGCCGACCCGGCTTTGCTTACGACCACCGAACGCATCTTCCGGATCAAAGTCGTTTCCTTCGACTGGAATTGTCCGAAATATATCACTCCTCGCTTCACCGCGGGCGAAGTGAATGAGATCATCGCTCCGTTGAAGCAACGCATCCAGGAATTGGAGGCCAAATTGGAGCGGCCGTCGCCCTGAATAGCGGGCAGAAGCTACTTACTCCCTGGCTTTACCGCGGGAATCGCCGCCAGATCCGGCGGCAATTTGTCGGCCTCGAACGTCTCCACATTCATCTGAATCAGCGAAACAAACGGACAGCCGAAGTCGGGAAGCGTGCCGCCGCTACGGTCAACTATGGCTCCGGCGGCGACTACGATACCGCCGAGGTCGCGGACAATTTGAATGGTTTCCTGGACGCGACCGCCACGGGTGACGACGTCTTCCGCCACGAGGAAGCGTTCGCCGGGGGTGACGGTGAAGCGGCGCATGACAAGGCCGCCGGTGCCGTCCTTCTCGGCGAAGATGTGGCGTTTGCCGAGGTGCCGAGCCACTTCCTGCCCGACAATGATGCCGCCGACAGCGGGAGAGATGACGGTGGTGGCTTCAAATTGGCTCAGTTTTTCGGCCAGCATGCCGCAGACTTGGGAGGCAATGGCGGCGTCTTGCAACAAGAGGGCGCATTGGAAAAATTCGCGGCTATGGAGGCCGGAGCGGAGGACAAAATGACCGTGCAGCAGGGCGCCGGTCTGGCGGAACAAATCGAGGACTTCGTTCATATGTTATTTATCGGGAAACTTTGAAAGTTCTAAGAAGCCGGTCGGGTCGACCGGCTAGGAGTTGATGAAGGAGAGGCCCTTCTTTTGGCGTTCGAGGAATTCCTGGGCGAGTTCGCGGTAGGCGATCGCGCCGGAGCCGTTGGGTTCGTGCTCGAAGATGGTGCGGCCGTGGCTGGGGGCTTCGCCGAAACGAACGGTGCGGGGAATGAGGGTCTGGAAGGCAACTTCCTGAAAATGGTCGCGCACTTCCTTGACCACGGCGGGGTTCAGGTTGGTGCGGTTGTCGTACATGGTCATGAGCAGACCGCTGATGGCGAGATTCGGATTGGCCCCGCAGGCGCGGATTTGGTCGGTAACGCCCATGAGTTTGCCGAGGCCTTCCAAGGCGTAGTATTCGCATTGGACGGGAACGAGGATTTCATCGGCGGCGGCCAGCGCGTTCGACATGAGGATGCCGAGGGATGGGGGGCAATCGAGGAACATGTAGTCGAAGGTGTTGCTCGACTTGAGGGGTTCCAGAGCGCGACGGAGTTGCATCATGTGGTCGTCCATGCGGGCGACTTCGATTTCCGCACCGGCCATGTCGAGGTCGCCGGGGATGGCGGAGAGATTCGGGATGCGGGTGGGGACGATGAGTTCCTCGACGGCAGCCTCGCCGATGAGAGCGCGGTAGAGGCTTTTGCCCTCGATCTCACCGAGGCCGATGGCGCTGGTGGCGTTGCCTTGGGGATCGAGGTCGGCCAGGAGGACGCGAGCTCCGGCTTCCGCGAGAGCGGCGGAGAGGTTGACGGAGGTCGTGGTTTTTCCCACACCTCCCTTTTGATTGGCTACGGCGATGATTTTCACAGCGGCCGTCCTGAATAATACGCCAGGATGCTGTCGGCAACTGCATCCGCATATTCGCGGTAAATGCTTTTGCGCATCGCGCCGCCGAAATTCTTCTGTCCGGGGTAGTCGCCTGCCTGGATGCGGGCGAAGACGTTCTTGTTGTTCATGACGTAGGGCTCAACGTAAACGACGGGGCAGACGTAGAGGCGGTTGGCCAGAAGGTTGCGAGCCCAGATGTAGGGACTGCTGTTAACGCGGACGGCATTGCTGCCTTCATAGCGGTAGGGCGGAAGGCCGGTGGCGTCGGCCATCTTTCTGGCCATGATGTTGGTGAGGGCGACCTCCTCGCTGTAGGAACGGTTGAGGAGTTTGATCAACATGTCGTAGCGCTGGTCCTCATAGGAAAGCTCCTCGGCGCTGACGGCGCCGGTGATGAGGAAGTGGAGGTGGTTCTCGTCGACGAGCTTGGGATTTTTGGCGTCGCCCCAAGCCTCGGCGTTGAAGTGGAGGCAGATGACGACGTCAGGTTTGATGGATTCGTTGACCAGCTTGCCACGGCGGCGGATTTCGCCCACGCGGTAGAAGAGGCGCTCGCTTTCCTTCTCCACACTGAAATCGGTGACGCTATCGTCCTTGTCCTGGAGAGAAGCGACGGCGGCTTTTTTGAGTCCGCTGGGTCGGAGGGAGGTGACCGGGCTGGCCTTGGAACGGGTGAGATAGACCTGGGCGCCCCATTTCTCTAGTTTGTCGGCAATGAGCTTGGCGACAAGAAGGGTCATGTCTCCCTCGGTGACGGGTTTGGAATTGCCGATCTGGAACCAGCGTTCCTCCATCTTGGCCCAATAGCCGCCGAGGTGACCGGGGTCGAGGGCGACCTTGAGGCCAGCGAGGCGCTTGTCGGGTTCCTCGGCGGGGAGTTGGGACTTGGCACGCCAGTAGGTGGGCACGGCCTTGGCCTCGGCGCGGGAAGGGGCGAAACGCAGGAGGAAGGGCTGGCCTCCGGGTTTGGTCTGGATGATGGCTACGTCGTCGTGGATGGCGATGGTCTTCTTCCAGGCGCCACCCGGGGCGTAGACCTTGTCCAGGAGAGAAACAAATTCATCCTTGGTAATGGTCTGTTGGAAGGAGTTGAGCTTCGACCAGTCCGGCGGCGGGGCGAGAGGACTGAGCCGGGCGAAAGCCACGGAGGTGGTGAGGAGAAGGACCGCTAGAAGGGGGGCTCGTTTCACGTGGATGCCATTTAAATCACACCTGCCTTGAGAGACACGGAGAAAATTCCGTCTTTTTTCCATCGGCTTTGGCTTGGGGGCTGTGATTAACTGCCCGGTTCATGATTCGCATTCTCTTTCTTGGTGATATCGTCGGCGAGCCGGGCCGAAAGGCCGTAATCAAGGCCGTGCCGACTTTTATCAAGGAGCGGAATGTCGATTTTGTCATCGCCAATGGGGAGAACTCGGCAGGCGGACGAGGCATCACGGGCAAGATCACGATCGATCTGTTGCGGGCGGGCGTCGCGGTGATCACGAGCGGGGACCATGTGTGGGACCAGCGCGAGACGATGGGATACATCGGGACCGAGCCGCGGTTGCTGCGGCCGAGCAACTACCCCGCGGGGACGCCGGGCCAGGGCAGCATCATTTTGGACACGTCCAAAGGGAAAATCGGCGTGCTCAACATCCAGGGGCGCACGTTCATGCAGCCGATTCTGGACAATCCTTTTTATTGCGCGCAGTTCGAGGTCGCCCGTCTGCGGGAGGAGACACACGTGATTTTCGTCGATATGCACTGCGAAACGACCAGCGAGAAGATCGCGATGGGGCGGTTTCTCGACGGGAAGGTGTCCGCCGTGTGCGGCACGCATACTCATGTGCAAACGGCCGACGAGCAGATTTTTCCCGGCGGCACAGCTTTTCTGTGTGACGCGGGCATGTGCGGTCCCAGCGAGTCGTGTCTGGGCCGGGAATTCGAGCCAGTGATCCGGCGGTTCATGACGAATACGCCGATCGCGTTTCCCATCGCCGAAGGGCCGGTGCGGATCAATGGCGCGATGATCGACATTGACGAAACGACGGGGAAGGCGATCTCCATCCAACGGATCAACCAACCAGCGGAATAGGGCGGCGCGGCCGCTTATTTTTCCAAGGTGGCGAGAAACGCGTCCACGGTGGATTTGACCGCGCCCATGTGCTCCATGTCGTACATGTTGGCCCGATGGATTTCCGGAGTGAGGGCGGTGATGGCGTCGTCGAGCACGACCACATCCAGGTCGTAAGCCAGCGCGTCGGTGACGGTGGCGCGCACGCAATTGGGCGTCTGCAGGCCGACCACGACGAGCCGTTTAATGCCGAGACGCTGAACCATCATCAACAGGTCTGTCTGGAAGAAGCCGCTGAAGCGGGACTTGGAAACGATTTGCTCGCCGGGGAGGGGGGTGAGTTCGGCAATGACCTGCCCGCCAAGGGTGCCAGGAACGAGAAAGGGATGCTGCCGGAAGGTCTCGATGCGGAATTTTTCCACATCCACCCCATTGGCCCGATGCAGGCGGAGGCAGTGGATGACGGGAAGGCCGAGGCGGCGGAAGGCCTCCAGCGTACGCTTGATGGCTGGGACGACCTGGTGACCGGTCGGCACAATGGTCTGGAGCACATCATTTTGCATATCGATAAGGATGAGCGCGGTCGAAGGAAGGGCCATGGGAAGAATATGGGCCGAAGAAGTATTCTCGCCAATCCTGGTTTACTCTGGGAGATTAGGGGTTGACTTTCGTGAGAAAGGCGGCAAATTCGCCAACTCCAGTTTTCCTGAAGTTTTATGAAACGCACCTATCAACCCAGCAAGCGCACCCGCAAGCAGCAATTTGGCTTTCGCGCCCGCATGAAGACCAAGAACGGCCGGGCCATCCTCAATCGCCGCCGTCAGCGTGGCCGCAAGCGCCTGCTTCCGAAGGGTGTCGAAATCCATTTCGCCCGCCACACCGAGGCCTGACCGGCTTCGGTTTCCACGCGCGGCGCGCATCCGGCTCGGCCGGGAGTTTGCGCTGGTTCGCACGGAAGGCCGCTCTGTACAAGGGCGGCTTTTGCGTTTAAGCGCCGCCCGCGGTCCGGAAACCGAGCCTGCCCGCTTTGGCCTCATCACGTCCCGCCGCGTCGGCGGAGCGGTCGACCGCAACAGGGTACGCCGCCGCCTGCGCGAATTATGCCGCCTGAACCGGCCCCTGGTGCCCGAAGGCTGGCTTATCGTGGTCATTGCCAAGTCTTCCGCCGTGACGGCCACTCATGCGGAATTGCGCGACGAATGGTTGCTTCTGGCCCGGAGGCTTTCTATTTTGCCTCGCTCCTGATGAGAAAGGCCGTCGTTTTCCTGATTCACGTATACCGCTGGACGTTGCGGCCTTTTCTTCAAATCATCGGCGGTCCGGCCTCCGGTTGCCGCTTTGAACCCTCTTGCTCGCAATATTGCCTTGAAGCCGTCCAACGGCATGGCACTGTGCGCGGCCTGTGGTTGGGTCTAAAGCGGATCGTTCGCTGTCATCCCTGGGGTGGCTCCGGCTATGACCCCGTGCCACCAAAAATTTAAATCATTCTGAATCAATCACATGGATCGTAAAGCCTGGACCGCCATCATTCTCTCCGTCGTCGCCCTTGTGGGATGGCAATGGTACTACGCCAAAGCCTATCCGCCACGGAAGACGCCACCTCCAGCCGCTGCAGCCACGGCCACGCCGGGAGCGACCGCGACCGCCACTCCTGGAGCGATCACGGGAGCGATTCCCGGAACCACACCCGTCCCGGGCGCGACACCGGAACCTCCGACGATCGCCGCTCGCAGTGAAAGCCTCTACAGCAAGGACGCGGAATACGTGTTCAGCAACGACAAGGGCGGCATCGAGCGGGCGAACCTTTATTTTCACCAGGGAGAAAACCAGCAATCGGTCTCCCTGAACGGCAGTTCCATGCCCATCGGTGCGCTCGGATCGACACCGGGCGAGGCTTGGGGCGGGTTTGCCATGACGACCGACTCGACCAAGAACGAAGCGGTCTTCACGCGCAAGGATGCGGACGGGCTGGAGATCACCAAGCGATTTTCCATCCCGGAGTCGGACCCGAAGAAGGGACTGTATCAGTTGAAGATGACCCTGGAGTTCCGCAATACGGGGACAGCGGATATTTCTCGCAACAACTATTTTGTGAGCTCGGGCGGAGCGGCGCCGATTCATCCGCGCGATCTGCCGCTGAATACCAGGTTCGACTGGAATAACAGCGGCAAGTTCACCACGATCGACGTCAATTGGTACAACGCCGGAGGCATTCCTTTCCTCGGTCTCCAGTGGAGCCCCCAGAAGGCGCTCTACCAGATCAACCCGGAAAAACCCGAGGTAAACTGGGCGGGAGTGGCCAGCCAGTATTTCTGCACGATCATCACCACGGAAAATACGAAGGGCAACTCGGTGTGGGCGACCCGCTATGAGACGCGCAAGCTGGACAATGCGCCGGTGTACGGCATTCAGGGCGGGCTCGGCATGCCGGGCTTCACGCTGGAGCCGCAGGGAACGAAGACCGAGTCGTTCATCATCTACTCCGGGCCCAAGGACCTGATGCAACTGCGCAAGATGAGCGGCGGGCAGGATGCCGTGATGAATTTCGGCATGTTTGGCTTCGTGAGTGAAGTCCTGCTGTGGGGCATGAACAAGCTGCAGGGCATTTTAGGCAGTTATGCCGCGGCGATCATCGTCCTGACGCTCATTATCAAGTCACTGCTCTGGCCGCTCCAAAACAAGGCGACGAACGAAATGCGCCGGATGGCCGCGCTGTCGCCGAAGATGACGGAGATGCGGGAGAAGTACAAAGACGACCCTCAGAAGATGAATGAGGAGATGATGAAGATGTATCGCGAGTACGGGGTGAATCCGTTGAGCGGATGCTTCCCCATGCTTCTCCAGATTCCGATTTTCTTCGGATTCTACGCTATGCTGGGCAGTGCCATCCAATTGCGCAACAGTTCATTCCTCTGGGTGCAGGATCTCTCCCAGCCAGACACGGTCGGGCATCTCCTCGGATTTCCCATCAACGTGCTGCCGATCGTGATGGCGGGAACGATGGTGTGGCAGATGATCATTTCGCCCAAGAGTGGCGATGCGATGCAGCAGCGCATGATGTATTTCATGCCCATCGTCTTCCTGGTCTTCGCCTACAACTACGCCAGCGGTCTCGCACTTTATTGGACAACCCAGAATATTTTCTCTATTGTGCAGCTGTATGCGACGCGCAACAAGCCGTTGCCCACGCTCGAAAAGAAGAGCGACGTGGCGAAGCGAGATGCGCTTGCGACCAAGAAAAAGAAAAAACGTCCCGGCCAATGAGCAACACCCTGACCGCACGCGAAACACTCGACTCAATTCTCGGTTACCTCGGATTTGTCTTTGAAATCGAGGAACAGGAACGCGACGGTCATCAGGTTCTGCAAATTCTCACCCATGAGGCCGACCGGCTGATCGGCCGCCGCGGGCAGACGCTCGACGACCTGCAGTTTCTCGTCAACCGGCTGGTACAGGCCGCAGACCCAAAGGCACCCCGCGTAGTGGTCGATGTGGACCATCATCGCACCATGCGCGACGACGCGCTGGTGGTAAAGATGCGCCATCTGGCCGAGGCGGTGAAAAGCACGGATCGGCCGCTCCAAACCGAGCCGCTCAACTCCTATGATCGGTACATCGTCCATAATATCTTCAAGGACGACCCGGACATCATGACGTGGAGTCCGCAGGACGACGCCAAGGTCAAGCGGATCACGATCAAGCCTCGCCGGAAGAACCCCTGAGCCAGGGAACGAGCAGCCCAAGAAACGCCCGATGAAACTGCGCGCGGCCTTCCTTTTCGTGTTCATGGGGTTCTGCGCCTCGCTGTCCGCGCAGACGCCGATCATTTCCGCCGCATCGGCCATCGTGTTCGATGCAAATTCCGGCAAAGTGATTTTCAAGAAGAATGAGAACGATGTAAGGGCGGTGGCCAGCACCCAGAAGCTGCTGACGGCGCTCATCATCGCGGAGTCGGGCGAGCTTTCCTCCCCGGTGACCATCGCAACCTCGGACACGCAGGCGTCGCCGACCAAACTTTATCTCCGGGTGGGCGACAGCTACACCCGCCAGCAATTGCTGACCGCGCTGCTGGTGAAGAGCGCGAATGACGTGGCCTGTGCACTGGCGCGGGACAACGCGGGGAGCATCACCGGTTTCGCCGACAAGATGAACGCCCGCATGCGTCGCCTGGGCGGGACATCGTCAAATTTCGTGAATCCCAACGGGCTGCCGGCGGACGAGCAGCACTCCACGGCGCGGGACATGGCGGCGGTGGCGCGGGCGGTTTACTTCAATCCGCTGCTGCGTGACATCATCCGCACGCGCACCTTCACCTTCCGCTTTGCCAGCGGCAAGACACAGGTGCTGACCAATACGAATCGCGTGCTGCGCACCTATAGTTTCTGCAACGGCATGAAGACTGGATATACGGATGCGGCCGGGCATTGTCTGATCTCCAGCGGTTCCTACAATGGGAAGGATGTGATCGCGGTAGTCTATGGCCAGTCGAAGGCCAAGATCTGGAGCGAGTCCGCCGCGTTGCTGGCCTACGGACTGGGCATCAGCAACACCCAGATGGCGTCGCTGCGTCTGCCCGAAGAGAACTAAGGCTGACGTGACCCGGCGATACACACTCGATACGGCAGCGGGACCGCAGCATGCCATCGATTATGCGGCCGAACTGAACGACGAGCAGTATGCCGCCGTCACCTCGGCACCGGGCGCGGCTCTGGTGATCGCCGGAGCGGGCAGCGGCAAGACGCGCACTCTGACCTTTCGCGTGGCCTGGCTGCTGGAGCACGGCATACCCTCCCGCAGCATCCTGCTGCTGACTTTCACCAATAAGGCGGCCCGTGAGATGCTTTCGCGCGTGGCTTCGCTTCTGCCGCAAAGTGCGGAGGGTATATGGGGAGGGACATTTCACTCCATCGGCAACCGCATCCTACGCCGCCATGCGGAGCGGATCGGCTTTCGGCAGGGTTTCACGATCATGGACCGCGATGACCAGGAGGAACTGGTGGAAAGCATCGTGGCGCGGGAGGGACTGAGGACCGATGACAAGCGCTTTCCAAAGGGGCAGGTGCTGGCGGATGTTTTCAGCTATTCGGTAAACACCGGAGTGGCTGTGCCGCAAGTCCTGGCGTTGAAATACCGGTACTTCATCCCGCTGGCGGCGCAGATTGAGAGAGTCCAAGTCGCCTACGAGGGGCGGAAGCGCGAAACAAACTCGATGGATTTCGATGATCTTCTCTCCAAGACGCTGGAACTTTTCCAAACCTGCCCGGATGTGGCGGAAAGTTATCAAACGCAGTTCCAGCATATCCTGGTCGACGAGTATCAGGACACAAACCGCATCCAGGCGGAACTGATCGATCTGCTGAGCCTGAAGCACGGCAATGTCATGGTGGTCGGGGATGACGCGCAGAGCATCTACTCGTGGCGCGGCGCAAATTTTGAGAACATCCTGCAGTTTCCGCAACGCCATGCCGGCGCACAGGTTTTCAAAATCGAAACCAACTATCGCAGTGTGCCTGAGGTGCTGAGCGTGGCCAATGCCGCAATCCTGGCGAACGAGCGACAGTTTCCGAAAAATCTGGCCCCGGTCCGCGCGGCGCATCCGGTCAAACCCGCGTTGGTCCCACTAACGACCAACACGCAGCAGGCGGCCTTCGTCGCCCAACGGATTCTGGAACTGCACGAGGAGGGGATCGAGTTGGATGAAATGGCGGTGCTTTATCGCGCGCATTATCACTCGATGGAGGTGCAACTGGAACTGACCCGGCGGGGCATCCCGTTTTCCATCACCAGCGGACTCAGGTTTTTCGAGCAGGCTCACGTGAAGGATATTGCGGCGTTCATGAAGTTTGCCATCAATCCTCGGGATGAGGTGGCTTTCAAACGCATGGCACGACTGCTGCCTGGGGTGGGCGCAAAATCGGCTGAGTCCTTATGGAGCCAGACTCTGGCGGCCCTGGGCGGAGGCACGGCGTTTTCCAAGCTGCATGATTTCAAGGTGCCGGCCAAGGCGGCCAAAGCGTGGGAACAGCTGGTCCACACACTCGACGAACTGGTCCCAGAGGACGCCCTGCCGTCTCCTTCGGCCATGATCGAGAGCGTGCTCTTCGCGGTGTACGACGACTACATGAAGAACAAGTTCTCGAACTACGAGGCGCGCCGGGAGGACCTGAACACACTCTCCACCTTCGCCCGACAGTTCGACAAGACCGAGGAATTTCTTTCCCAACTGGCCTTGCTGGGCGCAGTGGAGACCAGCGAGGCCGTGCACGGCGACGGAGACACCGAGAAACTGACACTTTCCACCATTCACCAGGCCAAAGGGCTGGAATGGAAAGTGGTTTTCCTGATCTGGCTGACGGATGGGATGTTTCCCAGCTCGCGCAGTGCGGAGACCCCGGAAGGTCTGGAGGAGGAGCGGCGGCTTTTCTACGTGGGAGTCACGCGCTGCAAGGACGAACTGTACCTGACCTATCCGGACATGCGCCTGGGCGCGGGGTATGGGGAGGGGTTGCAGCGCCCATCGCGCTTTTTGAGTGAAATTCCCGAGCCTCTGCTGGAGGCCTGGGAGGTGTCTAATCCGTCGCCGTTTCGCGGAGACCGCGGAGAAGAATCGCCCTTCTAGACTACCTCGTCTTTTTTGAGAGGGTGCATTCCGAAGAGGCGAACGGCCTGATTCTTGCCTTTCAACTGATGCTCGCCGAGATCGTGAAAAGGCACCGGCGGATTTTCGCCGATACTGGTGAGGAAGTCGTGTGAGACGGCCACCTTCTGATTGAGGGGCTTCATCACGCTCTCGATGCGGAAGACAGTGTTGACCGTGTCGCCAATGATGGTGGCATCGCGCTGGGCCACGATGCCGATGTTGCCGCAGGTGACGACGCCGTGATGCATGGCGATGGCGATATTGAAGGGTTTGTCACCAGTGCCGGGCCAGCGGCGTTTGGAGGAAGATTCCAGAAGCTTGAGGGCGCTGGCCAGGGCCTTGGAGGCCTCCGCGCTGGTGTCACTCTCCTGCGGCCAGTAGGCGAGGATGGCATCGCCGATGAACTTGTCGATGGTGCCGCCGGTCTCGTGGACAATGTTACCGGCGTCGCGGAACCATTCGCCGAGGGTGCGGGCCAGTTGTTCCTCGGCCAGTTGCTCGGACATGGTGGAGAAACCTCGCAGGTCGCAGACCATCACCGCGACGGTCGCACTGAGATCCTTGGTGGAATCGGTACCGGCGGCGATGGTGACGTCGTAGGTCGCGTCGGGACTGGTCTGCTCAAATTGTTCAAACACCAGCTCGTTGTTGGTGATGCGGATGACAGCGCCGTGCGTAAGAATGGTAGGCGTGATGACACGGCGGCCGTTGACGAAGGTGCCATTGCGACTGCCCAGATCCATGATCTGGTATTGGTAGGCATTGTGGCAGCGGATGATGGCATGCTGCCGGGACACATGGGGACTGAAATGGAGGCTGACGCTATTGTCCTTGCTCCGTCCAATGGTGGCGGTGTTGCCGACTTCCACTTCAAAGGCCTCGCCATCGGCGGGACGAATTTTCAACTTCGCTAGCATGAGTTTCTCTACTGTAACCAGAGAGAGCCGCAGGCCTAGCGGAAAAATTTGCAGGCCGGACTGTTTTTTTCGGCCCGGATATGCATACTCCGCGGCCATGGCAGAACCTCGCGTTCCAGGATGTACGGTAGTGGATCATCCCCTGGTGAAAACCAAGGTGGCGGTGCTAAGAAGCAAAGAGACATCACGGGAGCTTTTTCGTCGTACCCTGCATGAATTGACGACGCTGGTGGTAATCGAGGCCACGCGTGACCTGGAGGTGGTGGAGACGGCAATTGAGACACCCTTGGCAACCTGCACGGGCTATAAACTGGCGAAGACGGTGACGATCATGCCCATCCTGCGCGCGGGCCTGGGCATGGCCGAGGCCATGATGAATGTCTTACCGCAGGCGCGGGTGGGTCATGTGGGGATGTACCGCGACGAGAAGACCTTCGAGCCAAAACACTACTACTACAAGGCTCCGCCGAATCTGCCGGATGCCGACATTTTCCTGGTCGATCCCATGCTGGCGACCGGCCACAGTTCCTCGGATGCCGCCACGGCCCTCAAGGCAGGCGGGGCCAAGCGCTTGCGATTGCTGGCGCTGGTGGGCTGCATCACCGGTGTGGAACTTTTCCGCCACAAGCACCCGGATGTGCCGATTTTTCTCGCTGCGCTGGATCAAAAACTCGATGACCGCGCTTATATCGTACCGGGACTGGGCGATGCGGGCGACCGATACTTCGGAACCTGATCACTCGAGCCCGAGAATAAAACGGGCGATCTCGTCGGAGGCGCTGGGGCGGCTGAGCGTACAAACGGCTTCGTGCCACTGCCGCCAGCGGGCTCCGTCGTTGGCAAAGGCATCCCGCACCGTGGCAGCGATATCCTGGGGAGTGGTGGCCAGCGCGGCCGCTCCGCTTTCCAGAAGAAGCCGGGCATTGCCCTCTTCCTGGCCGGGAACAATCTGGGTGATGATCATGGGCGTCCGCGCCGCGAGAGTTTCCTGCACCGTGGCGCCGCCGGCCTTGCTGATGACGATGTGATTTTCGGCCATGAAGCGGGGCATCTCGGAGGTCCAGCCGTGGATCTCGACGGGGCGGCTGACTTCTTCGGACACGGCGAACACACGTTGATGCAGTTCCTCATCGCGGCCCACCGTGACGGACAGCTGGATGTTCGGAAGCTCAAGCAGATGCCGGACGATCGCCGGAGAGAGATGCTTGCCGGAATTGATAACATAAAGCACGCGCCAAAGGCCGTCGGCGGGAGGAACGGGGCGCTCGACAGAAACCGTGTCGAAGACGCGGGGTACCGGGAAGCCAAGCGTCAAAACCTTCTCATCCGGCGTGCCCAAGGTTCGGACGATTTCCGCCGTCCGCTCGTTGGCCACGATGAAAAAATCGCTATGGGCCCGCAGCCAGACCGAGTTGATGCTGAGCGAGTCGGTGATGATCGTCACCATTCGGTACGGGCGATGCAGCCGCTTCCGCTGCAGGAAATCGAGCAGATGGTTGCAACCGGGATAGGTGGAAACGACGACCTCGGGTTGCAACTCGGCGATCTTTTTTTCCAACAATCGGGCCGCCTTGCCGTAGAAGCCCATATGCAGCTCGACCAGGCGGGTCCGGTGCATGAGCTCGAAAAGGATCTGCCAGAGCACGGGAGTGTAATTGATGGCCGCGATGTAGGTCTTCTGCATCAGACGGTTGAAGGACCCGTAGGCCTCCAGGAAGATGTCGCTCATCACGATCTTCGTCTCGGGTGATGCCGCCTGGAGGGCCTCCTTGAGATTGCGGGCGGCGGCATTGTGCCCCTCGCCAAAACCGGCGGTGAGAATGAGAACGGACTTCACAGCCAGCGCTTGCGTTTGAAAAAGGCAACCATACCGATGGCGACGGCCGCCATGACCCCGAGGCAAAGAAGATAGCCGAAAGGCCAGTTGAGTTCCGGCATGTTCAAGGGATGGTCGGTGTTGAAATTCATGCCGTAAACGCCGGCGATGAAGGTGAGGGGAATGAAGATGCTCGATATGACGGTGAGGACGCGCATGATCTCGTTGGTGCGCAGACCGAGGCTGGAAAGATAGACATCCATGAGGCCGGCCGCCAGATCTCGGAAGCTTTCCAGGATGTCGATGATCTGGGTAATGTGGTCGTAGCAATCGCGGAGAAAAACCTGTGTTTCCTCGCTGACGATGCCGGATTCGTCCCGAATGAGGGTATTGAAAATCTCGCGTTGGGGCCAGGCGGCCCGCCGTAGCTGCAATAGCATGCGCTTGGACTCGTAGAGTTTGCGCAGGGATTCCTTGGAGGGCTTGGAAAGAAGCTCATCCTCGATCTCTTCGATGCCTTCACCCACACCCTCCAAGATGGGGAAAAATTCGTCGACAATAGCATCGAGCAGGGCGTAGGCCAGATAGTCGGCCTTCATCTTGCGGGCAAAGCCGCGGCCGCTGCGCAGGCGCGCACGGACCTTCTCGAAGACATCGTGTTTGCACTCCTCCTGGATGGTGATGACGAAACTCCCACCCAGAAAGAGACTGAGCTGCTCGACCGCGATGCGATTCGTGCTCTCCTCGTAAATCATCTCACTCACGATAAAAAAGTGGTCGCCGTATTGTTCGACCTTTGGTCGCTGCGAGGTGTTCAGCACATCCTCAAGGGCGAGGGGATGAAAATGAAAATGTTCACCGAGCTTGCGCAGCAGGTCCACATCCCCGAGGCCATCGATGTTGATCCAATTGATCTTGGCCGGATCATAGCGCTCCAGGAGGTCCTCAAAGGTGTCGAAGCGGCCTTCGAAGATCGTCTCCTGGTCGTATTGGATGAGATCGATGGACGGTGCCTGAGCTACCTCATCTGTTTTGGAAACAAGAGTCGCCGGTGGGGTGCCCGGCGTATGATACTTAATACGAATCATCCTCGCTTCCTTGCTCGCTTTTCCCCGCGCGGCTGGCAATGGAAAAAATGGTCAAAGCCAGGCGGCAAATTCACGGTGCCAGCGCCCGGTTTCGTCAGCCGACCGATTTGGGAGAGCGACACCTTGGGAAAACGGCGCTTCCAACCGGCCGTGAGTTTCGCGGAAAGTCGTGGAGGTACAGCGAGGAGCAACTCGTAATCCTCGCCGTCACTGAGCGCCTGCTTCACGTCGCAGCCACGGCGGCGCGGCAATCGGGCGGGATCGATCTCGAAGCCACAGTTGCTGGCTGAGGCCAGGCGGGGCAAATCCGCAGCGAGGCCGTCGCTCAGGTCCATCATCGCCCGCACCGAGCCTTGGGCGGAAAGCCAGCGACCTTCCGGCACACGGGGTACAAAATCGAGGTGATGCCCGGCAAGGGAACCCCCAAGGCGGCCGGTGACGAAAAGGAGATCGCCCGGATGGCCACCGGAGCGAGTCACGAGACGCTGTGGTTCGACCCGTCCGATCACGCTCACCGAGATGGCCGCGTGAGGGGCGGAGGAGGTTTCTCCGCCGACGATGCCAATGCCAAATTTTTTGGCGGCTTTGGTCAGGCCGCGATAGAAATCCTGCCAATAGGCCACCGGCGTTTCCCGGGGGGAGAACACGGTGACTAAAGCATGGAGGGGCTCACCCCCCATGGCGGCAATATCACTTACCGCGCGGCAGAGGGCCTTCCAACCGATGCGGGCGGGATCGTGCGAGGGCAGATAATGAGCGCCCTCGACGACGCAATCGGTCTTGAGTAAGAGCAGATCTTTGGTCCCGGGTATCCGCACGGCGGCGCAGTCATCGCCTGGACCGATGACGACATTTCGACCAATGGGCACCCCGGCCAGCAGCACCTTGAGGAGGGCATCCTCCCCAAGATCTTTTAGCTGCCGAGATTTGGCCATAGGAGGGAGATTACCAGGGTCGTAGCGTTAAAACACGCGTGCATGAGCATGGGAGCCCAAAGCGAACCGGTGAATTCGTAAACTAGGGTCAAGGCCACGGCAAGAATAGCCAGCGGGGCAAAAGCCGGAAGATACGCATGGATGGCCGCAAACAGCGCCGCACTGAGGAGAATGGCCGGCCAGCGGCCACCATAGCGGCGGATGACCCCGTAAAAATAACCGCGGAAGATGGTTTCCTCGGTCAAGGGGGCCACAACCACGGCGGTAAAAACAAGGAGCCAGCGATCGGACACGCTCGTCTGGGAAGAGTTGAAAAACTCCACCATCGGCTGCGATTCGCTTCCAAGGCCGAAAAAATGTCGGGAAATCGCATAGCTAAAATAAATGACGGGGACCGCCACCACGAGGGCCACCAGAGAGACAAGAACGCCGGACCAGGTAAGCTTGCGCAAGCCAAAGACCTCCATGGGATTCAAAGACCGGACGGCTAGAAACACGATCACCCCAAGGATCAACAGGAAGGAAAACGCGGCATTGTTGAGGAGCACGGCCGTGTTAATGACCGCTTCCTCCGTTTGCGCGAGGGAGACGTAGATGACGAGCAAGAACCACAATCCCAGAAGCGATGCGAAGATCGCATCCGCGACCTGAAAGGACGAAAAGGCGATGCGGGTGCCATTTTTCTCCGAACCGGCGAGCCGATAAAAATACCACACGCTGCCGAGGCTCAGCAGGCCGAAAAGAAGGAGATCCACGACGAGGGCGGCTAAGGCGCGTAGAAAGGCGGCAGAAGATAAATCCGGCCCGCATCCAGGCGCGGCAGATTTTCCAGGACGTCCACCTTGATCGAAGGGGCTTTGCTCTCCCCGAAGATACGCAGGAAATTCGCCAGGGAATGCGCACGTTCATACCGCACCACCCGGGCTCCGGGGGCCTTGCCCAAATCGCGGGCCTTATTGAACGCATTTTCGATGTACCCGAGTTGATCAACCAATTTGGCGGCAAGGGCATCCGTGCCACTGAGAATGCGGCCGTCGGCCACCCCGGTGCGGAGGCTCTGCTCGTCGAGGTTGCGGGATTTGGCGACGATGCCGACGAACCGATCGTAGCTCTGCATGACCAGCCCCTGCACATAGGCCTGCTCTTCCGGTGTCATCTCCCGGGCACCATTAAGCATGTCCTTGAACTTGCCGCTCTTGAACACCACGGATTGCAGGCCGATTTTGCCGAAAAGCTCGCGGTAGTTGAGGGTGGAAATGATGACACCGATCGAACCGGTGAAGGTCGTGTCGTTGCACATAATGTAGCTGGCGCCGCAGGCCGTGTAGTAGGCCCCGGAAGCGCCGATGGAGTTGAAGTAGATCACCGAGGGCTTGTGTTTGCTGAACTCCTTCAGGCTGTGGTAGAGGACATCGGAAGCGGTGATTTCGCCGCCGGGGCTGTCGACGGAGATGACCACGGCCTTAACCGTTGAGTCCTCTTTCGCCTGTTCCAAGGCATTTTTAAAATCCTCCACCATATCGTCACCAAGAGCACCGGTTTGGCCGTGGGCGATCACGCCGGAGAGAGGGATGACCACGATCTTCTCCTTGGAGGTGTCGCCCTCCTTGATGATCATTTCCTCGAAATCCTCACGGGACAGGGTGCCGACTCCGCCAACTTTGCTGGAACTGAGACCCATCAGGGAGGCGAAAAGCAGAAGATTCACAAACATGCTCACGCAGACGGCCACAAAAAGCGCAGCGATGGCGCAACCCGATTTATTCATTGGCGCGCAGCCTGCCTCATATCCCACCTGGCCTCAAGCTGCGATTTCTTGATGTTCGGCGCGCCGCCATGCAGCATGAAGAACGCCGGTCGACCAACCATGAATCACCCTTCGCCTCTCTGTAATTTGCCCTTGTGAATAACTTGGGAAGAAATCCTTAACTCTTGTGAAACTTATTCACCCCAGTCTTGTGAATTGCGCAGGCGCCATCCGCCGAAGTTCATGACGCTTACGGATATTCAAAATGCGCTGGCGAGAGTGGAAGCCCGTCCCCGGCAGAGCCTTGGCCAGAATTTCCTGCACGATCAGAATGTGGCCCGCTGGATCGTTGCGCAACTCGACATCCAGCCTGGGGATCACATCGTCGAGATCGGCCCGGGCTTGGGAGCATTGACCGAGCACATTCTCACAAAGGACGTGTCCCTCACACTCATCGAAAAGGACCGTGCCATGGTGCAGTCGCTGAGTGAGCGATTTTTCGAGCCCCGCGTGGAACTGTTCCACATGGACGCGCTGGAGTTCGACCTGCGGAAACTTTATGGCAAGGGGCCGGTAAAAATCATCGGCAATCTGCCGTATTACGTCTCGACTCCGCTCATAGCAAAATACGCGGCACCCTTTTCACCCGCATCAATGCTTGTTCTAACGCTGCAGCACGAAGTGGCGGCCCGTCTGAATGCGGCGGAGCGCACGAAGGATTTCGGGGCCATGACCATATGCACCTCCCGGCGGTGGAAGGTGCGTTATGTTAAGAAACTTCCGCCCTCTGTTTTTTATCCGCCGCCGAAGGTTTCATCGGCGGTCGTCGTTTTTTCCCGCAAGACCGCGGTGGAGGTCACCCCCTGCGATGAGGTCCTCTTTGAATCCCTGGTGCGACGGGGATTCTCCGAACGGCGCAAGCAATTGCGCAATATGCTGCCGGAGTATAAAGAGCAGTGGCCGGATCTCTGCATTCACCTCGGGGTTCCCGAGACCGTACGGGCAGAGGAATTGGTCCTGGCGCAATGGGAAAAACTCACCCGCCATGTGCGTCCGATTGAGGCCCAGAGCGGGCGGGAAATATTTGACGTCGTTAATGAATCCAACGAAGTGATCGGCTCGGAAGCCCGGGAAGTGGTGCATGTGAATAACTTACGCCACAGGGCCGTCCACATCCTCATTTTCAACGGGGCGGGGGAGCTGTTCCTGCAAAAACGTTCGCTCTGGAAGGACAAAAACCCGGGGAGTTGGGACTCCTCGGCCGCTGGGCACGTCGATTCAGGCGAAAGCTACGGGGAAACAGTCCAGCGAGAGCTACAGGAGGAACTGGGTGTTTCCTGTCCCGTGGAAAGAATCGGCCTTCTACCCTGCAGCGAGCAAACCGGATGGGAATTTATCGAGGTCTATCGCGGAATCCACGAAGGCCCCTTTGAAATCGCTCCCATGGAGCTGGAAACCGGCGGATTCTTCCCCATGGAGCAGATTCAGAGGTGGATCGCCACCCAACCCGAAGATTTCAGTCCGGTCTTTTTGCAGATTCAGCAGGCGGGAATGTTGTAAAAACTGTTGCTTGAGTTGCTCCGACGTGTATTTTCTCCCCTCTTTCCCGCGCGGTTAGCTCAGTGGTAGAGCACTGCCTTGACACGGCAGGGGTCACAGGTTCGAACCCTGTATCGCGCATTTTTTCCCATTCGGGACTCTGCGGGACTTTTGAGGACTGATCGGGTCCGGATCCCCTGTTTATCGGGCTCTGTGGATAATTTGTGCTTCCAGCGTTCGGGACTTGGCGGGACTCGTCTGGACCGCTTGGGACTAAACCATGTGTCAGTATGTGTGACAGTTTGCCGGTGAAGCCGGGAAGGCCCTGAATGCTCTCCCGCGTAGGGAGCAAAGCGGCGTCCGTGTAGAGATGATCACTCAATCGGCGGTCGCTGTGGCGCATAAGCTGCATCAAAACGCGCTGGGAAACCCCACCGCGTTGCAGGCGGGAGCAAAATGTATGGCGCAGGGAGTGAAACCCTACATGGAAGCCGTCCTCGCCCAGTAGCCGGATTTTCGCTGCGGCGGCATCCTTTGGAAAGTGTTTCCGGCTCATCGCACCAAAAAGCAGATCGTGCGGGCGCAAACCGAGCTTTTCGATGTACGACCGCAAAGCAGTCAACAAATCGGGATGCAAGGGCTGCTGCGCGGCCTCTCCGTTCTTCGTAGTTTCGGCACGAGCCAGGACATACGCGGCATCAAATTTGATGTCATCGACTCGTAGAGCAGCGATTTCGCCATAGCGAAGGCCGGTATAGGCTGCCAGCAGATACAGTAGACCACGCGGGCT
>CAYUMP010000031.1:0-50534 GCA_964445975.1 uncultured Chthoniobacterales bacterium | reverse complement strand
TGATTTCGCGCACCTTGCTTAGATCAATGGGACGCAGTGTGACTTGCCCGATGGTGTTCGGTTTCACCGTCCGCTTTACCTCTTGGCCCACCGTGTCGCGGTTCACCTTGAGACTGTTTCGCGAGTTGATCTCAGGATCAGGGGCAATGGCGACGAAACGGTCCTTCTGCATCGTCGCGAGTCCGATACCGCTATGATAATCCTTCGAACCCACCTCCTGTTTGTCAAAACCCACCCCCCCGATCGCGGTGCCACGGTAGCCACCGTAGTAAAACCAGATTTCGTCCCCCATGGAAATTGCGTTGCCGTTCGTCAGTAAAGTCGCCGCGTCGAACACTGCGCCCGTGCCGCGGGACAGGATGAATGTACCGGGGAATGGTCGCACCCATTCAAAGCCGTCGCGACTGCTCATCAACTCAATATCCATCGTCCCGGCCGAACGATTGAGCATCTGGTTCAAAGAAAAATACTGCCCGTTGTAAGGAAACACCGGCGAGGTATGGAATTCCAGTTGTGGCGGGTCATTGTCATTGGGCCCCAGAAGGAACTGGGCCTTTGACCAGTTGATGAAGTCCTTGCTCTCCATGCGGCCCATGCCGTGTTTCCAGTGGGTGCCGCCATCCGGACCCTGCATCCACATCTTCCCATAGCCGACATAGACACCTTTCAACTCGTCGTAGAAAACATCCTGTGCGTCCGACATCGTCATGGGGGCCAGCCAGCTTTTCTTGACCGGTTTGTCACCTTGGGCCGGCACTTCAAAGTAGATGCTTTCGTCTTCAAACGGCACCTGCTTGCCCTTCGCTCCATAGGATGTCTTGTGAACCATCTTTTCGTGTTTGGTCCAATGGATTCCATCCGGGGAAAAAGCCACGCGTGTTCCGGCTCCGATGTTTTTTTCATCATCCGGGTCCCAATCGTAATACACCATCTTGTATCGTTTATTTGGATCGGGATCTTTGGGATCGACCATCACAGAATTGCAATACCGGTCGCCGTAGGCATTCGCATTGCCGATCAGAACGATGTTGGTGTCCTTGTGTTCGTAATAGGGAAACAGTCCCAAATCCGGCTTTACCCAATTTTTGCCGTCCTTGGATTCCGCGTAGGCGACCACGCACTTGAGGCGTTTGTCCTCTTTGCGCTGTTCATTATAGGCCTGGTACCACATTTGAAACAGGCCGGTCTTGGGATTTCGATAAACGCTCACCCAGCCGATCACGACGTCCCAGGGCTTGTCCGGCACGATGACGGGATTCCCTTCATATTTCTTCAAAGGGATCAATTCCTTTACCGTGCCCGAGCGGTAAAGGATGTCATCGTCATCCACGAAGAGCAGCGTTTTCGGCTCGGCTTGCGCGTGAAGGGAGGCGGCTGCGGCGAGAAGCAGGCCCACGACGTTCCTGAAGCGGATTTTAGGCATTTTAGTGGTGTTTGGTAAACTTTAAGGGACTTGGTTTTTGGGTCAAATTAAATATGAATTCTTATGCATACATGTAAATTCTTCCTTAATGGCATGACTCCGGAATGGACATCATTGAAAGCCCATTAAGCCGGAGCCGCGTTCCACCAAGCCTTCGATATACGGAAACTTTTCCGCGATGGCCGGAACAAAGTGGATGCCGAGGCCGGGAGCCGTCGGAGCCTGAATTTCCCCATTGGTCACCTTGGGTTGTTCGATCAGGGTGGCCTGCTGCAGATCCATATAAGTGAGGGGGATTTCCAACCGCACGACATTGTCGAAGGCAAAGGCAAGGTGCATGTTGGCCATGATGCCCGGACCGCCACACCATGCGTGAGGCATGGCGGAGAGACCACGGCTTTTCGCGAGGCGGATCACATCGGCCGCCTGCTGCAGGCCGCCCACCCAGTTGACGTCCGGCTGCACGATATCGAGGGCTTCCTGATCGAGGAAAGCGCGGAAACCTTCCACCAGGGAAACACTTTCGCCCCCAGAGATCGGCACTGAAGTTTGGGCGCGGAGCCAGGCATAGCCGGCGGGATCAAGGTAGGTGAGCGGCTCTTCAAAAAACGCCGCGCCGTGGGCCTCCAGGATACGGGCCACGCGCAGTGCATCGTCACGTCCGATGGGTGTTGGGATTCCTCCCATATGTCCGTCCATGCCGATCATCAGGTCATTGCCGATATAGCACCGCAGCTCGCCGAGCATCGCTTCCACCTTCTGCATTAACTCATGTCCGTGCGGAGTATAGAAACGATTTTCCCCCATCACCCCAAACTGCAAACCAGTTTTGAAGGCTTTAAAACCGGCGCCTTGGATGCGGTCCACCAGCCGGCGTAGCGCTTCCGGATCGCCAGCCGATGGGCCAAGGCTGGCATAGACCGGCATACTTGTCCGCAGGCTGTCTCCGATCAGTTGATAGCAGGGTTTTTCGAGAATCTGTCCCTTGAGATCCCACAGCGCTGTCTCGATTGCGCCCAACACACTATTGCCTTCTCCGCAACGGCCCCACCAGCAGCACGAATCGAACATGCGCTGCCAGATCGTGGAGATGTCCATGGGATCGTGTCCCACGACCAAGGGCTCAAAATATTTAACCAACACCTCCGCCGAGCGGGCGCAAAACAGCCCCATCAGGGTTTCTCCATGCCCGCAAAGACCGGCATCGGTTTCCACCCGGATAATCGCCGAGCCCGCCTGGTAACCTCCGAATGAGGAGGTGCAAAGATAACAGCCAACCCGTGTAACTTTCATGGCATCAAAAACGGTTTTGCTCGCAGCACCATAGAAACTGAATTGAGAAGGTCAATCCATAATGAATTCTTATGCATGCATAAGAATTCATTTTCATTATTGCACGTTTACGAAGGAAAATTTAAGAGGGGTGGCAGTCATGAGTAAGCCGCTTTGCTACACGGCCGCCGAGCCCTTCCTGATTCCCTTTTCCGGCAAGGCTCCCGTCGTCGATGAACTCGAAATTCGGATGATGCCGAACGCATTGCCAGGGCAGATCTGGCCGGACGATGAAGCGGATCGGGTCGAGATCATTTTTGCCACGCACCCGCCCGCGAATCTCTCGTCATTTAAGAATCTGAAGTGGATTCAAATTGAGTCTGCCGGCTATTCGCACCTCTTTCAATTCGGGCTGGATCAGACCTCCATCATGGTCACCAATGCCCGTGGCATTTTCGACGCACCGATCGCGGAGTGGGGCATGGGCATGATGGTCAACCTCGTTCGAGACTTGCGCACTCTGGTTCGTAATCAGGAGGCCCGGATCTGGGATCGCTCCGCGAAATTTACCTGTGAATTGCGGGGCAAAACCGTTGGTTTTTGGGGCTACGGTGGCATCGGGCGGCAGACCGCGCGTCTCGCCAAGGCGTTCGACATGAACGTACACGTCCTTTCGCGAATGGGGAAAAAGTCCCGTTCCGATTCGACCTGCAAGCCTGGCACCGGTGATTCCGATGGCTCTTTGCCTGACCGGTATTTTTCCGAGGATCAAAAATTTGAGTTTCTGCGCGGGTTGGATTTTCTCGTCCTCGCCTTGCCGCTTACGGCGAAGACCGAAGGGATGGTCGGAGACGAAGAGCTGCGCGCCTTGCCGAAGGGTGCCTTCGTTCTTAATCCGGCCCGTGGGCCCATTATCCAGGAGAGCGCCTTGTTGAATGCCTTGCGTACCGGTCACTTGGGAGGCGCGGCTTTGGATACGCATTATCATTATCCGCTTTGGCCGGACCATCCGCTCTGGACTTTCCCCAATGTCATCCTTACGCCGCACATCGCCGGCACGACGTTTTCGCCCAATTACCAAAAGGATCTGATGGAGGTTTTCCGCACCAATGTATCTCGCTATCTCGCCGGGGAGACTCTGCTCAATCGCATAGCAGCGGAGGATTTGAAAGCCTAGCTATCCGCCGATTTCGGCCGCAAAAGGCCGGGCTGGCAGGCCGTCTTTGGTAAAGAGTATGGGCAAGGGAAAATCGTATTGCAGATAGCGCACCTCCGCCGGAGTTTTCACGCCAGAGGCGGAGAGAACCACGGTATCTGGACTCTTTAAGGTGGCTTTGGCCGAATGAAAAACGCCGTTGCTTCCTGCAAGTTCAAAGGCCTTCTCCGGGGCAGCCTGTCCACGCAGGACCAACTCGGCGCCCTCGGTTTCAAATTGGATTTCCACCGTCTCGCCGTTGCGGCGGATTTGTTTCACTTTTGGGGATTGCGCGGGAATGGTTTCGCCAAAAGCTGCCCGGCGGGCCAGCAGGCTCAGACGGCGGCCAACTTCCGTTTTATTGGTGGGATGTTTATTGACGGGATTTCCGACATCCAGAATGACGGCGAGGTGGGCGTCAGGTACGGCATCCGCCGCGCGTGCCTGGGCCTCACGAACCTGCGCCCAGAGTTGCCCCTTAAACTTGCGCTCATCGAAGAGTGGCAGTTGCACGATGAAGAAAGGCATTTTCGGGGCCTGCCATTTTTGACGAAGGTCCTTGATGAAATTTGAAAGCAGACTCTCGTATTCTTCAGGTCGCAGGATGTTGGACTCGCCTTGATACCAAACGAAACCTTTGGCCGGGAAACTCATCACCGGGCTAACCATCCCGAAAAATAAAGCACTGGGTTGGGTGTAGTGGCCGGGGCGTCCGGGGGGCTTGACCGGCGGCTTCTCCGTCAATTTCTCCCCCTTGGCCTGAGCCTCTTTTTGTTTGGCCTCCCACGCCGGATATTCGGTTTCATATTTGGCTTGGAGGGCCGGGTAAGCTTTGGCATCCGCCTCCCAGCGCGCGAGGACGTTTTTTCCGCTGGTTGAGGCCGCGAGGGCATCGGGGCTCATCCACGGCTCGATCAACGTGCCGCCATAGGAAAGATTCAGGATGCCCACGGGAATATCGCCCTTGGGGTAGAGCTGGCGGACGAATTGATAAGCAACCGCCGAGAAGCTGCCGACGCTCGCCGGCGTGCAGGCGCGCCAGTCGGCTTTGAAAGTTGATTGAGGAGCCTGTGCGGGAAAATGAGGGATTTTAAGTTCCCGCAACCAGGGCTGGTCGCCTGTGGCCCTGGCCTTGTCGAAGTCATCGGAAGTTTCCATCGGCCACTCCATGTTGGATTGGCCTGAGCAGATCCAGACGTCCCCGACAGCTACATCGGTAGCGCGGTAGGTGCCGCGGCCTTCCACCACAAGGTCCTCCCCTGGACCAGCCGCCATGGGGGGCAGGGAAGCCTTCCATTGGCCGTCGGCCCCCGTCGTCGTCTCGACGTTGGCTTCCCGATATTTGATGACGATTCTTTCGCCGGGCGATGCCGTTCCCCATACTGGCACCGTCACGTCCCGCTGCAGGACGGCGTGATCGGAAAAAAGCGGAGAAGGAACAGGGGCAGCCTGCAAGCTGGCCGCTAAGGCGGCGAAAAGCAGCGGAAAGATCTTCACTTGGGCTGGCGTTTCATAGGTCAACTTCCTGACAAGGCAAACCGATCAACCAGATCGATATTTTCACAACCGTGGTCAGACCAATCGCAATAACAATACCAAACGTTGAATCTGTCAACTTTCATGCATGCATTGGAATTCATGACATCCGTGTATACATTTACCGAAGAGTGGGAGATTTTCGACATCGAATCATCCAAGATGGAGAAAAGACCAATTTGGGCTCATTTTTCCAAATTTTCATAGAGATTTCTACGGAATTAATGGCTGTCCATTTCTATTGAAGAACTGATTTTCGTCTAGAGGATGTTCTTGTCTACATGACATGTTAGTATCGCATTTTCTGGTTGGTTCATGGGCATTGTACCCCGGGCTTAACGCAAAGCCGATAATCACTGAACCCGGCCGGTTGCCTTATAGGGGCGGCGGATTTTTACTTTGGAGTCAATACGACCTTCCGATTCATTCGGAATCAATTGCTGTGGGCAATTTCGCCGCAAGGAAGATCAAAATCCACCTTCCGTGTTGGGCGGGTTTGCGGAGAAATGCGACGTGCGGCATAACCCGAATGGAAAATGGCATTTGGAACGTTTCCGGCGAGCTGCCGGTGCCTCGGAAAAGAGCGACGAAGGCGGCTGTTAGCCGATCGCTTGCCTCTGTGCGAAAGGGTAATTGTACGATGTTAGAGGATTGACCTTTCGTGAACTGGCGACAAGATGAGGTCAAATATGGTCAGTCATTCATCGGCAGGTGCCAAAGCTGGCAAGAAGCGAATCGGGAACGGGCCCGCCGCTGCCAAGGCGAAAAAAAGCAGTATAGATGTATTTAATCACTTTGGCGGTGAAGCGCCCAAGAACCTGACCGAGGAATGTGTGGTGCGCATCCTTTCCCTGATCAAGGAGGGAAAGCTCAAAGCCGGTGACCGCGTGGGGGAAATTTCCATCGCGGAACAAATCGGCATGAGCCGAGCCCCGACCCGTAGCGCGCTGGATCGCCTGGCTCAGGCCAATGTCCTCGAGCGCATCCATCGCTCGGGCACTTTTGTTCGTGAACTGAGTCTGGAGGAATTCAGCGAGACCATGGATGTGCGCGCGTACATGGAATGCCTCTCCGCTCGTCTTGCGGCGCAGCGCATCCATGTCTCCGAGGCCGGTGAACTTCTGGAATTGGGCCGCGAGGCGGACAGCCTCAACTACGATGATCCGAAGATCTCGCAGCAGCAGCGCTACCATGCGGATACGAGCTTTCACATTCGGGTGGCCCAGTTGAGCGCCAATCGCCGGCTCTTTGCGATTCTGGAAAACCAGCATCTATTGGAATTCAGCTTCCTTTCCGGCTTTCGGATCTTCCCCAAAAACAAGGGGCTCATCTCGCAGATTCCCAGCCACGAAAGTATCGCCCAGGCCATCATTGAGCATCGCGTTGACGAGGCGGGGGATCTGATGCGTTCCCACGTGCTGAAGTCCAAGCAAATCCGCCTGAGTCTGGCCTTGGGTGAGAGTACCGAGTAGTCCCTTATTGGAGGAGTTCATGGAGGGTGCCGTGGAGGTCGCCCGGCTCGGCATCGATGCGGATGGTTTTCTGGCTCTCCACATCCAGCTTCGTGCCTAGATTGGGATTCAAGAACGCACCTGTCGAAGTGAAGGCTCCGTGGGTTACCTCGATCTTCGCCGTGGCCAGCGGATTGATCGTATTACTGCTGATCACGCTCAGGCCGTAGTCCGTCGTTCCGCTCGCCGTGAAATTGTGGATGGTGAGCTGCTTGGTGATCGAAGCTCCATTGGCCTTGCCTCCGAAGAAATAGTCCCCGATCGCAAAATAACTGAGCGCCTTCCCGTTGAACTCAATGTCTTTGATGCTGAGATTCGTTCCATGCCCCTTCACCACCCCGCCGATGGCGGAATACGTACCGCTTGGTGTGGTAAAGAATGTTCCCGAGGTTCCCGTCTGATAATAGGTCCCGGTCGGAGTGATCACGGAATACGTGCTGCTGTTCGCGATATGAAGGTTGCTGACGGATATGTTCTTTGCCGCCTGCAGACCGATGATGCCCGATTGGTCGCCGGTCGAGCGCCGCATTGTGCTGGGGTTTGAGTTCGCCCTCATCAGACCCGAATCAATCACCGTCCCGCTGGTCACGATCACCATCTGGCTGTTGTCGGTCTCATATTCGTCGTGCCCGTAGTGGAGATTGCCGAAGAAGAACGGCAGGTCCGTATCTTTGATGTGGATATCGTTGATACGGATATTCCAGGAAATGTTGTACACCTCGGGCGGCAGGGGCGGCAGGTGCCAGGCGTAACGGTTGTATGCCCCCGTGCCCGAAGGAGCATAGGCCGACAAGCCGGAAGCCGAGGAAACACCCATTGAGGCGTTCTCGACCCGTGTGCCGTTGACCGTGCAATTTTTGACTCCGGTTTCAAACTGCAGCGCCCGGCCGCCTTGCGGGTTTGTGTCCTGCCACTCGCCCCACTTGGTGTTTTTGATGACACCTCCATTGATCGTCACGTCCTGCGCTCCGCGGGCAAAGCCGAAGCCGTTTTCTCCGTTCAGGAAAGGTCCGCCTCCGTTTCCGTCACCCTCGCTCCCTCCGTCCACATGCGGATTGTTGATGATGACATTCCTCATGAGATATTCGTTGGGAGGAAAGTACGGGGGGGTGGCCGATCGGAAATACAGATTGAAGTTAGTGAAAACCGTACCGTTCGCACTGGCTTTATTGATTCTCACGAAGGTGTCATCTTCCCAGGTGAGAATGGTGTTGGAGTAAATCCATACTTGCCGGTTTACCAGGTACTCGGTGGCGGCGGGGATGTAGACCTCATAAACCTTGGTGGGGTCGAGTTTGTTCCGTTCCCCGGCGTCGATTAAGGCGGCCTGGATGGCCACCCAATCAGCCTCATCGTCATCGCCCAAGCCCGGAGGGTGATTGTGCGGGTGTCCCGGGCCAAAAATTAGATCCCTGTTAGTGTGCCGCTCCACCA
Organism: uncultured Chthoniobacterales bacterium; assembly: GCA_964445975.1. Lineage (GTDB taxonomy): Bacteria > Verrucomicrobiota > Verrucomicrobiia > Chthoniobacterales > Terrimicrobiaceae > CAYUMP01. The sequence continues at coordinate 42,163 of CAYUMP010000031.1, read as the reverse complement.
GGGCGGTGGCGGTGCCGGTCAGCTTGGTCAAGGCGCCGGCATTGGCAATGGCGGTGTCTGAACTCCAGTTCGCCTTTTTATGGGAAGCGCCGTCGCCGATTGCGCCGTAGTCCTTTACATTGAGCCGGATGGGCGTCGGGGACGGCGAGGGGGGCAGAGGCGGGATTTGTGCCAGGGCGGTCGCGGTGTAGAGCGGCGGCTCCTGCGGGGTTTGCGGGGGTTGATTTGTTCCCGATCCCGTCGGCGGGATCGTCCCCATGGCGATGTTTTTCACAGCGATCGTCCCGGAGTTTTGAAAGCTGTTCGCGGTGATCGGCTCGACATAATACGTATTCTCTGCGTGCCACCAGAAGTCCGAGCCCGACGCGCTGTTCATCGTGCCCGAGAGGCCCGTGAAGAAACCATAGGTCTTGCCCTTGTAAACCAGAGGATCTTTCACCGGCTGCCTGAACCGGATCTCAGCCTTCACGGCGGAGGAAAGAGAAAAGGGCGACGCGATCACCGCGATCTTGTCGTTGTCATTGTTGTTCGTGGAGGAAACATCGAACTGGATGATGCCTCCTGTGCCCGAGGCCGCTCCGACGGTCCACGTTTTGGCCGTGGGCGATATCCGTTGATTGTTGATATCTATGATCTTGGCGGTGCTGCCCGAGGTGGAAAGGGCGCGGATGAAAGTTCCGGATGTCACCTGGCCGCTGCCGGTGCCGGAAATCCCGTACACGTTCGAGAGCGTGCCGCCCGACCAGTTGAAGGCGTTGGTCGTACCGGAATTCTGTGCCCAGTACACCTCGCGGCCCGCCAGGTCCAGGTCGCCACCGGACAGGTTGATGATGCCACGCCCGTTGCCATTGGCCAGGATGGTCGCGCCCGCCGTGGTGGAGGAGAAAAGAAACCGTCCGCCCGCGACATTGAGCGTGTAGCGGTTGCGGTCGGTATTGACGGCGTTGTTCTGTCCGAGATTGGGCGCCGCGAAATCCACCACCCCTCCGGAGTTTACATTGATTAGATAGTTGGAGCCACCGCCGGTTGTTCCAGCGAGAGGACCATAGGCAAAACCTCCGGCCAGCATCGCCAGGCTGCCGCTGACATTGAGAACGCTCAGGGCTCCTGCTACACCAGTAGTGATGCGGGGCGCGAAGACATGGCCTCCCTTGGATATGCTCAGGGAAGCGGATGTTCCGCTGAAAAACACCACCGTCTGGTTCAACGGTGAACTGCCATTGTAGACAAGGCTCCCGCCACTCTGAATGGCTAGCGTGGTGCCATCACGCAGGTTCGCCGTTCCGACCGAAGTGCCACCTACATATGTGGAGGTGAATGGCACCGTCGCGCTCAACACGAAACCGGGCGCAATGGTGAAGTTGTGATTGGAACCGGAGGGTGGGTAAAGGTTGTTCGGCCAGTCATTGGGCCGGTTGATGTATTTCCAAGTATCACCGGTATCCCGTGTGGTGTAACTGGCCGCTCGGCTGGCGGGCGATGCTGCAATGATGGAAGCAGCGATCAGGGTGACAGATAACAAACGACCGTTTGTATTGTTCATAGTTTATACCTGTTATTGAAACGCTACTAACATGTTAATATGCGCAAAAGGTCAAGCTTGTTTTGCGAAGACAGTGAAAACAACCGCCGGAAGACGCCTTTTCAGTCTTTGGAGCGAATGAAGGATTCCATCTTTTCGTAGAGATCCTTGAGAATCAGCGGGGCGTGATTGAGGCCCGGTACGATGAAGACCTCGGCCGTTCCGCTCTTCGCGCGGATGGCTTCCGCAAAGCGGAGGCTCTGTCGGAAGTCAATCGCAGTATCCATTTCACCATGGATGAGAAAGGCAGGTGGAGGCGGGACGCGAAGATGATGTAGCGGTGAAGCTTTGTCGCGGGCGGCCAGATCGTCGCCTTGGAAAAACTGTGGGTTGCGCCCGGCGGAACCGTCGCCTTTTCCCACAAAATCATAGAGCCCGGCGAGACCGATGACCCCGGCGCAGTTCGGCATCTTTTGGGCGGCCAGCGCCGCAAGATGCGCGCCGGCGGAAAATCCGGCCAGGTAAATGCGGCCGGGATCGAAGTGATATTCGGCGGCGTGGGCTTTGACCCATTGAACGGAGTCCAACACGTCCTCGACCGTGGTGTTGATGTTTCCGCCTTCGCTCAACACACGATAACGCGGGCGAACACCGGCCACGCCACGCGAGGCAAAATAATATGCATGGGTTTGCATGCTCTCCGGTTTGCCACCCACCCAGCCGCCTCCAAAAAGCCAGATGATTACAGGCTGCGGAGCGGTTTGTCCTTCGGGTTGGTCCACAAATAACTTCAATGGCAAATCACCCGCGGTCTTGAAAATGGTTTCCTTTGTGTGCACGGCCAGCGGCCCCCGGCCGGGCTGGCCGCCTAGGGTGGGGATCTCTTCGAGACGCAGATCGCTGAACTCTGCCTTCCCGGTATGACTCGCCAACGGTGCCGCCGTGTTTTCCGCCAGCCGGGGTTGGTCTATGGTACCGGGATAGATTCGCACTTCGACCGGAGGTTTGTCCTGGTAGGTCGGGCCCAAAAAATCCGTTTGAAAATTTGTCCACTCTGTCGCGGCGGGCAGACGGATGATGCCGAGCGGGCGCGGATCGAAGTTCGGCGCGCAAATGAGTATCTTAGGCGCCAGCTTTCCATCCGTCCGATAGCGCAGCGACAGTCGGTAGCTGCCTTTGTGAAATTCAACCGCCTGTCCGAACCAGGAGTTTTCCGCGCTGGTGGACTCCGCACGGGAAAAATGCATGACCCCTTCCGTGATCTGAAAGCCGGAGCCGGACGTAATCCAATGACTGGTTCCAGCTCCGAAATCCGCGTTCAACCAGAGATTTTGGGCCGGAGCACTAAGGACAACTCCCAAGCCGAGCAGCACGCCTGCCAGGCCGGGGTGAATCGCTCGGCATGCCACCTAGTGGCTTCCGTTGGACGAAACCGGAGTGCCTAGGTAGACCGCGCGGGATGGGGCGGGAGAGAGACAGAGGCACTGTTGTACGGTTGGTTCTTCCAGCAAGGCCCGGGCGCGATCCGGCGTGAGTTCGCGCATCGGGCGGATGGCGCAATTCCCGGGGATGCCCTGGGCATTCAGCAGCGTCGTGGCGGCTGGAAAGATCTCATATTTTTGCACCATCACCCCAAGCATGGCATTGAGCTGGCTTTGCAGTTGATCCGCCCGATCCCAATCTTCGGCTTTGGCCGCTTCGACGATCTTCTCGGTATGGGCGGGCACCACGGCAAAAATGCCGTCAAGTTGTTCGGGCACACCCGCGCGCAGCAACTTGGAAAAGATGTTTGGTGCAGCCGCGATAACCCGAAACTCCGTAGGTACCCGCTCCATGAGGGAACTGGTCCAGGCAAAGTCGGCTGAACTCTTGATGCCCGCAATATTAGGCAGACCGGCAATCTGCACGGCGATATCCAAAGACATCGTCACCCCGGTCAGCGCTGGCAGATAGTAGACAAACAATGGCTTGCTCGATTCCGCCGCCAGCGCCCGATAGTAGTCCACCAGATCAGCCTGGCTAAACTTGAAGAAATACGGAGTGACGACCACCAGGCCGTCCACCCCCGGAATCTCCGCCGAGCGGATACGTTCCACCGTGCGTTCAAAGCTGGTATCACCCACTCCGACGAGGATCTCGCCCTGGCCGTGGCTGAAGCGCACCGACTGGTGTACGAGATCGACAAAGGTTTCCTCCTTCAGCAACTGCATGAGTCCCATCGTGCCCCCCACCAGCAGGCCGGAGGCTCCATGCCTCCATTGAGCGGCGATATGGGCCTCGGTACCTTCAAAATGGAGGGATTCGTCCTCGTGCAACAGCGTGCAAGTGGCGTGGATGACCGAACTAATCATGATCGTGAAGAGGATGGGAGTCTGTGGAAATCAGGCGATGGAGGTTGCAGATCGGCGGGTTTTCCGGTGGCGGAAGAGAGCGAGACCCAGGCCCGCCACGGCGAGTCCAATTACGGAAGGCTCGGGCACCGCCGTCATCGAGGCGATGGTCACGCTCCCATCGGTGGACAGATTGCTGTCGAACGTGATCTCCCAGTAGTTGATACCGTCAAACCAAAGGGCAGCCAAGACCTCAGCATTCAGCCCTGCATAATTTGAGAAGCCGGTAAAGAGGTTGAAAGATTGTCCGATATAATCTTCCGCATTGGTGATCAGATCACCGGCGAAGCCGATCTCGATCTTGACCCCGGTGGTCAAATTCCATGCTCCTGTGCCCCCTTCGATGGCATCGCTGGAGGCGGTGTCATAAATGTCGAACTGAATGGTGCCCTGGTTTTTGGAAAGAGCAGTATTGGCGATGTCCCAGGTTTTCGCCGTGTCGCTCACGCGCTGATTGTTGATATCGATCCTCGTATTGGCGCTGCTGCCGAAGTCACCAAGAACAACATTGAGCATGGGGGCATGGACAATGCCGCTCACGTTCGCCATCGTTCCGCCCGTCCAATTGAAGTTGGCAAGAGGTACGCCCCAGGCGAATCCATATCCGCTATAGTCGACCGTGCCGGAGGAAACATTCCAGACGGAGCTATGGCTGCTGCCGGCGATGACTCCAGAGGGATTTGAAAAAATCATCGTGCCGCCGGAGATGTTATAAACACTGCTGGAGCCGGCGTTAACGCTGGTATTGAGGCCGGTCGCCGAGGTCTGGTAGACCCCGCCAGTATTCAGTGTAATGGTAGCGGAACTGTTTGCTCCATAGTTCAAACCGCCGACTAGGGTGGTCAGCGTGCCGCTGATGTTTAGGTTGCCGCTGACAGCAGTGTTAAAGGTGACCCGAGGCGAATACACATAGCCCCCGCTTTGAATGTTAACGGTCGAACTTCCTGCCGCGAAATAGATGGCGGCCTGGTTCTGAGAGGCCAGAGCACCGTTAAAGCGAAGCATGCCACTGGAAGCGATGTTGAGGGTGGCATTGTCCAATTTTGCGATACCAACTGGCGCAGCAGCATAGGTCGAAGCGAAATCGGAATTCAAAGTCACCTCGGCGCCGGATTGAAGATAAAATGTATTGTTGCCGCCGGACACAGGCACTCCACCGACCTGCCAAGTGGCGGAATCGTTAAATACTCCCCCGGTAACGGTGGAGGTGGACTCGAGGGCGTGTGAGGTGGAAACTGCCAGAAGACTGAGGGAGACCGCAGCTAGGCAAGCCAGCCTGTTTTCAGGCATCCGTGAAATGTTCGTGAGGTGTTTCATAGTCATTGTTTGGATGTGAATTTTCGGGTTTTTGTATTGCGATGTCTATTACATGTCAGATCTAGCAGCTTCCATGCCACCGGGATTTCGGGGGGACTCTTTTAATCTCTCTCAGAGACCAATGCTTCTGGCGCACTCCGGGGATAGCGCATCCTGTTGCTTTTCTTTCCTGAGAAAAGCGGGGTCAATATTCTGGGGGGCAGGGGGTTCACAACTTAAATTTGACTAACATGTCAGTAGATCGATCTGCTGATAATGTCAACGTCCATTTTGTCGGTTGGCGGCCCACTTCTCGAAATTTACCTTCATTTCTCTGAGATGGAGCGTGCGAAGGTGACTCAATTTGGCAATTCACTCCGTCCCGGTCGGTGTCGTGGCGGGATTGCCGGGAGAAGAGCGCGCCGGGTGGGGCAAAAAGAAACATGAAGTGGATAATTTTCCGCATGCATTGGAAGAAATTGATATTTCTCTAACATATTAGTAAAATATTAAACGGAGACCGGATATTTTCCTGTATGGGAGACGGTGGCATGCAACCTGCTTTCCCCCTTTTGATTTTTAAACATTGCGCCATGGAATTTGCTTGCTCATCTGACATGTTAGTGGATATTTACGAAAAGCATCGCTCCCCCATGCCTTTTACTTACATCTCCCCAAAGAAGGACCATCACCGATCGCGGCAAGGTTTCACCCTCGTCGAACTGCTGGCTGCGGTTGGTATCATCGCCGTGCTGGCGGCACTATTGACGGTCGGCTCGAAGAAAGTGTTTGAGACCTCCAGAATGTCGAAATCGACCGGCAACTTGAAGCAGCTTGCTTCGGCGGCGGTCATGTACGCGGCAGACAATAACAATCGCCTGCCCGTCTATGCAAATGCCGCGGGGGATTTCTGCCAGACCTTTCTGGTCCGGGACTACCTAGCCAAGAATTATCAGCTTCTCATCGCGCCTGGCGATCGTCTTCTCAATCTCGAGGCCGGAGGGGGAGCCAGATACAAGATGATGGACCCGGATACACGGGAGCTCAACAAGATCGGCTACAGCTACGCCATCAATCTGGGATTGCCCGCTCTCTATCCCGATACCCTTCCGGGCGAGACCGTCCCGTCACCAGCGGCGAGAAACAACGCTCCCTCCAATCTCACCTATATCGAGCGGCCCAGCGAAACAGCGATTTTCTTGGAAACCGGCAGTGTGGGGGGGCTGGTCGGAAGCATGGTGCAGAAGGGTCGGTTCCGCTACGACTATAAGGACGGCGAAGCCATGCTGGTGGCGTTCGTGGGAGGAAATGTCCGGCTGGTCGAAAAGAATATCCTGGACCAGGATGAAGCCACCTCGGAGGAAAACCGCCGGGCGCATCGCATTCTTTGGTATTCTAAGCCGGAGTGGACCACCAAAACCTGGATCAACAAGCAGTAGGCGTCGCCGAATTCATGGAACCCGTCCCCACGTCGATATCGGAGCGACATTTTTCCATCGATGCGAATTGGCTTTTGCGTCTGTCTCTGGAGCAATGAGGGTTACCGCAGGACCACGGCGTTCCTCGTCAGCAATGCTTCCTGTGGCGTTACCGGGGTGAACCCTTCGATCGACGGCGGCTGTTCACCCCGCTGAGATTTTTCCAAAATATGATTTTTATGCCGCAGAAAACTGACCTGTTAGAACTAAATCCGCTCGCCATCTACGCCCAATGAAACCTGCCTCGCATCCTTTTTTGAAAAGTATCGCCCTAGGCCTGACTCTGGTCGGGACATTTTCCTTGAACTGTTTTGCGACCGACTGGGAAATCAAACCCTTGGATACGCCGTTGTCGTTGCTCTCGGGCGGGGACATGGGCGGTGACGGCACGGCGGTGCGCATTGAGGACTACGTTTCCAATCCTCCGCCCGGCACCTCGGATTCGGTCATGGGAGCGCTCGTGAAAGTATTGCCTGGGGATATGACGGCCTTTGTTGAGCCGACGGCGGAACTGACTGCTAAAGATCCGCTGCCCGATCCGGTAGGCGTCATTGTTTCCACCTCGGAGAGCAAGATACGCATCGGCTCGCTGACCAGTGCCGGTCCCACGGCCGATATTGTTTCACCCGTCAGCACCGGGGAAAAATGGGTCGAATTTCGGTTCGTTAATCCGAAGGATAAAGACGCGCCCGCCGCCGTGACCCGCGTTGCCTTTGGCCTCGCGGGCCAGCAGATTCTTGATCAAACGCTGGAAGTGATGCTCTTCGATGTCGATGGCAATGAGATCTATCGCGCTCCCGTTCCCGCCGGCCAGGGCATGAAGGGCATCGCGGCCTATCTGGGCTACGAGTCCTTTAAGGATGGCAAGCCCGCTCCGGGTATTCATCGGGTGCGCGTCGTCAGCCAGGTTGCGGTGTATTGGTGCCTGGGTTCCTATCCGCTCAGTGAAAAGCACTACGATATCGTCTACGACGGCGTAAGTATGGGCGGCAAACCTCAGGCCACCGCTCGGTTCGGCTTCGACCGGCCCCTGAATTTCAAGCTTTTCCCGACCGACGCACGTCAGTGGCAAAAATACAACGAATCTGTCATGATCACCGACCTCAGCAAGGTTGAGCCCGCATCGGCGCTGACGACCGGAAAACGCCAGTTCGGAAAATGGAAGGTCGTGGACTACGCGACGGAGGAGTTTTCCGGCAAGGCCCTCTCTGTTTATCCGAAAAACGAAGCTCCCGTGGTGAAGCTGCCACTCAATGTCACCGGCTGGTACGCCGTGTACATCGGTGTGAATACGGTGTCGGGCGGTCTGGATCGGGCCCAACCCAATGGTGTGAAGGCCAAGCTTTCGAGTGAGAAGGTCTTCCGTCACATGGCTAATAATATGAAGCTCATCGCCCCGCGGCGGGATGTCCTCCAGGAGGAATTTCTCACCGTGGCCAACCTCAAGCCGGGTGAAGGCGTAGACTTCGGCTCGCAGCCATGGCTGCCCGGCACGCTCATGTATGTTCGGCTGGTACCGATTACCGAGCCGGAACTGGCCGCGTGGAATAAGGATCTCGCAAAAAAGGAGTTTCGCACCGCCATCGTCACCTTCGACGGACATTCGTGGATCTGGCCGTATCGACCGCGGACGGCGGAGGATCTCGAGGCAAACTTCGAGGGCTTCCAATACACTGATACCGGCAAATGGTGGTTCCAGGTCATGGGGGCTGATCTCGTTTGTTATCCCTCAAAGATCGGCACGATCGCCGGGGCGGATACCGAGGTCTTCGCCGGTTGGCAGCACGGGGAATTTCCCTCCTCGATCAAGGCTCTGATTGCCAATGGTGTGAATCCGCTGGTTGTCGCCCGGAACGCCGCCAAAAAGCAGGGCACCGAGTTCCACGTCTTCATCCGCCCGCAAGGCTGGGGCGCATCCATGCCCTGGGAGGAGACATTCGATAGCAAGTTCTTCAAGGATCATCCCGAGTGGCGCTGTGTCGACTGGACCGGAAAGCACACCCTGCACATGAGCTGGGCCGTCCCGGAAGTCCGCGCACAGATGAAAGCCATCTTTAAGGAGGCCATCGAGATGTGCGACCCGGATGGAGTGGGTTTCCTCTTCAATCGCGGCATGCCTCTCATGTTGTTCGAGCCCGCCTTCGCCGACCGTTTCAAAAAGGAATACGGCACGGACGTGAAAAGCGGCATGGAGGAAGATCCCAAGGTGCTCGCCCTTCGTGCGAAGATCGTGAACGAGTTTTTCCAGGAAATTCGCACCATGCTCGACGAAATGGGGAAGAGCAAAGGCAAGCGTTATCAAATCTCGGCGGCCACCTTTGCCGACGAGCAGTTTAACAAACGCTTTGGCCTCGACCTGCCGACCTGGATCAAGAGCGGGCTGGTGGATGAACTGGCTCCGGCTTTCCACACGCACTACACCAAATACCAGAAGCCCAACATGGAGTATTACCAAAAGCTGGTGAAGGGCTCGAAGGTACAGCTGGCTCCGTTTGTTGTCGCCTGGCATGTGCCGAAGGCCGTGGACCTGTGCAAGGAAGTGATGAACTATTACGATCGTGGCGCCAGCAACATCGCGGTCTGGGATTTTCAGACAGAGGCCGGCTACAAGGGCGGCGAAGGCAACTTCATCGACCTCGGCGGCTACCTTGGCCACCGTGAGCTCATCGATTACTGGATGAAGAACGGTGTCCCCGTGCCGCACAGTTACCCGCTCACCCGGCTGGGAGAAAACGAATACAGCGAGTGGTTTCCTAACGTCGGGTATTGACCGATACCATTTCCTGAGACAAAGGAGCCCGCGGTCGCAAGGCCGCGGGTTTTTTATTCCGGTTTGCCGGGGTCGTTGGCCGTATACATCCCGAGGGCTTTTTGTCCGGGGCGGCTGAATCGCTGCTGGTATTCGGTGGGCGGGTGAAAGAAGCGGCTGGCGATTTCACCGGTCACATACGTCGCGATGGAACCCAGCATCGCATACCACATAAATGAGATGTGGGTCGCGAGTCCGGCCCAGAGCATCACACAAAAGCCCATGCCCGCGCCGACCAGGGTCCCCTGGGCGTTGGCGCGACGTGAGAGAACCCCCAGGCAGAAAATGCCGAGCAGCGGTCCGCCAAAAAGACCGCCGATTTTCACCGATGCTTCAATGATGGTTCCGAGCTTTCCGATAAAGAGGGCGGAAACGGTGGCGACAGCAGCGAAAAGGAAGGTGAGCTTGCGGGCGAGGGCAACCTTAGTGTGCTCCTCCAGTTCGGTGCCATTTTCGGTTTTCTTGGTGTAGATAAAATCAATCATCGTCGCGGTGGTAAGCGAATTGATCCCCGAGGAGACGGTGGCCATGGTGGCGGAAAGGATAGCGGCCACGAGGAGGCCCGGTACCGGCGAGGCAATCTGACGGCTGACAAAATGGGGCAGCAGGCGATCCGAGGTCGTCAGGGTCGACAACATCTCCGGATGAGTCTGGTAGAAGGAATAGAGAATGATGCCCGTGAGATAAAAGATCGAGATCAGCGGAAACGTCAGGGCCAGCTTTAACCAAAGCGCGCGCTGGCTCTCCTTGAGAGACTTGGCGGTGAGATAACGTTGCACGGAAATCTGGTCCGTCACCATGGAACTGAGGTGGGCAAAGACGCCCCCGAAGAAGGCCCCCCAAAAAGTCATGCGAACCTCGGGTGAAAAATTGAAATCGAACAGCTTCGTACGTCCTCCGGCTTCGGCGATCTGCCAGGCCCCCTCGAAGCCGCCCGGCGTCTTTTGCAGGGCCACGAAGAGGATCGTTAGAATGCCCAGCAACAGCACGGAGAACTGCATGACATCGGTATAGATCACCGCTTTCATGCCCCCGATGATAGTGTAGAGAGCGGTACAGCCCCCGGCGAAAAGAATGGAAGTCCAAAGCGGCAGACCGATCATCTCGGAGATGACAAGTGAGGGCGCGTACAGGGCGAGCGCCAGCCAGAGACAGACCCGAAAGATGAAGCTGGCGGAGGAAATGCGCCGCAGGCGGAGGTCGAAGCGGTGCTCCAGATATTCGTAGGCCGTATAAAAATTCAGCCGATAGAAAAAGGGCAGGAAGATCACATTGGTGATCGGAGTGGCCACGAAGAAGGCCACCAGTGTCCATAGATAAATTAGATTGTGATTATAGGTCTCCGCCGGCGCGCCCAAAAAACTGATGCCGCTGAAAAGGGACGCGATGATGGAGATGGCAATCATCACCGGATTCATCTGGTTTCCGGCGAGGAGGAACGTACGCAAATTGGTTTGTTTACCGCTCAAGAAGATGCCCACTCCCACGGACAGAAGGATGTAGACGGCAAAGATGGCGTAATCGACCCAGGTGATGTTGCTCATAATAGTGAAAATTCCGCGGGCGGCCTGACCCAAACAGATGAACCCTCCGCCGGCAGACACGTCTAACATGTCATAATTGACACGCAAGGCTTAACGGCCAGGACACGACGATTTTTTAGACAATTTATCGCAATGCTGGAATTTTCCTAAGATACTGATTCATAGCGAATCAGATCGACAGCCTATGAAGATAAAATTAGTTCAATATTGACATGTTAGATTTGAACATTTTCTCTGCGACCATCCTATGAAGCCTGCTTGCCGCCAGCCGCTGACCTCGCCAATTCCATCCATTCGCACCCCGTTTCTGAAGAATGGCGATGTGGACTACCGGGGTCTGCGGGAGATCGTCGAGTTCTGCATCGTTTCCGGCGCGCAGGCATTGATGCTAACGGCCGGAGACAGTCACTATCTCTGTTTGTCGGATGAAGAGATCGAGGAAGTGACCAGGATCACCTGCGAACAGGCGAGGGGCCGCGCCTTTATCATTTGTGCCGATCGTAGTCATGGTACCACGGCGGCTTGTGCGCTCGCCGGAAGGTTTCAAAAGCTCGGCGCTGATCTTTTCATGAGCATGCCCTGTGACTGGGCGGGCTCGACCACTCCAGATTCCCTCGCGGCCCATTACAAGGCTATTGGCGATATCATGCCGGTGATGATCGTTACCAATATCTTCATCCCTCGCGGCATCCCCTTCGGTCTGGCCACAGTGAAGAAGACGTTGGACCTCGGCGCGAATGTCGTGGCGATCAAGGACGACATGGCTGGCGTCTTCATCGAGCGACTCTGCATGAATGAACACGAGCGTGTCGCCATCGTCGCCGGCGGGACCAAGCAGCTTCATTTTCACATGTCACCTTTCGGTGTGGACGGTTATCTCTCGACCATGGCCACTTACCGTCCAGATGTCGCAAATCGGTATTGGGACGCCATGAAGACCAATAATCTGGCTGAAGCCCGAGAGATCGTTCGTTCCATCGACCAACCCTTCTTCGAGCACATCATGGCTTATTCTGGTGGCTTTGATGCCTGCATGCACGCGCTCGCCGAGATCCGCGGTTTTGCCGGGCGCTGGCGGCGGGCTCCCTACCACTCCCTTACGGATGAGGAAATGGAGCGCTTCCGTGGATTCCTCGCCGAGAAGGATTTGTTGCCCTGAGTCTATTGAGGCTGTTCCGAAAGGGGAGCGGCCCCCGCGTCGGTCACAGGAAGAGGCCGGCCGGCGAAAAGCGCGGCCAAGGGTTCCCGAATGGCATCCGCCCAGATCTGGTAGCCCTTGGGTGTCGGATGTACGAAGTCCGGCATGACTTCGCGGGAAATGCTTCCGTCCGGCTGAAGGAAGTTCGCGCCGATATCGAGATAGTAGACCATCTTGCCATCGTCCAGCGTCGCGAGAAGCTTATTGGCTTCGACCACCGCCGTGCGCAGACGCCCGCCCGGTTTTTCTTCGCGGGGCAGGATGCCCAGCAGAAGAATCTTGGAGCCCGGGCTGCGTTGATGGATTTCTTTGATCACCGCCTGCACGCCCTCAAAGGTCTCCTTCGGCGTGTTGGAGTTGAGGTTAAGGTTATTCGTGCCGATCAATAGCACCACCACCTTCGGCCGGATCTTGCTCAGGTTGCCGTTCTGCAGTCGGTACAGAATGTTCTCCGTGCAGTCTCCTCCGATCCCGAAGTTGACCGGATTGTATTTGCCGAATTCCTGATTGAAGAGTTTCGCCTGTGGCTTCCATCCCGCCGTGATCGAGTCCCCCAGAAACATGAGGTCCCCTTTGCCCGTATCCGCAATCTTGCAAAGTCCCTCATGAGTTCGCATCCAGAGGTTTTGCGGAGCGGGAATGATGGCAATGTTTGGGCGGGAGGTTGACGTGGTTGTTTGCGCTCGCGCGGAAACGAGGGCGATAAATGCGGATAGAACCAACAGGCAGGTGAGTTTCATGGCTTTTATGAAAGGGCAATGCGCCACATCTCGCGGGCGCGCAAACCGGGTCCGGTTTCGCCACCGAGGATGTAGTAGTCGTTTTCTTTACCGGGAATCATCGGGGCAACCAGTATGGCGGCGGGCATTTCTCCGGCCTCTGTCCATGTGTTGGTGGTTTTGTGGTATGCCATGATGCGCCGGGGAAAACCTTCAAAGGCGCGCGGCGACTTTTGCATATGGGAACCGTCCGCCCCTCCGAGCAGATAAAAAGTGTTCCCGTCCCATGATAATGCGGGCGTGGGGGCGGCTCCGGAACGATGCGGCAGGTCGGCGATTTTTTCCCAGCCCGACTTCTCGCGGTAAACCCAGCCCTCGCTGAGGTAAGGCGGTGAGAAACCCACATTGGCTTCCTTGTCGATGCGGATGCCGCCAAAGACAAAAAGCTCGTTGGGTGTGGCGGTGAGAACGCAATTCATGATGCCGCCGGTCGGCAGCGGGGGAAGGCTGCGCCAGCCTTTGGTGGGCTTGGACAAATCGAGGGAAAGAAAGTCTGGCGTTGCGGCGGGCCCGGCCTCGTGTTGGCCGCCTAACACAAAGACAGTATCGCCATTTGTAATCACGCTCAGTCCGGACAGGGGTTTGGGGAGATCGGGAAGGGTGTTGATCGCCGCCTTCCCGTCTTCGATCGTCACCAGCCAGGCCTTGCTTACGGCGCCCGATGCATTCGAGCCTCCCACGCAGACAATGCCCCGGTTTGTGGTCGCCGATCCGCCGGTGGTGATGGGAATAGGCCATTTGCCGCCATTTTTCCAATTGGCCCCCTTCAGGTTGTACAGATGGATGGCATCATGCCAGCAGCGTTCGCCGCCATCGGACATGGGCTTGTCCGGGAAGTTGGTTCCGCCAGCGAGAAAGAGCCAGTCGCCATGGCGTCCGGCGAACGAGCCCGCCAGCCCTTCGGAGCCGGGCAGGACATCGAGTTTGTTCCAGTGAAGTTTCATTGAGGAGAAGTCGCGGTGTTCATCATTTCGGCCAGAGGTTCACGGATATTGTCTGCCCAGATCTGATAACCCCGCGGACCGGGATGCACAAAATCCATCATCGTCTCGCGGGTCATACTGCCGTCGGGCTCAAGGAATTTGTCGCCAAAATCCAGGAAACGAATGCTCGACCCATCGGCCAGTCCGGCCAGCAGGTGGTTGAGTTCCTTCACTTTGATGCGCAAGGCCGTGCCGGGCTTCTCGTCGCGCGGGAAAACGCCCAATAGTAGGATTTTTGTTTTGGGACTCCGCGTTTTGATCTCCTTGATGATCGCTTCCACCCCAGCCGCGATTTCCGCGGCGGTGTTTGCCGTGAGATTGTTGGTTCCGATGAGCAGCACGATGACCTTCGGTCGGATGTTGCTTAACGCGCCGTGTTGCAGCCGCCATAGCACATTTTCGGTCCGGTCACCGCCGATGCCGAAGTTCTGCGCCTTGTATTTGCTGAACTCCTTGTTGAACAAAGGCTCCGCCGCCCATCGCGTCGTGATGGAATCGCCCAGGAACATGACGTCGCCCACCCCGACATCGGCCGCTTTGCAGAGAAGTTCGTGCCGCTCCATCCAGCTATTCTGGGGTGCGGCCACCACGGCGGTATTTGTGCTTTGAGCGAAGGCCGGCCAGGAAGATATCAGGCAGTATAGTCCGATGGGCAGCATTGTCCGACGATGTAACATGTCAATACATGTGCGAGTTTTTCCTGCGTTCGTCCATTAAAATAAGCGTCCATACGGCTTTTCGTGGATTTTTGGGCCATGCAATATGTGAAAAAATTGATGCCCTGACATTTTAGAATAGACGCCGCGTTCATTTGCCTTCATTAGGGAGGTGCCGATGAAAATTACCGACGTCAGAGTTTTGGGAAATCCGGAAAAAATGCAGTCGTGGACCCTTGTGGAAGTGACCACCGATGAAGGGATCAATGGTGTTGGCATGTCGCTCACCCCGGCCTCGGTCATGCACGCACTCATATCCTGCTCTGCCTCTGGGTTGCGCCGTCTGCTGCTGGGTCAGGATGCGCGGGACGCCAACCGCCTTTTCGATGTCTGTGTCCGCAAGTGGCAGGCGGAGCGCGGCCGCGGTGGCGAAGGCGGACTTCTCGTGAATGCGGCGGGCGCCATAGAACAGGCCTTGTGGGACATCCTCGGCAAATCCCTTGGGCAGCCGATCCACCGCTTGATGGGCGGAGCCCTGTGTGACAGTCTGGAAGTCTACGCGAGCGCTTCCGCGTTTAACGAACGAGTATGGAAAAGGGAGAAGCGCCTGATTCACAAGGAAGGCGCCCAATTAATCGAGATGGCGAAGTGCTTTGCGGACGCCGGCTTTCGATCCTTCAAGTTCGGCTGGGGCAATCGGTTCTCCGAGGCCGATTACGAGGTTCTCCAGGAGATTCGCCGACTGATCGGCCCCGACATTCGCTTCATGTTGGATTTTGGCTGTCCGGCCTACCTGAATCGCGACTGGACGGTTAAGCAGGCGATCAGAACCTGCGAGCGCCTGGCCGAATGCGGGCTGGACTTTATCGAGGAGCCCATGCATCCGCGGGACTTCGAGGGCTTTGCCCTGCTCACCCGCGAGTCGCCCATCTCCATAGCTACTGGCGAGAGTCTAACCGAACTGCACGAATTTTATCGGCTCATCGACGAACGCGCGGTCGACATCGTTCAGCCGGATGTCGTGCAACTGGGTATTTCTCGATTCTGGAAGATTGCCCAGCGCGCCGCCGATGCGGGCATTCGCTGTGTGCCTCATGGACCATGGAGCGGCATGGCGGTTTCCGCGCACGTCCAGATCCTTGCCACCATCGGCGTCGAGTCGCTGGTGGAATATCCGTCGCACTTCACCTACAAGACCCGGTCCAATATCGATGACATCATCAGTTTCATGCACCATGACCTCATCGACACGCCCGTCGTGGTAGAGGATGGCCGGGCGCTGGTACCTCAAGGCCCGGGCCTCGGGTTGGGTAATTGGGTACACGATAAAGTCGAGGCGTTCGAGGAGATCATTAACAACCCATGAGCGCTCCGATCATCAAGAAAGTGCTCATCACCTGGGCTGTGGGCCAATGGCGTGAGCCGGTTGAACGCAGCGTGAGCGGTCCGGAGTTTGCCAGCATCAACGTGGTGTTTTGCACAGAGCGTGAGCAGATCCTGCGGGAATTGGCCGATACTGACGTGCTGTGCGCCGGCGACGTGGATGACGAGATGGTCGCCGCCGCTCCTCAACTCCAATGGGTCCAACTCATGCGCGGGGGTCTGGCCCGTGCCTTGCCGCAAAAGCTCATCGACAGCCCCGTGGTGGTCACCTGCCTGAAGGAACTCTTCGCCGCGCCCGGAGCGGAGTTCGCCCTCATGGCCTTGCTTATGATCAGCCGCCGCATGACCACAACCGTGGGGCAGGAGGCCTTGCCGCAAACCACCGCCCCGCAGGACCTCGCGCTCAAGCCGGTGGACCTCGCCGGAGCCATCGTCGGTATCGTGGGCCTCGGCAACATCGGAAAACGTACCGCGGAATTATGCCGTGCTTTCGGGATGCGCGTACTGGGCAGCGCCCGCACCGTGAAAGAGGACGGCTTGCTCGATGAATTTTTCCCCTTGTCCGACCTCGCGCGCATGGTCGCACAGGTGGACTACGTGGTATTGGCCGCGCCCGTGACGAAAAACACCACAGGCTTCTTCGACGAAAGGATTTTTGGCGCAATGAAACCCGAAGCATGGCTGGTCGACGTCTCGGCACGCCCGCAGCTCTTAAACTATCCCGCGCTCGAAAGGGCCATAGCGGAAGAAAAGATTGCCGGGATTGTTCTGCAGCCCGTCGGCCTGCAATACGAAGGCATGCCTGCGCCCGATTCCGATTTCTGGCAACGCTCCAACGTGGTTGTGAGTTCCTGCCGCTGCGTTTCCGTCGAGCAGATGGGGCAGACCGTCGGGCTGTTCCCGGATAATTTTCGGCGCCTTCGCGAGGGAAAACCGTTGCGCGGCGTCGTCAACAAAACCGAGGGATATTAGGCCATATAACCCAATTCTTCTTCCGTCAGGCCTCGCGAACCCGACATCCGCTGGGTCCGCAGCATCACCCGAATGACGTTGTTGATAATTGTACGGATGTGTTTCTCCATCGCATTTTTTGCTTCCGGGGAATCCCTTCGCTCGATGGCGCGATAGATCTCCTCGTGGCTTGATTGCGCCTGCTTGCGGCGGACATCGCTTTCCGCCTTGCTCTGATCTGTCGCCATTGCGATCCCGGAGACTACTCGATCGACGATATGCAGGCGGAAAACCTCCTTTTTCAGCAATTCGCTCCTGGCCGCCGAGATGATCGCGACATGAAAGCGCACATCTTCCCGCCGCAGGGCCTGGATGATTTCCTCATTCCCCGCTTCGGACTCGACAAAGGCCTTGGTCAATTGCTCCATTTTTTCAAGAGCTTCTTCCATCTCGTGAAGTTCCTCGATGGTTCGTTGTCCCGCAGCTAATCCCGCCGCATAGACTTCCAACGCCAGCCGCAACCCGCACATTTCACGGTACTCGTTCACATCCATTGTTTTGACGCTCGCACCCAGATTTGCCCGGATGACAACGAGCCCATCCGTCTCCAACTGGCGCAAGGCATCCCGAATCGGGGTGCGGCTGATTCCGATTTCGACCGATAGGTCATGGCTCATCAGTTGCTGACCTGGACGAAATGTTCCGTTCAAGATCCGCTTGCGGATGTATTCGTAGGCAATATCGGAATAAGCGTTCTTCATGAACTCGGAGAATACACGTGTATAAAATGGATCTTTATATGGTGGCAGATATTTAGATTCATGAAGGGATAAAGGCAAAACTTTTGTATACAATTGAAATTGCTGTGCAATAGTATGAAGTCTGCTCCGCCTGTTTTCCGAGGGAGAATGCTTCCGGCCGGAAGCTTGGGGTCGTCACATCAAGCTATGAAAATTCAAACCAGCCGAGTCAAAAAACTCCTTCGCGAAGGCCAGCTTCCCAATGTCCTTAAGATCAATCTCTCTGATCCCCGGATCATCGAGATCGCAGGTTTGTGTGGTGTGGATGCGGTTTGGCTATGCACCGAACACGTGCCCAACGATTGGCTCAGCCTCGAAAACCAAATCCGCGCCGCGCGCATTCATGACGTGGATGCTTTGGTCCGGGTGGGCCGGGGCAGCTACAGCGATTACATCCGCCCCTTCGAGGCCGGCGCGGCCGGCATCATCGTGCCGCATGTCGCCAATGAGGAGGAGGCTCGCCAGATCGTGGAGTGGGTTCGCTTTCACCCTGCTGGCAAAC
Source organism: uncultured Chthoniobacterales bacterium (assembly GCA_964445975.1). Classification (GTDB taxonomy): domain Bacteria; phylum Verrucomicrobiota; class Verrucomicrobiia; order Chthoniobacterales; family Terrimicrobiaceae; genus CAYUMP01. The sequence continues at coordinate 23,872 of CAYUMP010000031.1, read as the reverse complement.
GCGCGCTGGATGGCGGCAACGTCGATGGTAATTTTTGCCTGATGTCGGCCGAGGACTACACCAAGCACTCCAACGCGGAGCGGCTCGTCATCCTTCAGATCGAGTCACCTGAGGCTTTGAAAGAAGTCGAAAAAATCGCTGCCGTACCCGGCTATGACGGATTGCTGTTCGGACCGGGCGATTTTAGTCACCGCATCGGACGCATCGGCCAGTTGCGTCTTCCCGAAGTCGTGGCGGCTCGCAAGCGCGTTGCTGCGGCGGCTTTGAAAAATGGCAAATTCGCCATGACGGCAGGTTTGATTGCCGATTTTTCCGAGTTAGTGGCGGAAGGTTATCGGGTCTTTAATATTGGCGCCGATGTCGTGGCAGTCAGCAGCTACGTGAAGCAGCGTCTTCAACTCGTGCAGGGCCATATAGACTCCCTGCCGGTCGAGTTGCGCCAGCTTGCGCATTCGCCCTATGTCTAGGAACAATTCGTCCAAACGTACGAGGATGCCGCTTACGGCTGGATGGTTCGACCCGGCTTGAAACTGGGGATTAGGCGCACAGTCTTCTTTGGAAGAGGGATTCCGGCGGACACTTTTTCGATGAGGCGAATTGTTTGGGTAATGAACGCAGATTCATTACGCTGGTAACGTGCCGGTTCCGGCGTCACCGCATCCAGATAAAACTCAGAATCACGGGAGATGACCGCGACGTCGCGCGGAATCCGGAGGCCCTTTTGCAAGAGGTGAGTGAGCAGGGTGAGGGTGTGAATTGGCAGAAAGGAGAAAAACGCCGTGGGAGGAGTGCGGCGGTTGAGAATGCGGTCGATGGCGGCCCGGAACTCGGGGGGATGACTGCTCGCGGAATCGAGGCTGAACGTGCAGGGTATTCCTGGCACGCTCTGGAAATATTCCAGCAATCCTTGTCGGGTGGCCCGGTCTCCTCCGGGCGAGTTCGGCGGCAGGAGCAAGGAGACGTGTCTATGGCCGGCCTTTACCAACTGCCCCGCAGCGTGCCAGCCAAGGGCGTGGTAATCCGTGTCAATGGAGGGCAGGTCAATATCCGGAAACGAAGTGCCTAAAACAACCGAGCGGATAACATGCTCTTGAGCCCACTTCTGCATCGCTTCGGTACTATGCACCAGCAACAGGCAGGCCGGCTTGCGTTGGGATATACTTTGAGACAGGAGGGCTGGGCCGCTTCGCGAACTCAGTCGGCGGTCGTACAACTGGGTCCAGATGTAGTCTTTTGCCTCCAAACGCCTGCGCAGTTCGTCCATCAAGGGAGCCTGGCCTGGTTGGTCGTCGGAGGCCTTGGGCGCGGCCACCACGATTTCCCGGAGGGGCCGCCGGGCCGGCCGCATCTTCTTTAGCACCTGTGTCCGCTTGCCATGGACGATACGGAGTAACCCTTGTTGATCGAGTGTGGCGAGAGCCTGGCGCAAGACTGGGCGGCTGATGTCGAGTTGCTGGGCCAGTAGCTTTTCAGGAGGAAGTTGCTTCGTCAGTTCGCCCCGCCGAATCATCTCCTCCAAAACCTCCGCCACCCGCTTGTGCAGGGGGACGTGGAGAGCAGCTAATGGTTGATTCAGCATCGCAAAGAGGTAAATTTTATTTACCTCAATCGCACGCTTTTAGTTCAGCTCTTCAAGGGTGAACGTGAGTTATGCACCATTCCAGAGCGGAAATGTGGTCGGCCACGCCCACGCCTTTTCACCAGGACCTGTCGATCGACGCCGCCTCCGTTTCGCGCATGGTCGAGCATCAGCGCCGCTTGGGCGTCACGGGCCTGATGTTGGGTGGAACCTGCGGCGAAGGCCCTTGGATGACCGCGCCGGATCTCTGCGAACTGACCAGAAGAAGCGTCGCAGCGGCAGCGGGAGGCATGACCGTGACGGTGCAGGTCACCGACAACTCGCCGCGCCGTATCTTGGAACGGGCCGAAAAAGTGGCTGAAGCGGGGGCACAGATCGCGGTGGTTTCGGCGCCATTTTTCCTCATGAACGCGCTGCCGGTTCATTTGTTGAGCTTCTATCGTGAAGTTATCCGGAATAGCCCGATCCCTGTGGGGGTGTATGATCGAGGCAAGGCGGCCAGCTATCCGCTGAACGACGAGATGCTGGCCGAGTTGCTCACTGAGCCAAATCTGGTGATGGTGAAGGACAGTTCGCAATTCACCCCGGAGCGGGCTGCCCTCATCGCGGAAATACGGAGGCAAAAGCCGGACTTTAGGATTTTCTGGGGCGACGAATTTACCTGTGTGGCCCCGATCGAAGGAGGCTATGACGGCCTGTTGCTGGGAGGGGCGATTTTTAATGCGAAACTGGCCATCTCTCTCATGGAGAAGGTACGGACCGGCCATCTGGACGAAGCGAAAGCTCTCCAGGCGCGGATGAATGATCTGATGTATCGTGTTTACGGAGGGCCCAAAATTGAGTGCTGGCTGACCGGGCTGAAATATCTTTTGGTTGAGATGGGGATATTTTCTACAACGCAAAACTATTTGAACTATCCGCTTACGGAGGAATGCCGCGCCGCGATCGACGAGATGATTGGTGGAACTGACGAAGCCGGCTTCCGTCAGGATTTGTACGAGGCGGACTTACAAACCGCCTGACCGATGAAAGTGGCGCTGCCATATCAGGATACCAAACCGCAAGGTGCGGCCGATTTTTACCTGGGTATCAACGCCACTTTTCGTTTCGTCAAAACGCGGCTCGGGTTGGTCGGGCTCAAATCATATTGGGAGGATATGGGGCGGGAATACTTCCAACCCGTTACAAAAATCTGGCGGGAGGGTGGTCTCCCGGCGGTGGCGGGGTATTGGCGTTCATTTTTTGAGGCCGAACCGGGTGCCGAGGTTGAGGTCCATGAGGAGTCGCGGCGGGTGGTTGTCTCCGTCAAACGATGTCCTGCCATTGCTCATCTGCGCAAGAGCGGACGGGAAATCATGCCCGAGTTTTGCCAGCATTGCCATTTTGTCAGTGAAGCCATGGGCCGCGGGGCGGGTATTGCCGCCCGGGTGTCGGGAGGCAACGGCTCCTGCCGCCAGACTTTCCTGCCCACCGAAGACGCAACGCCACAGCGCCTGGAAGAAATTGAGGTGTGCCAATGATCGGGTGCTACGACTTTTGCGGCCACTACGAGTGGACCTTCGCCTGGCTGGAGCGGGCCGGCGGCGAGAAGCTGGTTACGGACTATTGGACCGACGCGATTAGCGAGGATAGCCAGAAACACGCGCGCAACTTGATCGTTCCACATGGTCTTGAGGGCATGCGGGAGTACTGGCAGCACACGTTGGAAGAAGAAGCGGCAGGTTATGCCTTCACCTCCGACGAAAAGCATTTCCGCATCGACATGCTGGAGTGCCCGTCCAAGGGCTTTTTGCTGCAGAACGGTTTGGAGCAGTATTCCGACTATTGTGATCATTGTATCGGTTGGATCGGGCCGATGATGAAAGACGCGGGGTATGTCATCGACCACGAGCATAACCATTGCGGGAAATGTTGGTGGGAATTTCGACGGACAGATGATGACGGGACGCCCTCGGAGCCGGGAAAGTTCTCCGCTCGTGATGTGAGGCTGTCACCGGATTGGAAGAAGCCTTCGATTGATGTATTCCTAAGGGCCACCCAGGTCGGCGAGAAGAGTTCGGACGAAAAGTCGTAAAACCAACAAGTCTGTCCGTTTTATCGGCGGCGGGTTAGTGATCGGCTAATGTAAGCGTGCTCCACTCCTCCTGGCGGTGAAAGCTGCAGACCATGTATTTCGACGTGGAGGAGAGAATGAAACCCGTAGATGAGAATCTTCTGGAGAAAAACATCGGGCGTTCGGTGCGTGTAAACATTACACCGCTGCCTATTTTGGAAACGACTGGTTGAGAACGGGACGGGCGTCCTGCTCGACCCGGAAATGCATATTCGTGTACCGGTGATATGCGCTTGGCAGCAAGGTGGCGGCGACGACGCGGCGAGTGGGACGGTCAATCTATTCGACAGCCCCGGTCCAGGTCGAAAGGTTTATGTAGAGTATCACCATGACGAACCGGCCGTGGCTGGCTTGGATCACATCGTGGTCACGGCTCGCCGGCGCGCATCTTCTATCTCCTGAGCCTTGTCGTGAGACGCCGGCTCTTGATTCGAGTCCCATCTTTACTGGCCTTTGAAACTAGGAACCTCAGAGGAAAATGACCCATCTCCGCCGAGGCTGCATTCTCGTAACCACTTGATTATTAAGTGGTGGAGCCTAGCGGGATCGAACCGCTGACCTCCTCAATGCCATTGAGGCGCTCTACCAACTGAGCTAAGACCCCGCAAGAGGGAGGGTGAGTATTGCGCGATTCTGGAAATAATCAAGCGCCAAGCGCGATTTTCCTTCACTGATAAACTGGCTGATCCAGCCAAAATGGGGCCGCTACCCCTTTCCGGTACGCCTCCAGCGCCTGCGGCGAAGAGGTGGCCCGCAGATTGCTGAAGCTGCCATCCTCATTTTCCCACCGTTCATGCCAGAAAACCGCCGCTTTCAGGCGCGGCATGCGCGTTTTCATAACCTGAAAAGCCTCGCTGATCCAGGCCGCCTTGTCACCCGCGCGCGGAAACTCGCCGATGCCCCACTCCGCCAGCATCACTGGTTTGGTGGCGTTCAGGGAGCAGAGGTCGTCATAGGCGTAGGTGAGGCAGTCCGCTGCGCTCACCCAGTCGTCTTTTTTGAACTGTTTCCCGTACGCGCTCATGCCCAACCAATCCACGTAGTCGTCACCCGGGTAATATTGCTCCATCTCATTCCACGAATCCGTCGGATAGGAATAATTGTTCGCGTGGAAGACCCAGAGGATGTTCGCCGCCCCTTGCGCACGCACACGATCCACCACATACCGGTAAGCCTTTTTGAAAAGCTCCGGCCCCGCAAAATGGTTCTTCGAAACTTCCTTTTCGCCCCCATAAAAATAGCCCGACCACGGAAACCACGTCCCATTCATTTCCAGCCCCCACGCCACGAACACTGGCCGGCCGAACGCCTTGGCCTGCTGCCCCCAGGAGTCGATGTAGGCGTCCCATTTTCCAGCCAGAATCGCCTCGAGGGAAAACCGATCTGGCCCGCGGTCCTGCTCATACGGCTTGTCCCACGGTGACCAATAGATAAGCGGCATGGCATTGTGCCGGGTGATGATCTGCAAATTGCGCAGGGGAAAACTCTGCTGCCCCCAGTAGCTTGAGGAGGCGATGATCGCCTGGTGCTTTCCGATCGATTTCTCAAACGACTCGATCTGTTCCAGCGTCACGTCATCCTCGGAATCGCCAAAATCCACATAAGCGCCCGTATACGCACCCTGCTCCGGCACCGCGAGGTGCGCGCCTTTCGGCGGCTCGGCCTTCTGGGGCATAGGCGCATTTTCCTGGCAGGACGCCAGCAACGCAACTGTGGCAAGCAAGGTCAGCGCTCTCATGCGTTAAAGACCGGTTGAGTGACCGTGCCCTGGCGTTCGAGTTTGCCCCAGCCCACCCAGGCACCGCGCAGGATGTGCAGGATCGATCGCCAGACTACAAAACTCAGAATCGGCCGGTAAAAGAACCGCATCGGGATGATCCATAGCGCCTGCGCCAGCGGCTCTTCCTCGATCCAGCAAGCCAGTAGGGAGAGCACCAGATCGCACAGCAGAAAGGCGAAGAAATAGATGACAAAAGGCAGGCCGGCTCCGGTAAAGAGTGAAATGATCAGCAGCAGATCGACGATCGGAATCGCTGCCACCAGCAGGATCTGGAAAAAAACGATGCTCGGCAGGCTGAAGCATCCCAGGCCGGGCGAGCGCGGATTCAGGATGAGATCCCGATGTTTCCACACACATTGCATCGTCCCGAACGCCCAGCGAAAACGTTGCCGTGCCAGCGATCGCACCGTTTCCGGTGCCTCCGTCCACGCAATGGCCTCGGGCTCGTAGGTGACCTTCCAGCCCGCGCGATGCAGGCACAGCGTGAGATCGGTGTCCTCCGCCAGCGTATCGCTGGCAAACCCTCCGGCACTGGCGATGGCCGCCTTGCGAAATGCGCTGATCGCACCCGGCGCGACCGTGATCGCATTGATGGAATCGTAAGCCCGTCGATCAAGGTTGAAGCCGCAGATATATTCGAGGCTTTGGAACCGCGTGATCAGGTGGTTGGTATTACCCACCCGGGCGTGACCCGACACCGCGCCGACCCTGGGATCGGCCAGCGGCTGGATCAGTCGGCGCAGGGTGTCCGGTTGGAATTGCGTATCCGCATCGAGGAAGACCACAAACTCGTGGCGCGCCACATCCGTCCCTCTGGCCAGCGCACGGGCCTTGCCGGCATTGGCCTGCCGCAGCACGCGCACTCGGGAGTCGCCCATGGCCTGGGCCTCGCGCGAGGTCTCATCGTTCGAGCCATCATCCACCACGATGATCTCCAGCGGAGAGGGGTAGTCGCTCTTCAGCAACGACCGCAATGTGGCCGCCACCACCTTCTCTTCATTGTACGCGGCGATCACCACGCTCAACGGGGGCAGGAAATCGCCCGTCGATTTCTTCCTTCGGCGCAGAGCCAGAAAAGCCAGTACCAGGCTACGAATCAGCGTGAGAATGGAAGCCGCGATCATGAACGTCCACAACAACTCCTCCCCGAGATGCAGAAGAAAGAGCCCCGCATTGGTCACATAGATGGCGGCATGACTCGTGGTTGCGGCAATCTTCGGCATCGTCTGCTCACGGTCGAGGCCGATCAATTCACCGGCGCGGACCACCGAGTCGCCCCGGGCCATGAGAAAATCCAGGATGCGTGGCAGCGCCTCCACCGTCTGCTGACGGTCCCCCCCGGCGTCATGCAGCAAAATGGTGTTCCCTTGTTCTCGCTGCCGTCGCACCCGCTGGAAAATCGCCTCGGCGCCCGGCCGGCTCCAATCCTGCGGATCAATGCTTTCACCGACTGTGATGTAGCCGAGATCGGTTGCCTGCGCGATGGGGCGGGCCTCGTCCAGTGAGGCCGGCATCGAGTCGGCATTGTAAGGCGGCCGGAAGAGCAGGGTGGTGCGCCCGGTGAGCCACTCGAGCAGACGCTGTGTCGCGTTGAGCTCCAGCGTGACCTGCTCGTCGCTTGCCTCCGAGAGATTGGAGTGCATGTACGTGTGGCTGCCGATTTCGTGGCCCTCGTCCAAGATGCGCCGGATCAATTCCGGATACCGTTCCGCTTGTTTCCCCAACACGAAAAATGTCGCATGCACTCCATAGTGTTTAAGGATGTCGAGGACCTGCAGCGTCCATTGCGGATCGGGGCCATCATCAAAGGTCAGGCAAACCTCCTCCGATTTGCCCTGCCCGAGATGCACGATCGTGGGATAGACCGGCCATTGCTGGTAAGTCTCACTCACATAGCCGCGCCCATCCGTCCATAGCTGCCGTTGTCCCGGAGCCGTATCGAGTTCCGCCCGAAGGAAATCGCCGCTGCCGATCTGGGCGATGACATTTTTAGGCTCGATGGTTTCGAGGCGGCCCAGCAGCGCCTTGGCTGGCGCATCGCCGGAGGCCGTTTTCAGCAGCGGCCAGATCCCGGGGTCTTCCTCGCCCAATTTGTTCAGCAGCACCCCCGCGCACCCCTCCTGATCCACGCAACGCAGTTGATTCGCAAAGGTGGCGGCATCCAAAAACCACACCTCATGGGACTCTCCCTCCAGTGTATAACTCAGATTGGGGCTGAAATCAGGTGAGGTGCTCGTGACCGAGGTTGCCCCCGACTCGTGAGCCCGTGCCATCGCATCGGCGAAGCTGATGGTCTCCGTTTTTCCCGTGCTCGTGTTCCAGTCGTACCCGTAGGTGCCAAGGGAAAGAATCCACTGGCTGGACTCGCCATATCCCATCAGTGTCCGCAGCCACCCCTCGAACCACGGTTGAGCCGAGATCGGCCCTGGCGCATCGGTCTCCCCGTTTTCGTCATGCAACTGAGCGACCAGATAGTCCACCGCGCCGGGCAGGCGCTCCAAATCAAAGCTTCGTAAGTCTTCCCCTACGGGAATGCTCAGCCACAATTCCAGGTTTCCGGCCCGGAGCGTCTCCCGCATCCGACCGAGAAATTCCGCCAATGGGCCCGCGAAGGAAGGATCAATCCCCTGCCAGTCGATCAAGACCCCCGCCGCCTCGCTCTCCTTCAATGAGTCCGCCACTTGATCGATGAAGCGTGCTTGAATGTCTGGCTGCGACTGGAGCAGCCCCTCCACCGCATCCGTGTCCCAGTGGGTGCCATTGAGATTGGTTAGCAGCGGCACGATCTTGAGCCGTGCCGCCCGGAAGGCCGCCAACGCCTCCCGATCGGGATCAGCCTCCAGTCGGGCCGGTTGACCCGTGATCGAAAGCATTTCCGGGCAAACATGCGTCAGGTTCTCTGCATGCTTCGCCAGGGATTCCAGGCTGCGCGGGTCCCAGCCTGCCACCAGCGCCGCCGAGATTTTCGGATGGATTGCTTTCTTCGAGGCCTTCTTTTGGACCTTCGCCTGGAAGTTCAGCCACGGTTCCACCGTCCGGGGCGGCCGCGCGGATGGCTGCGCCAGCGCCCGCAATTGCGTTTTCATCGTCCGCAGGGATTCAGGCAGGTGCAACTCCGGTTTTACCCAGAGAGCCCGGATGAAAACCAGCAGCAGGACGCTTATCAGGAGGACGGCCAGCAGCACGCCGACACGCACCCACGTCCAACGTCTGCCGTTGCGGTCGAAAAAAACAAATCGCTCGCTATTCACGAAAAGGCGCCGCGGCCGAGGCCTTCGCGCTTATTCGGGAAGAAGACTCTTGGCGGCACTAGGTTTGACCCCCGTGCCGTCAGGATGTTCAAGCTCCGAGCAGGAGACGGGCCGGATTTTCGATGCAATCCTTCACCCGCACGAGAAAAGTCACCGCCTCTTTGCCGTCCACCACCCGGTGGTCATAGCTCAGGGCGAGATACATCATCGGACGAATGACCACCTGACCCTTTCCCGCAATCGGACGTTCCTGGATCTTGTGCATGCCCAGGATACCGCTCTGCGGAGGATTCAGGATCGGCGTGCTGAGCAGGGAGCCATAGACGCCTCCGTTGGAGATGGTGAAAATACCGCCTTGGAGATCATCCATGCTGATCTTGCCCTCGCGCGCCTTGACCGCATATCCGGCCAGATCGTTTTCGATGTCGGCGAAAGATTTCTGGTCGCAGTTGCGCAACACGGGCACGATCAGTCCGCGCTCCGTGCCTACTGCCACGCCGATGTCATAGTAGTGATTCTGGATCAACTCGTCGCCATCCATGCGCGAATTGATCGCCGGGGTCGCCTGAAGGGCGTCAACCACCGCTTTGATGAAGAACGACATGAAGCCGAGCTTCACTCCGTGCTTCTTCACGAATTCGTCCTGCATCTCCTTGCGCAGCGTCATTATGCCGCTCATGTCGGCCTCGTTGAAAGTCGTCAGGATCGCCGCCGTATGCTGGGCCATGACCAGCTGCGAGGCGATTTTGCGGCGTAGCGGGGTCAGCTTCTTGCGTGTGGTGCGCGGATCATCCGGCCCGACGATCTTTGGCTTGGCCGCCACCGGCTCAGCTTTGGGCTTCGGTGCGGGGGCCGGTTCTGCAGTTGCCGGAGCAGGTGCAGGTTCGGTCTTGGTCGCAGGAGCTTCCTTGGCTGCCTCTTTCTTGGCCGGAGCGGGTTCCGCTGCGGGTTTGGCCGCACCGGCGCCAGCCGGCTCGATGGTGGCCACCACCTGGTCGATCTTGACCTCGTCGCCTTCGGCTGCCGATGTTTTCAGCACGCCGGACTCCGGCGCATTGACCTCGGTGGAAACCTTGTCGGTTTCAAGGGTGAAAAGGACATCGCCCGAATTCACGGTTTCTCCGTCCTTCTTGTGCCAGACGGATAGGATGCCTGAGGTGATGGATTCGCCAACGGCGGGGACTTTGACTTCTACGCTCATGGAAAGTGGGGACGGTATTATACTTCAAACGCCTGTTTGACCAGCGCGGCTTGTTGGGCTTGGTGAACTTGCATCGTGCCCGCGGCCGGGCTCGCACTCGCCGGGCGGCCGGCATAGTGGACGTAACCGGGGAAGATATTTAGCAGGCGGGGCAGGATGAATGTCCACGCGCCCATGTTCTCCGGCTCCTCCTGACACCACACAAACTTCTTCGCGTTGGTGTACGGTTTGGTCAGACGCTTGATCTTGTCTTCGTACAGCGGATAAAGCTGCTCGATCCGGATGATGGCGGCCTTGTCGACCAGCTTGTTCTCCTCCCGATACTTGATCAGGTCATAGTAAACTTTGCCCGAGCAGAAGATCACGCGCTCGACCTTCTTCGCGCTCGCCTGGGTATCGGCCAGCACTTCGAAGAAGCGGGAGTCTGTGAAGTCCTCGGTCTTGGACACCGCCTGTTCATGCGTGAGCAGGCTTTTCGGCGTCATGATGATCAGAGGCTTGCGATAGCCCCGGTGAATCTGGCGGCGCAGCGCATGGAAATACTGTGCGGGCGTCGTGAGATTGCAGACCTGCATGTTTTCCTCCGCGCAGAGCTGGAGGAAACGCTCCAGACGGGCGCTGGAGTGTTCCGGCCCCTGGCCTTCGTAGCCGTGCGGCAGCAGCAGCACGATGGAGGAAGGTCGGCGCCATTTCGACTCCGATGGCGCGATGAACTGATCGATGATGATCTGGGCTCCGTTGGCGAAATCGCCGAACTGGCCTTCCCACAGGCAAAGCATCGACGGGAAATCCATCGAGTAGCCATAGTCAAAGCCGAGTACCGCGTATTCCGAAAGCGGGCTGTTGTAGACGCAGAATTTCGCCTGCTTCTCGTTCAGATTGTTTAGCGGAATGTAGCGCTCGCGATTGATTTCATCATACAGCACGCTATGGCGCTGGCTGAAGGTTCCGCGGCGGCTGTCCTGTCCGGACAGACGGACCGGAGTGCCTTCCAATAGGAGTGAACCAAAGGCCAGAGCCTCGCCGAACGACCAGTTATACGGGCCGCCGGCCTTCCAGACCTGGAGGCGGCGCTCCAGCAGGATGCGTTTGATCTTTGGCAACACCCGGAAGCCGTCCGGCGTGTGCGTAAGCGCTTTGACGATACTGTCGAGCGTCTCCTTCTTGATCGCGGTGTCTGCCGGCTCATGCGAGTACGGCGGTTGGAAAATGGCGGTGGAACCGGAAAATTCCGACTTTTTGCTCGCATCCGCGCTCTTTACCAAAGCCAGGGCCTCTTCCAGTTCCTTCAGCGACTCGGCCTTGATGGCAGCCGCATCTTCCTCGGAAACCGTTCCCAGTGGTTTGATTTGAGCGGTGAACACCTCGCTCGGCAGCGGGTGCGTCTTGATCTTGCTGTACAGGTTCGGCTGGGTGAACGCCGGCTCGTCGCCTTCGTTGTGGCCGTGGCGACGGTAGCAATAAATGTCGATGACCACGTCGCGGCCAAATTCCTGGCGGAACTCCATGGCCAGTTGGGCCACTTCGTTCACCGCGATCGGGTCCTCGCCGTTCACATGGAAGATCGGCGCCTCGATCATCTTCGCGATGTCCGTACAATACGTCGTCGAACGCGAGTCCGCCGGCAGGGTAGTGAAGCCGATCTGGTTGTTTACCACGATGTGCACCGTCCCGCCCGTGCAATAGCCGGGCAGCTGGGACATGTTGAAAACCTCCGCCACCACGCCCTGGCCGATGAAGGCCGCATCGCCGTGGATCAGGATCGGGATCACTTTTTTGCGCTCGACCGTGTCTTCGAGCACCCGTTGCCGGGCGCGGGTCTTCCCCTCCACCACCGGATCGACTGCCTCGAGGTGGCTCGGGTTGGCCGCGAGATGGATCTCGATCTCATAGCCCGTTGCCGTCTTGCGCACGTTGCGATAGCCGAGATGGTACTTTACGTCGCCATTACCACCAACGGATTCCGGCGCGAAATTGCCCTGGAATTCGTTGAAGATCACGTCGAGCGGCTTGTTCAAAACATTCGCCAGCACGTTGAGGCGTCCGCGGTGGGCCATGCCCATCACCAACTCCTTCACGCCGCGCCTTTCGCACTGCTGCACGATCGTATCCAGCGCCAGGATCAGCGACTCACCGCCCTCCAGTGAGAACCTCTTTCCGCCGTATTTTGTATGCAGGAAGTTTTCAAACGTCTCCGCTTCGAAAAGCTTGCGCAGGATATCCCGGTGCACCGCCGCGTCCGTACGCACGCTGTGGTCGCGGTTCTCCAGCTTGAACAACACCCAGTTGCGGATGCGCGGGTTCTGGATGTGCATGAACTCTGCGCCGATCGTGCCGCAATAGATTGCTTCCAACTCGCGGATCAAATCCCGCAGCTTCATCTTCTTGCCTTCGCGGTAGAAACGCGAGGAGACCTGCGTCTCTAAATCCTTCTCCTCAAATCCAAACTCCTTGAGCGAGAGCATGGGATTTGTGCGTTGCAGCAGGTCCAGCGGATCGAGGTCCGCAATCGTATGGCCCAGCGTGCGATAGGCATAGACCAGCGCTTCCACCCGGATTTGCAGATGGCTGTCCTGGATCGCCGAGCCGCTCGGGGCCGCGCCATTCGTGTCGCCTTCGGTATCCGCGTCGCTTTTTGTATACCCCAATTCGAAACCCTCGAAAAACGCTGCCCAATCCGGATCGACCGAGCGCGGGTTGGAGAGCCAACGCTCGTAATTCTCGTCAATCAACGCCTCGCTCCAGCGGGCGGTAAATGTGCTGTTCATTAATTCAATGGATTAAAAAAGACGGCAAGCCGGGCCTGCCGTCATAAGATATGCTTATTCATGGCGTAAAGTGACCGCATCCGCAAGTGACTTTGCAGTCTCATTGCTCGGAAATGCGGTCCGGGAGATTACTTCTGTTCTCCCGACCAGACCCAATCGCCGTCCAGCTTGTCCTTGGCAATTTTCCCTCTCTCGTCGGTGGCGTTCCACCCTGCGGACCATAGCGAAAACTCCGCGTCGCTCTTTTTTTGATACCCCAGTTCCTTTAGAGTAGTTAAATCAGGAGGGATTTCTATATAAACACCTGTTCCAAAGTTACTTAGTGTGTCCGGATACGCTCCGGATTCGATGCGATGCAACTCTAGGGCACAGGCCACCCGGGCCTGATCGACTTGGGATTGCAGAAAAACGATCCGGGAAATGCTCTTGTAGAGGTCGGGAAGGCTTAGCGCACTGAAAAGGCGTTTGGCTTTTTCCTCGGGCGTGCTGCCGAGGTCCTGCGCGATATCGCGAATCTGCTCGCTGGAAACCCCTTGCTTCGGCGCGCTTTCCAGGGCCTCCACCCATTCTTGAATCGCATTGTTATAGAAGACCTTGTCGTGGCCGAGAAACAGCCAACGGAAAGTCCAGTGTACCAGGGGCGACATAGACTTGCTCTCAATTGTTCCCGCAACTTCGCTTATCGCATTCCCGCGGCCATTCTGCAGAAGGCGTACGACGCTTTCATTAAAACTGGCCCTCTCGAACCGTAGCGCTTGTGTGAATGGTGGTAGCAGATTGATCGACTCCAGTTCTTTCCGGAAAGTCACCAATTGAGGCTTGTCCCAGGCATGCGTTTTGATGCCCCTATTCACCACGGAGATTGCCATCTCCACCAAGCTGCCTTGCACCAGTTTTGAAATGGTGGCTGGCTCACGGGCCAAAGTCCGGCTCAATCGCAAGATCGCCAAAATGTCCTGCTCAGCCGTCGGCGTTTGCTGGATTTCCAGAGAGGCAAGAGCGTGCACCTCCAGCCATTGGCCGGCGACGAGAAGATAGGAGATGTGTTCCAGAGCCATGTGGAATCCATCCTCATAGTTCAGCGGGTACAATGCGTCTGGCCGTTGCCCGAGATTTCTAAGTTGAGTTATCATCGGACCGCTTTCTTCCAGCATCACCAGAATCAGATCGGCGGCCCTCCTGCGCTCCTGAGGTTCCTTCCCTTTTGCTTCTCTCCAGACCTTAAGCGCCGCCTGCGCCGGGGATTTTTTCCCCTCGATGGGCGCAAATTCCGGGAATTCCTTTTCGAGGGCGGCTCGCCTTTTGGCCGATAGTGGGTTCTCCAACACCTCGAGTTGCCTTTTCTCCTCCGGCAGCCGCGAGACGTGACGGGTGATCCCGTTTTTCTCTTTCACCCCACGATCCGTCATCTCCATCCATATGGGATCGGCAAAGAAATTTTCACTGTCCGGGATCGGCTCCGGCAGAAATTCGTCGATCGTCAGGCTCTCCCCCTTCGCCTCCAGGTCGCTTTGGGCCAGCTTCCAGGCCTGTTTCGATACCTGCCAGCGATAGACCGCATTTACCGAGATGATGCCGATCCAGGCGACCAGCAGCACCACGGTGATCCCCAGCGCAATCTTCCATCCACTCGTTTTCAATCGCGCCAAGCTAGGAAAGGTCCGCTCCGAAGGAAAGCCCTCCTTGTGAGTGGCTGCTTCCGCCATCTTGACTCGCTGGGAGGGCAAACAAGATGCCGGGGGCGTCGCGGTAGACGTGCCATGGGCATGCCCGCAGGGCGATGGGGTTCCGGGAGGAACCAGAGTCAAGGCTCCCGCCGAGCTATGGCTTCCCGCCGGTATCGTCCGAAAGGCCTGTCTCTTCCCCGCCTTCGGCGTTCCAGATTGCGCAAGCCGGAAAACATGCTTTAGAGTGCCGAGTTCCAGTTAGTCCAGTCGCCCGTCGAAATGATCAAAGTCGAGAACCTCACCAAGCGCTACGGCACCGCCACCGCGGTCGAGGGTATCAGTTTTGAGGTCGCCAAGGGTGAGATCGTCGGGTTTCTCGGCCCCAATGGCGCCGGCAAAAGCACCACCATGAAGATGCTTTCCTGCTATCTACCCCCGACCTCCGGCCGGGCCGAGGTGGCCGGATACGACATTTTTAAGGACTCCCTACGCGCTCGTGAGCACATCGGCTACATGCCGGAAAACGTTCCCCTGCCGCAGGACATGCGCGTCCATGAGTACCTCCGCTTTCGCGCCGCCCTGAAGGGCGTCCCCGGCCGCCGCATCAAGGAACGCCTCAACGACGTGCTCGATCTCTGCTCCCTGCAGGACGTCCAGCGCAAGCTCATCGGCTTTCTTTCCAAGGGCTATCGGCAGCGCGTCGGCCTGGCCGATGCCATGATTCACGAGCCCGAACTTCTCATTCTCGATGAACCCACCATCGGCCTCGATCCCAACCAGATCCGCCAGGTGCGCGATCTCATCAAGAATCTCCGCCGTCATCACACCATTCTCATCTCCACCCACATCCTGCCCGAGGTGGAGATGACCTGCTCCCGGGTCATCATCATCAACAAGGGCAAAATAGAGGCGCTCGATACCCCGGAAAACCTGCGCGCCCGCATCAGCTCCCGTGGCGAGGTGCTCATGGAAATTAAGGTCACGGACGCCAGCGCCGCGGCCAAGAAGCTGCGCGTCATGCCTCATATCCAGGATGTCTCCTATCATCGGGTAGGCGACTGGGTTCGCTTTCAATTGCAGGTCGAGGGTGATCCCCGCGAGGACATTCATGCCCTCACCGTCAAGGAGGAATGGGTCTTGCGCGAACTCACCCGGCGCAACGCCACCTTGGAGCAGGTTTTTGCCGAGGTCACCCAGGCGGAGGAATTCTGAGCATGCGCCGCTTCTTCACCCTTTTCGGTCGCGAGATCGGCCACTACTTCCACCAGCCTCTGGCTTACGTGGTCCTCTTTTTCTTCGTCCTCCTCACCTCGGCGAATTTCCAGTTCACCCTCAAGCTGCTCAATCGCACCGACGGACAGGTCTCCGTAATGGTGGCGTTCTTCAATTCGCCCCTCTTCTGGTTTCCCTTCCTGCTCATGTTCCCGCTGCTCACCATGCGGCTCTTCAGTGAGGAATATAAGCTAGGCACCATCGAAACCCTCATGACCGCCCCCGTGCGCGACATCCAGGTCGTGCTCGCGAAATTCTTCGGCGCATTTGTGTTTTACATGGTGCTCTGGATTCCCAGCCTCCTCTATTTCTTCATCTTCCAGTGGCAGGCTCAGTTGAGTGCGGCGGAAACCATCAGTTCCTATTTCGGTGCCTACACCATCATCGCTCTCGTCGGGTTATTTTACCTCTCGCTGGGCTGTCTCGCCTCCGCCTTGACCAAAAACCAGATCATCGCCGCCATGGCCGCCTTCGCCCTGATCTGTCTCATGTTCTTCCTCAGCCTCATTTCCTTTCTCTTCCCCACCAACAGCCCGCTGCTGCAGGAGGTGACCTACTACTTCTCCACCCTGGAGCACATGGCGGAGTTTTCCCGCGGCATCTTTGATACCCGGCCGATCGCCTACTACGTGAGCATGACCCTCTTCACGCTCTTCATCACCTACCACGTCTTCCAATATCGCCGATGGAAAAGGTAGGCATCCCACGCACCACTATTCGCCTGAATGTCGCCATGCAGTTGCTGGCCATGACGGTGCTTCTTTTTGCGGCCAACTATTTTGCCTTCAACCACTACGTGCGGAAGGATTTTTCCCGCTCGCAAAAGTTCGTCCTCTCGGACCAGACCAAGCGCATCCTCCGCGAGATCAAGAAGGTGAAGGTCATCGTCTACTTCTCTCCCACCTCCATCACTCCCGAGATGCAGATTTTTCCCGACGTCAAAAACCTCCTCAAGGAGATGGTGTTTTCGGGTAAAAATAAATTCGAAATCGAATACGTCGATCCCACCCGCGATCTCACCCGCGCTCGCGAGTTGCAGGCCCACTACAAATTCAACGCCGATGAAAATGTCCTCATTCTCGACTACGAAGGCCGCGTAAAATTCCTCCCCGTGCCCGACATGGCCGAGTTCGACATGACCCCCGTTGCCAGCGGCGACCCTCCGCGTCTCATCTCCTTCAAGGGCGAGCAGGCCTTTGCCAACGCCCTCTTCGCCCTCATCAGCCCCGAGCAGTTGAAAGCCTATTTTCTCGTCGGCCACGGCGAGCCTTCCGTGGAAGGGCCGGGCTCCGCCCTGTCCGTCTTCCGGGATTATATCGAGCGTCAGAACGTCTCGACCGCTCCGCTTTCCCTGGCCGCCCTCGACGCCGTTCCCTCCGATTGCGCCACCCTCGTCGTCCTCGGTGCCCAATCCGATCTCGACGAACGCGAGGCGCTAATCCTGAAAAAATATTTTGAGAACAAGGGCCACCTCCTCGTCCTCCTCGATCCCAACGCCAGGACGCCCCGGCTCTATGATTTGCTGCACCATGCCGGCATCATGCCGTTGGACGTTCGCGTCCTCCGCACCATGCGCCTCTCCTTCGCCACCGGCATCCTGCGGGAAGTCACCGCCGAGTTCATGCCCGATAATGCCATCACCAAGCGCCTCGTCGGCTCGCACTTTCTCTTCTCCGGCGCCACCCAGGCTTTGGAGTTGGCCCCCGACGAAAAGGATAAGGAACTCCAGCTCTGGCCCCTCGTCCGTGCCGCCGAGGAGTTTTGGGGCGAGGCCGACTATGTCACCGATGAAAAAACCGGCGTGCGCTACGAGGAAGGCCGCGATGTCGGCTATCCGGTTTACCTTGCCATCGCCGCCACCCGTGGTGGCACCAGCGACGGCCGCGTTGCCGTCGACTCCGCCAAGCTTATTGCGGTCGGCAACAGTGAGTTCGCCCTCGATGTGGCCCTGTCCCGCAACCCCCAGGGCGTCGATTTCCTCGTCAGTTCGATGAACTGGCTCCTGAATCGCAACCAATTCACCGGCGTCATGCCGAAAACCGTGCAGCATTTCCCACTCAACCTCACCGAGCGCCAGTTGAGTTCCATCGCGTTTTACACGCTTTTCATTGTTCCTGGTCTGGCTGCGCTCATGGGCATCGTGGCCTGGTGGCGCCGTCGGGCATGAGCAAGCTCACCACCATCCTGTTGGGTGTGCTCGCCTTGGCCGCGATCATCTTCCTCGCCATCTACGAGCCGCTGACCCGCAGCACCCGCGAGAACGACATCACCGCGCGCGACGGAGCCGTCTTGCAACTCGACCCTTCGCGCGTGAAGGAAATCCGCATTTCCTCCGCCGACAGCTCGACTGTTCTCAAGCGCCGTGGCAATAGCTGGCAGCTCGGCTCCAAGTCCAAGGATCGCGCCGATATCGAGGTCGTCAACCGCCTCTTGCAAGCCGCCGCCGGTTTGGAGTTCTTCGACCGCATCGATGCCCGCGAGGTCAGGAACGACAAGGACATGAGCGACTACGGCCTCCGCACGCCCAAGCGCAAGATCGAGTTCGAAGGCGACGGCACCGTCACCCTCCTCTTTGGCAAGGATGCCGCTAATGAAAAGCGCCTCTACGTGCGCACCGACAAATCGCGCGACATCTATCTCGTCAGCGATGAACTGCTCAACCTCGCCTTCGGTGAGGCCTCGTCCTTCCGCGACCGCCGGCTCACCGATCTTGGTCCGGACCAGGTCGACCGCTTTGTCATCCGCCGGGCTGGGGGAGAAATCGAACTCGTCCGCGACGCCACCGGCTGGCGGGTCGTGAAGCCCATCCACACCCTGGCCGATGCCCAGAAGGTGGATGACTACCTCAGGAAGCTCCTCGACCTGCACATCCTCGAATACGTCGGCGAGGACTCCGGCGACCTCAGCATCTACGGCCTCGCCGAAGGCCAGAATGAAATCGCCATTTTCGCCGACGGCAGCGAACGCCACCAGACTCTCCGCCTCGGCACCGATAAATCAGGAGCCTTGTTCGGACAATTCACCGCCCGCGACTCGATCTACCGCATGCCCGCCGAAACCTCCGAGCTTCTCCAGGCCACCCCGGATTCCCTTCGCGACCGCCGCCTGCTGCCGCTCAATCTCGACGTGGTTGACCTCATCAAGATCCACACTCCGCAGAAGGAATTTTCCCTGCGCCGGAGCGGCGAGGGCTGGGAATTGCAGGACGGCACCACCACCCGCCCCGCCAGCTCCGCCGCCATCCGGGTCCTGGCCGACGCCATCTCCACTGCCAAAGTCGATGGCTACGTTCCCATGATCAGCGGCAAACTCTCCGACTATGGCCTCGAGCCCGCCATCTGCAGCGTGGAATTCCTCTCTGTCTTGTCTGAAAACACTCCCGAAGCCCGCGCCGGCGAGCAATCCATTGCACGCCTTGCCTTTGGCCAGACTGCGGACGGCAAAATCTTCGTCCGCCTCAACGAGGTGCCGGAAGTCATGAGCGTCCCGGACGCCATTCTTAAATCCATTCCTCTCGATCCCGTCGCCTGGCTCTCGCCAAAATAAGCCGTCGCCTCGGCATCGTCCGCAATCGGCGATCAAATGACATCATCCTGCGCTTTAGGTGACGGGCCGCGTGGACTATCAGTGATGTCTCCCCCATTCCCTTCGTGAGAACCCATCGCTTTCTTCTCCCCCTGGTTGCCAGTTTCATCGGCCTCGCGGCGTCGGACATTCGGGCTGCCGACCAAAGCCTTCCCTCCCTCGAGGCCGGATTTGAAAATCCCCCGCAGGAAGCGCGCCCCTGGACGCTTTGGCAGTGGATGAACGGAAATGTCTCCAAGGAAGGCATCACCGCAGATTTGGAGGCCTTCAAAAAAGCCGGCTTGGGCGGAGCACAATCTTTCCATCTCGACTACGGCCTGCCGCAGGGACCGATCGAGTTCAACAGCCCCGCATGGCTGGACATGTATTTGTTCGCCGCGCAGGAGGCCGATCGTCTCGGCTTGGAAATAGGCACCCACAATGGCGGCGGTTGGTCCACCAGCGGCGGCCCCTGGACGCTGCCGGAAAACAGCATGCAGGTCGCGGTGACCACCGAGGTCAGAGCCAAAGGCCCCTCCAAGTTCGACGCGGTGCTGCCCTTGCCCGATCCGTACCTGCCCCCGGAAAAAAATACCTACCGCGACATCGCGGTGCTCGCTTATCCCACCCCCGCCAACGAAGCGGTCACCATGGCGGCAGCCGCGCCGAAGGTCACCATCAACGAAGGGAAGGGCGGGCAACTGCCGACCCTCACGGGCGATTTGCTCACCTCCCTGGCTCTCCCCGCTCCGAAAGTTGATGCGCCCAGCTATCTGCAGATCGCGTTCCCGGAATCTTTCACCGCCCGCCAATTGATCCTGATTCCGAAAAAAGAGGTGCCCAGCCTCAACGGAGTTTTGGAAGCTTCCGACGACGGCGTGACGTTCACTCCGGTTCGCCCCTTCCAATTGGCCGACCAGCCACACCGGCAGGAGTATCCCTACCAACAAGCCTTCGGCTTTCCCCCGGTTACCGCCCGGTTTTTCCGTATCAAGATCGAAAAAGGCAGCGACTCCACCAAGCCCATCCTCATCGCCGGAGTTGGTCTGTCCGCCCGGCAATCCATCGACAACCTGCCGGGAAAAGCCTTTTACCAACGGCACAGCCTGCTTTCCAAACCGGACAAAAACGCCCCGCAAGACGGCATTGTGCCGATAGCTGGAATTGTGGACCTGACCGACAAAATGGATCGCGACGGCCGCCTGACCTGGGAGGTGCCACCAGGAAATTGGACCATCGTGCGCGTCGGCTACCAACCCAACGGCACCTTGAACCATCCCGCCCCGCTCGGCGGCGAAGGCCTGGAATGCGACAAGCTCAGCAAGGAGGCGGTTGACGCCCACTGGGCCGGCATGATGGGAAAACTCATCGAAAAATTCGGTCCTCTCACGGGAAAATCATTCACCAAGGTTGAGATCGATAGCTGGGAAGTGGGCACGCAAAATTGGACCCCCAAATTTCGCGAGGAATTCCTCAAACGTCGTGGCTACGATCTGGTGCGCTTTCTTCCCGTCTTCGCCGGCCAGACCGTGGACAGCACCGAGGCGACGGAGCGTTTTCTGTGGGATTTCCGGCGCACCATCGCGGACATGTTTGCGGAAAACTACGCCGGGCATATGCGGGAACTGGCCAACAAAAACGGCATGAAGCTCGCCGTGGAGAACTACGGCACCGGCCCCTTCGACGACCTGCAATACGGCGGCATGGTCGACATCCCGATGGGCGTCCACTGGGTCCACAACGGCAGCCCGCAAAGCTGCACCCTGCTGGCGGCCTCCGCCGCGCACACCTACGGGCGGAAGATCATCGGTTCGGAGGCCTTCACCGCCGGGGAAACCGGTGGCAATCGATGGGAGACCGATCCCTACGCCCTGAAGCGTTTGGGCGATCTCATGTATTGCGCCGGGGTCAACAAATTCATCTTTCACGCCGGCACGCTCCAGCGCTGGCCGCATCTTGTTCCCGGCCTTACCTTCGGCAAGGTGGGCAGCCAGCTCAGCCGTACTGTCACATGGTGGGACAATGGCGGCACTGCCTGGTTCCGTTATCTCTCACGCTGTCAGTGGATGCTGCAACAAGGCCTGCCGGTGGCGGATGTCTGCGTGCTCTCCGGAGAAAATGCCCCGCCGCCAACCTACGGAGGCAGCACCTTCCCCGCCGTGCCGCCCGGCTATGATTTCGACCTCTGTTCCACCGATGCGTTTTTGAATCGGATGTCCTGCCGGGACGGTCGCCTCGTCATGCCGGATGGCATGAGTTACCGCCTCCTCATGCTGCCCGACGACACGTCCATGACTCTGCCCGTCCTGCGCAAAATCAAGGAACTGGCCGACTCCGGCGCGACCATCATCGGACCGAAACCGACCCGCTCGCCCAGCTATGTCGGCTATCCCGGTGGCGATGAGGAAGTTCGCAAGCTCGCCGAAGAAATCTGGCGTCCGCAGCTCAACCAAGGACGCGGCGTTTCCTCCCAGACCTGCCAGGCGGCGCTCGAAGCGCTCGGCCTCAAGCCCGATTTCCAAGCCATCGGCAACCGCCCGCAGATCGCCTACAAGCATCGCGCCACCCCGGAAGCAGAAATCTATTTCATCTCGAATCAGAAATACTACTCGGACGAAATCGAGGCGGCCTTTCGCGTGAGCGGCAAAACCCCGCACATCTGGAATCCCGAATCCGGCCGTATCGAAAAAGCCCCCCTCTATCGCGAGGAGAATGGCCGGACCGTCGTGCCACTCCGTTTCGATCCGGCGGGATCGACCTTCGTCGTCTTCAGTGGCCCGGTGGAGGAGCACCTCGTCGCGGTGAAGACCGCTCCCGCATCCCCCCGGCCAGCCCTGAAAATCCTCCAGGCGAACTACGGCAGCTTCGACCCGAAGGGCCAGCCCCGCGTCGCGGATATCACCGGCACCAAAGCCGCCGGCATCAAACGCATCATGACGCCGGATCGCTTTGTCGAACACGATCCCGCCCCCGGCGTGCGCAAGTACATGCTGGTCCAATACACCATGGCCGACGGCACTTGGAAGAGCCAGGCCGTGCCCGACGACGGCGTCATCGAAATGCCGCAACTGCCCGAAAAATTCAAAACCGTGCGGTTCCTCTACGGCGATCTGACCGCGAAGCCCGGCTCGTCCGATCAGGTCGTCGATGTGACCGAAAAACTCAACGGCTTGATCAAGGACGGGGCACTGTTTGTCAAAGTCGACCAGGCACTTGCCGGCTCCACCGTCTTGCCGGAGAAGCCCAGGGAATTGAGGGTGGAATATCTCTACAATGGACGCTGGAACGTGGCCTACATGCCCGAAGGCGGTGTACTGGAACTACCCGGAGGCTACGAAGCGGAGGCCGCGCCCGCAGCCTATGAACTGACCGCAAAAACCGGCAATGAGGTGGAACTGCGCGCCTGGCTGCCGGGCCGCTACGAGTTCACCACTTCAGACGGAAAGACCGTTGGCACGGAGGTAAAGACCGTCCCTCCCATTCAGGAAATCACTGGCCCATGGCAGTTGAGTTTCCCGCCAAATCTCGGCGCCCCGCCGCAAGCGACGTTTGACCGCTTGATCTCATGGACCGAATCCACCGATCCGGGCGTGAAATACTTCTCCGGCACCGCGCTTTACGCCAAGGAGATCGACCTTTCCGAGGACTTGGTCAGTCAGAATGTCTCGCTTGATCTCGATCTCGGAGCCGTCAAGAACATCGCGCAGGTGTTCCTCAACGGCCAGGACCTGGGCGTCCTCTGGAAGCCGCCTTTCCGCGTAAACATCACCGGAGCCGCCCGTGCCGGGAAAAACAAACTGGAGGTCAAAGTCACCAACCTCTGGCCCAACCGCCTCATCGGCGATGAGAGCCTCAAGCCCGATCGCGAGTGGAACTACAAAAAGAACCTGGAAGCCTGGCCCCAGTGGGTCCTCGATGGCAAACCCAGCCCCACCGGGCAAGTCACCTTCACCACCGCCCAGCATTGGCGAAAGGATGACCCCCTCTTGCCCTCCGGCCTGTTGGGACCGGTGCGATTGGTGGCCGCCGAAAAGAGAACATTGGTGGAATAAGGGGTCAATCGACCTTTGGGCCACCCTCGGCTTGACTCAGCCCCAAGTCGCGGCAGTGTGGGAGGTTTCTCATGACCAGCGCCGAGATCCGTTCTTCGTTCCTCGATTTCTTCCACGGGAAGAAACACACCATCGTGTCCAGCTCCAGCCTCATGCCGGACTCGCCCAATCTGCTGTTCACCAACGCCGGCATGAACCAGTTCGTTCCCATCTTCCTCGGAGAACGCAAGGCCGACGTCAGCAAATGGGCTGGAGCCATCCCCGGCAGCGACACCCGCGCCGCCGATACCCAGAAATGCATCCGCGCCGGCGGCAAGCACAACGACCTCGACGACGTGGGCCTCGACACCTACCACCACACCTTCTTCGAGATGCTCGGCAACTGGAGCTTCGGCGACTACTTCAAGAAGGAAGCCATCGACTGGGCTTGGGAACTCATCATCGAGCGCTGGAAATTCCCCGCCGAGCGCCTCTACGCCACCATCTATAACCCTGACAAATCCCTCGGCGACCCCTCCGAGCGCGACGAGGAGGCCTGGGGCTATTGGGCCGAAAAATTCCGCGGCAAGGGCCTCGATCCCGCCGTCCACATCGTCAACGGCAACAAGAAGGATAACTTTTGGAT
>CAYUMP010000030.1:0-54726 GCA_964445975.1 uncultured Chthoniobacterales bacterium | reverse complement strand
TGCTGGGAAAGAAAGGTAAAGGTTCAGGGGGTTCTTCAACGTAAAGAAGCTTCTATATTCGTTCCTGCGTTTATGGCCGCCACCTTTTGGTGCCTCCCAATGCATGACGCTCTGATGGTCAAAGTGGAAGACAAGCATCTAGCGACCTCATTGTTGAGCAAGCATCTATTCGATTCAATGGGATTCGAAATACCTGTAAAATAGGCAACTGGAAGATTGCGATATGCGAATTATTCATTCCAATATATTATTAACTGATTTTAACATATATTAATAGGAGTTACGCATTACCAGCGAGAGCCATTGCAATATATGCAACTTCACTCTCTACAGAGTAAACTGGCTATATTCATGGCTCTCAGTCTTCCTTTTTAGAATATTCATTTGATTTTGTTCGTTCGTAAAAGCTCTTCACTTGGTCGACAGGAATCAGAATCTTGCGGAAGGCTGCACTTGGATTGAAAAGACCTCTTTTTATTGCTCTGCGAATAGATTTTTCGGACACCCTGCAAAGTTGGGCGGTTTTCTTTTACGGTCAAAAAGAGAGGAAGGTTTTTTGGGTCTAGTTGGTTCTCCATATGGAATTGGACATGCCTATGCTCGGCATTTCTTTTTTGTTTTAACGGGATAAAGTCTCCACCATGCTGAAACATCCGCCTGCTTTATGGCAACGGCGCGATAGTGATTCAGAATTACGCCGGGACTATTTCCCATCTCATAGGCCGTCTCAGCCTCGCTTTTCGTATGGTAGTAACGATAAGTGCCGAAGCTGTGCCTGAGGATGTTGGGCGGCATTTTGATCTTGGACGCCTCGCAAACTCTGTGAATGGCATCGTGCCAGCCGGTTTCTGTGAGTCCAACAACACGGCCTTTGCTTCTCTTTCCTTTCAGCCATTGTCTGAGGACCGGCTGAATTTCAATTCCCCTGCTTCGGCGGGTTTTGGCATTCTTTCCAAAAACTTGAATGGTTCGGTCTCCGATCTGTTCCCAGTCAAGCCGGAGGAGTTCAGACGTTCTTAGGCCGGAAAAGGCTTTTATTGCGATAGGAACGGTAAGCTGAGGCTCGTGTATGAGAGCGGCATCGAGAAATGATCTCATCTGCTGTGCTGTCCAAACTGTTATGTCCCCGACGTGTGAAATCGACCTTTGGAGTTTGGCTGCTGGATTTTTAGCACACCAGCCCCGTTCAACCCCTTCGGAGAAGAGTATATGAATATGCCGAGCGTAGCTGGCTTTTGTGCATAGCGAAACGTCGTCTTGGTCTGATAGCCAAGCCTCTAGAATCTCCCGAGTGAGGGTGGATAATCTTTCACTCCCTAAATCCTCCTGAATCTTCTTAAAAACGGTTTTCAGTCCCTTCATGTGCTTGGGACCGACCTGAGGCTTCTTTAAGGCTAGAACCCTCGCGGCAGCCTCGGAAAGTGTGAGATTTCCCCCAGAGGGGCGTAGGTGGGTGATTGCATACGTGACGGCTTCATTTATTCCGAGTTCCACGGGGGAAAGGCGTTGGAAGGCATTGATTGCCTCTGCGATTTGGCTGGAAGTGAGCTGGAATGCAGAAGTTCCTGAAACCTCTTTTAGAGCGACAACTGAAACTTGTGGTGAGGCTTTATTTTTTTGTCCGAAAATCCATGTCTTGGCTTGTTCGATGTTTTGAAAATGCCTCGATTGAACGGAGCCGCCGGTAAACTTTTTCCCGAGTCTTACCCGCCAAAGCCTTTCCTCGCGGAGAACGATTTTCCCGAGGCTTACCCCTTTGGGGAGGTCTTCTATAGCCAATTCCATGGCCTGAAAATTGGTTACAAATTGGTTACAAGTCTAGGACTCAGGCTAATCGGGCGGACTGTAAATCCGCTGGCATCGCCTTCACAGGTTCGAATCCTGTCCTGCCCACCACTTTTCCGCCTGTGGCGGAAAAGCAAGTGACTCATCGACAGGATGAGAACTTCAGTTCGACCGCCCCACGCGAAGCGTAGTTCAAGGGGCGAAGCCCAAAGTGCGGAGCCAAGGGCCTTTAAGGGTCTTGTGCAATCCTGTCTTGCCCACCGCTTCATCAAGGGTGCGCGTGATTTTTATATAGCGCATCTGAACCGCATTTCCCATTTTAGCATCGTCCGATAGTTAGTTACCGAGTTTCCGAAAGGCGGAGACGAGCCGACGGCGAATTTCATTCTTCCGATACCGGAAGCACGGCGAAAGACATTGACCCTATTTCTTCAAAGGAGAAGAATGCGGTGACACCGACCAATATGAGCGCCGAAAATATCACACTCTTTTTTGAAAAGGCTGAGGGCAGCGAGGAACTCCAGGAAAAAATCAACGATATCGCCGAAATGGAGCAGGAGCCCCAGATCGAAGCGCTCAGCCAACTCTCCGTGGAGGAGGGACTGCCCTTCACGGTGGAGGAATTTCACAACAACGTTCCGCCTTTTAGTGAACTGAATGACGAACAGCTGGAAAGCGTGGCCGGCGGTCGTAGTAACAAACAGCTTGCCTGGGACTTCCTCCGATTTATCGGAAACGTCTATAAATCAAGGGGCCGTGGTCGTGGCCGCCACAAGCACAAAAAACATTAAGCTCACCAATATGAGCGCCGAAAATATTACACTTTTCTTTGAGAAGGCTAAGGGCAGCGCGGAGCTACAAGAGAAGATAGACGCGCTCGCCGACCTGGAGCCGGAGCCCCAGATGGAAGCGCTCAGCCAACTCTCCGCGCAGGAGGGAACTCCATTCACGGTGGACGAGTTTGTCAGCCACGTTCAGGAAATGGATGAAATGAGTGAACTGAATGACGAAGAACTGGAAGGCGTGGCCGGAGGTCATGGTAATAAGAATATTGCCATGGGTGTCCTCCGATTCATCGGAAACGTGTATAAATCAAGGGGCCGTGGTCACCGCCACGGTCACGGTCACAAAAAACACTAATCTCTTCCTAGGCCAAATCTAAGGGTAGTCTCCAGCGAGCCTGACCTCGAGTGCCTAGCCTGGCTCGCTCCGGCGGCAATCGCGGTGGGGCCTTTTCAGGCGACTTCTTCGTCGCCGGCGAGTTGGCGATTGGCCAGCTCGTAGAAGAATCCGCGCTGCTTCATCAGGTCTTCATATTTGCCGTTTTCGACCACCCGGCCTTCCTTGAGAACGACGATCCGGCCAGCCTGTTGGATGGTGCTGAGACGGTGGGCAATGATGATGCGGGTCGCGTGGGTCTGCTCGAGGGATTGGGTGACAATCGCCTGCGTCCGGTTATCCAGGGCGCTGGTCGCCTCGTCGAAGATGAGCAGACGCGGCGAATGGGCCAGGGCCCGAGCGATGGCCAGACGCTGCTTCTGCCCGCCGGAAAAGCCTGCTCCGCCTTCGCTGATCACCGTTTGCATCTGCATGGGCATGGCCCGGATGTCCGCCGCCAACCCGGCCATCTCCGCGGCTTTCCAGGCATCGTCGAGGGTCAGGCTGGATTCGCCCACGATGTTGCGGAAGACGTCGCCCGCGATCAGATGGGAACTTTGCAACACCACGCCGACTTGGCGGCGAACCTCGCGCAGATCGAGAGTGTTTAAATCCTTCCCGTCATAGAACACGGTACCGGTCTCGGGCGCTTCAAAGCCCAACAGCAAGCGGAGGATGGTCGACTTGCCCGATCCCGATGGGCCGACCAAGGCTACGAATTCGCCCGGCGCCACCTGCAGCGAAAAATTCTCGAGAATGGGGGGCAAGTCGGGGCCGTAGCGAAAGCTGACGTTGGCCATCTCGATCCCGCCTTCGAGCGGTCCGGGACTGGCGCGTTCCTCTGTGATCTCCGGCACCGCATCAAAAATGGGTTTGGTCCGTTCGAAGAGAGGGAAAATTTGCAGGAGGTTGAGCGAGCTGCCGCCGACCGTGGTGAGGGCCGCGACCAACGCGCCGAAAGCGGCGTTGAAGGCGAGGAAGGTTCCGGTGGAGAAAGCCGGGCCATTGGCCGTCAAACTTCCCACCACCGCGAAAATGACCACGGAGGTCAGCAGGGTGTAGCCGGAGAAGAAGACCTCGGCCGCCACGCTCCAGCGACCGGCCTGGACGGAGTAGCGCTCCTGGCGCGCATATTCCTTCGCCCAAGTCGCAAAGGCCAGTTGCTCGCCCCCGGCGATGCGGAACTTGGCCACGCCATTGATCAGCTGAAACACCAGACCGGCCAGCTTGCCTTCGACGGCGAACTGATGGCGCAGGATGAAGACCTCCCGCGCGTTGAACAGGATGGAGACCAGGAGGGCGAGCACGGCCAGGCCGAGTCCCCAGAGCGACAGCACCGAGTTGTATTGGAACATCACGATGAAGTTGAAAAGACCGACCGGCAGGGTCAGGAGCACCGTCGCGCCGGAGGAGGAGAGGATGTCGTGAATCTGGCTGATACCCTGGCCGCGCGTGGCCAGATCACCCGCGGTGTAGCCGCGAAAAAAACGGGTCGGCAGCTTGAGCAGCCGATCCCACACCGCCGCCTGGAGATTGGCATCCGTCCGGTTCTGGATACGCAACAGCGCGATCCCGCCTACGAGTTCGAGCATGGCGTGGACGACGGCCGCCGTGACCAGGATCACTCCGATCTGGAGCATGATCTGCCGCTCGGCTTGCGGGATGATGATGTCGAAAATCCGACCCATCAGCATCGGTGTAATCAGGCCGAGCAGGCCGGTGAGCAACACCATGAAGAGAAAAGTCAGCGCATCGCGTTTGTTATTCCAGATCGAGAACTTGAGGACGTCGCGGATGCTGAGTTTGCGGTCGGGCAGGCTGCGATATAGGTAATAAGCGAACGGATGCAGGATGGAATAGTTCGCCGCACTAAGAGGCGTAGTCGTTCCGTCGCTCTGGCGTACGAGATAGCCTTTGCGGCCGTCGGGCAGCAGGGCCACGGCCTCGCCGCTTCCCTGGAGAAAGCCGATCATCGCGCCGTTGTCGCGGCGGTACCATGAGCCCTCGAGCAAGACTTTGCGCTGGCGCACCGAGGTCTTGCGCGCGAGACGCGCCAACGTGTCGTGGGCGTTCACTTCGCTGCTCCCGCGAATATCGTGCGGCAGTTGCGGGTTGATCCCCCGGTGCCGGGCCACGGTCTCGAAGGCCGAGATCAATGACTCGACCGGCGAATCGGTGGTCACGCTGCGGGTCTCCTGCTCCCCGGCCAGGACGGAGGCGATTTCCTGCCAGGCCTCGTCGCCCGTGGCTTCGCGTAGAGAAGCGCGGCGCTCCCGGGTTTTCAACTCCTGCGTGCCCTGCACCAAAATGCCGGCTTGTACGGTTCTCAGGAAAAGATCACTGGCCCGCGCGATGTCGTCCCGCCAGTCTGGGCGGGCGAGGAATTCCGCGGCGGTCAAAAGACGGGAGGCCTTGGCGCCTTCCGGGCATTTTACCCAACTGGCGGGACCGAGGGGGACGAACTCGACGTCCACTTCCTTGACTCCGAAAAACAGGGCGTTCGGCGCGTCCGCCTGCCACCACAGGGGCCTGCCGCCGCGCAGGCCGGCCACGCTGCCGGGCGGCAGAGCCGGGGCCTCTCCGGCCGGGAGGGAATGGGTCTTCTTCGCGGGCATGTCGACCACTTCCCCGATGCCGCGCTCGACGAAGGTGATCCATTCCTCCAACGGCTTGGCCAGGTCCCCCGCTCCGAGCGCTTCGACCTCCAGGGGGGTGACCAAGGTTTCCGCCAGGCCGACGGCCAGCACGGTCACGCCGTGATCATGAAATCCGAAGCCGATGTCGAAGATCAAACTCCCCGCAGGCAGGCTGGCGAAATGGTGCCGCCTTCCCTTCATCACGTCGGAATGCCAGGCGAGAAAAAGTTCCACGCCGCCCCGGTCCACGCGCAACAGGCGGTCCTCGCCCTCGCCCAGGGTCAGCGTCTGGCTGGCGGAAAGTCGGATGGGCTCGCTCATGTTTCCATCAGGCGGCTGAAGGTGCTGCCGGCTTTTATCAGGGTTTCAAAGTTGCCCCGCTCCACCACTTTGCCGTTTTCCATCACGATGATTTCGTCGGCATCGCGAATGGTGCTCAGGCGGTGGGCCGCGATCAGGCACGAGCAGCCGCGCCGGCGGATGTTCCGGTCGATCAAAGCCTCGGTCGAAGCGTCGAGCGAACTCGTCGCTTCATCCAGAATGAGGATGCTCGGGTTGGTCGCCAGGGTCCGCGCAATCTCCAGCCGTTGCCTTTGCCCGCCGCTGAAATTGCCGCCGCCCTCGTCCAGCATGCTCTGGTAGCCGCCCGGACGCATCGTGATCACCTCGGCGATCTCCGCATCCCGCGCCGCGGCACTGATGTCGGCTTCCGGGATCGTGTTGTCCCACAGGCTCAGGTTGTCTCGCACCGTCGCGTTAAAGAAAACGATCTCCTGGTCGACCATGCCCAGCGAGTTGCCCAGCACATCTCTCGGGATGGCGGAGAGCGGGTGCCCATCGTAGAGCACCTCCCCCGACCAGGGGGCATAGAGGCCGGAAACCAACCGGGCCACGGTCGACTTTCCACTCCCGCTCCCCCCCACCAGCGCGACTCTCTGCCCGGGTTCCAGCGTCAGGCTGAAGCCCTCGATCAGGGGGGGATCAAGCGGGGAATACCCGAACGTCACATCACGCAACTCAATCCGCCCCGCCAGCTTGCCCACTCCCTCAAACGCCTTTCGGTCCGGAGCCTGACGGTAGATCGGGTCTTCCTCCGCCCGCATCACGTCATTGATCCTCACCACATTCGCTTCCAACATCTGCATGTTGTTACCGAACTCAATCAGCGAAATCAGCGGGGCATTGAACTGCGCCACCAATCCCTGAAACGCAATCAGCGTTCCCACCGTCAACTGGCCGTCCATGATCCGAAATGCTCCCAGGGTCAGGACGAATGCCACCGAGAGTGCATCCAGGATGCTCGGTACCATCTCGGTATATTGGGACAGCGTCAGGAGCGACTGCTTCTCCGTCAAGGCGCGGGCTTGATAGCCGGACCAGCGCGAAAAGAAATCATCCTCTCCGCCTCCGCACTTGAGGTTCTCGATCATGGCCAGCCCGTTGATGGAGGTGCCGTAGAGCTTGCCGTACTCCTGCATCAACACGCGGTTGCGATCCGTGCGGGCCCGGGAGACCAGCTTGAGCGCGATGAAGTTGAGCAAGGCCAGGACGACGGCCACGGTCGCGAGCATCGGATCGTAGAGGTAAAGCAGGACGCCGAAGAACGCCACGAGGACGAAATTCAGCGCGATGGTGGCCAGCTCCCCGCCGACCATCTCGGCGACTTGATCGTTCAGCGCCAGGCGCGAGCCGATCTCGCCGGAGAAACGCTGGGAGAAGTAACGCATCGGCAGCCGCAGCACGTGGGCGAGGAAGCGGCCGGAACTCGCGAGGGAAAGTTTCGTGCGGAAGCGCAGCAGGCACCATTGCTGCAACGCAGTCAGCGCCATCTGGACGACGATGGTGATGACCATCCCGAGCAGCAGCGGACGCAACCAGTCCTTCTCCGTGCCGATCAGATAATCATCGATGAAGATCCGCGTAAAAGCGGGGGCGATGAGGCCGGGGATAACGAGAAAGAAGGCGCAAAGCAGCGCGAAGAGGAAGGCCGGTTCGCATCCCCGCAGGCGGCTGAGAAGAAAGCCGAGGACGCTCGGCTTGGTCCCGCCCTTTTTAAAGTCCGGACCGGGTTCGAAAGTCAGCGTGACGCCGGTGTAGCTGTCGCTGAACGCCTCGGCGGAGACCTTGCGCCGACCCGAGGCGGGGTCGTTGATGTAGAAGACATCCCCATTTTTTCCGAACCCCTCGAGCACGACGAAATGGTTGAAATTCCAAAAGAGAATGGCGGGTAGGGGGGCCTTCTCTAGGCTGGCGATATCGGATTTGAAACCCCTGGAGGTCAGGCCCAGGTGGCGGCCGGCCTTGATCACATTGAGGGCATTGCTGCCATCGCGGGAAACGCCGCATTCCACCCGCAGTTCCTCCAGCGGGATGATGCGGCCGTGGTAACCCAACACGATCGCGAGCGCGGCGGCCCCGCATTCCACCGCCTCCATCTGGATGACGGTGGGCGTGCGCACCCGCCGGTTGGGAAGTCTGGGAAAACTGTCGGCCACGCGCGGAGACCTAGTAGAGGCCTAGCTGCTTCCTGATGAAGGGCACCAGCAGGGTGATGGGTCTTACGCGCTCCAGGACGATGGACGTCTGGCAAATCGTGCCGCTCTCGATCTTGACCTCCGGACCCCGGGACGAGGACCAGTGGAAGCCACTGGGGGTCGACGCATCCTTCTGCAGATCGGCCACGAATTCGACGGCGGTGCCGTTGGCCAGAAGGCTGGCGACCAACTCTTCGTCGCTGCCGAGTTCCGCCATGAGATACTCGCGCGTGACCGGATAGGGCGAGACCCAGCTTACCTTGGCCATGATGTAGCCGTATTCCTCGGGCCGGACGATGGAGGGGGAAAGGCGCACGGTCATGCCGGTCTTCACCTTTTTGCCTTCGAGGGCGGGCACATAGACGACAGCCTCGTAATCACCATGCAAACTTTCGAGGCGGACAATCGTCTTGCCGGGCTGCACGAACGCTCCGGGGCTGACGACGACTTCGGTGACGCGGCCTTCGTGGGGCGAGCGGATGACGCTTTCCTGATCATACCTGGTTTGAGCTTCGCGGTTTTTGAACGACTGCTCCAAGATCGCCTGGCGGCGCTGAAAGGAGAGAGCCTGGACTTCGTAGATGGCATTCCGCGTCTCCAGGACGGGTGATTTGGTGATGAGACCCTTGGCGAAGAGGTTCTGCTGGTTGGCCAGTTTTTCGTTGAGGATGCGCAGGCGCTCGGTTTCATCCGCCTGCTGGAGCTTGTCCTGCGCGCGCATTTTTTCGATGGCGGCCTGGTTGTCGGCGAGTTGCTCCTTCATCAGGCTAAGATCCAGATGGGCGATGGTCTGGCCGACCCGGACGACATCCCCCTGCTCGACGAGGACATCGAGCACGGTGCCCACGCCTTTGCCGGAGACCTCGATGATACCGACATTGCTATCGCGCACGATGATGCCATGGCCCACGGCGGTGCGCATGATGGTGCCGGTGCAGGCCCAGATCATGGCTCCGGCCAGCGCGATCCCGATGGCGATGAGCGCGAGCCAGCCGACCGGAGAGGTAATGGGCAACAAGGCGTCGAGTTGCTCGGGCGAACGGATCTTCGCCATCGCCGACGGGCGAAAGAGGGACTGCGGAGATCCGTGATTTTCGGTCATCTGGGGGGAGCCTAGCGGGCGGGCCGGAGGTTGAGAATCGGTTTCGTCTTCTGAATACAAACTATCGCCCATTTGTCCGTGGCGGTGAGAAGAGGAGAAATGCGAGGGGGCCGGCGGCCTCTGGAACTGGCTGCTATGAGAGAAAAATGGAGCGTTTACCCCGGTCGGGCGGACCATTTGTGAAATTGGCGTGTTGTGGCGGACCCCGCCGGTTATAGCATGGCGCTTTTCATGTACTGCACCGCAGCCAGGGCGCGAGGGCTCAACGGATTTTCATGACTTCAAGGAGACTGTTTCTTGCGGTTGTTTTGCTGTTGGGCGGAAGCGTTCTGGCGGAGGACCCGGCGGCGCCCCCTTGCTGGTCGCTGACGGACAAGGCTCTGCCCTCGCGCCGGAGTGTTCCGCCGCAGTTACCCGGTCCGGCTGATCCGACCGGACCAGACCTTGATCCGCTGGACAGCTATTATCCGTCGGATGCGTTGCCCTCGCTCGCGCCGACGGACCCGGCCAAGCCGCGCGATCTGAGCCTGCTCCGCGAAGCCACCAGGCAGCAAACGGAGAAGGTCTTTTCACAAAGCGAACTGGGTTTTGACGGGAAGCGCATGGGGACGATGGAGTCCGTTCGCATCACGTTGCAATATAGCCCGCAAATCCTGCTGCAGGATACCGAGGTGCAGAATCGCGAGGGGGAGGTGCGGGTGGCAAAGGGGGAATTCGATACGCATGTGACCGCCCGCGCGCAAGTGGACGCGAGGGACTGGAAACGGGATGAATTTGAAGCCGGTCTCAGGCAAAAATTGCGCAACGGCGTGGTGGTTGAACCCAAGGTCGGCTTCCGGCCCCGGTCGGATGAGGATTACAACAATAACTCCAATACGACGAATGAGGGTTATGCCTCCTTCGACGTGCTGATCCCTTTGGCCAAGGGCGGTGGGCGTCTGGTCAATGAAGCCCCGGAGATAGCGGCGCGGTTTGATCTGCTCGCGAGTGTCCTGCAATTGCGTTTTCTGAGTTCGCAAAGCGTGCGTGTCACGATTCAGGCTTACTGGAATTGCCGGGCCGCGGAAGAGCGCTACAGGCTTCTGCTTGAATCGGAAAATATCTCGATGCGCCTGGTGAAGTTGACCACATCGCTGGTCGAAGCGGATGAGTTGGCGCCAGCCGAGTTGCCACAAATCCTGGCCGATCGCAATACCACCGCCGCCCTGCGCATCCGGGCCGAGGCGGACTTGATTCAGGCCCGGCAACGCCTGGCTATCGCCATGGGTTTCAGCCCGGAATCGTTGATCATGGCTCCGCTGACCGCCGACAAATTCCCCGAGCCCCCCCGGACGCCGGTCTATCCCGATTTGAACGAGCTTTGGTTTACGGCCCTGAATTTGCGGGATGACCTGCGGGCCGCCCGCCAGTTGGAAAAGTCGCGCAAGGTGCTGATGGATGCAGCCTATCTGGAATTGCGACCGCGGATCGATTTGCAATTGCGCGCCAGCTATCTGCCTTTTGAAACTCGCAATACCACGGTCACATCGGAGGGAGGAGAATTGGGCGGGTTCGCGGCCATCGGCCTTGATTGGCCGATCCAGAACAACACGGCGATCGGCTTATATATTCAGAACACGGCGGCCTACGACGGCAGCCGCATCAACGCTGAGGACACCAAACGGGCGATTGTCTCGGGGGTGATTTCCGCCATGGCGGAAGTGCGGGCGGCGGATGCCGAGGTGAGGCGCTACGCCGAGGCGGCGCGGTTCAATGCCGAGGCGTTGAAAGCTCAGGAGGATCTGTTCAAGCTGGGGCAGGCGAACCTCACGGACACGATCACCACGCGGCAGCGCCTGATCCAATCGCAGATCGATTATGTGAACGCCGGCGAGCGCTATGCCATCAGCCTGGTCCAATTGCGTTTCGAAACCGGCCTGCTTTTCTTTTCCGACAAGGCTGGTAACTGGATCGATGCCAAGGCCTGGCAGCGGGTCCCCTTCGTCAAATAGTCTTTGGTTTTGGGAGAGGTTCGACCGGTCACTTTGCGTCACAATTGATGGCGAAGATCAAATCCGTGGCATAGTTGGAAACTCTTGATAGTGATCCTCCAGCATTGCCTTCACAGTTCGATCGTCCCGTGCAAAGCCCAGCTAGCGGAGCCGAGGCTTTTCGGGGGGCTTGAGCAAGGCGGTCCGCTTTATTTCCAAATTTCGGCAATGACCACCTTCGGTTGAAATTTTCTGGATTTCGCACTCCAAAATTTATATTTTGAAAAGCGAAATATGAATGTCCCCTTGATTGACTGCCACACCCACATCGGCGCCGATCTCCACTTTTATCGGGAGGGATATTTTCCCTACGCGCTCGACTACCGCGCCCTGCTCCAGCAAGCAGCTTCTCATGGGGTCACGCATTTCATGACCTTCCCTTTCGTCTCTTACATTGGCTGGGATGGTATGACTCTCCAAAGCGGGCTGACCAGCGAGGAACTCACCGTCCCTTACGCCTTTGAAAACCGCCGGATGCTGGAGGAGATCTTTCAGCTGAATGCCGATCTTTCGGCCGCCTCCCTGCCTTTAGTCATCGTCGACCCCGCCCGCCGCCAAAAGGAACAGGTCGAGGCCCTCCGCAAGCTCAAGGAACGCTTTCCCATCCGTGGCATCAAGATTCAGGCTACCATCATCCAGGCCCCCATTCGGCAGCTTTTGGACGAAGGGCGTTGCCTGGTCGATCTGGCGGCGGAATGGAATGTGCCGATGTTGATCCACTCCAGCATCGCGCCGGACGATATCTGGTCGCAGGCGCAGGATATCCTCGACGTTGCGGAAGCCCGCTCCGACGTGCGCTTTTGCCTGGCCCACTCCTGCCGCTTCGACCTTCCCAGCCTGCAGCGCCTCGGCACCTTGCCCAATACCTGGTTTGATTGTTCGGCGCATTGCATCCACTGCGACGCCGCCGTCGACAACCTCAAGGTCGTCGCCCCGGTGGAGAACCGGCTGCCCGCCGACTACACCCGCCCGGACAAAGTCATGAAGGCCCTCTACGACCTTCTCCCCGATCGCATGATGTGGGGCAGTGACGCCCCGTTTTACAGCTATGCGGCCACGCACGATGGCAAAACCATCGCGCTATTGAGCTCCTATGAGCGGGAGATTGCCGCTCTCGGTCTGCTGACCGCGGAGGAAAAGAAGGCCGTCATGCATGACAACATTTTGCGCTTCCTCGGCCTGCCAAAGATCTGACCGGCTGTTCCGGCCGCTGCACGTCTTAAACGTCCAGCGGATAAATCGGCCGCCGGAGCTTTTGATACGGCAGCGAGTGCAGATCACTCGTGCAAGGTCCCGGCGTTTTCACCGTGAAGGTCGAGGCCGTGATGGGATCGTAAGCGCGGCGATGTGCCACCGCCGCTTTCACGCCGATGACTTCGAGGTCCTTCGGTTCGACGCCCTGGCTGCGCCACTGGCCAAGATCAAACGGAGGAGTGGGTAGGCTTGTGATGAGGATCGTCACCGGGCCATGTTGCACAACGGCGGATGGGCCCATGCTAATGGTGCTGCCGCTCATCGAGGCAAGGTGGCTTTGCTTGTCCTCCAGTTCGAATTTCCCGTCGGTCAACTGCTTGAGCGTGACTTCGAGTTCCACCGGCCCGAGGTCCAGGCTGGAGCCTTTGCCGCCCAGAGAAATTTGCACGGCTTCGCCTGGCGTGTGCCGGCCCAGTACTTGTACGGCATCCGGATCGTTGATGATCACGCCGCTGCTTTTAAAGGGCGACTTGAGCAGCGCCCGCAGAATGAAGGTGGCGTCGCCTGGCGCACCGCCGCCGATGTTGTCGGCCGGCTCGACCAGGATGGCGGGAAACTTCCGTTCCTTTTCAATGGCGGCCATGGCCTCGGCCAAATCCCATTCACTGGAATTCAGTTCGCGCGAAAGCGCCCGCGCCTCGGAAAAAAGGGCCTCCAGCGCCTTGTGGCACGAGATCTCCGGCTTTTCGCTCACCACCCAGAAACTCAGCCCCGTATCGGGCGTGTCCGCGTGTGCGAAACCGGGCGCCACGCCGATCTCCCAATGCCCGCCGGATTGCTCCAGATTGCGCGCCATCGTGTTCAATTGCCGCATCGGCGAGTCCGCCGTGGCGGTGGAAGGAGGCGCCAGCAGGATGCGGGAATGCAAGTAATGTGTGCTGGGAATGGACTTCGTCGTCAGGGCCCGCCAGAGATGACGGGCGGCACGGGTGGCGGTTTGCCGGGCGTCAATATGCGGGTTCTCCCGATACGGAATGAGCGCTGACGCGTACTTGGTCATGCGCTCGCTAACATTGGCGTGAAGATCCAGGACGGCAAAAAGCGGAAGCTCCGCCGCACCCGGCAGCGCTCGCACCCGCTGCAACAACTCACCCTCCACATCCGGCAGGGTTTCCGTCGCCATCGCCCCATGGAGAATGAGAAAGATGGCATTCAACCCTCCGGCCAGTGCCTCCGTCAGGCTGCTTTCGAGGTCCTTCCAGTAAGTTTCGAAAACGGAATCGGCCAGGGGACCGGACGGGGTGGCCCGGTAATCAATGCCGGGCACCACTTCCCAGCCGTATTCCAGCGCCGAGCGCAGGAATCCATCCATCGGCGAGTCGTTGCCGAGAAACTTCCGCAGTTCCTCGCCGCGTGCGATTTGAAAGGCGTCGATCAGTGTGGGCTGTTCGACGAAGGTGTTTGTCTCGTGGAAAAGTCCGGCCAGGAAGACCCGCGTTTTCATTAGGCCTTATATTCGGCGGCGTGGCGGGCGAAGGCCTTCTCCGCGCGCTGCAGCGCTTCCTCAATGTCCTTTTCCGTGTGTCTCAGGCTGATGAACCACAGTCCGCGTTCAATCGCTCGTACGCCTTCTTCCAGCAGGCAGCGACGCAGGTGGGCGAAGCGCGGCTGATCGTGGCGCTGCACGTAGTCGCGGTAATCGATCGTTGGTCCTTCTGCCGCGCCGGCCTTCAACATCACCGTGTGAAAAACGAGGCCCGGACCTTGCGGACGCAACGGCACATTATATTTGTCCGCCAGGTCCTTCAGGCCGGCCATCAGGTTCTGGCCCAGCTTGATCATCGAAGCCGGATGGCTGTCACCCAGCTTGATCACCTCATCGAGGCACCATTTGCTGGCGGCGAGGCAAAGCGGATTGGAGTTCAATGTGCCCGCATGCACCACCTGGCCATTGATGACCTTGTCAAAAAATTGCTTTTTGCCCGCCATGGCGGCAAAGGGCACGCCCCCGCCAATCGCCTTGCCGAGAATCGTCAGGTCGGGCACGAACCCGAGGTGCTTTTGTGCACCGCCGGCCCCGAAGCGGAAACCGGTGATCGTTTCGTCCGCAATCATCAGCATGCCGTCGCGGTCGCAAAGTTCACGAATCGTCTCCAGCAGGCCCGGCACGGGCTCGATGCAGCCGGTATTGCAAAGCACGGGCTCGAAAATGATGGCCGCAATCTGGCCGCGATACTCTTCCACCCGCTGGCGCAGGTGCTCGGGATCGTTCCAGCGAACGACCACAAATTTTTCCAACACCTCAGGGATGACACCCTGGCTGGGATGCAGGCTGGCGGGTTTGTCGTCCGGACCCCACTTTTCCGGAGGAATGCCGAAGCCGACCAGGCCCTCGTCGCCCCAGCCATGATAGTGGCCTTCAAACTTCAAAATGAGCGGTTTGCCCGTGTGGCCGCGGGCCAGACGGAAGGCGGAGTTCACCACCTCCGTGGCGGAGTTGTTGAAGCGCACGTATTCCGCGCTCGGCATCATCTGACAAAGCCGTTCGGCTACTTCGATCTCCAGCCGCGACTGCGCCGCCCAATGCGTGCCGCGCAAGGCCTGCTCAAACATCGCCTGCGCCATGCCTTCCGGCGCATGGCCATAGAGCAATGCACCCTGACCGGTTTGAAAATCGATGTATTCGTTCTTGTCTTCGTCCCAGAGCCGGCTGCCTTTGCCGTGGCTGAAATAAAGCGGCACCGGCTGTTCCAGCTTGCGGATGCCGCTGTTTACGCCTCCCGCGATGACGTTCGTGGCGCGTTCAAAAAGGGCTTGGGAGTTTTCAAAAGTATAAGGCATGGCAAATTTTGTGAGTCTCCTGATTCCGTAATATGAAATTTTAATTTCATCAATAGGAATATTTCTCGACACCGTAACAATGCTCTCTTACTTGTCCCGCATGGTTCAGTCTGTTGATGAAATTCCCACGCCCGCCATCCTGATTGAGGCGGATGCCATGGAGAGGAATATGCGCCGGATGCAGGCCGCCTGCGATGCCGCCGGGGTCGAACTCTGGCCTCACATTAAAACCCACAAGATGGTTCCCGTGCTGCGCCGCCAGTTGGAACTCGGCGCCAAGGGGATGACCTGCGCCAAGATCGGC
The DNA here is from genome assembly GCA_964445975.1 of uncultured Chthoniobacterales bacterium. Lineage (GTDB taxonomy): Bacteria > Verrucomicrobiota > Verrucomicrobiia > Chthoniobacterales > Terrimicrobiaceae > CAYUMP01. The sequence continues at coordinate 39,142 of CAYUMP010000030.1, read as the reverse complement.
GAAGCGGAGGCTCTGCTGCCTTCCGGTGTGGAACGCATCTTTATTGCTCATTCCCTGGTGGACCGCCGTCACGTTCCTCGTTTGCAAGCCCTGCACGAAAAGCTTGAGACGCTGATCCTGGCGGTGACGAGCAGCCTGCAGTTTGAGGCTTTGGAAAGCCTCCTCGCCGAAGCGAATCTTTCCGTGCCCGTATTGATGGCCGTAGACACAGGCCTTAAGCGCGAGGGCACCCGCTCTCTGACTGAGGCCACCGCCCTGGCGGCAAAAATCCGCGCCTCCTCACGCATGAATTTGATCGGTCTTTACACCCATGAAGGCCATGCCTACTCGCGTAAGCCCGAGGACAGCATCGACATCGTGGTTGGCCGCGTTCACGAAAAGCTCATCGAAGTGGCAGGCGCCGTGGGCGGCGAACTACCACTCTGGCCGGGATGCAGTGTCACCGCGGCAGTCATGGCCCGCCAGGTCGGGGTGAAGGTTGTGCGGCCGGGCAGCTATGTTTTCGGAGATCTCTCTCTCACCGAGCGCGCCTGCAACATGCCCTACGAGGATGCAGCCCTGAACATTCTGACCACCGTGGTGGATCGCCCCGAGGCCGGGGTGGCCTTGATCGACGCCGGATCCAAGGTATTGAGCAGCGATCGCAATGCCGAAGGCCTCTCAGGCCGTGGCCAGGATATCCGCACCCTCGTCATCAACCGTTTTAGTGAGGAGCATGGCTTCCTTGGCGGCGAAGGGGTCGACGCCTTATCTCTTGGTCAAAGGTTGCGCTTCCAGCCTTCCCACGTCTGTCCGGTCGTTAATCTGGCCTCAAAAGTTTTTCTCGTTCGCGACGGCCAGGTTTTGGATATATGGCCGGTGGACGCCCGGGGCCGCTCGGACTGAACGACTTTACTCTCCTATGAAAATCCTCAGATACCTCGATTCAAACAACCAGACTCATTTCGCCGCGGAAAAACCGGATGGTTCCGCCGAACGCCTCACCGGCGATCTGTACGGTGGCTTGCAGCCGACCGGCGAAACTGCCGATATCAAGAAGCTCCTCGCTCCACTGGCCCCCACGGCCATTCTCTGTATCGGCCTGAATTACCGTCATCACGCCGTCGAGACGAATAAGCCGATTCCCGAGATTCCCATCCTCTTCGTCAAAGGCATCAACACCCTGCAAAATCCCGGCGACCCGATTCTCATCCCTACGCATCTCGCCAGCGACGAGGTCGACTATGAGTGCGAACTCGCCGTCGTCATCGGCAAGGCCTGCAAGAATGTCAAAAAGGAACAGGCTCTTGACTACGTCCTTGGCTACACCTGCGCCAACGATGTGAGCGCCCGCGACTGGCAGATCAAAAAAGGCGGCGGCCAATGGTGCCGCGGCAAGTTTTTCGACACCTTCGCTCCGCTCGGCCCGTGCCTCGTCACCACCGATGAAATCACGAATCCGAACGAACTCGGCATTCGCACCATCCTGAACGGCAAGGCCGTGCAGGACTGGAACACCAACGACATGATCTTTGACGTGCCGACCCTGATCGAATTCCTCAGCGGCAGCACGACGCTCCTGCCCGGCACGGTCATCCTCACCGGCACTCCGCATGGCGTGGGCATGGCCGCGACTCCGCCGCTCTGGCTCAAGGAAGGCGACACCGTGTCCATTGAAATCGACCGGATCGGCCGCCTTACCAATCCTGTCCTTAACGAGCCGTGACACCGCGAGCCATCGCAGCGCAGGTCTTCGTGCGCGAAACCTGTGATCTGGGCGAGGGCCCTTTTTGGTTCGAGGACCGGCTCTGGTGGATCGACATTAATGCCGGGGTCTTGCATTCCGTCGACGGCGAGGGGCGGGACCACACCACGCTCAAAGTCGGACGCAAGCTTGGGGCGGTGGCCCCGGTCGATACGGAGCGGTTTATCGCCGCTCTCGAGAACGGCATTGGTTTCGTGCATCGCGTGACGGCGGAGGTGGCCATGCTGGCCTCGCCTGAGAGCGACCGGAAGACCAACCGCTTCAACGACGCCAAATGTGATCCCGCCGGACGTTATGTCGCGGGCACGCTGAGCATGGTCGGCGAGAAAAACGTGGCCGCCCTTTATTCCGTGGAAAAAAACGGAAGCTGGCAGAGTTTGCGTACCGGGATCACGCTCTCCAATGGCCTCGCCTGGAGCGCCGATGGGCGAACCCTTTATCACGTTGATTCGCTGGCCTATCAAATTTCTCAGTTCCCCTACGATCTTGCCACCGGTCGGGTCGGGGAGGGGAGGGTCATCATTGAGGTGCCGAAGGAACTGGGCATCCCCGACGGCATGGAAATCGATGCGGAGGGCAATCTCTGGGTCGCTCACTGGGGTGGCTTCGCCGTCCGCTGCTGGTCTCCCGTCACAGGACAATGCCTTGCGGAAATCAGCCTGCCCTGCGCCCAGCCGACCTCCTGTTGTTTTGGCGGCCCGGGCTTGGACCGGCTGTTCATCACCTCCGCCCGCAATGGCTTAAAACCGGAAGCCCTGGAGCAGCAACCCCTTGCCGGTGCTGTTTTTGTCTGCGAACCGGGGGTTTCCGGCGGACCTGTCCGCCGCTTCGTTCCTTAATAAATTTCATTTATTAAAACAAAAAATTTTATATACTGAAATCTTACATGCCCGCCAAATCCACTCTCAACACCTCTTCGGTGGATAAGGCCTTTGGACTGCTCGAGTTTCTGGCCGCCTCCGGCAAGCCCGCCTCCCTTCAGGAGGTGACCGAGGCGGTGAAGCTCCCGAAGCCCACCGCTTACCGCCTGCTCCGCGCCTTGCAGGAAATGGGCTACGTATCCCGTCCCGCCGACAGCCGCCATTATCTCGTCGGCCCTCGGACGGCACGGCTCGCTGCGACCGATCCCTACTCGGATCTCAAGGCCTGTGCCCGCCCGATCTTGCGCCGCCTGCACGAGGAGTTTAATGAGACAGTCAACCTCGGCGCCCTCTCCGGCGACCAGGTCCTGTACCTGGATTTTATCGAAACGACCCAGGCCTTGCGGTTTATCGTCACACCCGGGCAGAGTGACCCTTGGTATTGCACGGCACTCGGACGCGCCGTCGCCGCTCAGTTGAACGAACGTCATCTGGAGCGCCTCTTGGGCGATACCCGCATGCAGATCTTCACGCCCAGCACGGTCAAAACCAGGGCCGACCTGCAGCGCGTCGTGCTCAAGGTCCGCCAGACCGGTCACGCCGAGGAAATTGAGGAGTCCACCTCCGGAGTCTGCTGTCTTGCCGTTACTATGGCCCGCCTCGGCTTTCCCGAGGCCGCCATCAGTGTGGCCCTGCCCGCCCAGCGCCTCACCGTCAAGCGGAAGACCGCCTTGCTCCAGGCCCTGAAAAGCCTGACCAACTGCTGACCCGTTCCCCCTCGGTCCCGCGATCACGGAAAATCGCGAAGTTCGACTGTATTTTTTTCCGGCATCGGTTATTGGTAAAAACTTACCTCCATGTCATTGCCGATTCCTCATTTGATTGTTGAACCCGATGATGGTGTCGGGCCGGTGCGGGACTTCATCAATACCGCCACCAAAACCCTCCTCATCAAGCAATTCACCTTTTCTGAGCCGACCCTTTTGCAGGCGGTGGTGGATCGCAAAAATGCCGGGGTCGATGTGCGCATCATGCTCAACCCGAAACGCTCGGGGGGCGACCGCGCCAACGACGCGACCTACGACTTCTTCAAGAACAACGGCGTCAACATCCAGTGGGCCAACCCCAAGTTCTACGTCACCCACGAGAAATCCATTGTCGTCGACGGTACCTCGGCCCTGATCGCGACCTTCAATCTCTGCGAGAAATACTTCACCCAGACCCGGGACTACGGCGTGGTCACGCGCGATCCCGCGCGGGTTGCCCAAGTCACCGAAGGCTTCGAGGCCGATTGGGAACACCGCGATTGGCTGCCCAATCCCGGTACCGGCCTTCTCTGGAGTAATGCGAACTCCCGGCTGCACATGTCGCATTTCATCGACTCCGCCAAGCACCGCCTCGACATCCAGCATCCCAAGTTTGTCGATGCCGTCATCCTTGATCGCATCATGGGCGCGGCCGAGCGCGGCGTCCACGTTCGCGTCCTCTGCGGCGGCAAGCATGGCATCAGCGACTGGGATGTGCTCGATACCTTCTCCTCCCTCCGCGTCCTCAAGCGTTTCGGCGTCAAGGTCCACAAGCAGAAAAACCTGCGCCTTCATGCCAAGCTCCTCATCGTCGATAACGAACATGCCCTGGTCGGCTCGATGAATATCGACCGCAGCGCCTTCGATCTTCGCCGCGAACTCGGCACCACCATCAAGGACGAAGCCGTCGTCAAACGCCTGATCGAGGTGTTCGACAAAGATTGGGATTCCTCCCACAGCTACGATCCGCCGGACCCGCTCGACCCCGAAAAACACAAGGAAACCGACTTCCCGCACGATCAAGATTTGCGGCATGAGTGAGGCTGTTCAGGTCCCTGCTCCCCGCATTTCCCTGTTCGAGCTCGCGCTCACCTTCAACCACATCGCCCTGGCCTCCTTCGGTGGAGGGCTTTCCGCCTGGTCGCGGGAGGTCGTCGTGGTGGAGAAAAAATGGATGACGGATGAGGAATTCCTCAGCGCCCTCACCATGTGCCGCATTCTTCCTGGTGCCAATCAGGTCAACCTCGCCGTCTTTGTCGGCAATAAATTGGGCGGTGTGCCCGGGGCCTGTGCCGCCACCTTCGGCCTCACCTTTGTCCCGGTTCTGATCGTCCTGACGCTTGGTTATTTCTATTTCGCCTACCATGAGATTCCCGCCCTGCAGAATATCTTGCGCGGGGCCGCCGCTGCGGCCGTGGCCCTTACCATTTCCATGGCGATCAAGACCGGCCAAAAATGCCTCGGCGGGGTCGTGCCCATCCTTCTCTTCGCTGTCATCTTCGTCATGAACGGCATCCTGCGTTGGCACCTGCTGCCCTGCCTGGCCATGGTCGCTCCTTTGGCTCTGCTCTGGGGTTGGCCCCGCAAGAAAAGGTCATGAATATCAACGTCCGGACGCTCATCCATATCCTGACGCTTTTTTCGTCGTTGTCCCTGCTCTCCATCGGCGGCGGCAACACCGTCCTGCCCGAGATGCACCTCAAGGCCGTGAAGGACTACCAGTGGATGACCGACGCCCAGTTTGCCGATGTCTTTGCCATCTCCCAGGCCGCGCCCGGTCCCAGCATCCTCATCGTGACTCTGGTCGGCTACAAGGCCGCCGGCATCCTCGGCGCTGTTCTCGCCACCATCGCCATGATGGCCCCCGCCGGCATCCTTGTTTACCTCGTCGCCCGCGTCTGGGAGAGCGCCAAGGATTCCAACATCCGCCACGCCATCGAGAAGGGTTTCGCCCCGCTCACCGTCGGTCTCGTGCTCGCCAGCGGCTACGTCATGAGCCGCACCGCCGACCACGATTTCCGCGCCTACGCCCTCACCGCCATCTGCACCGGCATCTTTGTCTTTACCAAGATAAACCCACTGATTGTCGTGGCAATTGCTGGGGTGATTGGCTGGCTGGGTTTCGTTTGAGCAGTTCCAGGTCGTAGAGCGCTCCCAGTTCGGGGGAACTCGGCGCCTCTCCCGGAGCCACTGCAAAGGGGATGTCTTTGGTCCTTAACGCCAGCCAGCCCACATCCAGTTTCGACGCGCTTTCCTGCCACGCGATTCGCCCATCCAGCGAACTCTTCAAAAGGCCCAGCTTTTCCCGGAAGTTCAGCCCATGGCTCCACAGGTGCCCCTCGTAGCCACAAGCCACCTTTCGCCCCAGCAGAATGACCGGATGATTAAAATCCGGCACACAGGCCACGCGCGTCCCCGCCGGAATCCCCCTCATGGCGTGCTTCCAGGCGGCCAACTCCGAACGCGATGCAATCGTATGACCATCTCTCCGGTCGAGCCCGCCCACCAGTGACACCGCCCCGGAAAAAAACAGGGCGAAACAAAGCACCACCTGCGCCGCCGGTGCCAGCTGCCGGATCAGGCAACTCCAGAGGTAAGGAGCGCTGATGAGCCAGCACCACATCATCAGCTTCATGTTGTCCCACGCCCATGGGGCAAACTTGAAAAGGCAGCAAAGGCCGAAGATCAGCATCGAGGTCCAGACAAAGCAGCGCGCCTCCTGGTCCTTCTTGAAGAAGAGGACGGTGATCAGCGCGATCATCAGCGGAGCTGCGATGCCGAAGTTCCAGAGCCACGGCAGCACGGTCTCTCCGAAAATTCCCCACATCGCAAAGAGCTCTCCCCACTTCTTTTCTCCCCATACCCAGGTGGGAGCCCAACCCGCTCCGGAATCCGCCGAAAATGCTCCCGTCACCAAAAACACCCCCACCGTGGCCGGAATCACCGCCGCCAGAACAAACCCAAACAACGCCCGGCGCGTCCTCTTTTCCGCGATGAACATCGCCAGCAGGATCAGGCTGAGAAAAAGGAACGCATGAACATTAAAAAGCGGCATCGCCGCATAGAGTCCGTATTGCAGCCAGAGGGGAATGATCTGCCGCCCGCTGCGGAACCACCTTTCCCGGAGTGCGTGAAGCACGAGCAGCCCCGCCGGCAGCGCGATCAGCAACCCGCGTTGCGTCACAAACATCGAGAGGAAAAGATTCTTCCACGTCAGGTCCTGCTGAAAATCCGCGACCTCCCATGTGCGCAGCATCACAAATCCGGCCAGCCCGCCATTGAAGAGGAACGCCGCCACGCCAAACGCTCCGCCCCAGCGCCAGAGGCAATAACCTGTCAGGCCCGCTCCGACCAATCCCACCCAGACCAGCCCGCGTATCGTATCCAGCTCGCAAATCTCCAGCAGGCTGTTGAACAGATCGACGCCCAGAGGGTAGGTGAGGGGACCACCGGTCAGAATGGGATTCTCCGGCCAGAAAGGGATGCCGCTCGCAAAATACCGGATAAAATTCAGGTGCAGCGACATGTCGCCCAGGTTGTTGGGCGATAGGACCCGGATGTCATCTCCCGTGACGAAAATGACCCAGAGAAAGGCCCGCAGCGACGCGAGCGCGAAGATCGATAGAACTACCCAATCCCAAAACCGCAACTTCGCTGCATCACCCGCCGGAGTGCTCCTCCAGGTGAATCCCGCCGCCGCCAGCCCGAGGGCCAGGGCTACCCATGTCGAACTTACGCCCAGTCCCTTCAGCGCAAAGCCCAGGGCCACCGCGCTGATTACGGCCGCATAGACAAACGCGAGTAGGGCGGCAGTCCACCTCATGGCTTCGCCAGGATCTCCGGTTTGGCATTTTTAAACCACCCCTTAAATGGCTCTTCCCGGAAGTAGACGACGCATTTTTCCTGCGCGTCCCTCAGCAGGAACGACCGTTTGTAGTAGGAGCCCTTCAATCCCGGCTCGATCGTCTCGGCATTCTTGCCTTCGCACACGATGAAATCCCCGTCATACGCCGTCGGCGGCTCGTCCATCTTGTAATACCCCACCTGGGGAAAATCCCCCAGCATCCACGGCAGCGGATAGTAGCTGTCCAGCACGAGCTGTCCTCGCAGGTGATAGTACCGGGGGTCTTTCTTGGCCGTTTGCAGGAGCGGATCGGTCAGAATGCCGATTTCCGGATCGGTCTGCACATAGACGTATGGGATCTTGTGATCGGCGTAGTGAAAGAAGTTCAGCCAGATGGCCCGTCCCAGGCTCGCACTGAAAAGCACCGCACATCCGCTCAGCAGCAGCACTTTCCACCGATTGAAGAAGGCCGCCACGGTGGCTCCGAGGATCAGATAAAACGGCCAGAGGATCGGGAGGATGCACCATGGCGTCTTGTACGGGATGATGGTGAAGGCAGCCAGCGCGCCGCCCCCATAAATGGCCACGTAGCGCAACCGAGCGTCGGTCGCACCCGCATAGCCGGTCGCCAGGATAAACCCCAGCAGCCCCGGCCACTCGTACCAAGCCATCAGCGCCAGCCAGTAGTAGTTCAGTTGCTCGACGCCGAAGAGGCTATAATAGGTCTTCTCATGACCCGCTGCCTCCACCCCGGTGTTGAACCACGCCCCAAAGGTCTGATACAGCCCGCGCAGCAGCGAAAAGTCCTGAAAATTTCCCGAGTAAAAAAAGACAATCGCCAGCACCGCCAGGCCCAGGGGTACGGCCCAGTCTTTTCCCTCCCACTGCGGTTTCGCGATGGGCCACGCCGGCCGCGAGGGTACCACTTTTTGCCAGAGCCATAACGTCAGCCCTGCCAGCAGGAAACACCCCACATGCACGACATAGGTTTCCTTGATCAGGATCATTCCCGTCGTCGCCCAGACCACCGTGTAAAGGAAACGTTTCTCGCCCTTTTGCCAGAGTCCGAGGATGCCCCACATCAGCGATGCGAGAAAAAACACCATCCACGATTCATGGATGGAATACCGCCCATAGAAGACATACGCCGGGGAAACCGCCATCGCCAGGGCCGCGATGCGCCCCGCTGTGGCTCCGAAAAACTCCCGGTATCGCAAGAGCGCCCACACCGAGAGCAGGCTGGCGATGATGGCGGGCAGGCGCAGTGCCCAGAGGTTCCGGCCGAACAGTGTCTGCGATAGGAAGACCGCATAAAAATGCAGCGGCCCGTGGTAATTGTTCGGGTCGTAGCGGAAATGCCCCAGCCGGGTCATCTGGTCGGCAAACCACCCATTGACCCCCTCGTCGAAATGCGGCGGCTTGATGTCCAACAGGAGGACACGTAAAACGGCGGCCAGCACCAATATGCCGATTTCCACCCAGGGGAGTTTTGAAAGCCGTTCGCTCACGCGAATGGCATAGTATCCGCCCGATGTCTGATCAAGCTCCGCGCATCAGTCTTGTCATTCCCTGCCGCAACGAGTCGGCCCGTCTCCCGGCCACCCTTCAGGCTTTGGACGGATTTCTCGATGCCCGGACCGAGGTCGTCATTGTCGTCGAAAAAAGCTCGGATAACACGGTGGAATTGGCCCGGGCGTCCGCCGCGAAAGACCCCCGCTTTCGCGTCATTGAGAATACGGTCGGGCGGGGCAAGGGATTTGCCGTCAAGACTGGCATGCTGGCCGCCGCCGGGGAGATCGTCTTTTTCATGGATGCCGATCTCAGTGTGCCTCTCCGGTTTATCCCGGAGTTCATGGGGTACTTTGATCGCGATGAGGCCGATGTCGTCATTGGCAGCCGCCGCCATCGTGAAAGTGTCATCCCCCGCAGCCAGCCCCTCTTGCGGGTCGTCTACGGCCGCATTTTTAATATCTGCCTGCGTCTCTTGGGCGTGACCAAATTCAAGGATACCCAGTGCGGGTTTAAGGCCTTTCGGCGGGAGGTGGCCCGAAAGGTCTTCTCCCAGATCACGCTCGATGGCTTTGGTTTCGATGTCGAGGCCCTCGTTTTGGCGGAGGACGCCGGCTATCGGGTCATCGACCGCCCCGTGGAATGGAGCGACGCCCCCGGTTCGAAGGTCAGCGCCCTGCGCGATGGCATTTCTTCATTTTGCCAAGCCGTTCTTGCCGCGCGCCGGGCCCGGGGGAAGAATGTCCTATGATCTTACTCGGAGTAAATATCGACCACGCCGCCACTCTCCGGCAGGCCCGTTATCGGGAACAGCCCGGTTCTCCCAATGCCGAGCCCGATCCGGTCGCCGCAGCCCTGGCTGCTGAGCGCGCCGGTGCTCATGGCATCACCGCCCATCTGCGGCAGGATCGCAGGCATGTGCTGGACCGCGACATCTTCCGCCTCAAGGAAAGCATCGGCACCAAGCTCAATCTGGAAATGGGCAACACCGGCGAGATTCTGGAGGTGGCCCTCAAGGTCCTCCCGCACGACGTCTGCCTCGTTCCCGAGAATCGCAGGGAGGTCACCACCGAGGGCGGCCTCGATTGTGCCGGTCAGATGGCTTCCCTCCGCCCCACCATCGACCGCCTCAAGGAGGCGGGCATTGTGGTCAGCCTTTTCATCGACCCCGAGGAACGCCAGATCGCTGCCGCCGCCGAGCTTGGCGCACAATTCATCGAACTCCACACCGGCGCCTACGCCAACCACTTTGGTGCCGAACGCGCGGCCGAACTGGACCGCCTCATCAAGGGCGCGGAGATCGCCCATGCTGCCGGGCTCAAGGTCAATGCCGGCCACGGCCTCAACTACGACAACATCCACGACATCCTGCGCATGCCGCATCTGGTTGAGCTCAACATCGGCCACTCCATCATCTCCCGCGCGATCTTCACCGGCCTTGAACCTGCCGTGGCCGAGATGCTGCGGCTGATGAATCCCGCGTGAGTTCTCTCGACGCCTTCCTTGCCGCGCGCCTCGCGGAAATCGAAGCCGCCGGCCTCCGCCGCACTCTGCGTGTCCTCGCTTCCCCGCAGGGAGCCGAGGTCGTTTGCGACGGTCGCCAATTGGTCAATTTCTCCTCCAATGACTACCTTGGCCTTGCCGCCGATCCGCGCCTCCGCGCCGCCTCTGCTGCGGCCTTGGATGAAGCGGGCTCCGGCTCCGGTGCATCCCGCCTCATCTGCGGCAACCACGCCTTGCACGAAAAACTCGAGCACGACCTGGCCCGTTTCAAACGCACCGAAGCCGCCCTCAGCTTCTCCACCGGTTATGCCGCCGCCCTCGGCACCATTCCTGCCGTGGTGGGGGAGGGGGACGTTGTCATCCTCGACAAGCTCTGCCATGCCTCCCTCGTCGACGGCGCCCGCCTCAGTGGCGCCGTCCTCCGTGTTTTTCCGCACAATCATCTCGATAAACTCGAGAGCCATCTCCGCTGGTCCCGCGAAAAATACCCCGCTGCCCGCGTTCTCGTCGTGGCTGAGTCCATCTACAGCATGGATGGTGATCGTGCCTTGCTGCGCGAAATCGTGGAACTCAAGGAGCGCTTCGATGCCTGGCTGATGCTGGACGAAGCCCACGCCGTGGGCGTTCTCGGCCATCATGGTCGCGGCCTGGCCGACGAATTGGATCTCGCCGACCGCGTCGAAATTCAGATGGGCACCTTGGGTAAGGCCCTCGGTTCCTCCGGCGCCTACATCTGCGGCAGCGCCGCCTTGCGCGACTACCTCATCAATCGCGCGCGCAGCTTCATTTTCTCGACGGCTCCGCCGCCGCATTGCGCTGCCGCTTCCTCCGCCGCGGTGGACATTCTGGCCTCTCCCGACGGCGAGGCCCTGCGGCAGAAACTTTGGCGGAATAGCGAGGCTCTTACCGCCGGATTCGATCTCTCCGTTGCCGCCAGCGCCATTCTACCCATCATCCTTGGCCCGGAATCCGCCGCCATGGCCGCTGCCGCCAAACTCCTGGAACGCGGTTTCCTCGTTCCCGCCATCCGCTATCCGACCGTGGCAAAGGGTTCGGCCCGCCTGCGCGTCACCGTGACTGCGAGTCACGAACCGGACCACATCCGCCGCCTTATTCAGGCGTGGGATTGATCAGGGCGCCTTGGGCAGTCCGCCGCCGAGGATGCCCGTCGTTGATTGAATCACCGTGCCTCCCGTCGAAACCGCCGGCTCCGCCAACGACGTGGCCATGCCGGTGAACGGCTGATTGCCCAGTCCCGGGATGCCGGTTTTGGAAAACAGGGAGCGTCCCGGCGTCTCTTCCGATTTCTCCGTCTTTTCTTTCTCCTGATCCTCGTCCTTTTTCTTGTCCGCCAAGCTCTTGTCGTAGGCGTCGATCAGCGGTTGAAGGGGGGCGATCTCCTTCAGATTGATCTCGATGGCGGCATCGTCCTTGTCGCTTTTGTTATTTTTCTTCTCCCCTTCCAGCGCGTCCTTTCGCTCGCTCCAGAGTTTCCCGTCTTCCGAGCGGTCCTTCTTTGAGCTGAATTTTTTGAAATCCTTTTCCCCCAGCATAGCGATGGGGATGTTTTGGATGCCCGAGTCACTTTTCACCCGCACGGTGTAGTCATCGGTCACTTCGACAATGCCGAAGAGCGACATGCCGTTGAGTTTTGTCACCTTCTCTTCCTTCGGCTCTTTGGGGGAATCTTCATTCCCGCTTTCTTCCTCTTCAGCGAACGCGCTCACGATGGTGAGTGCCACACACAACAGAACAGCCCATGGGATTCGGAAGCTCATGACGTCTGGCAGGGATTCTCCTACGAATTTTCCTTCTCCGCAACCATTTCCCTCCGGTCAAAGGCCGTGACCTGGTCGATGATCACATCTGCCATCATGGGTTCGGTGCCAATGGCGCTGGCATAAAACAGCCGCCGCCCCCGGATATCGTACGGATTGCGCCGGAAGACCTCCGCCTGGCTGGCTGCCGTGCCCGCCTCTTTCTCGATGCCCAGCATTACCGGGATGTCTTCATAGCTGTGCAGTCCATCCGCGATAAAAAACGGCACCACCACCACATTCGGCCGCGAGGAAAGCTTCTCCCAGTCTGAGATCAACGGCGGTTCCTCCATGTAGGTCGAAATCACCTCCCCGTATTCCCCCATGGCCTTGATCTTGGCCACCTGATCCTTCGCCGCCTTGGCCGAGTTGTCATTGAGGTCCGTCCCATGTCCCACGATGAACAGGCTGGTCTCTCCCGGCGGCACCCCCGGCGCTACTTCTTGCGCCCGCTTCAGCAACGCCCCCGTCATGCTCGGATGACTGCCTACCGGCTCGCAATATTTGATCACCCGCCCGTCCCGTCGTGTTACTGCTCCGGTCAGTTCCAGTTCCCGCGGGATTACTGTTTTCGTGAAGTACCCTTCGCTGATGAAATTCGGTACGACATAGATGTCGTCGCTCTCCACCATCCGCAGCACCTCGCGCATCGACGGGTCCTCCTTCCAAAAACAGGTGTGCACCTCGGCAAAGACCCCGCGCTCGCGGATCGTGCGCGCATGCTCGTGGGTCGGCCCACTGGAGTCGGGATTCAACGTGGAGCCATGCCCCACAATGATCAGCGCGCTCTGCCGATGGCTCATTCCAGAAGCTCGGCGCAGACCTGCGCGGCGTCAAAATGAGTTCGTGCGTAAGCCCGCGCCGCCTCGCTGTGGTATTCGTAATCAGCCGCCACCGTTTCGATCCCCTTGACCGCTTCCTCCATCGTCCGGAAGCCGATCACTCCGTCGCCGGAAGGCAGATGGTCGCTCCAGCCCGTGTCCTGCACCACCACCGGCTTGCCCGCCGCCAGGTAACAGGCGCTCCGGCAACTGAACCACCCGCTGTGCGACTGCACATAGCCGTTCTTCGCGATGCTCCACTCCGCCTTCGAGTTGGAGAGAAAATCATGGTAGCTCGCATAGTCCGGCAAATGGATGTCCGGTTCGATGATCTTCCAGCCCAGCCCTTCGAGCCGCTCCGTCGGCCGGTTCTTGCCCGGCCCCTGTCCCATGCCCAGCACGAACTTTTCCTTCGTCTGCGCCGGCAATTCCGCGAACCGCGAAAACTCGATATCCTTCTGCCCGTAGGTCTCGCCCTCGAATTCCTCCGGCTTGTAGCTCGCCCAGTTCATCACCGTCGTCCAGGCGTTGTCCGCGATGTGGCACGCATTCGGTGGCATCAGTGTTTTCTCCCACCATTCCCGGGCGATCGGCTGCACCGTGGGCAGCCATTTCAAACCCGCCGTCGGCACCTTGCATCCCGGCTGCCCCACGTTCAGGCCAAAAGTGTAATGCTTGTCGTGCGACAGCACCCGGTCCAGATACTCCTTGCTCCCCCGCGTCAGCTTGATGTGCGTGAACATCGGGTCCCCGTCGAGGAACAGCTTCGTTTTCGCCGCCGCTGTGATCGGCCTCAACCAGCAGGCTCCCGACACATTGGCCAGGACGTCCGCTTCGGAGATGATCTTCTCCGCCGTCCGCTCGTCCGTGATGCCATGGTACTTGCCGTCCGGTTCGTTGCGGTAAATCCACCGGTCTCCCATGTCGAACTCCCGCATGATTCGCTCCAGATAGCTCACATTGTGCGAGCAGTCCGCGCTCGGCTCCTGCTTTACCGGATCATACGCCCAGTTGGCCGAGTCCTCCAGATACCACACATCGTGGCCCAGCGCCCGGAACCCGAGCACGTATTGAATGTAGTCCCAGGTCACGCCTCCGAAGGCGTATTGGCCGATCAAGCCGGTGACGACGATGCGCATTTAAGCTGAACCTATGAGGATTCCGGTCAGGAACACAAGCACGCCGCCCACCACCACCTGAAAAGCCGCCGCCAGCAGCGGCGTATCCATGTAGCGATGCCGAATCCATGAGATCACGGCCAGTTCCACCGCCACCACCGCCACCGCCACGATCATGGCCAGATGGAAGTTGTTGATCAGGAACGGCAGCGTGTGCCCGATTCCGCCCACCGTCGTCATCAATCCGCACACCACCCCGCGGATGTAGGGCCGCCCCCGACCGCTGATCACGCCGTCATCCGACAGCGCCTCCGCAAAGCCCATGCTGATGCCCGCACCGATCGACGCCGCCATCCCCACCAGAAAGGCGTCCCAACTGTCCCGCGTCGCAAAAGCCGCCGCAAACACCGGGGCCAGCGTGGAAACCGACCCGTCCATCAGCCCGGCCAACCCGGGTTGGACAATCTGCAAGACAAACCGCCGCTGCTGGGAATCATTCTCCCGCGCCAACCCGCCGCTCCTGGCCAGATTTTCCACCAGATGGCTGGCCAGGTCTTCATGCGTTTGCTCCTCTGCCGCGAGGTCGAGCAGAAGCTTCCTCACGGCCGGGTTCGTGGCCCGCTTCGCCGCTGCCTCGTAAAAGTGCAGGGCATTCAGCTCCATGTCCTCGATCTCCTTCCTCACTTGCGTGAGGGTGAGCACCTTGGCCAGCCAGCCAGGTTTGCGCGTGATGAACCCCTTGATCTCCGACCGCGTAATAAACGGAATATGATCCCCGAATTGGCTCCGGTGGCACTCAGTCAGCCTTTGCGCATGCCCTTGCTCCTCCGCCTGCATGGTTAGGAGGATTTTCGCGGTGTCCGGATAGTCCGTTTTCAGCCGTTCCGCATAGTCCCCGTAGATGCGGGCATCTTCACTTTCCAGGGAAATCGCCAGCGCCAGGATCTCCTGCTCGCTCAGGGCACCAAACGATTTGCTCATCCCAGCAGGCTGAAAGCCTCCTTTTCCTGAGTCAAGTGCGACTTCCGGGCAATATTGTTCGTATATAAGTTATTAATAATCAATTAAATGGGAGTTATTTTCGGTGATTTCCCGATTTCAAATATTTTTTTGAACGGAGCCCCCGGACCCCTGTCTAATCATTAACGTCATTAACTAACTCTGCTGCCAACCAAACCACGGCTTTTAAACGTATACCTATAAAGGAGAAATAACACCATGGCCCTTGAAGACAACGAAACAGGCTTTCAGCTCTACTTGAGAGAGATCGCCAAGTTCCCACTTTTGACCCGAGAACAGGAAGTCAAACTCGCCCGACGTATCAAAAAAGGCGACCAGGCGGCCCGCTCGGAGATGGTGCGGTGCAACCTGCGACTTGTCGTAAAGATTGCGCGTGACTACGCCAATCTCGGCCTGCCGCTGCTCGATCTCATTTCTGAAGGCAATATCGGCCTCATGAAGGCCGTCGAACGCTTCGACCCCAAGAAGGGTGGCAAACTCAGCACCTACGCTGCTTGGTGGATCAAACAATCCATCAAACGCGCTCTGGCCAACCAGAGTAAGACCATCCGTCTGCCGGTCCATCTTGTGGACAAAATTTCCAAGATCCGTCGCGTTTCCATGCAGATGACCGAGGAACTCGGCCGCGAACCGTCCGACGACGAGTTGGCCGAAGAGGTGGGACTTTCCTCCTCCAAGGTGACTCAGCTCAAAGCCGCCGCCGTCCGCCCGGCTTCGCTCGATCAACCGATCGGCGACGACGATTCCACCGAATTCGGTGACATCGTGGGCGATATGGAAGCGGATGATCCGTTCGAAACGCTGCGCGACAAGGATATGCGCGAGGAGGTGGGCGATTTGCTCGACATCCTCGACGACCGTGAGCGCCGCATCATCAACTCCCGTTTCGGCCTCGATGGCCAGAAACCCAAGACCCTTGAGGAAGTCGGTGAGAAGTTCGGCGTCACGCGCGAGCGTATCCGCCAGCTTCAGAACATCGCCCTGCACAAGCTCCGCAAGGCGCTGGGCAAGAAGGAACGTCCGCAGGTCGAGGCGTTGATTTGATCAGTTTGTTGTTGGTGGGAGAGGGGCCGCGCGAGCGGCCCCTTTCTTTTTGCACCGATCAGCCACTCCCGGCCGTATCCTTTAGGTGAAGACCGCACTCCACTGGTTCCGCCGCGACCTGCGTCTGACCGACAACACCGCCCTCGCCGCCGCCGTCGCTGCGGCCGAACAGGTCGTGCCCGTCTACATCCTCAGCGATTGGAAACGCGAGCATGCCTGGACCGGCCCACACCGCCAGCAATTCCTCTGCGGCTCGCTCGACTCACTCGACCGCAATCTCCGCGCCGTCGGCGGCCGTCTCATCATCCGCCAGGGCGACGCCGTCGAGGAACTCGCCCGTCTCGTTCAGGAAACCGGTGCCAATGCCATCTTCTTCAACCGCGACCCCGACCCCTTCGGCCGCGAGACCGAAGCGAAGCTCGCCGATTCCCTCGGCATCCAGCTTTTCCCCTGCAAGGACATTGCCTTCCACGAGCGCGACGATGTCCTTAATGCTTCCGCCCAGCCCTTCCGCGTCTTCACTCCCTACGCCAAAGCCTGGGGAAAATTGCCTCGCCTCAAACCCGCCGGAAAAATTCGCACCATCTCCGTTCCGGCTAAGATCAAATCCCTCCCTTTGCTGTCCCTGTCTGCCTGGGGCCTCCAGCCCTCCGGCGAAATCATCGAGCCCGGCGAAAAAGCCGCCCGCACCCGCCTCAAAAAATTCCTCACCTCCCATCTCGCTTCCTACGCCGCTCACCGCGACGCTCTCGCCGCGGACGCCACCTCACGCCTCTCCCAGGACCTTCGCCATGGCCTCCTCTCCATCCGCGAAATTTTCCACCGCTGCGAGGAAGCCTCCCATTCCCTTTCTGCCCCCGGCCGAGACAGCACCAAAAAATACCTGAGCGAACTCATCTGGCGCGAGTTCTACTTCCAGATCCTCTGGCACCACCCCAACGTTCTGGAGGAGGAATTTAATCCCAACTTTCGCCGTATGCCCTGGCCCGGAAAAAAAGAACACTTCCGCCGCTGGTGTGACGGCGAGACCGGCTTCCCGCTCATCGACGCCGCCATGCGTCATCTCAGCCAGAGCGGTTTCATGCCCAACCGCGCCCGCATGATCACCGCCATGTTTCTGACCAAGGATCTCCACCTCGACTGGAGGCTGGGGGAGGGCCATTTCATGCGGCAATTGACCGATGGCGAAATCGCCAGCAACAACGGCGGCTGGCAATGGAGCGCCGGTGTCGGTGCCGACGCCGCTCCCTACTTCCGCATCCAAAACCCCTGGACCCAGACCAAACGCTACGATCCCGATGGAGCCTACATCAAAAAGTGGCTGCCCGAACTCCGCGACATCCCATCGGAAAAACTCAGCAACCCTCCCGCCGACGGCAAGTCATTGGCCAAAGGCTATCCCGCTCCCCTCGTCGACCACGCCGAGGCCCGCGAAAAGACCCTCCAGCTCTTCGCCCGGCAGAAAATGTCTCCTGCCCATTAGCGGCTACGAGGCTTTCTCGATCGTGAAGAGTTGAATGGCGTTTTCCGTGCCGCGCAGCTTTGCTTCGGCCACGGGGCGGAGGGCAATGTCCTCGGGCAGTCCGGCCGTCACGCTTCCGCTGATCAAAATATCGGTGCCGTATTCCTTGTTCAACGACTCAATCCGTGAGGTGAAATTCACCGCATCACCGATGGCCGTGTATTCCATCCGCTGGTCCGATCCCACATCTCCCACCACGGCCAGACCAGTGTGGATCGCGATGCCGATCCGCAGATCAATCCCGTGATCGGCGAGCATGGACTCACGCATGGACTCGTTGGCCGCGAGCATGGCAATGCCTGCGCGGACCGCCATGACACGGTGATCGGGATCGTCCAGCGGCGCGCCAAAGATCGTGAGAAATCCGTCTCCCAAAAATTTGTCGAGCGTTCCGCGATGGCCGAATACCACATCGATCATGCGCGCAAAGAAGTCGTTGAGAAAGCGCACCACATCTTCCGGTGACAGCTTGGAGGAAACGTTGGTGAAATCCCGGATGTCCACGATGCACACCGTGATCTCCTTCCGTTTTCCGGCGAGCATTTCCGGCCCTTTCTGAGCGAGAACCTGTTCCGCGATTTCATGCGACACATAACGGGTCAGGGCTCCCTTCAACATCTCGCGTTCCCGGAGCGAGACGGCCATCTCATTGACCGCCTTCGCCACCTCGCCGAACTCATCGCGCGACATGATCTTGGCTCGCGCCGCCCACTCTCCTTCTCCCAGACGCCGCAGGGCCAGGCCGATGTCCTTCAACGGCCGGATCGCGCGCTGCGCCATGAGCAACCCCAGGATGAGCGCGCACACCGAGGCAATGCCGATGGCCAGAATGCCGACGCCCAGCAGGCGGTTCATTTTGGCCACCACGTCTGAGGCCGAGAGATCCACCCCGAGCATCGCCACGATCTCGCCATCGGATGCCCGCACAGGGGCATTC
This sequence comes from uncultured Chthoniobacterales bacterium, assembly GCA_964445975.1. Lineage (GTDB taxonomy): Bacteria > Verrucomicrobiota > Verrucomicrobiia > Chthoniobacterales > Terrimicrobiaceae > CAYUMP01. Next base: position 20,597 of record CAYUMP010000030.1, on the reverse strand, counting down.
GCGCTCAGCCATGTCCCGTATTCGTCTTTGCTGAATCCGGGCTCCACGTAGGCCTCGCCAAGAGTGATCGGAGGAACTCCCTGGAATTCCACCTCAGTCCCCGGAGCCGACATCTGGGCTTCATCCTCCTCGGCGTCGACCACATATTCCCAGCCTTTCTCACCCTTGGGCCGCATGGTGTAAACAAAGCGGACCTTCAAGTCCTTCCGGCGGTTCGCATCGCGAATCGCCCGCAATTGCGATCGCACCTTCTCATAATCCGCCGTGCCGGCCTCGATGATTCTGCGATGCGCATCGCCATCGACTTGCACCGCGCCTGTCGCCGCGATGGAAAGCACCTGGCCCTGCAGCGCCTCAAAAAGAACCGCACGGGAGCCGATGAAAAAAACCGCCAGGACCAACGCTCCCGTGAAGATAGCCAGCAATACAAGAGCCAGGGAGAATTTGGAACGGCACCGCATTGGGCGAACCTAGCAGCCCGGGAATCACTCGGTGAAGCCTCAATAGAGGGCCTTCCTTTTGAAAAATCGATCCGCCAAATTTCCGCGGCAGCCTCGCATGGCTTTGAGCATTCGCTGCGCACTTTTTTGATCGCGACCCGTGAACGAAGTAACCGCTTTTGGTCCAGGATTTTCCGCCTCAAATTCTCTCAAATAGAGCACGGGCGCGCCCGTCTAAAACCTCATATCCTCCATTTTTTTGGTGACAAATAATTTGTATACTGTGTATACATGCAACGTTGCTCTCCTTTTACACATCGGTTTTGATGTATACAACGGGGACGGAATCCTTGGTTGCCACTCTGGCGACCGTCCGGGATTCCGAAGGGACACTTATTGTCCGATCAAGTTTTCCCTCCCCCCAGTCACGTCAAAGGAAGGGCTCCCGCTTTCTCTGAACCCGCTCCGAAATTCATAACCGACGACATCCCTCCCCCCTATGAAAACACAGTCCCAACTCTTGAATTCCCTGCGTGAAATTCCAGCGCAGGCGGACACAAAATCCACTGCTGGACCATCCCCTTCGGCCAGTACCTTCTTCTCTTCCCGGCGCACGCCGTTTGGAAAAGCCCTGTTGCTTATACTGGCGGTGACTGTCAGCGCGCAGGCGAGGATTCCCCGCGGCGACCCCATCGTGAATCAGGACGAGAATCTCCTCGTCAACGGCAACTTCCAGTCCAAGGACGGACGCTTCCATCCTTTGCGTTGGAAATACGCCAGCAAAAAGGTCGGCCCGGGTATCAATGCCATCGTCTCCCGCGAACAAAAGATGGAGTCCGACCTGGCGACCTCCGGCACCGCTGCGCCGACCGATCCTCCCGCCGCGTCCTTGAAGATCATCGATGAATCCGGTTCCGACGACGTCATTGTCCGCAGCGAGAAGCGCCTCGTTTCGCCCGGCCTTGTCTACGATGCCGCCGCCCGCGTTTATCAGGGCCAGGGCGGCGCCCAGCTCTACCTCGAGTTCTGGAGCGCCGACAACACCATCCTGGCCGAGTTTCCCTCCGGTGCCTCCTTTGCAAATCCCTCCGACGACCGCACCGCCTGGAAGGTCGCCTCCGTCACCGGCACCGCGCCCGCCGCCGCTCTCCACGTCACGGTCTCCATCCGTAGCAGCGCCGGCAATATTGGCACCGGCTATTGGGATAATGCCTCCCTCACCCTGCACGATATCTACGACGACTATGTCTTCACCGGCCGCCACGAGCTCCTCATCGATGACTACCGCCTTGAGTCCTCCTTTGACGTCGAGCGGGTCATCATCCCGCCGGTAAAAACCGCACCTCTTCTCGTCAGCGACGGTGGTCTGGAATCCCCCTCCCTCTCCGTAGCCACCGTGCTGAAAGACCCCGGCCCCATCAACGGCTACGTCATGTGGTATTACTCGAATGGCCGCATGCTCCAGGCCCGCAGCCCCGATGGCCTCACCAATTGGACCAGGCCGAACCTCAACGAGCATTACGTCGGCAGCAGCTCACATAACAACGTCAGCTTTCCTCCCAACAAAGGCCGCATCACCGTCATCTACGACGCTAACGAAGTTAACCAGGCCCGTCGCTTCAAGGCTCTCGCCCATGCTGGACCGAATACCGGCTACTTCTACTGGTACTCCGCCGACGGCCAGAAATGGTACACCCCCAGCGAGACCGTCCCCGTCCTGCCCTACGGCAATGTCAGCAATCTGGCCCTCGGGCCCGGCGGGAAATACATCGCCACCACCCGCCAGCGCACCGTTGCCGCCGCCACCGGCGCTACCTTCACCGGCGACCGCATGGCCTTCGTCTCCACCGGTACGAATATGGTCGATTGGTATGCCCCCAAATATCCCATGACCTCCACCTCACCCGCCTTCGCTCCCGCCGTCGAGGGCGACCAGGCCGATGACTTCGCCGCCCAGTCCCGCCGTCACATCGAGTGCCAGGTCGAGTCCATGCCCATCTATCCCTACCAGGGCATGTACATTGGATTTCCCACCATCTTCGAACTCACCGATTTCTCCACCGGCATCAACGCCGCCGGCGGCAACGGCCCTTCCTATCCCCAGATCGCCAGCTCCCGCGACCTCCGCGTCTGGCACCGTCCGAACCGATCGCCCATCATTCCTCTCAGCCGCAAGGGCGGTTGGGACGCCGGCGGCATCTCCGTCTCCAGCAGCATGGTCGAAGACGGCGACGACTGCCACGTCTACTACAGCGGTGATAATCTCGGCCGTGGCGGCACCATTCCCGATGTGAAGGACGCTAAGACCAGCATCGCCCGCGCCACCTGGACCCGCGACCGCTTCGTCGCCCTTCGCAACGCCGCCAACCGCACCGCCACCATCAATGGCCAGTCCGTTATCGACCCGAAACTCGAGGGCTTCGTCCGCACCAAGGTCATCACCTTCAGCGGCGGCACCAAGCTTAAGATCAACGCCAAGGTCAACCCCAAGGGTTCCATCATCGTCACCGTGCTCGACGAGAATAACGTCGAAAAAACCGGCTTCGGTTACGCTGCCACCACCCCCATTACGGCGGGCGACTACCTTGACCTCGAGGCCCCCTTGGGCGGCGTCTTCGCCACCCTCGCGAACACTCCCATCAAGCTCAAGTTCTACCTCCGCAACGCCGACCTCTACTCCTTCTGGATCGAGAATTGATCAGCCCCGCATTCCATCAGCCCCCACCACACCACCATGAAAACGCCCACCCTTGTCTCCGCCTCGCGTGAAGGGAAAAGCCGCGACCTCGCCGGCGGCCTCTGCCTCCTCTTCATGACCCTCTTCGTCCCCCTCCTCGCCGCCACCATCCCCGAGGGCGATCCCATCGTCGGGACCGATGGCAACATCCTCGTCAACGCCAACTTTCAGGCCAAGGACAGCGACCTCCATCCCCTCCGCTGGGAACGTCAGATCCCCGAAGATATGACTCTCGCCACCCGGCCCGGCCTCTTCGACGCCATCGTCACTCAGGAAGAGAAACACGGCCCCGAAGCCGAGGATGCCAGCGTCAAGATCATGGACGACTCCGGCACCGAAGGTTTCTACCTCCGCAGCGAGAAGCGCCTCGCCACCGGTGGCGATACCTACCGCGTCCACGGCTGGGTCAAGACCTCCTCCGCCACCCCTCCCATCCTCGTTGTCGAGTTCTGGGACGTGAACAACAAGCGCGTCCCATTCCCCGACGGCGCCACCTATAAGATCGCCACTCCCACTGCCAGCACCGACTGGCAAAAGGTCGACATCGGCGCCGTCCGTGCCCCCGTCATCACCACCGACTCCAACGTCCCTCCCGACGACGCCCCCGACATCGTCCTCCACGTCACCGTCTCCATCTTCACCGCTGCCGCCTCCACCGGCACCTCCTACTGGGACGACATCTTCCTCGAGCCCATCGTCCAGTATAAGGGGGCCGTCACACCCGGCGTACGTGAGCTCTTCATGGATAACTATCGCCTTGAGTCCACCTTCGATGTCGAGCGCGTCGTTCATCCGCCCACCACCCGGCAGCGCCTCTTCACCCGCAACGCCTCGGGCCACCCTTGGGAACGCAATACCCTCCAAATGACCGGCGCCGTCATGAAGGACACCCCCCCCAGCCAGCCCGGCTACCGCATGTGGTACTACGGCGGTCTTACCGAGGAATACGCCACCAGCCCGGACGGCCTCAGTTGGAGCTTCCCCACCACCACCACTTACACCTACACCCCCCCAGGCGGCGGCACCCCTTCTACGAATACCAACGTCGCCTTCCCCTTCGATGTCGGCCGCATCACCCTGGTCTACGACCCCCAGGGCACTCCTCAGGAAAGATACAAGGCCATGCTCAATGATCCCAAGTTCAACAACCCTGCCACCGGCACCAAAATCGGCTATTATTACTACTACTCCGCCGACGGCATAAACTGGAACCCTGGCAACGGCGGCTACCAGATCTTTCCTGCCGGCGACCAGGGCGCCATTGGCATTGAAATCTCCGGTACCAACCGCCGCTTCATTGCCACCACCAAGCAGCGCACCCTCCTGGCCAACACCATGGCCAACTTCGCCTACGACCGGATCGCCTTCGTCGCCGTCAGCAACGACTTCATCAACTGGAAACAACCCGGTTCCGAAGATCTCCCCGGCGGCATCGGCAGCCAGTACGCCGTCGCCGTCGAGAGCGACCAGGCCGACGACTTCGCCGCCCAGGCCCGCCGCTCCTACGAGAAACAAACCTACGGCATGCCCATCCACCCCTACGAGTCCGTCTACATCGGCCTCGCCTGGACCTTCGAAGTCACCGACTACGACACCGGCGTGGGTTGGAGAGTCGGCAATGGCCCGCTCCATCCCCAACTCGCGGTCTCCCGCGATCTCGTTCTCTGGGAGCGCCCCTCCCGCGACTCCATCATCCCCCCCACCGAGGCCGGCTCATGGGAAGACGGCGTCATCTACTCCGCCACCGGCAACATTTTCGTCGATGGCAACAACATGCACCTCTACTACAGCGGTGCCACCCTCGGTCACACCACCACCATCCTCTCCGCTGATGAAGTCGCCTCCAGGCAGGGCGACGAACCCGGCAGCCGGGGAGGGGACCCAGACGTCCCCGAGGGTAAGGACATCATCTCCTACATCGCCCGCGCTACCTGGCGCCGAGACGGCTTCGTCTCCATGCACAACGCCGGCGACGAACCCGGCACCATTGTCACTAAATCCATGACTGTCACTGGTGCCACCAGGCTCAAGGTCAACGCCGTCGTTTCTGGTACCGGCAGCCTCAGAGTCGAGATCCTCAAGTCCGACAACACTCCCTACTCGGGTTTCCCCGCCGCCAATGCCACCGAGCACACCGGCGACCTCAACGGCGGCACCATCACCTGGACCTCCGGTACCACGACCACGAGCAATATCGCCGCCCTCTCCGGCAAATCCATCAAACTCAAATTCTACCTCAAAGGCGGCGACCTCTACTCCTATTGGTTTGAATAATCTCCGGCCTCCATTGTGAAATATTTCTCCGTCGTCGCTGCCGTGGTGGCCCTTGCCGCCACGGCTCAAGCGCAAACGAAAATTTCTCGGGATAGTGGCTCTTGGAGTGAGCCCACCAATTGGACTCCTGCCGGCGCCCCGGGGGCCGACGATAATGTGAATATCGAAGGTGGTTTCTCCTCAACTTATAATTCCGGGTCTTCCGCGAGCTTCAGTCGAATCAACGTGGGCGGCACGACTTCAACTTCGACTTCTGCTAACGGTGCGCTTTCCATCACGGGTGGATCGCTGACGGTCAATGCGAACGCCGCCGGCGCCTATACCGTCGGCGGGAGAGCGAACTCGACCGCCGTACTTAATGTCAGTGGTGGTGTCATGAGGACAACCGCCATTGGCGGAGGTGGATTGCTGGTCGGCGGAGGGGCCGGTTCCAACGGCACCGTGAATATCAGCTCAGGTGCCGCGGCCATTTCTGGTGCGGTTAGTCTCGGTCTTGGCGCGGGTTCAACCGGGAAAATGGTCGTCAGTGGCGGTAATGTTGTGGCCGGAACCGGCACAAATAATGCCGGAGGTGTTCCCACCAATACCTTCTTTGTCGGGGGTCGCTCGGCGGGGGATGCGACGACCGGCAAATTTGAGCAGAAAGGGGGTTCCGTGACCATCGGCGGGGATAACTATATGGGGATCGGGCATTCATCAGCTTCCACCCAGAGCATTACAGGCACCGCCTCCATTACCGGCGGCTCTTTCTATGGTAATGTGCGAGTCGGCCGTGACAGCAGCGTGACCAGCAATGGAGGGAGCGGCACGCTTTTCATCGGATCTGCCGCGGATATTACCGGCGGTACCCAAACCTGGCAGGTCAGCGCTACCGGTAAAATCATCTTCAAGCTCGGTACGGATGACACTTTCAATGCCGTTGACCTCACCGCCGCCGCTGGCGCGGCTCTCGACTTCACCCAGTCACGAGCAAAAATCACGATTTACGGTTCCAACCTGATCTTCTCCGAAAATTATCAACCCATCACCTTGATCTCCTTTTTGAGCGGTCACGGACCGGCCCATGTGGACAATGTGACTTTCGATTACGTAGGTTTTGATCCTCAGTTTATCCCTAAGTTGGTCTGGACCGGCACCAGCCTGCAATTAAATCTCGACGTAAACCCCGATCCTCCCGCCGACTGGTGGCCCGTCCGCCGCGAAAAGATCAAGCGCGCGTGGCTGGATTTGCTGGGAGACTTTCCCACCTCAGTTCCCGCTCTCACTCCCATTGTGAAGAAGGTCACTTTTGGTCCCGGTTGTCCTTCTGAGCGGCTGACCACCCAGCAGCGCCAGGTCCTCTCCCAGCAGATCGCCGAAGAGACAGGGAGTCCCATTGATCGTTACCATGTCAGCTTCCAGACGGAGACGAACGACCGTGTGACCGGATGGCTGCTGGTGCCACAGAACGCCATCAAGCCCGCTCCGGCCATGATTTGCATTCACAGCACCACCAAAGGTTCCGGCAAAGATCAGACCGTCGGCCTGTCCGGCTCCACCCCAACCGCACCGCCCGACACCACCGAAGGTGGCAGATCGTACGGCCTGCATCTGGCCCGCTACGGCTACATAACCCTTAGCATTGATTTGCTGACGGACGGTGAGCGCGTCGAACCAGGCGGCCGGGTCATGAATACGCAGCTGTTCTATCAAAGTCATCCCGACTGGTCGATCGTCGGCAAAAACACCTGGGATATTATGCGCAGCGTGGATTTCCTCCAGTCGTTGACCTACGTCGACCCCAAACACATCGGCTGTATAGGCTTGTCGCTGGGCGGGCATACCTCCGTGTTCGCGGGAGCTTTTGAACCGAGACTCGCCGCCACCATCAACGTGGGCGGAGTGCTCGACTGGCACCGTCCGACGGATACTTGGGCGCGCAACGCGGGCTACACCTATATTAAAAAATTCCGGCCCTACGTCGACAATCCGACCCTGCCCGTGCCCACAGATTTTGATGAGTTGATGATGCTGGTGGCTCCTCGGCCCCTGCTCATCCTATCCAGCGAATGGGAATTCTACAATCGGCGCAGCCTTCTCGATAAATGCCTCTCCGTGGCCAGAATTTATCGCGACTGGCGCGACGATAGACGCCTTCCCAGCGTCTTCGAGGCCCGCCGGGATCGGCAGAGCTATCAGAAGACCCTGAGTTACTACAACGAACGCTACAACATATCGCCCGCCCAGATGGAAATCGATCTGCGGACCATCGGCGCCGGCGACTGTTTCGGATGGTTTGCCTATCCCGGCGGACATAGCTACCCTCCGGTGGTGAGGCAATACAGCTGTGCTTGGCTGGACCGCTGGCTGGATCGGGTCAACGGTTGGTCCGGAGTTTACCACCGCCCGACCGGCCCCGAATCCGATTGAAAGCGGTTAAACGAATTCTACCCCAAAGGCGGCGACTTCACTTTCATTAGTTCGAGTAACTCCCGCGCCCGCGAGGAGCGCCACCCATTACCAAAAACTCTGCGGCACCTCGATGCTGTCTCCCGGACGAAGAGGCACATCGAGATTCGGCTGCTTCAGAATTGCGCTCACATCGACGATGTTTAGCTTTCCATCGCGAAGCAAGCGCACCTTGTGTTTGTCGGCATACTCCGTGAAGCCTCCCGCTGCATTGATCACCCGTAGGACTGTCAGATCTTCGGAGTAGGGGATCAGTTGAGGTGTCTTCACATCTCCTCCCACGCTGATTCTGTGGGGCATGAACCTCGCCTCTGTCTCCACGGCCAGGGCGGTGCGCCTTTGCTTCCAGCTCTGCCAGGACCACAGCCCGGCAATGGCTAAAGCCAACACCAGAACAAGTACGCCAAAATCCCCTCCGAAAGTCACCAGTGCTACTCCTGCCATTAGCCCCACCATCGCTCCGAGAATGGAGATTGGCGGAAGGGACGACCCGGCTGAGGTTGCTGAATCCGCCGGTTTCCAGAGCACCATCACATGGCTCGGTAATGATGTTTGCAACGTTTTCTCCGCCACCTTCCGCCTCATCTCTTCCAAAAGTCCCGTGGCCTGCTTGAGGTTGGCGATCGTCTCCTTATAGGCCGCCTGTAGTTCGTGGGTTCGCTTGTCAAGGTCCGCAGTGCTGATGCCAGGAGGGGCAGGGGCCGATATTCCATCGGCGATTCTGGAGAGTTTGACCGTCAGAACATCGGTCTTCGCCTGTTGCTCATTGAATTCATTCTGCAATTTGGCCACCGACTCCGCGTCAAATTCCTCCGCTTTCGCCTCGAGCCATTTTTTAAATTCATCCACGACCTTGTTGACGATGTCCGTCGCTAACTTCGGATCACGGTCGAGCGCGGCGATCTGCCAGAGCGCCGTACCCTGCACCTCGTCGAGACTTAACTCTTCGCGCAGCTTCGCCAGGGCTGCACCCTCGTCCTGCAGGTTCCACCGTTGCTGGAGTTGCAGGCTGGCTAACACGGGAGTGAGGATCTCCTCTCTCGTGATTAGATTTTGCAGATCCGCCCTGGTCTGGCCTTGGCCATAAAACGGGGCCTTAATTTCCACCGTCGTCTGCGCACGGTACTGCCGGGGTGGAGTCACTGTCCCACCCAGCAGGTACCCTAGTATCGGCGCTAGGCAGAGCGCCGCCCACCTCCAGCGGGAGCGCTTGGCTTTTGGCGGGGCGGCAGACTGCGCCGCCTTAGGCATTGGCGGTGGCGATTCCCGACCCGGCGTTGCCACCACATGCGAAATATCCGTTTTTAACTCGTCCGCCTGCGGATACCGCAGCTCCGGCTCGTTCTCCAGCGTCTTCAGCACGATCTCGTCCAGCCGCACATCGATTTGCACCTTCCGAGAAGGCGCGGCAAATCGCCCGATCGGCATCTCCCCCGTCAGCATTTGGTAAAATACCACGCCCAGCGAATAAATGTCCGCCCGATGGTCTACCTCCAGCGGCCTCTCCACCTGCTCTGGCGCCATGTAGTGCGTCGTACCCATCACCTGTCCCGCCTGCGTCAGCGAGACATCGTCGATCCCGCCCGATGTGAGAATCTTCGCCAGCCCAAAGTCCGCGATCTTTGCGCAACCATCCTTGTCCAGTAGGATGTTCTCAGGCTTGATATCCCGATGCACGATCCCCTTGTCATGCGCATACTGCAGCGCATCGCAGACCTGCGGCACGATCGCCAGCGCCTCCGCCGGAGTGATCTTTTTCGCCCTCATCGACTGCCGCAGGTTCACCCCGTCGACATACTCCATTAAAAAATAAAACAGTCCCTCGCTCTCCCCAAAGTCATGGATCGACACGATGTTCCGGTGGCTCAGTTTCGCCAGGGCCTTGGCCTCCCGGGAAAAACGCTCCGCAAAAGCCGGGTCGCCTTGCGTGTCCCCCGGCAGGATTTTCAGCGCCACCAGCCGATCCAGATTTCGCTGCCGCGCTTTGTAGACCACGCCCATTCCGCCACGTCCCAGTAACCCCAGGATTTCCAATTGCGGAAAATGTTTCCCCAGCTCCTCCGGCGTCGGCGGCGTGAAATTATGGAATGGCCCGCTGCGCAGCCCGGCCTTCAGCAAGCACATGGGACAAAGTCCCTGCGGCGCGTCCACTGGCAGGACCGCTCCACAGGCCGTGCATTTCTCATGGGATTCGGTAGTCATTTGATAAGGTCTCCTGCTCGTTACTGAAGAAACCCCGCGCCAGAGTTACCAAAAATCTTAGGCGAACGCGGAAAATAATCGGTGGATCTCATCATCCACCTCTTCAGGCCGCTCCACCGTCTGCGCGATCTCCGCGCGCAGCAGCTCCCGGTACCGCCGCCGCAACCGATGAATAGCCACCTTCAGCGACCCCTCGCTTACCCCCAGTTCTCCCGCCAGCGCCACTGCCGCCTGAGGTGGCGCATCCCCCGTCAAAAATTCCTTCAACCGCTCAAAATGCCGCTCCTTCTTCCCCGTCGCGCACTCATCCTTCAGTTGTCCCAGCACCCGATCCAGCAACGCCAGTACCCACTGCCGCTCAAACATCTTTTCCGGCGTCAACCCATGCCTCGGCTCCAGCGGGTGCCGCGACTCCGCCTCGGCCACATCCAGCGAGATCAGCTTCACCCCGCCCCCGCGCTTCAGCGCCTGCGCGCGATCCCGCTCATTCGCCAGGAAATGCTTGATCGCCGTCAGCAGAAACGACCGGAACCGCCCCTTCTCGCGTGCCACCGCCCCCAGATAATTCTTCCCCAGCAACTGCGCAAAAAAACCCTGCGTCAAATCCTCCGCGTCGTGCTGATCATACCCGCTCCGTCGCACATAACAGTACAGCGGATACCAATAAATCCGGCAAAGCTCCGCCAGCGCGACGCGCCCTTTCTCGGAATCCTGCTCCGCCGCCGACAAAACCAGCGTCCACTGGGTGGGCCCAAAATGCCCTCTCGGTTGCAGCGTCGGTTCTTCATTTTCCATCACGGTAATCTGTTCCATTCGTTACAGAAGCGAACACGCCGAAAAGTTACAATCCGATCATTGTCACTCTGCCGCCAGGGCCGGCGGAACTGCGCCGGCAAACCGGGGGCGAGCCGGCGTGCTCATCATCGCCGCTCCGGCATCTTGCTCTTGTTCACCAATGTAAACACCAACACCCAGAAACACTGGATCAATACCGCCACCGGCACCTGCATCTCGGAGGGCATGAAGTAAACGACGCACACTCCCGGAATCCAGATGCACCATCCCGCCACCTGCACCAGAAACACCCGCTCGATCAGGAAGGCTGGCCGCAAGATCACCCTTAGCGCCGCCTGGCGAAACCCCGCATCCCGCCATGCAAAATACGCGATCGTAATTGGCGTGCCCACGAATGGGCTGTAAATGAATTGATCCACCAGCATTTTTTGCAAGATGGTCGCCCAATCATTCCCCGTTCCGAACCACATCGCCTGGCAGCGGTAAAAGAAATCCACCAGCACCCCGATGCCGCCCCAGAGTGGCGCCGCCGTGAGAAAATTCCGCAGGTTCCACCACGTCGCCTTTCCTCGCTGAAAGAACCCCACCCGCAGGATCTCCGGCAGCAGCGCCGCCGAGATTACGTAGCTCGTGAACGCAAACAAATATCCCGCCTCCTGCTTCAGGTCCGCCACATCGCTCAGAAACTGCCGTGTGCCCTCGTGCTTCACATAGAGCGCGAGAAACACAATCATCAGCGCTTGCAGGAGAAGTCCCGGCAGCAGGTTGGCCCGGACCGCCGCGCCCGCCGTTTTTAGGGCATGCCGCAGATTCATGGCCTCGGCCGCTCGATGAAGATGCGCCCCGCCCGGCGGCGCGCGTGCCAATCGCCGGGCAGATTGATCTTGGCCGGGCCGCTGCCGTCGTTCAGCAGCGAGAGCACCAGTCGAGTCTCCTCAAAGCCGGCCTCGGCCACCCCTTGCTGATTCAGCCAGCGCAATACCGTACGCCGCCGCAAGGCCAGCGGCTGGTCGAGCAGCATCTGGCAGGACAATTCTCTCTCGACCTCCGGAATACTCGCTTCCATCCAGGCGTTTTCTTCCCGCAGGATTTCCGCCGCCCGGAGAATGGCGTCCTTACAGGAGAGCCCCACCGCTTTCGTCAGCACCGGGATCACTTCATGACGGAGCCGATTGCGGGTGTGCGCCATCTCCGCGTTGCTCTTGTCCTCCCGGTAGGGAATCCCTGCGCTTCTGACATGGGAGAGGATATCATCACGTTTGACGTTCAGCAACGGCCGGAGCCATCGCAAACCATGGGCTCGGCTGTCGGGTTTCATACCGCCCAGGCCCGCCGCTCCCGTGCCGCGCAGGAAATTAAAAAGCACCGTCTCCACCTGATCGTCCGCATGGTGCGCCAGGAAAACCTGCCGACAACCGTATTTTTTCGCGCAGGTCGCGAAAAACGCCTGCCGCGCTTCCCGCGCCGCCAGCTCGATGGATTTTTTTTCCGCCTTCGCCTTGGCCGCGCTGTTTACCCGCGCGATCTCGCAGGGATAGCCCAGTTTCTTTGCCGTGCGCCGCACCAGCACCGCATCCTGGGCCGCCTCCCGCCCGCGTAATCCATGATTCAGGTGACAAACCACCATCTTGTGAAAACTCGCCTCATGCAGCGCGAAAAGCAGCGCCATCGAGTCGCACCCGCCGGAGACACCGATCAGGTACTTCTGGCGCGCCGAATACGGGCTCAGCCTGTCTGCCAGATCACTCAATGGACTTGGCGCCGAAATACGCCTGGAGCGGTTCCGGCAGCAACACCGAGCCGTCGGCCTGCAAACCGGTCTCCAGCAACGCGACATAAAGCCGCGCCAGCGCCGTTCCCGAGCCGTTCAGCGTATGGCAAAAGCGATTCTTTCCGTCCTCGCCCTTGTAGCGCAGGTTCATCCGCCGGGCTTGGAAATCCTCGAAATTCGAGCAACTCGACACCTCGAGATAGGCATTCTGTCCCGGTGCCCACACCTCGATGTCGTAGGTCTTGGCCGAGCCAAAACCGAGATCGCCGGTGCACAACTCGATCACATGGTAGTGCAGGCCCAAAATCTGCAGCACCATTTCGGCATCCGCCGTCAGCGCTTCCAATTCCAACGCCGAATTCTCCGGCGCGCAAATCTTCACCAACTCCACTTTGTCGAATTGATGCATGCGGATCAACCCTCGCGTCCCGAGTCCTGCCGATCCCGCCTCTCGACGAAAACACGGTGTATAGGCGGCATACTTCACCGGCAGATTTGCAGCCGGCAAAATTTCCTCGCGATGCAGATTGGTCACCGGCACCTCCGCTGTCGGGCCAAGATACAGCTCCCCGTTTTCGATGCGGTAGAGCTGATCCTCAAACTTCGGCAACTGCGACGTCCCCACCAGCGCCTCCGGCCGCACCACGAACGGCGGATTGATCTCCGTGTACCCGTGCTCGCGCGTATGCAGATCGAGCAGGCAGTTGACCAGTGCCCGTTCCAGCCGCGCACCCTTGCCTGTGTAGCAGACAAACCCGCTGCCGCTGATCTTCGACGCCCGCTCAAAATCAAACAGTCTCAGGCGTTCGCCGATGGCCACGTGATCCTCGGTTTTTTCCAGCCGGGGTTTGTCGCCCCACGACCGCACCACTGGATTCTGCGACGCATCCGCGCCTGCCGGAACGGTTTCCTGCGGCAGGTTCGGCAGATTCAGCAAAAGATCCTTCTGTTTCGCCTCGCACTCCGTGGCAGCCTGTCCCAACTCCTGCATCTCGCTGGCCTGCGCTTTCACCTGCGCCTCGATGGCCGACGAATCCTGCCCCTGGCTGCGCAGCTTCCCGATCTCCTTGCTCAGGCGATTGCGGTCCGCCTGCAGGTTCTGCAGCTTGGTCTCGGCCGTGCGTCGGTCGGCATCAAAGGCGAGAATCGCGTCGATGGTCTCGTCCAGCCGGGAGCCACGGGCGGCCAGGCGGGTTTTGACGATATCGGGTTGTTCTCGGAGCAGACGGATGTCGAGCATTGGACAGAGTTGGCAGAATTCATCTATACTGCCAACTCTCACTAAAATGCCCGTTCAATTTCGCGACTACTACGAGACCCTTGGCGTGTCCAAAACCGCCACGCAGGACGAGATCAAGAGTGCCTTCCGCAAGCTCGCCCGCAAATTTCACCCCGATACCGCCGCCGACAAAAAGTCGGCCGAGGAAAAATTCAAGGAGATCAACGAGGCCTACGAAGTCCTCAGTGACCCCGAAAAACGCAAAAAATACGACTCTTACGGAGCCAACTGGCAGCAGGGGGGATTTCAACCCCCGCCGGGGGGAGGATGGCAGGGGTATCCGGGGGGGAACGCGGGGGGAGGCGAGGCGGGGACAGAGTTCCATTTCGGGGGGACCGGTTTCAGCGACTTTTTCGAGCAAATGTTTGGGGCTCGCCGTGGCGGCCGGAGCGGCTTTTCCGGCTACGATTACGAGGAAACCCCTCTGCGCGGGCAGGATGTTGAAGCCGACCTCCTGGTCACCTTTGAGGAGGCCCAGCGCGGCGGAACTCGCCAGATTTCCTTCCGACGCGGCGATTCCGGCAAAATCCAGACCTACACGGTAAAGATCCCCACGGGAGTCTATGAAGGCCAGCGCATCCGCCTGGCCGGTCAGGGCGGATCGGGCGGCGCGGGCGGCCCTGCGGGTGATCTCTATCTGCGCATTAAATTCGAGCGTCACCCGGACTTCGAGGCCGAGGGAGCGGACCTTTACTACGATCTGGAACTGCCGGTCCATCAAGCGGTCCTGGGCGCGGATGTGGAGATTCCCACGATCGACGGACGGGCCAAACTGCATGTGCCAGCCGGGACGCAGAACGGACGAAAGTTCCGTCTGCCGGGCCGGGGGCTTTCCAGGAAAGGCGGCGGCCGTGGGGATTTCTTTGCGGTGCTTACCGTAATTTTGCCGACGCATCCCTCCGAAGAGGAGAAGGAGCTCTGGCGGAAGATCGCGAGCCTCGGCTAGATCAGGTCGCGTCGGGCATGACCTGCTTCTTGAGGCGGTCGACGCCTTCGCGGGCCAGTTCGCTGGGCGGATATTCGTTCTGCGCCTTCAGGTACCAGGCGAGGCTGGAGCCGGGCTGGTTCTTTTTCTCCATTTCCTCGGCATGCCGGATGGCGTTGACGAAACTGGCTGCCTGGGTCGTGAGGTTGGCGCGAATCTGATTCAGCTTGATATCATCCGGATATCGGCGGAAGGCCTTTTCGGCGCTTTCCCAGGCGCCGGTATGGTCGCCGCGCTTTTCGATCTGCTGGGCTTCGATGATGGCCGTTTCGATGACCTGCATGTCGTCCAGCACCTTGCGCAGTTGCTCCTGCTTTTCGGGATACATGGAGGTGGCGGCGATGAAGCGCATCTTGTCGTCAAAGATCTGACGATAGTTTTTCTGGCTCAGAAGCTGGTCGAAATCGACCATGGCGCGCGACTGCACGTCGGCTTGGGAGAAGATCATCTTGGACACCTCGGTCAGGGCCGGATTTCTCGGCCAGATTTCGGTGGCGGACTTCAGTTCCGTTTCGAGCGTGGCCTTGTCTCCGCTCACGGCCGCATTGCGGGCCTTGGCGATGTGCATGGCGGCGACCTGGCGGGCGGTCTCGACGGCGGCCATGGGCTTGGACATGTCGAAGTCCTTGGCGGTTTCGCTGAGTTCCTTCACCAATTTTTCCGCCAGCGCGTAATCCTTGACCTCCAAAGCGCTGACCAACTGATTTGATTTCTGGGCGAAGGCGAGAGCCTGCCGTTTGTCGTCGCGATCCAGCGTCCGCACAGAAGGCAGATATTCGCCGATGATGAAGGTTTCAGCCAGACGCTTGGTCGCGCTTTCCAGCTCATTCTTGCTCAAGAGAAACTTGAAGGCCTGGATGCCTTCGTGCACGTCGCGCATGACCTCGTTGGCCATGGAGTCCACCGTACCCATGGTCGGGGGCAGTCCGCTGGTCTTGGAGAAAAGGCTTTTGGCGTCCTCCCCGACGCGCAACTGGCTATCGCCGTCGGCAAAAATACTGCGATAGAACCGGGTGCCGATGACCGCGTGCTGGAAGCGGCGCTGCATGAAGTGCTGAACGATGAGGGCCTGAAACTCGATTTTCACCTGAAGTTCCGCCACCTCACGCTTGAGTTGGTTGGCCTTGAGCAAGGCATTGATCTCGGCCAAACGGGTGAGCAGGGGCTGCATCTCCATGTCGCGCTTGAGGGCGTTTTGCTTTTGCCATTCCGCAGCCACGCCTTCGCCTTTTTTCCCGGAACCGTTGCTTTCGAGTTTGTTGGACTCGGCGGTGAGCTTCGCATTCCACTCCAGACGTTTTCTTTCGTCCTCGAGGCTCCGGTTGGCGTTGGTCAGGCGGTCGTTATTATTGCGGGCCAGCCAGGAGGAATAAATCTGGTTGGCCAGGCCATCACAGAGGTTGGCATCCTGCTGGTACTGGGAGGCCTTAGCCAGGAGTTGAAAGGCTTCGTCAGTGGATTTCACGGTCACCTTGCTGGGTGACATCTTGTCCATGATTTGTTGCAGGACGGCCTGATATTCCGCGTCCGACTCCGAGGTGGACGGGGGAGCATTCAGGTACTTCTCGAAGCGGGCTTCGAAAAGCCGGTTATTGTTGACGTTCCAGTTCTTGCCGTCCCAGGAGACAACTTCGCTGCCGGGATCGAAAAAGGGCATGTCCTTGCCGAGGAAGGACGAACCGCCTCCCGCATTTCCGCCAGATTGGCCTCCTCCCGCAGGTTGAGCCGCCGGCTGTGCAGGGGCGGGTTGAGCGGCGGGCTGGGCTTGAAATTCCGAGGCGGCACCGCCTTGCGCGGCGGCAAGGGTGGCCGAGGCCAAAAGAACCAAAAGGGGGCGCATCATGCTTTGGAGAGATTCTTGGTGCGCAATATACCCTTATCATCCACTTCCAGCAAAAAAATAAACCGCTGGCCCTTCTGGATGTTGATATCGTTAAAGTTTGTGGTGACCAGAACAGGCAGCACATCCTGGCCGTTATTGACCCCCACGGCAATGAGCCGCCCGGTGGACGGAGACCAGGCCAGGGCATTGGTGACCTCACCCTCGATCTTGTAAACGTTGCCGCGCAAGCTATTGGCGTTTTCCAGATAGGCTTTCACATCGAGGGTCGCCACGGTGCGATAGGGGTCCGAGGTCGCGGTGATAAACAAACGCGAACCGATGAATGCCCCGAGGACCAGAAGTACGGCTACAATGATCCAAGTCGGCTTGAAGGAACTTTTACTACGTCTCGCCACACACCTGCCTATCGCCGCCTTCTGGGAATATCAACGGCAAACTCGTTGAAGCGGGCTGTCTTGTCGTTCAAGGCGCCATACATCCGCAACGCACCAGCGCAACGATTCTCCTTGGAACGACTTACCTGCCATGACCACAGACCATTCCCCAGCCAAACGCTTCTGCATCAATACCGCCATCCTGGCCGTCTCGGCAGGATTTATTATCACGGCCTGCAAGCCCTCGGCTCCGCCGACGCCGCCTCCGGCGATGGAGACTTTTGAAACACAAAAGGTGGAAACGGCCATCGCCAACTATCGCAGGACACCGAGTGAGGAGACCAAGCGGGTGGTGAATTTGACCTTTTCCGAGATGGAATCCGAGATCAACGAATTGGATGTCCGCTCAACCAAGGTATCCGGGGCCGACAAAGCCGAGACAGACAGAAAGGCAAGCGACTTGCGCGCGAAGTACAATCACTACCGGGCCGATTTCACGGCCGCACAGGCGGAGGCGGGAGCCAGGTCGGCCACCAAATCTGCGGGAGAAGCCCTGAAGGAAGCCGGCGACGCGACCGAGAGGGCGGTGGAGAAGACCGGAGATGCGATCAAGGACGCCGCAGAGTCGGTAGGAGACGCCCTTAACCCTAACAAATAAAAGCCATGACCAAACTCGAACTGAAAGGAAACTGGAACGTCATCAAGGGGCAACTGAAACAGAAGTATGGGCAGTTAACCGACGATGATCTCGCGTTTGCCCAGGGTAAGGAGGACGAGCTCTATGGACGGATTCAGACCCGTCTCGGCAAAACCAAAGAAGAAATCCGCGATGAAATCGAAAAATTTGGAAGGTAAATTTTAAACCGGAAAGGAGGATGTCATGCTTCACTACGCTTTAGTTTTTCTCGTCGTGGCACTGGTGGCCGGGCTGCTGGGATTCATCGGAATCGCAGGGCTGGCGGCGGAAATCGCGAAGATTCTCTTCGTCGTTTTCCTGGTGCTCTTCGTCATTTCCCTGGTGATGGGGCGCAGGCCCCGCGCTTAGGGGAGCGCCACTGAGCGCGGCGCAGGCTTTAAACCAGGCCTGCGCGTGCGCGCGCTTATACTCCGCCGACGGTGAAGCCTTCCTTTTCAAAGAAGGCGCGGACGCGGTCGACTTGATCGCCTTGGAGTTCGATTTCGCGGTTTTGCACGGTGCCACCGCAGCCGAGCCCCTTGCGGGCGGTGCGGCAGAGATTTTCAATTTCCGGGGGAGAGAGATGGGTGGGTAACTGGCTGACCACCACGACGGTCTTGCCGCCGCGTTGGGATTTTTCCCGACGCAGAACGATGCGGGGCTTTTTCTTTCCGACTGGCGCACTGGGCGCAACGGGAGCGGATTCAGCAATGGCTCCCTCGGGCAATCCCTCGCTGCTCAGCGCGGCGAAGGGGTTTTGCAACGGGGCCTGGGGGCCGGAGACGGGAACTTTCTTACTCATATCTCGCAGAGAATTCTTCAGGCAGGAAGATACATCACTGCATCCTCCTGTCCCTCAGAAAGTCCGTGCGAAAATCAGGCGGTCTTGGTCGCCCGCTTGCGCATGTTGGCGTCCAAAATCTTTTTGCGCAGGCGCAGGGATTTCGGAGTCGCTTCCACGTATTCGTCGGGGGCGATGTACTCCAGGGCGCGCTCGAGGCTCATGACGAGCGGAGGCGCCAGGGAGATGCCCTTGCCGTCACCCTGAGAGCGCATGTTAGTGAGCTTCTTGGCCTTGCAAGGATTCACCGGCATGTCATCCGGACGGGCGTTTTCACCCACGATCATGCCTTCGTAAATTTCCTCCTGAGGCCCGATGAACAGACGGCCGCGCTCCTGGATGGAGTCGAGGGCGTAGGCCATGCTGATGCCGCCTTCCATGGAGACGAGCACACCCTTGCCGCGGCTCGGGATGTCGCCCTTGTGGGGGCCGTATTCCTTGAAGAGGTGGCTCGCGATGCCGTGGCCCTTGGTCACGTTGACGAGGTCGGTTTCAAAACCGATCAAACCGCGAGTTGGGATAGTGGCCTCGACCAGCACATTGTGAGGATGGTGCTGCATGTTGGTGATTTCCGCCTTACGGCCGGCCAGGGATTGCAACACGTCGCCGAGATTGTCCGGAGGCACATCCACAAAGAGCGTCTCCATGGGTTCGAGAAGCGAGCCGTCCTCGGCGCGCTGGAAAATGACCTCGGGGCGGGAGACGAGAATCTCAAAACCTTCGCGGCGCATTTGTTCGACCAGGACGGCGATCTGCATTTCGCCACGGGCCTTGATTTCAAAGTGACCGGCGACTTCCGTTTCCGTGACACTGATGGAGACGTTCGTGCGGGTTTCCTTGATGAGACGATCCTTGATCTGACGGGCTGTGAGCAACTTGCCCTCCCGGCCGGCCAGGGGCGAATCGTTCACGCAGATCTTCATCGTGATGGTCGGAGGATCGATGTGGACGAAAGGCAGGGCCTCGCGTTCTTCGTTGTCCGTGATCGTTTCGCCGATGAAGACGTCTTCAAATCCGGTTATTCCGACGATGTCACCTTCGCCGGCGCCTTCGATCTGGACTTTCTCCAGGCCTTCATGGCTGAACACCGCGGTGATGTTGGCGCGGGTCTTCTTGCCGGTGTTGTGAAAACAAACGGCGCTCTGGCCCACCTTGACGGCACCGCTGACGATGCGGCCGTAAGCGATACGGCCGAGGTAATCGCTGTAGTCCAGGTTGGAAACGAGAAATTGGAAATAGTCCTTATCCGATTTTTTCGGGGCGGGGATATGCCAGGCGATGGCCTCGTAAAGAGGAGTCATAGTCTCGCTCGGGTCGACCAGTTCGCGCTTGGCGTAGCCGGCCTTGGCGCTGGCGTAGATGTGCGGGAAGTCGAGTTGCTCGTCGGTGGCGTTGAGCTCAAGGAAAAGCTCGAAAACCATGTCGAGAACCTTGTGGGGCCGGGCGTTTTCGCGGTCGATCTTGTTGATGACGACGATGGGCTTGAGGCCGTTTTCCATGGCCTTGCGCAGCACGAATTTCGTCTGAGCCTGGGGGCCGTCATGGCTGTCCACCACGAGGAGGACGCCGTCGACCATCTTCATGATGCGCTCGACCTCACCGCCGAAGTCGGCGTGGCCGGGAGTGTCGACGATGTTGATGTGATATTCGTTCCAGCGGAAAGCGGCATTCTTGGCGCGGATGGTGATGCCCTTTTCGCGTTCCAGATCCATGGAGTCCATCATGCGTTCGTCGGTTTTCTGGTTGGCACGGAAGGTGCCCGCCTGCTTGAGCAGTTGGTCGACGAGCGTGGTTTTGCCGTGGTCGACGTGGGCGATAATGGCGATATTGCGGATGTTCTGGTTCATTGCGCTGAGGCGAATTTAGCTGAAAAAAGAGCCCCAACGTGCGTGGCCCGTATGCGCATGGCAAGCAGAACCTTGAAAGGCTGGG
>CAYUMP010000029.1:35608-56460 GCA_964445975.1 uncultured Chthoniobacterales bacterium | reverse complement strand
CCTGCCTTTCCCCAAGCCCGATCCGTATTACCCCGAGGCGGCTGCGGGCTGGGTCAATACGATCAAGACCAACAACTACAAGTCCGTTCAGGAAGCCTTCACCACTGTTTACAAGCGCTGGGCCTTGGTGAACGGCAAGGGCGATCCGAACTGTGCTGACTTCCCCGGCGTGAATTTCGGCTACCCCGAGGGCGATCACGAGGCGCGGGCCCGCATTCTCAAGGAAGTGCAGGACTATTGGATGAGCTATTGGTGGCGTTTGCAGAACGACCCTGAATTGCCCAAGGAATTCCTGGCCGACATGAAAAACTGGGGTGTGCCGAAGGACGAATATCTCGAAAGCAATCACATCTCCCCGCAGATCTACGTGCGTGTCGCCCGCCGCATGCTCGGCCGCTATTTCCTGACGCAACATGACGTGCAGGAAGACCGCTTCAAGCCGGACACCATCTGCATGGGCAGCTACAATACCGACTGCCACGACATCCAGACCATCCAGACCGACGAAGGCCTGATCGGTGAGGGCCACTTCAACGGCTCGGCCGACGGCTGGGAGATTCCTTACCGTTCCATCACTCCCTATGGTGTGAAAAATCTGCTTGTTGTCTGCGCGGTATCCGCCAGCCACGTGGCCTACTCCAGCCTGCGGATGGAGCCGGTGTTTATGATGCTCGGCCACGCCGCCGGACTGGCCGCCGACCTGGCCATCAAAAAGAATGTCTCCGTGCAGGACGTGCCGGTCCCGGAACTCCAGGCCGAATTGAAGGCCGAGAAGATGCCGCTGGAAGCGCCCTTCCGTCCGGTCGTGGACATCAAGATCGTCACGCCGCCGCCTTACAAAGCCGGTCAGCCCATTGAGTTCGAACTCGTGGCGAAGCAGAAGCGCAAGCCGTTCACCACCATCGCGTGGAATTTCGACGGCAGCGGCGAAGTGCAGGCCACCACCGAAAAAGGCACCTTTACTTATCCCGCCGAAACCGAGGCCAAAATCTCACTCACCGTGCAGGACGCCGACGATCTCAAGAGCCGGACGGTAAACATCGATCTGCCTATCGGAGAAAAACCCGTGGCGGAAATCGAAGTGCCCTACGCCAATGCTAAACTCATCGGCCGTTGGGACCGCACCCGTGGTACCGAGATGGAATACCGCCATCGCGTAGGCTTGATGACGGTCGATCCTGAAAAGCCCGCCGAGGCCGTCTTCACCGCGACCCTGCCCCGCACCGGCCGCTACGAGGTGGCCCTGGCCTTCCCCACGGCCGGCAACCGCGCCACCAACGTGCCGGTGGTCATCGGCCACGCCGGCGGCGACTCGGAAGTAGTGATCAATCAGAAGAAAAAGAACACGCCCTTCGCCTTCATGCCGCTGGGTGAGTTCAAGTTCGACGCGGGCAAGCCCGCGACCGTGACGGTGAAAAACACCGGCGCGAACGGTATCGTGGCGATCGACGCCGTGCGTTTCATCTGGCGCGGCGAGTAAGACCTACTCGTCGCCCGGAAGTGCGCTGCTCGCGGATGGGCCCGGCACCGGAAAATCATCCGTGCGAAACGGCTCCACCGGCAAGCCGTCCTTGCTGAATAGATTGGCCAGCGGGAAATTGCTCCACGCATAACGGACCGCGACCGGCTTGGAAACCTTGGGCGATGAGACCGTGACCTCGTTGCCTGAGAGCTTCGCTTCCGCCGGGACAAAAACCTTGTCCGCTCCGCAAATGGAAAAGCCGCTGATCTGATCGGCGGGTACCCGAAACGCCTGTGGGTCCGTCTTGGGCCGGAAATTCTTCTGCCGGTTGAGCACCAACTCGCGTCCTTCCAATCCGCCGCCCACATGGTCGAAGGAAATCACCGCCTCGTTGCCTTCGATCTTCACGGCCTTGAACGACGGGCTGCGCCCCGGCAGCGGTTCACCGGCCAGACTCCGCGCCAGCGTGGCCAGCCGCCGCCCGATGGGTTCCTTGTTTTCCGGGTGGAGATTGTCGAGTTCGCCGCAGTCCAGCGTCACCGCCATGGCAGTCTTCGGCTCCGTCAGACCGCTGGCCTGAGCCTCGCGTTGCCAGGCCCACTGGGCTTCCTCGCCCTTGTCATGCATGCCGTAGCCGGGCAATTGCACAAAAAGAAAAGGCAGGTTGCCCTGGCCCCAGCCCGCCCGCCACGTGCGAATGAGTGCGGGAAATAGCTTCGCGTACGCTCCCGGTTCGCGCGCATTGGACTCGCCCTGGTACCAGATGAAGCCGCGGATGGGAAAGCGCTGCAGTGGCACGATCATCCCATTGTAAAGCTCGCCCGGTGGCTTGAGGATGTTCTCCACGATGCGCTTCGACTTGGCATCCCCGGAGGCGGTTTTCTCCTCCAGCTTCTTTTTCAATGTCTCGAACGCCGTGACGCTGGCAGGATGAATCTGCTGCACGAGTTCCCGCGGAATCCAGGCTTCGACCGGAGAGCCGCCGAGGTTCGCATCGATGATCCCGATGGGCACCTTGGTGGTGCGCTGCAGTTCGTCGGCGAAGAAAAATCCCACCGTCGTCGTTTCCAAAAGATACGGCCCTTCCGCCGGTTGCCAGCTGTCTTTGGAGAGTCTTTCGATCTCGATTTGTGGCGCGGGCGTTTCCGATTTCACCACCTTCACCAGCAGTGTCCGGATGTTGGGATTGGCCAGGCTCGCGGCCTTGTCGCGGTATTCCGGAAACAGCCGCATCGGGTAGTGCATGTTGGACTGCCCGCCACAGACCCAGACATCGCCGATCAACACATCGCGCAGCGTTTTCGTCTCGCCGTCGGCGCTGATGGAAATCTCCACCGGCCCGCCGGCCTCCCGGGCGGAAAGCTCCGCCTGCCAGCGTCCCTTCTCCACCTTGGCAGAAGCTTTTTCTCCGCCGATCTGCACCGTGACCTCGGTCCCGTCCGCCGCTTCTCCGGCGAAACGCAACGGCTGGTTCCGCTGCAGCACCATGTGGTCGCTGTAGACCGCATCCAGCTTGAGCGGGCCCGCCCACAGCGAACCTGCGCAGACCACGGCCAGCAGCGGAAGCGCGATCCTCACGGGGTCTTCTTGCGCGCGGCCTGCAAACGATCGACGATTTGTTCCGATGTCACCACGGGAACGTTCGCATTCACCTGCCGGAAGAACTTCAGCGTCGGATCGACACCCTGCGAGAAGGCATTCGGCATGTCGGCCACCTCTTCGGGAAACTCCGACCAGGCGTGGATGATCAACCAGTCCGAGAATGGTTTTTTCGCCGCGTTCGCCGTCTGCGCTTCGGTGGTCAGCCTTTCCGCCAGCCGGCTCGGCACCATGCCGCGCTTGCGTTTTTCGGAGGCCTTCCAAATGGCCCAGGCCGCGGTGGTCACGGGGACCTCGCTGCCGTCTTTGCGGGGAAACCACATCACTTCGCCCTCACCGCCTTCATAGGGGTGATACTGAATGGCGAACATGGCCTTCAGGGACGGAGCCTCTTCCGTGAAAATCTGATAAGCTTCCTTCGCGGCCGGACCGTTGACGTCCTTGGCCAGGAAGGTGAAGAGCGACGCTCCGGAGGCCTTCAGGGTGAATTCCATGCGGTGCGCCAGACGCTTGAGCAGTTCGACTCGCTTTTCCGGCCCGCGCAATTTCGCAAAGGTGTCCGGATAGTAGTAACCCAGGTGGAGCAGGATCGAAGTTTTGTCCCCTTGTGTTTCCACGTAGTAATTGTAGGCATCCGGGGAAATCTGCAGCAGGTCTCCGATGGGTAAACCCCAGCCGAGGGGAAACTCATTCCGCAGCGCGTGGCCCCAATATTTTGGATTGTGCGCGAGGGTGGTCAGAGCCCACTGGAGGTTGTCGCCGTCGCTCATCACCGCTGCCGTGACGCTTTGATCGTCCTTCACCGGCACTGCCGCGGGTGTCTTGAATTTCGCCACGTCCGCGGTTTCCAGGGACGCCGGAGCCCCGCAGGAAAGGGCCGCCATATTCGGAGCCCAGTCGCACGGCACGATTACATGACCGGCCTCGGAGATCTGTCCCACGGCCTTGTCTTCCGGGTCGAGGTTCCAACCGAAAACAGTGCCGATCGGTTCCATCCATTCGTAGACTTCTGGCGAGGGTGTTTCGCGGCCAAAGATCACCATCATGCGATGGGCGATGGCGATGTCGCGGCCGAAGGCGAGTTCGGGCGTCTGCACCAGCGCATAGTGGCGGTTCAGCTTGTCCTTGTTCTGATTGAAAACCTGCTCCTCTGTGAGCTTGCGCGCATCGAGCAGCATCTTGAGACCGGCCTTCTCGGCCTCGGCCTGCAAGTTTTCGTCGACCACCACGCCGCCGAGCAGGCCGGCCATCACGGTGGCGGCATTGGCGGATTCGTTGGCCGGGATGGCTTCCTTGCGGTCGTCCCGGGTGACCAGTTCGTGATTGTAGAGGATGTAGCCCTTCACGATGCCGCGCTGGGCATAGTCACTTACCGTCTGCCAAAGGTCCGTGCTCTTTTTCTTGGTCATGCCTGTGCGTTTCACCAGGCGTTCCAGCCATTCGGCATAGGATTTGTTGCCGCGCATCGCGACCCAGATCAATTCGTCGCCCCGGCCTTCGTTCACCGCCTGCGCGGCGAGACCGCTCAGTGACTCCGCCAGCATGTGGTAGGGACTGCGGGATGGTTCCGCCGGAATCTTCCCCGCATGCGCCGCTCCCAGTTTGGCGAACTGGCCGGCATCAATGATCAAAAGGGTCTTCGGAGTCTTCTGTTCAGGCCACCAGCGGGTGTCCGAAGCCTGGGCGGAGGCAAGGGCGGCGAAGACGAGGATACAACGGGAGAGAGCCGACAGGGAGGGCATGGGAAAACCGCTACGGCGTTGTCAGATATATATCAAGATATATCTCAGTGAAGAACTGCGGAAAAAATCAGGCCGTGCCAGCCTTCCATTTGATGGAGCAACCCATGCTGGGCTTCTGGACCGCCGGGGCGCCGAGGCCTCCGAGGATGGCGTCGAGGGCATTGCGCATTTCGCGTCCGTCCACCGGCACTCCGTTGCCCGGGGTGCTTTCATCCAGCCGTCCGCGGTAGGCGAGGCGGCGGCGGCTGTCATAGACGAAGAAATCCGGCGTGCATTGGGCGTCATAGGCGCGGGCCACCTGCTGGGTGGCGTCGTGCAGCAGCGGGAAGGGGAAATTGTGTTCGACGGCCATTTCGCGAAGTTTTTCCGGCGCGTCATCGGGATAGGCGGCGGCATCGTTGGAGGAGATCGCCACGAACCACACGCCCTTGGGCTGGTAATCGTGGGCCAGGCGCAGGATTTCCTCCCGCACATGCACCACGTAGGGGCAGTGGCGACAGATAAACATCACCACCAGGGCCTTGCAGAAAGGCAGAGCGGAGAGCGAAACGGTCGAGCCATTGACGACATCGAGGAGTGAAAAATCGGGGGCGACGGAGCCCAGGGGGGTGGCGTTGGTGACAGCGGTGGCCATGGCGGCACATCTTGGCGGCGGGAGGCGGGCCGTCAAGACGGTGTTGCCGAACAATCGTGTTTCGTGCACCGTGCGCAGCGATGAATAGAATTCACGTCGCCCGCAATCGTCAGCCTTTGGGCCATTTTTCCCCGGAGGAGGTTGCGACCGGCTTGCGTTCCGCTCGATTCATGCCCACCGACCTTGGCTGGTGCGAGCCGATGGAATCCTGGAAGCCGCTTTCGGAATTCACCGATCTGCCCGTGTCGGAAACGTTGATCACTCCGCCGCCCGTGCCCGTGGTCCCTGTCGTGGAGCCGGGAAATCCGGGGGTGCCCGTTGTGGCCTCGGCCGCCGCGACTGAGCCCGCCTGGGAGCGCAGGCTGCAGTTGGGCTGGATGGTTGCGCTGACTGAAACGATCAAGGGTTTTCTCTCTTCGCCGGCCGCGGCTTTTCAGCGGATGAGCACGGAAGGAGGCATCGGGTCGCCTCTGCTGTTCTACACCCTTCTCGGCACGGTCACCGGCTGGATGAATATTTTCTACCAGGTGGTGCTCCTGGTGGTGAACCCGGACCTCGTCATGGGAGAGTACGCCAAGGTTCTCACCGTGGATCAAATGAAGGTCTCCTATGCCTTCCTGTTTGTCCTGATGCCGGGGCTGATCATCGCCGGGTCATTTATTTCGGCCGGAATTCTCCACATCTGCCTGATGATGCTCGGGGGCGCCAAAAAGCCCTTTGAAGCCACCTATCGGGTGGTGTGTTATGGATGGGGAGCGGCGGCGATCCTCCAATTCATCCCTTTTTGTGGACCTTACATCTATGCGGTGTGGGGGCTGGTGCTTCTGGTCATGGGCCTGAAGGAGGTCCACCGCACGGATTATACGCGCTCGATCACGGCCGTGATTTTGCCCGGATTGCTTTGCTGCGGGTTGGCCATGGGTCTGGGCATGTTGTCCATGGCCGCAGCCGGTCTTAAATAATGCGCAGCACCGGCCCCGGACTTTCCTGGGCCGCGCAGTGAATCGCCGTGGCGGTATATCCCGCCGCGTCGAGGCTTTGCCTCACGGTCGTCACGGCGAGTTCCGGCGCATTGCAGTCGCGGCTCAGGTGCCCGATGACGACGTGGCTGAGCGGGGCGGCCAGGTCCGCAAGGACACGGCCGGCCATCGCATTGGAAAGATGGCCGTGTTTGGAACTGATGCGGCTTTTGACCGACCACGGGCGCCGGGTGTCGTTCTGCAGCATCTTTTCATCGTAATTCGTTTCGATGAACATGGCCTGGACTCCGCGCAGCGCGTCGAAGATGGAATGCGTGACGTGCCCCAGGTCCGTCAGGATGCCCATGCAGCCCCCCGTTCCGGAGATGCGGAACCCGACCGGCTCCGCGGCGTCGTGGGGCACAAGAAAGGGACGGATGGTGAAATCGCCCAGGGCGAATTCGCTGCCGGTCTGGAAGATTTTCCAGTTCCGGTGGGTCAGGCCGGCATCCTTCAGCGCAAAGGCGGTCAGGGAGTTGCAATAGACCGGTAATTCGTTGCGGCCGAGCAGCACCTTCAAGGCGCTGGTGTGGTCGTGGTGCTCATGGGTCAGCAGTACGCCGGCCAGTTGATCGACTGACACGCCGCACGCCTCCAGGCGCACACAGAGCTGCTTGGCGCTCAGGCCCGCATCCACCAGAAACGTCGTCCCGGCAGAGCGGATGAGCGCGGCATTTCCCGCGCTGCCGCTGCCCAGCGTGACGATTTCAAACATGGCGTAGTTATCGCACCGCCGGGCGTTCACGACAATGGTTGCCGTAGGAAAAATGCCATGGCAATGTCTCCGGGTTTTCCATGCAGCAATACCACCGCCTCCTTCGCCTCGTGCTCGATCACGGCAAATTCAAGGCCGACCGCACCGGCACCGGCACCTACTCGGTTTTCGGCGCGCAGGAACGGTTTGATCTGCGCGAATCCTTCCCGCTGCTCACCACCAAGAAACTGCACCTCCGCTCGATCATTCACGAACTCCTCTGGTTCTTGCAGGGCGATACCAATGTCCGCTATCTGCAGGAAAACAAGGTCACCATCTGGGACGAATGGGCCGACGAAAAT
This sequence comes from uncultured Chthoniobacterales bacterium, assembly GCA_964445975.1. Lineage (GTDB taxonomy): Bacteria > Verrucomicrobiota > Verrucomicrobiia > Chthoniobacterales > Terrimicrobiaceae > CAYUMP01. The sequence goes on along the minus strand of CAYUMP010000029.1, from coordinate 48,948 downwards.
GGCGACCTCGGCCGCGTCTACGGCGCGCAGTGGCGGGACTGGCGCAAGCCCGACGGAGCCAGCCTCGACCAGATCACCCAGGTCATCGCCGACATCAAGAGGAACCCCGACAGCCGCCGCCTCATCGTCAGCGCCTGGAACCCGGGCGAGATCGACACGATGGCGCTGGCTCCCTGCCATGCGCTTTTCCAGTTTTACGTGCAGGAGGGCGAGTTGAGTTGCCAGCTTTACCAGCGCAGTGCCGATCTGTTTCTCGGAGTACCTTTCAATGTGGCCTCCTATGCGCTGCTCACCCTCATGGTCGCACAGGTCTGCGGATTGAAGCCGGGTGAATTCATCCACACCTTCGGCGACTTGCACCTGTACGCGAATCACCTTGATCAGGCCCGCGAGCAGCTCACGCGGGACTTCCGGCCTCTTCCGCGGATGCGGCTGAATCCCGCCGTCACGGAGATCACCGCCTTTCGTTTTGAGGATTTCACGCTGGAAGGCTACGATCCGCATCCGGCCATCAAGGCCCCGATCTCGGTATGATCGCCATCGCGGCCATGTCGCGCAACCGCGTGATCGGTGCGGACGGGAAAATCCCCTGGCATCTCTCGGAGGACCTGAAATTTTTCAAGCGCACCACGCTCGGCCATGTGATCGTCATGGGCCGGAAGACCTACGATTCGCTGGGCAAGCCTTTGCCCGGGCGGGAGAACTGGGTGCTCAGCCGCAGTGCGGAACTGCCGGAAGTGAAAGTATTCCGGGACGTCGCGGAGATTGCTCCGCCCCATGATGGACGAGAGCTTTTTGTGATCGGCGGAGCCCAGTTGTACGAGGCCCTGCTGCCCAAATGCGCCGAGCTTTATCTCACGCTGGTCGATCGGGAGGTGGAGGGAGATGCGTTCTTTCCTCCCTTCGAAGACTTGTTCGAGGAAAAGGAAGTGCTCTTCGAAGCGCCCGAAATGCAGGTGAAGCGTTACGTGCGCCGGACTAGCTGAACGTCAGGTTTTTGACGCCGGCTTTGGCGGCCGCATTCAACACATCGATCACGCGCTGATGCGTGGCGAGGGGATCGGGCCGGATGACCACGGGATTCCGATCTCCGAATTTGTCGATATTGCCTTTCAGGCGGGCCTTTAGCGCGGGCAGATTGCTGTCCGTGGCCGTGTCGAAGATCTCTCCGCCTGACGACACGAGGCCTTGCGGGGAGATTTCGATGATATAGGGGGTGACGTTCTTCGCCGCGCCACTGGGCACAGCGGGAAGCTGGGAGGTCAGTTCCTTCGGTTTGAGCTGCGATCCTGCCGCCGCCATGAAAAACAGGAGGAGGACGAAAACCACGTCGACCATCGGCGCAATCTGAAAACCGATTTCTCCGTCTTCACTTGCGCTTCCGGTGGCCATAAGTTTTCAGCTGAAGGTGAGACTCTTGACCCCCGCCGCCGCCGCGGCGTTGAGCACATCGATAATGCGCTCGTGTTTGGTCAGAGGATCGGGCCGGATGATGACCGGGTCCTTGTCGCCGAACTTGTCGATGTTGCTCTTCAGCTTGTCGCGCAGGGCGGGAAGCTCTTTGCTGCCCGGATTGTCAAAAGCCGTGCCGCTGGAGGAGACGAGTCCTTGCGGCGAGATATCGATGATGAAGGGGGTGGGGGGAGGGCCCGGCTTGGTCGCGCCCGCGCCGCTCGGCAGGTTGATGGTCAGTTCCCGGGGAATGACCTGGGAGCCGGCCGCCGCCATGAAAAAGAGCAGGAGAACGAAGACCACGTCCACCATGGGCGCGATCTGAAATCCTACGTCACCGTCTTCGTTTGTGCCTCCGCCTGCCATGTTCTTAAGATTCTAAGGTTATTTTTCTTCTTTATCCACCACAGAGAACGTCACGTCGCTGATGTTGGATTTGCCCACCGTTTCCAAAAGGGTGCGCATGAATTCGTACCGGACTTCCTTGTCGGCCCGCACCAGCACGCGCATGCTGGGCACCTTGGCCACCTTGGCCTGCAGCAGACCCACCAACTGGGCGGGGGTCAGCTTTTGTTCGTCCACCTCGATCGTGGTGGCGTTATTGGTCGCGCTGTACAGCACGTTGATGATGACCTGTCCGGGATTTTTCTTCGCCTGCTTCGCGTCTTTGGCCACCGGCAGCTTCACGTTCTGGTTGGCCTGCAAAACTTCGGTGGAACTGATGGACATGAAGAACACCAGCAGCACGAGCAGGATGTCGATCATGGGCGCGATCTGGAATTCCGGCTCGGGCTCGTGTTCCGCCTTGCGGACGGTTTTCTTTTTTCCGCGAGTATGGGCTCCTTCGGACATGCGTCAGAGAAGGGAAATCAAGCCCACTCGAGCGTCGCGCCGCAATGCGGGCAGGGGTTCAAGCCGGGCTGGATGGCTCCGTTGCACACGGGGCAATTGGTGGTGAGGGCCATGGAAACCTTGCGGGACTGACCGGCTCCGCTCACGGGCGCGCCGGCGCCGGCTTCGAAGTTTTCACCGATGCGGATGCCGGAGAGTTCGTCGAAGGGGATATCTTCGACGATGTAGTTCAGCTTGTCGTCCGCGTTGACCAGCACGATGGTGGCCTTGTTGCGGAAGTAGTAGTAGAAGATGAAGGCCGGGATGGCGATAAAGAGACCGCTCGCTGTGGCCATGAGCACTTCACCGATTCGCAAGGCGAGAGAGCGGGGGTCGGACACGCCGGAGGCGCCGAGGACGGCGAAGGCGCCCATCATGCCGATAACCGTACCGAGCAGCCCGATCATGGGAGCAACAACTCCGATGACTGAGAGGTAACTGTTTTTGGTCTTGAGAACCTGAGCCTCGCGCAGACCGTGTTCGATGAGGGCGGTCTCCACGGCATCCTTGCCGCGACCGAGACGCTCCAAGGCGCCCTTCAAAACCAGGGCGATGTAGGCTTTGTTGGCCCGACAAATTTCCCAGGCTTCCTGATAGTTGCCGGCCAGAATGGTGGCGTGTAGAGAGTCGAGGAGAGCTTTCGGGGCCAGTTGTTCATCTCGCAGGGAGAGGAAAAGCTGGATGATGAAAGTCACCATGATGATCGAGGTGCCGAGGATCGCGATCCAGATCATGATGATGAGCGGTCCACCTCCGATGATGGTTTGCAGGATGCTGTGGGACTCTCCTCCTCCGGCGGCGGCCTCTTCAGCCCATGCCGCCGGCAGGGTGGCAGCCAGCAAAAGCAGGCAGGTCAGAATACGGTGAACGGTGGAATGGGCTTTCTTCATATTAACGGGGTAAGGAAATTAACAGGATCGGGGGAATCAGGGAACAATGACTTTCTTTTCGATGAGAATATCGGCGCGCTCTTGCGCTTTGGCCACAACAGCCTGGTCCTCGTAGAAGAGGGCGACAGTGCTGAGATAGTCGCGCAGAGCTTCGGGATTGTTTCCCGCCGCTTCATTGATCATTCCCATCAAATAGTAGGCCTGTCCATAGGCGGCGCTCTTGCCGGTGCCGGCCAGCGTCACCTTGGCCGCTTCGGCCAGCACGGGCTCCAGCTTGGCTTTGGCCGTGGCGTAATCTTTCTTGGAAACGGCCAGGCGGGCCAGGCCGATGTCGGACAACGAGGCTGAACCCGGATAAGCCTTTTGGAAATCCGCAAAAGCCTTCTCGGCCGCAGGCAACTGGTCGAGCGAAAGGTAAACGTCGCCCAACAGCGCGCTCGAGCGCTCGGCCCACGGCGTGGGCAGGCCTCGGAAGGTGTCCACCAGGGGCTTGAGGGTGGCGAGGGTCTTGGCTGAGTCTCCCGCCTGCCAGGAGGCCAGGGCGTCTTCGTAGCCTTTGGGTGCGACTTTGACCACCGATGCAACCTGATCCATGGGGATGCCGGTCTCGACCGGTCCCACCTTGATTTTGATTTTTCCGTCGGCTACGCCAAGGATCTGGCCTTCGCGCCGCTGCTTGTCCTTTTGCACCACCGCGTCCTGCGCCTGCACGGAAACCAGGGCCAGGCCCAGGGCCGCAGCCACGGCAAAAAGGATTCGGGGGGACGCGCTTGCTTTCATTTCCTATCTGCTTTAATCACATCAGCCCCGCAAATCAACAGTTTCGCAGCCACTTTTTTCATGATCCATATCTTTCGCCAACATCAACGCTACGTCATGCTGGCCGTAGCCATCATCATTATCGTCACTTTCGTCGTCTTTTATGATCCCGCCAACCTTCATAAAATCGGCACGAATTCCGTGGCGGAAATGTACGGCCAGAGCCTTTCGCAGGCCGATATCGACCGGCAGGTGAAGAGCTTCAACCTGGCGCGTAGCCTCTCGCAATATGAGTTGATCGGCGAACTCGGGGGCATGGGCCAGAGTGAGGAGGAAGTCCTCAATGAGTTCGTCTGGAATCTCATGGTGCTGCAGCATCAGGCGAAGGAACTGGGCATCGAGCCGCTGGATTCGCAAATCAAGGACGGGATCATGGCCCTGCCGGTTTTCCAAACGAACGGCCAGTTCGATCCGCGCAAATACGCCGAGTTTGTCCAGGAGCGTCTGGGCCCCAATGGTCTCACCGAGGCCTACATTGAAAACGTCATTCGGGATTCTTTGCGCCTGGAGCGGTTGAAGAGCATCGTCGGCGCCCCTGTGGCCGTCACGCCGGGCGAAGTCACCGAGGCCGTGCGCACTCTCCAGAAAATGGATCTTCAAAAGGTGAAGTTTCCGCTGCCGGACCCTTCCACGGTCACCGTGGCGGATGCGGACATCAATGTTTTCTTTGAACGCAACAAGGCGACCATGATCAAGCCGGAGACCCGGGTGGTTTCGTATGTGGAGTTTGTCCCGGCCCCCGCCGACGCCGCACTCACGGGCAAGGCCAAGATCGACGCGTTGCAGAAGCTGGCCGACCAGGCCACCGCTTTTTCCGAGCAGGCGACCGGAGCCACTTTTGACCAGACCGCCGCCAAGGCCGGTCTCACGGTCAAGACGAGCCCGGAGTTTAACGGCACGGGTGACACCGAGGCCCCCGGCGACCTGACGGCGGACCTGAAAACCATCGCCCCCAGCGCGTTTCAACTTACCGAGGCGACCTCCGTCAGCGACGTCCTGCAATCGGGCGATAAGTTCTTTGTGGTGAAACTGACCAAGACGAATCCCCAGCGTCCGTTGACCATTGAGGAAGTGCGGCCCTTGATCGAAGCGCGTTTGCGGGGGGCCAAGGCCGGCGAAATGCTCAGCGCGAAGGCGGCCGCTGCCGTCGCGACGATCCGCGCGGAGCTCGCGGCGGGCAAACCCTTCGCCGATGCCGCTGCGGCGGCTGGTGTCACCACCGAGCCCCTGAACGGATTTTCCGTCAACAGCGAGTCCCTGTCGATCGACCAGCGTGAACTGGCCACGGTGGCCCTGGTGCTCGAACCGGGGCAGATCTCGAATTTCATCCCTTCGGCGGATGGCGGCTTTGCCGTTTTCCTCGCCTCCCGCACTCCGGCTGAAGCGGACACGGCGCAGAAGGAAGAGATCGAGGAAGGCATTCTTCAGAACAAGCAGCGGATGATTTTCCTGACCTGGCTGGCCGCGGCGCGCGATCAGGCGAAGATCGTCATCGCTCCGCGCGGACAGCAGTAATCCATGTCCGGCCATCCGCAGGCGGCTGAGCTGTTTGACGACGCCACGGGCGACATTGCATTGGGGGACCTTGAGGCGGCCGTGGCCAAATACCGCCAATGCATCGTCCTGGACCCGGTCTATTTTGACGCATGGCACGCTCTCGGCATGGCTCTGATGAAGGCCGGGCACTACCCGGAGGCCATCGAGGCAGGGCTGAAAGCGGTGGACCTCGAGCCCAATGATCAACTCGCCTGGTCCAGCCTCTCGCTCTTCTACGTGCGCAACGGGCAGATTCCTGAGGCCGAGGCCGCCGGTGCAAAAGCCAAGATTATCTCTTGGGGTGGGAAGATTCGTAAGTAGATTAGGGGAAGTTTATCGCAGTGAACAAAAGTTTTTATATCACCACGGCCATTGATTACACCAATGGCGCACCTCACATCGGCCACGCCTACGAGAAGGTCCTGGCGGACGTCATCGCCCGCTATCAGAGGCTGAAGGGTGGGGAGGTCTTTTTTCTCACCGGGGTCGACCAGCACGGCCAGAAGGTGCAGCAATCCGCCGAAAAGCAGGGCATCGCCCCACAGGAATTCGTCAACGGCATCACGGAAAAATTTCTCGCCCTCTGGCAAAAACTCGAGATCGACTACTCCGGATGGGCCGCCACCACCGAGCCTGTCCATAAGGAGTGCGTGCAAAAGATTCTCTCCCGGCTAAACGACGAGGGCCAGATCTACAAGGATAAGCGCGGCGGCTACTACAGCGTGCGGCAGGAGCAGTTCCTCACCGACAAGGAGCGCAATGAGGCCGGGGAATTTGGTCCCGAATGGGGCGAGGTCGAGTTCCGCGAGGAAGAGAATTATTACTTCCGCCTCGCCGAGCATAAACAGTGGTTGCTCGATCTCATCGACCGGCGTAGTGCCGCCGGCACGCCGCTGGTCCTGCCCGAATTTCGCGTCGCCGAACTCCGCAACGCCGTCGAAAAGCTGGAGGGCGACCTTTGCATCTCCCGGCCGAAAGCCCGCCTCGCCTGGGGCATTGAATTTCCCTTCGATCTGGATTTCGTCACCTACGTCTGGTTCGACGCCCTGGTGAACTACATCAGCTTTGCCCCCGGCTACGATCCCGCTCCCGGCGCAGATTTGACCGATTTCAAACAGTGGTGGCCCGCCGTCCACGTCATCGGCAAGGACATCCTCATTCCCGCCCACGGCGTCTACTGGCCGGTCATGCTCAAGGCCCTCGGCTTTGCCGACGCCGACATCCCGCCGCTGCTCGTCCATGGCTGGTGGAATATCGCCGGTGCCAAGATGAGCAAGAGCCTCGGCAACATCGTCGACCCGGATGCCCTCGCCGACAAATACGGCCCGGAGACGCTTCGTTATTATTTGATGAGCGACATCGCCACCGGCCGCGACAGCGACTTCAGCGAAGAGCGTCTCATTGGTCGCTACAATACCGACCTGGCGAACTCCCTGGGCAATCTGCTCAACCGCTCGCTCAACATGGCTGCGAAGTACCGCGAAGGCCGCTTGAGTCATGCCCCCGCGCATGAGTCACTCACTTTCGACCCCTCCGCCTATAATGCGTATTTCGAGCGCTATCAGGTGAACGAGGCCCTGGACCTGAGTCTCGCCCTCGCGGTGAAATGCAACCAGCTCGTCGAAACCGAAAAACCCTGGGCTCTGGCCAAGGACCCTGAACAGGCCGCGCGGCTCGACGCCGTGCTCTATAATCTGGCCGAGTCCCTGCGCATCATCGCCATCCTCATTTCGCCCGTGCTGCCCAAGGCGGCCGCTGGCATCTTTGCGCAACTGAACTGGAGCAAATCCGTGACCCTCGCCGACCTCGCCTGGGGCGGCTTGCCCGACGGCCACCAGCTTGGCGCGCCCACTCCTCTCTTTCCCAGGATACAAACCGAGGAAAAGGCCGCATAAGTGCAGCAGCCCACGCCCACCTTTCGCCAGAGGCTGGAATACCTCGGTCTGTCGATCGCGGTCTGGTTCGTGGGGTGTCTGCCCCTGTCCTGGCTGCGCCCCTTGGCCGATCTGCTCGGGGCCCTCGTTTGCTTCTGTGATCCCAAGGGCCGCGCCGTCGCCCGCGCCAATCTCGACGCCGCCTTCGGCGATTTGTACACCCCCGCCCGCAAGCGCGAGATCACCCGCGCCAGCTACCAGCACTTCGGCCGCACCATGCTCGAACTTTTCTGGTCACCCAATCTTACCGCCGAGCGCGCCCAATCCATCAGCCAGCCGGACGATCCCGGCCATAACCTGCGGCCCGATCACGCGCACGGCATCATCTTCCTTTGCCTGCATTACTCGAATTTCGAATGGCTCAGCCAGTTCACTGCCTTTGCGGGCGGTCCCGGCATGGTCGTCACCCAGAATTTCAAGAACCCCCTGCTCGGCCGCATCTTTGACCGCCTGCGCTCCAGCACGGGGCACGAAGTGCTCCCCCAGGAAAAATCCATGCTCCGCATGTTCAAGCACCTCAAACGCGGCGGAAAATTCCAGCTCGTGGTCGACCTCAACCTCGATCCCAGCGAGCCCGGCGTCATCATCGAGCAATTCGGCGGCTTGAAAACCTGCGTGACCCAGATGCACGTCGCCCTGGCCCAGCGCACCGGTGCCAAGATCATCCCCTCCATCTGCCGGCCCCGCGCCGACGGCACCTACCACATGACCTACGGCGAGGCCCTGGAGTATCCGGAGGACGCCACCGCGCTCGAAGTCACCCAGCTTTGCTGGAACGCCCTCGAGTCCTCCATCCGCGAGCAGCCCGAGTGCTGGCTCTGGTCCTACAAGCACTGGCGCTTCCGCCCTCTGGCCGACGAGACCGGCCGCTATCCCTTCTACGCGAATACCGCCAAGCGCTTCGACAAGCTCGTCCTCCGGGACACCGTCGCCGGTTGATCCCCGGCTTGCGCAAAGCGCGCAATTCGGAAAATATCCAGCCCCTCAAAGAGATGGAGCAGGATATTCCGATCGAAAAAACCGGCCGCGCCGGCCTGCGGCAGGAGTTGGAATACCTCGGGCTCACCGCCGCCATCGCCGTCATCCAGCGCCTGCCTCACGCCTGGCTCCAACCCATCGCCAATGTCTGCGGCGCCGTCGCCTCCATCATCGACCGTCGCGGCTGGAGCGTTTCCCTGGCCAATCTCGACGCGGCCTTCGGCGACACCTTCACCGCCCGGCGCAAACGCGAGATCGCCCGCGCCAGCTACCAGACCTTTGCCCGTACCATGCTGGAATTATTCTGGTCGCCCAATCTCACTCCCGAAAAGGCGGCCGAGCTCATCGTCACCGACGACCGCAGCGGCACTCTCGACACCGATGAAAAGCGGCCCGTCATCTGCGTCTGCCTTCATGCCGCGAACTTCGAGTGGCTCAGCCAGTTCACCGCCTATCACCGTGGCCGCGCCATGGTCGTCACACAGAATTTCGTCAACCCGCTGCTTGGCCCGCTCTTTGACCGCCTGCGCCGCAGCACCGGCCACGAGGTCATCCCGCAGGAAAAATCCTTCGTCCGCATGTTCAAGCACCTCAAGCGCGACGGTCGTTTCCATGTCGTGATCGACCTCAACCTCGACCCCCGCGAACCCAGCGTGATCATCGATCAGTTCGGTCTGAAAACCTGCGTCACCCAGATCCATGCCGCCCTGGCCCAGCGCACCGGGGCCGTCATCATCCCGTCGGAATGCCGTCCGCTGCCCGACGGCCGCTATCAAATGATCCTGCGCGAACCGCTGGAGTACCCGCCCGACGCCGGCGCGGTCGAGATTGTGCAGCGGTGCTGGAACATCCTGGAGAAATCCATCCGCGAACAGCCCGAGTGCTGGCTCTGGTCGTACAAACACTGGCGCTTCCGCCCCTCCAGCGATTCCAGCGGCCGTTATCCCTTTTATGCGAATACGGCCAAGCGCTTCGACAAGCTTCTGGCCCGGCAATCCTGATCCCGTCAGGGATCGACGCGTTCGAGGAAGGAGAATTTCCCCTCGTCCACGCGAATCACAATCCCCGGTTTCCGCGGGTTGCGCTTCTCGTCGAGCGTGATCCGGCCGGTCACTCCGGCAAAGTCCCTCGTCGCTGCAAGTGCGGTGCGTAATCCGGCGGCATCCTTCGCGCCGGACCGCGTCAGCGCATCGGCCGCGAGAAACACCGCATCATGCGCCAGCGCTGCCAGGGGCGGGGGAGGCGTGCCGAATTTCACCATGTACGCCGAGACGAACGACTTCACGTTTTCCGCGGCATCCTCGCTGGTGAAATGCGAGCAAAAGTAACTGTTGTTCACCGCCGTCCCGCCCACCTCCAGGAACTCCGGGGAGTCCCACCCGTCCGTGCCGAGAAAGGGCACCTCCAGGCCAAGGCTGCGGGCCTGCTGGATGATCAACGCCGCCTCCGCGTAGTAACTCGGCAGGAAGATCACCTCCGGAGCTTTTTCCTTTAGCGCATTCAGCTGGGAGGTGAAATCCCTGTCGCCCGCGCGGTACTGCGCCTCCGCCACGATGGTGCCGCCGTTGGCGATAAAATCCTGCTTGAACCTTTCCGCGAGGCCTGCGCCGTAGGGAGTCGACGGATCGAAAAGCACCGCCGCCTTTTCCACATCGATCGAGCGGGCAAACTTCGCCATCACCCCGGCCTGGAAGGCGTCCGTGTAGCAGACCCGGAAAATATTATCGCCCACCGCGGTCACCTGTTCATTGGTCGCGCCCGGCGTGATCATCGGGATGCCATTCGCCTGCGCGATAGGCGCCGCCACCAGCGTACGGTCCGTGGCGATTTCGCCGATGAGCACCGCCACCTTGTCGCGTTCGATCAACCGGGCCACGACCGATTCGGTTTCGACGGGCCGGGACTGGGTATCCTTCACGATCAGCCTGAGCGGACGGCCCAGCACACCGCCGGCCGCGTTGATTTCCTCCACCGCCAGTGAGGCTCCATGCAGGGCTTCGTTGCCGAAGGACTTCTGCGCTCCGGTCATCGGTGCGAAGAAGCCCACCTTGATCGCGTTGGGATCTTCCTTGGGTTCCTCCGGTTTTTCGGCGGCGGGCGGCGCTTTTTTGCCGCATCCGGACAGGGCCAGCACACCGGCCATGGCAATGATCGAAGCTGACGGAAAAAACCTCACGCGCGCACACTGTAAACAAGCCGCGCCTGCGCGCAATGGGAGATTTGCCATATCCACCCGGGACGGCTTCTGGTAGGATCAATCCTCGTGACGACTTCCTTGCAGACCCTCGCCCCGAATCTCTGGCTTCTGTCCTATCCGATGAAAATGCTGGGCGTGGACCTGCATCGCAATGTCACCGTCATCCGCCTCGCCTCCGACCAGTTGATCATCCACTCCACCGCGCCCTTCACGCCGGAGGACGTGGCCGCCATCCGCGGCTTGGGCGAACCCGGCTGGCTCGTGGACACCCTCCTGCGGCACGACACTTTTGCGAAGGAAGGCCGGGAGGCTTTTCCCGAGGTTCCCTACCTCGCGCCCGAGGGCTTTTCCACCAACCTGGAATTTTCCACCGGTTCTCTCATTCCCGAACCGCAGGAGTGGAGAGGCGAAGTCGCCGTGCTGGCCATCGACGGCGCGCCCGAGTTTGGCGAGATCGTCATGCTGCACCGTCCTTCGCGCACCCTCATCGTCGCCGACCTCGTCTTTCATTTCAGCCATCCCGAGGGCTTTTGGGCCAAAACTCTTCTCACCCTCGCCACCGTCGGCGGCGAATATGAGCCCGGTGTCACCAAGCCCTTCAAGCAGGCCATCAAGGATCACGAAGCTTTTGAGAAGTCCGTGCACGCCCTGCTCGACTGGGATTTCGACCGCGTGATCGTCGGTCACGGCGATCCGATTCCCTCCGGCGGCAAGGAAAAGCTGCGCGCGGCCCTCAAGGCTGTCGGCATCTGATAATCGTTCCTTAACAACTGTTGCCGGGCGCTCGGAAATCCGGCAGACAGGAGGCATGGCTCTCGAATTCGATCCCAAGACGAACGACAAGGCGTTCCAGATTAATATGGATGCGCGCATTTATGGCGCGTTCGCCGAGATCGGGGCCGGGCAGGAGGTCGCCCGCCGCTTTTTTTCCGCCGGCGGCGCGGCTGGCACCGTCGCCAAGACCATTTCCGCCTATGACATGACGTTTTCGGATGCGATCTACGGCGCTTCCGGGCGTTACGTCAGTCGCAGCCGCCTCGAGAGCATGCTCACGCATGAATACGATCTCATGGTCGAGCGCCTCGATGGCAAGGTCGGGTCCGAGCGCACCTTCTTTGCCTTTGCCGACACCGTCTCAGCTCGCAGCTTCCGCCGCCACGACGAATCCCACGGCTGGATGGGCATCCGGTTTCAGGCGACGCCGCGTTCCGAGGCCAGCGAGATCATCCTCCATGCCCGCCTGCTCGATCTGCTCAATCTCCAGCAGCAGGAGGCCCTCGGCATCCTCGGTCTGAATCTCATTCACGGGGCCTTCTACCACGCGACCTCCCCGGAGAAGCTCATCGGCTCCTTGCTGGACAATATCGCCCCCGGCCGCATCGAGATCGACATGATCCGTTTCAGCGGCCCGGCCTTCGTCGAAGTGGATAACCGCATCATGGCCCTCCAGTTGGTCGTGCAAGGCCTCACCAAGGCCGCGCTCTTCCGCGCCGATGGCGAGGTCGTCATCCCGGCCGATGCCTTTTACAAAAAGCCGCTCCTGGTCGAGCGCGGCAGCTTCCGTCCGGTCACCCTCGTGACCAACGACATGCTGGATTGCGCCCGCAGCATGTTCCTCAAAGAGGAAACGGTGAAAAACGAGGAGCCGGAAATCCTCATGGAAATCACCATGAAAAATCTCCTCAGCAGCGGAGAGCTGGACTTGCGCGATTTCCTCGACCGCATCGACCTGCTCGGCGCCATCGGCCGCACCGTGCTCATCTCGAACTACGGCGAATACTACAAGCTGGTGAACTACCTCACCCGCTACACCGACCGCATGGTCGGCCTTCCGCTCGGCCTTCCCGCCATGGTGGAGATTTTCGACGAGGACTACTACGCCGATCTCGAGGGCGGCATCCTGGAAGGCTTGGGCCGTTTGTTTAAAAAAGGCGTGAAGCTCTACGTCTATCCCTTCCTCAACAATCGGGGCGAACTCGTCACTGCCAATAACTTCCGCGTCGACAACAAAATCTCCCGCCTCTACATGCACTTGCTGGAAAACGGCGTGATCGAGGGCATGGATGGTTATCACGCCGAATATCTCACCATCAAGGCCCCGCAGGTCCTGGGCAAGATCCGCGCCGGTGACCCCACGTGGGAACAGGCCGTCTCCCCCGCCGTGGCGCAGATCATCAAGGATCGGCGCCTCTTCGGGCATCCCTGATGGCCGCGCGGCGGACAAAACGCCCGGCTTCGCCGGAACGGAGTTTCTCTCCGCTCTGGCTGGCGGTTCTGCTCGGTTTTCTCACCTTTCTGCTCTACCTCCCGTCGCTGCGTTCCGGCTTTGTCTATGATGCCGAATCGCAAATCCTGATCGGCGATTATATCCACCAGCCGGCGCATTTCGGCGAGGTGCTCAGTCTGCGTGTCATGTCCCGCGACGTCCTCGACTTCAATCGTCCCGTCCAGCTTTTGTCGCTTATGCTGGATTCCCTCGTCTGGGGAAAAGATCCGCTGGGTTATCATCTCACCAGCAATCTCCTGCACGCTCTCGCCGCGGCGCTCGTCTTCCTTCTTGCGGTGCGTTTGCTCACTCCCGGCCGCGTGGCGGCGGCTTTTCTTGCCGCCCTGCTTTTCGCAGCCCATCCCATCTTGGTGGAG
>CAYUMP010000029.1:0-35598 GCA_964445975.1 uncultured Chthoniobacterales bacterium | reverse complement strand
CGTGAGGATGTGCTGGCTACGATATTCGTGTTGGCCGCTCTTCTGCTGGCCGAGGCTTTTGGACGAAGTGAGGGCCGGGCGAGGATTTATTGGGGGGCCGGATGCACGCTGGCCGCATTCCTGGCGTGCGCCTCGAAGGAAACGGGTTTTGCCGCGCTCCCGCTGCTGGGCCTTTATTGGCTGCTTTACCGGCGGCGCGAGCCCTGGGCTCCATGGCTGGGTTTGCTGGGGGCGGTCTTTGCCCTCACGGCCGGATTCTTCTTCGCTCGTTTCGCCCTCGAACCAAAGGACTCTCAGATTTTTCTGCATCCGCCGGGGTACATCGGCGGCTCGTTCGGCATGGTTTTTCAAATACAGCCGCGCATCTGGACCTTTTTACTAGGGCTTATTTTCTGGCCGCTGCATCTTTCCGCTGACTACGTCCCGCAAAATGTGCGTGGGATCACCCTTGCTCCCGCCTTGGCCGTGCTGACTGTCTTCGTGGCGTTACAGGGCTGGCTGGCCTGCAAGAGCCGGACGGGCGCGATCGGTGGCTTTCTGTTCTGGCTGGGACTGGCTCCTGTTTCCAACTTCATCCCGATCTTCCGCCCCATTGCCGACCGTTTCATGTATCTGCCGCTGGCCGGGCTCGCCCTCTCGCTTGCAGGCGCACTCGCCCTGGCTCGCCCGTCCGTTTTTCGCGTGCTGGCCGTCGCCTGCGGCCTCGTCATCCTGTTTCTCGCCACGCTCACCTGGCAGCGTCAGGCCGTCTTCGCGGATTCGCTTTCCCTCTGGCAGGACACCCTCAAAAAATCACCCTTCTCCGATACCGCCGCCAACAATCTCGGCTACGCCCTCATGGATCGCGGCGACTACGAACCCGCCCTCCAGGCCTTTCAGCAGGCCCTGAACATCTCCGAGGGCAAGAAGGCCGACGCCTGGGCCGGCGCCGCCATTACCTTGGAAAAATCCGGCCGCTCCACCGATGCCGAAAACGCCCTCCGTCAGGCCATCGCCCAGGACCCCATGTACGCCACTCCGCAAAAGCTGGTCGAAGCCCTCACCGCCCGGCCCGAACATGCCGCCGTCCTGGAGCAAATCCGGGCCCGTCTTGCCCCCTAAGCTCGGAGTTGTTTGCCTCCCGGAGCTCGCTATGGTGACAGCATGTATTTCCATACCGAAACCTCCGGTCCCGCTCGCAGCACTCCGATCCGCGCTGACGTCAAAGCCGGGGACACCTGGGACCTGACTCCGCTTTACCCCACCGACGAAGGCTGGGAGGACGATTTTAAATGGCTGCAAAACGAATACGCCAAGGTCGCCTTTTTTCGCGGCCGCCTGGGCGAAAGCCCCGCCGCTCTGCGTGACGCTCTCGAGTTTGAAAAGTCCGTGGACATGCGCATTGAGCGCCTCCACCACTACGCCTCCCTTCGCGTCACCGAGGACAGCTCGAATAACGATTCGCTCACCCGCGAAGCCCGCCTCGACAGCCTGCTCACGCGGGTGGGGGAGGCCTTCTCGTTTTTCTCCCCGGAAGTCCAGGCCATCTCCGACGAGGTTTTTGCCTCGTTCCTGAACGATCCGGCCCTCGCCGACTGGTTCATCCCGTTGAAGAAACTCCGCCGCCTCAAGCCGCACACCCTTTCCGCCGCGGAGGAACGCCTGCTCGCCCTCGGTTCATCCGCCACTCGCGGACACAGCGAGACCTTCTCGCAACTGACCAACGTCGACATGAAGTTCGGCACCCTCCGCGATGACAAGGGCCAGGAACGCGAACTGACCCAAAGTTCGTTCTCCTCCTTCCTGCAGCAGCGCGACCCCGAGATTCGCGCCAAGGCCTTCCACAAGTTTTACGACGAGTTCAAGGCCCACCAGTTCACCCTCGCCTCGTCGCTGGCCAACTCGGTCAAGGCCGATGTCTTCTACGCCCGTGCCCGCAACTACCCTTCCGCCATCGAGGCGGCCTTGTTCCGCGACGACGTGCCGCTCAGCGTTTACGACAATCTCATCTCGACCGTGCACGAAAGCCTCCCGCCGCTTTACCGCTATTTCGACCTGCGGAAAAAGGTGCTGAAGTTGCCGGAGATTCACCACTACGACACCTACGTGCCGATGGTCGGCAACGTGCACACCTCCGTGCCGTGGGACGGTGCGGTGGATCGCGTCCTTTCCGCCCTCACGCCGCTGGGCGACGAGTATCTGTCCACTCTCGGTCACGGCCTGCGCGATGGCCGCTGGTGCGACCGCTACGAGAACAAGGGGAAGCGCAGTGGGGCCTTCAGTTCCGGCTCCTACACCAGCCCGCCCTACATCATGATGAACTACAAAGAGGACGTGTTCTCCGACGTTTACACCCTCGCGCATGAGGCCGGGCACTCCATGCACACCTGGTACTCCACCCGCACGCAGAGCTACCAGAATTACAACTACCCGATCTTCCTCGCCGAGGTGGCCTCCACCTTCAACGAGATCCTCCTCACCGAGCATCTGCTCAAGACCACCGAGGACAAAAACATGAAGGCCTACATCATCAACCGGCAGATCGATGACCTGCGCGGCACGTTGTACCGCCAGACCATGTTCGCAGAATTTGAAAAGGCCATCCACGCCGCCGAGGAGGCCGGCGAGGCGCTCACTCTCGACACCTTCAAGACCATCTATCGCGGATTGCTGACCAAATATTTCGGGCCCAACTTCGCCATCGACTCCGAGTTGGAGCTCGAGGGCCTGCGCATCCCGCATTTCTACGGCGCGTTCTATGTCTACAAATACGCCACCGGCATCTCCGCCGCCGTGGCCTTGGCCGAGCAGGTCCTGACCACCGGTGACGCCTCGCGGTACCTCAATTTCCTGCGTAGCGGCGGCAGCCGTTTCCCCATCGAAACTCTCGTCGAGGCCGGTGTGGACATGAGTTCACCCAAGCCGGTCGCGGCTGCCCTGCGGCTCTTCGAGCGGCGCGTGGGTGAATTGGAGGCCCTTCTCGGCTAAGGACTACGTGAGCTTGCGATAGAACTCCATCCGGCCGTCAAAGCCGCCCAGATCCACCGTGCGGCGGGACTGGAGCTGAAGGGCCGGATGAGCTTCCTTGCTCGGCAGGGGATTGATGAAGACCAGTCGTCCCCCCGGACGCAGCACCGTGGCCGCAGCAAAGAAAAGGTCGGCAATCAACTGGCGGATGCTCGCGATCGGCACCCGCCGCCCCAGCGGCGGATTCGTCACGACCAGGCTCACCGAACCCGGACCCAGTTCCTCGACAAAATCACGGAAATCCCCGCAGACAAACTTTGCGGGAATGTTCGCCAGCCCCGCCGCCGCGAAATTTTTTTCGCTGATGCCGATGGCCTCCTCGCTCAGGTCCGTGCCGTAAATTTTCTGCACCCCGCCCAGCAATCCGCTTTCGATCAGCTCCAAGCCGGAGCCGCAGAACGGGTCCCAGATGATTTCGTTTTCCTTCCGGCCGCCCAGCCGGGCCAGGGTGGCCGCCAGCGGAGGATGCGACGCCGCCGGTACATCCTGCAGGCGGTAGGCAAAACGCGGATCAGGGGTGAGGCGCGGGCGCAACTCCACCGCACCGCCCGCGTAAAGGTCGACGGCCCACGGCGCGGCCTGCGCATCGTTCAAAATTTCCGGACACAGCGCGAATACCCGGTTGGCCAGCTCGCGGATGGCTCCGCGCTGGTGGCCCTTGCCGATGAATTCCAGGCGATACCGCACCGCGCCATGCGTGAAGGTGCGGAGAATGTTTTGCGAGAGCGGCGAGGCGATGAGGCGGGCTATGGACTCAATATCGCCCGGCTTCGCGAAACCAATCACGAGCCCCAGCGTACTGAAGCACCGCAGCGCATGAATATCGCCGAGGGAAAAGGGAGCCAGCGCCGCCACCGCCACCAGCTCGGGCCGGACATCCAGAACCCGAAAGAGCTTCTTCACGCGCGGAGAGGATTCCAATTCATCACGCACGATCTCTTCCAACCCTTTGCGACAGCGCAGATGCAGGCGCAAACCGGAAAATTCCGCAAACACCCTATCCATGGCGGCGCGGCTCCCTCCGCTTTGGCGCGCCACCGCCGCCTGCACTTTTTGCAACGTTTGGGCCGAGAGTCCGGGAGTTTGCAGGGTCTCGATGCCGCCGACTTTGTTGAGGCTTTCCTCCAAAAATTTCTTCTCCCGGTCGGAAGTCGTTTCCCTCCGCAACTCCAGCAGCGCCGCTTCTTCCTCCGTCCCCGCGCCCAGCTTGGGCAACGCCGTCATCGCATAGCGCCGGATCTTTTCCGCCGGGTCCTTCAGCAGCCCCACCAGCCACTTCTTCGCCGCCGCCTTCTGCTCCTCCGTGCCCGATTCCGAAAACACCACGCCCACCGCCCGCACCAATGCCACCCGTTCCTGGCGCTCCTCTGCACTGCCACGATCAAACCGCGGAACCTCCTCCTCCCAGAGCTGTTCGCAGCTCAAAAGACGTAACTGTCCGTAAAGTTCCTTGGTGGGATTTTTCGCCATGACTCTCAAATCTGTGAAAATCCGAGAAATCTGCGAATCACAAAATCTTATTTCCTAATTCTTAAAACTGAAAACTCCCCGCTCCGCCCCCGAAACGCCCTTGCGAATTGGCTGCGTTCCGTCATTTTTAAGAAGGATGTCCTCGCACCCCACAGTCTGGCGCAACCGCAGTCCCGGCGATTTGTCCGTGGAGTTGCCCGAGGTCACCGCCGGCGATGGGAATGCCGCCGTGGAAACCGCCCAAAAGGCCTTCCCAGCCTGGCGTGAACTGACCCTCGACCAACGCAAGGAAGCCCTGCGCCAGGCTCGCGCCCAAATCCAAACCCGCCAGGAAGCCCTCGCCCAATTGATCGCCCTGGAAATGGGCAAACCCCTCCGCGAGGCCCGGCTGGAAATCGGCGCCGTCGTCGCCAAGTTCGACTTCACCTTCGCCGATGCGGATCGTTTCACCGCCGATCAGCCGGTCACGGATGGCCCTCATCCGGCCCTGATTCGCCACCGTCCGCGCGGCCCTGCCGCCGTCATCGCCCCCTACAATTTCCCCATCCACCTCGGGCATGGCGCGACCGTGGCCTACTTGCTGGCGGGCAATCCCGTCCTCTTCAAGCCATCCCCGCTCACCGCGAACGTCGGCGCCGCCTACGGCCAGGCCATGCAGGCCGCCCTGCCGCCGGGGGTTTTTCAGATCGTGCAGGGTGGAGGAGACGTCGGTCGCGAGCTTTGCATTCATCCTGCCGTTCGCTCCGTCTGTTTTACCGGCTCCGTGCCCGTCGGCACCTCTTTGGCCAAGGAACTGGCCGGGGATTACTCCAAGTCGCTTGCCCTGGAGCTCGGCGGCAAAAACAGTTTCTTCGTCCTCGCCGATGCCGATCTCGACCGGGCCGCGGAAGCGGCGGCGGATGGCATGGCCCTCACCACCGGCCAGCGTTGCAATGGCACCAGCCGCATCCTCGTGCATGAAAAAGTGGTGTCGGCTTTCACGGAAAAATTTCTCGTCTCGCTCCGGCGCTACGTGCCCGGCGACCCGCGCGAGGAAAGCACCACCCTGGGGCCGCTGGTTAATGCGGCCGCGGTCGCCCGTTACGAAAAGCTCCTCGCCGCCGCCCCCGGCCTCTGGTTGTTGCCGGGCGAAGTCTGCCCGGAAGTCGGCGGAAAACGCGGCCATTACGTCCGCCCCGCCGTGCTGCGCACGGACGACCACGGGGCTCTCGGGGAACAGGAAACTTTCTCGCCCATTGTGACCGTCGAAACCTTTGCCGATCTCGCCGAGGCTTCCACTCGGCACGGGACCGTGGCCTATGGCCTGACCGCGTCGATCTTCACCACCTCGGAAGATGCCTTTCGCCAATTGGGCGACCAATTGGAAGTCGGCAACCTCTACCGCAATCTGCCTACCACGTTTTCCCCCTCGACCCTGCCCTTTGGCGGGCTGGGCGCTTCGGGCAACGGTAAGCCGGGCGCGCGCGGTTTCATCCGTTTCGCCGCGGATGAACAGGCCGTGCAATGGAGGAACGGGGAGTGAGGTGTTTTCAACCTGTCATCTGGCGCGTATGATGCCGCCCCTTCCATGAAACGCGGCTTCCTCGAAAAACTGATCGAACGCATCCGGCTCGTCCAGCCGGGCGATGTGCAGAACTACCTCGTCGAGATCGCCCGCGAGAAGGGTTTCCTCGAAACCATCTTCAACGCCATCCTTGAGGGCGTCATTGTCACCGACCTGGCCGGACGCATCATTTACCTGAATCGCGCCGCCGGCGGATTTTTCGGCATCGAGGCAGACACCAGCCTCGGCAAGCTGCTCGGGGACGTCATCCGCGGCCTCGACCTCGCCAATCTCAACGAGGTCATGAGCCGCGATCTGGAGGTCTTCTACCCCGAGAATCGCTTTCTGAATTTTTACGTCGTCCCGCTCATGAGCGAGGACAAGGCGGACGAACCCGTTGGCCGCGCCATCATCCTGCGCGACATCACCCAGACCCGCCGCGCCACCCAGGAGACCATCGAGAGCGAACGCTTCGGAGCCCTGACCCTGCTCGCCGCCGGCGTCGCCCATGAGATCGGCAATCCGCTCAACTCGCTCGACATCCAGCTCCAGCTCATGCAGCGGCGGATTAAAAAACTGCCGGCCAAGGCCAAGGACGAATTTGAGGAATCCATCGGCGTCGCCCGGCAGGAGGTCGCCCGCCTCGATCACATCATCACCCAGTTCCTGCGGGCCATCCGGCCGCAGCCGCTGGAACTGAAACCCGAGAGCCTCAACGCCATCGTGCGCGAGTCGGTTTCCTTCCTCGGTCCGGAAATCAAGGACCGTGATGTCCTTGTGGAATTGGAACTGGAACCTTCGTTGCCGCCCATCGATCTCGACCGCGACCAGATCAAGCAGGCTTTTTACAACATCATCCGCAATGCCATGCAGGCCATGAAAAGCGGCGGCATTTTGCGCATCCGCTCCGGCGCAGATGAGACCCATCAGTTCATTTCCTTCGCCGATACCGGCGGTGGCATCATGCCGGAGGATATCAGCCGCGTCTTTGAACCTTACTTCACCACCAAGTCCGGCGGCTCCGGCCTCGGCCTGCTCATTGTCCGCCGCATCATCCGCGCCCACGGCGGCGAGGTGATCGTCGAAAGCGCGCACGGCCGAGGGGTCACTCTCACTATTCGTTTGCTTCGCGCCGACCGCCGCGTGCGCTTCCTCGAGATGGGCTCTCCGCCAGAGGCGGAGGCAAATGTTACTTGACCATCGCTGAAAGCGGATACTGTGATGTGTGCCCATGTCATCAGCTTCTTCCGTTCAGGGATACACCGACCACGACGCCACGACCGTACGTCCGAATGCCAATACCGCGTACATCGCCATCACCGCGCTGGTCTCCCTTTCTTCCGTCTGCATCCTGCTTCTCACCAATAACCGCCCCGACCTCTGGCCCACTGTGGCCATGATCGGCGCGCTCTGCGGTTTCGGCGGGTTGATTTCCTATTTCGTGACCCGCGGGAAGTAAGGGCATTGACGCCGGTCAGTAAGGGATTTCCCCTATTGCCGGAAAGGGCTCGCGGGAGTACCTTGTCACCGTGCTAACTATACTCGCTCCTTTAGTCGGAGGGATAGTAGGGACTGCGGTTATGAGTGCCTTTTTGCTGTTCCCGCGATGGTTGGGTATCGGCAAAGTGGATGTGATCCCCGCCGTCGGCGCCTTGATCACCGGACGCATCGAGAATGCCTTTGGGGTGGGGTACCTGATCCACTTCGTCTCCGGCATTGTCTTTGCCTACGTGTATTGGGCGATCATCCTGGCGATGAAGCTCCCTGTCGTGTGGTGGACCTTCGCCCTGGCTGGTTTCATCCACGGCATCGTCGTCATGCTCCTGGTCTGCATCGCCATCATGGAGCATCACCCGATTGCCCGGTATCATGAACGCGGCCCCATGACCGGCCTTTCCCAACTGCTGGCCCACATCCTCTACGGAATCGTCGTCGGTTTGCTCGTCCAGGCCCTTCAATAGGCTTGTGGCGGGAAGGCAAGCGACTAAGCTGCCGCTGTGATTTTCGATCAAATCAAGAGCGCGGTGGAGTTCGCTTCCCATCTGCCGCGGTACCGGGAAATTGTCGGTACACTGTGGAAATATGGTTTTGCCGACGTTTTGAAACTCGTCGCCCTTCAGCGCCTGCTCGGCATGGAGGACGCCACCATCACCATTCACGAGGAGGGCCTCCTCTCCAAACCTCTGCCCGAGCGCATGCGCCTCGCCCTCGAGGAACTCGGACCCACCTTCATCAAGTTCGGCCAGATCGTCAGCTCCCGCCGTGACTTGGTCACCGACGATTACTACATCGAACTTTGCAAGCTCCAGTCTGACGTTCCGTCCTTCCCCTCCCGATCGGTGCGCAGCATCATCAAGGAAGAACTCGGCAGTTCTGTCGAGGACCTCTTCTCCAGCTTCGACGACGAACCCGTCGGCAGCGCCTCCATCGCCCAGGTCCATGCCGCCGTTTTGCATAACGGCACCATGGTGGCCGTAAAGGTCCAGCGTCCCGACATCGAGAAAAACATCCTCCTCGACCTCGCCATCCTCAAGGATTTCGCCAAGTTCACCGAGCGCCACGTTCCCGATCTCGCCGGCCTCAACCCTGTCGGTGTCGTCGAGGAATTCTCCGCCACTCTCATCAAGGAACTCGACTTCACCAACGAGATGAAGAACGCGGACCGCTTCGCCCAGCAGTTCGAGGGCAATCCGTGGATCAAGACCCCCAAGACCTACGAGGACATGAGCACCTCCCGCGTCCTCACCATGGAGTTCCTCAAGGGCTGCCACGTCGACGATGAGGAGGCCCTGAAGCGCCAGCACATCGACCAGGGCGAACTCGCCGAGCACATCACCCAGCTCATCTACGAGCAGATTTTCGAGCACGGTTTCTTCCACGGCGACCCGCATCCCGGCAACATGTTCATCCTGCCCGGCGGAGTCACCGGCCTGCTGGACTACGGCATGATGGGCTCGTTCACTCCCGCCTTCCGCTCCAGCGTCGCCCACCTCATTGCCGGACTCGCGGAAAAAAATCATCAGCAGGTCATGCGTTCCATTTTGGAAATGAGCGAGGAAGGCTACGCCTCGGATACCACCTCGATGCTCTCCGACGTCGAGGAATTCAGCGGCACCCACCTGAACCGCCCCCTTCGCGAGATCAACCTGGGCGAGGTGCTCAATAAGCTCCTCGAAATGCTGCGCAACAACCATCTGCGCATGAAGGGTGCCTTCTACCTCGGCATCAAGGCCCTCACCCAAGTCGAAGCCATCGGGCGCTCCCTCAATCCCGATCTCAATTTCATCATCCTCGGCGAGCCCTACGCCATGAAGCTCATCGAGGGCAAATACCATCCCAAGCGCCTGCTCGGCCTCCTGCAGAAACTCTTCTCCGAGAGCATCGATTTCCTCGACGAGTTCCCCCACGACTTTCGCAACATCTACCAGCGGATCAAGCACGGCCAGATCAACATCCCGCTCGAGCACAAGATCGACCCCCAGGGCTTCGAGCCCCTGCGCAAGACCCTCGACTCCATCGCGAACCGCCTTGCCAACGCCATCCTCGCTTCTTCGGTCCTCATCTGCTCCAGCATCCTCATCCTTTCCCAGGTTCCGCCCAAGGTCGGCAGCGTGCCAATCATCGGTGTCATCGGCCTCATCTGGGGCGGCTACATGTGCCTTCGCCTCGTGCTTTCGATTTGGAAACACGGCGGTCTGTGAGTACATTCCGGTAGACCATGGACAACTTCGGCCGCGTCATTGATTACCTCCGGATCTCGGTGACGGACCGCTGCAACGAGCGGTGCCTCTACTGCATGCCCGAAGGCTACAAGGGCTGGGCCCAAAAAGCCGACCACCTCACCGCCGCCGAGATCATCCGCGTCGCCGAGGCCGCCGTCGGTCTGGGCTTCCGCAAGATCCGCCTCACCGGAGGCGAACCCACCATTCGTTTTGACCTCCTCGATATAGTCCGCGGAATAGGTCGCCTCCCCGGCGTCGAAACCCTCGCGATCTCCACCAACGGCACCCGTCTCGCCGCCCTGGCTCAGCCGCTGCGGGAGGCCGGGGTGAATTCCGTCAACATCAGCCTCGATGCCCTCGACGCCGCGATCTATCGCAAAGTCACCGGCGGCAATGTGGCCGATGTCCTCGCCGGCCTCGACGCCGCCCGCGCCGCCGGCCTTCGCGTGAAGCTGAATTGCGTCCTCATGCGCGGCGTGAACGAAAACGAAATCTGGCCCCTCATCCTCCTCGCCGCCGAGCGCGAACTCCCCCTGCGTTTCATCGAGCTCATGCCCCTTTCCAACACCGACGTGCTCACGCCGGAAAATTTCCTCTCCGTCGACGAGGTGAAAGAGCGCCTGTCCTCGCGCGATACACTCACCCCGCGCGAAGGCGACCCTCTCGGCTGCGGTCCCGCCCGCTACTTCCGCCTGTCCAAGACCGGAGCGACCGTCGGCTTCATCGGAGCCATTTCCACTCCGGATTTCTGCGCCAGCTGCAACAAAATCCGTCTCACCGCCGACGGAAAACTCCGCCCCTGCCTCGGCCGCCACAACGAGCTCGACCTCCTCTCCGCCGTGCGCTCCGGCCGCAGTGTCGAAGGCCTTTTGCAGGAAGCCGTGGCCCTCAAGCCGGCCGACCACGAGTTCGGCGAATGCTACCAACCCGGCCGTCCCATGACCGCCATCGGAGGCTGAGATAATGGGACAACTGAAAGTTCTATTTTTCGGCGCCGCGCGCCAGGCCGTCAATCGCGCCGAGGCCTTCATGCCCTGCGAGGAAGGCATCAAGATGGACGCCGAGGCCGTGTGGGATCGCCTCATTCGCGAATACCCCCCGCTCGAGCCTCTGCGGAAATCCACCCGCATGGCTCGCAATTTCGAATACCTGCCGGACGATGGTCTGGTCGCCGCTGGCGACGAGATCGCGCTCATTCCTCCCGTCTCCGGCGGCTGACCGTATGCAGATCGAAGTTTCGTTCACCGGCGAACCCATCTCGCCCGATCACGGACACGCCACCGGCTCCGGAGCCATCGTGGAATTCCATGGCGTCGTGCGGGGAATGGAGAAGGACCGCAAAATCTCCGCCATTATTTACGAGATCTACGAACCGATGGCCGAGCGCTCCATTACAAAAATTCTCCGCGAGTTGAGTTTCGTCCACCCCTGCAAATTCGTCCGCCTCATCCACCGCCACGGCCCCGTGCCCGTCGGCGAGGCCTCCATCTATGTGCGCATCGAGTCCGAACACCGCCGCGAGGCCTTCCGCATGATGGAGCAATTCATGGACCGCCTGAAAGTCGAAGTACCCATTTGGAAAACCGGCTTCGTCTCATGCTGACTGTTGACGAGCTATGGTCTTTGCTTGACCAGACCGTCTCGCCGCTCCCTCTCGTTGATACGCCACTAGCCGACACTCTGGGCCGCAGGCTGGGGGAGGAGATCCGCGCGGATGAAGACATGCCGGCCTTCACCCGTTCGGCCATCGACGGCTATTTGTTGTCCGAATCCTCCGAGCCCGGCCGCTACCGCATCGTCGGCGAGGTCAAACCGGGCGAGCCCGTCTCGTCCATTCCCGCTCCTGGGGAAGCTGTCAAAATTTACACCGGTTCAGCCCTGCCCGAGAGCGGCACCGGCCTCGTCATGATCGAGGACACCCGCGTCGAAGGCGGCGATGTCGTCGTCGACGTGCCGCCCCATCAAAAGCACATCCGCAGGCGCGCATCACAGGCGCACCGAGGCAGCATCCTCCTCACCGCTGGGAGCTCCATCACCGCCGGCACCCTGGCCCTCGCCGCCACCGTCGGAAAAGATCGCCTTAAGATTTCCCCGCCGCTGCGCGCCGCCCATCTCGTGACCGGCAGCGAGATCGTGCCGATTGCGCAAACCCCGGCTCCCGGTTTCATCCGCGACAGCAACTCCGTGATGATCGAGGCCCTCCTCCGCCAGGCTGGAGCCGGACGTTCCTTCCACGCTCATGTCTCGGAGGGCGTCGAGCCGGGGGTCGCGCAATTGCAGGACATCGAGGCCGATCTTTTCCTCATCAGCGGAGGAGTCAGCGTGGGCGCATACGATGGCACCGCGGAAATTCTGCGGCAGCTCGGCTTCACCATCCATTCCGACAAAGTGAAGAGCCGTCCCGGCAAGCCCCTCATCTTCGCCACCCGCGGCGCGCAGGTCGCCTTCGGCCTGCCCGGCAATCCGCTTTCCCATTTCGTCTGCTTCCATCTTTTTGTGCGACGGGCGATAGCCCGCCTGAGTGGCCTGACTCCGCCATCCTTGGCCATCGTGAAAATCGACGGCACTCCGCCGCCGCCCGACGCGCGGGAAACCTGGTGGCCCGCCCGGGTTAGGGGAGTGGAAGGCCGCCTCTTCGCCGTCCCGCTGCCATGGCGCGATTCCTCGGACCTGACCGGCCTGCCGCAGGCCAACGCTCTGCTCCGCATCGGCTCCCGTGATGGAAACGGGCTGGTGTCCGCCCTCATTTTTGACAGGCTCGAAGCATGAGCGAATTCTCCCATCTCGATGCCACCGGCACGGCCCGCATGGTGGACGTCGGGGCCAAGCCCGAGCAGGCCCGCCGCGCCGCCGCCGTCGGCCGTCTCGTCTGCCTTCCCGCCACCATCTCCGCGCTCAAGACCCAGGCCCTGCCCAAGGGTGACGCGCTCACGGTCGCCCGCATCGCCGCCATCCAGGCCGCCAAATCCACCGCGCACCTCATCCCGCTCTGCCATCCGCTCCCACTCAATCACATCGCCGTCGATTTCACCGTGACCGACGATACCGTGGAGATTCGCTGCGAGGTCGCCACCCGCGCCGCCACCGGCGTGGAAATGGAGGCTCTCACCGGCGTGAGCGTCGCCGCCCTCACGCTCTACGACATGATGAAAGCCGTCGACAAAACCATGCGCATCGAGGGCATCACCGTCGTGGAAAAAACCAAGCAATGAAAGTCGGCCGCCTCACCGTCAGCGATCGCGCTTCCAGTGGTGTCTATGAAGACCGCGGGGGTCCCGAGATCGAACGTGTCTTCCGCGAGGCCTGGGGCGAACCCTGCGACATGACCGCACGCGTCATTCCCGACGAACGTGAGAACATCAGTCGCACCCTCTGCATCCTGGCCGACGAGGAACGCTGCCATTTGATTTTGACCACCGGCGGCACCGGCCCCGCTCTGCGGGACGTCACTCCGGAAGCAACCCGGGACGTCATCGAAAAGGAAATGCCTGGCTTCGGCGAGGCTCAGCGCATGCTGTCCTTCGTGACCGTGCCGACGGCCATCTTGTCCCGCGCCACCGCTGGCGTGCGCGGACGCACTCTCATCATCAATCTCCCCGGCAATCCCAAGGCGATTGGCGAATGCCTTCCGCCGCTGGTCCCCGCCATTCGCGAGGCCCTGCGGCATCTGGCGGAATGATTTAGATTTTGTTGATCACCGAGCGCAGCGCCGAGGTGCCGCCGCTCAGGAGATCGCTCAGCGTCGAGGACGCCTGGTTGATCAGGCTGTGCGCCTTTTGCTTCGCTTCATGACGGGCTTTCTCGCTTGTGTCCGCGCTCGTGCGGATACCTTTGCGCAGCAGGGCGGCTGCTTCGTCCACCAGCTTCAGGGCGCTGTTGGCGGCGGCGGTTTCACGAGGTCCGTAGGCCTTGGATTTTTGTGCGGCGGGCTTTTTCGCGGTGGTTTTCTTCGCGGGTGCGGCCTTCTTTTTGACGGTGGTTTTCTTGGCCGCTACCTTCTTGGGGGCGGATTTCTTTACGGCGGGCTTGTTCTTTTTGGTGGCCATGGGAAATAAGCTACTCCATCGGCGGCAGCTTGCCAAGCGCCGCCGCCGACGTAATGATGGGCCTTTCCCATGGAAGCGCTCATCGATCTCCTGCAAAAAAATGCCCTCATGCCGCGTGCCGACATCGCCCGCATGCTCAATCTTACCGTTGAGCAGGTCGAGGCCGAGATCGCCCGGTTGGAACACGAGGGCATCATCCTCGGCTATCAGGCCATCGTGAATCGCGAGAAATGGGACACCGATGTCGTCACCGCTGTCATCGAGGTGAAGATCACGCCCGAGCGCGACGGCGGCTTCGATCGCATCGCCTCCCGCATCGCCAAGTTCGAGGAAGTGCAGACCTGCTACCTCATGAGCGGCGGCCATGATCTGCTCATCGTCATCGAGGGCAAAAACCTTCGCGCCATCGCCGGTTTCGTCGCCGAGAAGCTCAGCACCATCGAGGCCGTGCAGGCCACCGCCACCCACTTCCGCCTCAAGACCTACAAGGAAAACGGCGCGTTCCATCTCTTTGAGCAGAGCACCGAGCGGCTCTCCGTTTCGCCATGAGCATCGCCATTGCTGATCACGTCAAAAACATCCCGCGCTCCGGCATCCGCGATTTCTTCGAGGTCGTGCAGAGCATGGGCGATGTCATTTCCCTCGGTATCGGCGAGCCCGATTTCGCCACACCCTGGCACATCCGCGAGGCCGCCATCTACTCGCTGGAGAAAGGCCGCACCGGCTACACCTCGAATCTCGGCCTGCCCCGCCTGCGCCGCTCCATCGCCGAATACGTCAAAAACCACTTCGGTGTCCGCTACGAGCCGCTGAGCGAAGTCCTCGTCTCCGTCGGCGTCTCCGAGGCCATCGACCTTGCCCTCCGCGCCCTGCTCAATCCCGGCGACGAGGTCCTCTACCACGAGCCCTGTTACGTCTCCTACGCCCCCAGCATCGTGCTGGCTGGCGGCGTCGCCCGCGCCATCGCCACCAAAGCCGAGGACGAGTTTGCCCTGCTGGCCGAGGACGTGGAAAAAGCCATCGGCCCGCGCACCAAGGTGCTCATGCTCAATTTCCCCACCAATCCCACCGGCGGCGTCATGCCCCCGGAGGAATTGGAAAAAATCGCCGCGCTTTGCGTGAAGCACAACCTCGTCGTCCTGACCGACGAGATCTACAGCGAGCTCATCTACGACCGCGCCTCCCACGTTTCCATCGCCTCCCTTCCCGGCATGAAGGAACGCACCGTTCTCCTCCACGGCGTTTCCAAGGCCTTCGCCATGACCGGCTGGCGCATCGGCTTTGCCTGCGCTCCCGCCGTCCTGGTCGAGGCCATGATGAAGATCCACCAATACGCCATCCTCTGCGCGCCCGTCATGAGCCAGGAAGCCGCCATCGAGGCCCTCGACCGCGGCGAGCGTAGCATGGTCCGCATGCGCAACGAATACGAGATGCGCCGCAACTACATAGTCAGTTCCTTTAATGAGATCGGCCTGGAGTGTTTCATGCCGCGCGGAGCCTTCTACGTCTTCCCGAAAATTTCCGCCACCGGCCTTGCCAGCAAGGACTTCTCCCTCCGCCTCCTCCAGGAGAAAAAGGTCGCCGTCGTTCCCGGCACCGCCTTCGGCCCCAGCGGCGAAGGCCACGTGCGCTGCAGTTACGCCACCGCCATGGACCAGATCAAGATCGCCGTCGCCCGCATCGCTGAGTTCACCACCGAACTCCGCACCAGCACCCGCGCCGCCGCCTAGGCAGGCTCAAGCCCGCCATCCGTCTGATTTTACATAGCCTCCGTATTACCGCGTAAGCGTAGTCGACCGCTCAACTCCCCAATCGCGTAAGGTCCGTAATCCCGATCAATTCCGCCGAGCGCAAGGCTGGGAGGGCGAGGCTCCGACCGAGCCGTAGAATAGGCGAAGCCCCCTATAAAGTGGAGGGACGACCGCCGCGTCGTCCGCCCACTAAAACATCGCATAACCGCGATGCAATTTCGACCTACCTCACCCGATGAATCGGCTTCGGAATCAACGTATGCCGCGTGGTCACGAGCCGCTCCAGCAAAACCTCCGGCTCTTCCTCCACCGTGAGCATGCCATGATGAGCCGGCGTCACAAATCCGGCCTCCCGCATCTGCGCCAGCAACTGCAGTAACGCATCGTAGAAGCCTCCGACATTCAAAAGTCCGACCGGTTTGAGATGTATCCCCAACTGCAACCACGTAAAAACTTCAAACACTTCTTCCAGCGTTCCGATCCCGCCCGGCAAAGCCGCAAACCCATCCGAGAGTTCCGCCATCCGATGCTTGCGCTCATGCATGGAATCGACCGGAATCAACTCCGTCAGCCCGTGATGCCCCCGTTCCTCGGTCATTAGCAGCCGGGGAATCACCCCGATGACCTCGCCACCCGCCGCCAGCGCCGCATCCGCCAGCACCCCCATCAGACCAACATTGCCTCCCCCATAAACGACCCCAATCCCCCGACGCGCACAGGCCGTTCCAAACGCCGCCGCCGCAGCGGAATACTCTGGAGAATTTCCGAAGCTGGAACCGGCATAAACACAAATCCGACGCATGACCGTTATCGCTAAAGCCAACCCGCCTCTCCGTCCATTCCAGAAATCCAGGAGCGGCGCCAACCCGCGCGGCTTTCCGCTTTATTCCTAATTCTTAAAACTTAAAACTCCCCCGCTCACACCTTGAACGCACTCGGGCAAATATCCTGCAGCTCACACTGCGGACAATCCGGCTTCCGCGCATAGCATCTGCGCCGACCGTGCCAGATCAGCCAATGGCTGAAATCCGTCCAATGCGCCCGTGGAATCAGCTTCACCAAGTCCCGCTCGATCTTCACCGCGTCGTGATTTTTCGTCAGTCCGAGCCGGTTGGACAGCCGCGTCACGTGCGTATCCACCACCACCCCTTCATCAATCCCAAAGGCATTCCCCAGGACCACATTCGCCGTCTTGCGCCCCACGCCCGGCAGCGCCGCCAGTTCCTCCAAAGTTCGTGGGACCTCCCCGCCATGCTCCGCGATCAACCGCGCCGCCATGCCCCGGATATTCTTCGCCTTGCTCCGGTAAAACCCCGCCGAGCGAATGATCCCCTCCAGTTCCTCCTGCGGAATATCGGCAAAATCCTGCACCGACCGGCAGCGCCGGAACAGATCCTTCGTCACGATGTTCACCCGCTTGTCCGTGCATTGCGCCGACAGCATCGTGGCCACCAGCAACTCGAGCGGATTGGTGTAATCCAGCTCGCAGTGCGCGTCGGGATAGATTTTCGGCAGGCGGCGGACCAATTCGTCCGCGCGCTCACCGCGGGTCATTGTCCGCCCAGCGCAGTCAGCCGCTCCTGGGCCTTCGGGGCGAATTCGCTGTTCGGATATTCCTTGAGCAACTGCTGATACGCCCCCTTGGCCTTGCCCAGTTGGGCCGCCTTGAATTTCGGATCGGTCGCGGCGGCGGCCTGCTGTTCAAGCAATTGGCCGCCCTTCCACAAACCTTCCGCTGCGGGCTTGGGCACCCCGGCGAAGAACTCCGCGATCTTCAGGTAGTAATCGATGGCAGACTCCAGGAATTCTTTCTTCAGTTTCGGATCAGTCGCTTCGTTGCTCTGTTCGAGCATCACGTCGCCGCCCAGCAGGTACGCCTTGGCCCGCAGTTCGGCGCTGGCGTTGGGATTGCGAATGATCGCCGTCAGCAGCGTCGTCGCCTCGGCCAGCTTCTTTTGCTGATGGTAGGATTGGGCGATGCCGTAGTCGGCTTCCAGCACCTTGGGCGACCACGGATAGAGCGCCTTCAGTTGCTCAAACAACTTGCCGGCGTCGGCCGTCTGGCCCTGTTCCTGGGCGATGCGGCCCGAGCCGAAGAGCACGATGGCCTGCGCTTCCTGCACCAACTGTGGCGCGCCGTTCGGCGGCACATTGGGCGGGATGGGATAGTGGGTCGCGAGTTGTTTGTAAACCGCCGCGGCTTCATCGAGCTTCTTCTTCTGGATCAGCGCTGCCCCGTAGAAATCGATGTCCTGCGGCGAGAAAACGATCTCCGGCTTGTACGCCCCGTCCATCAGTTGCAGAGCGCGGTCCGCGTCCTGTTCGGAGACATAGTTCGCCAGCGCAAAGATGATCTTGCTCTTCGCCGCCGGTGTGCCGGCCGCATCGGCCAGGCTTTGGAAGTACGGCTCGATCTCCGGCGCCTTCTTCAGTTCCGCGCCGAGCAGCATGCGCTGCGCTTTCAGCAAAGTCTGCAGGGTGAGCGCCACCGCCGGGCTGTCCGGATATTTTTTGATCATCTCCTCCGCCGTGGAGATGCTGCCTTCGACCAGGGTCTTCCACTGCGTGCGTTCTTCCTCGTTCAGCGCACCGTAGCGCCCGATGGCCTCGGCCTTCGCGCGTTGCAGTTCGGCTGCCTTGTACATCGCCTCGCCCGCCTGGGCGCTGTCCGGATATTTCTCCGCGAAGTCACGATAGGCGGTCAGGGCCTCATCGACCTTGCCCGCGTTCACCGCTGTCTGCGCGATGGAGTCGTAGGCGAAGTAAACCTTGTCGTCCTTCGGATACTTCTCGATGAATTGTTTCATCAGCGCGATCAACTCGTCCGCCTTGCCTTCCTGTCCGCGCATCTGCGCGCGCATGAAGTAAGTGAAGGGCGCGGGCTGGCTGTCAGGATATTGCTCGGCCACCGCCGCGAGCGTGGCGATGCCTTCTTCTTTTTGGCCCAGCGCGATCTGCGCTCCGCCTTTGGCGTAGAGCGCCAGCGGGGCGAGGGGATTCTTCGGGTTCGCCTTCACGAAGGCGTCCAGCAGCGGGGCCGCTACCGCATTGTCGCCCTTGGCCTGCGTGCAGATGCCGATCCAGTAATCCGCGTCCACCGCCTGCGGGGTGCTCGCATACTTGTCCTTCACCGCTTTGTAGGCCGCGATGGCCTCGTCCCACTTTTGGGAGTCCTTGTAAATACCCGCCAGTTCCGACTGCGCGATCACGCCGATCTCCGGCGGCGGATTTTTCGCCAGGAAGTTCTGGAAGGTGCGCATCGCGTCATCCACCTTGCCCAGGCGCTTTTCCGCGCTGGCCTTGCTCACCACTGAGAGTCCCACGAAACGGCCGTTCGGGTACATCGCCAGGGATTGGTCGAAATACCCGATCGCATCCGACGCCTTGTCCAGGCTGAGGTACATGTTGCCCATCACCACCGGCAGATTGTCGGCCAGCGCATCGCCCTTGTATTTCGAGGTAAATTGATTGTAGAGGGCCGGCGCGCGATCCGCTGCGTTCTGCAGCGCGTAGGTCATCGTGGTGAAATAAAGCGCGCGCTTCTGGTCGTCCTCCTCCTTGAGGAAGGAGTTCACATGGTTCAACACCACGCGGGCCTGGTTGTTCTTGCCCTGCTGGAAGAAAATCTCCGCCATCTTGAGCAGCGCCGTCGCCGTCTGGTCGGGCTTGGCCTGCAACTCCGCCAACTTCTTCAGTTCGCGTTCGTTATCGCGGTCGAGCTGTTTGCGCAGGTTCTCGTTCTTGGAAAGGATGGCCTGGCGGCGCTTCTCGGGGAAGCTCTGGATCGTCTGCTGCTGCCACTCGATGATCTGTTCCTTCGGCGCCACCGCGCGGAACGCATCGAGGGCTTTCTGATACAGCGCGGGGCGCTCGGCCTCTGGACTGAAGCCCGCCTGGTTCAGCAGGATCTCACCCAGTTGGAACTGCGCCTCGTTGATGATCGCGATGTCCTGCTTCTTGTTGATGATCTCCTGCAACTGATCGATGGCCCGCTTGTACAGCGCGAAGGCCTTGGCCTTGTCGGCGCTGTCGCCCTTGCCCAATTCCTTGCTGCCTTCGGTCGCCAGCGTGATCGCGAGCAGGTTCTTGCTCGATGCGATGGTGCTGCTCTGCGGGAACTTCTGCAAATTCTGCTCCAGGTCTTTGATCACGTCGGCGTATTTCTGCACCTGAAACTCCGCCACCGCTTTGCCGTAGATCGCGTTTTCGAGATCGGGTGCCGAGGGATATTTGGTGATGTATTCCCCGAATTTCGTCACCGCCTCGTTATACGCCGCCGCCCGCTTCGGATCGGTGGCCGGCAACGCGCCCGCCTTGGCCAGCAGGATCTGCGGAAGCAAACCGTCGGCCAGTTGTTTGACTTCGGGGGAAACCGTCGGGCCCGTGGCGACCTTGGCCAGGGTGGCCTGCGCCTGGTCGAACTGCCCGAGGAAAAAGTAGCTCAACGCGAGCTGGAGTTGCACCCCGGAGGCGATGCCGTCCGTGGGGAAATCCTTCAGGATCTTCGCATACGCGTCCGCCGCGGCCTGGTAGTTGCCCGTGGAGTATTGTTCGTAAGCAGCCGCATTGGCGTCCGCCGCCGGTTTCGACTGCGCGTGCAGCGAAGCCAGCGGGGCAAGAAGAATGAAGCAACAGGGAAGAATGCGCAGGGTCTGACAAATCATGGGGTGAATTGGCTAAAGTAACTCCTCCCGGGGGTGGATTTCCATAGGAAAAACAGGGAAGCGAAATTTCTTACGGGCTCGGCAGGGTGATGTCCACGATCACCGGGCGGTGATCGCTGGGATTCGGCTCCGGCGTGGCGATCGATGCGGAGGCGACTTGGGCGTTTTTGAAAAACACGTGATCGAAGCAGGCGTCGGGGAAGGGCGGGTACTTCGGGTTCCTGCTGGGCGTGGAGGGCAGCGTCACCCGCTGGGCGAATGGCACATCCTTCCAGGCCGATTGGAAACCGGCTGCTTCGAGGATGCCGAAGGTCTTTTCCTCGCTGAATTTCGGATCATCGGTCGAGGTGTTGTAGTCCCCGCCGATCACCGTCGTCACCTTGCCGAGCGCTCCGTAGGCCTTTTCCATCGCCGCCACGTGGTCGACCAACTGGCGGGCTGACTCCTCGCGCATCGCGATGTTTTCCTTCAGCTCGCCGCGGTTGCTCTTCAGGTGTACGCAGTAGACCAGCAGGACATTTCCGGCCGAGGGCTGGAAGGCGGCGAAGGAAAAGCCGCGCTTTGGCGTGATGGCGCTGCCCGCCTTCCACGCTTCCCACCATCCGCCGATGGCCGGCAGGCGGCTGGCGATCACCACTTGCTGGGTGGTCTTTGCTCCGGCCTCGTCCACGAAATCGCTGGAGACCTGCACCTTCGTCTCGGGCAGTCCCTTGATCGCGATATCCGCCGCGCTCCAGTCCCGGATCTCCTCCAGGCCGAGCACGTCGGGTTTGAGCGCGGCCACGGCGGGGATGGCCTTGGCGATCTGCGCCTCGGCTTCCGCCGGGCTGGCGTTCGGGCTCCCTCCGGGGAACCATTCCAGATTCCAGAAAACGATTTTGAGCGGGGCCGTCTCCTGGGCGGCCAGGTTTCCGGCCAGCAGCAATGCGGCAATAAGGGCGTGAAGAATTTTCATGATTGTTTGCGAACCGCGTGCAAACAACTCCCGCGGCAAACGCGCTTTCTCTGTGGTTGCCGGGGCCTGGTCAAACACAAACGTGACTCCCGCCGCGCAACCTGCTTTTACCTAGCCGCGTGATAGCCACGTTCCATCACGGCGAGTTTGCCGACCTGTCCGCGCTGCTCGCCGCGAAGGAGCGCGCCGGCCTCGCCGTGTCGCTCTGCATCCCCACGCTCAATGAGGAGGATACCATCGGCGAAGTGGTGGCCTGTTTGAAAACGGCGCTGCACGATCACGTGCCGCTGCTCGACGAGGTGGCGGTGGTGGATTCCGGCTCGACCGACCGCACCCGCGAGGTCGCCCGCGCCGCCGGTGCGGACGTGTATCTCGCCACCGACATTCTGCCCGACATCGGCCCTGCCCGCGGCAAGGGCGAAAACATCTGGAAAGCCGTTCATCAGTTGCGCGGGGACATTCTCTGTTTTGTCGACGGCGACGTGCGCAATATGCACCCGCGCTTCGTCTACGGTCCCCTAGGTGTCCTCCTGCGGGAGCCTGATATTCTTTATGCCAAGGGCTTCTACGACCGCCCCCACGCGGCCGTCGAAATGGGCCTGCGTCCCGCCGGCGGTGGACGCGTCACCGAGGCGCTGGTGCGTCCGCTCTTCGCCCTCTTTTTTCCGGAACTGACCGGACTCGTGCAGCCCCTCGCCGGGGAATATGCCGTGCGGCGGAAAGTGCTGGACTCCATTCCCATGCCCACCGGCTACGGTGTCGAGACGGCGCATTTGCTCGATGTCTTCCAGCGCTGGGGCGCGTCTTCCCTTGGCCAATGCGACCTCGACGAACGCCTCCATCGCCACCAGGACACCGCCTCCCTCGGCCGCATGAGCTTCGCCATCCTTCGCGCCTTTTTTCTGCGCGCGAAGCAGGCAGGCCTCCTTTCGACCGCCGATCTCCCGCAGGTCTATCGCCAGTTCATCCGCGAGGAAGGCGTCATGCGTCTCGCCGAGTGGACCGTGGATGATATCGAGCGCCCCCCGCTCAATGAGGTTCCGGCGTACCGCGCGAAGTTCGGCTGATGCGCATCGCGATCCTGCATTTTCACCTGCGGGCCGGTGGCGTCACCCGCGTCATCGAGATGGCTTGTGAAAGCCTGCTGGCCGCCGGGCACGAAGTCCTCGTCGTCAGCGGCGAACCTGCACCGGCGGGATGCCGCATCGACCCGCATCATGTCGAGGTCGTGCCCGAGCTCGCCTACGATGTCGGCGCGGGACGCGCGGACCAACTCGTCTCGGGCGTCGACGCCGCCCTGCGCCGGCGCTGGCCCGCTTCCGCCGATGTCATTCACGTCCACAACCACAGCCTCGGCAAAAACTTCGCCCTGCCTCTCGCGGTCTCTCGCTGGGCCGCGGAGGGCCGCCACCTGCTCCTGCAGATTCACGACTTCGCGGAGAACGGCCGCCCCGCCAACTACCGACGCCTCCTCGCCGAACTCGGCGGAGAGCGCGGACTCAATGACTGCCTCTATCCCGTGGCCCCCCAGGTGGCCTACGCCCTCCTCAACTCCGCCGACCAAACCCGCTTGCGGGAAGCTGGCCTCACGGGAGCCTGCGAACTGCTGCCCAACCCCGTGGTCCTTCCTTATGGAGGCCATCCCGTCCGTCCGGAGGAGTTGCAGGCCGAACGCCTCATCGTCTACCCAACCCGCGCCATCCGCCGCAAAAACCTCGGCGAGGCCTTGTTCTGGGCCGCCCTCGCCGCGCCCGGCGAAAAGATCGTCCTCACCGCCGCTCCCGCCGCCGGCCCCGACCTCACCCGTATGAAGGAATGGCAGGCCTTCGCCGAATCGCTCGCCCTGCCCATCGTCTTCGATGCCCAAAGTCTGCTCAACCGGCCAACCGTGGATTTCCTCCGCGGAGCCGACCTCTGTCTCACCACCAGCGTGGCCGAGGGTTTCGGCATGGCCTTCCTGGAGCCCTTCCTCGCCGACCGCCCGCTCGCCGGCCGCGATCTTCCCGGCATCACCCAGGATTTCCGCCAGAGCGGCATCAATCTCGACGGACTCTACCAGCGCCTCGACGTGCCCGTCGCTTTGGCCGGTGACGTGCCGAATCTCGTGGAGACAACTTTGCGAAACCTCGCCGACGCCTACGGCTTTGCCCTTTGTTCGGACGATGTCACCCGCGCCTGCCAGTCCGTCATGCAAAATGGATACGCGGATTTTGGCCGGCTCGACGAATCCGCCCAGCGCGAAATCATCCGCGCTCTGGTTCGGAGTGAGTTCGAGTGCGCCGAAAAACTGGTTGGTGCCCCGGCGGAAAATCGCGCGGCGGTGGAAGAGCGGTTCTCGCTCCCTGCCTACGGGGGGCGGTTGGGGGGGATTTATCACCGACTTCTCACCAATCCGGCGGGGCGCGTGGGGGGGCTGGAGGCGGGGGAAATCCTCTACGCCAACCTACCCTTTGACGACTTCTTCGCCCTAAGGTCCTAGATCATCGAGCGAAGTCTCCGGCCGCTTCAAAAGAAAGGTCCGCATTCCCACGGTCTCCCCGCAGTCAAACCGGGCATCATCCCCGATCAGTAACGCTTTTTCCGGCGATATCTGCATACCCGCCAACGCCTTCCGAAAAATATCCGGATGGGGTTTCTCACATCCCACCTCGCTGGAAATAAACAGCTTTTCAAAATAAGAGGCCACCAGCAGGTCCTCCAGAATCCGCCGCAAGCGCCCGTCGAAGTTGGAGATCACCGCCAGCCGGCAATCCTTCAGCCGCTCCAGACACGGCAAAACATCATCATAGAGCAGCCAGACTCCCGGCTGGGCAAACCGTTGATAGACATCGACAAACCAGGCCTCCTCGTCGAAGGAGGCGGGGAGTTTGGTGGACTCCCGCAAGGCGGTAAGGGCAATGGTTTTCCACCAGCCCCGATCATCATCCTCCCGCGGGGACGATGATGGTTCCCGCGGAGGCTGGCTTTTCCAGACTCGGCGAAAGGCGGTTTCCAGGGCTAACTCGTCGGCTGGTGCGCCATGTTGGCGCGTCACTTCCGCATAGTGCCACCCGGGAGGCTGCGCGAGATGAATAAGGGTGCCCGCGGCGTCGAAGAAAATGACATCCGCTTGTGCCTTGACCTTACGGGGCGGGAGGTTCATATTACTCTATTCCTAATCATGCAAATCCAGCGGGATACCCTCCCGCTTTTTTCATCTTAGGGAATAAGATTTTATGAATTCCGAACTCATTGCCATGCTTGATTACCTCGAGCGCGAGCGCAGTATTAAGCGCGAAGTGCTGGTCGAGGCGATTTCCAGTGCCCTCCTTGCCGCGTCGAAGAAGAATTTCACCTCGGGCACACGGGAGCTGCGCATTGATATCGACCCCAAGACCGGGGCCATCCGCGCCATGGCGAAATTGATCGCGGCGGAGAAGGTGCAAAATCCTCACGATGAGATCATTCTCTCGAAAGCCAGGGCGATCAAGGCCGACGTTCAGCCTGGGGAGGAACTCGAGGTCGAAGTGACCCCGCGGGATTTCGGACGCATCGCCGCCCAGGCGGCCCGTCAGGCCATCAATCAGCGCATCCGCCAGATTGAGAAGGACATGATTTACGAGGAGTTCAAGGACCGCGCCGGCGAGATCGTCAGCGGTACGGTGCGCCGTTTCGAGAAATCGGACGTCATCATCGACCTCGGCAAGTTTGAAGGCACGATGCCCTCGCGTGAGCGGGTGGTCACGGAGGAATACAGTGTCGGTGATCGTCTGCGCGCCTATGTCGTGGCGGTGGACAATGCCACCCGCGGCCCGGAGATCATCCTGTCCCGCAGCCATCCGAATTTCGTCCG
Source organism: uncultured Chthoniobacterales bacterium (assembly GCA_964445975.1). Classification (GTDB taxonomy): domain Bacteria; phylum Verrucomicrobiota; class Verrucomicrobiia; order Chthoniobacterales; family Terrimicrobiaceae; genus CAYUMP01. Next base: position 10,609 of record CAYUMP010000029.1, on the reverse strand, counting down.
CCGACTTTTTGAGATCGAGGTCAGCGAAATCGCGGACCGCACGGTGGAATTGAAGGCCATCGCCCGCGAGGCCGGTTATCGCACGAAGGTGGCGGTGCACAGCGCCGACGCCAAGGTCGATCCGGTGGGCGCGTGTGTGGGCATGCGTGGCGCACGGGTGAAGAATATCGTGCGCGAGCTCAACAACGAGAAGGTGGATATCATCCGCTGGGACTCGGACCCGTTGAAGTTCGCCGCCGCTGCTCTGAAGCCGGCCAATATCCGCAGCCTTTCGCTCGACGAAGCCACTCACACCATCAAGGTCCTGGTCGGCAAGGACGATCTCTCGCTGGCCATCGGCAAGCGGGGCCAGAATGCCCGCCTGACCTCCAAGCTGACCGGCTGGGAAGTCGACATCGAAGAGGACAAGACGGCGGAGCAGGCCATGGAGTCGCAGAAGAACCAGGCGGCGCACTCGATGACCGAGGCGCTCGGAGTGACCGAAGAGGAAGCGCAGACGCTGGCCGGTGCCGGCATGAATTCCATCGAGGTGATCCTGACCGCGGAAGCGGAGGACATCGCGGGAGTGCTGGGCTGCGATCTCGACAAGGGGCGCAAGATTCTGGAAGCCGCCCGAGCCTCGACCGGAGCACCCACCGAAACGGCCGCCTCCTAGGCCATGAGAACCCCACTTTTAATTATACATGGCCAATACCAAACTGATCGCCTCCAAAACCGAAGACAAATCCGCCAAGCTTAAAAAGCCGGCGGCAGGCTCTGCTGCTGCCGCCAAGAAGCCGGTTCGCTCCGATGCGCCGGCCGCGGATGAGGCACCGGCTGCACCGAAGGCGCCGGTTGAGACAGTTGATTTGCTGGAGCCGAAGAAGAAGGTCCGGCGCAAGGATGGCGATGCTCCCAAGAGCCTGCTCAATCCGATTTTAAAAATTGAAGCCAATCCGGCGCCGAAGAAGCCCGAGCCGGCTCCGGCCCCCGTCGAACCCGTCGCGGAAGTCCCGCAGCAGGCTGCGGATGCCCCGGTTGAGGCGGTCACCGAGCCTGCCGTCAGCGAGGCGGAGGATGGCCGCAAGATCATTCACCTCAAAGCCTCGATCACGGTCAAGGAACTGGCGACTTTGCTGGGCATCAAGCCGTTCCAGCTCATCGCGGACCTGATGGCGCTGCAGATTTTCGCCAGCATCAACCAGACCGTCGAACTCGATACGGTGGCGAAGCTTTGCGACAAGCACGGTTTTGTGCTCGAGCGCGAGAAGAAGGATACTTCCAAGGGCCACCACAAGGTGGAGGTCAAGGTCGAGGCGCCCAAGGCCCCGGAGAAACCGAAGGAAGAGGCGCTCAAGCCGCGCGCTCCGATCGTCACTTTCATGGGCCATGTCGACCACGGCAAGACGTCGCTGCTCGACGCCATCCGCAAGTCCCGGGTTGTCTCGGGTGAGGCGGGCGGCATCACCCAGCACATCGGCGCTTACAGCGTCGAGCGCAATGGCCATCCCATTACTTTCCTCGACACTCCCGGCCACGCGGCCTTCACGGCCATGCGCGCCCGCGGGGCGAACGTGACGGACATCGTCGTGCTGGTAGTCGCGGCGGATGACGGCTTGATGCCGCAGACGCTGGAGGCGATCAGCCACGCCAAGGCGGCGAAGGTGCAGATCATGGTGGCGATCAACAAGATCGACCTGGCTTCGGCCAATCCGGACCGGGTGAAAACCCAGTTGCAGGAACACGGCCTGGCTCCGGAAGACTGGGGTGGCGACATCATTTGTGTCCCGGTCAGTGCAACCAAGGGCACCGGGGTGGACACCCTGCTGGAACTGATTTCTCTGCAATCCGAAGTGCTCGAACTGAAGTCCGATCCCAAGGCGCCCGCGCGCTGTACGGTGATCGAGGCCCAGCTGGAGCAGGGTCGGGGCCCGACGGCGACGACCATCGTGCGCATGGGCACGCTGAAAGTGGGCGATTCCTTTATCTGCGGAAATTACTGGGGCAAGATCAAGCAGCTCATCAACGACAATGGCAAACCGGTGAAAGAAGCTGGTCCCGCCATGCCGGTGAAGGTGCTGGGTCTGGCCGGATTACCCAATGCGGGTGACGAACTGGTGGTGATGGACAACGAGCGCGATGCCCGCACCCTCAGCGAGGAACGCCTCTTCAACATTCGCAACAGCAAGCTGGCGGCGCCGAAGCGCACGACGCTGGAGAATCTTTTTGCCAACATTGCCGAGGGCCAGAAGCCTTCGCTGCAAATCGTGCTCAAGGCCGACGTGCAGGGATCGGTCGAAGCGCTCATCGGAGCGCTCAAGGAGATCCCGCAAACGAAGATCACTCTCGACATCATCCACTCCGCGGTCGGTCCGGTCACGGAGTCCGACGTGTTGCTGGCCAGCGCGTCGAACGCGGTGATCGTGGGCTTCAGCGTGAAGGTGGAAAACAACGCCTCCACCATCGCCAAGCGCGAGGGCGTGCAGGTGAAACTGTACAGCATCATTTACGAGTTGATCGACCAGTTGAAGGAAGCGATGGCCGGCATGCTCGACCCGGAGTTGCGCGAAAGCGTGATCGGTCACGCCGAGGTCCGCCAGGTCTTCGATCTGTCGCGCGGCAAGGTGGCCGGTTGTTATGTGACGGACGGCCGCATCGGCCGCACGGCCCGGGCGCGGGTGTTGCGCAAGAAGCAGCCGATCTACGACGGCGGCATCAGCACGCTCAAGCGTTTCCAGGACGACGTGAAGGAAGTTCGCTCCGGTCTCGAGTGCGGTATCAAGCTGGGGGATTTCTCGGAATACCTGGCGGAAGATATCATCGAATGCTACACCCTTGAGAAAGTGCCGCAGCAGCTCTGATCGCGCCGGGCGGAGCCTGGGCCTTCTTTTCGCGGGATGTGCCGCTTTGCTTTTGCCCGGACTCGCTTTCGGGCAGACGGGGGCGCCTGTCCTCGATAACACCGGTTTTGTCGAAAATCCCAAGCCGACCTGGGAAACGCAGAAGCAGGCCCGCACCTATGTGCTGGGCATCCCGGCTCCGCGCGGCCAGATCGTCGACCGCAACGGCAAGCCTCTGGCGCAGACACGCCTGAGCTACAACCTGGCCATCAGCTTTCCGGCTCCGCTGGACTGGACGGATAGCAAGATCCTGGGTTTTGCACGGCAGCAGATCACGCTGGCCAGCGGATTGCTGAAGCGGGAAATTCAGATCTCGGACAACGCGATCCTCAACCACTACAAGAACCGGGCGGTGTTGCCGCTGGACATCGTGGAGGACCTTTCTCCGCAGGAACTCGGCGTGGTGCAGCGGGGTGTGACGCCCAACCTTATCCTGCGCCAGACCTATGTGCGGTTTTATCCGAACGGTCCGCTGGCCGGGCACATCATCGGCTACACGGGCCGCGAGGCGCCGCTCTCCATCCGGCCGATTGAAAACAAGGACCTGATTTTTTCCGACAGCCAGGGCCGAGAGGGATTGGAGCAGGTCTTCGACAACGAACTGCGCGGGCAGGCGGGGCAGCTTTATGTGACATTCGACGCGAACGGCAACAAGATGTCCGAGAGGATCGCGAAGGCGCCGGTACCGGGGTACAATCTGGTGACGACGCTGGACGAAGACATGCAACGCATCTGCGAGGATGTGTTGAAGGAAAATTGCAAGCAGGGCGCGCTGGTGGTCATCGAGGTGAAGACAGGCGAGATCGTGGCCATGGCCTCCTTTCCGGGGTTCAACCCGAATGAGTTCGTGCCGATCGTGAGGCCGGAGGTTTTTGACCGCTACAACAATGACGCGGCGGCACCGCTGATTCCGCGGGCCTATCGCGCGGCTTATCCGCCGGGATCGACCTTCAAGACCTTTGTGGGTTTTGCGGGGATGGAGTCGGAGAAGATCAAGCCATCGGACGAGTTTAACTGTCCGACCTCCATCGACATCGGCAACCACACTTTCAAGAACTGGAAGAAGGTGGGCGCGGGCAACCTGAACTTTGTCGAGGCGCTGACCCAGTCCTGCAATACGTGGTTTTATCAGGCGGCGCTGAAAATCGGCGCGCCACCGATCATCGAATACGCACACAGGCTCGGTTTGGGCAAACGGAGTGGCATTCCCTTGAACTCCGAGAATACGGGCAATATCCCGACGGACGAGTACATGATGCGGGTGCACAAGCGGAACATCAAGAACGGCGACCTGGCCAACATGGGCATCGGGCAGGGGGACATTCTGATCACACCCCTGCAAATGGCCCAGGCCATGGGCGCGCTGGCGGCGAGCGGAAAATTCCACCAGACCCGCCTGGTCAAGCAGGTGCAGAGCCTGGACAACAAGGTGCTCTCGGCTTACCCGGACCGCCTGCGTGATGACATCCCGGTGACGCCGGCGGTGGACAAGGCCTTGCGGGAAGCCCTGCAGGACGTGGTTTACGATGGCAACGGCACGGCCCGGCGGGCCCAGGTCAAGGGCGTGAAGGTGGCGGGGAAAACCGGCACGGCGCAGTGGGGACCGACGGAGAAGCAGCGCACGGCGGCGTGGTTCGCGGGTTTCATGCCGGCGGAAGACCCGGAATATGCCTTTGCCGCGGTCTACGAAGGTGATGTGAATGACAACTCAGTCCACGGCGGCACGCATGCGGCGCCGTTGATCGGCAAGGCCTTCAAGAAAATCTACGATCTCAAGAAGCTCCGCCAGGGCATCGCCGTGACGCCGGAGGAAGAGAAAGATAAAAAAGACGACGAAAACGCCCCCGCCGACGAGTCGAACTAAGGCTTAGGCGAAGTAGGTGTCCTCGTGCGCGTAGGGCGGGGCGCAACAACAGAGAAACCGCAGCGGGGTGATGGCTGTGATCTGGTGCCAGGCTCCGGCGGGGATCAGGATTGCGTCGCCGGGGCGGACCGTCTGGCTTTCACTGTCGATTTCCATGGTCCCTTCGCCTTCCAGGAGGAAATAAAGCTCCTCACTCAGCTTGTGGTAGTGGCGCTCGGTGCCGCCCCCGGCCGGGATGGAGGCCTCGGCGAGACTCTGGTTTTGCACGGGGGCGTTGGTCCGGTCGAGGATGCTGCGGATTTGGGAGCCATCTTTGGTGGTAAATGGCTTTTGGCTGGATAGGTTCTGAACAATCATCGAAACTTGGGAACGTTTATGAAATTCTACGAAGGTTGCACCACTTTGATTACCGGGGCCTCCTCCGGATTGGGAGCGGAATTTGCCCGGCAGTTGGCGCCCTATGCGCACAGTCTCATCCTGGTGGCCCGACGGCAGGACCGGCTGGAGGCGTTGCGGGACGAGCTGCAGTCCCTGCACAAACATCTCACCGTGCATATCTACGGCGCGGACATCGGCGACGAGGGGCAGCGCCAGGCCCTGGCGGCGTGGCTGCCCGAGCAGAAGCTGAAGGTGGATTTTCTGATCAACAACGCCGGGCTGGGCGACCGGGGGGAGTTTGAAACGAGCGACTGGAGCAAGGTGAAATCCATGCTGGATGTAAATGTCTCCGCGCTGACGCATCTGACCTATCTGTTACTGCCGGCCATGACGCTGGGCGGCCGTGCCGCCATCCTGAATGTAAGCTCGGTGGCCGGGTTCTTCCCGCTGCCTAACATGGCGGTGTACGCTGCAACGAAAGCCTATGTGACCAGCCTGTCCGAAGCGCTGGCGATCGAGTTGCGGCCGCGCGGCATTACGGTGACGGCCCTGTGCCCGGGCCCGATACCGACGGAGTTTTTCACGGTGGCGCGCCGGTCGGACGACATCAGCGCAGAAGCCCATGTCGAGAGCATGTCGGTGCTGGTGGTCACGCCGCAGGACGCGGTGCGGGCCGGACTGGAGGCGGTGGTAAGGGAGCGGGCGCGAGTGGTTCCTAATCCATTGCTGTGTGTCGCGGTGGGAGTGGCCCTGGTGGTGCCCTTCTTTATCACGCGGGAAATTCTGCGCGCCTTCCGGAAAAATATCTGATGATGAATCCGCGATTGACAACCGGGGAGTGGCCCCAAATTCTGAGCTTGTGAAAAAAATCACAAAGCCTCTCGCCTCGGTGGCTGACAACTCCGCCTTTACCCAGGCTCTGGAGTTGATCAACCCACATTTGTACACGGTGGAAGAGCGCATCCGTGCGCAGGCCCGGGTTTTCGACCCGGCGGTGGAAGGTTATATCTCCTATGTATGCGACAAGGGGGGCAAACGGTTGCGTCCGGCCCTGGCGTTGCTGGCCGGCGGTGCGACGGGAAAGATTTCCTCCAGCCATGTCGATCTGGCGGTGATCGTGGAGTTGATCCACGTGGCCACGCTGGTGCATGACGACATCATGGACGGTGCGGAGTTGCGCCGGGACCAGCCCACGGCCAATGCGAAGTGGGGCAATGCCATCAGCGTTTTGCTGGGTGACTGCCTGTTTGCCCACGCCCTGCGGCTGGCGACGGGATTCAGCAACACGGATATCTGCCGACGCATCGCGGATGCGGCGGCGGAGGTGTGTTCGGGAGAAATCATCCAGACCCAGCGACGGTTCGATCTGAAGCTGAGCGTGACGGATTACTACCGCATCATCGAGATGAAGACGGCGGCGCTTTTCTCGGTGGCATGCGAATTGGGCGCGTTCATCAGCGAAGCCAGCCCGGGGGTAATCAGCGCGCTGAAGACTTTCGGCGGGAAGGTGGGCACGGCCTATCAAATTTACGACGACTGCCTCGACCTCGCGGGTACGGAGGAGGAGACGGGCAAGACGCTGGGCACGGACATCCGCAAGGGGAAGTTCACCCTGCCGGTGCTCTTGCTCATGCAGAGCCAGAATCTCGACGTGAGCAGCCTGCGCGATCTTCTCTTGAAGGAGGAAAACGTGGATGAGGAAAAGCTGGCCGAGATGATCGACCGGGCCGGGGCCATGAAGGGCGCGGCGCAGGTGGCGCTGCGTTTGCTGACTGAAGCGAAGCAGTCACTGGAGGTTGTGCCGGCCAATCGTTACGTCAACGGCCTGCACGCCATTGCCGATCACGTGATCGGGCTGATCGGGCGGATGGCCTGAGGTTTCCGTCTTTGACGCCGCCGCAGGTGCCGCTAGACTCGCACGCCGTGCGTATACGGGAAATCCCACAGAGCGATCGTCCGCGCGAAAAGCTGGCGGCGCGCGGTCCGGCTTCGCTGACCGATGCCGAATTACTGGCCATTTTTTTGCGGACCGGAATGAAGGGGAAGAGCGCCATTGCGATGGCGGCCGAGCTTCTGCACCTGAAGGGTTCGCTGGTGGCGCTGTCGCGCTGCTCGACCGGAGAGCTGGCCAAGTCGGTGACCGGAATGGGGCCGGCCAAGGCGGCGGAGCTTTCCGCGGCCTTTGAACTGGGCAAGCGCCTGGCGCGGGGCGGAGAGGAACGGCCGGTGCTGGACAGCGCGGAGGCGATCTATGCCGCCTATGGAGCGGAAATGCAGGCGATGAACAAGGAGGTGCTGAAAGTCCTTCTGCTCGATACCAAGTTGCGCTTTCTGCGTTGTGAGGACGTGGCGCTGGGTTCGTTGAATGAGTGCATCGCGCATCCGCGAGAAGTCTTCCGTCCGGCGATCGTGCATTCCGCCTACGCGATGGTGGTGCTGCACAATCATCCGTCGGGCGATCCGACGCCGAGCCGGGCGGATCAACAGTTGACCCGACAACTGGCCGAGGCGGCCGGGTTGTTGCAAATCAATCTCCTGGACCACATCATTCTCGGGTCGCCGGAAGGCGGCCGCAATCCGTATTACAGTTTTCGCGAAGCAGGCAGTTTATGAAAATTCATCCCAGCGCAATTGTTTCTCCCCAAGCCACCCTGGCCGATGACGTGGAGGTCGGTCCCAATGCGATCATCGGTGACGAGGTCACGCTGGGGCCGGGCTGTGTGGTGAAGGCCAATGCGGTGCTGGAGGGCAAGACGACTTTCGGAGCCCGGAATATCATCGGCTATGGGGCCATCATCGGCGGGCCACCGCAGGACTTTGCCTTCACGGAAAGCGTGAAAAGCGAGGTGCGCATCGGGGACGGCAATACGTTTCGCGAATATGTGACGATTCATCGCGGGACGAAGGAAGGCACGGCGACGGTGGTGGGCAATAATTGCTACCTCATGGTCGGGGCGCATCTCGGCCACAATGTGCAAGTGTCCAATGACGTCATCATCGCCAACGACTGTCTGCTGGCCGGGTATGTCGAGGTGCATGACAAGGCGATCCTCGGCGGCGGTTCGGTCTTTCATCAATTCATCCGCATCGGCAAGTTTGCCATGATCTCGGGGGGCGCGGGATTCAAGAAGGATCTGCCGCCTTATACGATGGCCAGCCATGACCAGGAGGTGGCGGGCATCAATGCCATCGGGCTGCGCCGGTCGGGCTATCCGGCCGAGGTGCGCAATGAAATCCGGCGGGCGTTCAAGCTGATTTACTGGAGCGGGCTGAATCTGCGCGACGCGCTGAAGAAGGCGGCGGAGAGTACGTGGGCTCCGCCGACGCAGGAGTTTTTCGATTTCATCGCGTCGTCCAAGCGCGGGATTTGTCCGGCCAGCCGCCAGTCGCAGAGCGAAGAGGCGGGCGGGGAGGACTAGCTTTTCCGGGCCAGGGCGGCAGCGGCCAGGTAAACGTCCCGGACGCTGGCTCCGGCCGCTTCGGCGGCGGCGAGGCACGAGTCGTATTCCGGTGCGGCCTGCACGAGCTTGTCACCAAGGTAGCCGAATTTTACCGCCACCGGACCGTAGGGTGTCTCGACGGACCGGATGTCGCGCCGGAGCTTGATGCGCCGGGTCTGGTGCATGCGCACGCCGAAGGCGCTGGTTTCGGTCAGGATCAGGCGAGCCAACTCGTCGGCTTTTTCCGGTGCGCAGAGGACGGTGAGAAGAACGCCGGGGCGGTTTTTTTTCATCTGCGCGGCGGTGAAGAAGACGTCGAGGGCTCCCGCGGCGAAGAGCTTCTCCATGGCGGCGCCGGTGAGTTCGGGGGAGAGGTCGTCGAGGTTGGTTTCGATCTGGGTGATTTCGTCGGTTTCGCCGGTGTCGGTGGTTTCGCCGAGGATGGCGCGGAGGACGTTGGGCCGGGGGGCGGAGTCGCGGGTGCCAAGGCCGTAGCCAATTTTTTCGATCTTCATCTCGGGCATCGGGCCGAAGGAAGTGGCGAATTCCGCGAGGATGGCGGCGCCGGTGGGAGTGATGAGTTCCTTGTCTTCGTCGAGCTGGCGCAGAGGGATGCCGGCGAGAATCTCGAGGGTGGCGGGAGCAGGCAGGGGAAAGCGGCCGTGGGCGCAGTCGACCCATCCGCCGGCTTCGACAAGGCGGGAGGCGCAGATGCGCTCGACGCCTAGGGCCTCGAGTCCGGCGCAGGCGGCGACGATGTCGGCGATGGAGTCGATGGCTCCGACCTCGTGGAAGGTGACGTCCTCGGCGGGCATGCCATGGATTTTTCCCTCGGCCAGGGCGATGCGATGGAAGGCGGCGAGGGCGCGGGTTTTGATGAAGGGGCTGAGCGAGCTGGCCTCGATGAGCGTGCGGATTTGGCGGAAGCTGCGGCCGTGGGCGTGGTCGTGCGGTTCTCCCGGCTTGTGGATGTGAAAATGGGTGTGTTCATCGATCTCGGAACCGTGCGAATGGGTGTGATGGTCGCCATCCTCATGGTTGTGCGCATGGACATCAAATTTCCATCCTGCCACATGTTGCCGGCTGCCTTCCTGAAAGTGGGCATGAAACTCGTGGCCCAAGCCCAGTGCTGCCAGAGCATCCTGGAAAACTTTTTCCTCCACTCCGAGCGCACGCAGGGCACCGACTGTCATGTCGCCGCTGATACCCGAAAAACAGTCGAAATAGAGAGTGCGCATGATCCTTTCCAAGGTACTTGGACCGAGGGCGGAACAAAGAAAAAATCCCTCGTGGGTCAGGCAAAAAGGGATGACCGCCCAATCAGGGAATTCCACGAGGAAAGCCGGGATGAGGAGATGCGATTCCCCTGCAATGAAAACGCTCAAATATCTTCTGCTTACAGTGACGGTCGTCGTTTTGACCGGAAGCCCCACCGCACTCCGTGCCCAGTCGGCGACCGGCTCCAGCGACCTGGCCGCTCAGGAACTCGAACTCAAAAAGAAGGAACTCGAAGTCCAAAAGGCACAATTGGAGCAGCAAAAGCTCCAGCAGTTGGACCTTGAGAAGGCCAAGCTTGATGTCGAGCAGCAAAAGCTCGCCCTCGAGCAGGCACGGCGCGACCTGCAGGTGCAGGAAACCCAGGATCGCCTGAACATGCAACTGCAGGGTGACGTTCTCTTCGACACCAATGAGGCGGTCATCAAGCCAAGCGCCAAGGATACCCTCGATAAGGTGGCCATCGTACTGTCCGCCTTTCCCAACAACAAGGTGACCGTGACCGGCCATGCCGACTCCCGAGGCTCGGATGCCATGAATCTCAAGCTCTCGCGTGATCGCGCCGAAGCCGTGAAGACCTGGCTGCTGGCCAAATCCGGCGCCTCGAGCGAAAGAGTGATCTCGATCGGCGAAGGCGAGGAAGCCCCTGCCGCCAGCAATGCCACCTCCGACGGCCGACAACTCAACCGCCGGGTCGACATCACCGTCATCAAATAAAACATAAACGGGGCTTCGACGGGTTTAGAGAAACGTGGCACAGGAATACAGGCGAT
>CAYUMP010000028.1:0-58829 GCA_964445975.1 uncultured Chthoniobacterales bacterium | reverse complement strand
ATTTCCAGGTCGAGCTCGCCACCGTCCTTCACATGGGTGTCGAGGATGACGGAACCCAGATTGCAAACAGCCGTCTCCTCGTCGCTGGTGTTCAGCGTGATCTCGGTGCAGAGGTTGGAGGAGTGGATGACGCCGGCGTGGTCCTGCGGAGAGCGCACGTTGCAGGGGTCCTTGAAGGTGATCCAAGGATGGCCGGTTTCAAAGAGGGCCTTGAGCATCTCCTTCCACAGGTCGATGGCCGGAACCTGCTTGGCCGTGATCTTGCCGTCCCTGGCCATTTGCTCGTAGTGGGCGTAACGCTCCTCGAACTTGCGGCCATAGGTCTCGTGCAGGTCGGGCACTTCGTTGGCGCGGAAAAGCGTCCAGTCTTCGCGGGCCTCCATCCGCTTCATGAAAAGATCGGGCACCCAGTTTGCCGTGTTCAGATCGTGCGTGCGGCGGCGTTCGTCGCCGGTGTTGATGCGCAGCTTGAGGAAGTCCTCGATATCGTTGTGCCAGCTCTCCAGGTAGGCGCAGCCGGAACCACGGCGCTTGCCACCCTGGTTGACCGCAACCAGCTGGTCGTTGTGCAGTTTGAGGAAGGGGATCACGCCCTGGCTCTCGCCATTCGTGCCCTTGATGTAACTGCCGGTGCCGCGCACCGAAGTCCACGAGCCACCCAGACCGCCCGCCCACTTGGACAGGAAGGCATTTTCCGCGATACCACGGATCATGATGCTCTCGATATTGTCGTCGACCTTGTAGAGATAGCAGCTCGACAGCTGGCTGTGCAGCGTGCCGGAGTTGAACAGCGTTGGCGTGCTGGAGCAGAAGCGGCGTGACTTGTAGAGATTGTACAGGCGGACGACCCAATCCTCGCGGTTCTTTTCCTCGCCGATGAAGAGGCCCATGGCCACGCGCATCCAGAAAAAGGCGGGCGTCTCCAGCCTGCGAGCCTTCTTGCCCGTCTTGTCGACGATCAGATAGCGGTCATACAGGGTCTGGATGCCGAGATATTCAAAGTCGAGGTCGGCCGAGGGATCGAGCGCGTCGGCCAGCTTGTCGAGGTTGTAGTCCAGCAGTTTCGGGCTCAGGCGCTCGATGGTCACGCCATGGCGCAGATAGCTCTTGAAGGCCTTGCGATGGGCTTCCTTCAGGCCCTCGATGCCATCACGCATGATCTTCCAATCCAGCACTTCCTCGTAGATGTAGGAGAGCAGGATACGGCCGGCGAATTTAGTGAAGTCCGCGTCCTTCTCGATGAGCGAGCGGGCATTGAGCACGATCGTGCTGCGCAAGCCTTCCTCGGTGATTTCCGTGCCGATGGAGCGGCGGAGTTCCCGCTCGATGCGGGTCTCGTCGAAGCAAAGATCAAGGCCGATGGCGGAGAACTGGATGCGGCGCTTGAGTTCGCTGCCGTCCCAGAAAATGCTTTGGCCATCCTTGGTGCGGACGACGATGAGCGAGTCCTGCTCGGCGCTCGGTCCGGGCTGGGCGCTGTCTTCGCGCAACCGGCTATGCTGGGCGCGGTACAGGATGTAGCTTTCCGCCACCTTGTAGAATCCCTGGCGCATCAATTCCTCCTGCACCATGTCCTGCACGGCTTCCATGTGGATGAAGGCGCTTTCGCCGCGGCGCACGCGTGCGGTCACGGCGCGGGAGATCTTCACCGCCGCCTCAGGATCTTCCTTGGTGGTCAGAAAGGCCTTGCGGCAGGCGATCTCGATCTTGTTTTCGTTCCACGGTACGACCGCGCCATTGCGGCGGATCAGGCGGATGCTCACCGGTGCCGCCGAAGTATCTATCAAATCGGGCGTCCGGCTGTCGTTGCTGACGGAACGCTTGAAGACAAGGCTCTTGGCCACGTCGTGAGCGTCATTTTCGATCAACGCCTTCTCGATGAGCAGGGAAAGATCGTAGTCGGAAAGCTTCAGGCCATGGCCGTCGCGGATGTGCTCGAGCAGGCGGGTGGCGACGGAGTGAGCCACGTTGGCCACGAAAGCACGGTTTTCCTCGTTGAAGATGTTCTTTTCCTCACGGGAGAGCAGGAGATCGGTCAGGGCCGAGCCGATCTCGTCCGCCACATCAGCGAGATTGAACTGTCGTTCCTCGCCGGCGCCCCGGGTGACGATGATGTCGGGCAGGGAAGCTTCAAAGGACGAGTCGCCCAGGGCCTCCCGCCAGGCGAAACCGGGCTTCTGATCAAGCGGAGTGGTGGCCAGGCGCTTGAGGGCGATGTCTTCTTCGAGAGAGATGTGACGGATCATGGCAGGCAGCAGGTATGGGGGGGTTACAATTCGTCGTCGGAGACGTGGGTGAGAGCGGATTTCTTTTGGTATTCCGTGACCTTGGTTTCAAAGAAATTCGCTTCCTTTTTGATGTCCATCAGCTCGGCCAACCACGGCAGAGGGTTGCTGATGGGGCCGTTCAGCGGCTGGAGGCCCACGCCTTCCAGGCGGCGGTCGCCGATGTAGTCAATATAGGTGATGAATTCCTCGGCGGACAAACCGACCGCCTGGACGGGAAGGCAATCCTTGATGAACTGCTTCTCGAGACGCACGGCTTCCGCCATGGTGGCCCGCATATCCTCGCGGAAACTTTCGGTCCAGATCTCCGGGTTCTCATCGATCAATTCGATGAAAAGTTTGCGGAAAACTTCGATGTGGTTGGACTCGTCCCGCAAGGTGTAGCGGAACATCTGGCCGATGCCGGGGAATTTGTTCTGCCGGTAGAGAGCCAGAATGATGCCGAAGAGACCGTAAAACTGGGTTCCCTCCATGCATTGTCCAAACAGGAAAATATTCTTCGCCAGCGCCTGCTTGTTCTCCAGCAGGGTCAGGTCCATGTCGCGGCGCAGGTTGCGGCTGTTGTTGACGACGAAATCGGTCTTCTCCTTGATGGTGGGGACGTCCTCAAACATCGCCTCGCAATCATGCGGATTGATCCCCAGCGAACTGATCATGTAGACGAGGCTGTCCGCGTGGATGTTTTCCTCGTGGGCATGGCGGCCCAGGACGAGCTTGAGCTCGGGAGCCGTGACCAGACCGCGGACGACGTGCTGGATGTTGTCGCCCACGATGCCCTCGGCGGCGGAAAAATACCCGATGCCCATCTTGATGATCCAGCGCTCGATGTCGGCCACGCCGTCGGCGTCGCGCCACTGCTCGCAGTCCTTCTGCATCTGGATATCCTCGGGCTCCCAGTGGTTCGCCTTCATGAGCTTATAAAGGTCGTAAGCCCACTGATATTTGAGAGGCAAAATGTTGAAAAACATCGTCTCCCGGCCATTGATCACCCGCTTTGCCGCATAAGCTGCTTCCGCCTTCTCGCGGTCGAGCTCGAAATGACGGTCTCCAAGCGTGATCCTAGTTGTGGCCATGGCAGTATCTTTCTGTGGTGATTTTTCTCGTTGTCGCGGGGCATCCGCGGGATGGGTTTCCCTCTTTAAATGCCCGAAATCCAGCGGTGAGGTGCAACTTGCGAAATCAGGGGCACACAGTCAATAGAAATCCATATATTGTAGGTAAATTTTCCGACACCACAATATGTTGTGGTTTTGGCTCTATTTGCGTAAAGTGTACTCCCTGCGCGATTTAGCGATTTTAAGCCCCATTTCAGGCCCGCGGCAGGGGTCGGAATCGAGCCCTCGACCACTACATTTTGATGCTTGTACGAGTCGGAAAAGTTCGGCGAAAAATTAAATGAATTTTTCTCTGAAAATCCGCCGAAAAGCAGGCTTTCCAGCAGCATTTTTTCGGAAAATGCTGGGGGATGCGCGACGAATCATACGCTTTTTTAAAACAGCTCCTGGAAACTCCTGCGCCTTCCGGCTTTGAGACGCGCAGCCAGCAGGTTTGGGCGGCCTATGCCCGCCAGTATTCCGACACGCTGGAAAGCGACGCCTATGGCAATGTCTACGCGACTTTGCAAGCCGGCGGCGGGCCGAAAATCCTCATCGGCGGCCACGCCGACGAACTTGGCATGATGGTGAACTACATCAGCGAAGACGGTTTTATTTACTTCAAGGGCATCGGCGGAGTGGATCGGGCCATGCTGCGCGGTCGCCGCGTGATCATTCATGGTCCGGAGGGCCCGGTGCCGGGCGTGACCGGCCATCTCGCCATTCACATGCAGGAGCCGGATGATCGCAAAAAGGTGCCGGAGTTCCATGAAGTCTTCATCGACATCGGTGCGCGCTCCCGGGAGGAAGCCGAGAAACTCGTGCGCGTCGGCGATGCCATCACCAAGGAAGGCAATGTGCAACAGCTGGCCAACAACCGCATCGCCGCCCGCTCCTGCGACAATCGCATTGGCATCTGGTCGGCCGCCGAAGCCCTTCGTCTGCTGGCCGCGCAGCGTGAGCAATTACAGGCCTGTATCGTCGCCGCCTCCACCATCCAGGAGGAGAACGGCCTCTCCGGCGGCACCATGGCCGGTTATCGCATCAAGCCCGACATCGCCCTCGTCGTCGACGTGACCCATGCCACGGACATTCCCATTTGTTCCAAAGCCAAACACGGTGACGTCAAACTCGGCAAAGGCCCCGTCGTCAGCATCGGCAGCTCCAACCACCCGGTCCTCGTCCAGCGTTTCCGCGAGGTTGCGGCGAAAGCCGGCATCCCGCTGCAATTTGAGGCAAATCCCCGCTACACCGGCACGGACGCCGATGCCATCTTCATCCAGCACGGCGGTATTCCCACGATTTCTCTCGGCTTGCCGAACCGCTACATGCATTCGCCCGTCGAAGTCATCGACCTCGGCGACCTCACTGCTCTGGCCGAACTCCTCGCCGCCTTCTGCCTCGACGTCAAAACCGGCGAGACCTTCGCCGTGAAGATCTAAAACCGAAACGTCTTCATCCGCCCGAACCACTCGATCAGCGCCGGCAGGCTGGTGGGAATGGAGACGTGGCCTTTGTAAGTCATGTTCCCGAGCACCCCGTAAAGGGCGAAGTCCGCGTACAGCGGCGCGTCTCCGAAAAGAAACGCACGCTGCGCCAGTGTGATGTCGTAGGGCTTGAGCAAAATCCCCGCCGCCTGCAAAAGCTCATCCTGGCCCGCCGCCCAAGCCTCCTCGCAACCCACCCCGAATTTGCGCTCCTTGTGCCGGATGACCATCGTGCGCTCTATCGGATCGCTGATGCTCGCGACATAAAACGGATCGATCAACTTGAAGGTCACGCCCTCGATATCATTCTCGATGTGGCCGATGACGATCCGTTGAAACCCCTCGTGCTCCGCCGGGAAGAGTCGTCCATCCGCAAAGGTCCTGTCCACATAGTGCGCGATGTCGGTGGAGATGGGGGATGATTCAAAGATCACATTGTCCCCATGCGCCAGCACCGGCACCTGATAGTGAGCGCCGCCCGTGAGGGTGATGATTTCGGCGCGATTGCCGTTGGCCACATTCCTGGTCTGGAACGGAACCCCGAGCGCCTCCAGCGCGCGGGTGATGGGGATGCAATACGGGCTGTGCTCAAGTTGATAAACGGTCACGCTCATACAGGGAGATTAGGCCGAGTCGCGCAAAAACGCCACCGTTCGCGTTTCGGACCAATACTCGTTTTGCGGGTTGAAAGCGACGAAGCCCACGTGACCCCCGCTCCTTGGCGCTTCCAAAAAGAACCGCTCGCTGTTCCGGGCGGCCTCCCACGGAAAGCAGGTGGGCGGCAAGAACGGATCATTGCGGGCGTTCACTAACAGTGTCGGGACGGCGATATCTTCGAGCACCGTCTCGCAACTTGCCTTCTCCCAATATTCCTCCGCGCTGGCAAAGCCGTGCATCGGCGCCGTGTACGCCCCGTCGAACTCCCGGAACGTCCGCATCGCGTCCAGCCCGGCGTCGCTGAGCTGGCCAGGAAACGCCGTCATCTTCTGCCGGATCTTCTCGCTCAGCGAGTTCAGGAAGCGGCGCATGTAGATGCGGTTGCGCAGGCCCTCCAGGTGTTTGGAACTCGCTGCCAGCCGGCATGGCACCGAAAACGCCACCCCGTGCGAGATACGCATGTCGATCAGGGGGCCGAGATCACCGAGGTATTTCAGCAGCATGTTCCCGCCCAGGCTGAACCCGACCAGCGCGACCCGGTCATAGCGCTCAGTGTCCAGCGCGTGCTCGACCACCGCATGCAGATCCTCTGTCGCTCCGCTGTGGTACGAACGCAGCAGGCGGTTCGGTTCGCCGCTGCAGCCGCGGAAATTCCACGCCAGCGTGTCCCAGCCGTCTCGTTGCAGGGCTGCCGCCATGCCCTGCACGTAGGTGTTGGTGGAATCGCCTTCCAGGCCATGCGAGATGATGGCCACCCGGCCGGAGCGGGGAGTGGTGTCCCAGTCCAGGTCGAGGAAATCCCCGTCGGGTGTGAGGATGCGTTTCCGCTCGCGGGTGATCACCGGCTTCCGGCGGAACAGCGCGGGAAACATCGTCTGCACATGCCCATTGGACAAGCCGGGCGGGGGACGATAGGTCGATTTTTCTACGATGGGCATGGAGGCCGAAAATGCGTTTGCAGCATGTCTTTCAGTTGATTCATGGCCGCGCGAAGAGATTCACGCGAAGCCGCCGTCTCTTCATCGAGGGGCTCGGTGAAGACACTCTCGTGCCGGGTCGAAAGCGCCTTGTGCTCGCGCCTGTCGCCGGCCTCGCGCAGCAGGTCTTTCACCCGCTCCACCTGCGCCAGCGCCGCAGCGATCGTAGCTAGTGCTTCCGCCTCGGTGCGCGCCCCGTCCGCCACAGCCTGCAACTGGCGGCAAACGAACAGCCGGCAGCGGGTGGGGCGGTCGGCGTAGATGCGGCAACTCATGTTCTGGTGGGCCGCACAGGGCTGGAGCAAATGTGGGACGCCATCCCGCCGCTTGATCTTCAGGCCGAGCTTTTCCAGTTTTCGCACCGGATCTCCGGGCTGAAGCTGCGCGCTGAAAAACAGCACCCCGTTGCAGCAAAGCCCGCACGACCCGCACAGGCGGGCGGCTGTCTCGTCGGGAATCACGCGCGCGGATGGAATTTTTTGTGCACCGCCTTCAATTGGGTTGAGTCCACATGTGTATAGATCTGGGTGGTGGAGATGTCCGCATGGCCCAGCATTTCCTGGATGATGCGCAAGTCCGCGCCACCGCCTAGCAGATGCGTGGCGAAGCTGTGGCGGAAGATGTGCGGATACACGTTCGACTCCAGTCCCGCCCGCGCCGCATAAATTTTAACCAATTGCCACACCCGCGCCGGTGTCAGCTTGCGCCCCCGCACCGAGAGGAAGATTTCCGCGCCGGTCTTTTTTCCGACCAGGGACGGCCGCTCGCTGGCCAGATACTTTTGGATCGCCTCCCGCGCCTTGCCGCCTACCGGCACCAGCCGGGTCTTGTTGCCCTTGCCCGTCACCCGGATAAATCCGTCGTCGAGATTCAGATTTTCCAGCCGGGTGTTGCAGAGTTCGGAAACGCGCAGCCCGCTGGCGTAGAGTAGTTCCAGCATGGCCCGGTCGCGCAGCCCGAGCGGGTCCGTCTCGAGTACGCTTTCCAGCAGACGCCGCACCTGGTCCGGGTTGAGGGTTTCCGGCAGATAGCGTTCGATGCGCGGGGTGGGGAGATTTTCCGCCGGGTCGGAATCAACCATCTTGCGCATGGCCAGGAACCGGAAAAAAATACGGATCGCCACCGCCTCCAGCTTGATGGATGCGGCTGCCAGCCCCGAGCGTTTGCGCCAGGTGAGATATTCTGAAATATGCCCGGGCTCGACCTCCTTGAGCCCGTTCAGCTTCGCGTTTTGCGCGACCCACTGGCAGAAGGTTTCCAGCGAGCGCTGGGTGGAAAGTTGATAATTATCCGAGAGCCCCCGCTCCACGGCGAGGTAAACGAGAAACGTCTCGACGCTCTCCTTCAAGCGGAATGGCCAAGCGCGAGGCCGGTGAGACGCTGGTAGGCCTCCAGATATTTCTCGGAGGTCCGGCGCACCACCTCCTCCGGCAATGCGGGAGCGGGTGGC
Source organism: uncultured Chthoniobacterales bacterium (assembly GCA_964445975.1). Classification (GTDB taxonomy): domain Bacteria; phylum Verrucomicrobiota; class Verrucomicrobiia; order Chthoniobacterales; family Terrimicrobiaceae; genus CAYUMP01. The sequence goes on along the minus strand of CAYUMP010000028.1, from coordinate 50,879 downwards.
TGCTTGTCCCAATCCAAGGTCTCCAGGTAGTCGCGCACGAATTGCTTGTCGAAACTCGGCGGGCTGCCCCCCGGGGCATACTCGGCTTCCGGCCAGAAGCGCGAGGAATCCGGCGTCAGCACTTCGTCGATCAACACGATCTCGTCGTTCAGCAATCCGAATTCAAATTTCGTGTCCGCCACGATGATTCCCCGCTGCGCCGCATAGGCGCGGCCGTGCTCGTAAAGTTCGATGGTCCACTTTTTGACCTGCAGGGCCACCTCGTCGCCGAGGAGCGCGCGACATTCCTTCCACGTGATGTTCTCATCGTGCCCGGTTTCGGCTTTCGTCGCTGGAGTGAAAAGCGTTTCCGGCAGCCGCTCGCCCTGGCGCAGCCCGGGTGGCAGCTGGTATCCACAAACGGTTCCGCTTTCCTGGTATTCCTTCCAGCCGGAACCTGCCAGATAGCCCCGCGCCACGCATTCGACCGGCAACGGAGCGGCTTTCCTGACGATCTGCGCGCGTCCTTCCAACTCCGCGGCAAATTTCTGCAAATTTTCCGGGAACCGTTTGAAATTGGCCGTTACCAGATGGTTCGGCACGAAGTCGAGTTTGTGGAACCAAAAATTGGAGATCTGCGTCAGCACCTCGCCCTTGCGCGGGATCGCGTTGGGCAGGATGCAATCGAAGGCTGAGATGCGATCGGTCGCGACGAAAAGCAGATGCTCGCCCAGATCAAAGACTTCGCGCACCTTGCCGCTGCGCAGTTTGGTGATGCCGGGGAGATCGCACGTGAGCAAATCCATGCCGCGAGTCTATGCGCAAAAGGGTGGCGCGCTGAAAGCCCTATTTTTTCGGCGTGTCGTTTGTTTCAGGAACGGGCTCTTCCGATTTCTTTTCCACGTTCTCCGGCGGGATTTCCGCTTCTTTCGTCTTGAGGGCTTTTACCGGAGGCAGGATGTCCTTGAACGCCGCCCCGTAGATGTCCCACGCCGTCAGAAAAAGTCCGCAGATCACCGGGCCGATGATGAAGCCGATCGGCCCGAAAAGAAACAGCCCCCCGAGCGTCCCTACCAGGATCAGCAAATCCGGCATCTCCGCGTCCTTGCCCACCAGCGTGGGCCGCAGGACATTGTCCACCGTCCCCACCACCGCCGCGCACCAGATTCCGAGCAGCGTCGCCGCCACCGGCTGTCCGACGATGTAAAGGTAGACCACCGCCGGTACCCAGACCAACGCCGCCCCCACTCCCGGCACCACGGAGAGGACAAACATGATCGTGCCCCAGAATGCCGCCCCATCGATGCCTGCAAAATAAAAGGCGATACCCGCCAGCGCTCCCTGGATGAGCCCGATCAGCAGCGTGCCTTTCACCGTCGCCCGGGTGACCGAGACAAAGCGGTCCAGCATGCGGTTCTCATCTTCCGCATGAAGCGGCATGTAATAAAAAATCTTTTCCAGGATCTGCCGCCCATCCCGCAGGAAGAAAAACATCGCGTAGATCATCACGAAAAAGTTCAGCAGGAACCCCGCCGTACCTGCCGTCACCGTCGACGCCCCCGCCACCAGGAACCCGCCCGCCGCCTTGACCGCCGTGCCCGCGCTGTTGACGATCTCTTCCTGGCTCGGCACGAAGTCGGCGACCAGCGGAAACCGCGCCACCAGCCAGTCATGCACATCGAAACTTGTGGCTGTGCCAAAATGGGTTTGCACCCACGGAATGGCCTGGTTGCTCACATTCACCGCCTGTCTCACCACCACCCCGACGAACGCGCTCAGGGGACCGACGATGAGAAGGAACAGGAGGAGCAGGGTCGCGATCGACGCCAGTGATCTCCGGCCGCGAAACAGCTTCACCATCCAGTGATAAAGCGGACGGCACAGCCCGGCCAGCAACGCCGCCAGCAGCAGCGCCTGCACAAACGGCCAGATCACGGCGAGGAACAACGCCGAGATCCCCAGCACTAAAATCAGCACGAAGGCCGTGCGAAAATTTCTCCCATTCATGTTGGCGGTCTGCACGGCCGGCAGGATAGAGATCGCGGTCTGTGGGAGCGAGGCAAATCGGATGTCTCCGGCATTGTCGTCCGTCTCATTGGATATTAGGGTGGGGGAGCCCCTATGAGCTTGTTTTATCAGAATGAGAATGCGGCGGTCTATCTCGACCCGCGCGGCTTTGTTGAGTGGATCATCCGCGAGGACCACACCGTTCATATCGACGAAGTGCGCATCGTTCACCGCCTGCTTGCCGAGCGCGGTCACACCCACGGTCGTGCCCTCATCAATCGCGAGAACCGCTACGTCCACCCCGACGATTACATGGTCCACGACCTCAGCGAGGTCGAGGGTGTCCGTGCCGAGAAGGTCGCATATTACGCACCCAAGACCCGCGACCAGGTTTTCTCCCACGTCGTCGCTCTCACCGCCCTGCGCAAGGTGCCGACGGCCGTCTTCGCCGACCGCGACGAAGCCATCGCCTGGCTCCTCGCCGACTAGCTCCCGTTACAGGAAGATCCCGCCCGACGCCTCCACCTTCTGTCCGTTCACCCAGCGGCCTTCTTCCGAGCAGAGAAACGCCACCACGCCGCCGATGTCGTCGGGTTGTCCCACGCGTCCCAGCGCCGTTTGCGAGGCGATGAACTCCGCCACCCCCTTGTGCGCCAGCGCCTCCTTCGTGAAGTCCGTTTCGATCGCCCCCGGCGCCACCGCGTTGGCTCGGATGCGCCTCGGCCCGAGTTCCTTCGCCAGATACCGCACGAACACATCGATCCCGCCCTTCATCGCCGCATAAGCCGAGTAACCGGGAAACGAGAACCGCGCCAGCCCCGTCGACGTGCACACGATCGCCCCGCCGTCCGCCAGCAACGGCAGCATCTTTTGCGTCAGGAAATACACCCCCTTCAAATGGACATTGCAGAGCGCGTCGAAATTCTCCTCCGTCGTCTCCGCAAACGGCGCCGCCGAATCAATGCCCGCATTGTTGATCAGGAAGTCGATATTCTTGCGCCCCCATTTCTTTTCCAGCGTTTCCCCCAGCGCGCGGGTGAACTCCCCGAATGTGCCCGCATCCGCCACATCCAGCGGCAGCGCCACGGCCTTGCGCCCCAGCGCCTCGATCTCGGCCGCCACCGCTTCGCCCTCCGCCTTTTTGCTGCGGTAGGTCAGCACGATGTCGGTTCCACTTTGCGCGAGTTTCAGGGCGGTATTGCGGCCGAGTCCTCGGCTCCCCCCGGTGATCAATGCGATTTTGTTTTCCAGTCCGTTCATAGGTTTTTTTGGTTTGGTTTTCGCGAGCTCCTTCCTGCCTCGTAAACCAGTCGCCTACTTCGAAGCGACCGGCCACGTCCAATTCGCCGCCTCGGGCTCGTCCACCCCATGTTGATAGGCGTAGTGCCGGCACTCAAGTTGACGGTTCAACAGTCGGGACTTCGCGTGCGCGCCGATTCGTGAGATGCGCGGCACGCGGTCGATCACGTCCACCGCGATGCTGAAGCGATCCACGTTGTTGATGATCGCCAGTTCGAGCGGCGTGTTGATGTTGCCCTTTTCCTTATAGCCGCGCACGTGGAAGTTGCCGTGGTTCGTGCGGCGGTAGGTCAGCCGATGAATGAGATACGGGTACGCGTGGAAGTTGAAGATCACCGGCTTGTCCGTGGTGAAAAGTCCGTCGAAATGCCGGTCCGGCAGGCCGTGGGGGTGCTCGCTTTCGGGCAGCAGCCGGAAGAGGTCCACCACGTTGATGTAGCGCATCTTCAGGTCGGGGAACTCCTCCTTCAGCAGGCAGATCGCCGCGAGCGTCTCCGCCGTGGGAATGTCCCCCGCCGTCGCCAGCACGACATCCGGCTCGACGCCCTCGTCCGTGCAGGCCCAGTCCCAGATACCGAGGCCCTTCGTGCAATGGATGATCGCCTCCTCCTTTGTGAGATACTGGTGATGGAGCTGCTTGTCGGAGACGATGACGTTCACGTAGTTGCGCGAGCGCAGGCAATGATCCGCCGTGGAAAGCAGGCAATTCGCGTCCGGCGGCATATAGATGCGCACCACGTCGGGGCTCTTGTTCACCACCACATCGAGGAAGCCCGGGTCCTGGTGGGTGAAGCCATTGTGGTCCTGCCGCCAGACCGTGGAAGTGATAAGCAGATTGATCGACGGCACGTCGGCCCGCCATGCGATCTCCCGGCATTTGGCCAGCCACTTCGCATGCTGGTTCACCATCGAGTCGATGACGTGAACGAACGACTCGTAGGTCGAGAAAAACCCATGGCGTCCGCTCAGCGTGTAACCCTCGAGCCAGCCTTCGAGCGTGTGCTCGCTCAGCATCTCCATCACGCGCCCGGCCTGGTCGAGTTCCGAACCGTCGAGATCGTCGGGCAGGAATGCGCCCATCCACGTCTTCCGCGTCACTTCGTAAATGTCGTCGAGTTTGTTCGACGCCGTTTCATCCGGCCCGAAGACCCGGAAGTTGTCCGGATTGCGCGCCGCGATGTCCCGGAGGAATTTTCCCAGCGGCCGCGTGTTCTCGACCAACGGCAACGCCCCGGGGTTTTCCACCTCCACACCGTAGTCGGTGAAAGCCGGCAGATTCAACGCGCGGCAAAGCACGCCGCCGTTCGCGTGCGGCGTGTCGCTCATACGGTGGAAGCGCGGCGGCACCAGCTCCGCGAAGTCCGCGCGCGGACGTCCATCCTTGTCGAAATGCTCGTCCGGCGCATAGCTGCGCATCCATTCCTCCAGCCTGCGCAGGTGTTCGGGATTCGCCGCCACGTTGGCCAGGGGCACCTGGTGGGCCCGCCAGAAGCCTTCCAGAAAATGGCCGTCCACCTGTCGCGGCGCCGTCCAGCCCTTGGGCGTCCGGAACACGATCATCGGCCACCGCGGCCGCTCCGTTTTGCCATTTTCCCGTGCCTCCTTCCAGATTGACCGAATCTCCGCCACGCAATGGTCCAACGTCGCGGCCAGTGCCTGATGCATGGTCGCGGGATCGTTGCCCTCGACGAAATACGGCTCGTACCCGTAGCCGCGGAAAAGCGCCTCCAGTTCCTCATGGCTGATGCGTGCCAGGATGGTCGGGCTGTTGATCTTGTAGCCGTTCAAATGCAGGATCGGCAACACCGCCCCGTCCCGCGCCGGGTTCAGGAATTTGTTCGAGTGCCACGCCGTCGCCAGCGGTCCGGTCTCCGCTTCTCCATCACCCACCACCGTCGCCACGATCAGGTTCGGATTGTCGAAGGCGATTCCGTATCCATGCGAGAGGCTGTAGCCCAGCTCTCCGCCCTCGTGGATGGAACCCGGCGTCTCCGGCGTGCAATGGCTGCCGATTCCTCCCGGAAAAGAAAATTGCCGGAAGAATTTCAGCATCCCTTCCTCATTCTGTCCGATCTCCGGATAAACCTCGGAATACGTACCCTCCAGATAGATCGGAGCGATCACCCCCGGCGCCCCGTGCCCCGGCCCGGAGACGTAGAGCATGTCCTGCCCCAGCGCCTTGATCACCCGGTTGAGATGAATCCAGAGAAACGCCTGTCCCGGGCTCGATCCCCAATGCCCCAGCAGGCGCTTCTTGATATGCTCCGGCTTCAGTGGCTCGCGCAGCAGGGGGTTTTCGCGCAGATAGATCATGCCGAGCATGAGGTAACAACTCGCCCGCCAGAACGCTTGCATGCGCTCGATGTCGGCCTCGCTGAGCGGTGTGCCTGCGACGGTGCTGAATGTTTCGCGATAGGGCGTGAGGGAGGCTTCTTCGGAGTTCATGATTTTTCGGATGGATTGGAGAGTTGGATAAGAGCGGTGGCAATGCGGAACATGGCCGCTTCCTCATTTGCGGGAACGACATGGACCGTCACCGCCGAGTCGGGCGTGGAAATAAGCATGCGTCCTTCGGCATTGGCTGCGGGGTTTACGTGGATGCCGAGAAATTCCAGCCCGGTAAGAATCTCCGCCCGGATTTCGTGCGAATGCTCGCCGATACCACCTGTGAAAACGACGCGGTCCAGCCCCCCGAGCACCGCCGCCAGCGCGCTCAGATGTTTCTTCGCGCTTCGGACAAACACCCGCAAGGCCAGCGCCGCGCAGGCATCAGTCTCTCGGGTCGCCAGCAAATCACGCACATCCGCGCTTCCTTCCGCCAGGCCCCGCAGGCCTGATTCGTGGTTCATCTGGCGGTCGACTTCCTCTGCGGTCATCCCCAGTTCCTGCGCGAGAAAACGAAAAATCCCCGGGTCGAGATCGCCGCTGCGCGAGCCCATCACCAGCCCACCTGCCGGAGTCAGCCCCATCGTCGTATCCACGCTCGCGCCATCAAGCACTGCGGCCATGCTCGCCCCATTGCCTAGGTGCGCCAGCACGCTGCGCCCCTTCGCCAGGTCCCGCTCCTTCAGCCATCCGACCAGGTATTCATACGAAAGCCCGTGAAATCCATAGCGGCGCACCCCCGCGTCCCGCAGCCGCTTGGGCAGCGCATAGGTCCGCGCCTCCTCCGGCAGAGAAGCATGGAAAGCCGTATCGAGGCACGCCACCTGGGTGACGTCTGGATACAGCCCTCTCAGCGCTTCCACCATTTCCAATTCCGCCGGCAAATGCTCGGGCGCAAGGCTCGCCGCGTGACGCAATTTTTCGACCACTTCACCGTCCATGACGCAATGCCGCGTCAGCGATGGACCCCCATGCACGAACCGATGTGCAATCACCGCCGGCGTCGCTTCGCCCAGCCACTCCTTGATGATCGGCACTGCCTCAGCCGCACTTGCGATGGAGCCCGATCCGGCAATACCTTCGCCGTCCGCATTTTCCAAATGCCACTCGCACGCGTCCGAGCCGATCTTTTCAAAAGCGCCCTTCCGGTCTTGGGAATCGCCCGCCGCGCGCACGCGCAGCTTGAGACTCGAAGAGCCCACATTCACCGTCAGGACATAAGCCGACGAATCCAGCATTCCCTAGCGCTATCACCTGACCGCAAATCGTCGAACAAACTCTTTGTGACATTCTCGCCTCCAGCCCCACGACCAGTTGTGAAAAATGAGCGATTCGCCGCATATTTTCTTCGTCCCACCCAGTCAGCGCCAATGCCCGTCGGAGCTACGAAAAACCACGCGTGACGCCTCGACTGATGGACCGGCTTCACCCCTTGAGATTGGCGAGCCTCATGGGGTTCGCAAATTTGGACAGAAAAGTTAGGATTCTCCTGGCGTCCCTTAATTGGCACTTAACGATCTCTCTGCTAGAACACATCGCAAAATGCGTCTTTTACTCGCCGAGGATGAACCCGATTTTCTCGCAACCCTGACCAAGGTGTTGCGGGCGCAGGGTTATGCCGTGGACCAGGCGATCGACGGTGCCGAGGCCTTGCACAAGGCGCAGATTAGCGAATACGACGCCATCATTCTCGACGTCATGCTCCCGGAGCTCGATGGCTTCGACGTTCTGCGCGAGTTGCGCCGGACCCACAAGACCCCGGTGCTCATGCTCACCGCCCGTGGGCGCACTCAGGATCGCGTGAACGGCCTCGATATCGGAGCGGATGATTACATGGTGAAGCCGGTGGACCTGCATGAGCTGGCCGCCCGCGTGCGTGCCCTGATCCGCCGGGCGGCCGGTGATGCCGGCGCACCGATCACGATCAGTGACGTCACCATGGATCTGGGCTTGCGCCGCGTCTCCAAGGGCGGCGAGATCGTGTCCCTTTCCGCCCGCGAATACTCCATTCTCGAATACCTCGCCCTCCATCGTGGGAAAATCGTTACGCGCGGCGACCTCTTCGAGCACCTTCACGACGAGACGGAGACCCCGCTTTCCAATCTCGTCGATGTCCATGTCTATAGTCTCCGCAAAAAACTCGGCGCGGATTTTATCGTGACCTATCGAGGGCAGGGTTTCAGCCTCGACGCATGAAGGCTACGCGCTCGATCCGATGGCGCGTCCAGTTTTGGTACGCACTGTTCCTCATCCTGGCTGTGACCGGCGCCGGCCTTGCGGTGGACCAGATCTTGGAAGCCAACGAGCGGAGCCTTATCGAGCTCCGGCTCGACCGCGAGATCGACGACCTTCTCTCCGCGATGAGGCCGTACGTCCAGCGGGCCAGTCCGCTCCCGTCCGTGCCGCCGGGGCCGGGCGAGAAACCTTTCGTTCCGCCCGACCCGGAGAAATTCTCCGTCAAGGACCCGTATCCCTTTTATTATGCGATCTGGCAGGAGGGCCGTCTGGGCGCGGTCTCCGCCTTCCAGCCGCCGGGCCTCACCCTGCCCGAGCGGCCCGAGCAATCTCCCGGAAAAGTCGGCTTCAAGAGCCAGCGCACCCGCGGGGAATTCCGCGAGGCCTACGAGTTCAGCCCTGGCGGACGGCACATCTACGTGGTTGGCCGCTCGATCCGCGTCGTCGAAAGCAAATTGCAGGCCGTGGCCTGGGCCATCGCCGTGAGTTGCGTTGGCATCATCGTTTTGGGCTTGGCCGCGGGTTGGTGGGTCATCGGCCAGTTGCTCCAGCCCCTGCGCACCATGAGTGACGCCAGCCAGCGCATCTCTTCTGGCCATCTTTCGGACCGCATCAAGCTGCGCGGCACTGGCAGCGAACTCGAGAGCATCGCCTCCACCCTCAACGACGCTTTCTCCCGCCTCGAAAGCGCCGTTGAGCATGAGGCCAACTTCACCTCCGATGCCGCCCACGAACTCCGCACCCCCGTCTCCGTCCTTTTGGCCGAGACCCAGCTCGCCCTCGATCAACCCACCACCACCCGCGAGGAAGCCCTCGCCTCCATCGCCGTCTGCCGCCGCGCCGCCCAGCGCATGCAGTCGCTCATCGAGTCCCTTCTCGATCTCTCGGTCATCGAAGGCAATACCGCCGAGGTGAAGCATGAACCCTGCGACCTCGCCGACCTCGCGCGGAGCGGCCTGGAAATCATGCAGCATCTCGCCGCCGAGAAATCCATCCGCCTCACCGGCGACCTCGCCCCCGCGCCCTGCCTCGGCGACCCCGAACGCCTCCTGCAGATCGTCCTCAATCTGCTCTCGAATGCCGTCAAATTCAGCCCCTCCGATACCTCCATCACCGTCTCCTCCCGCACCGAAGGCGGCTTCGCCCTCCTCGCCGTGCGCGACACCGGCCGCGGGATCGCTGCCGACCAGCTCCCCCACATTTTCGAGCGTTTTTACCGCGTCGACGGCTCCCGCGCCCGCGCCTCCGGCGGCGCTGGCCTCGGCCTCGCTATTTGCCAGAGCATCGCCAAAGCCCACGGCGGCACGCTGGAGGCCCACAGCACGCCCGGCCAGGGCAGCACATTCACTCTCTCCCTTCCGCAGGCTTCGCCATCAGGAAAAACCGGACCTTAATAATGGCTTAATAGGGGGTCTGATAGAGGGATGGGAGCATGCAGCCCTCACTTTACACAACCCATCGCGTTTTCGGCCCTATCCTTATCCTGGCCGGATTTTTTGTCCTCTGGTCCGACGAGGGTCGAGCGAATGATTGGATCGGCGATGGCAATTGGGACACCTCTTCGCATTGGTCGAGTGGGCACCCTCCCACCGCGGAAGAAACCGTCACGATCACGGGCACCGTCTACGTGCCGGGGGGGGTCTCGGGTACCTTTGGGACCATGGCTCTCCCCCAGAATGCCTTCGGGTACACGATCAACGTCAATGGTGGACATCTCGAGGGCGGCAGTGCTCTGATCGGCGGCAATCTCCATTTCAATCCGAACCGCCCCATCACCCTCAACGTCAGCAGCGGCACTATGCATCTCACCGGGGAGCTGGGTTTTGGCCGCAGCAGCCACGGCAACGGATACGTCAACGTCACGGGCGGCCTGCTGCAGGTCGACACGGCGCTGACCGTCGGTCGCGGCAACCTCACCATGTCGGGCACTTCGGCGAGGCTTTCTGTCGGGCACTTTGTAGACACCAACGAAGGCGGAACCCTGCACTTCAACGGGGGTACTCTCCGCGCCCAGAACAACGCCACCTGGTTCCTGCCCATTTCGCAGGACCGGGTCATTCTCGAGGAAGGAGGGCTTAATTTCGACGCCACCGGGGGAGTTTCGAGGGTGTATGGATTCAGCGGCACCGGCGCGCTGCACAAGATCGGCGGCGGCGAACTTATCCTCGCAGACCAGAGCTCCTATTCCGGCGGGACCTATGTGCACAGCGGCACGATGACCGTGGGCTTGGGAACCGGACAGCTCGTGTCCACCGGCAACCTCACGGTGGGGGCAGTGAACGGAGACGACGCGCGCTTTACGGTGGATTTCGGAACCCTCAACTCGACGGGCGCGTATTTGGGCGCAAGCGCCGGCAGCACGGGAATCGGTGTGCTGAGAACCGGCACCTGGCAAAACTACGATCTGGTCGTCGGCCAGGCCGGGAACGGGCAGCTCCAAATCTCCATCGGACTCCTCTCGACCCAATATGCCTCGGTGGGCAGTTCGAGCGGCGGCTGGGGTCACGTGCAAATGAACAGCGGCACCTGGAACAATGCGCATACGCTGTATGTGGGAGAGAACGGCACGGGCGGCGTCACCGTCGTCGGCGGGACGTTGAATACAGGCGAGACGCGGCTGGGCGACGGCCTCGGATCATTCGGCAGCGTGACGGTGAGCGGTTCCGGAAGCTGGAACGCGAACGGCGACGTCCGGGTCGGCACGAGCGGCACGGGGGTCGTGCAGGTATATACCGGTGGGGTGATTTCCACGACCGGTCAGATGATCCTGGCCTCGGGCACCTCCCACTCGAGCTTTGGGAACCTGACCGTGACCGGAGGGCATCTCAATGTCGGCGGCGATATTTATTTTGCCGGTCAGGGGCCGGGCAATATGGATGTGAACGCCGGCGGCGTGGTGGATACGGGCGGCGAGATCGTGTCGATCGCGAATGCTCACATTCTCCTCACCGGCACGACGGGCGCGCGGGGCACCATCCGTACCACCCGGGTGACCAGCTCCGGGGGCATGGACACCTTCACTTTCGACGGCGGCCAGCTCACCGCCAAAGCCAACGAGAGCCAGTTCCTTTCAGGGTTTAACCTCACGCCGGTCCTGATCAACGCGGGCGGGGCGTATATTGATTCCAACGGCTTTGCCATCGGCATCAATTCCGACCTGCACGGATCGGGCGGACTGACCAAACTGGGCCTCGGCACCCTGACGTTGATCGGAGCCAATACCTATAGCGGCGGAACCACGGTGGAGTCGGGCACCCTGCAAATCGGCAATGGCGGCAGCACTGGGGCATTGCCGGGCAACGTCCACAATGACGGCGTGCTCGTGATTAACCGGACGGGGACGATGACGCCGGGCGTGATCTCCGGCACGGGCTCGCTGATCAAACGAGCGGCGGGAACCCTGGTCCTGAATGGCACCAACAGCTACAGCGGCGGCACCACCGTGGAGGGCGGCACGCTGACCATGGCCTCTATCGAAAGCATCGGCAGCGGCAATATCCATCTCAACGGCGGAACCATCCATAGCAACTCGGATGTCAACACCTCCAAGGCCCTCACCCTGGGCAGCAACGGCGGCGGCATCGAGGCCGGCGTGGGCTTTTTCACCCTGCAAACCGCCATCAGCGGCAGCGGTGCGCTCACCAAAAGCGGTGGCCTCGTCACGCTGACCGGCCACCAGACTTACCTCGGCAACACCACCATCCAGAGCGGCATATTGAAGATCAACTCGGGTTCGCTGGATTCGCCGCAGGTGAGTATTAGCGGAAGCAGCACGCTCCTTTTTTCGAACAACGGCAGCCTCGCCGGAAACATCGTCGGCTCCGGCACGCTGATGCGCGAGTTCAGCGGCGCCACCGTGCTGACCGGCTCGACCGCGAATACCATCCACACCGTGGTCAGCAGCGGTACCCTGCAAATCGGTAACGGAGGCGCGACCGGCGACCTTTCCGGCGACATCAGTAACTCTGGTGTGGTGGTGGTGAACCGCACCGGCACCATGGTCTCGACCGGTGTGATCTCCGGAACAGGCTCATTGCTCAAGCAGGCCGCCGGAACCCTGGTCCTGAATGGCAGCAACAGCTACGGCGGCGGCACCACGATAGAAGGCGGCACGCTGGCCATGGCCTCCATCGAAAGCCTCGGCAGTGGCAACCTCCATCTCAATGGCGGCACCATCCGCAATAACTCGAATGTCAACACCGCCAAGGCCGTCACCCTTGGCCTCAACGGCGGCGGCATCGAAGCCGGCGTCGGCTTTTTCACCCTGCAAACCGCCATCAGCGGCAGCGGTGCGCTCACCAAAAGCGGCGGCCTCGTCACGCTGACCGGCCACCAGACCTACCTCGGCAACACCACCATCCAGAGCGGGATGCTCAAGATCAATGAGGGTTCGCTGTCCTCTCCGCTCGTCACCATCAACCACGGCGGCACCTTGCTTCTCTCCACCAATGGCAGCCTTGCCGGCAACATCGTCGGCTCCGGCACACTGATGCGCGAGTTCAGCGGCGCCACCGTCCTGACCGGCTCAACCGCAAATACCATCCACACGGTGGTCAGCAGTGGCACCCTGCAAATCGGCAACGGTGGCGCGACCGGCGACCTGCCCGGCGACATCAGCAACTCCGGCGTGGTCGTGTTCAACCGCACCGGCACCGCGGTCTCGACCGGTGTCATCTCCGGCACCGGCTCACTGCAAAAACAGGCCTCCGGCACCGTGGTCCTCAGCGGCAGCAACTCCTACACCGGAGCCACCACCATCGAATCCGGCCGCCTCATCGTGAATGGCAACCAGTCCGCCGCCACCGGCCTCGTCACCGTTAAGAACGGCGCCACCCTCGGCGGCTCCGGCGTCCTCGGCGGCGCTGTGATCGTCGAGTCAGGCGGCCGCCTCGGCCCCGGCAACAGCCCCGGTCAACTCACCCTCGAAAGCGATCTGACCCTCGGCACCGGTTCCCTCCTGGAAATGGAATTCGCCGGCACCGAAGCAGGCCAATACGACCAGCTCGACGTGCAGGGCATCTTCATCGCCGGCGGCACCCTGCACCTCAGCATCATCGGCGCTTATGTGCCGGTCTACGGCGATGTCTTCACCATCTTCAACGGCCAGACTCCGGGCTTCACCAGCGGTTCCTTCACCCTCACCACCAACCTCGGCGGCGGACTAACCTGGGACACCTCTCGCATGGCCGAGGAAGGCATCGTCGAAGTCGTCCCCGAGCCTTCCACTTGGGTGCTGATGGGGATCGGCGCTTTCGCGGTGGCACTGGCCGTCCATCGACGCAGAGGAAAAAAAATCCATTCTCAATCATGATCACAAAACTCAAAACGTTAGCTCTTTGCCTGGCCCTCGTGCCGGCCCTTCTCCCGCCCCTCGCGCAGGCGGCAGTCACGCAGTATGCCGTGCGCATGACCGCGACGGACACCAGCGGCTACGGGACGCCATTTTACATCGACCCGACCAACATCTCCGTCGGCGACAGCTACCTTCTGCGCTTTTTGCTTGATGACTCTGCCATCAACGATGGCACCCCGGCCGATCCGGATTTTTACAGCGCCCTCAGCAGCCTGCAAATCCTGCGCGATCCCGGCAACACCGGCACCTACGTTCCCGCCTGGACGCCGGATTTCGCCAGCTTCGACCTCGGCGGCAACGAGACGGTGACTTACATCGCCATGACCTTCGTCCTCGATGACGGAAACAGCGTCACCTACACCGACGGCGAGGAAAGCGGTCCCGCCGCCATCTATCAGGCGGGCATGCACTTCGCCATCGGCCAGGCCTTCGACCCCAACCTGCCAGCCGGCTCAACCCTGGCCGCCTACCTCGCCACCTACCCCGCCCTCACCAGTTGGACCCCTCAAGCCGCCGTGTTGAACTTTTCGGGAGAGGAAACCGTCGATGCCTACGCCGACGGCGCGAACGTCTCCATCGAAGTCGTCCCCGAGCCCTCGACCTACGCACTCCTGGCGCTGGGTGTAGGCCTGTTCTTCCTCGTCGCCCGACGCTCGCTCAGAAGGACGGTTTAGCCCCGCCCACTCATGGCCCCGTGATGACGTAACCCGCCCATGCCGCCCCGGCGCCTGCAAACAGCGAGAGAAACAAATCCATCGCCGCATGCACGTAGCGGCCATCCCGGATGAACCGCTGCACATCCACCGCCAGCGTGGAAAAGGTCGTCAGCGCCCCGCAAAAGCCCGTTCCCAGCGTGGCCAGGATCAAAGGATTCAGCGTGTGGTGGATCGAGAGCCCGGTCAGAAGTCCCAGGATAAAACTCCCCGCGATATTCACGAACAAAGTACCAAAGGGGAAGCTCTTCTCCGAGGCCAGCGCCGAGTTGACCGACGAATGCACAAAGCCTCCGAAATGAAATCGCACCAACGCCCCGATTGCGCCAAACAGCCCTATGAGAAAAAGCGTCAGCATTATTTACTCTCCGGCGCACCCGCCCGTTTGAAAATCTTCACCGCCAGCGCCGTGCTGATCGTCACCGCCAGCACACCCAGCCCCAGGCTCGCCACGAGATACGCCAGCGCGCTTTCCGCATGGCCGTCCCGGGCCATCAGCAGGATCTCCACGCTAGCTGTCGAAAAAGTCGTATAAGCCCCGCAGAAGCCGATAGCCACTCCCGGCCTCAGCCAACTCGGAGCATGCTCACTCTCCTCCGTCCACGCCACGATGAACCCCAGCAGCGCCGCCCCGCTCACATTGATGACGAATGTCGGCCACGGAAAACGGGGAAGCCAAAGATGAGGCGGCAGGATATGATCCAGTCCATAACGGCTCAAGGTGCCCAGCACTCCCCCGCACGCAACCCAGATGGAATCGGATACTCGCGCCGGGACACTCCCGAAAATTTGCGCGACATTCTTCATTCGGCATCTCTCGCTATCAGCCGCCCCCTCTCAACACCAGCAGTTCTTCGCCTTCCCCTTTGCACGATGCACCGCGGGCATCACAAAAGCCCACGCCCCATGTTCAATGACCTTCCTCCCTTTTGCGCGAGGCCTGCCTTTACCCGCTCACCCTTGCCCGCCTGCGAACCAGCGCAAAACATCCCGCCCCGCCTAAAATCAACAGCACCCACGTCGCTGGCTCCGGCACCACCGAGGCGTCGTGGTATTGGTGGAGGCCGGCGCCGTCGATGACATAGACATTCCCATCCTTGTCGTTGGTGAGATAGAAAGCGTCCTTAGGGCGCATAACCACGTCCTCTGAGTCGATCGGTGCGAACGCGCCGATAAATGTCCCGTCTTCATCATAAGCGGAGCCGCCACCCAGCCCATCGCCCAGATAGACATTTCCATTCGACCCAATGGCGAATTGGATATTCGCCACGGTCACCTCTTCCTCCAGCGCAAATTCCCCCACGGAGTTGAAGCCATTCGCCGGATCAAGCATCTGCACGCGGTCATTTCCGTAGTCCAGCACATAGAGCAATCCATTCGTCCCGTAAGCCTGGAAGTGCGTTTCCAGGCTAAACTCGCCCAACTCCGTTCCGCTATCCGTCGTGAAGACTACGCTCAGATCTCCCGTCTCAGGATCGACGGAGTACCCATAGCCATCGGCGATCACGCTGAGATGGCCATCCCCGCTGGCCGCGATCGACTCAACGACACGGACGTTTATTCTCGATTCCCGTGTTACATCTGCGGCCAGGTCGTAGACGTACAACGCTCCACGGCTGCCCGTAAAATAAAGCGATGGCGCGGAGGTGCCTAGCTGAAAGATACTCACTGCCGAATTCTCATCGAGCTTAAGCGCCTCAGGGAATCCGAGGGGCGGAGCGAATGTTCCCGTGACTGGGTTCATGACGAAATACTTCTCCTGGTCGATCAGCACCAGCGGCTCCGGCAAATCGGGATCGTAGGCCGGATCGGAGGGATTGAGCGGCGCCCTCACCGGGGTCAACATGGCAGCCCTCTCTGCGGGAAGCTCCAACTGCCGGACAAAGGAAACCTGAGCGGACGCATCGGCCGCCATGAGGCCAAGCGCCCCAAGCAGCGGGAGGGAAAAGGTTTTCATAGGAGTGGATGGCGTTCCCCCTTCCACCGTATCCCCTCTGTGAGCGGGCTCAAAACCGATGCAGAGGACGCGCCTGCAACAGGTTTCCCGCCATCGTAGACAGGTTTTCCCCCTTGTCCAACCCTGCAATCAACTTCTCCTTCTGATACGGACGCCTCTTTCGTTTCGCCGCTCTTCTTTGCCGTTCCAATTCATCCAGCAGCGCGCAACGCCAGTTGCCGGTTTGTACTCTGCGACCGCGAATCACTCACGGATACTCGCCGATGCCGCATCTCCGCATCACATCTTCTTCGGCAGTTTCAGTAATAACCGGTTCAAGGCATCCCGCCGCCGATCACTGCCCGCGAGCTTGCCGACCAAGAGCATCATCCGCCCGGCGAAGGGCGCCACGTAGGCGCTTTTCGGATGCCGAACTGTGATCGCTTTTTCGATGACATCGGCAATCACGGACGGATCGGCCGCCATGGTTTCAATTTGCGGACCGGTAAAGAGCTCATGCAGCTTCCGGACGGCGGCGGAGTAGGGGCCGGCCCCGGAAACTTTCAGCAAACTCTCGGCCGCAATCCCGCCCCATTCCGTCTTGATCGCCCCCGGACGAATGAGAATGGCATCGACCTCGAAGGGCGATAACTCTTGCCGCAGGGAGGCGGTCAATCCCTCCACCGCAAATTTCGTCGTGTGATACCAACCGCCGTAGGGAAAGGCCATCCTGCCGCCGATGGAGGTGACATTGAGAATCTTTCCCCACCGTTGCTCGCGCATGTGGGGAATCACGAGTTGCGTCAGCGCGGCCAGGCCGAAGAGATTCACCTCCACCTGGCGCCGGGCCTCCGCCAGCGGCACTTCCTCGATGGAACCGTAGGAGCCGTAGCCGGCATTGTTGACGAGGATGTCGATGCCTCCGGTTTCTTCCGTGACCTGCCCGACGCAATCCTTGATCGATTTTTCATCGGTCACATCGAGGCCGATGACCCGGATGCCCTGTTTTCTCAGCGGCTCCATTTTCTCCACCCGCCGCGCCGCCGCGTAAGTCGTGATGCCTAAGGAGGCCAGGCGCAAGGCCGTGGCCTCGCCAATGCCGGAAGATGCGCCCGTTACCAGCGCTGTGCGTTGAAGGAGTGTTTTGTTCATGATCTTTGGATGGTGATTCGTGATGGGTGAGGGGATTGAAGAAATGGAGTGGCTAGTCAGTCATTGCGACGCGCAAAAAAATGTCACCGCGCGACGCCGCGCCAGTAGATTTCGAAGCCGGTGGCGATGTGTTTTTCCAGGGCCTTGCCTTTGAGTTCACGCGCCATCGCATCGGCGATGCACGCGTTGATTAGGGCTCCCTTGACTTGCGGGATGTAATCAACCCCGAGTCCCGGCATGAACTCGCCGCGTTTCACTCCCGCCGCCAATTGCTCGTTGAACGGGCGGAAGATGCTTTCCGATTGCCGCAACGCCTTGGCGGAAAGCGCCTGGCCGTTCAGCAGCAGGTTCATGACCTTTTGTTTGAGCGGATTGGCCAGAGCCCAGGCCACAAAGTCCTTCCAGATCAGAAGAGACGCCTCGCGCAGGCTTTTCGCCCTCTCCGCTCCGCTGCTGACAAACAGGCCGATGAGTTCGCGCTTGATGTCGAGATAAAGGGAATCGATCAAATCCTGCTTGGTCGGGAAATAATTGAAGAGGGTCCCGTTGGAGACCCCCGCCGCTGCGGCAATCTTCGCCGTCGGCACGGCCAGCCCATTGGCCGCGAAAAGCTCGAGCGCCGCGCGCAGCAAATGTTCGCGCTTGGGTTGGTCTGGTTTTCCCTTCACTGCGGAAAAATGCTCCAGAGTGACTAATCAGTCAATTTCTTTTTCCCGCCATTCCACGCGGGCAGGAACATGATCCGCCGTCGTGCCTTCACCCGTTCCGCAAAATGTGCCCGCCTCGGAAGAACACACCTGCGGCTCCAGGGCCGCGGGCGGAGTTTACGAAACCCGCGACCGGCGGCGGCACAGGGCAAGGAAGGCGGCCCCCGCGCCGACGATCAGGGCGGCGGTGGAGGGCTCTGGGACGACGCTGAGATCCCGGTATTGAGCCTTGCCTGTGTTATCGTAAACGTAAACGTTGCCGTCGGCGTCGGTATCGATGAAGGACGAGCCGCCGGAGTTCGGCGGAGTGAGCACGAGGGAAGGCGTGAAGGCGCCGAGAAAATCGCCGGTGGCGGAGTAGGCGGAACCGCCGCCCGCGCCGTCGCCGAGGTAGATGTTGCCATTGATGCCGATGGCGAAGTTCATGTTCTCGACCGTAACACCGGTTTGGAGCGTAAACTCATCAATGAGGCGAAATCGGTCCACCGAGTTCGGAGCGCTTAGATTCGGATCCAGCATCAGCATCCGATTGTTGTCGTAATCCAGCAGGTAGAGCAGGCCGTTGGGCCCGTAGGCATGATAGTGCGTATTCTCACCCAGATCATACACCGGGAGGTCGTCGCTCGGATCATTCACTAAGAGGCCGGTGTTCGGATCAGTCACGAGGACGAGGTTGGGATGACCGCCCGGAAGGTCGTTCCCGATCATGAACCCCGGCGTGGGCGCGCCGGTCTCGATGTTGACCGAATAAAACCAACCATCCGCGAGCATGGTGAGATGCGTCCGGTCGGCGGCCGCCATGGAGTGAACCTGCGCCACAGGGACGGGGACGCCATCGACCGGGCCGACCACCACGGGCGTGGGGCCGCTGATGTTGACCTGATAGAGGGTCTTGCGAAACCCGAGGACAAAAGCGATTGCGGTCGAGGTGTTTCTTCCCGCGAACGAGATATGCGAATCCGTGGTCAACTTGACGCTCAGCGGAAGGGTGTCCGGATCGGTCGCCACGCCATTTTCCGGATCGATCCTATAGTAATTCTGAGAACTCACCACCCACGGCCGATGCGTCGTTGTCGAATCGTAGAGGGGATCCGAAAGATCGAAGGGCGCATTGCTGACACGCAAAAGGGGCGTGTGCCCGGTCAACACGACCTCCCTTTGAAACACGACCTGCGCCCGGAGGGCGGGAGTCAGCAGGGCGAAGCCGGCTAGCAGGACGAGCCAGCGAAGCGCCGGAGCCCGGCGGCAAGCGAGTAAATTCAGAGCAAATGGCATGGTGAGCGCGCGAATATACCGGCAAACCCGAAGAAAGACAGGTCCACAAATGGGTGATGCCCGGGAGAAGGAACGGCTGGCGCCGTTCTCAGCGGTCTGCGCCATCGCCGTGACGGAAGCGGTGCATGAGCGCGGCATGGGAATTGACATTAAAATGCCCGTAGATGGCTTTTTGATAAGTGGCGACGGTGTTTTCCGAGAGTCCCAG
This sequence comes from uncultured Chthoniobacterales bacterium, assembly GCA_964445975.1. Taxonomy (GTDB): domain Bacteria; phylum Verrucomicrobiota; class Verrucomicrobiia; order Chthoniobacterales; family Terrimicrobiaceae; genus CAYUMP01. The sequence goes on along the minus strand of CAYUMP010000028.1, from coordinate 31,630 downwards.
CGCGGCGGCGATCTGTTTGCGGCTGCGGCCTTCCAGCAGGAGGTTCAGCACCAGTTGCCGGCGCGGGGAGAGTTTCGGCACGGTGGCGCCGCGGTCCTCGGGCCAGCCCTGCTCGTGCAGCCAGGGGACTTCGCTCAGGACGATGTGGGCGATGCGGCATTCCCGTTCTGTAAAGGGCGCATCGGCCGCCCGCCGGTAAAGTCCCAGCGTGCTGACGGAGCGTTCGTCGATCGGCCGCATGACGATGGCGAACGGGCCGATGTCCGCCTCCTTCATGTGCGTGGCGATGCCGGCCACGGCGAGTTCATCCCGGGCGGCAAGTTGCTCGCGCAGGCGGGTGACCTGCGTGTTTTTCTCCCGCATGTCGCGAATCATGGTCTCCGAAATCCACGCGAGGTCGGGATGCGCGGCGGCGCGGAGCATTCCCGCGTAGCGTTCCTCATCGAAACCGCCGTGATCCATGCTCAGGTAAACCGGCATCTGTCCCGGCTCCATCGCGCAGCCCAGGCACCAGACCCAGGCGTCGGCCTTCACCAGATCGCACAGCCCGTCCATCAGCAGGCGTTTCATGCCGGCGTGGTCATTGCGCGAAGCGACCACCTCGCCGACCAGCCGAATCATGGCTCGGACGTCGGTTTCCGCAAGGATGGCTTCGGCAGGAACAGGCACTGGAGCCATCTAGCAAAAAGTTTTTCCCCTGACCACCGGAGATTCGCACCGTCCGGCGCGGGGCGCCGCCACAATGAAATGGTCTGCCGGAGACGCGCCCCCGCATCTTCTTCGTCTCCCCCGCAGCCGCTTCCCTTCCACCATCTTCCTCTTCGTCCCCCGCGAACGCTTCGCCTTCTGCCGCCGCGACTTCGACAACGCCGCCAGCCGCTCCTGCTTCTTCTCCGCCTTCCGCCGCTCCAATTCATCCAGCAACCGAACCAGCGCCAACTGCCTCGAAATCGCCCATTTGGAAACCGACGCTCGTCCGGTATCTGTCGCTTTTAAATGTCAATATGGAAGAACTTGTATCTTGGTTTTGACCCTGTTTTCTGTTTTGCCGCTGACCCTGTTTTGCCGCTCTATCAACGTCTTCTCGCCAACGGCAAAGCCAAAAAACTCGCCCTCACCGTCCTCATGCGCAAACTCGTCATCCTCGCCAATCGCCTCTTAAAAAATCCTCACTTTGCCCTTGCGACTTAAGACAGTTGCTGACCCCATTTTCTTGAAACAGCGGAGAGGCAGAATTTTTGACCGACCCCTTTTGCTTTCTCTGGCAAAAGGAAAAAAGGGCCAAAGGTCAGGGGGTATTTCTCCGCCCTCTCCGTGCCAGCAACGCTGCTCCTCCCAGGATAATCAATATCCCTGTTGTCGGCTCGGGGACGCTGGAGACGCGGAAACCCGATTCGACGTACTCGTCCGTGGGCGTGGAGAGGGCCCGGGACGACGAACGCAGGTAGCTCTCGCCTTCGAACCAGGAGCCGCCACGCTTCCCCCGCGCGGTGGTCGAGCCGATCGAACCGATCGCCTCATTCCATTCATACACATTCCCGCCTTGGTCGAATGTTCCGTAGTAACTCGCCGAGTTGATTCCATACGCTCCTCCATCCGTCAGATACGTAGGCAGCCCGTTCTGATCTCTCGCATAAATTCCATTATATTGAAAATTTCCAGAATCAGCCACGCCAATCGTGTTCCCTGCCGGCACACTATCGCTTGCTGTCGGATACAGCCAGTAGCTGTCCGACGGTCCTCCCGCTCCCACCGGCTGATAATACGCCGCCTTATACCATTCATTCTCCGTCGGGATCCAATACCCGGCATTGCCCGCGTGCGTCGCGGAGGCTCCCGTGAGTGAGCCTGCGGAAGCCGTCGCGCTCACATTTGGGCCGACGCTTGCGTAGCTGAAGGTCGTTGCCGTCACTGCCGTTACGACAAACGTCCCGTTAAATCCGCTCGCCATCGATGACACCGTCACTTGATCCCCAACCGACAAGGTATGGGCTGAACTCGTCGTCAGCCTCACCACATTCGACGTCCTCGCCCGCTGGGTGATGCTCCCCGTCGAAATCGTATAGGCTCCCGTCTCCGTACTCCCCGTCCCCTGCCCGTTGTTCAGCCAGTTCGTAAAGCGCATCGCATCATAGCTGCTCACATACGTCACCGGACGAGCCCCGCTACCCACCACCGAATACACGTAACTCCCGCTCGATCCACTCTGGCTGATCCCCGCGATAGCCGTATTCGACCCCATGTTCGTATTGTAGAGACCGTACAAGTCGGTCTTCGCCACCGCGTTGAGAAATTCCGTGTATTGGAAAAGGTTCACCTCCTTAGTCGCGATCCGATAGTCATACGCCACCGCCCCGTACCCCGACGTATCCGCCGCATTCCCCGCATCGCCGACATAAGCCCAGTCGAACTCAACCGCCGCGTGCGTGGTGACGCCGCTCAACAGCACGGCAAGTAAAGAGCGAACAATTAGTTTCATGACTGAGAGGTGGGAGATGTAGTGATTCGAATGTTTTTCATGGTTGCGAGATCTGCCGCCATTTTTTAGTCGATGACAGCCCCGACGACTAGCGGGCTAAATAGCCCCCCCGACCACTCTCAAAAATCGTTTGAAGCCAGCGTAAATCTCTCGCTGGCAGCGGTCCATTTGGCCAATATTGCGCCATGACGAAATCCCGGCAGGAAGAGGTGCACCACCTTTGGGATTCGCTTGCTGATTTCCCGATCTCCGAGATGGACCAGGCACTGGTTCATCTTATGGACGGCATCGCCCGCATGATCGACGCAGGGGATGCCTATTGGCTGGGCTACATCCGCCTGCCCTCATCCGCGCCGAACGATCCGCTGAAAGGACTTCGTTCCCGCACCAGTCGCTATCTTCATCCCTCCCCCGTCCACGACGAGGCCTACCGCGCCCAAACCAGCCTATGGAATAAGCGGCAGGTCAACGAAGGCTACACCCGGGCCGTCCGCGATGTCGGGGAGTTTCGCTCCTTTCGGCTTCGCAAGGAAATGCGGCCCGCCTATTTCGAGGAGGAATTTTACCAGACCCTTCACGCCTCCCGCGGATTCCACGATCAGTGTATCGTCTTTTTCCCGGTAAACGAAGATTACGAATCCATGTTCAACTTCCAAAGAGTGGGAGTGGCCAGGGATTTCACCGCCGCCGAGGAGGCCACCGCCGCCTACGCGCTGCGCGGCATCAAGTGGTTTCACCGTCAGTTCGCGCTTAGTCACGGCCTACTCATCGCCGAGTCTCCCCTCTCTCCCACCCAGCGCGAGATCACCCGGCATCTGCTCACTGAACGGAGCGAAAAGCAAATCGCCGAGGCGGTGGGCAAGACCCTCTCGGCCACGCACAAGCACATCAGCGAGATCTTCCGAAAATTCGGCGTCAACAGCCGCGCCGGCCTCATGGCCGTCTGGCTCGGACAGAAGGCTTAGATTCCTCGCAAAAGCGAATTCGCCGGGCAGCCAACGATCCGTGTCCGTTCTCTACGACCGGGGCGTGGAGCATCGTTACCTGGGTGCTGGCCCAATTCCCCTGGGTCGGGAGATTGGATTTCTTCTGCATTGATTCAGGAGGCGGAGGTCTCGTCGCAAGGGCGTTTGGCGGCCCATTGCAAAAGAGCGTCCAGAGAAGGACACAGCGATTGTCCCCAAGGTGTGAGCGAATACTCCACTTTCGGTGGGATTTCCGGATAAACTTTCCGCGACACGATTCCGTCCTGTTCGAGCTGCCGGAGCTGCTGGGCGAGCATTTTCTGGGTCACGGCGGGGATGGCGCGTTCGAGTTCCGAAAAGCGGCGTATTCCCTTATCAAATAGCTGGAAAAGTATCAGCAGCTTCCATCGGCCTTCGAGCATTCGCAGCGCCTTGTCCACGTCCACCGCAGCGGTCTCTGCCGTGTAGGGGACTCCCGTCGGTGCTATACTTACTTTTTTGTGGGTTCTTCCCATAAAGAAAGTCTGAGTTAAAATGCGCGGATGACAACTAACAAAATCATGAACCTACCCGCAACTCTCGCAAGATATGTCGAGGCTTCCAACACCGGAGACACCGCTGCAACCGTGGAATTGTTTTCGGAATCCGCCGTCGTGTTGGATGACGGCGCGGAGCTTGGCGGACGTGAAGCCATCCAGGCCTGGGTCGAGGAATCGACGCGGAAATACCAGGCGCAGCTCGTCCCGCTCGCGCTGCAGGAATCCGGCGACCACTTGGTGCTGCGCGGCCAGGTCAGCGGTAATTTTCCGGGCAGCCCGATCGAACTCGATTTCGATTTCGTCCTCTCCGAAGACAAAATCACCCGCCTGGCCATCAAATGAATACCGGATCGATGAACTCTTTGGAATTTGCCGGTCAACGGGTGTTGGTCACCGGGGGAACGAAAGGTGCGGGGGAAGCCATGGTTCGTCGCTTTGCGGCCGCCGGCGCGAGAGTCGCCACCACGGCACGTGCGACGACCTGTCCGGAAGGATTGCCCTGCGAAGTCTACATCCCGGCCGATGTCGCGACACCCGCCGGCGCCGAGACCGTGGCGCAGACCGTCCTCGAGCGATTGGGAGGCGTGGATGTGTTGATTGACAACGTGGGCGGATCGGCCATGCCCCCCGGTGGCTTCGCGGTCATCACCGATGAACTTTGGGAGGCGGAACTCAATCTGAATTTCCTCTCGGCCGTGCGCCTTGATCGGCTGCTCCTGCCTCACATGATCGAGCGTCGGAGCGGGGTCGTCATTCACATCTCCTCCATCCAAAGAAGCCTGCCCCTGCCGGCCTCGACCACGGCCTATGCCGCGGCGAAGGCGGCGCTGACCACCTACAGCAAATCCATCTCGAAGGAACTCGGTCCCACGGGTGTGCGCGTGCTTTCGGTGGCTCCCGGCTGGATCTGCACCTCGGCTTCGGAAGCCCTCGTCAAGAGGATCGCCGCGGAAGGACACATCGATGAGCAGGCGGCGCGGCAGAGCATTCTCGACGCTTTGGGCGGCATTCCCATCGGTCGTCCGGCAGAGCCCGTGGAAATTGCCGATCTGGTGGCGTTCCTGGCCTCTTCCCGAGCGGGATCGATTCACGGAGCGGAATACGTCATCGATGGCGGCACGATTCCCACGGTTTGAAACGAAACCGTCCCGCCCAGCACATGCACCTATGACGAATAAAGAGCGGCTTGTTCCATCCGCTGTCCGTGCCCGGCCTGGCTAATCCGCGACCCGCCCCCGCATCTTCTTCGTCTCCCCCCGCAGCCGTTTCCCCTCCACCATCTTCCTCTTCGTTCCGCGCGAGCGCTTCGCCTTTTGCCGTCGCGACTTCGACAACGCCGCCAGCCGCTCCTGCTTCCTCTCCGCCTTTCGCCGCTCCAACTCATCCAGCAACCGAACCAGCGCCAACTGCCGGTTGGTACTCTGCGACCGCGAATCACTCACCGAAACCCGCAGCCCCGTCGGACGATGCAAAATCTCCACCGCAGTCGAAACCTTATTCACATGCTGCCCGCCCGGTCCGCTCGATCGGGTAAAAGACTCTTCCAAGTCGTCAGGCCTCACGCCCAGGGCCTTCATGCGCTGGAGGATTTTTTCGTTGAAGAGCATGCCGCAGTATGAGCCAGGCGGCCGGCCTCGGAAAATCGTAAAATCGATGGAGGCAGGGTTGAATCCCGGCGGGGAGTCTGCTCTTATCTGCGCCGTGGCTTCCCATCAGACTTTGCAGGAAAACGGTTTGACCCTCGATGTGCTGGAGACATCCGATCTCCGCATCGTCGTCAACCGCCTCGGCGCCGAGTTGGTCAGCCTCGCTCGTCGCGACGCCTCGGGCGCGTGGAGTGGCTTTCTCTACCGCGACGGCCAGACCGCACCACCAGCTTCAGGGTGGGGGAATCATGCCACGGTCATGGGCTACTTCCTGCACCGGCTGTGGAAGGAACAATCCAACTACCGGGGTTCACTCATCAAGGGCGGCAATCACGGCTTCCTGCGGCATTTTGCCTTCGATGCCCCGGATGTGCGCGATGACGCGCTGATCTACCGCGTTCCGGCCGACCGCGTTCCGCCAGAGGCCTATCCGCTCAAGGTCTCCCTGACTCTCAGCTACACCCTTTCCGCCAGCGGCCTTCGCGTGCAGTTCGACTTTGCCAATGAGGAATCCGCCCTGGACGCCCATGTCAGTTTCGGCCTGCATCCGGGTTTTGCCCTTTCCTCCCTGGCCGCCAGTCGGGTGTTGCTGCCTGCGGGAGATTACCTCCGCTATCACGCGCCCGGCAATTTCCTGAACGGCGAGACTGAAGAAGTGCCTTTTGCGGGCGGTGAGATGCCGTTCGCCAAGGAAGCCCTGCCGGATTCCTACCTCTTGGGGCTGGAAAAACTGCCCGTCCGGGTCTTCACCCTGGAGGACGATGCGCTCAATCATCGCGTCGTGCTCGACTTTTCCGAAGTTCCGTTTCTTACTCTGTGGAGCGAAATGGATACCTTTATTTGCATCGAACCTTGCTGGGGGCTGCCCGACAGCAACCCTCCCCGGCCTTTCGAGCAAAAGATCGGCATTCAGACGATTCCGGCCGGGGGTACCCTGAGCCGTGGTTTTACCATCAACCCATCCTTCCTCAAATGACAACGCTTGTCGCTTTTCTCCTCCGGCTGCTCCTGTTGGCCGCCTTTGTCTTTGGTTTCGTAGTGCTCTTCGAGCATGGCCCGGCCAACTTTGGCGACAGCGCCAAAAAGGAGTGGGAAACCTTTGTCGCTTTTGCCCGGGAAAAGGCCAACAGCCAGCCGGCGGCAGCGACTCCCGCTCCAGTAGCCACGCCCGTTCCTGAGCCGGTGGTGGAGGTGCCGCCCGCGGCCACGCCCGAGCCGACTCCCGCTGCAGCCAAGCCGCCTACGGCCTGGGAAGCCTTGCAAAACCGCAAAATCGGCGAAGGCATTAATGATCCGATTGGCGCAACTCCCGCACCCTGATAAACTGTTGGAAAGAGAATTGAACAGAGCCCCCGAATCGCTAGCTTGATATATATGGCCGTAAAATCCGAAAAAGACCTCCCCGAGAGCCAGAGAGCATCCTGGCTCAAAGCCATGAGTGCCATGGAACTCAAAAACTATGGCTACGCCATCCAGTTGCTGCAGATCATCCTGAAAAGTCATCCCGAGTTTCTTCTGGCCCGCCAGGTTGCCCGCCGGGCCGCCGTAGCCAAGACGGCTGGAAAAAAGAGCGGTTTGGGTGGTCTCTCCAGCGCCTCCTTCTCCACCATGAAGGTGCAGAGCATGGTGAAAAAAGACCCTCTGGGCGCCATCGATGCGGTGGAGAAAATCCTGGAATCCGAGCCCTATAATCCACAGGTCAACCAGCTCCTCAAGGACGCGGCTCTTGCGGCCAAAATGCCGGAACTCGCCCTGTTCGCCCTGGAAACCATCGTCGAAGGCAACCATAAGGACACCAAGACGATGCACGAGCTGGCCAAACTTTACATGGCCAACGAATTGCCCGCCAAGGCGGTCGATGTCTATGGCAAGATTCTCGCCATCGCTCCCAACGATCTGACTGCCGTCAAGGGCGGCAAGGACGCCGCCGCCGGCGCCTCGATGCAGAAAGGCGGCTGGGAAAAGGAGGAAACCACCTATCGCGATCTCATTGCGAACAAGGAGCAGGCCGTTGCCCTCGAGCAACAGGGCCGCGTGTATCGCAGCGATGACATGATCGACAACCTCCTGGCGGAGCTCTCCGAGAAGTACAACGAGGACCCGCAGAACGTCGACAACGTCCGCAAAATCGCCGAGCTCTATGAGCAAAAGAACAATCTTGAAGAGGCGATCAATTGGTACCGTTACGCGGTATCCCTCACGGGAAACTCAGACCCCGCCCTCGTGCGCAAAGTTTCCGATCTGTCCCTCAAGCAATACGACGTCTCGATCGAGGGTTACGAAGCCTACATCGCCGCCAATCCCGACGCGGAGGAGACCAGGGAGTACGTGACCCAGTTGGAGGAAATCAAAAAGCAACGGGCCGGTTTGCTGCTCGACGAGGCCAAAAAGCGTATCGATCGCAACCCGACCGACCTGCAATTGCGCTTCGAGTTGGGTGATATCCTTGTGCAGATCGGCAACTACAAGGACGCCATCGCGGAGCTTCAGAAAGCCCGTCAACACGCCAACGTGCGTCTCAAGGCCATGAACCTGCTGGGTAAATGCTACACCGAGCGCGGCATGTTGGATCTCGCGGCGAATACTCTCGAGACCGCTGTCAGCGAACTGCCTGCGATGGACAACATCAAAAAGGACATCGTCTACAATCTCGGCCTCGTTTACGAAAAAATGGGCCAGAAGGAAAAGTCCATCGCCAGCATGAAGCAGATCTACGAGATCGACTACGGCTACCGCGACGTGGCCGAGCGGGTCGAAGGCTCCTACGCCGATAGCTAGGAGGGGAAAAAGGGAAGAAAGGCGGGGGACGAGGCGGTGAGAATCGACTCGTTTTGCCCCCCCGAGGCGGGGTTAAAAGGGTGGCCCAAACCGACTCCGCAATCGCGATGAGCCGGTGCTATTGCATCGACTGGCCGGCTTCGTATTTGGCCAGTTGATCAATGCGGCGTTGATGGCGTCCGCCTTCAAACTGCGATTTCAACCACACATCCACCACGCGCAGGGCGATCTCGATGGAGACCATGCGCTGGCCGATGGAGAGCACGTTGGCGTTGTTGTGCTGCCGGGCAAATTCCGCCGTTTCATCGTTCCAGCAGAGCGAGCAGCGCACTCCCTTGACCTTGTTGGCTGCCATGGCCTCGCCGTTGCCGGAGCCACCCAGGACGATGCCCAGATCGGCCTTGCCCGCCACGACGGCCTCCGCCGTGGGAATGATCCAGAGCGGATAGTCGGTCGAGTCGGGGCTCGGGGTGCCGAAGTCCAGGACTTCATGCCCGGCCTTCTTCAGGTGGTCGATGATTTTGAGCCGGTAGTCGTAGCCCGCGTGGTCGGAACCGATGGCGATTTTCATACAGGGAGAGGTTGGGGAATATCCGAGAAGGGAGCCTGAGGTTGGAGATCGAGTTGGCGCAGCAGGTCCATGTCCGCATTGGACGAAGGATTGGCCGCGGTCAGCAGCTTGTCGCCGTAGAAAATCGAGTTGGCCCCGGCGAAGTAGCACATGGCCTGAGCTTCGCGGGACAGCCGCGTGCGCCCGGCGGAGAGGCGGACCTTGGCCTTTGGTAACGCAAGGCGCGTCGTGGCGATGAGGCGGACCAATTCAAAAATGTCCACCGGATCGCACTCTTCCAAGGGCGTGCCGGGCATGGGCATGAGGCAGTTGATCGGCACGCTCTCCGGCGGCGGATCGAAGGAGCAGAGCACTTCCAGCATGCGCAGGCGGTCTTCCTCCGTTTCCCCCATGCCGATGATGCCGCCGCAGCAGACGCTCATGCCGGCGCGCTGAACGGAACCAATGGTATTCAGGCGGTCCTGGAAGGTGTGAGAGGTGACGATGTTCCGGTAATGCTCCGGCGAGGTGTCGATATTGTGATTGTAAGCGGTGACGCCGGCTTCCTTGAGCTTGTGGGCCTCCACATCGGAAAGCTGCCCAAGAGTCACACAGACCTCCATGCCCAGCTTGCTCACTTCGCGGATGGTCTCGAGCATGACCTCGAATTTCTGATCGCCGTCCCGCACACCCTTCCAGGCCGCACCCATGCAAAAGCGGGTGGAGCCATTTTCCTTGGCGCAACGGGCGTGGGGCATGACCTCCTCCGCCGTCATCAATTTCTCCCGCACCACGCCGGTATTGTAGCGGGCGCTCTGGGCACAGTAGGCGCAGTCTTCGCTGCATCCGCCGGTCTTCACACTCAGCAGGGTGCAAAGCTGCATTTCATTTTCCGGCCAGTGGGCGGTATGGACCCGCCGGCTTTCCTGAATCAGATCAAAAAAGGAACGACGGTAAATTTCTTCAAGTTCGGCAAAGGTCTTGCTCACGTGTCTTTATTTCTACCTTTCCCGGCGCGGGGGCGTCAACTGCGCGCGACGGATTCCGTTTCGCCGTCCTGGAACTTTGTTCGCAATACCATCCCCGGGGCGACCTTTCCGGCGGAGGCAATCGGCTGGCCGGCCTCGTCGGTGGTGATGGTATAGCCCCGGGCTAGGGTGGCGGTGGGATTGAGGGTGCGCAGGACTCCGGCGATCTGTTGCAGACCGGTTTGGCGGGCGGTTATCTGGCGGGCGAGGGCTTCGGCCAGGCACCGCTCCAGCATGCGGCCATGGAGTTTTTTTTCCTCGATGGCCGACACGGGGACGCGATTCGCGAGACGGGCCGCCATGTGATTGAGCTCATGCCGGGCCCGCTCCAGTTTCAGCATGGCGCGTTGTTGCAGGGTGTCCGCCTGGCGGTCCAGGGTCTGGCTGAGTTCCAGCGTGCGGCGCAGCGGTTCACGGAAGAGCAGCGACTGGCGCATGGTCGCGAGACGCATTTCCAGCCATTCCAGCCGGCCGAGACCAGCCCGCGACAGGCGGAGAAATTGCTGCCGGAGCTTGATCAGGACTTCCTCCCGGTCGGCGGCGAGGATTTCCGCGGCGGCGCTTGGGGTGGGGGCGCGCAGATCAGCCACAAAATCAGCCATGGTGAAATCGATCTCGTGTCCGACGGCACTCACCACCGGGATAGCGGAGGCGGCAATGGCCCGGGCGACTACCTCTTCGTTGAACTCCCACAAATCCTCGATGCTGCCGCCGCCACGGGTCACGACGATCACATCGACCGTGGGCAGGTCATGCTTTTCCGCCTGGGAAAATTCCTCGATGGCCCGAGCAATCTCGAGGTTGGCTCCGCGGCCCTGCACCCGCACGGGGTTGATGATGACCTCGATGCCGGGATGCCGACGATGCAGCACGTGGAGAAAATCCCGGATGGCCGCGCCGGTGGGCGAGGTGACCAGACCGACCCGTCGGGGAAAACGCGGCAGGGAGCGCTTTCGGTCGGCGTCAAAAAGCCCTTCCGCCGCCAGTTTGCGCTTCAGCTCCTCAAATTTCGCCTGTAATGCGCCGGCGCCCTTGGCTTGGACCAGCCGGGCAATCAGTTGATATTGCCCGCGCGCCTCATAGACCGACAGCTCGCCGAGGATCTGGACCTGCTGGCCGTCCGTCAGGCGCAAGTCGCGCATGGCAGAGGCTGACCGGGCAAACAATACACAGGAAAGCTGGCAGGCGTCGTCCTTCAGCGTGAAGTATTGATGGCCGGAGGCCTGCTTGCGCAGGTTGGAAATCTCCCCCTCCACCCACACTTCGCCGATGGCCTTTTCAATCAGGCTGCGGAGACGCCGCGTCAGTTCCGTGACCGAGTGAATCGTCGGTTCCGGCGGCTTTGGCGGCGCGCCGTGGAGATCGAAGTCGAGCTGCACAGGTCTGGATTAATTCCAAAACCCGGTCGCGGGAATCGAAAACTTTCAGGCGCGGGCGAGTTGTTCGCGCAACTGGCGGATCTCCACCAGAAAATGGGCTTCGTCGCGGGTAAGGCGGGAGCCGGGCAGGGGCAGTTCCAACTGCTGGAAGACCGGGCGGCTTTTGCGGGTGATGTTGCTGATGATGGAACGGATGTTTTTCATTACGGGCTTGACTTTGCCCTCTACCATCGGACATACGATGTCCGATGCCAAAAAAAGCGCGAATCAAGGAGAAAAAAAGTGCGCCCAAGCCCATGGGTGGAGGCTTTGCCGCAGCCCGTTCCTCCCGCCCACCGCTGGTGCGGATGATCAAGATCCACGAACTTCTCTCCGCAGGGAAGTACCCGAACTGCACCCAGCTCGGCCTGGAATTTGAAGTATCCTCCAAGACCATCCAGCGCGACATGGAGTTCATGCGCGACCAACTCGTCCTCCCGATCGAGTACGACCAAAAGCGCCACGGCTACTTTTATACCAACGCCGTGGCCCAGTTTCCCATGCTCACCGTGAGCCAGGGGGAACTGGTGGCCCTGCTGGTCGCGCAAAAGGCGGTGGAACAATACCGTGGCACCTCGTTCGAGAAACCGCTCCACGCGGCCTTTGAGAAGCTCGTCTCCAGTCTCGGTGACGAGGCCAACGTTTCGCTGCACGAGCTTTCCGAGGCGGTTTCTTTCCGTTCCGCGGGTGTGCCGCAGTCGCAGATCAAGGTCTTTGAACTTCTGGCCGACGCCGTGATGGGCAGCCAGATGGTGGAATTTGACTACCTTTCCCTTCGGGCCAAGAAACCCGAGCGTCGCCGGGTCGAGCCGTACCACATGGCCTGCATCAGCAACCAATGGTACCTCATCGGCCGTGACGAGGCCCGGGACGACATGCGCACCTTTGCCCTGACTCGCGTGGCCGAGGCGAAGAATCTCAAGATTTCCTTCCAGAAACCGCCCGATTTTTCCGTGGCGGAGATGCTTTCCGGCAGTTTTGCCGCCTTCGAGGCCGGAAAAACCGAAACGGTCCGCATTCGTTTCGATGCGTTCGCGTCCCGGCTGGTCGCGGAACGCCAGTGGCACAAGTCCCAAAAGCTGCGCACCCTGCCGGATGGAGGCGGGGAGCTCACCATGGAAGTCGGCATCGCGCCGGATCTGGAGGCCTGGATTCTGGGCTGGGGCGGCCAGGCCGAGGTGCTGGAACCACCCTCGTTGCGTGACCGCATCGCCGGGTTGGGCCGCCAGATTGCGACGAAATACGCCTGACGCATCCTTTTGCTTGATGGAAACCGAGGAAAACAGGAAAACGTCTCTGACATGACCGTGACCGCAGACCCGACCGCCGCCCGGCAGGCCGACCAGGTAACACCGGAATTTGAGGCGGAGATTGATGAAATCGTGACGCACTATCCGGTGTCCAAACGCAGCGCCTCGCTGCCTCTTCTCCATTATTGGCAGAACCATTTTGGTCATGTGGACGACAGCGGCATCGAGTGGATCGCCGCCAGGCTGGAGCTTCAACCGATCAATATCTACGAACTGGTCACCTTTTATCCCTGGTTCCGCCGGGAGGCCGCGGGCAAGACCATCATCCGGGTCTGCCGCACCCTGGCCTGCGCCATGGCGGGTTCCTACGAGGTGAGGGAAAAATTCTGCTCGGCCGTGGGGCTTGATCCCCATGCCGAGCATCATGGCTTCGGCAGCGCTCCACCGACCGCGCCGGATGGGAAGTTCAGCGTGGAGTTTGTCGAGTGTCTGGCCAGTTGCGGCAGCGCTCCGGTGGCCCTGATCAACGACAATTTGCACGAAAACATCAAGCCGGAGGCCGTCGCCGCCATTTTGGAGCAGTACAAATGACCGCCAAACCCTTCGTCATGCCCCCGCCGCATCCCAAGGAGCGGCGCATCATTTTTGAGAACATCAGCAAGGAGGGTTACGACGCCTCCCTAGATACCTATCTCCAGCACGGTGGTTATGAGTCGCTGAAAAAAGCGCTCACTATGAAGCCTTCGGAAATCATCGACGTGATGAAGGCTTCCAACCTTCGCGGCCGTGGTGGCGCCGGTTTTCCCTGCGGTGCCAAGTGGAGCTTCATCCGGTACGATGACGGCAAGGACCACTACATCGTCGTGAACGGTGACGAGTCCGAGCCCGGCACGTTCAAGGACCGCTACATCCTGCACTACGATCCGCATCAGCTCATCGAGGGTCTGGTCATCTCGGCTTTCGCCACCAACACGCACCTTTGCTACATCTACATCCGGTGCGAGTTCCCCGATGCCGCCCGCATCGTCTGGAACGCGATCAAGGAAGCGAAGGCCAAAGGCTACGTCGGCAAAAACATCATGGGTTCCGGCTTTGATTGTGATATCTACGTCCATCAGGGCGCGGGCGCCTATATCTGCGGTGAGGAGACCAGCCTGCTGGAATCCCTCGAGGGCAAGCGCCCATATCCCCGCATCAAGCCTCCGTATTTCCCCGCCGTGCTCGGCCTCTACATGAAGCCGACGGTAGTCAACAACGTGGAGACGATCTGCCACGTGAAGCACATCCTCCGCCTCGGGGCTGAGGAGTATGCCAAAATGGGCACTCCGGGCGATGGTGGCACGCGTACGATGTGCGTGAGTGGCGACGTCATGCGTCCCGGATTTTACGAACTCCCCGCCGGAGCGGTCACACTGGGCGAACTGATCAATGATATCTGCGGCGGCCTGAAACCCGGCCGCACGCTCAAGGCGGTGATTCCCGGCGGCAGTTCCGCCAAGGTCTTGCGCGCCGGTGAGGTTTTCAAGATCAAGGTCAAGGGCGCGGACGGCCAGATGGTCGACAAGGAGATCCCCCTGCTCGACGTCGTGATGGATGCCTCCAGCCTCGCCGCTGTCGGTACGATGGTGGGCAGCGCCGGCGTCATGGTCATGGATGATACCCGCGAAATGGTGTGGGCGCTCAACAACCTGAATCAATTTTACGCGCACGAGAGTTGTGGCCAGTGTACGCCCTGCCGCGAAGGCAGCCTGTGGATGTCGAAGATCACCACCCGCATGCTCGATGGCGGTGGCGCGGACAACGATCCGAAGGTGCTCAAGAACGTGGCCGATAACATCGCCGGTCGCACCGTCTGCGCTTTCGGCGAAGCCTGCGCCTGGCCCACCCAAAGCTTCCTCGCGAAATTCCCCGAGGAGTTTGAATCGGTGGCCAACGGCTCGGCCCTGCCCAGCGCGGAGCATTAAACGCCAGGCGGCGAGCCATGAACCTCCGCCGCCTGCTGATTGCCTTCCTGCTCATCGGCTCGCTTCACGCGGCCGATGACAAATTGGCCGGCCGGATTTGTGACCGGAATGGTGTCGTGTTGGTCAAGGTCAACCGACTGCCCGATGGCGATGGCCTCTTTCTGACCTATCCGCTGGGAGCCTTCGCCGCGCAGTTGCTGCGAGATTTTAAAGAAATTCCCCAACACGGGGAGACGGTTTACCTGACCATCGACGCAAAGGCGCAGATGGTGGTCGAGCAAGCCTTGCGCGCAGTACCTCGTGGCACAGCGGTCCTGATGAATCCGGAGAACGGCGACATCCTGGCCATGGCCTCCGTGCCTTCTTTCGCCCCGAGTCGCGGTGTGGGGGAAGCGCTGGAAAAAGATCCCACCGCGCCCCTGATCAACCGGGCAATCAAGGCCTATGTCCCTAGCGCAACCATCCTGCCCGTCACATTGCTCGCCGGTCTGGCCAAAGGCCTGAAAGATTTTTCCCACGATTGCACTGGTTCGATCCAAATCGGCGGCAAAACCATGAAATGCTGGATCGGCGACAAAGGCACAGGTCATGGCCGGCAGACCCTTTCCGACGGCATGAAGAACTCCTGCAACACGTTCTTCTACGAGTGCGCCATCGCTGCGGGCCCGGAAAAATTCGAGGAAACAGCCCGAGCCCTTGGCTTAGGACAGCCCACCGGAGTTCCCCTTCAAAATGAAGTTGCCGGAGTGATTCCTGGTCCATCCTACCTGGCAAAGATTTCGCCGAATGAAAAATGGTCGGATGGTTACACCGCCAATACAGGAATCGGCCAGGGCATGTGGCTGGCCACGCCTTTGCAAATGGCCGTGGTGGCTTCGGCTTTTGCCAACGGGGGAAAAGTCCTCAAGCCCCAACTCATTGATCGCGTCGTTCTGGCTGATGGCACGGTCAAGCCGATCAAACAGATGAATAAAATTTCCAGTATCGATCCCGAGCACATCAAAATCGTCTCCGCTGCGATGCGCCGCTCGGTGAACGAATCCGGCGGTAATGCCAACAAAGCCGCCACCCCCGGCTTCGATGTGGTGGGACGCACCGGCACCTCTCAATTCTGGAGGAATGGCCAAAAGGACAATGTCACCGCTTTTGTCGGATTCGCCAAATCTGGCGACGCCGCTTACGTTTTCAGCGTTTTCATCGAAGGCGCGAAATCCGGGGGCGGAGTGGCGGCGCCGCTGGCGTCCCGTATCCTGACGGCGCTCAAGGAGGAGAAGACGGAGGTTGCTCCGCTTGAGGCGGCGAAGGGGTCCTTTGATTTTGTGGATTCGCTGCCATGAACCGACGGAAGATTGGCCACGTTTTTTTCCGGACGATCTGTTTTTTCGCGCTGCTTTTTATCGGCGCGGTGGTGGTGCTGGTGTGGGACGGACGGACCGAACGTCTGGGGCATGCCGATGTGGCGTTGGTGCCCGGCAACAAAGTGAACGCGGATGGATCGCCTTCCCCGCGCCTGAAGGCAAGGTTGGACAAAACCATCGCTTTATATAATCGGGGCTATTTCAAGACCATCATCGTCAGCGGCGCGATGGGAAAGGAAGGCGTGCTGGAGGGAACAGCGATGAAAGACTACCTGGTGAGGAGCGGCATTCCTGACAGCGCCGTTCTCGTGGACAATGAGGGAGTCGATACCTATGCCAGCGCCAAAAACACAGCGGACATTTTGCGGCAGCGAAAGGGCAAAAGCATTTTCATCGTGACGCAATACTTCCATATTCCGCGCACCAGGCTGGCGCTGGAGAAGTTCGGACTTGGACCGATTTTCAGCGCATATCCCTCCTACTTCGAAGCGAGAGATGTTTATTCCACCGCTCGGGAGCTTCCCGCCTATGGGAAATATCTTCTGCGCCGGGCGGAGTCGGACGGAAGAATGGCGCGCTGATTCTGGGATTAGTTCATCGCTGCCCGCAGCGCCGCGACACGTTTGGGATCGACGGGCTTTTCAAGATGGCCGCCCCGTTTGACGGAGGTGCCGACAATGAAACCGTCGGCAAAGGGAAGATATTCGACGGCATTTGCGGTGGTGACCCCGCTGCCGAGCAGGATGAGGGAGTCGGGGGAGGCCACGCGGACGCGGCGGACGTCATCGATCCTGGTGGCGTCGCCGGTGCCGGTGCCGGAAACGATGAGGGCATCGGCCAGGCCTCGTTCGACGGTGTCACGCGAGGCGGCTTCGATGGACAGATCGCCCAGCGGAATGGCGTGCTTGACCAGGACGTCAGCGAGAATTTTGACGTGCGGTGCGAGTTCCTGTTTTTTGCGCAGCAGGTTGAAGGCGTCGCCCTCGATCAGGCCCTGGTCGGTGACCATGGCCCCGGAGAGGACGTTGACCCGCAGGAAGTCTCCGCCACAGGCGGCGCAGAGGGCGAGGGCGGCGAGGCCGTCATTGCGCAGGACGTTGAAGCCGATGGGCAATTCGATCGCGGCGCGAATGGCAGAGCCGGCCACGGCCATGGCGGCGACGGTCTCGGGTGGAACCGCCGTTTTGGTAAAGGGCACGTCCCCGAAATTTTCGATGATCACGGCGTCCGCTCCGCCTTCCTCCAGGGCGCGGGCATCATCCAGGGCACCGCGCACGACCTTGTCGATGTCTCCACCCCAGCGGGGCGAGCCGGGCAGGGGCAGCAGATGAACGACTCCGATGAGAACCTTGCGTCCTTTGCTGAGCAGCGGTTTCTTGGCCATGTCCCGCTCATAGAAGGTTTGCCCGCGGACATCAAGCCGCGGTCGCGTAGACGATGGCTCCGCCGAGATCGCCTCTCTCGACGGCCTGGAGCATCAGGCGGTAGTAGGCCGAGGCATACTCGACCAACTGCTCCGGAAATTCGCGCAATAGCTCTTCGTGTAGATGGTCAAACCTCTCCACCAAGCCGGCATACCACCGGCGATAGTCTTCATGGATTTCGCGATATCCTGTCAGTTGCCACCCGGCGTCTTCCAACAGGGCGGCCACCCTGTCCGGTATGAGGGGCTGCCAAAGATGCGTCTCCGGCTTTTGGAAGAACTCGCTTTCGCGAAAGGTCCCGCGGTCGACGTAGTCGAAGATCGCCAATTTTCCTTGCGCCTTGCTTGCCTGCCGCAGGGATTGCAAGGCCATGGCTTGATCGGGGAAGGCATAAACCGCGTTGAAGGCATAGGTGACATCGAAAGTGTCCGGCAGGATTTCTCCGACCCGAGTGATGTCCGCAGCCTGAAAGGTTACTTCCGGATAACTCACCTGCGCCTCGGCAATGCTGGTCTCGTCGATGTCGACTCCGCTCACCTGTCCCCAACGCTGGCTTTGCACGGTTGCTGCGGTGCCGCCACGGCCGCAACCGGCGTCGAGGCAAAGCTGGGCGGGATTTTTCGGCAATCCTTCCCACGTGAGAAAAATGGACTCCTCCTCGCCGGCATGGGCGAAATCCCGGCCGCGTACCCGCGCGAGCAGGCGCTTGCCATCCGGGTGGTTCATGCGGTGCATGAGTGCATTTCCGCAAATCTTCTTCGCGGCGTCAGCGAAATTCTCCCGGCCCCAAAAAGAAAACCGCCGCTGGTGAACCAGCGGCGGTCTATTGCTCAGTTAACTAACCTTGAATCTTAGAACACCATGCCGTAGGCGAAACCGAGGATCGTGGCGTTTTGCACGTTGCCGGTTCCGTTAGGCTTGACGATGTACTGCACAAAGGGCTGGAAGTGTGCCCATTTGTTGATCTGCACGCGGTAGTCCCATTCCAGCACGATCGTGTAATTCGGCTGGTTGACGACTCCGTCGGCCTGCAGGCTCTGGATGTTGTAGTAGCTGTAGCTGCCGTAAGCGATGGCGAACATCAGCTTATCCGCGTCGCGGGTCGGGATGAGACCTTCGTAAACCAAACCCGTCTGGAAGTAGAAGGGATAGAGGTTGTTGTACTTCGGAGCGAAGCTCAGGAGGTTGAAGGTGTAGAGACCCTGCTTGGAGAGCTCAGGAGTGACTTCCGCCGGTTCCTTGAAGGATTTGACGGATTTGCCGCCAGCGACAGATTTGCCATCCGAAGGACCCTTGGCGAGGACCGGAGCCTCCGCTGAAGGTTCGCGGAAGAGCATCTGGTCAGCCTGCCAGTAGAAGCCGTATTGGCCATACTGGTTGGTGCCATTGAAGGAATCCACGTCCTGGCCCCAGTAGTAACCGCCCACAGCGTATTTACCGGGGAGTTCATTGGGCCCGATCTTCGGGGTGACGCCGGTTTCAGCCATCAGCATCAAGCCGTTATCGGCCGGATCTTCGCGGTCGCCTTGGAAGGCGAGACCGTGGTTGCTGGAAGCCGTTGCGCCGGGGAAGGCCATGAACAGACCCGCCTTGGCGTAGTACCATTTGGTCGGATTCAGTTGCAAGGTGCCGCCCCAGGTCGAGAAGCTGGACGAGAACGGGATATTTCCACCGATGCCCTTCGCGCTTTCGATCGCGTTGTTCACGAACAGCTTCGAGAGAGGCTGATCGATGAATTCCTTTTGCGGACGGAGCCAGCCACCGCGGATGGTGGCGAAGTCTTCGATGCCGAAAAGCTCAGGAGTGGTGTACTGCAGACCGAAGGTCAGCAGACGCCATTGGGTGCCCGACTGGTTGTTGGAAGGCTGGAACAGGCTGCTGGCCTGCACAAAGCTGTTTGGGTTCGAGGAAGAACGGGAGTCGCGCCAGCGGACTTCGGCGAAACCGGTCAGGCCTTCGAGGGCGCTGCTATTGAGTAGTTTGGCAAAATCCACGTCGCCGGCGAAGCCGAGCTCCTGATCGTAAAAACCACGCTGACCGCGGTTGCTGTCGAGCACGCCGTAGAATACGCCTTCGTATTTACCGCCGATCTTGATGCCGTGGTCGGCCAGGCTGTCGCGCACGCCGAACCAGTTTCCGGTCATGTATTTGCCATTCCACCATTCGCTGAGCCAGGATTCGCTGGACTCTTCGGTTGTGGTGGTCGTGGTGGTTTCACCCGCGTGCAGCGGACACGCGGCGCTCATGGCGAAGACGGCGGAGAGGCCGGCAAAACGCCCTAAAGTTGGGAGAGAGAGGTATTTCATAGGATCAAGGCGCGGGCAGAGTGCGATTGAGCGCGCCGCTGTCAAAGGGGGAAATTGTGACGAGTTTGTCACAATGTTAAGCTAAGAAGAGTCCATGAACTTTCCCGCTATCGAGTATGTAGCTGATGCCTCCGTAGACCCCGCGCTCGACGTGGCTTTGCGGAGACTGTTTTGCACCTGTTTTCCCAAGACTCCTGTTTTCCAGGACCGGCGTTACTATAACGAGCCGCCCGCCCACCGTTGGTTGATCCGGGGCTCGGACGGCGATCCGGTCGCCCATGTGGCGGTACATGAGAAGCTGATTTTTATCGGCGATACGGAACTGGCCTTCGGAGGGGTGGCGGAGGTGTGTGTGCATCCGGCTTTTCGCGGGCGTGGTTATGTCGGCCTGCTCCTGGCCGACGCGCATGAGAGCCTTCGACAGAGAGGCTTCCCCTTTGCCGTGCTCTATGGGAATCCCCGATATTATTCGGCGAGCGGCTATGTGACGGTGGAGAACCTTTATCGCGATCTGCCGGATGAGAATGGGCACGTCGCCCGGCGCAAGACGGACGAGGCGATGGTTTTGCCGCTTGGCCCGCGGCGCTGGCCGGAAGGTCAGATTTACCTGCCGGGGCCTGCTTTCTAGGCACAAAAAAAGCCCGCCGGATGGCGGGCTTTTTTGTTTGATTGGTTATCGCGACTTAGGCGACGGCGGGCTCGGCGGCGGCGGCATCGCGATCTTTCATCGCGGCCTTGCGGCTGAGCTTCACGCGGCCCTTGTCGTCCACGCCGATGCACTTGACCCAGATGGAATCGCCCACTTTGACCACGTCTTCCGTCTTGTTCACGCGGAAGTCCGCGAGTTCGGAGATGTGGCAGAGGCCGTCCTTGCCGGGGAGCACTTCGACGAAGGCGCCGAATTCTTTGATCGAAACGACCGTGCCCTGGTACATCTCGCCGACCGCGATTTCCTTGGTCATGCCATTGATGATCTCCTTGGCGCGAGCGAGGCTTTCGCCGTTGTTCGAGTAGATGTGCACGGAGCCGTCGTCTTCGATGTTAATCTCAGCGCCGGTCTCGGCCACGATGCCCTTGATGGTCTTGCCACCAGGTCCGATGATAAGGCCGATCTTTTCAGGGTTGATGCGGATGGTTTCGATGCGAGGAGCGTACGGGCTCATCTCGGTGCGAGGCGCGGCCAGAGCGGCGTTCATCACTTCGAGAACCTTGTAACGGGCGTCACGGGTGCGGTAGATGGCTTCTTCCATCAGCTTCAGCGAGATGCCGGGGAGCTTGAGGTCGAGCTGGAATCCGGTGATGCCGGCATCCGTTCCGCAGAGTTTGAAGTCCATGTCGCCGAAGTGATCTTCGCTGCCGATGATGTCGGTCAACATGGTGTAGCGGGACATCTGGTCACCGTTGAATTCCGTCACGAGACCGCAGCTGATGCCAGCGACGGGCTTCTTGATCGGGACACCGGCGTCCATGAGAGCGAGCACACCTGCACAAACGCTGGCCATCGAGGTGGAACCGTTGGATTCCATGACTTCACTGCTCACGCGGATGGCGTAAGGGAAATCGGTAACGCTCGGGATGATCGGAGCGATGGAACGCTCAGCGAGGGCGCCGTGACCGATTTCGCGGCGTCCGGGGCTGCCGGTACGGCCGGTCTCACCGACCGAGAACGGCGGGAAGTTGTAATGCAGGATGAAACGCTTCGTGGTCTCGCCGCCGGTGTAACCGTCGAGGTCCTGGGCTTCGTCCGCCGGAGCGAGCGTGGCCAGACAGAGCGCCTGGGTTTCACCGCGCTGGAAGAGCGCGCTGCCGTGGCTGCGAGGCAGAAGACCAGTCTCAGCGGAGAGCTGACGAATGGTGTTGTTGTCGCGGCCGTCGCAACGCACGCCCTTGTCGAGGATGCTGATGCGGAAAGCCTTCTTCTGCAGGTAGTCAAACGCCTGGCTGATTTCGAATTTGGTCGCTTCAGGGAACTTGGCGAGGATCGCCGCGCTCACTTCTTCCTTCAGGGCGCCGACAGCCTTCTGGCGGGCCACTTTGCCGGAGGCGTAGAGGGCGGATTCGATGCGGTCACCGGCCACGGAGTAGGCGACTTCCAGCAATTCGTCGGCCACGACAAAGAGAGGAGCCACACGCTTTTGCTTTCCAGCAGCGGCGGCGAGTTCCTTCTGGGCCTTGATGAGGTGGGAAGCCTGTTCGTGAGCGAATTGCAGGGCGGCGACGAAGTCGGCCTCGGGCAATTCCTGGGCTTCACCTTCGATCATGATCACGTCGTTTTCGGTGCCGACGTAGACGAGGTCCAGATCGCTGTCCGGACGCTGGCTGTGGGTCGGGTTGGCGACGAACTGGCCATTGATGCGGCCGACGCGCACGGCAGCCACAGGGCCGGCGAACGGAATGTCGGAAACACAGAGAGCGGCGCTGGCGCCGTTGATGAAGAGGATATCGGGGTCGATGTCTCCGTCTGCGCTCAGCAACACGCCGATGATCTGCGTGTCATAGAGGTAGCCCTTGGGGAAAAGGGGGCGCAACGGACGATCCGTCATGCGGCAGGTGAGGATTTCTTTTTCGGAAGGGCGGCCTTCACGCTTGAAGTATCCACCGGGGAACTTGCCCACGGCGGCCGCTTTTTCGCGGTAGTCGACAGTCAAAGGGAACCAATCCTGGCCATCCTTGATGGAAGTGGCGGAGACGGCGGAAACCATGACGATGGTTTCGCCCGAGCGAACGGTGACGGCGCCGTCCGCGAGGCGGGCGAGCTTGCCGGTTTCGATGATGATGGGAGCTTGGCCAGCGATTGTGGCCGTTACTGAATGAGGCATTTTTATATTATGGGAGATGCGCTCCGCCTGATTGCGGAGCGGGTTAACGAAAAAGCCCCGTCACAAGGGCGGGGCTTTTGGAGAGGCTCTACTTGCGCAGGCCTAGTTTTTCAACGACCGATAAATAACGGTCGGAAGCTGTGTCTTTGAGATAATCGAGGAGACTGCGGCGCTGGGCCACCATCTTGAGAAGGCCGCGCCGTGAGGCGTGATCCTTCATGTGTCCTTTAAGGTGCTCGGTTAGCTCGTTAATGCGTTTCGTCAGCACCGCGATTTGCACATCCGCGCTGCCGGTATCTTTTTCGTGAAGTCGGAGTGTGTCGACTTTGGTTGCTTCAGCTTTAGCCATTTTCTTGTAAATTAGAGCCGACTAGATTGCCACGCCCCGGAGACTTTGGCAAGGAACTTATCGGATCCCAATGGTTTTTAGTGGGGTAATGCCCTGTTTATCAATAAATTGCGTGCGTCTTTGTGCTGTCGATTGGCGGATTCGGCTGAGGAAATGGATTAGGGCTTCTTGAAATAGCCCGCGGCGGCTTCTTGGGTCGGAGTGCCGCCGGTAGTGGTGATGAGGTTTGAAAGGTCGATCACACCCTCCCAGCCGGTGGACTGTGCGCCGTAGCCCGGTTCGGACCGATAGCCCAGCACGTATTGCACGTGGTCGAATTCATTATCGAGGATGCCGACGTTTTCCAAACGGATGCCGGTGTTCTTCTCCAGGGCTGCCCGGCGTTCGGCAGCGGGACCGCTGGCGACCAGCGCGGCCAATTCCGGCGAGAACAGGTGGGTCTTGCCCGGGGGATTGAAGCCACCGTGATGGAAGAGGACGGCGAAGCGAGTGTCCTGCCGGCCCGCCCTGGCATAGGTGAAGCGGTTGCGGGCGATGAGAAAATTGGTGCCGAAGTACTCATAGCGCGGAGTAGGCTTGGCGGCGGCGGGATCGTCGTCATTGAATAGCGGCACGGTGATCATCGGCGGATTGGCCGCGTTGTAGGTGCCGGTGGATTCGAAGGTGCAGCCGTAAACCACTCCATGATCGCTACGGTCGCGAAAGCGCACGAAGTCCCCGGCACAGTCCGTGAAATGGCAGTCCAACACCCGTACCCGTTGTGGCCCGTAGGCGGTGTAGATCATGTGAGCATGCCCCCCTGAACCGATGCGCCGGAAGGTGCAGTCACGCACGGTGACGGTGTCCGTTTTGGCTCCGAGGATGCTGATGGCCGCGGCATACAGGCCGGTCATGTCGGTGAAGCGGCATTGCTCGATCGTGATGTTTTGACTGTTCCGAACCGCCAGAGCGTAGGCGGACTCCGCCGCGCCACTGAAATGCAGATCGCGGATCAGCACGTTCTGGCAGCCTTCCAGGGAGATAAGGCCGATCCGCTCGTTTTTCTTTCCTGAGGCCTCTTCGATCCGGGCCGGGCCCCGGATCGTGAGCCTATGGTGGGGATGACCGAGGTTTTCCAGCGTTACGGTCTCTCCGATGGCATAAAGTTCATCAGAGAGCACGACCTCGACGGGCTGGGATTGCAGCGCGGTTTGTACCTGCTCCCACGGCTCCGGCTTTCCGAATTCCGCTGGGGAAATCCGGAAGGTCCGCGTTTCTGCGTAAGCGACAGGATACGCCGCGAACAGGAGCGCGGACAGGAACCATGCGCTCGGGCGCATGGCTAGTTTTTCTTGTTCATCGCGGCGGTGAACCAATCCACATTGCCGAAGCCGCCGCCGCTGTTGTTGCTGCGCTGGCCGGTGTGCTTTTGCACGTCGCGGGAGTTGCCTTCCTTGTTGCGCTCGCCCGGCTTGCGCGCGGCACCCAGTTCGGGCTTGCTCTTCATCGACAGGGCGATGCGTTTGCGCGCCATGTCTACCTCGGTCACGGTCACCTGAACCTTCTGACCCACCTTCACCACATCGGCCGGATTCTTCACGAACTGATCGCTCAACTGGCTGATGTGGACCAGACCGTCCTGATGGACGCCGATATCCACAAACGCGCCGAAAGCGGTCACGTTCGTTACGATACCGGGGAGCTTAAGCCCGGGCTGGAGGTCCTCCATCTTTTCCACGCCTTCCTGGAAGCTGAACGCCTCGAATTGCTGGCGCGGGTCACGGCCGGGTTTGGCCAATTCCTGAATGATGTCGGTGAGGGTCGGGAGGCCGACCTCGTCGGTGACATATTTTTTCAGGTCGACCTTTGAGCGACGTGTGCCGTCCTTGAGCAATTCAGCCACGGTGGCTCCGGTATCCCGGGCGATAGTGTCGACCAGAGCGTAGCGCTCGGGGTGCACGGCGCTGGCGTCGAGTGGATGCGCGCCGTCGCGGATGCGGAGAAAGCCGGCGGCTTGCTCGAAGGCCTTCGGACCGAGGCCGGAAACCTTAAGCAGTTCCTGACGGGACTTGAACGGACCGTTGGTGTCGCGATGTTCGACGATGCTGGCCGCGGTGCGGGAGTTGAGACCGGATACGTAACTCAACAGATGCTTGCTCGCGGTGTTGAGTTCCACGCCGACGTTGTTCACGCAGGAGACGACGATGTCATCGAGTGAACGCTTGAGCGCGTTCTGGTCGACATCGTGCTGGTACTGGCCCACGCCGATGGGTTTCGGGTCGATCTTCACCAGCTCGGCCAGCGGGTCCATGAGACGGCGTCCGATGGAAACGGCTCCACGCACGGTGATGTCGTGATTGGGGAATTCCTCGCGCGCTGCCTCGGAGGCGGAATAAATTGAAGCGCCTGATTCGTTAACCATCAGGATCGGGATCGACGGCGGGAGTTTGATTTTACGAACGAAGGCTTCCGTTTCACGGGAGGCGGTGCCGTTGCCGATGGCGATGGCTTCGATGGAATGCTTTTTCACCAACGAATGC
Source organism: uncultured Chthoniobacterales bacterium (assembly GCA_964445975.1). Lineage (GTDB taxonomy): Bacteria > Verrucomicrobiota > Verrucomicrobiia > Chthoniobacterales > Terrimicrobiaceae > CAYUMP01. Next base: position 6,238 of record CAYUMP010000028.1, on the reverse strand, counting down.
AGCACTTCCGCCGCCTCGATCTGCTCGCGGGTGCTCTTCTCGGGATAAACCACTTCGTTTTCCAGTAGTTTGCCCTGGCGGTTCAACGCGACGACCTTGCAGCCCGTGCGGAAGCCGGGGTCGATGGCCAGCAGGTTTTTCTGGCCGAGGGGGGAGGCGAGCAAAAGCTCCCGCAGGTTGTCGGCGAAGACGCGGATGGCTTCCTCGTCTGCCTTCTTTTTGTAGAAAATACGGGCCTCGGCCTCCATGGCGAAGCCGATGAGCCGCTTGTAGCAATCCTGCACGGCCAGCTTCACCTGTTCGCCGGCGGCGGATTTGTTCTTCACGAAAAGATTTTCCAGCGTGCTCAGCGCCTCGTTTTCATCAGGGGTAAGGCGGGAATAGAGGAACCCTTCCGCCTCACCGCGCCGGATGGCGAGGATGCGGTGGGAAGGCGCTTCTTTGGCTGGTTCGGTCCAGTCGAAGTAATCCTTGAACTTGGCCGCTTCCTCCTCCTTGCCCATGGACACCTTGGATTTGATCACGCCCTTGTTGAGATAAAGATTGCGCAGCTTGGCGCGGGCCTCGGCGTCGTCGTTGATGCGTTCGGCCAGGATGTCCCGGGCTCCGCCCAACGCCTCCGTGGCGGTTTCGATTTTGGCCCTCACGCCATCCACCTCGTATTCGCGTCCGGCGTAGGCCTCGGATTCGGCGGTGACATCGGTGGAGGGGTCCTGGACCCAGATCAGTTCGGCCAATGGCTCCAAGCCCTTTTCCTTCGCGATGGTGGCTTTGGTGCGCTTTTTCGGCCGGAAGGGGAGGTAGATGTCCTCCAGAGTGGCCAGCGTCTCGGAGGAGTCGATTTTGGCCTTAAGTTCCTCGGTGAGCAGCTTGCGCTCGGTCAGCGAGGAAAGGATGGAGTCGCGGCGTTTGTCCAGTTCGGTCATTTGTTCCAGACGGTCACGAATGGACGTGATCTGAACCTCGTCGAGTTCACCGGTGCGTTCCTTGCGATAACGGGCGATAAAGGGGACGGTGGCGCCTTCTTCCAGGAGGAGCGCCGTGGCGGCGATCTGCCGCGGCTGCAATTTCAGTTCCTGGACCAGCTTGGGGATATATTTCTCAATCATCGAAAAAGGAACGCGAATTTCGGGAGGATTTTGCCCCCCGTCAATGGTCGAAATCGGCCCGGGAAGTTTCTTTTTCCCGCCAGCGAAAACGATGGCTTCTGAGCCCGAAATCTGCTTAAGCAAGGGACATGTCCGAAGAACTCGTCAGCCCTCATTTGCCCGCCGTCGGGCTGGTCGCCCAACTCACCAAGGAAGACCGCGACACGCTCAGTTCTTACGGGCAGTTCCATCTCGCCAAGCCGGGTGAAGTCCTCGTTCCGCAGGGCCAGCCTCACGGACGTCTATTTTTCATCATCAGCGGCCTGCTCCACGCCATCCGCCGCGACGAGGACCGCGAAGTCCTCCTTGGCACCATTCGCCAGGGCGAGTGGGTCGGCGAAGTCGATCTTTTCGATCCCATGAGCGCGGTCTGTTCCGTGGTCGTCATCGAGCCCGCCCAATACTGGGTGGTCACCCGTTCCGACATCGAGCAATTCATCAACAACTATCCCGAGGCCGGCATCCAGCTCGTCATCGGAGTCGCTTCCACACTCAGCAAGCGCCTCCGCGTCGTGACCAAGAAGCTCATGGACGAAGCCCAGATGGCCGTCGTCCGTGCTTCGCTTCTCGCGGATTAGCTTCGGGAAATGGGGCAACGGTCCCGCCTACGCGCCCGCCGCTTTTTGTTTGAGGAAGGCCGTCGCTTTCTTGCTGTTCTTGATGCCCTTGATTCCGGCGTAAATTGCGTCTTTCTCCGATTGCTCGACTGCGAAGGGCAGAGCCTCTTCGTAGGCTTGGAACGCGTTGTCCGGGCTGAGGTCGGTGCGCGAGCGCAGGCCATCCAGGTAGCCGCGCAAGGCGAGCATGCGTTCGCTCGGGTCTTTGGCCTCGCGGGCCGCGCCTAGGAGCAGTTCTGCGGATGTCACGTTACGCACGCCCGAGAGAGTACGAATGACAGCTTTGCGTTGATCCAGATCGTCGGCTTTCAGGGCATTGGTGAGGGAGGCCTTCGCCTTGACGGAATCCAATGAAGCGAGGGCCGTCAGCAAGTTGGGTCTGGCTTCCGGGGCAGCCTGGGCCAAAGCCCCGTCCAACAAAGTAGCCGTGCCGTCGGCATCGGAAGAATTCTGCACCATGATCAGGAGCGTCTTGTTCCAGGAGGCGCGGTCGGCCGGGGCTTTGATGGCGGGTAGCAAGGCCAGGAACTTTGGCAGGTCTTCGGGGCGAGCCAGCAAGGCCAGTGCCTGAAATCCCGCGGCACGGACTTTTTCGTCGCCTGACTGCGTGGCGGTGAAAGCCGCATCCAGTGTCTCACGATCCTGTCGTTGGGCGAGAATGACGAGAAGAGCCGCTTGCGCCGGAGAGTTCAGGGCAGCTCGCAGTTGGGCATTGGCTTCCGTTCCGCGAATTTTCTGCAGGCTGAGAGTGGCCACGGGCGCGTCCTTTTCGTTGTTTAGCAAGGGCAGGAGTAAGGCAATCACACCGGGGTCTTCGGATCGGCCGAGGGATTGAATGGCCGCAGTCCGCACGGCGTCGTCTTTGCTTTCCAGGCCCAGGCGTGAAATCGCCATGTCATTGCCGGCCAGGATGACTGCGACCTGAATTTCTGGCTTCCAACTGGCGAAGTCAGCGGTCAGAGCAGGAGCAAAAGACTTTGCCAGGCTGGCTGCCTGCAAGTTGCCGTCCTGCAAGAGCTGCCGTACCGCGGCCAGTGCTTCGGAATCACCGGCGCGAATCAATCCCTCGGCCCCGGCAATGCGGGCGGGAGACTGCAGAAGACCTTTAAAAACACCGACGGCGAGGGCCTTGTCGGTCGGCAGCACTTTCAAAGCGCCGTAGGCCCTGGCCCAGGCAAGAGCGTCGTCTTTTGAATCGGGCATTTTCTGCAGCGCGGTGACGGCATCGACCGTACCGATCGCACCGAGGGCCGTCCAGGCGGCGGGCTCGTTGATCTTGGCCAGGGCAGGCACCGCCTCGGTGGCGCCGCGTCGTCCCAATGCTCCGATCACTTCCGAGCGCAATCCATCGGTGGATTTCTCTAGTAAGCGGAGCAGGGCCGCATTGGCCTCCGGTTGAGGAAAACTCATCAGCGCATACACCGCGAGAAATCCGATTTTCGGGTCATCGGAGATTTTTTCCAGCGCGGGAATACTGGCCGGCGTGCCGATGACTTGCAGCCAGCGGCAGATCGCATCCTTGGCGCCGGTCGGAACATCCTTGCGTTCCAAAAGCGCGATAAATTGTTTCTCGAAGTCGGCCCGTTTCGGAGCGTCCGCTTTCCAGATGGCACTTTGGATTTCCATCAAGGGCATCCGGCTGTCGCCGTAGTCGTACTTGGAGAGATCGTCCATCGGCGCGGCCTGCAGCGAGGCGAGGGCGGCCAGGGTGAGGAGGAGAAAATTTTTCATGGGGGTATTAGCAGGGGAGCTGCCAGGGAGCACGGTAGGCTCGTGCGATCAGGCGTTCGGCATCGGGGGCATCGATCAATTTCTCTTCGACGGGATTCCATTTCACTTCCGACCGACCGGTGCGGAAAGCCAGCGTGGCCAAGTGCGCTACCGAGGCCGTGCGATGCCCGTCTTCCGCTGGGCAGCGGGGAGTCTCCCGTGTTCGGATGCATTCCAGGAAATTGTCCATATGGCCACCGCCTTCGTCGTCGAGCCGGAAGCCCGTCGAGGGCAGGGGCAGGGACTGCAGGTGCGGCGAACTGAAGGCCGTCCGTGCCCGGCCGACCCTGGCCCAGCCTTCGGTGCCTTCGATGGCTACGCCGCCGTCGCTGTTGTCAAAGATATCGCCCATCGGATACTTGCCGTCCTCATTCTGGCTGGTGACCTCAATGACGACCCCATTGTCGTAGTGGGCCTCGAACGAGTAGGTCCTCGGCGTGTTGTACAAGGGGCTGTCCCAAAACTCCGCCTTGGCATTTTTAATGGCGACGGGTCCTGAGTTGTTCATGCCGATGGCCCAGTGGGCGATGTCGAAATGATGGCCGATCCAATCCGTCAAATTGCCGCCGGAGTAATCGTAGTTGAAGCGGAAGTTGAACTTGCACCGCTCCTTGTAATACGGAGCCCAGGGGGCGGGCCCGAGCCACATCTCATAGTCGAAATCTTTGGGGATCTCCTGCGCGGCCATCGGGGCCGTGAGTTGAGGGACATTGAACTTGCCGGGCAATCCGACCTGGACTCGCTTGATCTCCCCCAGCGCGCCCGAGCGGGTGAGCTCCACCAACCGCCGGAAATTCCCGGAGGAACGCTGCTGGCTTCCCACCTGGCAGACTATGCCGGCGCGTTTCACGGCTTCGACCATGGCGCGCCCTTCCGGGATCGTCATGGAAAACGGCTTCTCGGTGTAACAATGCTTGCCCGCTTGCGCGGCGAGAATCACCGGCAAGGCATGCCAATGGTCCGGCAAGGCCATCAGCACGGCGTCCACTTCGGGCCGGGCCAGCACTTCCCGAAAATCCTGGGTGGCAAAGCAATCGGACCCTCCGGCGTCCTTGACCGTCTTTTTCGCTTTTGTGAGCTGCTCTCCGGCCACATCGCAGAGCGCTACTACCTGGATCTGCTTATTTCCCAGCCGGTTTTTCAGATGCAGGCCGCCCTGGCTGCCGATACCGATGAAACCCATCGTGACACGATTACTTGGTGCGATCCCTCCATTGAGGCCGAGCGTTTCTGCACGAACGATGGATGGGAATGAGGAGGCGGCTGCGGACGAGGCCAGCAGCTTGAGGAACGAGCGTCTTTTCATGATACAGAGGGGAGGCTGTTTGGGGGAGTGCTATCTGATGCCATAACACTGCCCAACACGCAAGAGGAGAACTCCTGCGACCCAGCCCCTCTCTGTATATGAGGGATTACGCGTGGTATTCCTGGATGCTTTTCACCCCGTATCCGGACTGTTTGAAAGCCCGGATGGCGTTGGCGCTCGCTTTCGCTCCGCGAACGGTCGTCATGGTCGCCACCCTGGCGGCCACCGCGGCGCTACGGATGACCACTTCGTCCTTGCGCGGCTGCTGCCCGCTCGGGGTGTTGACGATGAAATGGATTTCCCCGTTCTTGATCAGATCGAGCACGTTGGGCCGGCCCTCCTGGAGCTTGAAGAGTGGCTTGACCGGCAAACCCGCCTCTTCCAGCACCTCCGCCGTGCCTCCCGTGGCATAAATGGTGAAGCCCAGTTCCACGAAATCCTTCGCGATGGGCACCATCAATGGTTTGTCGGAATCCTTCACGCTGATGAAGATGTTGCCCTTGGTGGGCAGGCCGGGTTGCGCAGACAGTTGAGCCTTTGCGTAGGCGATGCCAGGGTCGGCATCGATGCCCATCACTTCGCCGGTCGAGCGCATTTCCGGCCCAAGCGTGATATCCACGCCGGGGAATTTGATGAACGGAAACACCGCTTCTTTCACGGAGAAATGCGGGGGAATGATTTCCTCGGTGAAGCCCAGGGCCTTGAGCGTCTGCCCAGCCATGATCTTGGCCGCGAACTTGGCCAGCGGCTTGCCGATGGCCTTGCTGACGAAGGGCACGGTGCGGGAGGCGCGGGGATTCACTTCCAGCACGTAGACTTCCTCGTCCTTCACGGCGAACTGCACGTTCATCAGGCCGCGCACCTGCAACTCGTGGGCCATCGCCTTGGTCGCACTTTTGATCGTTTCCAGCACCTTGGCCGAGAGGGAGAAGCTCGGGATCATACAGGCGCTGTCGCCCGAGTGAATGCCGGCTTGTTCGATATGTTCCATCACGCCGCCGATCACGCAGGTTTCGCCGTCGGCGATACAGTCGACGTCGACTTCGGTGGCGTCTTCGAGGAAACGGTCCACCAGCACGGGGCGCTCGGGGCTGGCCTCCACCGCGGTGCGCATGTAGTGGTGCAGTTCCTCCTCGGTATGCACGATCCGCATGGCGCGGCCGCCCAGCACGAAGGAAGGGCGCACCAGCACGGGAAACCCGATTTCGGATGCCACCGCGACAGCTTCGGTCTCATTGGTGGCAGTACCGCCCTGGGTCTGCTTGAGCCCCAGTTTATCCAGCATGGCGGAAAAATGTTTGCGGTCTTCCGCCATCTCGATGCTCGACGGCTGAGTGCCGATGATCTTGCACCCGTGGGCCTCCAGGCCGGCCGCGAGGTTCAGCGGGGTCTGCCCG
>CAYUMP010000027.1:0-59978 GCA_964445975.1 uncultured Chthoniobacterales bacterium | reverse complement strand
TCGCGAAGACCAAGGACATCACCGGCGGTCTGCCGCGTGTGGCCGAACTCTTCGAGGCCCGTCGTCCGAAGGACGCGTCCGAGATCGCCAAGATCGACGGTATCGTCGACATCGGCGGCACCGTCCGCGCCAAGCGCCGCCTCATCGTCCGCGACCAGGAAACTGGCGCGGAGGAAGAACACCTTATCCCGCTCTCGAAGCACATCATTGTCTTCAAGGGTGACTTCGTCAAAAAAGGCCAGCAGCTCACCGAAGGTCCCGTGGTTCCCCATGAGATCCTCGATGTCTGCGGACCGCAGGAGCTCCAGGAGCACCTGCTCAACGAAGTGCAGGAAGTCTACCGTCTGCAGGGCGTCGAGATTAACGATAAACATATCGAAATCATCGTGCGCCAGATGCTGCGGAAGGTGAAAATCACCGATCCCGGTGACACCAGCATGCTTTGGGGCGATCAGGTTGATCGTCTCGAATTCGCTGCGGAAAATGAACGTGTGGTCGAAAAAGGCGGCAAACCCGCCGAGGCGAGCCCGGTGTTGCTTGGCATCACCAAGGCCTCCCTCGAGACCGACAGTTTCATCTCCGCCGCATCCTTCCAGGATACCACCCGCGTTCTCACCGAAGCCGCCACCCTCGGCAAAGTGGATCGCCTGCGCGGGTTCAAAGAAAACGTCATCATGGGCCATCTCATCCCAGCCGGTACCGGTTTCCCGACCAACCGCGACATTGAGATCGTCCACATCGGCGATGCCCTCGCCACCGAACCCGAACCGCACAAAGCTGCAAGCTAGACCATGTCCTCTTTAAACGAAACTATGACCGAACTGTTGGAAGCCGGTGTCCATTACGGACACCAAACGAAGCGATGGAATCCCAAGATGAAGGATTTCATTCTCGAAGAGAAAAACTCCATCTACATCATTGATCTGTCGATCACCGTCGACCAGCTCGCCACCGCGGCCGAATACCTCGCCGGTGTGGTGAAAGGTGGAGGCAAGGTTCTCTTCGTCGGCACCAAGAAGCAGGCTCAGGAAGCTGTGAAGGAAGCCGCTCAGGCGACCGGTCAATTCTGGGTCAATCAGCGCTGGCTCGGTGGTACGCTCACCAATCTCCAGACGATTCGCCGTAGCGTAGCCCGTCTGCGCGAGTTCGAGGAAATGGAAAAGACCCCGGCTTTCGCCCGCATGAACAAGGCGGAAACCTCCGCCCTCCGCCGCGAAGCCGTCAAGCTGCGCCGCAACCTCGAAGGCGTTCTGGACATGGACCGCCTCCCGGACGCGATCGTGATGATCGATACCAACCGCGAAGAGATTGCCGTGGCGGAAGCCACTCGCTTGAAGATCCCGGTCGTGGCCATCGTCGACACGAATTGTGATCCTGAGAAGATTGCTTATCCGATCGCCGGCAACGACGACGCCATCCGCTCGATCCGCGTGATCCTGCAGAAGTTGGTCGTCGCCATTGCGCAGGCCAAGGGCATCCGTGGCAAAGCCGCGGCTCCCAGCGATCTCGAAGCCGTCTCCGAATAAATCCCTGAGCGCGTCGAGCTCGGCAGTGTTCACAGGCTGAACACTGCCATCGCCCTGCGCGCGCAAGCTCCTTATTTTATGTCCGATATTTCTCCCGCTCTCGTCAAAGAACTCCGCGAAAAAACCAACGCGGGCATGATGGATTGCAAGAAGGCTCTCGTTGAGACCAATGGCAACCTCGCCGAGGCCGAGTCCTACCTTCGCAAAAAAGGCATCGCCAAGGCCGACTCCAAGTCCTCGCGTGTGGCCAAGGAAGGCGTCGTCGCCTCCTACATCCACCTGCAGGGCAAGGTCGGTGTGCTCGTCGAAATCAACTGCGAAACCGACTTCGTCGCCAAAAACGAAATCTTCCGCGAATTCGTCAAGGACATCACCCTGCACATCGCCGCCGCGCATCCGCTCTACGTTTCTCGTGAACAGGTGCCCGATCAATTGCTCCTGGCGGAGCGTGAAATCTACGCTGCCCAGGTTGTCGGCAAGCCCGCCAACATCGTGGACAAAATCGTCGAAGGCAAGATCGAGAAGTTCTTCGGTACTCTCTGTCTGCTCGAGCAGGCGTTCATCAAGAACCCTGATCTCACCATCAAGGATTTCACGAACTCCAAGATCGCCGAACTCGGCGAGAACATCGTCATCCGCCGCTTCACCCGCTACATGGTGGGCGAAGATCTCGGCGAGGCCTGATTGACGCTTGAAGGTGTGATCGATGTATCCGCCTAAGCTTGAAGAAATCATCGCGCTTTTCGAGTCGTTGTCCGACCCCGAAAAGCGCGAGGCGCTCATCTCCTATGCGGATGGCGCGAAGAATCAGGGACCTCGCGAAGGCGAGGTTTTTGACTTGGAAGACGTGCGCAAGGACGAGGAATGCACCGACACCGTCGGAGTGTTCCTGCGGGTAAATCCCGACCATACCTCGCATTTTCGGATCACGCTCGGGCCCCAGGTGCAGACGCTCACGAAGGCGATGACCTCCATCCTGTGCAAGGGGCTGGAAGGCCTCACCCCGCAGGAAGTCCTCGATGTCCCCGCGGATTTCGTCCCGCGTATCGTCGGGGCCGATCTCGTCCGGCAACGCAGCCAGACGGTTTATTATATCCTGACCCGCATGAAAGGCGTGGCCAAGGTCTGGCTGAATCGCAAGCGCGCCGCCGATCTGGCCTAGCGCGGTTTCAGGCTTTTCAGCCGCGCGTCGAGATCCCGCCCGGCGGAATCAATCTCTTCCCGCAATTGCCAGGCGGACATCGACATCCCGCCGAAGCTCTCCACCGTCGTGCGCTCCAGGAGATCATCCGTCGCCACCGTGACCTCGTATTTCTCGGCGTATTTGGCCGTCAGCCTTTCGATGATGGTATCCGCCGCCTGATCGGCCTTGGAGTAAAAGACCTTGATGCCATGAGGCTCGCTGGCCTCCGAGGCCTTCACGCCCTTGCCATCGAAAACCACGGCGACATGCCAGTCCGAGTTGTCCTGCAGTCCCGTCAGCATGCGGACCAGTGTCTCGCGGGCCACGGCGGTTCGCTTGGCATGTTGCAGGGTGAGATCGGGCCACTGAAAAATCATGCTGTGGCCGTCAACGATGAGCACCCGCGGTTTCATGGCTTTCCTTAAATTACGCGCCGCGACCGGAGTTGTCTAATGGTAAACTTGCGCGAGCTCTTTTTCCGATGTATAGGGAAGATATGAGGCGTTACCTGAGCATACCGGCGGCTGCGTTCGTCGTGGCTCTGGTCGGCATCACTTTTCTGGCTGCCTCCAGCCATTGCTCGCTGAATGTTCTGGCCAGTCAGACCCAGGCCCCTCATGGCTGCTGTCATGAAGAAGACGGCTCCGGCCAGCCGCGCAATCTTCTGGAGTGCTGCACCTCGCTGCCTGCTCCTCTGCCGGCTGTCTCCTCGGCTCCCGTTGTTCAGTTGGTGGAATTGCAGCCGCTCTGGGACGACGCCTCCGCTCTTCTGGCGCCTCCCGCTCCCGTCGAGGTCGGGCTGGGCGCATCTGCCGCCGGTCCACCGGAAATCCAGACCTTTGCCGAATCTGTTCTGAATCGCTCTCTGCTCGCGCACGCGCCTCCCTTTTTCGTTGTTTGATCCCCGCCCTCGGTTGATCCGAAGGCTGTTTTCTCTACCCCGTGGCCTCTGCTGGCTGCGGTCTCGAAATCTTCAAATAACGAAAAAATGAAATCTCTTATTACTGTATTGGCACTTCAGGTACTCGGTCTGGCTGTCTACGCCGCCGAACCGGCTGAAACCTCGTACCCCATCACCACTTGTGTGGTCTCCGGCGAAAAGCTTGGAGAGATGGGCAAACCCTATGTGTTCGATTACAAAGGCCAGGAAGTCCGCCTTTGCTGCGACCACTGCAAGGGCAAGTTCGAGAAAGATCCGGACAAGTATCTGGAAAAGCTCGGCCAGACTGGCAACCCCGCTAAAAACAACTAATCATCGTGTGTCCTGCGGGCCGGGAAGGCCCGCAGGAACCGATCAGTACGCTTATGAGTGAGTCCTGTTGTCAGCACGGGGGGCATCATCACGATCATACCGGCCACGCTCCTGCGCCGGTCAAGGAATGGTATTGTCCCATGTGCCCGGGAGTGGAATCCGATCAACCCGGGGCCTGTCCGAAATGCGGCATGGCCTTGGAGCGAAATCCCGCTTTCGTGCCGGCCGCCGTTTACACCTGCCCCATGCACCCCGAGGTGCGCCAGGATCATCCCGGCGTCTGCCCGATCTGCGGCATGGCTTTGGAGCCAGTGCAGGCCGAGGTACAGGAGGACAATGGTGAGCTTCACGATATGGTCCGCCGGTTTGTCGTCGGCCTCGTGCTGGGGCTTCCCGTGCTTGTGCTGGCCATGGGCGGGCACGTGTTTCCGATTCTGCCCACTGGCATCTCCGTGTGGGTGCAACTCCTCCTTTCCACTCCGGTGGTCTTCTGGTGTGGCTGGCCCTTTTTGGAACGGGGTATTCGCTCCGTGCTCACCTGGCACCTGAACATGTTCACGCTCATTGCCCTTGGCACCGTCACGGCCTGGCTCTTCAGTGTGGTGGTCGTTTTGTTTCCCGACATTTTGCCCCACGGCATCGCCCATCACGATTCCACTCCGGTCTATTTCGAGGCCGCCGCTGTTATCGTCGTGCTGGTGCTCCTCGGCCAGGTGCTGGAATTGCGGGCCCGGGCCGGAACCGGCGCGGCCATCCGCGCCTTGCTGGGGCTGGCTCCCAAGATCGCCCATCGCCTCCGCGACGGAGTGGAGGAGGATATCTCTCTTGATCAGGTGCATGCGGGTGATCTGTTACGGACGAAGCCCGGCGAGAAAATCCCGGTCGACGGCATCGTCACCGAGGGAAATACCTCGATCGATGAATCGATGCTCACCGGCGAACCAATCCCCGTGGAAAAAACGGTCGGCGACAAGGTTGCGGCGGGCACTCTCAATGGCGCCGGCAGCATCCTGCTCCGCGCCGAAAAAGTCGGCTCGGAAACCATGCTGGCCCAGATCGTCACCATGGTGGCTCAGGCGCAACGCAGCCGCGCGCCCATCCAGCGCCTGGCCGACGTGGTGGCAGGATGGTTTGTGCCCGCCGTCGTCCTGGCGGCAGTGATGACCTTTTTTGTCTGGCTCCTGTTCGGCCCTCAGCCGGCCTTTGCCTTCGCGGTGGTGAATGCCGTCGCCGTCCTCATCATCGCCTGCCCATGCGCCCTCGGTCTGGCTACGCCCATGTCTATCATGGTCGCCGTGGGCCGTGGGGCGCAGGCGGGCGTACTTTTCAAGGACGCCGAGGCTCTCGAAACGTTGGGTAAAGTCACCACGCTCGTCGTCGATAAGACCGGCACCCTCACCGAGGGAAGGCCCGCCGTCACCACTGTCATGGCCTTCGGCGCGTTTGGCGAAGATGATGTGCTCAGGCTGGCCGCTGCTTTGGAGCAACAGAGTGAGCATCCTCTCGCTGGTGCCATCATCCGCCATGCTTCGGAAAAGAAAAGATCTCTCCCGCCCGTGACCGACTTCACCTCCATTACCGGCGGCGGCATTCGCGGCAGGGTCGAAGGCCATGCGATCTTCATCGGCAGCCGCGCGTTGCTGGAAAAATCAGGCCTCACGGGCTTTGAGGCCATGAGCGATCACGCCGACGGCCTGCTCAACGAAGGCCGCATCGTCATTTGGGTGGGGCAGGGGAATGCCGTGATCGGCTTCATCGCCCTTTCCGACCAGATCAAGAGCTCAACTCCGCAGGCCATCAGGAGACTGCATGAACTCGGGCTTCGCGTCGTCATGCTCACCGGCGATAATGCCCGCACCGCCCGGCACGTCGCCGAGACCCTGGGCATCGACGAGGTGAAGGCTCAGGTCAGCCCGCAGGACAAACAAACCAAAATCACCGAACTCAAAAAGGCTGGCGCGCTTGTGGCCATGGCCGGCGACGGGGTGAATGACGCTCCCGCCCTGGCCTCGGCCGACGTGGGCATTGCCATGGGCACGGGGACCGACGTGGCCATGCACAGCGCCGGCGTCACGCTCGTGAAAGGCGACCTGCTGGGCATCGCCCAGGCTATCGAACTGAGCCGCGCCACCATGGTCAACATCCGGCAGAATCTCTTCTTTGCCTTTCTCTACAACGGTCTCGGCATTCCGATCGCGGCCGGGGTGCTCTATCCCTTCTTCGGTCTCCTGCTCAGTCCGATCATCGCCAGCGCCGCCATGTCGCTCAGCAGCGTTTGCGTGATCGGCAATGCCCTGCGCTTGAAAGGAGTCAAATTGTGAAAACCCTACGCGCTCTATTTCTTCTGCTCATCGTGGCCCTCGCCGCCTCCTGTTCAAAGCCCGCGACGGCGGATCGCAAGGTCAGGTTCTACCAAAGCCCCATGCATCCGTGGATCACTTCGGATAAACCCGGCGATTGCACCATCTGCGGCATGAAGCTCGTGCCTGTCTACGAGGGCGAGTCCGGCATGCCGATGGAGGAGGGGACGGTGAAACTCGGAGAGCATTCCGTGAACGTGCTGAACGTCGCCACCGCTCCCGCTCAGATGGTGGAGCTCACAAAATCACTGCGCTTCAGCGGCATTCTGGAGGACGACGAAAATATCCACCGCATCATCGCCGCGTTCTATGACGGCCGCATCGATCAGATCGCCGTGAAACATGTCGGGCAGTATGTCGAAAAGGGCCAGCCCCTCGCTTCCATCTACAGCCCGGAGTTGCTCTACGTGGTGCGGGAATTTCAAAATGCCATGAAAGGTGGCAACGACGGCGTGGCCCGCAATGCCACCCAGCGGTTGGTGCAATACGGGTTGAGTCCGGAACAAGTCGCCGGGCTCGCGAAGCAGTCAGGCACGATCTACACCATCGACTTGCTGGCGCCGATCAGTGGCACCGTCGTGACGAAGAAAGCCTATCAAGGCCAGTATATCAAAACCGGCGAGTTGATGTTTGAGATGGGTGATCTCTCGCGGCTTTGGTTTCACGCCGAGGTTTACGAGCGCGACCTGGCGGACGTTCGCATCGGACAAAAAGCCGTGCTGCGTTCTCCCACCGTGCCGGGCCGGGAATTTGAGGGTGTGGTGACTTTTGTCGACCCCAACTTCGATCCGCAGACCCGCAGCACGAAGGTGCGCATCGAAGTGGACAATCCCCTCGCGGAGGGCGATTCCCACAGTCAGCGCCGATTGCTGGCTCACCGCGCCTACGCCGAGGCAGACATCACGGCGGATCTGGGCCGGGCCCTGGTGGTGCCGCGCAGCGCGGTCCTGCGGGACGGTCGCCGCTCCGTGGTCTATGTCGAGACCGGCAAAGGTTTGTACGAGCAACGAACGGTCAAGGCCGGGCGCACCGGCGAACAGGGCGTGGAAATTCTGGAGGGATTGAAGGAGGGCGAACGTGTCGTGGCCCAAGGCAACTTGATGATCGACGCCGAGGCGCAACTTCAATCCGGCAACGCCGAGCAGCCGTGAACTCCGAAAGTAACGGTGTTATCGGCGGGCTCATCGACTGGGCCCTGCGCAATCGCTTTCTCGTGGCCTGCGCCACCCTCCTGATCATCATCGCGGGGATATGGGCCGTGAAAAATACCCCCGTCGACGCCATCCCGGACCTCAGCGAAAATCAGGTCATTGTCTACGCGGACTGGACCGGCCGCAGCCCGCAGGAAGTGGAGGATCAGGTGACCTATCCGCTCTCCACCAACCTTCAGGGCCTCGCCGGAGTGAGGGAGGTGCGCGCGCAGTCCATGTTTGGCTTCTCCCTGCTGACCGTCGTTTTTGAGGACAGCATCGACAACTACTTCGCCCGCACCCGGGTATTGGAGCGGTTGAGCTTCCTGCAAAGCCTGCTGCCCGAGGGCGTGATCCCGCAACTCGGTCCCGATGCCACCGGCCTGGGCTGGGTCTATCAATACTATCTCAAGGTCGATCCCGCCGCTGCGCCCGATGGGGGCTACGACCTCGGCACGCTGCGCTCGCTGCAGGACTTTTTCATCCGTTATCAGCTGGCTTCGGTGGAAGGAGTGGCCGAGGTGGCCAGTGTCGGCGGCTTTGTCCGGCAGTACCAGGTGGCGGTTGATTCCGGCAAGATGCGCCAGGCCGGGGTGAACTTGCGCGAGGTGATGGACGCTCTTTCCAACAGCAATATCAATGTCGGCGGCAAGGTGCTGGAGGAAAATGGCATGGAGTTCGTCGTACGCGGCATTGGCCTGGTGAACTCCCTCGACGATCTCAAGCACATCGCCGTGCGCATGCAGAATGGACTGCCCATCTATTTGCAGGACATCGCCGAGATATCCATCGGCGGAGACTTTCGCCGGGGCGCGCTCGATATCGACGGCCACGAGGTCGTGGGCGGCGTGGTCGTCATGCGGACCGGAGAGAACGCCATGCGCGTGATCGAACGCGTGAAGGAAAAGGTCGCCCAGATCGCGCCCAGCCTGCCCAAGGGCGTCAGCATCGTCCCGTTTTATGACCGAAGCAGTCTGATCGAGCGCACCATCGGCACCCTCCGTCACGCCTTGATCGAGGAGATCATCCTCGTGACGCTCGCGCACATCATCTTTCTCTGGCACTTCCGCAGCATCCTCATCGTCACCATCCCGCTGCCGGTCTCGATCCTCATTTCCTTCATCCTCATGAAGGAGTTAGGCATCACCTCCAACATCATGTCCCTCGCCGGCATCGCCATCGCCATCGGCGTGCTGGTCGACGCGGGCATTGTCATGACCGAAAACGTCATCCGCCATTGCGAGGAGGCCGAACGCAAGAAAGGCTCGCCCCTCTCGGCCCAGGAAACCTGGACCGTCACCCGCGAGGCGGCTCACCAGGTTGGCCGCCCGATCTTTTTCGCGATGGCGATTATCATCCTCGCCTTCCTGCCCGTCTTTGCCCTTACCGGTCAGGAGGGCAAGCTCTTCCATCCGCTCGCCTTCACCAAGACCTTCGCCATGATCGGCGCGACCTTGCTGGGCGTCACGCTTGTGCCCGTTCTGTGCACCTGGCTCGTGCGTGGACCCTTCCATGCCGAGCACCACAACATCGTCATGCGGTTTCTCACCCGCCTCTACCGCCCCGCCCTCGGCTGGGCGCTGGGGCATGGCAGGACCGTGCTGGCCATCGCCGTGGTCCTCCTCATTGGGGCCGGTGTCCTGGCCAGCCGCATCGGCAGCGAATTCATGCCCCCCCTCAACGAAGGCAGTCTGCTCTTCATGCCCGTCCTCGTGCCCAGCACTTCCCTGACCGAAGTGAAGCGCATCATGGCCTGGCAGGATCGCATAATTAAGAGCCTGCCCGAGGTGGAATCCTCCGCCGGCAAACTCGGCCGGGCCGAAACCGCCACCGATCCCGCCCCGGTGGAAATGATCGAGACCACCATCATGCTCCGGCCTCCCGAGACCTGGCGCCCCGGTATGACTCGCGAGAAGATCGTCGCCGAACTTTCCGAAAAACTCAGCGCCATTCCCGGTTACGTTCCCGGCTTTCTCCAGCCCATCGAAAACCGCTTGCTCATGCTCAGCACCGGCATCCGCGCGCAGGTCGGCATCAAGGTGCTCGGGGCCGATCTCGATACCATCCAAAAGACGGCCTTTGAAATCGAGAAGGTCGTCCGCAATGTTTCTGGTGCGGTCGGCGTCGCGGCTTCCCGCGTGCAGGGCAAACCATACGTGGAAATCCTGCCCGACCGTCTGGCCCTGGCCCGTTACGGTCTCAACATTCGCGATGTCATGGACGTGGTGGAGGTCGGCCTCGGCGGCCTGAACGTCAGCACCACCATCGAAGGCCGCGCCCGTTATCCCATTCAATTGCGTCTTGAACGCGGCGAACGCGAAGACATCGAACGAATCGGCGACATCCTCATTCCCACCAAGGAAGGCGCCAGTGTCCCCCTTGGCCAGGTCGCCAAAGTCGAACGCGCTTCCGGCCCCAGCGAAATCGCCAGCGAGGACGGCCTCCTCCGCGTCTTCGTCCAGACCAACGTGCAGAACCGCGACCTCGGCAGCTTCGTCAACGAAGTCCGCCACCGCATCGAAAAGGAAGTCACGCTTCCACCCGGCGTCACCCTCAAGTGGAGCGGCCAATACGAACAACAGCTCAACGCCCAGCGTACGCTTCTCCTCATCGTGCCGGTGGTCCTGCTCATCATCTTCATGTTGCTGACAGTTGTCTTCCGCTCCATCAGCGAAGCGGCTCACGTAATCCTCGCCGTCCCCTTCGCCCTCACCGGCGGTGTGTTGCTCCAGTACATGCTCGGTTACAATTTCAGCGTCGCCGTCTGGATCGGCTACATCGCCCTCTTCGGCACCGCCATCCAGACCGGCGTCGTCATGGTCGTCTACCTGGAGGAAGCGTTAAAACGCAAACAGCAGGAGAAGGGGGCGGCCTTCAGTCTCGCCGACCTCAAAGCCGCCGTGCTGGAAGGCTCCATGCTCCGCCTCCGTCCCAAAGTCATGACCGTCAGCACCATCGTGGCCAGCCTTCTCCCCATCATGTGGAGCGTGCGCACCGGCGCGGAGGTGATGAAACCCATCGCCGCTCCCGTGATCGGAGGCATGCTCAGCAGCCTCCTCCACATCCTCATCGTCACCCCCGTCATCTTCTACTGGCTTCGTTCCCGCGAACTAAAGTCGTCTCAAATTTCAGTCCCGCCTGATGTGTAAGAAATTGGATCTCTCGCGAAAATCGATTCTGGCCGCCGTCCGCGCAGCGTCATTGGCACTGACCGCGATTTGTTCGGTGCGATAAAGCAGGCCAAGGGAAAGATAGATCGGAAGGGTTTCCGTCGTCTGCGCACGGATGAGGTCACGGCAGTGCGCGGTCCATTCGCGGATGGAAGGCAGGACCTGTGGCTCCGCAAAGGTTTCCTGCCGATCCACCGCCTGATGCTGCAGGCGGAGGGAATCGTGGACGGCGGAAAGCAGGCGCGCCCTTTCCTGCACATAACATTCCCGCGCCTCCTGCGGCAGGCTCACCTCGCCCGTGGCCGAGATCAAGTGTCCTCCCAGCCGGGCCAGCGAACGCAGGTAGCCGCGGTGTCGCATGGCCGTGGCGTGATCCATCACGCGGAGGTTTTCCAAGACGCCGATCAGTGTCACGCATTCCGCCGAGTACAGCGCGATCTCCGCGCGCTGGTGCATCGGAGCCGCCTTGTCCGGCGAGGAGGCGAGATTTTCCAAAAGCGCGAGCAGCCGGGCGAGATAAGAGCGGTAGGTTTTTTGCGGCAGGGTGGGCCAGAGAAATCTTCGGATCATGGCTGATAGGACGGCGGCCAGGATCAGCCCCGCCATGGAACCCGCGATATCCCGTGGTGTGAGGGGGACGAGCGACTGGAGGTTCACCAATACGGCGACCATTAGCAGGCACACCATGGACCCGAAGGTATTCATCCTCCCGGTTTCCAGGGCATGACCGGCCAGGAACAGCAGGGCGGCCAGGACGGGGAAAAGGACCGCGTCATGCGAGAGCAGCGGCGCCAGAAGCATCAGCCCCAGCCAGTACACTCCACAGGCCAGCAGCGCGTGACCCAGCATCCGGAAGCTGGCCAGATCGCCCTTCCGGTCGGGCGAGTTGATGGCCACCACGGTCAGAAGATACAGTCCCACCAGCATGATGCTGCCTCCGGGCAACCTCAGCCAATCGAGCAGGATCAACCCGAGGACGACCGTGATCCCGCCGCGCAGACCCGCCTTGATCGCGTTGGCATCGGGCCAACGGAATTCCTGCAACCGGAATCCCGGGAGTCCGTGCGCGTGATGTTTCTCGACCAAAGGAAGCAGCGTGCAGAGGTGGGCGAGGGATTCGTAGATTTCGTGAATGGCCAGAGCATGACCGGCATGGCCGAGCGATTCATCCACCGATGCGTGATCTCCCTTATGCGTCGCGCGGAAGTCCGCCAGACGGCCCTGGTAAACCTTCAGATGATCGGTGGCGCTGGCCAGAGCTTCCTTGCGGTCCGCGCGGTCCGCCTGCGGGTCGGCCAGCCGCTCCATCGTCACAGCCAGCGCGTCAAGGAGCGGGTCCAGTTGCGCGGCGAAGAACTCGCGATAAACAGAATCGAACGAGAGCGTCCGCTCGAAGTTCGAAACCGCCGTGCTGAGCCCGCCGAGTTGCGCGACCACCTCGTCCACCTGCGGTTTCCGTCGGAGAAATCTCCGGCTCTCCATGCAGCCGAGCCGGATCATCACGCGCAGCTTGGCGAGACTGCCTCCGACTTTTTCGAAAACGCCTCCGCTCTCACCCATGTTTCCGGCCGCATCTTTCTGGGTCCGAAAAATCCGGGCCAGAAGGCCGAGCGTGCCGCGCGCGTCTTGCCCGAATTCGACCTGCGCATACCGCGGCCACAGCAGTGTGCTGAGGGTCATGGTCACCGCGATCCCGAGGCAGATTTCCTCACAGCGCGCTACGCCGATTTCCCAGGCCATCGAGGGCTGCAGCAGTCCGCCGGCCGCCACCAGCGTGGCCGTGTAGCCGGCCTGCCGAAAACCATACGGGGCGAGGGAGCCGCCGTACATCGTCGTGGTGAAGCTGGTCAGCACCCCCATGGCCAGCAGGAACAGCCAGGTGTGCGGGAGGAGCCATGCGACGAGCAGGGTGCCGATGAGCGCGCCGACTATGGCTCCCCCGATGCGCAGCACCGTCTTCTCTCCGATCGCTCCGACAAACTTTGGTGTCGAAAGCACAAAGGCCGTGGTCACCGCCCACTCGGGTTCATCCAGTCCCAGCCACAGGGCCAGAGAAAGCGCCAGTGTCCCCGAAAGGGCAAACTTGATGCCACTGCGCACGGCGGGCGAACTCGGCGATCGGACGAAGTGCGGCGCGGGCATGGAGCAGGTTCAGGCGACTAGACCGCCCCGCGTTCCAAATCCGTCACTCGGTCTCGCAGCACGTTCCCCGCATAACAATGCGGCCCGCACGTCACCAGCCCGTTCTTGCGAAACAGCTTCTTGTAAAAATTCGTGTCCCGTTTCTCGATGGTGCGGATGTCCCCCGTCAGCGCCTCGTCGCTCGCATACGCCTCGAAAAACGCCACGCCGCCCAGCCGCGCCGCCATCTCCTTGATGCCCGCCGCCAATTCCTCCCGCGATACGTAGTAGAGAGTGTCGCTGCAAACGATCAGATCGTAGCTCATGGCGAGCTTGAGATTCGGCAGGTCGCTGAATCCTCCGAGTTTCAGGTTCCGGCTCCGGCCAAACCGTTTCACCGCATATTCGCTCGGATCGACGCCCGTGTAGCGGATGCCCGGACGCAGCTTTTTCAGGATCAGATGCCATTGGCCCTCCCCGCAGCCCACGTCCAGGACGGTGCGGACCGGCCGCTCCAGATAGTACTCCGCCACAGCCAGCGCCAGGACCGCTTTCCGGCCCGCTGAGGCCATGGTGCTGACGCGGTGCGACGGATGGCGGTACCATTTGTCAAAGTAGCGCTGGTCATAACGTTGGGCGGCCGAGGACATAAGGCAGGACTTTTCCCGTTTTTCTGCTAAATAGAAGAAGGATGTTTGAGATCAAGCCTCGGGAAAAAATGGTGGAGCGGGCCATATTGGTTGGCGCGTATGCTGACCCTGCCATGAAAGCGGACGCGCAGGACCTGCTGGAGGAGTTGGAGGAATTGGTCCAGACACTCGGCATTCCCGTCGTGGACCGCATGCTGGTCTACAATCGCGAGCCCCGCGCCCGCTATCTCCTGGGCTCCGGCAAGGCCGACGAAATCTGCGAGCGGCTCAAGACGAACAATTGCGACGTCATCATCTTCGACAACGAACTGACCCCGGCCCAGCAGCGCAACTGGGAGGAGATTTCCAAGGTGCTCGTCATCGACCGGCAGGAAGTCATTCTGGATATTTTCGGAGCGAGAGCCCAGACGAAGGAAGCCCGCTTGCAGGTCGATCTCGCGCGCATGTCCTATTCCCTGCCGCGGCTGACCCGCGCCTGGAGTCACCTGGGCAAGCAGGGCGGCGGCATCGGCGCCAAGGGCGAGGGCGAAAGCCAGCTGGAGCAGGATAAACGCAAGATTCGCGGACAGATGGACCGTCTCCGGGGCGAACTCGACGAGGTGCGGCTCTACCGCGCCACCCAGCGCAAGGACCGCAAACGCGCCCCGGTGCCGAACGCCGCCATCGTCGGCTACACCAACGTCGGCAAGTCTTCGCTCCTCCGCAAACTCACCGGCGCGGAAGTGCTGGTGGAGAATAAGCTTTTCGCCACTCTGGACACGACCACGCGAAAGATCGCCCTGCCCAACAAGCAGCCTTTGCTCCTCACCGATACCGTGGGTTTCATCCGCAAACTGCCCCATCAATTGGTGGAATCCTTTAACGCCACTCTCGAGGAGGCCGCCCTTTCCGATTTTCTCATTCACGTCCTGGATGCCTCGCACCCTCGGGTCATGGAGTTTTACAACACCACCATGGAGGTCCTCGGCAATCTCGGGGCCGACACCAAGCAAATGCTCGTCGTCTTCAATAAGATCGACAAAATTGAGGACCCCGCCACCCGGGCCGTCCTGCGCCGGCATTTTCCCGAGGCGGTTTTCGTGTCCGTGCGCACCGGAGAGGGACTGGACCTGCTGGTCGACCGCATCTCCGAATTTGTGAATCAAGGCAGCCTCGAGGTGGGGCTTCTGCTTCCACTCACCCGGTCCGACCTGCTGGCCCGGTTGCACCGCGAGGCGGCCGTTCATCAGGTGGATTATGAGGGAGACGGTATCCGCGTTCGGGTCACCCTTGGCGCACGGCTTAATGAACTGGTTGCCCCCTTTATCGCCCCCTCCACACCGGGCCAATTCCCCGTTTCCGCCCCCCTTCCCGCCCCGGCGCACCACCCTTAGGCAGATTGTTCTTTCAATCTTTCTCTCTGCCAGTTGACATCGCGCGTTCTCACCGGAAAATCACGATATGAATAGTAAGTGTGCCAGCGTCCATCGCCAGGGAGGTTTCTCCTCTGAAATGGTGGCGGCGGCGGCCCTGGAGTTGCGGGAGGCAACGGGGGGCTCCGCCCCCCTCGCGTTTGCCTTCGTGACGCCGGATTACATGCCGCACCTGGAGGAGTTCGCCGAAATCGTGCGGGTGGACGGCCATGTGATCGAGCTGGTCGGAGCCACCGGCACCGGCCTCACCTCGGACGGCGAGGAGAACGAAGCGGGTTCCGGCTTCAGCCTGCTGGCTTTGAACGCCCCCAAGGCCACCTTTCGCGTGGTGCCCCTCAGTCAGCACATGGTGGAGGAATCCACCGGGCCGGAATTCTGGCGCAAGCGCAGCGGAGTTGAGCATCCCGGGTCCTGGATCGTTTTGACTAATCCTTTCGTTTTCGACAACGAGACCTGGATGAAGGAATGGAGCGAAGCCTGGCAGGGAGTGGCCTGCATGGGCGGCCTGGCCAGTGGCTCCGAGGAGGGTGATGGCGTTACCGTATTTTATAATGGCCGCGAAATCGACGCCGTGGCGGTGTCCGTGGAGGGATTGAAAGTCCTGCCGCTGGTGAGCCAGGGCTGCCGTCCGATTGGCGAGCCTCTGACCGTGACCAAGGCCGAAAGCAATGTGGTCTATTCGCTCGGTGCGCGCCCGGCCTACGAGGCGCTGGAATCCGCCTTTGAAGGCCTCTCCGATGGGGAAAAGGCCGTGGCCAAGGGCAATCTTTTCGCCGGGTTGGCTGGCACGGAATACGTCGAGGATTTCAAGCCGGGGGACTTTTTGATCCGCAACATCCTGGGGGCTGATCCGAACTCCGGAGCCGTGGTGATCGGAGGATTCCCGCGCGTGGGCCAGACTTTGCAATATCAGATCCGCGATAAGACCTCGGCCGACGAGGAGTGGCGGTCCGTGCTCCGGCATGCGGCCACGGAATCGGGCCGCGCCCCGCTGGCCTCCCTGCTTTTTGCCTGCACCGGGCGTGGGGCCAGCCTTTTTGGCAGCCAGAGCCATGATGCCAGCCTGCTGGAGGAAATCCTCGGCAAGCACGCCAGCGCGGGTTTCTTCTGCAACGGAGAGATCGGTCCGCTGGGCGATCGCAATCACATCCATTCCTTCAGCGCCTCCTGTGCGCTGTTTTTTAACGAAGAAGAACTCTCATGAAAGGCGTCCCCCGGTCACTTTTTATTGCCGCAATCGTCCTGGCGATCATTTCGGTCGTGGCATGGCTGAACAAGGACCGTTGGTCGGGCCCGTCGAAAAAGGACGGCTCCGAGATGATGGCCGTGGCCGAGCGCCGCGATATCGAATCAACCCTCTTGCTCACCGGAGAGGTCACCCCGGACATCCAGGTCGATATCAAACCGGAGGTCGGCGGGAAAATCCGGAAGCTCCATGTGGAGGTCGGGGACACCGTGAAGAAGGGCCAGGCTCTGGTCACCATCGATGAAACGGACCTGCTCAATGAAAAGGCCTCGGCAGATTCGACCGTGGAAGGCGCCAAAGTTTCAGTGGAAAAGGCCAAGGGCAACTACGAACGGGCCCTGGCCCTGTTCAAGCAGAAGCTGATCAGCAAGGAGGTTTTCGCGAATCTCACGGCCGATTATGGCATCGCCGAAAACTCACTGGAGAAGGCCGAACGCAGTCTTCAGACGGTGAAGGACAAACTGGCCAAGGCCCAGATCATGTCGCCCATGGATGGCACGGTGCTCAGCATGCCGGTCGTGGAGGGCCAGGTCGTGGTCGCGGCCGCGAGTGTGAACTCCGGCACCACGCTCATGACGGTGGCCGATCTCTCCAGCCTGCTGATCAAATCCCACGTCAACCAGGTGGATGCGCCGCGCCTGGTCAACGATCAG
This sequence comes from uncultured Chthoniobacterales bacterium, assembly GCA_964445975.1. Classification (GTDB taxonomy): domain Bacteria; phylum Verrucomicrobiota; class Verrucomicrobiia; order Chthoniobacterales; family Terrimicrobiaceae; genus CAYUMP01. Next base: position 43,215 of record CAYUMP010000027.1, on the reverse strand, counting down.
CCGGTCGAGGTGAATATGTCGGAGAGCGGTGAGCAACCGGTGCGGGCTCACATTCAATTCATTGCCCCCCTGGCGACGGTGAAAAACAACATCAAGGGCTTTGAGGTTCATGCCGAGATCGAGGACAACGACGGCCGGTTGAAACCCGGTATGTCTGTCAGCATGAATGTGCCGGTGGCCCGGGCCTCCAAGGCGGTCAGTGTGCCGGTGACGGCCGTCTTCCGTGATCGGAAGGAAAATGTGGTCTACGTGCGCAATGGCGACAACACCGAGAAGCGCAAAGTGGTGCTGGGGGTGACGGACCTGTCCTTCGCGGAAGTGAAGTCCGGTCTGAAGGAAGGCGAGAAGATCATGCTCACGGAGCCTGTGGCGCTCCCCACCAAGTCCTAAGGTGTCTCTCGTTCACCTGGAAGGCGTCACGAAGACCTATCGCATCGGCGATCAGGAAATTCGTGCGCTGGATGGGATCGATCTGCGCATCGAGGACGGGGAGTTTCTCGCCATCATCGGCCCCAGCGGCAGCGGCAAGTCCACCCTCATGCATTTGCTGGGCTGTCTGGATACCCCATCATCCGGTCGGATGGAGATTTGCGGCCAGGATCTGAGCAAGGCCTCTTCGGATACCCTGGCCGGCGTGCGCAATCGCGATATCGGCTTCGTCTTTCAGTCCTTCAATCTCCTGCCGAAGCTGGATGTGGTCCGGAATGTGGAACTGCCGTTGATCTATTCCGGCATCTCCGCGGCCGAGCGGCGGCAACGCGCCATCGAGACCGCCACCTCGGTCGGCTTGGGCGACCGCCTGGCCAATCGGCCGACCCAACTCAGCGGCGGCCAGTGCCAGCGCGTGGCCATTGCCCGCGCCCTGGTGAATCGCCCGCGCATTCTTTTCGGCGACGAGCCCACGGGCAACCTCGACAGCACCACCGGCGAGATGATTTTGGAAATGTTTCGCCAGCTGAACCGCGACGGCAAGACAGTGGTGCTCGTCACGCACGATCCCGACGTGGCTGCCGTGACCAAGCGGGTCATCGAGATCCGGGACGGCCGCATTCGCCGTGAGTACGCGCCATGAATTTTCTCGTCTGTCTCGAGATCGGTCTGCGTGAAATCGCGGCCCATAAGTTCCGCAGCTTTCTTTCCATGCTCGGCATCGTGCTGGGTGTGAGCAGCCTCATCGCCATGATGGCCATCGTCTCCGGTATCGAGATCGGCACGCGCGCTTTCATGCAGCAGATCGGCGGCCTTGAACTTGTCAACGTGGTGAACAAGGAGATTTCCAATGACATGTTTGAGTTTTGGAATCTCTCGCCCGGCCGGACGCTGATGGATGCCTACGCCATCCGGGAGTCGGTGCCGATGGTCGGCTATGTCTCGCCGGAGATGTCCCAGGCCGCGCTGATTTCCTCCGGCCCGGTTTCCGACCGTATGTCTGTTCTGGGGGTTTGGCCGGACCACTATGTGGTGGCGCGGCATGAGCTGGCGGAGGGTCGGTTTCTGACCGACCTCGACCTGGAGCGCAGTTCGCGCAGTGTCGTCATCGGCGATGAAATTGCGCGCCGTTTCTGGCCCAATCTCACCTCCGAGCAAATCATCGGCCGGCAGTTGACGATCAACCAGTCCCCCTTTGTGGTCGTGGGGGTGCTCATACGTTATGAGCGGGAACAGGACAAGCGCCTGCGCGAGATCATGAAATCGCGGCAAAAAACCGCCATGGCCGGCGCGCCGGCGCGAGGCCGCATGAGCAGCCGATGGGACCCATTTCGCCGCAAGAACGAATCCGTGCTCATCCCGCTGACGACCCTGTTTTACGAATTCAAATCCGGGCAGTTTCCCGAGGATTCCATGGAATCCGTCCGGCTGGAGAATCTCTCGCTGCAGGTCTCCAACCTCGATTATTTCCGCGAGACCCTGGATCAGGTCCGCAAGGTCCTCGGCGTTACCCATCGCGGGGTGGAGGACTACGAATTGGAGACGCGCGAGGAATGGTTCGACCGCATGGAGAACAGTATCTCGGCCACGCGCCTGAGCGGCGGCCTCATCGCCATCATCAGTCTCGTGGTGGGTGGTATCGGCATCACCAACATCATGCTGGCCAGCATCACTGAGCGGGTGCGCGAAATCGGCATCCGCTTGGCGGTCGGCGCGCGGGGACGCGACATCTTCATGCAGATCTTGGTGGAAAGCATTTCGGTCGCCTTTATTGGCGGCCTGATCGGAGTGGTGGCGGGTGTCGCGCTCATCCAGCTCCTCATTTTCATCGCCCCGACTGAAAATGCCCCGGTGATGACGATGAGTTCGGTGGTGCTGAGTGTGTCCTTTGCCGTGCTGGCGGGCATCGTCTCGGGAATTTATCCGGCCATGCGCGCCTCGCGGCTCGACCCGATCGGAGCCCTGCGCTACGAGTAGCGCACATGCTCCGCTTCGCCGCGCCCCAATGGTTCCTCTTGTTGCCGGCGTTTGCCCTGCTGGCCTGGTGGATACCGCGCATGCGTCTCTGGCAGTCGTTGCGCGCTCTGTGCGTGGTGCTGCTGGTTCTTTATCTGGTGAAGCCGGAGTGGCGCTGGACCTCTTCGGGGCTCGATTTGTGGGTCTTGATGGATCGCTCCGCATCCGCGGCGGATGTCCTGGAGAGCCGGCGCAGCGAGATTGAACGGCTGCTGGAATCGAACAAAGGGGCGCAGGACCGCATCTTCTACGTGGACTTCGCCGCCGGGCCGGTCTTGCGGGGTGAGGCGAACTCCTTTGAATCCAGCCGCGCGGAGACCCGCCTGCGGCTGGCTACCGAGTTTGCCCTGGCTCGCCGGCACAACGATCGCGCCACCCGTTTGCTCGCGGTGACGGATGGCTTGAGCACCGAGAGCCTGGCTGGCCTGCCGGCACAATTGCAGGAGGCCCGCGTGCCGCTCGATCTCCGGGTGCTCGCGCCGGAAACCGGCGGGGACTTCCGCATCGAAAATCTCACCATGCCCGAGCGGGTGCGTCCCGGCGAGGGCTTCCTTATCGAGGCGCAGGCCGCCGGTTCCAGCGACACCGATGTGCGCTACGAGATCATCAGCGATGGAAAGAAGGCCGGGGAAGGGGTGCTGAATTTTCGCGGCGGACGGGCCCATCTGCGCGTGGCCGCCCGGGCCACGTTGCCAGGAGCCCGGAAATACGAGGTCCGCCTTCTGCCCGAGGGCGATTCCCGTCCCGGCAACAATGTGGCGGCGCGGTGGGTCGAAGTCAGCGAGGGCCAGAGCGTCTTGTTGATCACGGCCTACGAGGGCGATCCGCTGGTCGGCGTGCTGCGGGCCAACGGCATGAATGTTGAGGTGGTGACCGACCCCGGCACCTTGCACGCCGGGGCCTTGAGCGGGGCGCGCGCGATCATCATCAATAATGTGCCCGCGCATAAAATCCCCGCGGATTTCCTGGAAGCGATGGATTTCTTCATCAATGCCCAGGGTGGGGGCCTGATGATGGCGGGTGGCAAACACAGCTTCGGGGCGGGCGGATATTTCGAATCGCCGCTCGACCCGCTCCTGCCCGTTTCCATGGAGTTGCGGCAGGAACATCGCAAGCTGGCCGTGGCCTTTGCCATCGTGCTGGATCGCTCTGGCAGCATGGCGGCCGGAGTGGCGGGAGGAACCACCAAGATGGATCTGGCCAACGAGGGGGCGGCGCGCGCCATTGAATTGCTGGGCCCTTCCGACGCCGTCACGGTTTTCGCCGTCGACAGCGACGCGCACAAGGTGGTGCCACTCTCCAAGATCGGCGGCGATGCGCGAACGATTGGCGCGGAGGTGCGGCGCATCGCGAGCGCGGGCGGCGGCATCTTCGTTTACACCGGCCTCAAGGCCGCCTGGGAGGAACTCAAAAAATCCACGGCCGGGCAACGGCATGTCGTGCTGTTCGCCGACGCCGCGGATGCCGAGGAGCCGGGGGAATATAAAAAACTTCTGGCCGAGATGACGGCGGAAGGTGCCACCGTGAGCGTGATCGGCCTGGGCACCGCCGGAGATTCCGACGCGCGATTTCTCGAGGATGTCGCCGCTCTCGGAGGCGGGCGCATGTTTTTCAATGCCGACCCGGCCCAGTTGCCTGCCATCTTCGCGCAGGAAACCGTGGCCGTCGCGCGCTCCGCTTTCCTGACCGATCCCGTCGCCGTGGTGAGTACCGGAGGATGGTCGGAAATCGCCGCGCGATCATTGACCTGGCCCGCCACCGTGGACGGATACAACCTGAGCTATCTCAAGCCCGACGCGGCCGCCGCAGCCGTGACCGGCGACGAATACAAGGCCCCCCTGGTGGCTTTCTGGCAACGGGGTGCCGGCCGCACCGCCGCGGTCTCCTTCCCGCTGGCCGGGGAGTTTTCCTCAACTTTTCGCGCCTGGGCGCAGGCGGGCGATTTCCAGCAGACCCTGGTGCGCTGGCTGTTGCCCGAGGCTCCTCCTCCGGGGGTCGGAGTGCGCGCTCGGGTGGTGGGCTCGGACCTGCTCATCGAGTTGCTGCATGACGCCGGTTGGACGCAACGGTTGGCCGAACACCCTCCGCGCCTGCTGCTTTCCTCCGGGTCTTCCGGAAAACCCTATGAGGTTCCGTGGGAGAAAATCGAACCGGGCCGCTACTCGATCCGCACGCCTATCCCCCCCGGGGGATGGTTGCGCGGGGTGGTGCAGGCCGGCAAGGAGCGCTGGCCGTTCGGCCCGGTTTCCGCCGGAGTCGATCCGGAATGGGCTTTCTCCGGAGAGCGGGTGCAGGAACTGCGCGACGTGAGCCGCCAGTCGGGCGGAAAGGAAATTAACGATCTTCGGGAAGTCTGGCAGTCCCCGCGCGCGCCGGAGTTCTCCGGCATCGGGTCCTGGATCTTGCTCGCGGCGCTGCTGGCGTTTCTGGCCGAGGTGGCGGTCACGCGCTGGCGGGGCCGCGTCTAGGATTCCTCTTCTTCCTCGCCCGGCGGACGGTCCTGCTGGCGCTGCATGTTCTCCAGCGCATCGGACATGTCCTCGACTTCGTCCCAGACTTCGCGGCTGACATAGATCGCCGCCTTTTGCTGGGTGGCCATCGCGATGCAATCGCTCGGGCGCGCATCCAGTTCGATGATCTTTCTTTGCTGGAGCTCGTTTTCCGCCGTGATGATGAGGCGTCCGAAATACGTGCCGTTTTTCAAATCGTTGATGATCACACGATCCACCTTCGCGCCGACGGCGGCGAGCACGAGGGCCATGAGGTCATGGGTCAGCGGGCGCTCCTTGGCCGTGCCGCTGATGAACATATTGATCGCGCTGCCCACGCTGGGGTCGACGTAGATGACAAAAATCTTCTCCGAGTTCCCCAGGAACACCGCCACTCCGGCGTTGGTCGGAATGAGCGCCTTTACCTGCACTGGGATGACCGTGTGGCTCATGACAGATGGATATTTATCAGTTTGTCGGAGGCATCGCAACCCGTTCGCCGTAGCCGCGGGCGAGATACGCGCGGGACACCGTCACGTAGCGTTCCGCCCAGACCCGGATGGAGGCCTGTTCTTCCAGCGTGAGGGTCTTCTTGATTTTTGCGGGCGAACCCAGCACCAGGGAGCCATCCGGAATTTCCTGATGCATGGTCACGGTGGCATTCGCCCCGATGATGCAGCGGTTCCCGATCTTTGCGCCATCGAGCACGATGGCGCCCATGCCGATGAGCACTTCGTTGCCGATCTCGCAGGCATGGACGATGGCCTTGTGGCCGACCGTCACCCATTCGCCGATGATGGCCGGGAGATCATCTGCCACATGAACGACGGAGCCGTCCTGCACATTGGAGTGGTCGCCGATGATGATGGGCGCGATGTCGCCGCGCAGCGAGCAGGACGGCCAGATGCTGACTTGCTCGCCGATGGTGACGTCTCCCGCGATGAAGGCGCCGGGGGCGATGAAGGCGGATTCCGCGATGCGCGGAGTGCGGCCGAGAAAAGTCTCTATCTGCTCCTCGAAGGTCATGGCTGCGATATAAGCGGGATTTCTCCGCGCTGCAAATACGGCACTTTTTGCGTCGTCAAAATTCCACGCGGAAATGCAAAAATTTTGATTTGGGAGGTTGACAGAATCAGCATTTACACACATCCTGCGCCTCACCTCAATTTCTCCATATGGCTAACAAAATCGAACTTATCGCTTCCGTCCAGAAAACCCTCGGCACCAGCAAAGCTGACGCAGAGCGCGCCGTTAACGCTGTTATCGACGGCATCAAGGCCGGTGTCAAAAAATCCAAGAGCGTTCAGCTCATCGGTTTCGGAACTTTCAAGGTCGCCAGCCGCAAGGCTCGCATCGGTGTGAACCCGAAGACCGGCGAGAAGATCAAGATCAAGGCCTCCAAGACGGTCAAGTTCGTCGCTGGCAAATCTTTCAAGGAACTCGTGTAGGGAAATTTCCCCCCCGCACCGAGAAAACCCGTTTGGCCGCAAGGCAAAACGGGTTTTCTCATTTTTAGGCACTTTTTGCTTGGGCCGGTGAAGGATTAGTATCAGTTTTACTAATCCTATATGAAATCTCCCGTCAAAGTTGCTGTGACCGGCGCCGCCGGTCAGATCGGATACGCTCTTCTTCCCCGCATCGCCTCCGGAGCGATGTTTGGCCCGGACCAACCCGTCATTCTGCAGTTGATCGAAGTGCCCGTCGAGAAAGCCATGAAGGCCCTCGAAGGCGTGGCAATGGAACTCGATGACTGCGCCTTCCCCTTGCTGAAGGGCATCGTGTTGACGGACGACCCGCGGGTCGGTTTCAAGGACGCCAACTGGTCGCTGCTCGTTGGGGCCAAGCCTCGCGGCCCCGGCATGGAGCGCGCCGACCTGCTCAAGGACAACGGCAAGATTTTCACCGCCCAAGGCACGATCATCGACGAAGTCGCGGCGGAAGACGCCCGCGTCGCCGTGGTCGGCAACCCGGCCAATACCAACTGTATGATCGCCGCGAGCAAGGCGAAGCGCCTGACCACGGATCGCTTCACCGCCATGGTCCGTCTCGACCAGAATCGCGCGCAGAGCCAGCTTGCGAAGAAAGCAGGCGTGGCCACGACGGACGTGAAGGACATCTTCATCTACGGCAACCACAGCCCGACCATGTTCCCGGCCTTCGCGCATGCCACCATCTCGGGCCAGCCCGCGGTGGAAGTGATCAAGGACGACGCCTGGCTGCAGGGGCCCTTCTGCGAGACGGTGGGCAAGCGCGGAGCCGCCATCATCGCGGCGCGCGGTTCTTCTTCCGCCGCCTCCGCTGCCAGCGCGCTGGTCGATCACGTGCGCAGCCTGGTCACTCCCGGCGCCGTTCATTCCATCGCCGTGAAGTCCGGCGGTCTCTATGGTTTCGATCCGGAAGTATGGGCCGGCCTGCCAGTGCGCACCACGACGGCGGGCAGCTACGAAGTCATCGAAGGCTATGCCATGGATGAGTTTGCCAAGTCGAAGATCGCCGCGACCAACAAGGAACTCACCGACGAGCGCGCCATGGTGGCGGAATTGCTCGGTTAATTGAGCTAAAAGAAATTACGTGGCCGCCTCGTCCCTGACGAAGGCGGCCATTTTTTTGAGATCGGACGAGTCGGGTTGCCGGCCAGGCGGAAGTTCGCGCTCGTCCAACCGCTGGCGACGGATTTCCCCGGCTTGCCAGATCCAGGCCTTTTCGTTGAAGGGGCCGACCAGACGAGGGTCGCTCCAGGTGTGAATGGAGAGCAGCGGGGTGTCCACGGCGGCGGCGATATGCATGGGACCGCTGTCCACGCTCACGACGAAGGAGGCGGCCCGAATGAGGCCGATCATTTCCGCAATGCTGGTCTTGTTCAGCAAATTGATGACGTTGTCCGGGAGGTTGGCCGGCGTTTCGCCCATGCCGGCGAGGACGACGGTCAGGGGAGCGAGTTCGCGGCAGAGTTCGACGGTTTGCGCGGCGGTCAGCGACTTTCCTTCGCCGCGGGCAAAAGGGTGGAGGAGGATGGGTTTTCGTCCGGCTGCGGCGGGGGGAATACAGCCATGGGGGAGGGGGAAGCGAGGGGGATCAAGGGGGGGCAATCCAAAGGTTTCCAGCGCGCGCAGGTAGCGCCGCACGGAATGCTCATTAGGATAAACCGGCGTCGTCTGATGATAAAAGAAGCGAGCACCTTCGCGGGCGTCCGCGAGGCCGATGATGCGGGGCGCACCGCTGAGCCGGGCCATGAGCCCGCTGCGGAGAAGGCCCTGGAGATCGAAGACCACATCGGGCCGGAGGCGCTTGAGATCAAACGCCCACGGGATGGAACGGATCTTTCCGGCCAGCCCGCGAAATTGCTGGCGGGGAAAAACCACGGTCTCGTCGATGTCCGGATTCTCCGCGAGCAAAGCCCGCCAGCGTTCATCCACCAGCCACGTGATGCGAGCCTGGGGCAGGGCGGCTTTTAAGGCGGCGGCGCAGGGCAGGGCGTGAATGATGTCGCCGAACGACCCCGGCTTGATGATGAGAATGGAGTCCACGGCCGCGTGGTCATCAGTGCGGCGGGAGCCGCCGGTCATCGGCCGATGGCCAGCCGACCAGCCAGCTTGGGAGGCAGGCCGGCATCGATGATGGATTTCTGCGCTGCGGGAATATCGTAGTCGATGCGGCGGAGTTGCACCTCGTTGTTGTTGGTGTCGTAAATGCAGTAGGACGAGCGGGGATCGCCATCCCGCGGTTGGCCGACGCTGCCCACGTTGATGAGATATTTTTTTCCCTGCTGGAGGGCGAGGACATCGAGGGCCAGGGTCCGCACGCTGCCGTCCCGGATGTAGGCCTTGGGCGAATGGGTGTGACCGATGAAACAAACGGCGGTCATCTGGTAGTTGAAGCTGGCGGCCGCATCGAGCTGGTTGAAGACATAACCCCACTTGTGCGGGGTATCGAGGGTGGCATGCACCACGGTGAAATCGCGAACCTGCCGTTGCATACGCAGCGACCGCAGCCATTCCTTTTCCTCCTGCGAAAGCTGTTCGCGAGTCCAGTTGATGGCTTCCTCCGCCAGAGGGTTGAACCCTTCCTGATCGCCCAGCATGGAGGCCTGCTCGTCGTGGTTGCCCTTGACCACGGGGCAGTCGAGCTTGCGCACGATCTCGATGCATTGCTTGGGAAAGGCGTTGTAGCCGACGACATCACCCATGCAGACATAGTGGGTGCACATCTGGGCCTTGGCGTCGGCGAGGACGGTTTCCAGAGCGTGAAGGTTGGCGTGAATATCGCCGAAGATTGCGAAGCGCATGAACGAATAAGCCTTAAGATTGAGGGGAATCTATGCGTTGAGCCGGAGGAACATCCAGTTTCTTTTCAAGCTCCTGGAGGGTGGAGATGAGGGAGGGCTTTCGCTCATCGGGCCCCTTGTCGTAAAGTTTCTTCAGGAGATCGTAGGCTTCGCGCTCGCGGTGCGGGCATTTGGCCAGTTCATATCCTGCGAAGCGGGCCACATACGATGGACAATCCGGCTGCTCCGAGGCTTTTAGGAAATTTTCCCCGGCCCCGCAGTGGTCTTCCAGTTTGTCCCGGAGCAAAATGGCCAGGCGCTCGTAGAGGAAGTAGGTGTTCGGATTGTTTTTGACGCCGCGTTCCAGGAAGTCTTTGCCGAGCTGATAGTACTGGCGCTGATTGCGGATGCGCAGGGCTTCGCTGGGTTGGGACTTGTCGTTCATCGCGGCCACACTGGCGTTCCACGCCATGTGCCAGCCGGAGAGGTCCCAATAAAGCAGGGAGCGCGGTTGCAGGGTCGTCACCGTGTCGAACAATCCCGCCATACGGCCCCATTCCGTTTTTTCCCAGGCGTTGTGGGCCTCGATCCAGAGCAGAGCCGCCAGGGGTGAGCGAAAGCCGCTCAGAGCGGCCAGGAAGCCCATCTGTCCCACCCGTTCCCGCAGGCTCAAATCCAGGACGGTTTTACGGAGGTGGGCGGCCTTTTGATTGGCCGTGAGCGAGATCTCCAACGGCATTTTCGCCAAGCCGAAAATACACAGCAAAACGATCGCTATGACTTTCCGCGTCATAGCTCGCGTCCGGCAAAGACGAAGGCGGCCAAGGCGAAGTACACGGCCACGTACAGCCCCCCGAGAGCGGTCGTCTGGAGGAAGATGCTCCAGGGAATGGCGGCTCCGGCAATGACATCATCGGCCAGGTTGAATGCCTGGAGATCGGGAAAGATGATGGCGATGATGCCCACGGCAAGGGTGGTCCACCACTTGGTGCTCAAGCCTTGCAGCCAGTATTCACTCGCGGTGGCCTGCAAATGGCCGATGAAGTAAATGGCTGCGGTAATCATGACCGTAAAAAGGTAGGAGGTCGCGAAGCTGGAAATGAAAAGAGTCAGCGAGGCGAGCAGGGAGGCCTTCACGAAAATGATAAAGATACCGGGCACGAGATTGATGTTAAAAGTGGCGTCTGTGACCGTCTTGATGGCGGTGGCGATTTCCTCCACCGAAGCGCCGGCGAGCTGGCTTCTCGTATCGGCCAGCACGGCCTGCTCGCGCAGCCAGAGGACGGCGCAGAAGACGACACTCATCAGCAGGGTAAAGAAGAAGAGCAAGGCCAGCATGCCGACGAGCTTGCCGAGGAGGTAGACAAATCGAGGCACCGGCTTGGAGAGCAGTGTGTAGATCGTGCGGTCTTCGGTGTCTTTCGGCAGGAAGTTCGCCGTGGCGAGGATGGCCAGCAGCGAGGTGAAGATCGACATAGCGCCCAGGCAGACGTCCTTCAGCATCTGAAATTCTTCCTGAAAGCTGAGGCGGGCCATCAGAAAGGAACTCAGAATGGCACCCAGGGCGAAAACCAGGATGATATAAAACACCTTTTGCCGGACGAGTTCCGTGAAGGTGTTCCGGGCGATGGCAAGGATTTGGGATGGCATGGCTGGGTGTTCGTCAGTGACGTTTGCGTGATACGGGAAAATGGGTGCCGACGTCCTTGCCGGCGAAGGCGGCGGAGATCTGGCCGGGCTTGCGTCCGTCGAGGATGGAGACAGGGATCTTGTGCGAAAGGGCGTAGTCCACGGCCTGCAGCTTCGTGCGCATGCCGCCGACCGACATCTCTCCCTTGTCGGGACGGACATATTGGAAGACTTCCGACACGTTCTTTGCGGTGGAAATGCGTTTGCCGTCCGAATTCATCAGACCATCGGAAGAAGTCAGAACCAGGAGGAGATCGGCTTCGACCAACTGTGCGACCTCGGCGGACAGGCGGTCGTTGTCGCCGAAGCGCACCTCCTCCACGGCCACGGAATCGTTTTCATTGATGATCGGCACGATGTTCTTCGCGGCCAGCAGGCATTCGATGGTGTTGCGAGCATTCCCGCGGCGCACCCGGCTGTCGATGTCTCCGTGGGTGAGCAGAAGCTGGGCGACCTTCAGGCCATGCGGGCGAAAGGCAGTGGCGTAGAGCCTCATGAGTTCGGGCTGGCCGGCGGCGGCGCAGGCTTGCTTGCCGGGGAGATCGTCGGGACGGTGGTCGAGTCCCATGACATGGACGCCGGCGGCGATGGCCGCGCTGCTGACCATGACGCATTGGTGGCCCTCCTTAACCAATTTGGCCACGTCGGCGGCGATGCGGCGGAATTGGGCTCCATCCAAAGCACGACCGGCCGAGCGGGACAAAACACCGGTACCGAATTTCAGAACGATGCGGGACATGGATTAAGGAGAAACTTTCGACGCTGAAGGCCGAGCGCTCAATGCTAAAATGAGGTTTTCAAGGTCGGTGGGCCGAAGTGATCATTTCCATGAAGCCGCTTTCCAGAGCCAGAGCCTCCTGCACCCCCATGGCCAGACGTCGGCGGAGGGTTTCCAGGGCCTCGAGGCGCTGGAGGAGATTGGCGGTGGAAAATTTCCCGGCCAGGGATTGGATGACGGCATTCGACGGAGGGTAGCCATGCTGGCTGCGCAGGGCGTCGCTGAGCGCCTCGAAGATCATTTGCAGGATGCGTTCTCTTTCCCGCAGGGCACCGGCCTCGGTGAGGGCCTTGATCTGTCCGGCGCGTTCGTCGAGCCAGGATGCGCTTTCCGAGGTTTGTTTGTAGCGGGCGGTCTCCTCCTTAAGGGTGCCCTCATAGTCCGAGGAAATCTGTTCCCGCAGTCCGGCCAGCAGGCTTTGCACGGTGCGGGTAAAGCCGAAGGCCTCGGCGGCTCCGGGTTTGGCCGGCTTGAGCAGGTAATCCTCCAGGGCCTTGAGCAGGGCCGCTTCCTCGGGGGAGGGCTCGGGTTTTTCCGCGCGGTAAAGCGGGGTTTCCACGCAGCGTGAAAGGACAGTTTCCAGGATGGCCTCGGGCAGCGCGCTGAGCAGGAGAATGAGAGAGCCGTCCGGCGGCTCCTCCAGTGTCTTGAGAAAGGCATTGGCCGCCTGGGGCTGCATGCGGTCGGCCTCATGGATGATGGCCACCTTGGTGCGAGCAATGAGGGGTTTGCGCTGGATGGCTTGTTCCAGCTCCCGGATCTGGTCGGAGAGGATGCGCCGCGATTTCGATTCCGGCTGGACGATATGGGCGTCGGAGTGGGTCGCCACTTTTTCCACCGGACATTCGAGGAACATGGCGGCCAGCCTTTCGGCCAGCCATTTTTTTCCGCTGCCAACCGGGCCCGCCAGCAGATAGGCATGGGCCAGCCGACCGGCATGGTGGGCCTGGGTCAGGCGTTCAAGCGCAGCTTTTTGCGAAAAGGGCATGGGAATCGAGGATGGCGGTGATGGCTTCCGCGATCATGTCTTCGGATTTTGTCGCGTCCAGCACGCGGATGCGCTCCGGCTCGGCGGCGGCGCAGGCGAGGTAGCCCTGGCGCACCGCTTCATAAAAAGCCAGGGGTTCCTCCTCCATGCGGTCGCGCTTGTCAGAGGCGCGGCGGGACACGCGGCTGAGCGCCTCGGTGGAGTCCATATCGAGCAGGAAGGTGACATCCGGCAGTCTCGGCCCGGCGGCGAAGCGGTTGATGCGGTCCACCGCCTCGGCGGGGATCTTCCGGGCGACGCCCTGATACACCGTGGTGGAATCGAGAAAGCGGTCGGAAATCACCACCCGCCCCGCGGCCAGCGCGGGAAGAATGGTCTGGCGGACCAATTGGGCCCGGCTCGCCGCAAACAGCAGGATCTCCGCCTCCGGGGTCATGGCCCGGCCTTCCTCGGAATGTTGCAAAAGATGGCGGATGCTTTCGCCGATGGGGGTGCCACCGGGTTCGCGTACAAGGATGGGTTCGTGGCCTGCGGCGGTCAGCCAATCCACCAGGCGGCGAATCTGAGTGCTTTTGCCGCAGCCCTCGGAGCCTTCAAAACTAATAAAGAAACCTGTTTGACTCGTATCGGACATGCTGGGAATGCTTAATTTTGATGAGTGAAGCTCCCATGCAAAGCAGGAAAATATGTTTTGTTGAGGTTGAGGCCGATGAACGCGGCCGGTTTCAGCAAGCGTTGAGCGGTTACGAGCTCAGTTTTGTGGAAAAACTGGCCGATGTTCCCGCCGATACCGAAGTCTTGTCCGTGTTCATCAGTGAACGGATCGTCGCGGATTTTCTCCAGGAACACACGGCCGTGCGGCTCATTGCGACCCGCTCGACCGGGTGTGATCATATTGACCTGGCGGCTTGCGAGGCCCGGGCCGTGGCCGTGACCAACGTGGGAAACTATGGCGAGAACAGCGTGGCGGAGCACACCTTCGCCCTCATTCTGGCGCTGTCGCGCCGCCTGCGGGACGCGGAAGCCGCGGTCCGGACGGGACATTTCAGCCACGAGCGCCTGCGGGGGTTCGACCTGCGGGGCAAGACGCTCGGCATCGTCGGAGCCGGCCGGGTCGGCTTGCATGTGGTGCGCATCGGCATCGGTTTCGGCATGCGGGTCATCGCATGTGACGATCGCCCTCATCCTTTTTACGGAGAGTTGTTGGATTTTGAGTATGTGTCCTTCGAGGAACTGATGCGCCGGTCGGATATCATCAGCCTGCACGTGCCGCTGAACGACCAGACCAGGCACATGATCAATCGCGAGACGCTGGCGCTGTGCAAGGAGGAGATCCTGCTCATCAATACGGCCCGCGGCGGTCTCCTCGACCCGGAGGCCATTCGCGAGGCGCTTGATCAGGGCCGCATCGCCGGGCTCGGCCTGGACGTGCTCGAGGATGAGAGCATCTTCCATGACAGCGTGACCTCATTACTGGGCGAAAAAATCGTCGAGCGGGTGCGCAACGCCTCGGCCTCGCCCGTATCCAAGGAGACGTCCCCCCAGCGCCTGGCTGAGTTTTCCCGCCTGGTGGCCCATAGCCAGCTCCTGCAGCGGCCTGAAGTGGTGCTGACTCCGCATATCGCCTTCAACAGCAATGAAGCGGTGGAGCGGCTGAGCACATTGACCATCGAAAACATTTTGCATTATCTCGAAGGCAAACCACTCAAGCATCGCTGCGCATGAAACACTGGCTCGTCAAACAGGAACCCACGGCCTACTCGTGGGACGACTTCGTCAAGGATGGCAAAACCGTCTGGACCGGCGTCCGCAATTTTCAGGCCCGCAACAACCTCAAGGCCATGAGCAAGGGCGACCGGGTGTTTTATTATCACAGCGTGGAGGGCAAGTGCGTGGTGGGTGAAGCGGAGGTCGTGCGCGAGGCTTATCCGGATGCCACGGCCAAGGAAGGCGACTGGGTCTGCGTCGATCTCAAACCAGTGAAGCCGCTCAAGCATCCCGTGTCCCTCGACGCGATCAAGGCTGATAAACGGCTGAAGGACATTGCCCTGCTGCGGCAGTCGCGCCTCAGTGTCATGCCGCTCTCCGCGGCGGAATATAAGGCGATTCTTTCCCTCGCTTGATTTTCACTGGCGTACTGGGCGGGAACGAGTGAACTTCCCCGGGTCATGAATTATCAACGGGCCGCGGTGGCTTCGACCTTTTCGCCGACCTTCGCAGCGGTTCTCGCCGAGGCGGAACATTTTGCCCAGTTCTGCGGAGCGGACCTGCACATCGTGCACGCCTCGAATTTCGACGCGGAAAAGGAGAAGCGTTTCTTCGATGCCATGAGGCGCAAGATCGAGATCCGCTGGGCCGAGGCCGAAACACCCGCGCGCGCCATTCTCGATGTCACGACGCAGGGCGGCTATGAGTTGCTCATTGCCGGGGCCCTGCAGACGGAGGACAACGACCGCCACTTTACCAATGGGGTCGCCCGCGAGTTGCTACGTTCGTCACCCTGCGACCTGCTGCTGGTGCCGCATCCCAGCACCGCGCCAGGGCCTTTGCGTCACGTGGTCTTCGCGGTCGAACCAGGTGAGGAAATGGCGGATTTCCTGCGCTCCCAAGTGCAACGGCTTCGCCCCGAGGCCGTGACCATCGCGGCCACGCATACTCCTTTCGCGGCGGCCATCGCCGCTTCCAAAGGCGAGGAAATCGCGGACGTGGATGATTGGCTGGAAGGCCTGGTGGCCGCCATTGAAGACGACACGGTCAAGGTGGAAACCCGCGTGGTCACCTCCAACACCGGCTATACCCTTTGCGACGTGATCCAGAGCCTGGAGGCCGATCTGCTCGTGGTGCAAATGCGGGACGGCAAAGATCCGCTGCCCACCCACATGAACTGGCTGTATCAGGTGGTGCCCAGCCGTCTGCTGGCGGTGAGGCCGGAGAAGCGCGCGTAGAGCAGGGTGAGGAGTTTCTCCAGTTTTCCGAGCCGGTAGCGTTTTTGGAAAACCCGGAAATCATCCGCCTGCATGCGGCGCAAAAGCTTCTCGTAAAACACGCGCATGATTTCGGCGGACAGCAGCGCGTGGGCATCTTCCCGCGGCCAGGTTTCGCGCGTTTTTTGAAAGAGGTTTTCGACCCGCTGACCCTCGAAGCGCATCAATGCGGTGAAGCCGGATTCCGGATGGCCCTTGAGCAGATTTGACGGGGTCACGCCGAAGCGTCGCAGATCCTCCAGAGGCAGATAGATGCGGCCCATGGCGGCGTCCTCGGCCACATCGCGAAGGATGTTGGTGAGTTGCAGGGCCTGCCCGAGGTTTTCCGCGTAGGTTTTGCTGAGCGGGCTGCGGCAGCCGAAAATCTCAATGCTGACCAGGCCCACCGCGCCGGCCACGCGCCAGCAATAAGCGCGCAGGTCCTCGTAGGTTTCGTAGGTCTGCGGATCGATATCCATCTCGACTCCGCGGATGATCTCGATGAGCAGGTCCGCATCGAGGCGATACTTCTCCATGAGCGCGAGCAGGACGGGCGGAAGATTCCGGCGGTCGGCCAGGGCGGTTTTCCAGCGATCGAGCAAGGTGGTTTTTTCCGGAGCGCTGAGAATGTCTTCATCCGCGATGTCATCGACCGCCCGGCAAAAGTCATAAAAGACCATGGCGTCGGCGCGGCGTTCCCTGGAGAGACCGCCCAGGGCAAAAGCCAGATTGGACTGGCGCGCGCCCTCGGCGCGGGCCAACTCGAGGGGGGCGTCGTTCATGCCCTGGCGTCGGCGACGATGCCACCATCCCGCAGATGGATGATGCGATGAGCGTGCGCGGCAATTTCCTTTTCCTCGCCGGCCCAAAGGACACAGATATCGAACTCCGCCGCGGCCCGGCGCGCGATATCGAGCAGGTCCGCGCTTTCCCGGGGAGAAATGGCGATCAGAATTTCCGGGGAGTGGATGAGCGCGCGCGCCAGCGCGGCCTTGCGCTGTGTGGCGAGATCCAGGCGGCCGGTGAGGGTGCATTCCAGGTCGGCGATGCCGCAAAAATCGAGGACTTCGAGGGTGCGCATGCGCGCGGCCTGGGCGTCTCCGCCGCAGATCCGGAAGAGGGGCATGGCGACGTTTTCCGCGACGGAAAAGGACGGCAGCAGGCAGGGGTGGTTGAAAAGAAAGCCGAAGCTTTCATTGCGCAGTTGCTGCGCGTCTTCGTGGGCGAGTTCGGCAATTTGGTAGCCATTGACCGATATCGCGCCGGAGTCGTGTGGTTCCAGGAGGCCCAGCACATTTAACAATAGTCCCTTCCCGCATCCATCCGGACCGCAGAGGCCGGAGAATGTTCCCGGTTCAAAGCTGGCGGAGATCGCCTCGATGCGCGCGGGTCCGGTCTCGTTCCACTGCTCGCGGCGGCAGGTCAGATTTTCGCAGGAAATGATCGGGTGCATGTCAGAACGCGATTTCCGTCTTCTTCGACTGATAGCTTTTGTAAAAACAGACCCACGAAGCAAGTATCCATCCACCAAAGATTGCGCCGGCGAGCTGGCTTAGGATGACGACGGCCCGGCCGAATAGTGATTCTCCGAATCCTTCGAAGCCCATGGTTTCGAGAATTTTCCACGGCAGCAGAAACGTGAAGGCGGTGAGCAGGAACACGGCAAAAGCGAATCCCTGCCTGCGCCAGAACTGCCATTGCGCCGCCAGGGCGCGGCCCAGCGTTTCGTTGTGCAGGACCAATCGGATCTGCACGCCCGCCAGCACGAGCATGGCGGCAGCCAGGATGATGCGGGCCAGTGTTTCCGTGCTCGCGGGGGAAGGCACGCCGGTGAAAAGAAAACCGGCCAGCATGGGTTGGTGCAGGAGGGCGATGGTGGCCGCAATGATCACTAGGGCCCATTTGAACACGAAACCCAATCTGCGCACGGCAAAACGCATCAGCTTTTCCGGATCGAACTCCGAACCCCGCACCCAACCGAAGGCGACCAGCAGAAGATAAATTTGCAGGCATGTGCCGAGCAGGTATTCGAAGGCGAAGGAAAGCGCGTTTGCGACGGTGGCGCCGACCATCAGTTGGACAAAAGGCAACCGCTCCATCAACTCGGGAAGAGCCACCAGGAGGAGTGGCTTCGCCATCGCGCAGAAAGCGCAGAGAATGAGGACGAGGAAAAGCAGGCGTCCCTTCCAACCAAATATCCTGGCCAGCGCGCGGCCGAGTTCGGCGGTGAGTCCGCGATGGTTGAAAATAAAAAGCAGGGCCGCCAAGGCGGAGAGGGGAAAGGTGGCGACGAGGCAGTTGAAAGTTGCGGCCAGTGATTCCACGGCCGGCAACACGCTGGCGGCGGCCAGGGCCACGATTTCGACGGGAGCATTCCAGGTTCCCAGTGAAGGCATTGTTTCCGTCCGCCACCCGATGAGCAGATCGTCGGCGAGTTGGAACAGCCCGTAGGCCAGGGTGAACCAGACGGGAATCTTCCACAGGATCGGGTGCCGGGCCAGGCAGCGCCAGCCATTCAGATAGGCCCGCCGCACGGGAGAAAGCGCCAGGGCGACCATCCAAATCAGGATGATGGGAGCGAGGAGCCAGGCAATCTCACGGGGCACGGGAGGAGTGAGGCAGAAATTTTCGCTGGGAACGAGCCTTTACAACGCGCAGAATTCTCCGGTCATGACGCTGGCGAATAAAATTACCGTCGCTCGCATTCTGCTCATCCCGGTTTTCGTGCTCTTTGCCGTCTACTACGGAAAAAGTGTGGAGTTGGGAAATCCGCAGGAATGGCAGCGTTGGACGGCCGTTTTTGTCTTCATCCTGGCGGCCGCCACGGATGGGGTGGATGGCTGGGTGGCCCGCCGGTATGGCCAGCGCAGTCCGCTGGGCGCGGTGCTCGATCCCATCGCGGACAAGGGCCTGCTACTCACCGCCATTATCACGCTCAGTTTCAGCCGCTGGACCTACGCCTTTCCTCTGTGGTTTCCGGTGTTGGTCATTGCGCGGGATGTGGTCATCGTCACGGGTTGCCTGGTGGTGAAACATCTGAACGGTCACCTGGAGGTGAAGCCGAGTTGGTGGGGCAAAACGGCCACGGCCATGCAGATGGTGGCCATCGCCTGGATGATGCTCCAATTCCCCTATTATATCTACTCCGTGTACGCTGCGGGGGTCTGCACTTTGGTCAGCGGCCTCGGTTATGTGCTTGATGGAATCGAGCAGGTGAGGCATCACGACACGCCCCATGCGTAATGTTGCCATCGTCGGCCGGCCCAATGTCGGCAAATCCGCGCTCTTTAACCGCCTTGCCGGGAGAAGGATTTCCATCGTGCATGACCAGCCGGGGGTCACGCGTGACCGGATCGGGGCGATTTGCAAAAAAGGAACCGAGCCTTTTGAGATCACGGATACAGGCGGCATCGGCGCCGAACCCGACCCCGACTTTGCCGAGGCCACGAAGGCGGCAGCGGAAATCGCCATCGTCAGCGCGGATGTCCTGCTGTTCGTGGTCGATGGCCAGTCCGGGGCGACTCCGCTCGATCTGGAACTGGCGGCCAAGCTGCGGGGCGCGTCCCGCCCGGTCATCCTGGTCGTGAACAAGGTCGATGTGGAGCAGCACGAGGATTTCGTGAACGATTTTTCGCGTCTGGGTTTTGCCCACACCCTGGGGGTGAGCGCGGCGCATGGCCGGGGGATTGAGGAATTGATCACGGCCGTGGAGGAACTGCTGCCCGAGTCGCCGAAAGCCGATGAGGTCCAGGCCGCGCCGAAGCTGGCCATCGTGGGCCGCCCGAATGTCGGGAAGTCTTCGCTGATCAATGCGATCCTGAATGACAAGCGAGCCATCGTCAGCGACATCCCCGGCACGACGCGGGATGCGGTGGATATCGCCTACGAGCGCGACGGCGAGCGCTTCATTCTTTGCGACACGGCGGGCATCCGGCATCGCTCCAGGCACGACTCCTCGGTGGAGGTGTTCAGTGTCATGCGTTCCGAGGAGACCATCGCACGGGCGGATCTGTGCGTGCTGGTCATCGATGCGACTTCCGGCGTGACCACGCAGGATAAAAAAATCGCGGGGCTCATCCAGAAGGCGCGCAAGGCGGCGGTGGTCGTCCTGAATAAATGGGATCTCGTGAAGGAGCCGGGCGCCAAGGACGCGGACCTTCTGCGCGAGCACGTCGACAGCCTGCGGCGCGAATTGTTCTTTCTCGATTACGCTCCGGTCATCGTCATGTCGGCCAAGACCGGCGAAAATTTGAAGCGCCTCTTCACCATGATCGAAAAGGTGCGCCAGCATGCCACGCGACGGGCGGGCACGGGCGAGTTGAATCGGCTGCTTCGCGCCGCCTTCGACCGCCAGCAGCCGCCGATGCGGGGCAGCCGCCGCTTCAAGCTGCTTTACGCCACGCAGATGGTGCCGCCCAATCCGCCGCCCTTCGAGCCGCCGCAGTTTTTGCTTTTCGTCAACGATCCGCGGCTCCTGCCCGACAGCTACCTCAACTACCTCATCGCGCGTCTGCGGGATAAGTGGGAATTTCCCGGCCTCCCCATCCTCCTGAAGAAGCGGGGACGCGAGGAAAAGGAAGATTAAGGGCCGGTCGGCGAGGACGGGATTTCGAAATCGCCGGTGCTGATTTTCCAGGCCGAATAGGCGATCATGATGAAGTTCAAGGCGATGGCGATGTAGCTGAGGATCAGGCCGGCTTTGGCCAAGCCCGCACCTGCTCCGCCTTTGGTTCTGATTTGATTCAGGGCGATATGACCGCACACCGCTCCGCCGGCGCCGAGCACGACTCCGCAGCATAGAAGGCCGACAATGCCGAGGACGAGGGAGGCGATGGCCAGGGGGTTGTTTTGGCTGGTGACGGTAATGGCCGGGGGAACGGGGTCCGGCGAGACGGGACCGGGCGCGAGCAGGGTGGAAAGTTTTACCCAGTTCGCCGTGCCCTGCTGCCAGACGAGAGTGTCGCCGGTAAGCTGGCCTTCGGTCTGGAGGCGTTCGATCTCGGCAAACTCAACGGGCCCGATTTGCTGGCCGTCCTTGGCGTAAAACCAGTTCATCCGCGAGCCTCTATCTGCTCGGACGAGGCAAGTCGAGGCGAACGTTCAGGGTGAGGGGGCTTTGTGAAGCTGCCGGTAGAGCGAGGCCGCAATGGGATTGCGCAGATCGATCAGTTCCTTCTTCGGGATGCGCAGGGCCCCGAGCACATGCGGCACCCACCATACGACCAGCAGGACGAGCAGGAGCGGCATCCATCGTTGATAACGCCTGAGGAGGGCGCCCCAGTCGGCGAGGGCCCGTCCCTGTGCGGCCTCCCAGACCATAGTGGCAGCCCAAACGGTGGCGAGGCCGATGACCAGAAGGGAGAGGGGATTGAGGTACAAGGCCGCGGCGAAATCGCCGTGCAGGAAAGCCTGGGCCGAGCGGGTGCCGCCGCATAGCGCGCAGGGGAGGCCGGTGAGCTTTTTGAAAGTGCAGGCCGGCAGGACGCTGAGCATCGGCATCGGCAGCAGGGCAAAGACGGTGAGAAAAACGACGAGGCCGGTCGACAGTCCAAGCCGCAGCCAACGCTGCCGGGGGAACAGGGGAGGCTGCCGCATCACGTCTTCGGCGACATCACCAGGGTGATTTCTCCCTTGGGAGGATGGGCCTGATAGTGGGCCAGCAATTCGCCGGGCTGCCCGCGACGGTATTCTTCAAATTTTTTTGTCAGTTCGCGCGCGACGCAGACGGATGTTTCGGGGGCGATTTCGTGCAGCACCTCGAGGCTTTTGACCAGCCGGTGGGGAGACTCGAAATAGATGCTGGTTTCCTCGCGGGCGATGGCGCGTTCCAACTCATTGCGGCGGCGGCCGCTTTTCACCGGCAGGAATCCGCCGAAATAAAACGCGTTGCTCGGCAGTCCGGAGCCGGCCAGCGCCGTGGGCACCGCGCTGGGACCGGGCAGGACGGTCACCGGAAGGTTGCGCTCGCGGCAGGCGCGCACGAGGCGGAATCCCGGATCGGAAATGCCCGGCATGCCGGCATCGGTGATGAGCGCGACGGATCTCCCCAGCGCGATGTCCTCGATCAGCGAGGCGGTGCGGAAGGCTTCGTTGTGCTCATGAAAGCTGACCATCGGTTTGCTGATGCCGTGGTGATGCAGCAGGATGCCCGAGTGGCGGGTGTCCTCGGCCGCGATGACATCCGCCTGACGCAGGGTCTCGAGAGCCCGCAGGGTGATGTCCTGCAAATTCCCAATCGGCGTTGGGACGATCGTGAGCAAGGTGGGTTACCAGCCCTCGGCCAGTTGCGAGGTGAGATCGACGGCGAGCTCGTTGGCCGCAACCGGGATGGCCTGGCGTTCGGTGGTCTGAAGGTCGTTGTTGGCGAAGAAGGAGGAGTCGCCGCGGGCGCGTCCTTCCATCAGCACGAAGCCGGTCACGCGATCCACCACCTGGTAGTTCACTTCCAGCACGATTTCAAATTCGCTGGTGGCCAGGACGTTGTTCTGCACCGAACGCAGGGAACGGCGGGTGATGCTCCTGAGGGTGCAGTAAACGATGGCGTCGGCCGTGTTGTCGGAGACGATGCTGTAGGTGCCGTCCTGCTGCAATTGCTTGATCAGCGTATCGGCCAGCAGCACCTCAACCCGGGGCTCGTAGGTATTGTTCTTGAAGGTGGGGACGCCCAGGGTGCGCACCGAACGCATCGGTGTCGGGCGGATTTCCCCGAGCTTGTAGCCGCAGCCCGCGAACAGGGTGGCGATAAGGAAGGCGGTGAAAAGACGGATCATTGAGTGGGCAGCAAGGGTTCGACCGGAGCGGGCAGGGGCTGGACGTCCCGCGATTCCGTGCGCAGGCGCGGCTGCTTAACAATGGGCAGTTCGTCCGGGACGATGTCGCGCCGCGAGGGACCTGAGTAGTCGGAGAGCGAGGAGGTTTCCACCTGGGCCTGCAGGCGGCGGCGGAGGGCGAGTTTCTCGCCGGACTCGGCCCGCTCGGAGCCGACGCGGAGGGCGTCGTCGCCCACCTGGCCGCGCAGTTCCTCGATGCGGGTCTTGGAGAATTCGGCGTCCGCGGTCTTGGGCTGTTTGCGGACCACGTCGTTGTAGTAAATGATGGCGGCCTTGTAGTTTTTCGACCAATCGTAGTACTTCGCGATTCTCAGCAGGTCGGTGGCTTCGTTCTGGCCGATGCTCTGGAGGTTGTCGCGGGCCTGCGCGGCCTTTTCGCTGTTGGGAAACTGCAGGAGGAAATCCTCGTAGGTTTCCCGGGCCAGAATGAGGGAGGACAAATCCTGTGAATTTCCGGAAAGCCCCGAGACCATGTAAACATAGGCGATCTGATACAGCGCATCGTCGCAAACGTCGCTGTTGGGGTATTTATCGAGCACCGTCTGGAAGGCCTGCCGGGCTTCGTTGATGCGCTTCTGGCGCTCGAAGGAAAGGCCGAGGTTGAATTGGGCGATGGGCGCGTGCTTGCTGTAGGGCGCGTTTTGCAGAATGGCCTCGTACATCTTCTGGGCCCGCTCCGTGCCAGGCAGGATGGCCATGCCGAGAAAAACCATGCGGCGGCCCTGCAGATATTCATTCGCGATGATCACCTGTTGGGCCACGGCCTTTTCAAAGTCGGGCGTATCCGGGTAGCGAACCACCAGGGTCTGGTAGGCGTCGAAGGCCTTGCTGCCATTGCCCTGGGAGAGCAGAAGCTCCGCGATGCGGAACTGGGCCTTGGCCGCCAGAGGCGAGGCCGGATAAGTTTTGACGAATCCGCGATAGACGGCGAGGGCGGAATTGGTATTGCCCGCTCCTTCATAGGCTTCGGCCTTGGTAAAGTACGCGCCCTCGTCCCCGCCGTAGGTCGGCGCGGCTTCGGCGCCCTGCGCCGCAGCAGCCCGTCCCTGAGTGCTAGGGTTTTGGGCCGGCAAAAGGTGCAGGGGAGCGAGCGCAAACAGTGCGCAAAGCGCGTAATTTCTAAGAGACATGCAAGCGGCGCAAACTAGGAAACATCCCGCCCCCCGTCAAGTCGCATGCGATATCGCATCGGACTGGCCATCGGGAGGCCGACCCCCTAGGGTGCGGCGATGCGTCTGCTTCTTGTTGATGGGCATTACTATCTGTACCGCTCGTTTTTCGCCATTCGGGGCCTTACCAACTCCCGCGGGGAGCCCACCAACGCCATCTACGGCTTTGCCAAGGCCATGCGCAAAATGGTGGCCGATGTGAAGCCCGACCTCGGCGCCGTGATCTGGGACTGCGGCCTGCCCGAGCGCCGGACGACCCTCCAGCCAGCCTATAAGCAGAACCGGCCCGAGATGCCCGATGAGATGCGGTCCCAGGAGAAGTGGCTGCAAAAGAATGTGCCTCTCTTCGGCCTGGCCAGCCTGTGCGCGCCCAATACGGAGGCCGACGACCTCATTGCCTGCTATGCCCTGAAGGCCCTGGAAGGCGAGGGCGACGTGGTCATCGCCACCAACGACAAGGACATCCTCACGCTGGCCGGTCCCCGTGTTTCCATTTATTCGACCAACAAAGTCGATGCCGGCACCAACGGTTTTGCCCTGCTCGGCCCGGCCGAGGTGAAGGTCAAATGGGGAGTCGAGCCCGGCCAGATCGCCGAGGTCCTCGCGCTCACCGGTGACGCTTCGGACAACATCCCCGGCGTGGCCGGCATTGGCGACAAGACGGCCGCCAAGCTCATCAACGAATACGGGACCGTCGAAAACCTTCTGGCCCAGCTTCCGGCCGTCCAGCCGGAGAAGCTTCGCGCCAAGATCGAAGCCGGCCGGGAACAAATCCTGGCCAACCGCCAGATGGTCGCCCTCGACACCCACCTGCCTCTGCCGCAGCCGATCCCGGAGTTGACCATCGCTCCGCAATTCCCCGCCCTCATTGAGGCCCTGCGGGATTGTGAATTCAAGGGACTGCTCAAGGAGGTGGAGGCGGAAGCGGGTTCGAAGGAGCTGAAGCAGGGCGATTTGCTGTAATTTTTTTCGGAACTGGCGCGAATATTGCTTGCAGAAGCAAGTTAAGTGCCTGATTTTCGCCATTCAAGATGGCAGGTATGGAGCAGATCGCGGGGTTGGCGTTACAGCAGACGCTGTCACCCCAAATGCAGCAGAGTCTGAGCATCTTGCAGGCTCCGTTGATGGAGTTGCGTCAACTGGTTGCGGCTGAACTTCAGGCCAATCCGGTGCTGGAGGAAGAACCTCGCGAGAACCCCCGGGAAGAGGCGCCGGCTGCGGAGCAGAGCGACATGAACGACGAGTGGAACGAGTATTTTGTCCAGCGTTCCACCGCCGAACCCTGGACCGCGGAGGCCCTGGAACGCCGTCAGCATTTTTTCGATTCCCAAACGAAGTCGCCCACGCTGCAGCAGCATTTGCTGGAGCAGATGAGTGGGATGAACCTCCCTCCCAGCGAACAGGGCATCGTCCTGGTGATCATCGGGAACATCGATGACCGTGGTTATCTGCGGGCCACGACCGAGGAGATCGCCACGCTGGCGGGCTGCTCTGAGGAAGAAGCCGAACGGGTGATTCAAAAGGTGCAGGGCTTTGATCCTCTGGGAGTGGCCGCGCGGACGCTATCCGAGTGTCTGGTGATTCAGCTTCAGCGGCAGGGGCGGCAATACAGTCTGGAGAGCCGCATCGCGCAGCATCACCTCGAGGAGTTGGGGCGCCGGAAGTTTCCTGAGATCGCCAAACAACTGCGCGTCACCGTGGCGGACGTGCAGGAAGCGGCGGAGGCCATCGCCCGGCTGGAGCCGAAGCCCGGCCGGCCGTTCTCCGCCGACGAGGAGCAGACCATCCTGCCCGATGTGTTCGTGGAAAAGGACGAGGAGGGCTACACTGTCTCGCTGAACGACGAGGAGGTCCCGTCGGTGCGCATCGGTGATGATTACAAGGACATGCTATCCCAGACGGGCGCGACCCGTGAGGTGCGCGATTATCTGCGGGACAAAATCCGCGGAGGGCGTTTTTTCATCAAGTGCATCCAGCAGCGGCAGCAGACACTGCTGCAAATCGCCCGGACCATCGTGGAGCGGCAGCGGGATTTTTTCGATGAAGGAGCGGCGCATCTGCGGCCCATGACGATGAGCCAGGTGGCGCAGGTCGTCGGCGTCCATGAGACCACGGTGAGCCGCGCCGTCTCGGGCAAATACATGTCCACGCCGCGCGGGATTTTCGAACTCAAATATTTTTTCACCTCCGGCTACACCACGGCGGAAGGCCAGTCGGTGAGCAATGAAAGCGTGCGCCAGGCCATTTCGGAAATCGTGAAGGCGGAGAATCCGCGGCGTCCGCTCAGCGACCAGGATATCGTGACGATGTTGTCCGAACGCGGTCTGCCGATTGCGCGTCGCACGGTGGCCAAATACCGCGAGCAACTAAGTATCCTGCCGAGCCACCTGCGAAAATCCTTTTGACTTCGCTTGCCGCGGGGCGCTTCCCGCGCATACTGGATTTTTATGCTTTCTCTCGACGAACCGACTCTCCGCGACGCCTTGAAGCAGGTGAAATACCCGGGCTTCTCGCGCGACATTGTTTCCTTTGGCCTGGTGAAGGAGATTCAGATCAAGGGCGGCGATGTGGTCGCCCAACTGGTCATCACCACTTCCGAGCCGAAGGTGGTGGAACAGATCCGCACCGAGGCGCAAACGGCGCTGGCTTCGGTCCCGGGCGTGACCGGAGCGGAGATCAAAATCGACATTCAGGCTCCGGCCCAGGCCGCCGGCGTTCCCGGTCCGGCCCGGATCGAAGGGGTGAAGCATGTGATCGCTGTGGCCAGCGGGAAGGGCGGAGTCGGCAAGTCCACCGTGGCGGCCAATCTCGCGCTTGCGCTGTCAGCCACCGGTGCCACCACCGGATTGTGCGACTGTGACCTTTACGGTCCGAGCATTGCGCTGATGTTCGGCGGGCAGGACCGTCCGATGGCGGATGATGAGAACCGCATTTTGCCGATTGAGCGCGAGGGGCTCAAACTCATGTCCATGGGCTATCTCCTGGACGATGGCTCACCCGCCGTGCTGCGCGGGCCCATGGTGACCCGCTACACGCAACAATTTCTCAAGCAGGTCGTCTGGGCGCCGCTGGATTATCTGGTGCTGGATCTGCCGCCGGGAACGGGAGACATCCAGTTGACCATTGTGCAGTCCGTCGCCTTGTCCGGAGCGCTGATCGTGACCACTCCGCAGGAGGTCGCCCTCATCGACGCCCGCAAGGCCACCGGCATGTTTGCCAAGACGAACGTGCCCGTCCTCGGGCTGGTGGAAAACATGAGCTATTTTCTGAGTCCGAGCGACGGCGTGCGCTACGACATCTTCGGCGAGGGCGGGGGAGCCCGGGAAGCGGCGCGCTTGCGCGTGCCACTTTTGGGGCAGATTCCCCTGGAAATGGGCATCCGCGAATCGGGCGACACGGGCCGGCCCATGGTGGCCGCCCACCCGGAAAGTCTTATCGCCAAAGAGTTCGTGCGGATTGCCGGGCTGATTCGCCAGACGGTGGAGAACTCTTAAGCAAATTAATAAATTAGGAGATTAGGTATTCCAAGCACCTGGGAATAAACCTGTTGCACCAAGTTCGTTTATCGCTATGGCGAAAAATCCGTTTGACAGAAAACCCCTTTGCCCCCCTTATCTAGAGGAAGATGAATCCCCAGAAAAATGAGGGCACGGATCTCGTCAAGAACTCTGTTCTGTACAAGGAGTTTCTCGCCGAGCGGGAGGAGATTTTACGCCACAAATGGATTGAAAGTGAGAAGGCGGGGCGCGATATCGGTTTCGAGCGCGCCCTCCTCGATTGGATCGTGAAATATCGTTCCGGCTGGAGAAACGAACGAACCGGCCCGCCGCGCGCGGCGGCCTGAGAATAACCTCAACCTTTAATGCGGCCCAGAGAGGCGGCAAAGGCAGATGAAAACAGACCAAAAAACTCAAGAGGTGATGGATGCGGACGCGATCCGCAAAGCCATTCGCCGTATCGCTCACGAGATCGTCGAGCGGAATCCCGACCTATCCCGGCTGGTCATTGCCGGAATCCCGACCCGCGGCGTGGAAGTGGCCCGCCGCCTGGTCGAGCACATTGAGCAGATCGAAGGCGTGAAGGTCGATTTCGGCATCGTCGATGTCTCGATGCACCGCGACGACCTTTCGCTGCGCGGGCGACCCACCGCCATCGTCCCGACCCAGTTGCCCGTCGATCTCGACGGCCGCGTGCTGGTGCTGGTCGATGACGTGCTTTTTACCGGACGCAGCTGCCGCGCCGCACTGGACGCCGTTTCCTCCTTCGGCCGTCCCGCCCAGATTCAATACGCGGTCCTGGTGGATCGCGGACACCGCGAGCTTCCCATCCGGCCCGACTATGTCGGAAAAAACCTGCCGACTGCCCGCGCGGAAAAAATCCGGGTGCGGTTTGAAAATCACGACCACGTGCCCGACAGCGTCAGCGTGGTGGAGGCCCCGGCATCATGAGTGGCTGGACCCGCAAAGACCTGCTCGGCCTGGACGAGCTGAGCGCTGACGAAATCCGGCTGATCCTCGACACGGCCAAGGCCTTCAAGGGCGTGGGCGAGCGCAGCATGAAAAAAGTGCCGGCCCTGCGTGGCAAGACGATGGTCAATTTTTTCGTCGAGCCCAGCACGCGCACGCGCACGTCGTTCGAGTTGGCCGCCATGCGCCTGAGCGCGGATGTCATCAACATCGCCGTGAGCGCCTCCAGCCTGCAGAAGGGCGAAACGCTCAAGGATACCGCCTTGAATTTTCAGGCCCTGCGCGCCGATATCATCGTCCTGCGGCACAGTTCCGCCGGAGCGGCCCACTTTCTCTCCAAGCGGCTGGAAGCCAGTGTCATCAACGCCGGGGACGGGGCGCATGAACATCCCACCCAGGGCTTGCTGGATATTTTCACCATGCGGGAAAAGTGCGGGAAGATCGAGGGCCTGAATGTCTCCATCGTCGGCGACATCCTGTTCAGCCGCGTGGCGCGTTCGAACATCCTCGGTCTGGTGAAACTCGGGGCCAACGTCACGTTGGTGGGACCGACCACGCTGGTGCCCGCCGAGTTTGCGAAGATGGGCGTCCGCATCGTGCATAAACTCGATGAAGTCCTGGAAACGACCGATGTGATCAACCTCCTGCGCATCCAGCACGAGCGGCAGCGCAAGGAGTACTTCCCCGGCCTGGGCGAATACATCTCGCTCTTTGGCCTGACCAAGGCCCGCGCGGCCCGGCTCAAACCCGATTGCGTCATCATGCATCCCGGCCCCATCAATCGCGGGGTCGAGATCGACAGCGATGTCGCCGACGGCGAGCGCAGCGTCATCCTCGAACAGGTCACCAACGGCCTCGCGGTGCGCATGGCCGTTCTTTACCTTTGCGCCGGAGGAATCGGCCTCAATCCATGAAAACTTTGCATATCAAAGGCGGCCGCGTCATCGACCCCGCCAACCAGCGCGACGAAGTAGCCGATCTCTGGATCGTGGACGGCGCCATCGCCGCGAAGCCGGCCCAGGCGGAAAATGCCGAGACCATCGACGCGACCGGCCTCGTCGTGGCCCCCGGCCTGATCGACATCCACGTTCATTTCCGCGAACCCGGGCAGTCGCACAAGGAAACCATTGCCAGCGGCGCGCGTGCGGCGGCGGCGGGCGGTTTCACCAGCGTGGTCTGCATGCCCAACACTTCGCCGACGGCGGACAACGCCGGCACCATCGCCTTGATCCGCGAAAAAGCGGCGGCGGCCTGCGTGAATATTTTCACCACCGGCGCGATCACCAAGGGTCTCGCCGGCGAGGAACTCGCTCCTTACGGCGCGATGGTGGGCGCGGGCATCGTGGCTCTGACCGATGACGGGCATTGCATCCAGAACCACGAGGTGATGCGCCGCGCGGTCGAGTACGCCCGCATGTTCGGCCTTACCGTGCTGGATCATTGCCAGGACTATTCGCTGGTCGGCGGCGGCATCATGCACGAGGGCGAATGGAGCCTGCGGCTCGGTCTGCCCGGCTGGCCGCGCACCGGTGAGGAAATGATCGTGGCCCGCAACATCATGCTCGCTGAGTTGTGCGATTCGCCGATTCATTGTCAGCACATCAGTTCCGGCGGCAGTGTCCGTCTCATCCGCGAGGCGAAGGCGAGGGGAGTGAAAATTTCCGGCGAGGTGTGTCCGCACCACATCGCGCTGACCGACGACTGCCTGCAGACCTTCGACAGCAATTACAAAATGAATCCTCCCCTGCGCACGCGGGAGGACATCGATCTCATCATCGAAGGCCTGGCCGACGGTACGCTTGACATCCTCTGCAGTGACCACGCTCCGCACGCCTTTTACGAAAAGGAGCGGGAACTGGACCAGGCCCCCTTCGGCATCACGGGGCTCGAGACCCAGTTCGCGCTTTTCACGGACATCCTGGTTCACCAACGCAAGGCTCTCCCGCTGGAACGCGTCATCGCCATGTTCACGGCCAATCCCGCCCGCTTGTTGTCGCTGGATCGCGGCACGCTGTCCACCGGTGCTCCCGGCGATGTGACCTTGATCGATCCGGAACTGACCTGGGTTTACGATAAGGAGAAATCCGAATCGCTGTCGCGGAACACCCCGTTCCACGGCACGGAAATGAAAGGCCGCGCGGTTCGCACGATTGTCGCCGGGAACACGGTCTGGTCGTGCAAAAACTAGACTCGCCGTATCAGTTGCTGGCCACCGATCCGGCCTCGAAGGCCCGGGCCGGCTTGCTGCAAACCCGCCACGGGATCATTGAGACTCCGGTCTTCATGCCGGTGGGCACGCAGGGGACGGTGAAGTCCGTCTCTCCGGCGGAACTGCGTGAGCTGGGCGCCAAGATCATCCTGGGCAACACCTATCACCTCCACGTCCGCCCCGGCGAAAAACTCATCGCCCGGCAGGGTGGCCTGCATCAATTCATGGGCTGGGACCGCTCCATCCTGACGGACAGCGGCGGCTTCCAGGTTTTCTCCCTGGCCAAGCTGCGCAAGATCACCGAGGAGGGCGTCCATTTTCAGAATCACCTCGACGGCACGCCCACCTTCATTGGCCCGGAGCGCTCCATGGAGATACAGCGCGATTTGGGTTCGGACATCGTCATGGCCTTCGACGAGTGCCCGCCCTATCCCTGCTCGCACGAGGACGCCTCACGCAGCCTCGATCTCACCCTGCGCTGGGCCAGGCGCTGCCAGGAGTGGTGGGCGGCCCAGCCGCCGGAAAGCCGCCCGCTCGTCTTCGGTATCGTACAGGGCTCGTCTTACGGCGATCTGCGTGCTCGCAGCGCTCAGGGACTGGTCGATATCGGCTTCGATGGTTACGCCGTCGGCGGGGTCAGCGTGGGCGAGCCGGAGCCTGAAATGATGAAGGCCGTCGAGGAGGCAGAGCCTTTCCTTCCGGCTGATCGTTCGCGCTATGCCATGGGGCTGGGCACACCGCCGCAGATGATTGAAATGATCGCCCGAGGCATCGACATGTTCGATTGCGTCCTGCCGACCCGATTGGCTCGCAACGGCACGGCCTATACACGCACGGGGACGATGGCGTTAAAAAACGCCGGCTTCGCCGAGGATTCAGGGCCGATCGAGGAAGGCTGCCAATGCCACGCCTGCCAGAATTTCAGCCGAGCCTATCTCCGGCACTTGATCAAGGCGGAGGAGATTCTCGGGCTCAGGCTGGTGACCCTGCACAATCTCCATTTTTACCTGAATCTCGTCCGGACCGCCCGACAGGCGATCCTAGATGGAAGTTTTGCCGACTTCCGCCGAGATTTCGTCGGCGGTTATATCGTCAAGCGGGAGTAGAAAGACGAGAGAGACTACCAGGGCGAACGCTGATAATCGCGCACGTAGCCGTAGCGGGTGTCAAAACCGAGCTCAGGCGGAAATTCCTGATAGCCGGAGTTGATCCAGGGAATGTCGCTGCGGTAAGGCGGGCGATAGCTGCCGCGGACCGTAGGGAGAGGGAAGGTGGCCACTTCATAGATGCCGTAGCCGAGACGTGCGAAGGAGCGACCCACACCACGGACGAGACCGTAGCTCCAGGCGGCGGAGTTGCCTTCGCTATAGTTGACCGAGAAAATGGAGTCGGGAAGTTCGGTAATCCCGAAGGCGATGTTGCCAAGACCGCGACCAAGCTTGCGGGTCGGACCGTAGTCAGAGGCAGGCGGTTGCTGGATATCAGCAAAGGCGGTGGTGGCAACCGCAAGAGCGGCAAGGAGGAACGCGGCAGCTTTCACTTTCATACTTCCGCCATTTACACCCTAAAATCCCGCCATTCGGCAAGAAAAATAGCGTCTTTATGTCTGAAGCTGCGAAACGTGCGCTTTCACCGCCGATCCCAGCCCCTCCAGATTGTAACCGCCCTCGAGTACGGACACGATCCGGTCCCCGCTGAATTGGGCTGCGGCCTCCATCAAAAGCAGGGTCATTTCCGCGAAATTTTCATCGGTCAACCGGAAGTGCCCCAGCGGGTCGCCCAGCTTGGAATCAAAACCGGCGGAGATCAGGATCAGTTCCGGCCGGAACTTTGCCAGCGCGGGCAGGAGTCTTTCCCGGAATGCCCTCAAAATTTCCCGTTGGCCCGAGCCGGAAGCCAGCGGTACGCCAAGGAACAGCCCGCACGCCTTACCTCCGCCCCTCACGGAGCGGCTACCCGTGCCCCGATACCACGGGGATTGATGAGTAGAAAAAAACAGGACCGAGCCGTCCTCGTAAAAAATCTCCTGCGTGCCATTGCCGTGATGCACATCCCAATCCACGATGGCGACGCGGGCCAGCCCGTGGTGCTTGCGGGCATGCCTTGCCGCGATGGCGACATTATTGAACAGGCAAAAGCCCATGGCCGCGGCGGGGCGGGCATGGTGTCCCGGCGGGCGCACGGCGCAGAAGGCGTTCTTCACCCGCCCCGCCAGCACGGCGTCAGTCGCGTCGATCACGCCGCCCGCCGCGTGCAGCGCCACCTCGCCGGATTCCGCGGAGACGCTCACGTCGCCGCCCGCCAGATCCTCCTCGCCGCTCTCGATTAGTTTGAGGACCGACTCCACGTACTTTGGATCATGACATAGCGCGATCTCGGCCAAATCCGCCCGGCGCGCCGAGATTGGAACAAAGCCCTCTCCGTTATTTAACGCCTGGCGGATGACTGTCAGCCGCTCCGGGCATTCCGGATGGCCCTCCGCCGTTTTGTGATGGGTGAGCAGATCGTCGAGGAGAAGTGCGGTGCCCGGCATAGGAGGAATATGCGCCGGTTTTTGATTTCTATAAAGCGGGGAGTCATGTTTGCTCGGGCCGCTGCATGATTCCGAAAATTGACCTTCACCGTCACCTGGACGGCAACATTCGCATCGCCACCATTCTCGATCTTGCCCGCCAGCATGGCATCACGTTGCCGGCTGCGACGGAGGATTCACTGCGTCCGTACGTGCAGATCACCGAACCCGCCCCGGGCCTGATGGCGTTCCTGGAAAAATTCCAATGGTCGGTTGGCGTGCTGGCCGACCTCGCTGCCTGTCGTCGCATCGCCTACGAAAATGTGGAGGATGCCAAACGCGAGGGGATTGATTACATCGAGTTGCGCTTTAGTCCCTGGTTCATGGCACAGGCGCACGGGCTGGACGTTCCGGCGGTGGTCGGGGCCGTGGTCGAAGGCGTCAACGAAGGGCGGCGCGATTTCGGGGTGAAGACGCGGCTCATCGGCATCCTCAGCCGCACGTATGGCGTCGATATCGCCGCGCGGGAGTTGGATGCGCTCCTGACTTTCCGCAGCGATCTCATCGCCATCGATCTGGCCGGCGACGAGGCGGGATTTCCCGCGCCGCTTTTCCGCAAGCATTTTACGAAGGTGCGCGACGCCGGCCTGCATGTCACCATCCACGCCGGCGAGGCCGCGGGCGCGGAAAGTGTCTGGGATGCCATCCGTCTGTTGGGCGCGGAGCGCATCGGGCATGGCATCCGCGCCATCGAAGATCCGGCGCTGATCGAATTTCTCATCGACCGCCGCATCGGCCTGGAGTGCTGTCCGACCAGCAACGTGCAGACCAGCACGGCGCCCAGCTACGCGGCGCATCCGCTGCGGCAATTTCTCGAACAGGGCGTGCTGGCCACCATCAATACCGACGATCCGGGCATCAGCGGGATTGATCTCGATTATGAATTGGAAAAAGCCGCCCCGGCCGCCGGCTTGACCGCCGCACAGATCGAGCAGGCCAAGGCCAACGCGGCGGAGATCGCCTTCGATTTGTAGCTGCTATTTTTTGGGGAGCTGCTTCCAGCGCTCGACCAACTGGTCGGCGTTCATCAACTGGATATCCGGCGGCAACTTTTCCGCCACCCGCCCCACCAGCTTGGGCGACATCGTCCAGCTCAGGATCAGGCCGCCCATCATGGCGGGCCGTTCTTTCGGCGCGTGGCCCAAGAGTTCGTTCAGCGTGTAGTCGACCGATTCCTGTTCTTTGCTGAGCTGGTTGGAAAGCTGCTCCTGCTGGGTCCAGACCAGCCACCGCATGAGGGTGTGAAAAACCGGTTTGCCGTCCACCACCTCGACGGCGTTTTCGGGGGTAGTGTCGTCTTGCCGGCCGAAGTCCGAGAGGATGCCGCACAGCTCGGGATTGCCCCGGAAAAAGCGGCCGTAGACTTCCTTCATCGCGCCACGAGGTTCGCCCCACGAGCCCGCGTAGAGCCCGAGGAGAGGCAGGTCGAGTTCCTTCATGTAGCGGCCCGTTTCCGCCGTATATTCGGACCAGATGCGTTCGCGATCCTCGGGCCGGAAGCGCGAGGCGTAGACGCGGGGATTCATGTAGCCGAGGCCGGAGATGGCGCAGTAAAACAAATCGTTCGGCGTCGCCTTTTGGTAAAACCACGCGAGCAACGGCGGCATCACATCGGCGACCGTGGGATTGAGGGACCAGTTGATCGGCGTCTTTCCGCGCGTTGGGTCTTCCCAGAGGCCGGGCTGATATTGCTGCCAGTACCACTGGCTGTCACCGCTGTCGATCACGCTCAGGGTGACCGCGAGTTTGTCGTCCGGCGCGGAAATCGGCGGAGTTTTTCGTTGGCGGAAGGGCTCGACGCGAATGCCGCTGAGGACCGAGAGATTCGTGCAAAATTCCGAACCGGCGAGGAACTTGGCGTAGGACGAACACAGGCGGATCGCGTCATATTCCAGCAATCCCTTGTGATCGCCGAAGGACCACCAGCCCATGATCGGGATGTTGGGCGGAGTGGCGGCGAGCACTTCGTGGGCGAAGTCGAGTTCCGCCGCGGCATCGGCCCCCGGCTCGACATCCGCGTTGCCCGAGACCCAGAAGGTGAAGATTTTCTGCTGCACGAGGTAGTCCCGTGGTCCCTGCTGGATCATGTCGGGATGATGCACGGCAAGGACATGGGATTCAAAGCGGTCGCGATATTTGGTCCAGACGTCCCGATAGGCGTCCACGTTGCGCGTCCAGCGGCCGGTCAGGTCATCAAGCACCGGCAGTTGCAATTGGGCGGCCAGTCCCTTGCCAGTCGCCGGTATTCCCTCCATCGCGCCGATCATCACGGCCGCATGCACGCTGGCGGGGAGGGCGGGATCATAGACGACGACGCCTTTGATCTCTTTCCGGAAGGCGGCGATGAGCGCGGGCAGATTGGCCACATCATGAATCGCTTTCACGAATCCGCCTTCGACCAACCAGCGTCCCCAGAAGCGGTCTCGCTCGGCGTGGTAGAGATAGATGCGGGGTTGTTTGGTGTTGATGAGGCCCTGCAAGGTGGTCGCGAGGAGGAGTTCGTCGCGGTTGAGTTTGCTGGCATCGAGCGCGGTCAATTCCGCAGCCGGAGCCGCGGCTTGCGGGAACACGCGCGGATGAGGGCGGGGTTGCCAATTGGCTTTCAGGGATGTGCGTGGAGTGGCCGGCGGCGTCACGGCAACGTGGGAAAGCCAGAGGTTGGCCGTTTCGGATTCCACGCCGATGAGCAGGCGGGCGCTGGTCGCTTCCGGCGGAATTGAAACCGTCTCGCTGACCTCTTTCCAAGCGAAGGTGCCGCCGGGCAGATAGAAACGGCTCTGTCCGCCGGCCGGTTCAAAAGCGAGGCAGACAAAGGTGCGACCGGCTGCTTCGGCTTTCGCTCGCACGGTGATGGTGGCTTCCTCGCCCGCCTTGACGGGAAAGGTTTCCTTCGACGTCATGGAGAGCCAGACGTTCGGAGCAAGCGGCGAGCGTGAGGTGAATTTCATCGCGCCCTGATCGGCCGTCGCCGTGGCGTCCGCGCCTCCGTTGGCGGAGATGTTCCAGGCGGCGAGATTTTGCAGATCGCTTTGCCAAAGCGGATTCTCCGCCGCGTGCAAGGAACAGAGGGAGGTGATCAGCAGGAGCAGGGTTTTCATGGGGAATGGGCGCTCAGGCGCAGGAAGAGAGGGGTGCGGGGCGAAACTTTTGTCTGCACCTCGCCGTTGCTGACGGCCAGCGGAGAAAGCGTGCGCCCTTCCGCGTCTGTTTGTTCCGCCGCGGTGATGGTCAGGCTTTTGCTGCGCAAGACGAACGTCTCTTCGTCCGGCGAAGGATTGGTCACGATGAGTCGGACGGTGTTGCGTTCGGGCTCGAAGATAATGTTTTCCAAGTGGGTTTTTTGCGCGGGCAGTTCGAAGAGTTCGCCTGTGGCTGCCAGCGGCGTCGGGGCTTCGGACTTGTCCGGCAGCGGATGATAGGCCAGGGGATGTCTGAGCTGGGAGGCTGTCTCCAGCAGGGCTACGGGCTCGGGCGCGCGGTCGGTCAGGCGAAGGCGGGCCCGGAAGCGGAGCACTCCCGAGGCATCGGCGCGGAAGTTGGTTTCCCAGTAGTTGTTGTAAAGCCAGAGCCAGCCCAGGCCCTCATCGTCCACCGAATCACCCGCGACCTGGCTGGTGCCGAGAGGGAATTTTTGGAATCCCACCATCGGGGCGTCCAAGGTTGCCACGCAGGCGGTGCCTGTCTCGTTTCCGATGGCAAAACCTTCCTGCGTCGACCACCACGGACAGCCGTTAGGAATGGACTCATGGTCAGGTTCAACCACCAGCCCGGCCGTCGCGAGCAAGCGGCGAGCGGATGGCACGGCAAAGGGCAGCATGAGATAGTATGCGTGCGGCCGGACTTCCGGTTGTTGGCGGATGATAACTTCCACGCCGATGTCGTCGTGATCGGCGGACAGGTGCCAGCGAACAATGACACTCTCGCTGAAGGGAAGCCGTGCCGTCTGGATGAGCTCGATCGACCGTGCTTTTTGCACGACCTCGCAGGTGACATCGGAGGGCAGGTGGCGGCGAATGGGCGGCGCGGGATTCCAGACCGGACGCCGCGTGGTGGTGGGAGTCAGGCTGTCGTCGAATCGCATCAGCGAGGCGCGATCTCCCAGCACCTCCTCGCAGACCAACGTGCCGAAGGTCGAAGCTGCCCAATGGCGGGAATCCGTATCCACTGCCGATAGGCCGAAAGTTCCGGCGGACCACTCCAAACGGATGGAACCATTGGTGATGCTCGATCCCGAGTGGCGCAGGTTTTTCGCCGGTTTGGTGTTGTGGGTCGGCGTGATCACGGTCCATCCGAAGGGCGGAAGATGGAATGGGCCGAGTTCGTCCACCGGGGTTCCGCCGAAAAGATCGCGGTCGACAAATTGCTGATAGGCGCCGTCACGCGGCCAGCACCGGGCGGTGGCGCCGTCGGCGGCCGGGGGCAGGTTGGATGCTTCCAGGAAACGGCGTGGAACGGAAATGCTTTCCGTGCGCGCCACGGAGGACGGATTGTAAATCACCAGCCCCGGGCCGGATGGGGCGTCGATCTGTGCGGCCAACGCACTCAAGCCGTCGCGCCGCAAAAGCCGGGCGAGGGAGAATGCTTCGTAGGCAAATTTTTCCTTATGCTTGCCTTGCACCAACGCATCCTCGGTATCCGGACGATGTACGCTGCAATCCGCGCCCCAGGTGTGTTCGATGTAATGGGCAAAGGCGCTGTGGGCCCGTTCGCGCAGGTCGGCGGCATTGCGCGGCGGACTGACCAGCGCAAGGAGATCCGCTTCCTCCAGGCGGATCGTGCCGTCGCGAAAAAACGCGGTCTCGGCCGGCGTGCTACCGACGCCGAAGGCCCACCAATCATTCCATTCACCCGTGCGGATTTCCGCGCTGGCCGCGTCGGATTGAATGGCCGAAAAAAACCGGGAGGGCGTGCCGATGACGAGGCGGATTTGGTCGCCGAAACGCTCGTTGAATTTCTTCACCCACGGCGACAGGTGGGCGAGGGGACCCATGTTGTCATTTTGTGGTCCGGGGTGGGTGATCTGCATGCATAGCCAGTCCCGCTGCCAGCCCGCCGCCCGGCGATGGGTGATGAAGTCGCGGAAGCGATCGAAGGCCGCCTGTTCCGGGCCGCCGAAGCCGATCCACGCGGTGTGGGCGTAGGTCGGTCCGCTCCATACGGGCAGCAGTTTGCCCTGGGGCGTCTGCCAGCGGAACAAGCCGGGAAAGGGTTGGGGCGCTCCGCCGAAATGTTCGTTGATGGACATGGTGAGTCCCTCGATGCCGGAGTCGGCCAGCAGCCCGGCCAGCGCCCAGGAGAAGCCGTTGACGTCCGAGTTCATGGCGGCCTTGACGGTGAGCCCCATGTCGTCACGCAGTTGCCGCAGCGGCGTAAGCATCTCCGTCAACTGGCCCAGGGTGGCAAGAGGAGTGAGATTGCACCACAAGGCGCAGACTTCCATTTGTCCGCGCGCTGCGGCCGCCAGAAATCGCTCCACTTGTTTGGAGGAGGCGGTGCGCAGCCAGTGCTGCACCACGGAAGTCACCTCGCAGGTCCAGCGGAAGGTCGCGTCATCGCCTTCGTCGCTGTAGCGTTCGATCAGGTCGAGCGCGTCATCGATGTAACGGCGCTGCAATTCGTAAACGATGGGCAGATCATGGGTGTAGCCGAGATCGCAATGCGAATGATGCGTGAGATAAATGGTGCAGGGTTTCATGAGTTCTTCTGGAGAGTCTGGATAAAAACGGAATCAAGATCGTGACCGGCCAGCTCGCGGGCCAGCAGCACGGCGCCGGCCACCGGGGGCAGCAAAGCTTCCGTCATGGTCACCGTTGATGAATGCTGGGCCAGCGCGGCGCGGATGCGGGCCTGGTAGCTGGGGGC
Organism: uncultured Chthoniobacterales bacterium; assembly: GCA_964445975.1. Classification (GTDB taxonomy): domain Bacteria; phylum Verrucomicrobiota; class Verrucomicrobiia; order Chthoniobacterales; family Terrimicrobiaceae; genus CAYUMP01. The sequence continues at coordinate 4,491 of CAYUMP010000027.1, read as the reverse complement.
CAGACCGAGGCTGCCGGCGGTGATGGCATCCATGGGCGTGGGGGAGATTTCTTTCGCAACGGTGGTCACCATGAGGGCCAGTTCGCGCGCTCCTTCCTCACAAAGGGCATTGGCCGTCGCATCGGTTTCCGCAGCCTGTAAAATCTCCGGCGCCAGGGCGGCGATTTCGCGCCGGGAAACTCCGCTGAGGTGTTGCATGATTTCGTCCGCCGCGGTGATGCGAAAATGAGCGAAGACCAGCGCTTGGAGGCTGGTGGCGGGATCGCGGCCGTCCATGGCTCGCACCGCCCGGTTGATCGCCTTGAGTCCGAGCCAGTAAGCGCTGCCCACATCGTCCGCGATGGCGTCCCATCCTCCCGCCTGCCAGGTCTGGCCATCGGCCGCGCGGCCGTAGCAGGCCGATCCGGTGCCGACGATCAGCGCGATGCCGGGTCTCCCGGCCAACCCGCCCGCCAGCGCGATGCGAATGTCGTGGTCGACTTCGATCCGGCGGGCCAGATTTCGTCGGATGGCGATGCCTTTGAAGCGTTCGCGGTCGGATGGCGCGGTGACTCCCGCGAGGCCGAGGAAGGCAGCGTCGGCCGGGCGGGGAGTCTCCCCCGCATTCTGCCAGGCGGCTTCCACCGCCGTGACCAGAGCGTGTTCCGCGCCGTCCCAGCCGGCGTGGTGGTAATTGGTTTGCGGGCCCGCCCCGCGACCCCAAACAGAACCTGTTTCATCACTCAGCCAGGCGCGGCAGCCGGTTCCGCCGCCATCGATGCCGAGAAAAATCTTCATGGCTGCGTGCGCACGAATGCCTTGATGGTCGCGCAGGTCTTGCCTTTGGCCCGTCCGTGCGGCCGGATCGTGTAGGCTCCGACCGCCGCCGGGACGATGAAGGTTTCCGCATAATGAACGACAAAGGGCGCGAATTTCTTCATCGGACTTTCCACGATGGCCTCCGCTCCTTCGATCAGATTCAGGACGTTGACGCCGCCCTTGGTGTCATGCTTGACCGGCCCGCTGAACCAATGCCGGCGCGTCTCGATGAACTCCCGCGCATGCAGTCCCGTGCGTTCCTCCCGCCAGCCCTGGCCTTTCGCCATCGGCTCGATCCGGTTGATCAACTCCGCTTCCGCGAAGGCCGCGTCCCTCTCCGCAGCGAGATTGGCCCGGCCATGATTGAGATGAATGGGTCGCGGCCTTCCGTCCAACCCCAGCCGGTTCCAGTCCCATAGTTTGAAGGTGAAAATGTAAGGCGTGGCGCTGATCTCCAGCACCATGCAGCCCGCGCCGGAACAATGCAGCGTCCCGGCCGGGATCAAGAAATGGTCGTGCTTTTTGGCCGGCCAACTCGCGGCGAATTTCTCCGCCGGAAAATCACCGCCGGTTTTCTGCGCTTCCGTCAGCGCCTCGAACATCGCCTCCGGCGACTGCTCCGTCCGGCGGCCGAGGTAAACGGTCGCGCCCGGTTCGGCGTCGAGAATGTAATAGCTCTCGTCCTGCGTGTACCCCAAACCGAAGTGCTGCCGCGCATAGTCCGTCGTCGGATGGACCTGCAGGCTGAGATTGCCTCCGCCGACGGTGTCGAGGAAATCGAAACGGATGGGAAACTCCGCGCCGAATCGCCCGTAGACCGCCTCGCCGAGCAGCGCCGCGGGCTCGGCATAAACAAGGTCGAGCGCGGGAATCTCGAGGCGCGTGCCGTCCACGTCGATGAGCAGGCTGTTCTCCTCCGGCACGCAATCGAAACACCAGGCGAAGTTTTTCTGCGACGGATCGAGGTCGCACACCTGTTTCATCCATTGTCCACCCCAGGGGCCGGGGTCGAAAAAGGGCACCACCCGGAAAGGCCGGGCGGCCGTCTCGCGCAGGGTCTGGCGGAGGGCCCCGCCGGGGATCATCTTCGGCTCTCCAGGGCTGTTCGTATCGAGCACAAAATCCCATCGCGGCAGGCTGGCCTGTTTCAGCCGGTCGCAGACCCGCCAGTCCACAAAGAATGCGCGTTTGTATTTCAGGGCCGCCCGCTCTTCCCGGTTGTCCGCCCCGAGGTTGCCGATGACATTGCCGCGCTGTCGCCGCTGGATTTCCCAACGGGCCAGATCGGCATAGGTAACGGTGCCCGCCTTCGGCCAGATGGTCAGCGCGCCGGTGCCAAAGACCACTACCGGCCCTGGCGCGGATGAGATGGCTGTGCGCAGGTGCTTCAGGCGGACGGGATTAAAAAACGCCTCCAATTCCAGCGGACACAGCCGTCCGAAAACCGGATCATCACCGCCGAGCCAAGGCTCGACCAGTTTGTTGATCTCCTTCACGTCGAGCAGGGCGTCGGAGGCTTCCACCCAAAAGCTTTCGCCGAGTTTTCCACGCAGACCGTGGCGCACTTCCGCGAGATCCGTTCCGGGATAACATTCAATGGCCAGGACGGAGGGATTTTCCTTCCAGTGGGTGCGCAGCGCCTTGGCCACGGCGGGCCAGCCGCGCCAGAGCGGGGTGTTGGCCGGAGCGGAAACGGTGGGAAGCTTGTCGTAATTCGAGCGAGGCATGGGACTAGGTGCTGTCGCGGGCCATCAACTCGACCGGGACGGTTTTGAGCCGGTCGCAGAAGCGTTTCTCACGGGGCAGGCGGGTCTGTTCGCGCAGCAGGTCGGCCGCGGCCCGGCCGACCGCCGTAAAGTCCTGGCGAATCGTGGTCAGGGCCGGATAGCTCAGCGAGGCGAGGGGAAGATCGTCGAACCCGACGATGCGGACATCTTTGGGCACTTTCAAATCCATCGCGGTCAAACTTCGCAATCCCCGAAGGGCCTGAAAATCATTGGCAAAAATGATGCCGTCGGGCGGCTCCGGCAGTTTCATCCAGCCAGCGACCACTTCTTCGATCCGGTCGTCATTGCGGGCAAACTTCCGCACGAGATCGTAGTCCACCGGCAGCTTGTGGTCTCCCATGGCCCGGAGATATCCCTCGAATCGATCCGCCACTCCGGTGAGTTCGGAGGCCTCGCAGGCAATGCGCCGGCAGCCCTTGCGAATGAGATGTTCCGTGGCCTGGTAGCCGCCTTGAAAATTGTCCACCGACACGCGCCAGCAGGGTGTCTGGGCGGGTGCGCGGTCGAGAAAGACCAGCGGGAAACCTTCCAGTACCAGCTTGAGCAGGGGCTTGAGCGATTCCTGTTCCAGGCTCGGAAAGATCACGGCGCCGTCATAGTTCTCCTCTACCAGGCGATGGAAAAACTCGCATTCCAGCACCGTGCTCTCGTCGTAGTGAAAGATGTCCACGGTGGATTGCGTTTCGGCCATCTGGCGCTGCACTCCGGCGGAAAGCCGCGAGGAGCTTTCGTAGAGGTTCGGCAAAATGAGCGCGACCTTGAGTTGCGTGTAATTGGCCGTCAGGACAAACGTGCCCCGTGCGGATTCGGTCGCCACGATGCGCTTCTCTTCCAGTTTTCGCAGCGCCTGGCGCAGGGTGAGATGATTGACCCCCAGTGTCTTGGCCAGGGTCTTGATTCCGGGCAGCCGTTCGCCCGGCGCATATTCGCCCGCCGCGATGCGCGCCTTGAGAAATTCGCTAACCTGTTCGTAGATTGGAACCGGGCTATCACGGTGAAGTTGAATCTTTCCTGGGGACATAAAAAACGGGGCTCTTCAGAACTGACATAGGTCGGTTTAATTTCAAGCTATTTTTGGCTTTCAATGCCTTGACAGGCTCTTTCGTCTTCGTACCCTGACATATATCAGACTCTCCCTATGAAGCGTATTTTTCTCTCCCTCTGTGTCGTCGTTTCGAGCCTTGGCCAGCCTGTACGGGCGGCGGAACCCGCGCCGCAGTATGATGTGGTCGTTTATGGCGGCACCCCCGCCGGCATCATGGCGGCCGTGGCCGCCGGACGCCACGGGCAGAAGGCCATCGTCGTTGAACCAAGCTACCTCCTTGGCGGCATGATGGCCGGTGGTCTGACCAAGACCGACGTGGGCAAGACCGACACCATCGGCGGCCTATCGAAAGAATTCTTCGAGCGTGTTACCGCCTACTACACCAAGAAATACGGGGTCGATTCCGAGGAGGTGAAATCCACCGACGGCGGATATCTCTTCGAGCCCAATGTCGCCGGGGAGATTTTCCGCGACATGTTGAAGGAAGCCAACGTCAAGGTGGTCACCAAGGAGCAAATCGAATCCACCCAGATGGACGGACAGGTGATCAAATCCTTCACCACGAAAAACTACGAAACCGGCAAGCAGACGGTCTGGGCGGGAAAGGAATTTATCGACGCAACTTACGAAGGCGACCTCATGGCCGAGGCCAGGGTCATGTATCGCGTCGGTCGCGAGGCCCGCGCGGAATTCAATGAATCGTTGGCCGGGATGAACGCCGGACCCGAGGAATTTCGCGGCACCGGCGACCATCGCCTTCAGGCCTACAACATTCGCGGCACCATCACGAATAACCCCAAGCTGCGCCTGCCTTTCCCCAAGCCCGATCCGTATTACCCCGAGGCGGCTGCGGGCTGGGTC
>CAYUMP010000026.1:55464-62161 GCA_964445975.1 uncultured Chthoniobacterales bacterium | reverse complement strand
CGATGCGGGCCAGCGTCAGCCATTCGATCACGCCGAGGGCGATGATGAGGATGATGATGCTGGAGTACCGGAGCATCCAGGTCCAATCGAGTTTCACGGCCAGTTCCTGCAGGCGCTGATTGAAAGCACCGATGCAAATGAGAATGAAAATCAACCGCGGAACGGAATACAGAATGTCCACGATCCGCATGAGAAGTTCGTCGACCCGTCCTCCGGCATAGCCTGCCACCAGACCATAGGTCGTGCCAATTACCGCGCTAACCAGCGCTCCGCACAAACCCACGAGCAGAGAGATGCGGCCGCCGATGAAGATGCGGTAGAGGACGTCGCGGCCGTTCAGGTCCGTGCCGAAAGGATGGGCGGACGAAGGGACGGCAAACGATTTGGCGCTGGGCTCCGCCGAGGAAGCATCCATGAAAAACGGGCCGATCACACAGGCCAGGGCGATGACGACAAAAACGCCCAGGGCCGCCGCCGCGACGGGATTCCGCCAAAACCTGGCCGCCTTGTTGGGCCTACTCATCGAGGCGAATCCTCCGGTCCAGCACGGTGTAGAGGACATCCACCGTGAGGTTGAAAAGCACGAGCAGGGCGCAATAGACGATGACGACGCCACCGAGGAGGAAGCCGTCGCGATTGAGGATGGAATTCACAAAAAAACCACCCGCACCCGGAATGTGGAAAATGGTTTCCACCACGATGGAACCCGTGAGCAGATGGGCCGCTAGCGGTCCGAGAAACGAGACGACCGGCAGAATGGCCACGCGCAGGGCATGGCGGTAGAGCACGATCAGTTCCGGCAGCCCCTTGGCCCGCGCCGTCCGGACAAAGTCCTGCCCAAGTACCTCAATCATGCTTCCGCGCAGCAGTCGCGCGATATAGGCCATGTAGGGAGTGGCGAGGGTGACGGCGGGGAGAATGAGGGTCTGCGGGGAGCCCCAGCCGCCGACCGGCAGCCAGCCCAGCCCCAGGCTGAAGACGAGGACGAGAAGGGGACCGATGATGAAAGCCGGCAGCGAGATGGCTGCCAAAGCGAGGAGCATCGCCGCCGTGTCGCGCCAGGTACCCTTTCCGGCGGCCGCCATTACGCCCAGAAAAATACCCCCAGTCACGGCGAGGAGAAAGGCGGTGGCGCCAAGAGTGGCCGTGACCGGCAGAGTCTGGCTCAGGATTTCCGCAACGCTGCGGTTCCGGTATTTGGTCGAGTCGCGGAGATCGCCTTTCAGCAGATCGCCGACATAGCCCACATATTGTTGCCAGAGCGTCCCATCCAGTTTGTATTTGGCCAGCAACTGCTTCTCGATGGCGGGCGGCAATTTGCGTTCGGAGTCGAAAGGACCGCCCGGCGCGATGCGGATCAGGAAAAACGTGATCGTCACCACGCAAAACAACACCAGGACCATCCCGGCGAGGCGGCGAACGAGAAAAGCAATCACGCGCCTTCCTTTAGGGCGTCAGGCCGCCGGTGCCAAGCGTCGGATTTGGGAGAGAGCCGAAAGCGAGGGGAGAATCCCCGTGAAGGAGGGCTATCCGGCGATCGGGCCGGGCGGCTTTTGCTTTAGTGCGTCGGTGGCAAAGCGCACCCAATGCCCGCGCAGATCCTTCGCATAGGTCTCAAGGATTTTCCGGCCCAGGCCCTCCTCGTCGCCACACCAATAAAGCGCCCGGGCGAGCAGGATCTCCCGCAGGCTCGCTGCCCGCGTGGTGTTATCGTTCGTGGCTTGTTTGACGTTGGACACGACCTCCTTAATATCCGTGTGCGCATGGCCGGTTACGTCCGGGGCCTTCAACAGACCAGCCAGCACCGGAGCAGCCGAGGGATCGCGAAAGCTCTCCAGCGCAAGCGCCACGACGCGGTAGTGGGAAAAGTCGGACTTTGGTTTGAGTTCGGCAGCCTTTTTCAGGATCACCGGCAGGGCGCGTTTGTCACGCAACCGCGCCAGCGTCAGGACATAGGAATCCTGCTTGCTCATGGTCGCGCCAAAGTTGTTCATCGCCTGGAAATCCCAGCCCTCGTCCCACGGATTTTTTTCGAGATATTCGAGGAGGGTATCCGCGCCGGTATTGTCGCCCAGCAGACCGAGGACATGGGCATAGATGAGTTTGGCTTGCGGGTCCTTTGCGTCGGCATAGGACGATTTAAGCAGCGGAATGGCCTCCTGCGGTTGGGCAAAAACGAGCGAGGCCCCTTTATATTCGTCCGGCAGAGTCTTCACCGCCTCAACGAGTTTCTCTTTTCCAATCGGATAGGAATCGACCTCGGTCAACACGCTTTCAGGGATACTGCCCAACTCGACCAGGCTCTTTTGCAGAGCGCGGATGTCGATATCGCGGACGCCTTTGTTTTCCTTCGCAGCCGTGGCTGCGGCGAGGCCGATGGCGTAGCCTGCGTTCTGGATATGGGCCTGTATACGTGCCAGGGGCAGGGCATCGTGTTCGACACTCGCCGAGAGGCCGGTGACCAGGATGCCTTCCATGCCCTTCGGGATGAAGCAGCGGTACGGCATGCGCGCGAGGAGATTCTCCAATCTGTCCGGATGCGTGGCCTCCAGATAGGGATCGACCGCGAAGGTGTGCTGGTCGAAGTTCGTCTCCATCAGCACGATCGTGTCGGGGTAGGTGCGGTTGTTGATCTGGTCGAGCACCGGCTGAGTGTAGTCACCCTCGATGCGCCGCCGCTCGCGGCTGTCAATGAAGGTGCCGGTGTCGAAGACGTTGCCGTACTTCAGTCGCGTGTAGAGCTGCATCTGCCAGACATCCACCATGTCGTTCTCGTCCACGATGGTGAAATCGGAGTTAAAGAAATCGCGCCCGCCCCAACGGATGGCGGGCAGGCCGGTACCCTGAATAGCAAACTGACCGGCACCGGGCATGATGGTTGAAGCGCCGGCCGCCGCGGCGATGTCGGAGTTGCCGGTGGAATCCACCACTTCCTTGGCCAGCACGATGCCGCGCCCGAGCGGGGTGGTGACCACCACGCCCTTCACGCGATTCCCTTCGACCACCGCGCCATTGCCCAGCACGCCATACCAGACTTCGCCGCCCGGCTTGACGATCTCTTGCCGGTACCACTCCGAGCGAGCCCGTGGGTCCCAATATTCCTTGGATTCAGGGGTGCTTTCGGGAAAACCCTTCTTGTAAGCCCGCCAGTATTTGCTGATGCGACCAAGCGTGCCCACGCCTCCGAGCCCATGCTGGTATTCGAGCACCAGCGTTTTCGCACCCTGTCGGGCGGCGGCAATGCCCGCCGGCGCGCCCCCGGTACCTCCACCGATCACGACCACATCGTATTCGCCGAGAACGGGCAGGGTGCGGTCGGGGGAGGAAATCGTCGTGGCTGCGTTTTCGCCGGGCCGCAATCCCTGCAGGAGTTCTTTCACGTCGCCCTTCGTCGTTGCGGGTCCGGCAGTTCCGGCCACCGCGACTTTACCCAGGGTCGGCAGATCTTTCGCTTCCGTGGCGGCAGCCGCTCCCACGCGTTCTCCCGCTGCCATCAGTGCGGGCGGGCGCAACAGCCGCGCTGCATCATCCCGCGAAACATCAGCACATCCACCCAGCACGAAAAGTCTTGGCTGTCCTTCCGGACGAAAGACATCGAGCGGCAGCGCCTCCACGCCTTTCCATGGTCCCTCGGCCGCCTTCATCGCCTTCACCGGATCGGGCGGCACTTGAAAAAGCTCCTCCGTATCCACGGGCTGATCCGGGCTGTAGGTCAAAGTGCGCGCCATCGACTCGGCCTGATTGAACGCAGCGAAAGAGTCGTCCTTCATCGGCACTTCGATTTCGTAGCTTATGAAGTCGGTCCCGCGCTTCTCCGGCACCGCGGGAAAGCTCACCCCGACTTTTTTCCCGGCCAGTCCGGGTGCCTGTTTGACCTCCCCACCGACGACGATGCGTTCAAATTTCTGAGTGGTTCCCGCGGGATAGGGCGAAAATTGCGCGCCGGCCATGCGCGCGACCGTGGCTCGTGGTGTCGCATCGATGATCACCTTCGCCTTCACCGCCTGGCGTCCCGCGCGATTGGCCATCACCACTCCCGCGAGTTGACCCTTCTCGTCGCGGAGAACCTCCGTGGGATAACAACTATAGAGAAACGTCACCCCGGCATCCAGCAGCGTGCGATCAAGTGTCTTCTTCACATGCAGCGGCGTCACCGGCCCCCGCCAGGGCTCTTTCTCGGCGTTCTTTTCCGCCTCCGTAACGGGCGGAGTGATCGCCACCTCGCTCAACAACAAACGCGGTGATTTTTCCGCCCGTTCGACCTTGATCCGCACGTACCGCCCCGTCGCATTGACGGGCACCGTGGCGACTTCCACCGTGTCGGCTCCCTCCGTTTCCGCCTCGGGGAAGGTTTCTTTTCCCACTTCCTTCCAATCCTTCCGGTCGTCGCTCACCGACACAGTGATCGCTTGGGGCGCGAAATCCTCCGCTCGAGAGAAGGCGGCCACTTTCACGTCCTGGATAGGTTTCGCCGTCTCCATATCTGCGGTAATCAGGACATCTCCGTCATACTGCACGCAGTCGCTCGTATCTCCACCCACGGTCGTATCGGAAAGAATCGGCTTCTTTTTGGAGTCGTTGTGTTTGGGCGACGGCGCGATATTGGAGAGATATTCAAAAGGGTGGGAGGGAAGCGCCGCCCTCGTCAATGCCCCCTTCGGGTCGAACACCGCCGAGCCCAACGCATTCAACGGCTTTTCATTTTTGTCCAAAAACAGCCGCATCGTCGCGCACATGTCGTCGCCCAGATAAGGCCGAGGCGCGGCCAGGAAAACCTTCGCGCCCGCTTTCGCGGCCGCCTCCGCCGCGGCCACCGCGCCAGTCGAGCCGCCGACTACGAGGACATCGACCTCATAGGCTACCGGAATCTCTCGGGCCGATTCCGACACAGCAGGAGCAGGTTGGGATTCGGCCAAGGCTGGGCCAGTTAAAGCGACCAGTAAAAGTATCGTAGCTAACCAGGGAGGACGGATTTTCATATTGGACGGTGGGGGGTGGCCAAGGCAGTTCCTGCCAAAATACAGTGAGGGAGATATTACGACTAACCGGGGGGAAAGACGGATATATCATTGGGCGATGATATATAGCAGGATACAGACATCCCGCCCAACAATGGTCAAGTTAAACCGATGAGCGTGCCTATTTAGGCCTGAATACGGGCACGGCGACGCCCTTCGAGTGGATCGCAGGCGTCGTTGGTACTAACTGGAAAGCAGGTCGATGTTCGCCTGGTTGCCAAAGCTCTTCGTGGATTGCAGGCATTTTAGCCTGCTTGCCACTTCAAGCCGTCTGAAAATAGGGGAGCTTGGCCGCGGTGGCGCGGATTTCTTCCGTGCCTTCCAGCAGGTCGGCAATGGCATCCCATTTGCCGGTGGTCAGGGCCTCGCGGGCGTGATCCGGCAAGACGGCTTTGAAATCCACGTCAGCTGCCGTCACCTTGCCCTCTACGAGATCCAGGGTCACCATCATTGCGGGGTCTTGTTCGATCAGCTGCGCCAGGCCCTGGATGTCTTCCCGAGCCATAATGGCGCAGGGCATGCCGAGCGTGATGGAGTTGCCGAAGAAGATTTCCGCATAGCTTTCCGCGAGAATAGCGCGAAAACCGTACCGGTAGAGCGCCTGGGGGGCGTGCTCCCGGGAACTGCCGCAGCCAAAATTCGATCCGGAGAGCAGGATGCTGGCTCCCGAAAAGCGGGGATTGTTTAATGGATAGTCCTTGTCCGATCCGTCCGCGTTTTTGCGCTCGTCGTAGAAGGCGAATTCGCCCAGTCCGTCGAACGTCACGCATTTCATAAAGCGCGCCGGGATGATGCGGTCGGTGTCAATGTCCTCTCCGGGGACGTAAATGCCGCGGCCGGTGACCTGAATAATTTGTTCCAGTGCCATAGTAAAATACCTATTTAATTAGTTGATGTCGAACACCTCGCGCGCATCAGATATCTCTCCAGTGATGGCGGCGGCGGCCACCATGAGGGGACTCATGAGGATGGTGCGTCCGGTCGGGCTGCCTTGGCGGCCCTTGAAGTTTCGGTTACTCGAACTGGCGCAAAGTTGGTCGCCAATGAGCTTGTCGGGGTTCATGGCCAGGCACATGGAGCAGCCGGCGGCGCGCCATTCAAAGCCCGCATCGCGGAAAATTTCGGCCAGCCCCATCTTTTCGGCGACTTGGGAGACACCCTGCGAACCCGGAACGACGATGGCCTTGACCCCGGTTTTGACCTTCCTGCCTTTGACGAACCTGGCCACCTCGGTCAGGTCGCTCAGGCGCCCGTTGGTACAACTGCCCAGAAAGGCGACGTCCACCTTGGTACCCTTGATCGGATCACCCGCCTTCAGGTGCATGTGGACCAGGGCCTCTTCGGCGGTGGCGCGGTCTTTTTCCGGCAATTCACCGGCGGTGGGCACGTTTTCGTCGATGAAAATGGCCTGCCCGGGGTTGATCCCCCAAGTCACAGTCGGCCCGATATCTTCGGCCTGGTAGGTGACGATGTCGTCGTAAACGGCATCCGGATCGGAGGCGACCGCCTTCCAGCGTTCCACGGCGGCATCCCATTCGGCGCCCTGGGGCGCGTAGGGACGGCCTTTCAAGTAGTCGAAGGTGGTTTTATCGGGGTTTACATAGCCGACGCGCGCTCCGCCCTCGATGGACATGTTGCACACGGTCATACGCTCTTCCTGAGTAAAATTATCGAAGGTC
>CAYUMP010000026.1:0-55454 GCA_964445975.1 uncultured Chthoniobacterales bacterium | reverse complement strand
TCGAGCCGCCGAATTCGTAGGCATAGCCGATGCCGCCATTGACCCCGAGCTTGCGGATGATGTGCAGGATGACGTCCTTGGCGTAGACGCCGGAGGTGAGTTTGCCCTCGACGTTGACGCGGCGCACCTTGGGCTTGCGGAGGGCCATGGTCTGGGTGGCCAGCACGTCGCGTACCTGGCTGGTGCCGATGCCGAAGGCGATGGCGCCGAAGGCCCCGTGGGTGGAGGTATGGGAATCGCCGCAGGCAATGGTCATGCCCGGCTGGGTGATGCCCTGCTCGGGACCGACGATGTGCACGATGCCCTGCTTGCCGGTGGGCAGATCGAAAAAGGTAATGCCGGTCTCCGCGCAGTTTTTGCGCAGCGCCTTGATCATGGCGTCGGCCAGTTCGTCGGAATAGGGCTCCGCGATTTCATCCGTGGGCACGATGTGGTCGACGGTGGCGAAGGTGCGCTCAGGGTAAAGGACCTTGAGATTCAGGTCGCGCAGCATGCCAAAGGCCTGCGGGCTGGTGACCTCGTGAATGAGGTGCGTGCCAATCAGCAACTGGGTCGATCCGTTCGGCAGGGTGCGCACGGCGTGCGCCTCCCAGACTTTATCCAATAATGTTTTACTCATGACGAAATTCTCGTTTTGCGCCTTCCGGCGAACCAGCAATTATCAGCATAACCGCCTTTGAGCGCAAGTTCCTTGTCAATCGGCCCCGGATGAAGGAAACTGCACCCAGCGATCTTTTCATTATATGGCCATCGAAAACCCCGAGAATTGGTATCTGAAGAAGCATGAAAACGGGGAGGTCTTCGGACCGGTCTCCTTCTCTAAAATTCAGGACTGGGCCCGCACCGCGCAGGTGAACCCGCAGGACATGCTGTCCGCCGACAAGACCATCTGGACCAAGGCTCCCATGGTGCCCGAGATGGAAATGGACTGGCTCGTGGTCGTGGGAGAAAACCTCCTGTATGGTCCCACCACCTCGGATGCCCTGGTGGAATTTGACAAGCTGGGTGAGATCAGCCCGGAAACGAAGCTGATCAATTGCCTGACCGGCCAGAGCACGTCGCTAGGCGAGACCTCATTTTACAAACTTTCTCAGACGGAAGTCGCGGAGCCCGCGCCTGCTTCCAATCCCTTGCTTGCCATGCTGCAGCAGCCGGGCAGCGGCGGCGTGCGGGCCAATCTGCAGAAACGGATTCGCGAGCTGGAGACGGCTCTGCTGGACAAGCGCCGCAAGCTCATGACCGCGGAGGAGACCATCGCCCGCCACGAGATCAAGATCCGTGAGCTCGAAGAGCGCGTCCGCGATATCAGCGGCAGCGGCTTCCGCAAGGCTTGAGCCATGGACCAGGACGCGGTCCTGCGTTACATCAGCACAACCTTCGCCGACGTTCAGGTCGCCGAATCGAACGGGAGTTTTTTCATCTTTCACGGACCGGAAGGGAAGGTGCCGGAAAGGGGCTTTCCCTTCGCCACATTGGTTACAACGGACGAATATGATCAGGTTTCTGATCTCAGCCGGCCGGGCATCTTCCGTCTGAATATCGGCGTGAGCCGGTTGACCTTCAAAACGCTCTTCAAGGAAGGCGCACAAACTTACAACTTCGCCGCCTTGGACAAAATTATGCCACATCCCATTTACGGGATGATGAACTGGCTGTGCGTGCTGAATCCCGGCGAGGCGACCTGGGACACCTCCAAGGCCTATCTGGCCGAGGCGTATGGCCGGGCCGTGGCGAAGGAACCTTAGTTGAGATTCTGCAGGGCGGGGATGCCGTAGTCTTCCATGATGCGGCCCTTCTCGCTTTCGATTTCCGCCGCATCGAGGTAAATAAAGGCAGGGTCCTGCTCGAACTCGATCTTGTCGAAGCCGTCCTTGGGTGAAGCGACGGCCTTGGCCAGATCCTCGAGACTCCTGATCGGCTGGCCGTTGACCTTCTTGACCACGAGGTGCTCGAGGTCTTCGTAGCCGATGGTATTGGCGGTCGGCAGCACCTGACTGAGGAAGACGACCTTGCCCTGGTCGTCGGGCAGATCGCTTTGATAGGCGTCGAGGTAGACGAGGCGCTGAGGCGCTTCCTTCATCCAGCCGCCACCCCATTCCTGAAGGTAGGGGCGGGAGAGTTCCTGAAAGACCAACCCGCCGAGAATGAGATACTTCGGTTGCTGGTCGAAAACATATGGATCGCTGACGACCTTCGAGCGGTTCAGCGGTTCGAGTTTGACCTTGAGTGTCTCGCGTTTGCCATCGCGCAGGATGTTGAAGTCGATGGTGTCGCCAACACGCGCGAGCGTGGTGGTAAGGTGGCTGAACGAGATGGGACCGAAGTCGGAATCGTCGTAGTTGCCGTCCTTGTCGACGGCCTGGCCGCCCACGGACAAAATGACATCGCCTTTTTTCAATCCAGCTTTGGCAGCGGAACTGTCGGGACGCACTTCCGTGACGTAGACGCCGCCTTCTTCCTTGAGGCCGATATAGCGGCGCAGTTGCGGGTCGCGGGTAGAGGAGAAGGCTACGCCCAGTCGTGGGAAGCCGGTGTATTTTTCGGACTTCGCGTCGGCGAGGAAATGCTCGATGACCTGCGCGGGGATGATGTCCGCGGTCTGGCTGCGGCCATCGTAGCGCATGAGCAGGCCGAGCAACTTGCCATTGCGCACGGCGGGGATGGTGAAGCTGCCCTCGCGGCTCTGCAGGGGCGCGCTCAGTCGGTAGGTAAGCAGGGAAAGGTTGTCCATCGGATATCCGCCCACCGCGATCGTTGTGATGGTGGCGGGAGTTTCGGCGATGATGCCGTTCGATTCCAACTGCAGGATGGAGGCGCGGTCACCGACCTTGGCCTTGGTGGCCAAGTCAAAGGGCTTGGCGCCTTTCAGGAAGTCGGGATTCGTGGGTTTCAACAACGCGAGGTTGCTGTCGTAGTCCACCAGCAGGACTTCGGCCGGGGTTTTCTCGGCGGAGGAGGCTTTTTCCAGTTCGACATAGGTGTGGTTGGCCACGAGTTCCGCGGTGACGAGCACACGATGGTCCGGCAGGACTACGCCGAGGCCGCGCCGCATGTAGGGGGCCTTTTTCATCCACGGACGGAAGAAATCGAAGGACTGGTTGGTCGCATTCACCCGCACCAGCGAGTCATTGTTGATAGCCACCGCGGCCGGGCTCTTGGGCTTGCAGCCGGTGGCCAGGGCGAGCGGGAGCAACGCGATGAGCAGGTACACTCGTTTCATTTTTGCAAATTCTCCTCGGAGGTGACGCGGTAGCGGGAGCGGATACGGTCCCGGGCTTCTTCCACGGCCTTGCGCTCCAGCACGATGGGTCGGCCCTGGCCGACCATCTCGATGACATAGTAGTCCGCGGGTTTCTTGAAGGCCTCGGCCACGTCGTCGATGCGCTCGATTTTCTTGTCGTTGATCTTGTCCACCACGTCATAGCGGAATTCTCCCGCGTAGGCGTTGACCGGATCGGCCAGCACGCTGCTCAGCACCACGAGCTCGGGGCGTTCCTTATAAATGCTTTGGCTGATGAACTCGTCGAAGAAATACCGCAGCCGCAGATCTTCGGGACGGTGTTCGTTGATGAAATTCGCATCCACCGGCTGGAAGACCAGCCCGCCAAAGACGACGAAGCGGGGTTTCTCATTGTAGGCGTTGGCCTGTAGCGAGAAGGGCCAGGCGTGGGTGAGGGGAATGGAGACCTCCTCTTCCTTCCGGTCGCGCAGGACCTTGAAGTCGACTTTGTCGCCCTTGAATTTGCGTTCGACGACTTCGGCCATTTCGACCGGTTCACCGTCCATCCGGACAGTGCCATCGCTGGCGATGGGCAGCCCGTCGATGCTGAGCAGGACATCGCCGGCCTGGAGACGTCCGTCGGAAACGCCGCCCCCGTAGACGTTGCCGACGACCACGCCGGAATCACCATCCGTCAGCCCGAGCGCCTTGCGCATAGCCGGATTGTGCAGCGGATGATAGCTAATGGTCAGGTCCATGTACTTGTCGTAATGGCCATCTTCCACGTCCTGGAGAAAGCGCCGGATGACGGGGGTGGGAATCATGTAGCCCACATTCTGGGCCACGTCGCCGCTGTAACCCTGGAAGGCGACGCCCACGACTTTTCCGTCCTGCAGGACGGGTCCGCCGCTGTTACCGGGATTGATCGCCGCGTCGATCTGGATGGTGAGGTGCGAATCCACTCCCGAGTGCGAATACGGCTGGAAATCCACCCGCGAGACGACGCCCCGCGTGACTGAGAGGCGGTCGCCGCCGATGGGATAGCCAAACACGGAAACGGTGGTTTCGATGGCGGGGATGCCACCGAAGTCCAGCGCGGCGGTGCCCTTGAAGAAATCCGGATTGTCCACCGTCAGGAGGGCGAGGTCGCAATCGTGGGCCACATGCAGGACGCGGGCGGGATAGGGCTTCGGGTCGCCTTCCTTGGAAACGGCTAGGAAGCGGGCGTCGCTGACCACGTGGGCGTTGGTCATAATGCGGTTTCCGCCGATGATAAAACCCGCACCAACACCGCTGACCACCGAACCTCCGCTCCAGGGGGTGCGATAGTTGGGGTCCTGGGAGGTGGCCTGAATGCGGACCAAACTGTCAGCCACTTTCGCGGCCTCGGCCGCCTGCGTGAGAAAAACAACCGCGCCCAGCAGGCACGCCAAATGTCGGGACATGCGCGAGAACGTATGCAGCTTCGCCTCTTTGACAACCCGGAAAAGTGAAGTCTTAGGCATTTCTTTGCCTTGTGGGGTGGTTTCCGCCAGCGAAACTCCTTGCCCGCGGCGGTGGCGGCCCTATTTTTGCGGACATGAAATACGCCTTTCTTGGGGCTGGCCGGATGGCGCTCGCGCTCGTTCACGGCATGTTGCGGGCCAATCTTTGCGCCGCCACGGACATCATTGTTTCCAGCCGCTCCAAAACCGGGCTGCAGAATTTCATCGCGGCCACCGAGGTTTGCTCGGCCAATTCGAACGCCGAGGCGGCGGAAGCTGCGGATGTGATCGTGCTTTGCGTAAAGCCGACCGACGCGCTCAAGGCGCTGGACGATGCCGGCAAGGGCCTCAACGACAAACTCCTGATCTCCGTGGCCACCGGGCTGAAGATTGCCCGTCTGCGCAAGGCCGCGCCGAAGGCCGCTATTATCAGGGCCATGCCCAACACGGCGGCCATGGTAGGCAAAAGCGCGACGGCTATCGCCGCGGATGAATCGGCCACGCCAGAGAACATCATGGTTGCTGAGAAGGTTTTCGCGGCGGTGGGCTCGGTTTATTCGGTTTCGGAAAGTCAGCTCGATGCGGTGACCGGCCTCAGCGGCAGCGGTCCGGCTTTTGTTTATTTGATCATGGAGGCCCTGTCTGACGGCGGCGTCGCGGTGGGTTTGCCCCGGAAGCTTGCGCTTGATCTTGCCATCCAGACGGTGGCGGGCGCGGCCGAAATGGCTGCTTCCACCAAGGAACATCCGGCTGTGCTTCGCGAAATGGTGACCAGTCCTGGTGGCACCACCATTGCGGGCTTGAGTGTGCTGGAAGCCGCCGCGACGCGCTCAGCCCTGATCGACGCCGTGAAGACAGCGGCGGCGCGGTCGAAGGAACTTTCCGGGGACTAGATGATTCGCCAGGTTTTCTGCCTGCTCGTTGCCGGCACTCTCGCGGCTTCGGCGCAAGATGTGGTTTCTCCCACGCCGACGCCAGCCAGGGCCGATCCGGCCAAGGCGGAGGCGGCACCGGCCAACGACGGTACATTTGTGCCGGAGTTTGCCCGGGAGGCCGCCGGCGAGGGGAATGCGGCCTTCGGGCGCAAGGACTATGAGAGGGCCCGACGGGCCTACAAGAAGGCGCTCGACCTCGCTCCCGATAATTTGTTTGTGCTGATCAATCTCGGGGTGGTGGAGTTTTACGCCAAGAATTTCGGAGAGGCTGAGAAGCTGCTCAAACGGGCGGTGCAGATCAAACTCGATTCCGCTCCGGCCTGGCTCACCCTCGGCATCATGTACATGGACGACGGGCGCCTGGATGAGGCGTTGGCCGCGCTGACCCAGGCCACGCTTTATGATCCGCGCAATGCGCGGGCGCGTAATTATCTCGGCGTGGTCGTCGGCCGCAAGGGCTGGATCGATGCGGCCCAGGACGAACTGCGCAAGTCCATCAACATCGATTCTAATTACACCGACGCGCAGTACAACCTGGCGGTCTTTTATCTCGAAAACAAACCGCCTTCCATCGAGTTGGCCCGCCGCCATTACTTCCGCGCCGTCGAACTCGGGGCCGAGCCCGATCCCGAAATCGAGGCGACCTTGAAGAACAGCGCCGAGCCGGAAAAAAAATAAGGGACGACCCGCGCGGATCGTCCCTTGTTGATTTTGGAAGTGGTGAGTTAAGCCTTCGGCGCGGAGCCGGCGATGCTGAGTTCCAGTTCGATTTCGTCAGACACCTTGTCGGTGTTCTGGCCGGCCTGGATGTTGTAGTCGCTGCGCTTGATTTTGAACTCGGAGCGAATGACGAGCAGGTCGCCTTCCTTGCCGGGCATGCGGGCGGAGAGTTTGCCGGGCAGATAACTGACTTTGGCTTCAACGGTGATTTCCTTGGACACGCCATTAAGAGTGAAGGTTCCGGTCACTTCAGCCTCGCCCTTGGTGCCTTCCTTTTCGATGTCGCTGATCTTTTTGATCTCGAAGGTGATCTCGGGATTCGCCTTTTCGTTCAGCCATTTCTCGCCGAGCAGATGCTCCTGCATCATGGAGTTCGGCACGGTCAATGATTTGGTCGCAACCACAATCTTGCCGGTGGCTGTACCGGGATTTTCCGGATCGACCGTGACGGTTCCCGAAACGCCATTGGCGGTTCCATTGATGGATTCCAGCGGGGCGTCGAGTTGGAAAACGACGTTATTGACTCCCTTCGGGTCCTTGAAGTCGAAGGTGATCGGCGCGGCCTGAACGGCGGACAGCGCGGAAGCGGCGGCGAGGAGGGCGATGGCGTTTTTCATGATGTTTTTGGTTTGGATTTAAATGGAAGAAAACTCAGTGCGAAGAACACGCCCGCGCCGATGAAGCCGACGGCAAGGAAGTCGACGCCGGGAATGAATCCTTTTTGATATTCGGTGAATTCGATCTCGGTGACGGGATCGATTTTCTTGATGACAATGGCGGTCTTGGTCCAGCCGCGGTTCGCGCCAAGGCCGAACCAGGCGAGGACCACGCAAAGCACAAAGATCAATGCGAGGAGGCGGAGGCCGATCTTCATGGCGAAGAAAACCTAGCCTTCGATGGTGTTGATTTCGACCGGCTCGACTTTGACGCCGAGTTCTTCCAGCCAGTTGATGGCCTTTTTGATTTCCTCGCGCTCGCCGTCGAGTTCGAGGGAGACCAGACCGATCTCGTCCGTGACGCTGGCCTGGCGGACATTCGTCACCAGGGCGAAATTTTTGCCCAACTCATAGATGACCGGACGTGTAATGAGACGGGCGGGGTACATGAGCCAGAGACGGGTGACTTGTTCGGACATATCTCAGGAGCCTAGCGGCAAATGGGGAGGGAGCAAATTTAGATTTTCCCGAGTTCCTCCAACGCGGCCTGGCTCAGGCGGATGCCGGCGAGGAAATTTTCGATGGGGAAGTTTTCGTTGGGCGAGTGTGCCTGGCAATCGGGCGAAGCCAGCGCGAGCAGGAGCGAATCCGCGCCGAGCACTTTCTTGAAAGTGGTAACGATGGGGATGGAGCCGCCTTCGCGCAGGAGTGCGGGCTTGCGGCCGAAAACAGTTTCCAGCGCGCGCATGGCGGCTTCGCCGGCCGGGCTGTGCGGATTGACATAATAAGGTTCGCCATAATGGCCGGGAACGATTTCCAGCGTGACGCCGGGCGGGCAGTGTTTCCGGAGATGGGCCTCGGCGAGGGCGAGAATTTTCTCGGGTTTCTGGTTTGGCACGAGGCGGAAGGTCAGCTTGGCAAAGGCCTCCTTGGGCAGGACGGTCTTGGTGCCTTCGCCCTGATAACCGCCGCCGATGCCGTTGACTTCGGCGGTGGGCCGTGCGCCGGTGCGCTCGATGGCGCTGTAGCCGGCTTCGCCGAAAAGGGTTTGCACGCCGGTGAGGGCGCGAAGGTCGTCCTCGGTGATGGGCAGGGCGGCGGCCGCTTCGCGCTCCCAGGCTTCCAGCGGCGCGACATCGTCGTAAAAACCCTCGATGGCGACCTTGCCGTTTTCGTCATGCAGGGTGGCGATCAAGCGGGCGACGGCGGTGGCGGGATTCATGACCGCGCCACCAAAGACGCCGGAGTGGAGATCGAGGGAGGGGCCGCGCACCTTGAATTCCAGCGCGGCGATCCCGCGAAGAGAGTAGGTGAGGGTGGGATAGCCATGCTGGGCCATGCCGGTGTCGGAAATGATGATGATGTCGCAGGCCAGGGACTCGCGGTGCTTTTCCAGGAAGGCGGCGAGGTGTTCGCTACCGGTTTCCTCCTCTCCCTCGACAAGGAAGACGACGTTGACCGGGAGTTGGCCCTCGCGGGCCAGCAATTCGCCGACGCCGAGGATGTGGGCGAGGATCTGGCCTTTGTTGTCGGTCGAACCGCGGGCGTAGATGCGCTCATCGCGGATATTGGGTTCAAAAGGGGGGGTAACCCATTCTTCGAGGGGTTCGGGGGGCTGGACGTCGTAGTGGCCGTAGATGAGGACGGTTTTACGGCCCGGCTGGTGGGGAGCATGCGCCACCACGGCGGGGTGACCCCCGGTTTCCTCGACCGAGGCG
Source organism: uncultured Chthoniobacterales bacterium (assembly GCA_964445975.1). GTDB lineage: Bacteria > Verrucomicrobiota > Verrucomicrobiia > Chthoniobacterales > Terrimicrobiaceae > CAYUMP01. Next base: position 46,721 of record CAYUMP010000026.1, on the reverse strand, counting down.
GTGAAGCCCAGGCTTTCGAATTTCCGCTTCACCCATTCCGCACAGGCAACCATGTCGACGGCGTGCTCGGATTGGGTGGAAACGCTCGGAAAACGCAGAAATTCAAGGAGATCGCCTAGGCGCGCGTCAGACATAAAAGCTCAATAGGTTGGGATTTTGGTGGCTGGGCACCACAATATATAGTGTTTTTCCTTGCAAAGGGCTCCAGCGGCCTTTTAGCTTTGACCCCCTAAGCCTAGAGGACTGTTCATGTATCTTCAATCCCTTGAAATGATTGGTTTCAAATCGTTCGCGCCGCGGACGATTCTCAATTTCCACCGCGGTGTAACCGCGGTCGTCGGTCCGAACGGATGCGGCAAATCCAACGTCCTGGACGCGATGCGTTGGGTGTTGGGCGAACAGTCCGCCAAGGCCCTGCGCGGCGGGGAAATGGCCGACGTTATCTTTAGTGGTACGGACAGCCGTCCCGCGCTCGGCATGGCCGAGGTTTCGCTGAACTTCGCGGAGTGCGAAAAGGAACTGGGCACGGATTGGAACGAAGTGAGCATCACCCGGCGCGTTTACCGCGACGGCAAGAGCGAGTATTTCCTGAACAAGACGGCTTGCCGTCTGCGGGATATCCACCAGCTTTTCATGGATACGGGCGTGGGTCGCAGCGCCTACTCGATCATGGAACAGGGCAAGATCGACTTGATCCTAAGCAGCCGTCCGGAAGACCGGCGCGCCATTTTCGAAGAAGCCGCCGGCATTACTAAATACAAGGCGCAGAAGAAGGAAGCGCTGCGCAAGCTGGAATACACCGAGGCCAACCTCATTCGCGTGCAGGACATCATCAAGGAAGTCCGGCGCCAGATTGGCTCGTTGCAGCGTCAGGCGGCGAAAGCCCGCCGGTATCAGGCGTTCATGCAGGATCTGAAGGTGTTCGACACCCACTTCTCGCATAAGAATTATCAGGAGTTCGCGACCGAACTGGAGCGGATCAAACAAGAATTGGGCCAGGGCGAGGAATCACGCGGACTGCACGAGAACGAAATCGTGCTGCAGGAAGCGGAGTATGCCGGCTTCCGCTCCCGCATGGAGGAGGTGGATACCGAGATCGGCGTGGTGCGCGACACCATCCAGACCCTGCGCAACCGCATTTTCTCTTCCGAGAGCCGCATCACTACAAACGGCGAACGCAGCGAGGAAGCGCGTTCCATGATCGAGCGCCACCGGCAGGACATCGCCGCGGCGGATGAAAAGATCAACGCGCAACAGGCCCAGATCGAGCAGACGGACCAGATTCTGGCCCAGATGTTCGACACTCTGCGCGGTCACGAGGAAGCGCTTACCGAACAGAGCAATCGCGTGCAACTCGTGCGCGAAGAGCGTCAGGCGGTTGAACGCCAGACGCAGGAAATCGGCAGTGAAATTTCCCGGCTGGAAGCTCGGCTGGGTTCACTGCGCAATGATATTTCCGCTGCGGCCGGTCGCCGCGAGGCGGGTGAAACCCGTTTGCGCCTGTTGCAAGGGGAGTCCGATGCGGCCGCCCAGGCCGCCGGAGAATTTGCCGCCCGCCTGGAAGAAATTATCAGCCGTGGTGAATCGGCGCGGTTGAACGCGGAGCTTTCCCAAGCCGAGCAGGCCGAGGCTCAACTGGCCTACGAGGCCGCACAGATTGCCCGTCAGGAGGCCGAGACGGCGTTGAATGGCATTTCCAAGGAAGCCGCCGGCATCGAATCGCGTCTGGAAGTTCTTCGTCAGTTGCAGGAGCAGGGCGAGGGGTTCGACGAAGGGACGCAGTCCGTTTTGCGGGGTCTGGACAATCCGGACTTCTTCAAGTCCTCCATCCATGGCGCGCTGGCCGATCACATTCAGGTCGAGCCCCGGTTCATTCCCGCAGTGGAAGCCGCGCTGGGCGCTGCTCTGCAGACCATCATTTTCAAGGACACCGACGTGGCCGAGGCCGCGATGAGGACGCTTGCCGGGCAAAAGGTCGGCAAGGCGGCCATCATCCCGCGCAACTGGATCGGTGCCGCCAATATCCAACCCGGCCTCTTTTTGCCGGAAGGCGCGATTGCCTGGGCTGCTGATTGTGTAGGCGGGGGCGGAGAAGCCAAAGCCCTGGCGGGAGATCTGTTGGTCAATGTCGCAGTCGCGGAGAATCTGGAAGCCGCCTTCCGGATCAAGGCGGCCAATCCCACACTCGGCGTAACCACGCTGACGGGAGAGTTCATCAGTCGCGACGGTATCGTGCGCGGCGGACAGACCGGAGAGAATAGCGGTCAGTCCACCCTCGTCCGCAAGGCGCAGATCGCCGAGCTGGACCGTGAGCAGACGGCGATCATCGAGCGCTTGGGTGCGCTTACGCATCGCCGGGCCGAGGCTTTGGAATCTCTGGAAAACGCGCAGGAGCGTCTGTTGAACGCCCGGGAGGCTTTCCAGCACGCCCAGGTCGAGAGCGCATCCACCCAGAATGAACAAAAGCTGGCCGAGCGCCAGTTGACCGACCTGGAAGCTCGTCGCTCCACCTTTACCCGTGAGACGGTGCAGTTGAGTGAATCCCTCCGCGCCAGCCTTACCCATTTGCAGAACCTCGAGTCAGGCATTGCCGAGTTGAGTGAAGGCATCGAGCGCGAGCGCATCCGCCGTTCCGAGGCGGAGCAGAATGCTCTCGTCGTACGGGAACGTGAGAACAGCGCCGTGGAGGCTCTCAATGAAGTGCGCGTTCGCGTCGCCACCGAACGTCAGCAGCAGGAAAATCTCAACAATCAGCGGGGACCAATGGCCGCTCGTCTGGCCGAACTGGCCGAACTCCTCGACGCCCGTCGCGCCGATATCGCCAACTACGAGGCCCGCATCGACAATTTCGAAGCCGAAAACGCCTCCCTTCGCGAATCCATGGCGGGCTGGAACGAGGAAGCCGCCATGTTTGAAGGCAAGATCGGCGACCTCATCACCACCCGCAACGAAATCCACGCCGCCGGTGAAGCCGTGGAAGTCGCCCTGCGCGTGGCCCGCCAGCAACTGGCCCAGTGGCAGGAGCAACGCGGCCGTCTGGAAGTGCGATCCACCCAGGTGGAGATGCGCATGGAGAATATCCGCAGCCATGTGACGCAACGGTATCAACTCGATCTCGATGCGTTTGAGCCGGACTCCTACGCGCTCATGGCCTCGTACCGGGACCGCAGCAAGAAAAAGGCCGCCGCCGCTGACACTGAGAATGTGGATGGCGAGCAATCCGGCGAAGCCGTTGCTGAAGGAACTCCGATCGCGGAGGAAGTCTCCGCTCAGGCCGAGCTCCCGACCGAGGTCGACGAAAGCCCGCTGAATTGGGATCGCATCAAGGAGATCGTGGCGGAACTGACCGAACGAGTGGATTCCATGGGACCGGTCAACCTCGACGCCATCCAGGAGTTTGAGGAACTCGAGCAGCGCTACAACTTCCTCGAGCAACAGAACACCGACCTGGTAAACTCCAAGGCCGAGTTGCTGGACGTGATCTCCAAGATCAACCGCACCACCCGGGACCTTTTCGCCGATACGTTCGTGAAGATTCGCGACAACTTCCAGTTCATGTTCACCGAGCTCTTCGGGGGCGGCCGCGCCAATCTCGTGCTGGTCGACGAGAGTGATCCGCTGGAGTCGGGCATCGACATCATCGCCAAGCCTCCCGGCAAACAGCTTCAGACGATCACGCTGCTTTCCGGTGGTGAGCGCACGATGACCGCCGTCTCATTGCTTTTCGCCATCTACATGGTGAAACCCAGCCCGTTCTGCGTGCTGGACGAAATGGACGCGCCGCTCGACGAGTCGAACATCAGCCGTTTCATCAAGATCCTCGATCGGTTCGTCGATCAGAGCCAGTTTGTGGTCATCACCCACAACAAGCGCACGATCAGCCGCGCCGACATGCTCTATGGCGTGACCATGGAAGAACACGGTGTCAGCAAGCTGGTCAGCGTGAAATTCTCCGGGAAGGCCGAGAAAAAATCGGACGAAGAGCCCCAAAGCGTGGCAGAAGCCATGGGCAAACACGGCGATCTCCAGAGTGAACGCGAGGCCCAGGCCGAGCAGCCGGAAGCGGTGGAAGTCACCAGCTAGAAAATTCCGGAAGTTTGGTTGCACGACGGCCGATTTTCGGTAATCGTGGCCCTTCCTCAGCGGAGGTTAAATCTCTGCTCGAAAGCCGGCGTGGCGGAATTGGCAGACGCGCGCGACTCAAAATCGCGTTCCTTCGGGAGTGTGGGTTCGACCCCCTCCGCCGGTATTTTTAAGGATTTTAGGGCTGTCTATTGTCCATCTGCTAGCCGTTGAGACCGGCGTATTTTTTCCAATTTCGCAGGATATCAACGTATTGGTCGTACTCAAATATTTCGGTAACAACCGACTCGATATTCGGTGTATCGATCTTGAATAGGAAGCATTCCCTGGGGACCTTGAAACAGCCACCGCACGTTGCCGTGAGGGCGGTGAAGGAAAATGAAAAATTCCTTCTTTGGCAGGGTCGCAAATTCTTTGGGATCAAGAGTACCATAAGCGTGGGTATGGAAGGTCAATTCTTTGGTCTTAGGGCCTTTGAACTGCTCGACTACCCGGCAGTGAATCTCGCCTTCGGATTTCGAATTGGGCGATAGCTGGGCGTCAGCGATCTGAACGCGGGCGATGAAGTCTGCCGCCGCTAATTTTTCTGACAGAGAAAAAATCAAGCTCAGGGCGGTCGATCTCTCGATGGGGCATACAAGGAGCAAGATGAGAAAGGCGATACCTAAGATTTTTCTCATAGAAGTTCAGCATAGCTCTTTCGGCGATGGGAGACAGGTCAATCTCCACGCCAAACGGAAGGTGCGACGCCTTTCTCCAGCTTAAATTGTAGCGAGAAGTGGAACGCAGATGAGTAGCCCAGCGATGCGGCGATTTCCTTGATGCTGAGACGGCTGGCGGTGAGGAGTTCGGCGGCGCGGGCGAGGCGGACTTGGTCGAAATATTGCTTGGGACTCAGGCCGGTTTCGCTATGAAAATGGCGGTGCAGGGTGGGGTAGCTCACGCCTAACTCGCGGGCAATCTGTTGAACACGCACCGGTTCGCGAAGCGATGCCGTCATGCGGCGCACGGCTCGTTGGATAAGACCGTCGTGCATGGGGCGGTCGCTTTGCATGGAGTCGGCGAGCAATTGGCTCCAGATGCCAAAAGCGCAGGCAGCGGCCTGGAGACGTCCGCCGCGCGGCTTGTTCTGGCAGAGCCGGTGCAATCTTTGAAACTGCCAGAGTATTTCATTGGGCTGAGTTGTAGTGATGACGGCCATGGCCGGATCGAGATGTTTCAGCCAATCGACGATGAGACGGCCGGACAACTCGAACCAATGTTCGGTCCAGCCGGTCCTGGCCTGAGGCCGGTAGCGATGCCAGATGCCGGGCCACAGGATAAGGGCATCGCCTTTGCGCGCCTGCCGTGCACCGCCAGCGCGGGTTTCAAACGCACCGCCGCCACTGCTTAGGTAAACAATCTGCAGGGAAGAAAGAATGCGCCCCGCAGCCCAGTCAAAGGCGTGGCTATCGGGATGACGCGGGGGCGGGTAGGGGACGCCTGGTTTGATGCGGGTGTGTCCGGCGGCGGAAATATGGAAGCCCCAGGCCAATTCGGAGGGACCGCAGGGGAAATATTCAAAATAATCCTGCATGATAGAAATATATATGGATGGGCGAGTTCCCCATATGCCAGCCAAATTGATTGAGTGGAGGAAAGTCGGAGAATGGCTTCATGAGATACCCCCTCCGTGTCGGTTTGTTTGGCATAGGTCTGGAAGCGTATTGGCCGCAGTTTGACGGCCTAAAAACTCAATTGGAAGGCTATATTGCCCAAGTCGAACAGAAGCTCTTTCAACCCGGTGTCGAGATCATCAATCTGGGTCTCATCGATTCACCCGAGAAGGCGATGGCAGCGGGACACCAGTTTCGCCGGGAGGATGTGGATGTGATATTTCTATATGTCACGACCTACGCGCTGTCCTCCACCGTCCTGCCCGTGGTGCAGCGCGCCAAGGTCCCGGTGCTCATTCTCAATCTGCAACCGGATAACGCGATCGACTACGCGGCCTTCAACCGACTGGGTGATCGCACGCGCATGACGGGCGAATGGCTGGCCTTCTGTTCGGCCTGTCCGGTGCCGGAGATCGCCAATGTGTTCCGCCGTTGCGGGATTTCGTTCCATCAGATCACTGGCGTGCTGCATGATGAGGCCTGTTGGAAGGAGGCGGCCGAATGGGTGGAGGCGGCTCGGGTGGCGCATGTGATGTCCCACAACCGCCTCGGCCTGATGGGGCACTACTACAACGGCATGCTGGACATCGCCAGCGATACGACCCGGCAACTCGCGTGCTTCGGCGGGCACATGGAGATCGTCGAGGTGGAGGAACTGGCCGCGTTACGCCGTACAGTCACAGATACGGAAACGGCGGCCAAGGTGGGCGAGTTTCATCAACTACTTGAAGTCCAGAGTGACTGCGCGGAAGCGGAGCTGCAACGCGCCGCCAGAACATCCATCGCGCTGGATCGCTTGATGGCGGAGAAAAATCTCGGTTCGCTCGCCTACTACCACATGGGCGCGGGCTGCGAGGAACACGAGGATGTGATGAGTTCCATCATCCTCGGTACGTCATTGCTGACGGCCCGTGGCATCCCGGTCGCGGGCGAATATGAGGTCAAGAACGTGCAGGCCATGAAGATCATGGACAGCTTTGGCGCGGGCGGATCGTTCACCGAGTATTACGCAATGGATTTCAATGAAGACATCGTGCTGATGGGTCACGACGGCCCGGGCCACATCGCCATCGCGGCGGGCAAGACGAAGGTGCGCCCGCTGGACGTATATCACGGCAAGATCGGCAGAGGGCTCTCGGTGGAGATGAGCGTGAAACATGGCCCGGTGACATTGCTTTCCGTGGTGGAATCGGACAGCGGCTCGCTCAAGCTATTGGTTGCGGAGGGAGAATCGGTGCCGGGTCCAATCCTGGAAATCGGCAATACGAACAGTCGCTACCGGTTTCCCATCGGCGCACGGGCCTTTGTCGAAGGTTGGAATGCCGAGGGCCCAGCGCATCATTGCGCAGTGGGGATTGGTCATATTTCCTCCAAACTTCGCAAACTGGCTGCCCTGCTGGACCTGGAGTTTATTCAGGTCTGCTGATCTTTTTCCGCAGAATCCGTGACGCGGTGGGCCAAACCGGCGTAAAGTAGGGCGTTCATGGATAAACCCACATTCTCATCGCTCGGTCTTTCGCCCGAGATTCTTAAGGCCGTCGAAGCATTGGGCTTCGAGGAGGCCTCGCCGATTCAGGCTGCCGCCATTCCCATTCTCATGCGCGGAGGCGATGTGGTTGGACAATCCCAGACCGGCTCCGGAAAAACCGCGGCCTTCGCCATTCCCGCCATCGAAAAAATCGATGCGACGAGCAAAGCGGTGCAGGTGCTCATTCTCTGCCCGACCCGCGAACTGGCCACCCAGGTGGCGGAAGAGGTGCACAAGCTCACCGCCTTCAAACGCGGCATCCACGCCGTCCCGATCTACGGCGGTGCCTCATATGACCGCCAGTTTTATGAGTTGAACAAAGGTGTTCAGGTCGTCATCGGAACACCCGGCCGTTTGATTGATCACTTGAATCGCGGCACTTTGAAGCTGGATAAACTCAAGGTCGCCATCCTCGACGAATGCGATCGCATGCTCGACATGGGCTTCCGCGATGACATCCAGCTCATCCTCGACGCCACGCCGAAGGAACGGCAGATGGTCTTTTTCTCCGCGACGCTCTCAAAGCAGATTCGCGACATGATTGACCGGTATTCCAAGAAGCCGGAGTTGGTGAAGATCGAGCAGAAGGAACTCAATGCTCCCGCCATCGAACAATGGTACTACGAGGCCCATCCACGCGCTAAACTTGAGTCGCTCATCCGGCTGGTGGATTATCACGGCTTCAAGCTGGGCATTATTTTTTGCAATACCCAGCGCATGGTCGACGAACTGGCCGATACGCTGCTCGGGCAGGGGTTCTCGGCGGACCGTCTCCATGGCGGCATCTCGCAGGCCCAGCGCACGCGGGTGATGAACAAGTTCAAAAAATCCGAGTTTGAATTTCTCGTCGCCACCGACGTGGCCGCGCGGGGCATCGATGTGGATGATCTCGAACTCGTGGTGAACTACGATCTGCCCTATGACGCGGAGGATTATGTCCACCGCATCGGCCGCACCGGTCGGGCGGGCAAACGCGGCATGGCGGTGACGTTTGTCTCGGGCCGCGACATCTACAAATTGCAGTTCATCGAACGCTATACCAAAACCAAGATCCGCCGCGGCGTGCTGCCGACGGCCGGCGAGGTGGAGGAAAAGCGCGCCGATGCCTTATTGGATAAGGTCCGGGCCACTTTGGAATCGCGCGAAGGCGCGGGGCAATCCGTGCTGGTTGAACGTTTGCTCGAAGAAGGTTTCAACTCCACCGATATCAGCGGTGCGCTCCTGCAGTTGCTGATCGGTGCCCCGGCCGAGAGCTTGCCAGCCGAGAAGGATACTCGTCGTCCGTCACGTGATGAAGAGCCGAGGTCATTCTCCCGTCGCGACGAGGAACCGCCCCGGAAGTCTTTCTCTCGCGAGGAAGCTCCGCGCCGGGCCGCCCGTGACGAGGAACCAGGGAAATCTTTCTCTCGAGATGACGCGCCCCGGAAATCATTTTCCAGGGATGAAGAGCCTCGCAAATCGTTTTCGCGAGATGACGAGCCGAGGAAGTCATTTTCCCGGGATGAGGCGCCGTCTCAGCCGGCTCGTCGTGAGGAATTCTCCGCCGAGCCGAGCGTAGCGAAGACTCCTTTCCTCCGTAAACCGGTTCGTGGCTTGCTCTGGATTTCCTTGAGCGTTGGCAAGGCCGAGGGCTTTGGCGCGCGCGAGATCGTTAGTGCCATCACCGAAACCGGTCTGCCCGGAAAAAGCGTGGGATCAATCGAGCTCACTCCTCACCAATCCTTTGCCCAGGTGCCAGAGGCATTTGTCAAGGCGCTCACTCCTGAGGGCAACCGCATCTCCTCCCCGAACGGGGATATTCTGATCCTGCCCGTCAAAGACAGCGGCGTGGAGAAAGAACGAACTGGTGGCGGCAAAAAGACCTTCGAGCGGAAGTTCGCGCCCAAGAACAAGAAATGGAAGAAGGGCTAGGCCCGCAGGCTGAAGCTTTCTTCCTCAGCCGGTGAAGACGCCTCTTCGGCTCGCTTTTGCTCAATGAGTTGGGCGAGCTGCTGAGGCGTGTAGGCCAGTTTGATTTTCTCGATCTCCGCGGCGGCCAATTGGTCGCAACGTTCGTTGCCTTCATTGCCGGCGTGGCCCTTGACCCAGGCCCAGGTGATTTTGTGCGGCAGGGTGGCGGCTTCCAACTGACGCCAAAGGTCGCAATTTTTCACCGGCTGCTTGGCCTTGGTTCGCCAGCCATTCTGTTTCCATCCATGCAGCCACTTGGTAATGCCGTTTTTCAGGTAGTTTGAGTCGGTGTGAAATTGGATCTGGCAAGGTTTTTTGAGGACGGTAAGCGCACCGATGGCAGCCTGAAGTTCCATGCGGTTATTGGTGGTGGCGGGCTCCCCGCCGCTGACTTCCTTGCGATGCTCTCCGCTCACCAATATCGCCGCCCAGCCCCCGGGGCCGGGATTGCCATGGCATCCGCCATCGGAATGGATAACGACTTTTTGCACAGCTTTAGGCTTTCCGGTTTCGACGGTCCACCGCCATGGCCGCCAGCCGATGCACGAGCACAGCCGCGATCACGGATGGAATCAATAAGTAGGTCAGAAGGCGGGACACGATGAAGCCGGTGATCAGAAGCAATTCCCACCAGGTGAAATTGAGCGCCATCATTTTCTCAACCATCCGCGTGTGCGTCATCACTTGGAACAGAATGAAGTACGTCAAAACGATGACAGCGCAGAGGATGATGTCCCTCGACCGGAGAGAGAATCGCTTCATGGCAGGGGAGCAGTGGTGAACATGGCGAGAAGGATGGCGTTGCCCAGGGGACCGGCGGTCAGGAAGTCGATCCGGTCATTCCGGTAAGACGGCGCACCCGCGAGAATCGAACTCGAATACAAGCGCGCGAAAAGGCGGTCGTCCTGGAAAGCCCGCGTGGCAGAGATGGTGAAGCCCGTCGCGCTGAAGCCGAAGCCAAAGATAATCGGCCCGGAATCTATATCCCAATTTCCGGTTTCCCCGTGCGGATACTCCCGGATCGCGCCGAAGTTGAAGAGGCTGGTTTCGAGATTAGTGCGGATCGCGCCGAAAATTTCCCGGCTAAGCTGCGGATAGGCGTGGTGCAGAAAGAAGATGCCGAGCGAACTCCCGGAGCCGCGCGCATCGTCGATCGGGTCGCCCGTTTGCCCGGCCGCCTGGATGAGAAGCCCGGTCTTCGCATCCACATATTTTTCCCGGTAAATTTTCTCCTGCCTCTCCAGCAAGGCGGCGTAATCCTTCCCTGTCACCTGTTGATAGAGGGCGATCGAGGCAATTCCCGGCGCATTGTCCACCGGATACCATTCTCCCGGATAAGTGGCGATCAGCCCCGAGGGTGATTTTGCGAAGCGCTCGGCGAGAGCCGTCGTTATTTTATCGTTCAGGCTGGTGAACGGATTATCGGGATTGATACGTCGGTAGAGGCTCAACAGGAAATTGAAATATCCCAGATAAGCGGCATGTCCCTGCTCGGTATCGAGCGTCTCCAGCGCATCTCCGCCCCACGAGAGACTGTCAAAAGCGCGAACTTGCGGGGAGAGGAGGGCCTCGATGGATTTTTCAATGGCTGGAGTAAATTCCGCAGCCGTTTCGGGATGCTGCAGGACCATCTGGCAAAGCCCGATGCCGGACATGAGATGGGTGCCGAACAACCACTCTCCGTTAAAAAGGTCCGTTCCCGTTTGATAATCCGACAGGGAAAGCCCGCCCTGCAATTGATCGACCACCGTGCGGGCCAATCGCTTTTGAGTATCTGCCTCGCCGGCTATCCATGCGTCCGCGCCGCGACGACACCAGGCGGCGGGAATCGTCCAAAGGCATCCGACAAACGCAGCCAAGGCGAGAAGGGTCGGGATGGTTTTGAGGTGCGGCATGCACCCGTGTTCTTGGCAGATTATCCCGGGACCGCCAAGCCGTCAGATCACTTAGCCGGCCGGACAGTGATCTGCTGAGGAACGAAGATCGGTCGCTGGGCGGCGTTCTGCGCGGCAGCGGTGTTGATCAGGTATTGCTGGGTATTCAGGCGGCTGATGATTTGATTCATCGTGCTCGTCGGAGTGGGTGTAACAGGAGTGACCACCGGGGAGGGCTGAAACATCGACACGGACGTCTGTTGCTGCTGCGCCCAGAGAGGCGCGGCGGCCAGGAGCAGAGTCAGCACCGCGATTTTCATGATTCAATTTAAACCCGCTCGGGCCTGGATGCAACCGAGCTAGCCTTCGAGCGCGCCGAGTTCTTCCCAGCGGGCATAAAGGCGGGAAATCTCAGCTTTGGTTTGCTCGGCTTCCTCGATGAGGGCAGCGGCTTCCTGGGAGCGAGTGACGTAGAAGGAGGGGTCGTCGAGCGTGGTTTCGATTTCCTTCACCCGTGTTTCGGCGGCGAGGATGGCGGCCTCCATGCCGTCGAGCTCCTTTTGTTCCTTGAAGCTGAGCTTCCGCTTTTTGGGCGCCGGCGCAGATACAATGGCCGCCTTCGGAGCGGCGAAAGCCTCCCGTCCGCGTTTTTCGCGCTCCTTGCGCTTTTCCAGATAGTAAGAGTAGTTACCCGGCTGGACGAAAACTCCGCCGTCTTCGAAGGCGACGATCTGGTCGCAGACGCGATCCAGAAAATAGCGGTCGTGGCTGACGACGAGCACGGCGCCTTCGAAGTCCACCAGCGCCTCCTCCAGCATGCGGAGGCTCTGCAAATCGAGATCGTTGGTGGGTTCATCGAGCACGATGAGATTGCCGCCGCGTTTCAGCACTTTGGCCAGCAGGAGGCGGGCGCGTTCGCCGCCGGAGAGACGGTCGACGCGTTCACGTACTCTGTCGTCGGTGAAGAGGAAGCGGCGGAGGTACGAGCGGACGCTCATCTTTTGGTCCCCGAAGGTCACTGTCTCGCCGCCGAGGTCGGCGACTTCGTCGATGACCGTTTTGTTCATGTCCAGTTGCATACGCCCCTGGTCTATGTAGTTGACTCTGATTTTTTTACCGATCGTGACCGTGCCGGCGTCGGGCTGGCGTTCACCCAGACAGAGGCGGAGGAGGGTGGTTTTGCCGACACCGTTGCGGCCGACCACTCCGGTGCATTCTCCGGGTTTGAGTGATAGATTGAGGTCTTGAAACAACCAGCGAGGGGCGTCGTCGTTGCCGACACGGACCCCGGCTTTGACCAAGTCGACCCCGGTGTTTCCGATTTCAGGGGCCGGCGGCAGGATGAGGTCCATCTCGCGTTCCTCGGGCGGGGCTTCCAGTCCGGCGATCTGGTAAAAGGTGTCGAGACGGTGACGGGATTTGGAACGCTGGGCTCGGACGCCGGCGCGGACGTATTGGAGTTCGGCTTCGAGGAAGCGTTGGCGGCGGCGCTCGGTTTGCTCGGCGATCTGCTGGCGCAGGGCTTTGGATTCCAGAAAAGCGGTGTAGTTGCCCGGATGGGAAAAGGCGCGGCCATCGGCGATTTCGATGATGCGGGTGGCGATGACATCGAGAAAGTAGCGATCGTGAGTGACGAAGATGACCGCGCCGCGGAAGAATTTCAGAAAGGACTCCAGCCAGCTGATGGATTCCGCATCGAGATGGTTGGTGGGTTCGTCGAGGAGGAGGAGATCGGGTTCAGAGACGAGGGCACGGCAGAGGGCGACGCGGCGCTTTTCACCGCCGGAGAGGGGGCCGACGATGGTGTCGAGAGGCGGCACGCCGAGGGCGGTGGCATCAGCCTTGATACGGGTCTCGAGATTCCACCCGTCCGCCACTTCGATGAGGTGCAGGCACTCCTCCATTTCGGCATCGGTTCCGTCACTTTCCTCGTAGCGGCGCATCGCCTCCACCAGATCGGCGGTGCCGGAATGGATATTCTGCAGTACGGTCTTGGTGCCATCCAGTTCAAATTCCTGGGGAAGATACCCGACGCGCAACCCGCGACGGCGGGAGACCTCCCCGCGGTCGGCCTGGTGGTCGTTGGAGAGTATCTTGAGCAGGCTGGTCTTGCCGCAGCCGTTGCGGCCCACGAGGCCCATCTTCTCACCGGGAGAAATAGCCAGGGTGACGCCACTCAGCAGATGCTGAGAACCGTAGGAAAGAAATAGCTCGTTGACAGAAAGTAAGGCGGCGCTCATGAACGCCGACAAGGTGGCGGGTAAATCCCTTCCATGCAAAGAATTTGCGGGGATTCCGCGTCGCGGTTATCTCTAGACCGATGTCAGCCGTGACAAACATCGCCGCCTATAAATTCGCCAACCTCAGTGACCTGAAGTCGCTGAAAGAGAGGCTGATAGCGCTGTGCCGGAGTTGGGAACTGAAAGGAACGATCCTCCTGAGTCTCGAAGGAGTGAACCTTTTTGTGGCCGGAGCACGCGAGCATGTGGATCGCCTGGTGGCGGAATTGCAGGCCATTCCCGGTTTGGAGGAATTGACCCCCAAGTACAGCGAGAGCGCGCAGCAGCCCTTCACCCGCATGCTGGTACGGGTGAAAAAGGAGATCATCGCCTTCGGGGTGGAAGGGATCAATCCGGCCAAACGCACATCCCCGAAATTATCCGCCGCCACCCTTAAGCAATGGCTGGACGAAGGTAAGCCGGTCACTTTGCTCGACACGCGCAACGACTACGAAGTGAAGCTGGGGACATTCAAGGGAGCCCGGACCTTTTCCATCGACCATTTCCGGCAGTTTCCCGAGGCTGTGCGCCAGTTGCCGGAGGAAATGAAAGATCAGCCGATCGTGATGTTTTGCACGGGCGGCATTCGTTGTGAGAAGGCCGGTCCGTTCATGGAGCGCGAGGGATTTCGCAGCGTTTTTCAACTCGACGGCGGCATCCTCAAATATTTTGAGGAGTGCGGCGGGGCTCACTACGAGGGTGAGTGTTTTGTCTTCGACCAGCGCGTGGGAGTCGACCCTGGCTTGCAGGAAACCGCATCTTCGCAATGCTTCGTCTGCCAGACGCCGCTGAGCGTGGAAGATCAGGCTGACCCGCGTTTTGTGCCCAATAAGTCATGTCCGTATTGCGAGCATCGGGATGAGGAGTTGATGGCTGAAAGCCTCGCCAAGAGGAATGAAGCGATTCGGCAGGTGACCCATCCGCTGCCGGGTTCGGAACCTTACGAAAATCGGCGCCCCATCAACATTCCGGCGGTGAGTGACGGACAGACGCTGTTCGATTTTCTCACCACCACCTTTCCTCATATCGCACCGGACGAGTGGCGGGACGTGATCGAGCTGGGACGGTTTCGTGATGGGGAGGACAGCGTCCTGCAAATGAATGATTTGGTAAAAACGGGTGTACGCATTTATCGGCTGACGCCCGGGATGATAGAGCCGGCGGTAAACGGCGATGTGCGGATCATCTACGAGGACGAAGCCATCCTGGTGTTGGAAAAGCCCGCGCCGCTGCCGATGCACCCTTGCGGACGCTTCACCCGCAATACGCTGCAGTTTATTCTCAATGCGGTATATGGGCAGCAGCGACCACGCCCAGCTCATCGCCTCGATGCCAATACGTCTGGCCTGGTGGTTTGTGCTCGGACGCGGCATTTCGCGGGATTGCTGCAGCCGCAGTTTGCGGCGGGCCTGGTTCAGAAAACCTATCTCGCCGAGGCGCAGGGACATCCGGTGGAGGAGAGTTTTGTTTGTGAGGCTCCTATCGCAGCGGGGCCGAGTGAGCTGGGTTCGCGGCAGGTGGATGAGATCAATGGCCTCGAGGCGCGGACGGAATTTGAGGTCGTCGAACGTCGGGAAAACTCCACGGTGCTGAGGGTCCGGCCCATCACAGGACGGACGAATCAGATCCGCCTGCATTTGCGCGAGCTGGGCTTCCCTATTCTGGGCGATCCGTTTTATCAGTTGGAGGGAAAAACGGGAGAGGTGATGACTTCGGGAATCGATGCGCCGCCGTTGCGCCTCCATGCCTCACGGCTGGAATTCACTCATCCGCTTTCCCGCGAACGAGTGGCTTTCGAGGCCCGGAATCCGGCCTGGGTTTAGCGTTTACGGGTTTCCAGATTCGGAAGAAAAATGGTCAGGAGGCCGAGCAGCGGGAGAAACGCGCAGAGCTGGAATACGTATTCGATACTGGTGCGATCGGCCAGTTCGCCCAACGCGGCGGAGCCGATGCCGGCGATGCCAAAGGCGATTCCGAAGAAAATACCGGCGATCATGCCGACTTTGCCGGGCACCAATTCCTGCGCAAAAACCAGGATGGCGGAAAATGCCGAGGCCATAATCACGCCGATAAAGACCGTCAGCACCGCGGTCATGGCCAATCCGGCGTGCGGCAGCCAGAGCGTGAAGGGTGCCATGCCGAGGATTGATCCCCAAATTACCCGTTTGCGGCCGATTTTGTCACCCAGTGGTCCGCCGATAATCGTGCCTGCCGCCACGGAGAAGAGGAAGATGAACAGATAGATCTGCGCGAACTGGGTCGAGACCTTGAATTTATCCATGAGATAAAACGTGTAGTAACTGGTCAGACTCGTCAGGTAGACGTACTTCGAGAAGACTAGCATCACGAGCACTGCCAGGGCGGTTACAACCTTGGCGCGAGGCAGGGGAGAATGCCCGCCCGCAGCGTGCGCCGATGGGCGATGGATACGGTGGTAGTTCTTGCTCTGCCAGCCGCCGATCTTCCAGAGAACAACCACGCCGAGAAAGGCCACCAGGGAAAACCACGCGATGTGTGCCTGGCCATGGGCCACTACGATAAGCGCCGCCAGCAGCGGTCCCAATGATGTACCCGCGTTTCCGCCCACTTGAAAGAGTGATTGCGCTAATCCGCGGCGTTGACCTGCGGCCATGTGGGCGATGCGGGACGCCTCCGGATGAAATACGGCTGACCCCAGACCGACCAGGGCGGCGGAGATCAGGATCATGGTAAAGCTGTGAGCCATGGCTAGTGAGACCAGCCCCACAAGGGTGAAGCTCATACCGGCTGCCAGCGAATAAGGCATGGGCCGCTTGTCCGCATAGAGCCCAACCAACGGCTGGAGTAATGAAGCCGTGCATTGAAAGGTGAGGGTGATCAGGCCCAACTGGGCGAAACTCAATTGGAAATCCTGCTTGAGCATCGGGTAGATGGCCGGAATCAAGGCCTGGATGGTATCATTCAGCAGATGGGAAAAACTGATGGCGAACAGCACCGCAAAGACCGTCCCCTGTACGGGCGGGATCTTGATTTCGGGCTTTTTGCTGGCAGCGACTTCCATCACAAAATCCTGACCTCAACCCGGCCGGATGACAAAGTCTGCCTCGGGTACAAAACCCGCTATCAATGGTACTTTTCTCGGATTTTCTCCCGAAAACCGACCGGAGTCTCATTGGCATAGCGCCGGAAGAAACGCCCAAAATAGGAAGGGTCCTCAAATCCCAGGTTGTAGCCGATTTCGGAAACGCTCAGGTCCGAATGCGACAGGAGGCGCTTGGCCTCGAGCACCCGGCGGCGGCGGATGATATCGCCCGGCGCATGCCCGGTCTGCGCCCTCACCACGTCGCTGAGATGATTCGGAGTGACGCTCAAGGCCTGTGCATATTGCGCGAGCGTTCGCATCTCGGTGACATGCGTCTCCACCGCGACGTGAAACTGCCGTGCGAGCTTTGCGGCTCGGGAGGGTTTGGCGGATGAACGCATGCGGTCATAAATCCGGCTCAACCGGACAAAGAGGATACGCAGCGTGGCCCGGAGAATCTCCTCCGCCCCGCTTTCCGCCCTATCGAATTCCCGCCGCAATTCCGCAAAGGTCGCCCGGACACCTGCCAGTTCGGCGGACGGAATTACCAGCCACGGTTTGGTTTCCTCCGGAAAGAAGAATGGCATCTCGTACAATCTGCTCGGCGGAGGCGCCGCATCGTCGAAGAAGCTCTGCGTGAAGGAAAGAAGCCAGGCCTGCAGACCGGGCTTTGGGCGGATGGTGTGAACCTGTCCCGGACTGAGGAAAATCAAAGTGGGCTTCTTCACGGAGAAGTCCCGGAAATCATGCATCATGGTGCCAGGCCCATCGAAGAGAATTACCTGGAAGAAGTCATGATAGTGCGGCTGCACCCGTCGCGGATCATTGGCCAGCGACTCTTCCAGCGAGACCACGACGATCCCTTGCCGCCTGAGATGAGCCTGGCCATGAATGCTCATGGCAAACTCCGGGATGGACCGGCGGTTGCTCACATCGGCTCGATCCAGATATTCCGGAACTGCAACGTGTTGCCGTGATCCTGGATCACAAGTGATTCCGGCTTGTTCGGTTCGGGACGGGGTGAGGGCTTGTCCGGGGAGGCTCCGGTGAGACGAGGCGATTCCACCTTGTCCTGGATGAGTACCCCGTTGTGCCAGACCGAGAATTTCGCGTTGGCCGTCTTCTTGCCCGCCTCGTCAAAACGCGGAGCGTGAAACTCGATCAAATACGACTGCCACTCCAGCGGTGGGGCCGCCATGTTAACCTTCGGCGCGGCTACGCTATAAATCGCTCCGCAATCATTCGGTTGGGATTCCAGGCCGAAGCTGTCAAGGAGTTGCACTTCATACGCCCCCATCAGAATGACTCCACTGTTGCCGCGCCGCTGGCCCACGCATTCCGGATTCAATGGCTCGCGAAATTCCAAATACAGGCGGACGTCGCCATAGTTTTCCTTGGTCTTCAAGTTTCCCGTGCGGGGCGCGTTTTGCAGCGTGCCGTCGGGCAGGATTTTCCAGGAGTTCTTCTCAAAAGCATCGAGATTGGAGCCGTCAAACAGCGTCTGCGCTTTGGCAGGCTTGGGGAACGTGTCGGTCTTGCCCACTGTGGCGCGTTGAAAGACTACGGGCTTGTCCATCTTGCCGTGCAGCTTCAGCACCGTCTCGCCTTTCGAGGCCGAGCCGCTGGCGCCTTCGCCATAGAGGTTTACCGTGTCGCCTTCCAAAATGCCCAGCAACTTTACCCGGGCACCACTCGTGGGATTGGTCAGGATACCCTGAAAGTTTTTTTCCGGATAGGCGACGATATCAAGAGTGCTGCCCTCCGCGGTCCAACGACCCGAGACGCCGAGGGAGTCTTCCCATGTTTCCGTTATCGCTGGTGTCTTATAGGGATCGGTCGCAGCCCCCTTGTCCTCTTCATCCTTTTTCGGCAGAGGCATAAGGATGTTCAACGCCTTGCTGGCCTTGGTCACTGCTTCGCGGAGGTCGTCATCGTGGTGAAAGGCCGAGACCAGCATCCGGGCACCGGGAAGAGGAATTGTGCCCGCCTGCTCCAGGACCGCCTCCTTCTCCTTCAGATCGTCCGCCAGCAAAGAGGCCCGCCATAGCGCAGCCAGTTTTTCCTTGGGCTCCAGCTTGGACGTGGCCTCTAGATAGTCGGCGAAGGCATCGCTTTTCGGTTTCGCGGCTGCCTTGATGGCCAGTTCATTCAGGGGATCGGCAGCATAAACGGACACGACCGAGAGAAAGACGGCAATGATTGGGAGTTTCATCACATTCAGTGCAAAAGGTGATTGTGGAGTTGTCGAGGGTTTTCAGGCGGCTTTCAGCAAGTCCGGCAGATCCAGCGGACGCGTGAACATGGCGAGATTACCCGTTTCGGTGCGCGGCCATTTCTTCTGCGGACGATCCCAGTAAAGCTCGACGCCATTTTCATCGGGATCGCGCAGATAAAGCGCTTCGCTCACTCCGTGGTCGGAGGCCCCGTCCAGCGGGATGTCCGCCGCGATCAGACGGCGGAGAGCATCCGCCAGTTTCGCCCGGGTGGGGTAGAGGATCGCCAGATGGAACAATCCTGTGGAGTGAGGTGGAGGCGGAGAACCGCCCAGACTCTCCCAGGTATTCAGGCCGATGTGATGATGATAACCGCCAGCGGAGATAAACGCCGCACTATCGCCGAATTTTTGCATCAGTTGGAAGCCCAACACGCCGCAATAAAAGTTCAGGGATCGCTCAAGATCGGCCACCTTCAGGTGTACATGGCCGATACGCACACCGGGATCAATGGGATGTTCTGCCATGGCCGAGAATAGGTCCTTTGGTCCGCGGCTGCATGGGAAAAATTCCTGACGAACACACCCGACCGCCGGAAAGATGCGCAACGAATAGGCTGTAAACACCCTTCCATGAAAAGATTTCTCATTCCTTTCCTTCTGGGCGTGGCCCTTCTCGTTTCGGTGGGGTGCAGCGGTTCCGGCGGACCGGTGGAACGAACGGGCCGGGCGGTGGACAATGCCGTCTACAATGTGGGAACCGGGGTCAAGCGCACGGGGCAGTCCATCCAGAACGCCGCCGAATAATTTTATGAGTAACAACGACGTCCAAATCACACGAGAAAAGCTGATCGATCTGCTCAACGAAGACCTGTCTCGGGAGTATCAGGCCATCATTGCCTACGTCATCTACAGCCAGACGCTGAAAGGAGCTCAATACCAGGCTATTGCCAAGGAGCTGGAGGTGCACGCCGGGGAGGAACTCAGCCACGCCATCCTCATTGCCAAGCAGATTGATTATCTCAACGGCACACCGATCAACGTACCTAAAGAGGTAAAGGTTTCCTCCGATCCGAAAAAGATGCTGGAGTTCGATCTTGAGAACGAAAAGGAGACGATCCAGAACTACCGCCAGCGCATCCGGCAGGCCGATGCGATGGGGGAGTTCGGTCTGGGTGAAGTGCTGCGCACCATCATCGCGCAGGAGCAGGAGCATCTCCAGGATCTGGCTGATGCCCTTGGGATCGATACGCCTGAGATCAAAGGCTGATCAGGCGTGGCCGCCGTACAGGGCCGCGTCCCCGTCGCGATACGACATCCATTTGCGATAGGGCTGATATTTGTTCGATTCGGTTGCTTCCAAACAGCGCTTTTCCAGGGAAGCGAGCATCTCCGGTGACATGGGGGAAAAGGCCGTGGCGATGGCGGCATTGTCCCGCAGTTGCCGCACCGATGTGATGCCGCTGACCACGGTGGTCACAGGATGCGAAAGGGCGTAGCCAAGTCCTTCCTGGACGGAAAATACGCCGTCCTGCACCGGCTTGGCGTTGCCGCCGAGCGTCTTCATGGCCAGAGGGGCGATCTGTTGTTTGATCACCTCCGGCAGGACTCGCCGCACGAAGGCGTTGGAGTTGGCTTCGATGGCGGAAACCGGAAGCTGACAGGAGTCGAAAGCATAGCCGTGCGAAAGCATGGCCAGATGGACATCCGGTTCGGTATGTCCGGTGAAGCCCACGTAGCGGACCTTGCCTTGCCAGCGGGCTTCGTCCAGGGCCTCGATCACGCCACCCGGCGCGAAGGCCCGCTCCACCTGCGCCAGACTAGCCACGGCGTGGACCTGCCAGAGATCAAGATAGTCGGTGCCGAGACGCTTCAGCGATTGTTCCAGAAACTCCATCGCCTCCTTCTTTCCACCGGTGTCATGGGTGCAGACTTTGGTCATGAGGAAGACCTGGTCGCGCTTTCCCTTGATGCATTTTCCCATCAAATCCTCGGATTTGCCGCCATGATAATCCCAGGCGTTGTCGAAAAAATTGACTCCGCGGGCCAGAGCTTCGTCCACGATGCGCTGCGCCTCCTCGTCGCTGGCCTGGCGCAAGGCGTGGCCACCGAGGCAAAGGGAAGAGACCGTAAAGTCATGGCGGCCAAACTTTCGCCGGGGCACAGGAGCCAGCCCCTCCGCCGCCGAGAGATGCGGCGCCAACAGGGCTCCGGCGCTGACGGCACCCAGTTTCTTGAGGAAGTCCCGCCGTTCGTATTCGCTCATGATGTCACGCTATCACAAGGGCGGCAAATGACTCCGGGGAAAATCCGCCCCGACAAAAATAAGGGGGATTTCCCCGACTTTCGCCGACGAACTTCAGTGCGAAGTTTCCCTGATCATGAAAACACATTCCCTCTCCGTACCCGAAAACGAGATTGAAACCGAAGCCGAGAATCACGCCGAGGAAACCCGCAACGCCGTGGCCAATTCCTCAAGGTCAGGGCGGGCCAACGAAAGCAAAAATCCGCGGCAGACGACCCCCGCGGCGAGCCGCGATCGAGGGCAAAGAAAATAGCCCTTAACGCCGCGAGTTGTTGATTTCCTATTCTGTTTCCCCGGCGGGGTTTTTCAGGGGCGGTACCGGGGGGACAGGCGGGGCGGAAGGAGGGGTGTCGGAGGTGGATTCGGCGGGTTTTCCGAGGAAATCCGGGAGTTGAAGACCGACGTTTTTGGTGAGTTCCTGTAAAGGCGGAAGGACGCCGATGAGGCTGGAAAGAAACTCGGCCGTGCTCCCTTTGCCATCCTTGCCCTTGCCGCTGTCCCAGACGGTCACGGAGTCGATCTTGAGGTTGGAGACGGCCTTGACCTGCTCCTCGACCAGTTTGGGCAGTTGCTCGGTGATCATCAAACTTGCGGCCTGTTCGGCTCCACCGGCGGCCTGGATGATGGATTTGAAACCATTCGCCCGGGCCGTGAGCTGGGCCAGGGTACCGGTGGCCTGCGCTTCCATAAGGGCTTTCAAACCATCGGCTTCGCCCTGTTTGGTGACACGGATACGCTCCGCGTCGGCCATGGCGGTGAGTTCGATACGGCGTTTTTCGGCCTCGGCTTCGAGCTCGATGCGCAGCTTGGCAGCTTCGGCGGCGAGGCGGACCTGGATTTTCTGGGCCTCGGCTAGCACCTCCAGTTTGCGGCGCTCGATCTCGGCCTGGACGATGATGCTCGCGGCCTGGGCGGCTTCGTCACGTTTGGCACGCTGGCGTTCGGCCAATTCCTCGGCCACGTAGGATTCTTCGAGGGCCTTCGCCGAGGCCACTTTTTCCGCAGCCGTGGCCATACGTTGGGATTCCGCTTCCCGTTCGCGGCGGGCGGCGTTCGATTGGGCAATCTCGACGGCGGAAAGGTTTTCGCCCTCGGTGGCGCGGGCATTGGCCTCGGCGACGCGGATACGCTGATCCCTGTGCGCTTCGGCGCTGCCGATGTCGCCATCACGTTCCTGCTGGGCAACCTTGATCTTGGCTTCGTTGATGGCGCGGGCGGCGGCTTCCTTGCCGAGGGCGTCGATGTAGCCGGAGGCATCGGTGATGTCCTGGACGTTGACGTTGATCAGACGCAGGCCGACTTTCTTCAATTCCACCTCGACCCCGGTCGAGATGTTGGCGATGAGCTTGTCGCGGTCGGCGTTGATCGCCTCGATGGGCATGGTCGCGATGACCACGCGCATCTGACCGAAGATGATGTCCCGCGCCAACTGGCGGATTTCATCGAGGGAGAGACCGAGCATACGTTCCGCCGCATTTTCCATCACGCCGGGTTCGGTCGAAATGCCGACCATGAAGGTCGAGGGGGTATTGACGCGGATATTCTGCTGCGAAAGGGCGCCTTCCAGCTTGATGTCGATCGGGATCGGGGTGAGATCGAGGAACTGATAGTCCTGGATAATCGGCCAGATAAAGGCGGCACCACCATGGAAGCACTGGGCGGAGAGATTGTCCCCGCCGACCTTGCCGTAAACGACGAGCACCTTGTCCGAAGGGCAACGTTTGTAGCGGGCCGCGAAGGCGACGATGACCACGAAGAAGGCGACGATGGCGCCGATGACAAGGATGAGCGTTTCAATCATAGTATTTTAGAGAGGTTCGACTTCAAGGGTGCCGCGATCGATCATGCCGGTGACACGGACCTTGGATTGGGGAGCCAGGGCCGTGGAATGGGAGGTCATGCAGGAGATCATTTGCAGGCGGCCCTGAATCAGGATTTCCACCTGTCCGCCGCCGCCGCGATTCGGTGGGACGGTGACGTAGACCGTGGCGACCGAGCCGACAGCGTTTTTGTAGTCCAGAGTGCCGCTGGAGCGCAGGGAGAACATGGTGCGCATGAGCAAATAGATTCCCACTAAAAACACCGCCCCGACCAGACAGGCCACGGCGATGGAGGGGAGGAGAGTGAGCCCGGACTTGATGGCGATCACGCCGCTCCAGCCAAACCCGAAGAAGAATCCGGTAATGCTCCGCACCGAGAGCATGCCGAGCTGGTCAGGATGCTCGATGGCGGTTTCCGGAATATCGTGATGGCCGAAGCCCAACAGGGTAAGAATGGCCTCAATGACAAGGAGAATACCGGCAATGATGCCGGTGCCGTAGAAAATCTGCAGCGGGAGAATAAGACCGTTCCACCAAAGTTCCATGCCACGGGCGGTGTAACAGTTGGGCGACCCCGGAGCGAGAAGTTTAAGTCATCAAGCAGCGTTTCCCCAAGAGTAAGCAAATATTTGCGAGGCTCCCAAACGATGGTGTGATAGGTTGCACCGATGAAGCTGCAGCAGAATCAGGTTTGGAAACAGGGGGATCTCTACCATTGCATCGTCCGGTTGGAGAGGCTGGAGGTGGAGTACAAGACGTTTGCCGATCCCGTGTTGCGGCAGGGCACACGGCATCATGTGAGCAAAAAGGAATTCTGCCGGCTGATTAAGAACGCCGAGCTGCAGGCGGCCCAGGCCTCTTCAAGTTCAGTTTAAAAGCGCGATTCTTTTGCCTTCATCGCGTCCTGCGTTTTATATTCGGACGTAGATGGTAAACTTTCAAAAAGGCCAGCGCTGGATCAGCGAGTCCGAACCGGAACTCGGAGTCGGCGTCGTGGTGGATACCGGCCCGAGCCGGGTCTTTCTGCTCTTTCGGGCCAGCAATACATTGAGGCAATACGCCACGGGCTCCGCGCCGATCAAGCGAGTGGAGTTTCAGCCCGGTGATACGATCAAGACGCATGAGGGCGATAATCTTCAGGTCGACACGGTGGAGACGCGGGCGGACGGAGTTCTGCTTTATCATTGCGGAAAAAAGCTGGTGCCCGAGACCGATCTGTCCGACACGCTGAGCTTCTGCAAACCCGAGGAACGGCTCTTCATCGGGCAGGTGGACGACAATGGGGTTTTCGATCTGCGGCATGAGTCGCTGCGCCGTCGGCATCAGATCCGGCACTCGCCGGTGCGCGGGCTTATCGGAGCCCGCATTGACCTGATTCCGCATCAGCTTTATATCGCGCAGGAAGTGGCGGGCCGGGTGTTGCCACGCGTGCTGCTGGCCGATGAAGTCGGCCTGGGCAAAACGATCGAGGCCTGCCTGGTGTTGCACCGGCTGTATCGCAGCGGGCGGGCGGGGCGGATTCTCATACTGGTGCCGGAACCGTTGGTGCATCAATGGTTTGTCGAGTTGCTGAGGCGGTTCAATCTTCTGGTCTCGATTTTTGACGAGGAAAGGTGCCAGTCCATCGAGGCTGGTGATCCGGAGGCCAACCCCTTTCTGGACGACCAGGTAATCCTTTGTCCGATTGCGCTGGTGGCGGCCGATGAGAAGCGGCGAGCGCAGGTCATTCAGGCCGGGTGGGATCTGATCGTGGTGGATGAGGCGCATCATCTCGAATGGTCGCCAGAGGGGGTGAGCCCGGAGTATGCGGTGGTGGAGGCGCTGGCCCAAGCGGCACCCGGGGTGATCCTGCTGACGGCGACGCCGGAGCAACTCGGCGCGGAAGGCCATTTCGCAAGGCTGAGGCTGCTTGATCCGGACCGATACGACAATTTCGAGAAATTCGTGGCGCAGCGCGACGACTACCGCCGGACGGCCAAGGTGACCACGAAGCTGCTGGATGAGAAGGCGCTCACGGAAGCGGACCGCAAGATGCTACGGGAGCTTTGTCGCGCGAATCCGGAACGGCTGGAGGAACGGATGGAGGGCATCAAGAAATCCAACCAGGGGGCACGGGACGCACTCATTCAGGAACTGCTCGATCAGCATGGGCCGGGACGGGTGATGTTCCGCAATACCCGCTCGGCCATGAAGGGCTTTCCCAAGCGCAAGGTGTACCTTCAGCCGCTGGCGGAGAAGGACCTCTCGTCGGAGCGGGCGACGGATGCCGAAGCGGCCCCGCGTACTTACAAGCTGGCGGGCGATCCGCGGATCGAATGGCTGCTGCAGTTTTTACAAAAAAAGAGAAAAGCGAAGGTGCTGCTGATCTGCCGGACACGGGAGAAGGTGCTGGCCATCGATGAAGCGTTGCGCGCCGAATTGAATGTGAAGATCGGTCTTTTTCATGAGGATCTTACACTATTGCAGCGCGACAGGAATGCCGCTTGGTTTGCCAAGGAGGACGGGGCGCAGGTTCTCATTTGCTCGGAGATCGGCAGTGAAGGTCGTAACTTTCAGTTTGCCCATCATCTCGTGCTCTTCGATCTGCCGGAAAATCCCGGTCTGCTGGAACAGCGGATCGGACGGCTCGACCGCATCGGGCAGACCGAGACGATCTCCATCCATGTGCCTTTCCCCAAACACAGCCATCTGGATGTGCTGGCGCGGTGGTATCACGAGGGGTTGAATGCCTTTGAGAAATCGCTGGAGGGAGAACGCGAAATCGTCACAAAGTTGGGCAGGCGATTGGAGGGGTTTCTGACCAAGCCGCCGACGGAGGCGAAGCTGGCAGCGTTCATCAAGGAGACACAGACCTTGCACGCGGGCATCGCGAAGGAGTTGGAACAAGGACAGGACCGCCTGCTGCAGATGAATTCCTCGCGGCCGGAAGTGGCCCGCCGTATCGTGGAGCAAATCGCGGCTTTCGATCAGGACCGCGACCTGGATGAGTTCATGCTGCGGGTCTTCGATCATTTCGGGGTGCATGTGGAGGATTTGTCCGACCGGACTTATCTGGCGGTTCCGGCTAATCTCACGACGGATGCGTTTCCGGAATTGCCGGAAGAGGGACTCACGCTGACCAGCGATCGGAGAAAAGCGCTGAGTCGCGAGGAGATAGGCTTTCTGACCTGGGATCACCCGATCGTGACCAGCGCGGTGGATTTGCTTCTGGGTTCCGAACAGGGCAATAGCGCCTTTGCGATGTGGACCGGCGGGACGGAGCAATCCATTTACCTTGAGGCGATCTATGTGGTGGAGCCGGTCGCCCCGGCCAGCCTGCACGCCGACCGGTTTCTCCCGCCGACACCATTTCGGATCATGGTCGATCCCAAGGGAGCTGATGTTTCCGCGGATATCGATCCGCCGAGAGAAGAGCTCAAGCCCGGCTCGGTTTTTCAACTGCTCGACAAC
Organism: uncultured Chthoniobacterales bacterium; assembly: GCA_964445975.1. Lineage (GTDB taxonomy): Bacteria > Verrucomicrobiota > Verrucomicrobiia > Chthoniobacterales > Terrimicrobiaceae > CAYUMP01. The sequence goes on along the minus strand of CAYUMP010000026.1, from coordinate 20,504 downwards.
GGCCGCATCAAGCAAAAGCTGCTACCCGGAATGTTAGAGAAAAGCCGCCAGCATGCGGGCGAACGCTCAGCAATCATCGCCCAGACGGCGGTGGAGAAAATGCAGGCGGCGCTCGGGCAGGAAGTGGAACGGTTGCAAGACCTGCGGAAGGTGAACGATCATGTGCGCGAGGACGAGATTACGCTGCTGCAGTCCCAGATGGCGGAACTTGAAACCAAGCTCAAGGAAGCGCCTTTGCGACTCGATGCTGTCCGCCTGATCTGGCGGGTGCCTGGTTAACAGGCGGTACTTTCCTCCGGCGCGGTGGCGAAGGGTTCCAGCGGCATGGGCTCATCGTGATCGAGGGCGCGGGCGCAGATCTGGAAAAATTCGTCCCGGCGGGTGGCGCGGCGGATATCGTGCAGGAAGACGCCGCTGACATCGATGCCCGCGCCGAGGAAATTCGCGTACTTTTTCATCTTCTGGACCTGCTGGAGTTCGGTGACATCGGGCGAACAGACTGCCTCGTAGAGCGCGTGAATATAGGCCAGCACTTCGCGCCCGGCCGGCAGGGTCAGGGGTTCGCCACGGAATTGCTGACGGATCTGCTGAAAAATCCAGGGGTTGCGCACGGCGCCGCGTCCGATCATCAGTCCGTGGGCTTTGGTCTCGTGCAGAATGGCCTGCGCCACGGGGGCGGAGGAGACATTGCCATTGGCCAGGACGGGACAGGCCATGGCCTCAACCGCACGCGCGATGAGATCGTAACGCACGCCGTCGCGGTACATTTGTTTCACAGTGCGGCCATGCACGGTGAGGAGATCGATGGCGTGTTTTTGAAAGATGGGGAGCAATGCGTCGATGGTTCGCTCATCATCAAAACCGATGCGGGTCTTGACCGTGAACTTGCCGGGAATGGCTTCACGCAATGAGCCAAGGATAGAGTCCACCCGTGGCAAGTCACGGAGGAGGCCGCCGCCGGCGCACTTGCGGTAGACGACCGGCGCGGGGCACCCGAGATTCAGGTCGATGGCGGCGATAGGATGCTTTTGCAGTTCCCGGGCGATACGGACCAGGGAGGGGATGTCATTGCCGATCATCTGCGCGACCACCGGACGGCCGGTCGGATTTTGGGTGATGGAGGCGAGGATATGCTTGTCCAGGCGTGACTCCACATAGACGCGGAAATACTCGGTGAAGTAGACATCGGCCCCGCCGTATTGCGTCATTAAGCGCCAAAACGGCAGGTCCGTGACGTCCTGCATGGGAGCCAACGCCAGCAGCGGCGTGGGCAAATCAGGCCATGACAGGTCGGTTTCGTTCATGTCTCCAGCTTAACATGCAGGGGCGGCGATAAGGAAACCGAGTTTTCTGGAGAATGTGGCGTCTCCGGGTCATGATCGGCGGGACATGGAGATTTCCCTAAAAGCGCAGGACTGGCAGAGGCTGAGGGCTTTGCGCGAGAGGTATCTCACCGATGCGAGCGAAGAGTACTGGACCGAGCGCGATCTGGTGCTTTACGACGCGACCTTTGCCCGCCGTATTGGCTGGAAGTGGGAGGCGGTCCTGGCGGATCTCGCACAAGCGGGATGGAAACCCCGCTCAGATCGTCTGCTGGACTGGGGGTGTGGCACCGGGATCGCGGGCCGGGCTGCGGCCACGTGGAGCGGGATCAAATCCGCCGAAGTGTTTGACCAGTCGAAAGTCGCCATGAACTTTGCGGTGAAGGCGCTGCAGAGCGATGGGGTCAGGGCACAGATTGGGAAGCCGGATGAAAGACTCGAGCGAGGCACCTTGCTGGTGCTCAGTCACGTGGTGGGAGAGCTGAGCGAGGAGGAGCTTCTTCACCTGGCCCAATTTGCCGCGACGGCGGAAGAATTGATCTGGGTCGAGCCCGGCTCGAGAGAGATCAGCCGCCGCCTGGGTTCCATCCGCGCTATCCTGCAGGCAGGAGGACATAACCTCATCGGTCCCTGCACCCACCAGAATCCCTGTCCGATGTTCGCTCCGGAGAATACGAGCCACTGGTGCCATTTTTTTGCCGAACCACCGACCGAGGTTTTTCAGTCCGCCTTCTGGCGGCAAATGTCCAAAGAAATCGAGATCGACCTGCGCGGATTGCCGTACAGTTTCCTGGCTTCCTCCCGGCACCAGCCTCAATTGTGGCCGGTCGAGGCGGAACGGCTGATCGGCCGCCCGCGGGAGTTGAAGGGACATTGCCGTCTGCTTTGTTGCGGAGCGGAGGGCCTGATCGACCGTCCGCTACAAAAACGCCTCGATCCCGACCTCTTCCGCCGGATCGTCAAAAAGGGCCGGGACGGAGTCTTTGCCTGGGAGAAGGACGCGGCCGGAAACATCACCGGCGGTCGCAGCCTGTCGGAAGAAGCTAGTCTTTGAACGGCAGCGCCGCGATCTCGAGGTCGGGGTTCTTGCTTTCGAAATAAGTCAGCGACCACGGGCTGGGAAACAGGACGACATCGGCACCATCGGCGTCCCGGGCCTGAGCCACACCGCTCGGCAAGGTGAGGGGAGGCAAGTCCTGGGAGCCATCTTTGGCGCGTGCCCAGCGGGCGATGCTCCAGGAGGCGTTTTCGATGCGGCAGGGCGCACCGTATTCCGACTCGATGCGGTATTGCAGCACTTCGAATTGCAAGGGGCCGACCGCGCCAAGCAGCGGCGTGCGAGTGAGCGAGTCCTTGAGTTCGAAGGCCTGGGCCACGCCCTCACGCAAGAGCTGATCAAGTCCCTCCCGAAAGCGTTTTCCCGTCGCGGTACTGCCGCTGAAAATCTGGGCAAAACATTCCGGCGCAAAACGCGGCATCTCGCTGTAGCGGATATTTGCATCCTCCGACAGGGTGTCACCGATCTGGAAATCCTGATTGCCAACCAGACCGACGACATCGCCCGCCCAAGCTTCGTCGACGGTTTCGCGGTCCTGCGCGAAGAGGCGTTGCGAATTCGACAGACGCACCGGCTTGCCCGTGCGGGGATGGGCCACGGTCATGTCCCGTCGAAATTCGCCCGAGACGATGCGGATGAACGCCACGCGGTCGCGGTGCTTGGGGTTCATGTTGGCCTGAATCTTGAAGATAAAACCGGAGAACGCAGGATTGGTGGGTTCGACGATGCCGGTCTCGCTCTCCCGTGCGGCCGGAGGCGGGGCCAGCTTGAGGAAATTATCGAGCAACAACTGCACGCCGAAGTTATTCATGGCGCTGCCGAAGAAGACGGGGGTCAGCCTTCCCGCGCGAATCTGATTGAGATCAAATTCCGCGCCCGCGCCTTCCAGCAAATCGATTTCGTCCCGGAAGCTGGCGTACACATCCGGCGCCATGGCGTCGCGGACGAGGGGATCATCCACCCCGCCGACCTGCTGGGGGGCGCGATAGGCGCCTTGAGGAGTCCGCTGAAAGAGGTGAGCCTCGCGGCTTTGCCGATCGTACACACCGCGAAAATCCGGGCCATTGCCCATCGGCCAGTTGATGGGCAGGGCATGGATGCCCAGGACGTTCTCCAATTCATCCAGAAGATCGAGCGGCGGCTTGGAGGGCCGGTCGAGCTTGTTCATGAAAGTGAAAATCGGGACGCCGCGCTGGCGGCAAACTTCAAAAAGCTTACGGGTTTGGGCCTCGATGCCCTTGGCGGCATCGACCACCATGACGGCGGCATCGACGGCGGTAAGCACACGATAGGTGTCTTCCGAGAAATCCTTGTGGCCGGGAGTATCGAGCAAATTGACCACGCAATCGCCGTATTCGAATTGCAGCACGGTGGATGAGACCGAGATGCCGCGCTGGCGTTCCAGCTCCATCCAATCGCTGGTCGTGGCCCGCTGGTCCTTGCGCGCGGTGACGGTTCCGGCCAGTTGGAGAGCGCCGCCGTAGAGGAGGAATTTCTCGGTCAGCGTGGTCTTGCCGGCATCCGGGTGAGAGATGATGGCAAAGGTGCGTCGCCGCGCGATTTGTTGAGCCGCCTTCTCAGCGGACTCCGGTGCATTTTCTAAAACAGCCATGAAAGACTCCACACCATCTGAGGCGGGGCTGCGATTCAATCACTTTTCGTAGGACCGGCTCCGGGAAACCATTCCGTATGCTGTTCGCCGGTCCGTCCCCAGTAGGTCACCCGCCGCCCGCGGAGGAAGGCGAAGTAGCCCTGCACGCCTGCCGCGACGGCGCGGTTGCTGAAGTCCCGGTATTTTTGCCCGTTTTGCTGGCTGTCCAGGATGGCAGAGCGCAGGCCATCAGGGGAGAACTCCGGGGCGACAGGCGCAAGATCGTCGTAGGTGAGGGGCGTTACGACGAAATCGCCCTCCGCTCCGTAGAACGTTTTCCGACGGGCCACATAGTCCACGTGATAATATTCCACCCCGGCGGCCAGCAGGTTTCCGACGGCGGCGGGAAAGGAAAGGGTTCCGGCCTGGGTTTCTTCGGATGTTTTTACGATGAGTTCCTCGTTCATAATTAATTAACCTTCGGCCATAGCCTCAGCCGCAATGGCGGCTTCGCTGGGGGGCGGCGGAGCTTCTTTCACGGGTTTGACCCGCCGAATCAGCCAGATGCCCAGCAAACTCGATGCCATGGCGAACCAGCCCAGCCAGTTGACGCGTAGGAGGGCGTCGGGGGCGCTGACGACGATCTTTCCGGCCATAAGGGAGGCGGTGCCGGTAAAGAAATCGCGGGTGCAGGAGGTGAGGCTCATGTAGGCACCGCGCCGGGATGCCGGGATCGCCGAGGTAAGGACCGCCTGGGCCGGCACATAACGGCCGCTGGCGAAAACAAAGAACATTCCAGTGAGGATCAAGGTGCCCCAGACCGGCAAGGGACCGACATGGACCATGGCAAAGATCACGACGGCGGCGACGCAGACTACTCCACTGAAAACCTGCACCCGGCCGAAACGGTCACTCATTCGTCCAATCCAGGGAGCGGTGACCACGGTCAACAGCCCGCCCACGATGTAGACGAGAGCAAGATCGCCCTCCGGCAGTTTGAGGTTGAGGATGAGGTGAGGAGATAGAAATGGAATCATGGTGAAATGGCCGAAGACCAATGACATGACCAGGAGGAGCCCGCGCCAGGCGTTGCGGTCGCGGAGGAGGATCATGAAGTTTTTCCAGGAAGGAGGAATGCCGTGAGCGAGGTGGCCGCGCACGTGCGGCAAGCACACGAGCATGAGTCCCTCGGCGACCAATCCAAGACCAACGAGGAGGAAGAAGGGGGCCTCCCAGCGCATTTTTTGGGCGAGGAAGAGACCGAACGGAATGCCCAGGGCGGAGGCGGCGGAAAACGCGGTCATGATAACTCCCATGGCGTAGCCGCGGCGCTGAGCCGGGACGATATCACCGGCGATGGCCATGACGGTGGTGGCCGAAATCCCGCCGAAGGCGCCGCAGATGGCGCGGGCCACGAGGAATTCACCCACGGTGTGGGACAGCGCGCAGCCCAAGGTGCCGATGATGAATCCGGCATAGGCGGCCAGAAGCACCCGCCTCCGGTCGAAGCGGTCGACGAAGGGCGCGACGAGGAGGCCGACCACGCCGGAGGTCATGGTATAGGCGGCAATGAGGACGGAAAAGGCCTGCGGGGTCATGGCCAGTTCGCGCATCAACTGCGGGCCCAGCGGCATCATGATCATGAAGTCCATGATGTGGGTAAACTGCACGGTCGCCAGCAGGATCAGGAGCGACCGCTCGGAGAGATGAGCGCGGGAAAAAAGAAACACGGAACAGTCGGGTTAAGGCAGGCGCGGCAGCGGAAACATCCTTTTCTATAGCACGGGCGGCGGATGTCGTGAGGAATTTTAGGAGAAAAAACCGCCGTGGGCCGGGTGCCATGCGATTACAGGTCATGAGCGTAAAAACCGCCCGAGCACCACGGGCTGCCCGAAGGGGGATATTCCGGCGGTTGGCCCGCTGGCAATTGCAGGTGTCGATTGTGCTCGTGGCGTTGTTGATCGGCTTGCGCGTGGCTTTGCCCTGGATCGTGAAGTGGTATGTCAACAAGACTCTCGACGAGATGCCGGAGTATGCCGGGAGCATCGGCGATGTGGATATCAAGCTGTGGCGGGGGGCTTATCAGATTCATGATGTGGACATCATCAAGACTGATGGTGACGTGCCGGTGCCGTTTTTCTCAGCGTCCAATGTGGAGTTCTCGGTGCAATGGGCGGCGCTTTTCGAAGGGGCGCTGGTGGCGGAGATGGAGATCTTCGATCCGGTGATCAATTTTGTGAGCGGTCCGACTGAGGAAACCTCGCAGGTGGGCGTGGACAAGCCGTGGCTGGATATGATCAAGAAATTGTTTCCGCTCGATATCAATCGCTTTGAAGTCAACAACGGCAGTGTCCATTATCGCGACTTTCATAGCCGGCCCAAAGTGGACCTGGTGATTGATCGCATCGAGGCTCTTGCCACCAATCTGACCAACAGCAAACGCCTGTCCAAAACGCTGGTGGCGAAGATCGATATGGATGGGCGGGTGTTCAAGGAAAGCCCGATCAATCTGCATGTCGATCTCGATCCGGAACCGGACAAGCCGACTTTCAATTTGGATCTCAAGGTGGAGCCCGTTTCCCTGACCAGGCTAAATGATTTCTCCGAGGCCTATGCCGCATTCGATTTTGAAAAAGGGACGATGGAGGTCGTGATCGAGCTTGCGGCCAAGAACGGCAAGCTCAGTGGCTATGTCAAACCGATCCTGGACGATATGTCGGTGGTCAGTCTGAAGAACGATTCCAAGAATCCGTTTCAACTCGTGTGGGAGAGCGTCGTGGGCGGGGTGACGCGGCTCCTGCGGAATCAACCGAACAATCGGTTTGCCACCAAAATCCCCATCAATGGAACGATGAACGATCCCAAGGTGGGCATCCTGCCGACGCTGGGGAACATCTTTAAGAACGAGTTCATCCGCGTCTTTGAAGGGGACTTTGAAAACACGGTGACTCTGGATGATGCGGCCGGAGGGAAGGTGCAGGCGGGGGATGATCGGGAAAAGAAGAAAGAGCCGAAGGAGGAAAAGAGTCGGGCACGTGGCGAGCAGGCGACGCCCAAGCCCGCAGGGGGGAATCCGGCGCGGTGAGTTGACGGTTGACGCGGTCTCGGAGAGTCAGAAGATAGCGATATGGAAAAGATCGTTCTTATCACCGGAGCCGCTCGCGGGATTGGTCTGGCCGCGGCGGGGTTATTTGTTTCGCGCGGTGCGCAGGTGATTATTGCCAGCAGAGACGCAGTGCGAGCGCGGGCCGCAGCGGAGGAGACTGGCTGCGAAAGTGTGGCGCTCGATATTACCGATGCGGCCAGCGTTTCTCATGCGGTGGCTTCGGTGCAAGAGTGGTTCGGGCGGCTTGATGTATTGGTCAATAATTCGGCCATCCTCCTTGATCACTACGAGAATCTTCTCCAGCTCAAGCCGGAGACTCTGCGTGAAACCCTGGATACCAATCTCGTGGGGACGTTTCGGGTCACGCAGGCATTTGTTCCACTGCTGCAGGTTTCAGCTGATCCGCGCATCGTCAATATCTCAAGTGGCGCGGGACAGCTCGATGGAGACCCTCAACCCTGGGCGCCCGCTTACAGCATCAGCAAAACCGCGCTGAATATGCTGACCCAGCAACTCACGGCGGCATTGCCGCAATTCACGGTGAATTCCATGTGTCCCGGCTGGTGCCGTACCGAGATGGGCGGGGCTGAGGCTTCGCGTTCGCCGGAGGAAGGCGCGGACACGGCGGGGAGGCTGGCGCTGGATGCGCCCAATTCCTTACGGGGGAAATTTGTGAAGGACCGGGCGGTGATTCCCTGGTGACGGCTGTGGAATTAACCTAATAGATCCAGCCGCGGTCGATGGTGTCCTCTCGCGCCACCTTTTGGCGAGCGGAGAGGATGGCGCTGCGGCTGAGATAGCCGACGAGGCGGTGCGGTTGTTCGGGGGAGATCACCAGCAGCCGGCCGACATCGTAGGTCAGCAGTTTGCCGATGGCCTCGTGCAGCGTTTCGTGGGGCTGAATCGAGATGAAATCCGTGGTCGTTCCATCCAGCACGGTGGCGTCGGGCGGGGCTGTTTCAATGGTGCGGATGACGTCGCCACGCGTGATGATCCCGGCGAGACGGCCATCGCTTTCCACCACGGGATAGGCCTGGTGGTGGGAGAGGGAGGGGTCGTGTGATCCGATGCGCTCCGCGAGTGTGGTCAGAGGCAGACTGGCGGGCAGGGTAACCGGGGTTGCATCCATGACGTCCGCCACCGGAACGTGGGCGAAAAGATCGGGCCCAAACTGGGCGGGCACGCTGACGCCCCGGCGTTCGATTTTTTCCGTCATAATGGAGGTGCGGCCCAATGCTCGTGTCACCCAAACGGCAATCGCGCATCCGGCCACCAAGGGGACAATGGCGGCGCTTTGCCCGGTGGTTTCGTAGGCGAAAATAGGGGCGGCGAGCAGGGTCTGGGAGGCGCCGCCGAAAACACAGGCCATGCCGAGAAGGGCGACCAGATGGGGGTCGAGACTCGGGATGAACTGCTGTCCGAGCACGCCCAACGCAAGGCCCAAGGCGCTGCCGATGGTCATGAGGGGAGCGAGGGTTCCTCCAGAGGTTCCGCTGCCCAGGGCCACGCTCCAGGAGAGAAACTTCAGGACGCAGAGGGCGAGGACGGCGATGATCGGGGCGTTGCCGGCAAGATTGGCGGTAATGTTGCCATAGCCCACGCCGAGGGTACACGGCTCGAAATAGCCCACAATTCCGACGACCACTCCACCCAAGGCGGGCCACCACATCCAATGAACAGGCAGCTTTTCAAAGGCGTCCTCAACCAGATAGACGGCCCGGCTGATGGCGAAGGCTGCGCCGCCGAGAATGGCGGCCAGGCCGAGACAACTGACAAAGGCCGGGATGGTGGGCGCTTGCAGGGCTGGCATGGGAAAAACGGGAGCGGCGCCCAGCCATACGGTACGGAGGGCGGCGGCGACGGTGACGGCCAGGCCGACCGGGATGAGCGAACGGGGTTTGAACTCGAAAAGCAGGAGTTCCACCGCAAGGAGCAAGGCGGCCAGGGGGCTGCCAAAAGTCGCCGCCATACCAGCGGCGGCACCTGCGGCCAGGAGGGTTTTCCTTTCGCTGGCGGAGGTTGGCAGGATTTGTCCGAGGAGGGAGCCCCCGGCTCCGCCGGTGGCAATGATGGGGCCTTCCGCGCCAAAGGGACCTCCAGTGCCGATGGAAATGGCGGCTGATAATGGTTTGAGCCAGGTTATCCGAGCAGGGATGCGGCTGGAATTGACCAGGATCTGCTCCATGGCCTCGGGAATGCCATGACCGCGAATGGCCGGGGAACCGAAACGCGCCATCAATCCGACGATCAAACCGCCGAGCACGGGCACACCGATAATGGCCAGGCCCAGGTGATTGCCGACCGGGGAGGCGGCCGCACCGTGCAGGTCACCGAAGAAAGCGACGGCGGTGATGTACTCGATGAGCCAGAGAAGAAGCTGCGCGACCCCTGTCATGATGACGCCAAGCGCCAGCGACAGAACGGCGATCCAAATAACGCGCCGGGAAGAATAGGATGCGATCATCGAGCGCGAGATCCGGCAGTCACCCGCTTGAGGAAGCCCACCAACAGGGGGCCGACGGTCTGGAGTTCCTCATGATGGACGGCGGCAAGTTTCTCCAGTTTAGCCAGGCCGCGTTTGGTCAACCTCACCGAGACCTTGCGGCGGTCGTCTTCGGCTGGAGTACGCTTGACCAGTGCTTTTTTTTCCAGCCGGTCGACCAAGCCTACGGCACTGTGATGGGCGACCTGCAGGCGCTCCGCCAGTTCTCCGATGGTGGTGTGGTTGCGGCCGGGGAAACCCTCGATGGAAAGGAGGGCGAGATACTGTTGCACGGCGAGTCCATGGTCTTCCGCGGCTTTCTCGCTGAAATTGAAAAACTTCCGCAGTTCATAACGAAATGCGGCCAGGGTTTCGTAGTCCTTCCTGGTCACGGAGTTTTAGAGAAGGGCGGTGATGACAAAACCTGAGCCGACGGCGAGAGCGAATTTGAGAAGAAGGATGAACATGACAATATGTATCGTATAACGATATATTTGACTTTCCACGTGTCAAGATGGGATGAATCGCACCCTGACATGAAATTTGGTTTGTTGCTTTTGGAGTGGGCGCGCTGGCTCAAGGGATGGCTGGGTATTGAACTCGACCCGGTCAGCTGGAGAGAGAAGACGATCTCGGCTGTCGGCGGCCTTTTGGGGATGTTACTGGTGTTTTGGATCAGCCGGACGGCGCTGGGGCTTTCCGGGGCGGCCATGCTCGTAGCCTCGATGGGGGCAAGCTCCGTACTTCTTTTTGCCGTGCCGCATGGACAGCTTTCCCAGCCATGGCCGGTGCTGGCCGGGCATGGATTTTCAGCGCTGATCGGGGTTTTTTGCGCCCGCAATATTCCCGATGTGGCCCTGGCGGCGGGCTGCGCGGTGGGCCTGTCCATTGCAGCCATGCATCAATGGAAATGCATCCATCCGCCCGGCGGAGCGACCGCTTTGACCGCGGTGATCGGAGGGGTGGGCGTTCATGAACTGGGTTACAGCTTTGTCTGGCTGCCGGTGTTGCTGAATGCGGCGGTACTGGTGGCTATGGCTGCGCTGTTCAATTATTTCTACCCCTGGCGGCGTTATCCCGCGTTTCTTAATCGTTCCCGCCAATCCGAATACGGAGACGAGGAGGTCACGCACGAAGAGGTGGTGTCAGCTCTCGAGAGCTTTGACTCGTTTGTGGATATCACCGAGGACGATCTGATCCGGTTGCATCACTTGCTTTCCAAACGGGTCAGCCAGCGGGGAACCTAAATCCATTTCCGCACGAGGTCGGCGAAACGGTTGTAGAGGAAACCGAGGGCGAGCAGTACCACTCCGAGCACGAGGAAGCTGAGAATGCGGTAAAGGGTATCGAGCTGCCAGACGTCCACGGAGAAGACGCGAGCGACAGAGATGACCAGCAAGGCCAGGCCCAACAAACGATAGGCGCGTTCCCGCAGCAGGAAACCGGCGGCGAGCACGATGAAAGCTAGGAGCGACCACGAGATGGTGATGAGGAAACCACTGTTTACCTGCGCGACCAGTCGGTGCATCAACAGCCATACACCGAAGACGCCGGCGACGATCATGACGGACTGGATCGCGGAGGCGACAGGCACCAGTTTAGGCAGGCGTTTGCGGCCGAATTGCTGAGCGAACAAGACGAGAGACAATCCGGCAAAATTGGGTGCGAAGGGCGGATCACCGCCGAAATTCGCCAGGGCAAAGGAACATCCTCCCACAACGGTGGCCAGAGCCGCATAGGCGAGCGACTCGCGACTGTGGGTAGTAAGGCCGAGGCCATAGAGAATGAAAGCCGCGCCAGTGAGCACGACAAACCTCCATTCGGCCGGTACGTAAACATAGACTGCGCCGATGGCGAGGAAGACGGTCGCGGCATGGATCGTGGTGGCATACCAGTCGGCGACAAGGGGGTGTGGGGTTCGATGTCCGAGCAGGCGGATGACGCCGGATTGCGCCAGAAAGCCGGCCAGGGCCCCCATGGTGACGGGCCAGGGCGCGTGATCTCCCAACGCGCTCACTATCTCCACGACGAAAACCACGGAAAAAATCTGACCGCAGATCGCCAACGGCCAGGCCCGGGTGGCAAAGGCATAAGCCAGCACGAGGAAGGCGGAGACGGAGAGGGCGGGGGTCAGATAGAGTTCACGGGTTTCATAACGAGTGAAGACCCAGACCCCGAGGACAGCCACAACGGCCAACGCAAAACCGCTTTCCCAAAGCGTGCGCCACCATCGGGCGATCACATAGACCTTTTCGCGCTGCCACCAGTGCATGAGGACCAAGACCGTCGTGAGGGTGGCAAGCGCGGGCGGCAGGGACGTGAAGTCGCCCCGGCCGAACCAAACGACGAGGCCGGCGCCGGCAATAATCTGCGCGCCATAGACCACCTCGGGCAATCTCAGCAGATAAATCGAGGCGGTGCCCACGAGCGCCGCAGCCAGAAGCACATAGAGGCTGGAGGAGTCATTGACTGTTTCGGAAATGGTTTGCAGGACCAGAACTGTGGCGAGGGCAACAAAGGCGGCGGCGCGTTTTTTAAACGACAGCGGATTCAGCCAACCGCGCTGCTTTTTGCACAGCCAGGCCACGCCAAGGAGGACGAGGGCGACGCTGGTCGCGGCCAGGCCGGCATGCGAGCGGTCGTGGTTGAAGCCGTCCATGGCGTAGCCCGTGGCCACGGCGGCACTGAGGCCGGAGAATAGTTGGAAGATCTTTCCATGGCGCAGGCTGCTCAGCTTCATCAGGGTCCCGCTTTGAAGGGCGAGGAGCAAAGCCAGTTGGTAGCCGCTAAACTTAAAGACCAGCCCGACAAAAATGAGGATCAGTCCCTGCGTGAGATAAGCTCCATCAAAGGAGGCCGCGTCCGGTTCCCTTTTGGCCGCGAGCCAGGCCAGGATCAGGAGAATCGCGCCGAAGGCCAGGGCGAAAATCCAAAGCTGGTCGTTATAGGTTCCGGCGATGGTCTGGGCGGCGAGGCCGAAAAAAGCCCCGTTGTTGATGGTCAGGAAGGCCGCCCGGCCGCCGGCCATAAAAGTGGTTTTTTGGCCGAGGAAAACCGCCACGGTAAAGACCAGCCAGTAGCACGCGGGAAAGAGGAGGGCCGTCCAGAAAAGCGAGGGGTCGGTGATGGGATAGACCCAAAGCGTCCCGGTCGTGTGCACGCGCCAGAAGCCAAAGGCGAGATAACAGCCGACCAGCGCCAGGAAGGAGACGGAAGTCCAGCGCCGCCGCACCAGGAGGGTGATGGCGATCAGGCACAGCACGAGGTTGCTGAATAGTGAGAATCCGGCGATGGGGTTGATGGCTGCAGTGTAGAAGCCAAGGACGGTGGTCGCCGCGGCCACGGCCTGCGAGCGCATACGATCCGCCAACCAGATGATCCCACCGGCCAACGTGAGCAGCAGGGCTCCGCCGACGACGGGACTGGTGATCACGCGCAAGGGCTCCACGAAATGCGCCGCATACGTCGCGTAGTAGATGGTGGCGATGCCTCCGGCGATAAGCACCTTGCCGTAGGTGGCCAACTCGGCCCGTTTCCTTTTGACCAGCCAGCCCGCGCCAGCGAGGCCAAAGCCGGAGAGATAAATCAGGGCGAGTTTTCCAATCGGGCCGACATTGGCCACAAATTCCTTCCAGGCGAAGTTCCCGAGAAAGACCAGGCCGGTCAGCAGGATGACGATACCGATGCGCACCAGCCAGACGCGGCCAAAGTGCAATTCAAAAGACTCCTTGGGTGGGGCCTCGGCCCGAGGAGGCGCGGCGGTGGGCGGCGTCTCGTCAAATTTCGGGAGGGGAGGAGGCGTGAGGCTTTGCGGAGGGAGACTCTTAGGCGAGACCGGTTCGGGCTGCTTCACGGGCTCCGGGACAACCACCGGAGGTACCGGGATCTCGGCGACGGATGGTTTGGGCTCAGGGGCGGGAGAGGGGGCTGATGGCGGAGCGACTGTCTCCTCTTTTTCCAACTCGCCAATCCGGCGATCGAGTGTATCCAGTTTCCCTCGGAGATCGCGCTGGAGTTCGCGGATCGCCTCGATTTCTTTCTCCCGGCTCATACCTTGGTCTCTCCAGAAAACAGGAGAATGACATTTCGAAGGCCTGGAATGAGATTCATGGGTTATTTAGCGGCACCGAACCAAGGCTCTTCCAGTTTTCTGGTGACGCCGCTTTCGGTCAGGTTGAGCAGGGCCTGATTGATCGGTTCCCGCAGCGGGCTGGACTGTTGCAGGCCGAATCCATAGTTATTGAGATCGAAGGGATTGCCGACGAGAGCGAAGTTCGCCAGGCCGGGTTTGGTCAGATAATATTTGAGGATCGGGGCGTCGAAGACCACGGCTTTCACGTCGCCTTTTTTCAGAGCATCAATACAGGCGGGGATGTCGGGATAGGTTTTGACGTCGATCTTGTGCCCGCTCCCGCTGTATTTTTTGTTCAGCCAGGTTTCGGTAGTGCTGCCGCCGATGGTGGCCACCTTTTTGCCGGGCAGGTCATTGGGTCCGCTGATATCGGAGGTCAGCGAGTTAACGGTGAGCACGGCGCTCAATGAGGCGGTCAACAAAGAAACCGCAATGACGCTGGCGAGCATCCAGAGGGTCGCCACGATGCGTCCGCCCATGCCCACCGGGCCTTTGTTGTCGGCGCCGCCAACCAGAAAGATACTCAAGGTCCACCAGAAGGACTCGCCCATGCCCGCAAGATAGGAACGGGGCCACATCTCCTCATTGATGGGGTGCTCATACATCCAGACGAGATGTGAAATAATGAACATGATGACGATGGCCGCGACGACGCCTACGACCAGTTGCCAGGTGAAAAGATTACGGAAGACCGTGAGGATGACGTCGGTGAATCCGCCCGCCTTTTGCGAAACGAGAATATCGAGGCCCGATCCATAGAACGGCTGGGAAAAATCCATAACCTTCTCGCGTTCCGCCGTGATGCTTAATGCGCCCACGGCCACATCGGCCGTCTTGTTCTCCAGGGCCGCGACCATCTCCTTGGCACTGTTCACTGTGGTGACTTCGTATTCCAGCTTCAGGTCGCGGGCGACGGCGCTCCACAGCTCCATGGCGAATCCCGCGCGCTGGCCATTCTGCTCAAACGAAAAGGGTTCGAGATTGCGAGTGACGACCCGAATTTTCTGGGGGTCTTGGGCAGACCCGGTGCCGAGAGATGCCGCCAAGAAAATCCCCAACAAGAGTAGACGATACATGCGGGGCGGATTCTGCTCCGCGCCCCGCCGAAAGCAAGCCAGACCGCATGAAGCCCAGAACAACCAATGCCACGGCCCAAGGATATCTGCCGAGGAAGTGAAATGCGTTCTTCATTTTGTAACGCAGCGGTTCATAAGATGAAAGTCGTTTGCCGATGCCACCGACTTTCTTAACTTTTTCCGATGAGGCGCGGTATTTTCGACCGGTCGACCTCGCGTCCCAAGCCCGAGCGGTGCTCGAAGCCAACTGGCGTGAACCGGGCTTCTGCGTCCCACACGAGACGACCTACCCGCGGCTGTGGCTGTGGGACTCGTGCTTCCACGCGGTGTGCTGGGCCCATCTCGGCGACGGCGACCGCGGCGTGATCGAGGTGCGCAACGCGCTGGCGCATCAGGAGCCGAATGGATTTGTTCCCCACATCACGTACTGGGACGACAGCGACACCCACGCCGATTTCTGGGGTCGCCCCCATACCAGCACCATTACCCAGCCACCGATGTACGGCCATGCTCTCGCCGAGCTTCACCGGCTTGGTGTCGCCGTCCCCGACGCGCTGGTCGAGCAGGCGCGCCTGGGTCTGTGGTACCTGCTCACGGTGCGGATGCGCGACGGTGTCGGCCCGGTGATCGTGCACCCATGGGAATCGGGCTGCGACGACAGCGCGCGGTGGGATGCTTGGTGCCCACAGCCGTGGAGCGTCGACCGGTGGAAGGCGGTCAAGGGAGAGCTGGTGGGGGCGCTGGCCGACGGAGCCAACGCGCGGTTCGAAGTAGCATCGGTGGGCTTCTGCGCGTTGGTCGCCTTCAACGCGCGAGAGCTGGCCGAGGTGGCTAACGATGCGGACCTACGTGTCGCCGCCGACGCGCTGACCGCGCAGTTGGCCGCCCGGTGGGATGGCGAGCGCCGAACCTGGATCGATCACGTCGTCGTCGGACCCGAGTCCACTGCGGCGGTGCGCACCCTCGATGCACTCCTGCCGGTCCTCGTGGTCGACGACGGAGCAGCAACGGCCGCGGCATTTGCCGATGTGCTCGATGACCAGGCTTTCGGCGGACAGTTCGGGCCGGCCGCGAACCATCGAGACGAACCGACCTTCGATCCCACCGCCTACTGGCGCGGGCCGGCCTGGCCTCAGCTCACGTACCTGCTCTGGGTGGCGGCCCGCCGGTTTGGCGACGACGTCACGGTCGCCGGCTTGGGCGAGCGGCTGATCGCGGGCGCGACGAAATCGGGCCTGGCCGAATACTGGCACCCCGACACCGGTGAGGGTCTCGGAGCCATTCCCCAAAGCTGGACGGCGCTGGTCGCAGTCGTGGCCGGGCAGACGCCCCGGTCGTAATGCCGTTGTCCAGGTCCTCCCCGGTGCGGCTCAACCGGCGGCGCGGTCCTGCCGTTCCAGTGCATCCAGCGGCAGCCGACGAGCCAGCAGCGCCACGGGCAAGCCTGCCAAGGTGAGCGCGAAAAAGAGGGCTGGGTATCCCATGGCATGTTGCAGATATCCGCTGAAGGTACCCGGCAGCACCCAACCGAGAGTCATGACACCCGACACAAAAGCAAAGAGAGTGGCACGATGCGGCCCCTGCGCGCAGAGGATCAGCAGATAGATTTCCGGCGCCAAAGCCACGGAGTTCGCCAGCGCCTCGACCACCAGGAAGAGGAGCACAGTGGGAGGAATGTGCATGCCGAGCAGGAGACCCGTCACCTCGGGCGGGTGCAGCGAGAGATAGGAGAAGAGGGCGTTGGGGAGACTTAGGAGAAATACGGCGGGCACAAGGGTATGCTTGAGGCCTTTTCGCTGCACCCAAAGACCACCCGCCACGCCCCCCAGGAGCGAAATGCCAAACACCACAATGCCATTGAGGAAACCGATATCTTTCAAATCCAACCCCAGGCCGCCCTTAGTGACAGGGTCCAGAAGAAAGGGCACTTTCATGGTCGTAAGCACACTTTCCGCCACCCGAAAGAGAACGATGAAAGCCAGCGTCCAGCCCATTCCCGGCGTTTTGACGAAATCGAAAATCAAACGGCCAAACCACCGGAAAGTCGTCGTCTCTTTGGAACGATCCTCATCGCCCTTCACGTGCCTGGGAAAGCTGACCACATTCCATAGCAGCAAAAGCAACAGGACGGCCGCATGCAGCAGAAAGACCCGGCCCCAAGCCGCACTCGGAGAATGATGCTCTGCGATGTATTTACCCGCCAGCATGACGTAGAGTCCCTGCACGATCACGATGCCGACCCGATAGATCTGCAGCTTGAGGTTGCCATAGAAGGCCTTTTGATCGGAGCGGACCGCGAAAAGAAAGAACCCGTCGGTCGAGACGTCCTGAAAGGCGGCAATGATTCCCGCCAGGGCGAAAAGGCCGAGCGTCAACCACAGGGGTTTTTCATTCAGCACCGAGATCCCCCCCGCCACGGCTGTCGCGGTGGAAAAAATCTGAGCGCAAAGCGACCACCTTCGCATGCTGCCGCGGCGATCGACGGCAATCCCCGTCAAAAACCGGAACGCAATGGGCAGCCCGAAAAGCGAGGCCAGGCCGACCATTTCATTGCTTGCTCCGAGGCTTTTGAGAAACAGTCCGGGGAGAATGGTGATGACGCAATAAGTGAGCGACTGGAACAGGGCCATCGTCGGGACGAAGCTCCAAGGTTGTTGGAGAGCGGTCCCATTTTCCCGATGGTCGACGACGGCCGGCGATGACGGCAAACTCATCAGACGTGATAGCGCCAGATCGGCGACCGGGCGCGACACATTTAAAAAAGGAATCCTAGGCGAGGGGTTTTAGACGCGCCTCGATATCGGCACGGCGGGGCTCCAGAAACGGGGGCAGGGAGAGGGATTGGCCGAGGGATTCCAGGGGTTCATCAGCGGTGAAGCCGGGTTCGTCGGTGGCGATTTCGAAGAGGATGCCGTTGGGTTCGCGGAAGTAGAGGCTTTGGAAATAGTAGCGATTGACCGGACCGCTGGAGGGCATGCCCATCTTGTCGAGGCGCTGGACCCAGGCCTCGTAGTCCGCCTGGGTGGTGCGAAAGGCGACGTGATGGACGGCGCCGGAACCCTGGCGGGCGAAGTCCAGCTCGGGCTCGACGGCCACGTGCAATTCGGCGGCGGCACCGCCTGCGCCCATTTCGTAGACGTGCACGCCGTCGTATTGGCGCACGGGGCGGAAAGAGAGGACCTGCTGCAGGACGCGATCCGTCTTGGCGAGGTCGGGCACGCTCATGGTGATCGGACCGAGGCCGAGAATCTGGTGCTCGGGAGGGACGGGGCTGCCGCTCCACGGGTGGGCGGGGGCGGGCTTTTCATCGACCACGAGGCTGAGCCGCTGGCCTTCGCCGTCTTCGGAATCCAAGGTGGCGCGACCGTCACGCTGGACGATGCCGTTGTTGCGGATGTCTTTTTCCTGCAATCGTTTTTCCCACCACTGGAGGGAGGCTTCGCTGCCGACGCGGAAGGCGGTGCGGACGATGCTATGGGTTCCGCGTTGTTCCGGCGGCAGAGGCCAGTCGAAGAAGGTGATGTCGGTGCCGGGAGAGGCGAGGCCATCGGCATAGAAGAGGTGGTAGGCGGAAACGTCGTCCTGGTTGACGGTTTTCTTCACCAACCGCAGGCCGAGGATCTCGGTGTAGAAGGCGTGGTTGCGGCGAACGTCGCCGGTGATAGCCGTGAGGTGGTGGATGCCGTGCAGCTGCATGGGAAAAGAATCGCCCCGGCTTGGGGTGGAATCAATCTTGATTCGCGCGGTGATTCCGGCATGCATGGTCGCGCTTGGCCACGGTTCGCAACATTCCGCTCTTCATAGCCTTTCGGGTGCTTTTCAGCGCGCGATTCTACTACCCCGTCATCGGTATTCTCTTTCTCGATCTGGGGCTTTCGCTGGAACAGTATTCGTTGCTGAATGTCGCCTGGGCGGTGGCCATCCTGACGTTTGAAGTTCCTTCCGGCGCACTGGCCGACGTGATCGGGCGGCGGAGCATGGTGGTGATCGCGGCCGGGCTCATGGTGGTGGAGATGCTGCTTTTTGCCTTCGCGCCCTCCGGCCAGCCGGAGCTGCTTTTTGCCATGCTTCTGCTCAACCGCATATGCAGCGGCATAGCCGAGGCGAGCGCCAGCGGGGCGGATGAGGCGCTGGCTTACGATTCGCTGCCAAGCAAGGGGAGGGACAAAACCTGGCCCGCGGTGCTGGCCAGCCTGATGCGCTGGCAATCCGGCGGGTTCTTCGTGGTGATGATCCTGGGATCGCTGATTTACGATCCGGCGTTTGTGCATCGGGCAGCGGTGCTTTTCGGCGGTGACTGGCAACCGACGGCGGGCGAGTTGGTGCGGTGGCCGGTTTATTTCACGCTGGTGCCTTCAGTAGCCTGCCTCGCGGTGGCGCTGGCGCTGCGGGAACCACCCGGTTTCGACCGAAGAAAAGGCACCAGCCTCAGAGAGGCTCTGGGCCTGGCCTGGCACAATATCCGGGAGGGGGGTCGCTCGGTTATTACTGATCGGCGTATCCTGCTGATCCTTTTCGTAGCGCTGGCCTGCGACAGCGTGGCGCGCCTTTTTTCCACCTTCGAAGCCAATTATCTCCGGTTGATCACGATTCCCGAATTTCTCTTCGGCATCATCGGCGCCATGCTCGGTCTGCTGGGATTTGTCGCCGCTCCGCTCGCCCATTGGATGGTGGACCGCAAATCGGCCCCGGTTAATTTCGCCGCCGTCGCGGGTCTGATTTTTATCGGCTTGGCCGGAGCCGTCTTCGCCTGGCCGCTGCTGGGAGTCTGGATCATCATTCCGCTGGGCCTGGGCATGCATCTCGCTGTTTTCTTTGTCTCCCACTATCTGAACTCCTGGACAGCTCCGGCGCGACGAGCCACCGTCCTGAGTTTCCGAGGCGTGGCGCTCAATCTCGCCTATGGCACGGCGGGGGTGCTTTTTGCCGGGCTGACCAGGCATCTGCGAGAGGACGCACCCGGCAAAAGCGAGAACGCCATTTTCGGAGAATCGCTCCTCTGGCTGCCGGTCGCCTTTGCCACGATGATTCTGCTGGTGGCCATCGCCGCCTTCATCTCGCGCCACCGCTGCGAAGAGGAAATGAAAAAGTCGCCGCCCCGGGAGCTTCCGCCGGCCGGCTAGTAGGGTTTACGCCTTCGCGTAAACCTCGGAGCCTTTTTCCACGAACTCGGCGGATTTTTCCTCCATGCCCTTTTTGAGGGCGGCTTCCTCGCTCAGGCCCTGTTCGGCGGCGTATTTGCGGACGTCCTCGGTGATCTTCATGGAGCAGAAGTGAGGGCCGCACATGGAGCAGAAGTGCGCGCTCTTGGCGCCTTCCTGCGGGAGGGTTTCGTCGTGAAATTCACGGGCGGTCAGGGGGTCGAGGCCGAGGTTGAACTGGTCTTCCCAACGGAACTCGAAGCGGGCCTTGGAGAGGGCGTTGTCGCGATACTGCGCGCCGGGGTGGCCCTTGGCGAGGTCAGCGGCGTGGGCGGCGAGCTTGTAGGTGATGACACCGTCCTTCACATCCTTTTTGTTGGGCAGGCCGAGGTGCTCCTTGGGCGTGACGTAACAAAGCATGGCGCAGCCGTACCAGCCGATCATGGCGGCACCGATGCCGCTGGTGATGTGGTCGTAACCGGGCGCGATATCCGTCGTCAGTGGTCCGAGCGTGTAGAACGGCGCCTCATGGCACCACTCGAGCTGCTTGGCCATGTTTTCCTCGATCATGTGCATGGGCACGTGGCCGGGGCCTTC
>CAYUMP010000025.1:37355-64599 GCA_964445975.1 uncultured Chthoniobacterales bacterium | reverse complement strand
GCCATCTTTGAAGCGTGTATCGTGCGTTTCCGCCCGATCATGATGACCATCATGGCCGCCATGATGGGCACCCTGCCGATCGCCCTGGGCCTCGGCGCGGGCGGTGACGTGCGCCAGCCGCTGGGTCTCTCGGTGGTGGGCGGACTCGTGCTTTCCCAGGTGGTCACCCTTTATATTACGCCCATCATCTATCTCTACATGGAGAAGCTGCAGAACCACCTCGGCCGAAAGAACCCGGGGAAGAAGGAGCATTTTCCGTTGGAAGAAAGCAAAAAACTGGCGACTGTTAGGTAAGGTGACGACGCTGATTCTTGACGGCATATGGGGCTGGCACACGCGGTGGGAAGGCCTGCGCCGCAAGGTCGAGCACGAGGTCGGCGCATGCCGGATCTGGCGCTATAACAATACCGGCGCCGTTTCGCTGGAAAAACTGGGAGCCCAACTGGCGGAGGAACTGACACGATTGGGCCCGAATTTTCACCTCATCGGCTACAGCATGGGCGGCATCGTCATCCGCGAAGCCATGCGACAGGCCCCGGAGCTGCCCCTGGACAAAACCGTGCTCCTGCATGTTCCCCACGGGGGCACACTGACAGCGCAATTTCTCCCCCTGCCCGCCTGCCGGGAAATGCGGCCCGACAGCGCGTTCATGCGGCGGCTCAATGGCAGCGCCTGGGAGCGGCCCACGCTGGCTTCCTGGTCACCGGGAGATCTGGTGGTCGTGCCCGGCTGGTCCGCCCGATGGGACAAAGCCAGCCACCACCTGCGGTCCGATGTGCCGGCTCACGCCTGGCCGATTTATTCCGACGGCATCCATAAGCGGATCATCCGGTTTCTCAGCCAGGGACATTAGGGATTTTTTTGTCCCTTGGGGTGGACATTTTTCCCCGGCCCGCGCAAAAAGAGCGGGCCATGCACCACCTCTCTTTTCTCCAAGACCTAGCGGTCGTCATGTGCGTGGCGGCGGTGGCGACGATATTGTTCCGCCAGTTCAAGCAACCCGTGGTGCTCGGTTACATCCTGGCCGGCGTGATCATCGGCCCGCATACGCCGGGGCAATTCATCGTGGACGAGAGCACGATCGAGACGCTGGCGGAACTCGGCGTAATCTTCCTCATGTTCTCGCTGGGGCTGGAATTCAGCCTGCGCAAGCTGACCAAGGTCGGGGCCACGGCCTTCATCGCGGCCGCGCTGGAAATCGTCATCATGATCCTCGTGGGCTATGCGCTGGGGCGGTCCTTCGGCTGGAACATGATGGACAGCGTGTTCCTCGGGGCCATCCTTTCCATCTCCTCCACCACCATCATCATCAAGGCGCTGGAAGGCCTGGGCAAAACCAAGGAGCATTTTGCCAGCCTCATCTTCGGCATTCTCATCGTCGAGGACATCCTGGCCATCGTGATGATCGCGCTCCTCTCGGGCTTCGCGAGGACGGGCGAGATCGAGGCGGGCGAGGCCGCCATGACCATCCTCAGCCTGAGTTCCTACCTCGGCATCCTGCTCGTGGCCGGGTTGATTCTCGTGCCGCGCCTGCTGAATTACGTGGCAAAATTCCGCAGCGACGAGACCCTGCTCATCACCGTGATCGGCCTCTGCTTCGGCGTGTCGCTCCTCACGGTGAAAGTCGGCTTCAGTGTGGCGCTGGGAGCCTTCATCATCGGTGCGATCATCGCGGAAGCGCGGCAGATCGCCCGCATCGAGGCCATCATGCACCCTGTGCGCGACATGTTCAGCGCAGTCTTCTTTGTCTCCATCGGCCTGCTGATTGATCCGTCGTTGATCATCAAATACGCGGGGCCGATCCTCATCCTCACCATCGCGGTCGTCCTCGGCAAGGTGTTCAGTTGTGGCCTGGGTTCATTCATCGCCGGCAACGACACCCGCACCTCGCTGCGGGTGGGCATGGGCCTGGCGCAAATCGGCGAGTTCTCCTTCATCATCGCCGCCCTGGGCCTCAGCCTCAAGGTGACGAGCGACTTCATCTATCCCATCGCGGTGGCGGTGTCTGCGTTGACCACGTTTCTCACCCCCTACCTGATCAAAAGCGCCGACCAGGGGGTCGTGCTTTTCGACCGGTTCGCACCTCGCTCCTTTCTCAGCGCCATGGAGGCCTACACCCAGTGGGTGGGAAAATTGACCCACCAGGGCAAGGCGGGCCTGGAACGGAAGATCCTGGTCAAGCTGGGATATCAGATCGGCCTCAACCTCCTGCTGGTCACGGGCATCTTCATCTCCGCGGCGTTCCTGCGCAGATACGTGCTCGCCTCCTTTCCGACCTTTCCCGGCGGAGACGACGGCGTGAAGGCCCTTGTCTGGCTGACGGCGCTGATGGTGAGTTTTCCGCTGCTTATCGCGGTGTGGCGAAAGATGGAGGTCGGCGCCATGGTGATTTCCGAAATGAGTGTTAACTACGCCGCCACGGGTTCGCGCGCGGCCACCCTGCAAGCCATCATTTCCGGTGCGATCACCATCGTCGGCACGGGTGGCCTCATCCTTTTGTTGCTGGTGCTCAGCTCCGCCATCCTGCCTTCGTTCAACCTGCTGATCCTCGTGCTGGTCATCGTCGCGGTCTCCGGTTTCCTGCTCTATCGCGGTTCGGTGAAGCTCTATGCGGGAGCGCAATTTGCCCTGCGCGACACCTTTGCCCAGGAGCCGGACCCTGCTCCGGCCGGCCATGAACCCCACGGCATCGCTCCCGCCCAGACCAAAAGCATTCCCTCCCTGCTCAAGCATGCGGAGCTAATCACCGTCGACATCCCCTCCGGCGCACCCGCCATCGGTAAACGCATCGTGGAACTCAACCTGCGCAGCGAAACCGGCGCGAGCGTCGTCGGCATCGAACGCGGGGGCAACAGCATCGTGAATCCCCCGCCCCACGAGGAGCTGGAAGACGGCGATCAAATCCTGCTCATTGGCCGCCCGGAACAACTGGAGGCCGCGAAGGCGCTCCTTACCAAGCCTCAGCCCGGGCCACCCGGGCCGACGGCCGGGTAATCTTGTAGCGGCCATCGCCGACGCTCAACACCTCGATCCGCACGGGGGCGAGTCCGGCATTGTGAAAACCCAGCTTCTTCGCCACCGGCGTGGTCACGTCCAGCGTGCGCCCCGCGATGAAAGGCCCGCGGTCGTTGATGCGAATGACGGTCGAGCGATTGTTGTTCAAGTTCGTCACCCGCACACGGCAGGGCAGCGGCAGCGTCTTATGCGCACCGGTGCTGCTCCACGGCCAGAGACTTTCCCCGATGGCGGTCTTGCCGGGAAAGATGAGGAATCCCTCCATGTAATGAGAAGCCACGCCCTCCTCCACATAACCCGGCGCGAGATCGGGCGGCAACGGCACGTAGCGTTCGCCCTTTAGCGAATAGGGTTTGTACTTGTAGCCCTCGTAGGTGGAACTGCAACCGACGAACACCACGCAGGTGGCGAGCAGTCCAAGCAGTTTCATTCCCTCGCGCCCCTGTTGAACTACTTCAGCAAAGGCTCCAGCGTCGGCATCATCGCGTCATACCAGATTTGATAGCCCTTGGCGTTGGGATGCAATTTGTCGGGCATCACGTCGGCCGGGATCTCGCCGTTGGCGTCGAGAAACTTCGAACTAATATCGAGGAAAGTCACCGTCTTGCCGTCAGCATAGCCTGAGATGATCTTGTTGATCGCATCCACCCGGGCGCGAAGCTCGCTGGATTTGTCAGCACGCGGAAACACGGCAAGCAGAAGAATCTTCGTATTCGGCAGCTTTGCCTTCACCGTATCGATAATCTTCTTGATCCCGGCAGCCACCCATTCGGGCTTCTCATCGGCGAAATGTCCCAGGTTATTCGTGCCGATCATGATGACGACGGCCTTCGGGTCGATGCCCTCCAACTCGCCATTGGTGATGCGCCAGAGCACCTGCTCGGTCGTCTCCCCGCTGATGCCGAAGTTGGCGGGATTATAGGGCGTGAATTTCAGCCAGGTGTACTCCCCCGTCTTCGGCCAGCCATCGGTGATGGAGTCCCCCAGGAAAAGCAGACCGACCGGCCCGCTCTTGATCCGATCCATGAACACCGCATGGCGCTTGAGATTTTCCCGCCCGGGCGTGACCGCCGATTCCGGCGTGCGCGGCGGCTTTGGCGTGGGTGCCGGAGTCTGCGCGACGGAGACGGCGAGGGAGGAAAGAAGGAGGGCACCAGAGACAAAACCGAGGGAGATTTTCATGGCAAGTGGCCGGAGTTTTCCCTTCTCCGGCCACGACGGCAAGTTCAATCACTCGCGCACCCGCATCGGCCAGGCCATCGGCCGGACATAGCGCTCCGGAAACTCGTATCGGTCCGGATTCATCAGGCGCTGCATGTGCCGGAACTTGCCTCCGGCCGCCGCCAGGAAGGCCCGCCGGGACAAACCGGAAGCCCGCATGAGGCGGCCGTGGGCGATCCAGACCGCCGTGCAGACCACGGTGTAGAAGGCAAACTCCGCCATGCCGAGCAGCCACCTCACCGGCCGCGGCAACCTGCGCCGGGCCGAAGCGAGGTGTTCGCATTGAAACTCGATGTGCCGGACCTCGTCGCAAAGGATGCGTGTACACTCCGCCTGCAGGCGTGGACAGGGCGAAAGACGCTTCACTGCCGCGTAATAGATTTCGGCCATGGCCTCCACCATCACGACGACGGAGGCCCAGACGGCGTAGTTGGGAATGGCGTAGCGGCAGGTGCGAAAGAGCGTGTCTCCCAGATCGCGACTCTTGCGCGGGATGCCCGCGAGGTCCAGCCACTCGCCCAGGGCCGCACCGTGGCGCTGTTCTTCCAGGATGAACAGGTCCACCGCGCTGAGAAAGGCCATGTCGTCATGCTCCAGCGCGTACTGCCTGGCGGCGGCCCGGAGGTGACGGCCATCCGAGGTCTCGCCCAACTGCCACGCGGGCAGCGAACCGCCAATAATGGCGAGGATTTTGCCCGGCATGCTGGTTGCCATGGGCGGCCGGGTGAAGGCGGCGGCGGATTGCGCGTTTTCGTAAAAGTAGGCAACCCAGTCGCCCGAAGCGGTGAACGGTTTTCGTTTCATCGCCCGGCAGGTTGCCGCGCGATTGTGAAGCCGTGATGAAGACCGCGTGAAGTTTGCGTGAACTCTAGCCCGCCAGCGCCCGCAGGCTCGACCGCAGAAAAGCCTCGCGCAGCAGGCGCACCTTCGCCGCCGGCAGGGCCTTCCGATCCAGCTTCACCGAGCCCTTGCCGGTGAGGAAACTCTGCAAGGCATCGAGGAACAGCGGGAGTTGCTCCTCCGGCGCGAGATCGAATCCCGGCGGAAACTCCGCATCGAGAATCCAGGCGGTGGTGTCGGTGCACTCGGCCAGTTCCTCCGCCCAGCGCAGGAGGGTCCGGGCCGCCGGGCCGGAAAACCGCCGCCCGACCAGCGCGAGGATGCCCGCGCGGTCCGGCACATTCAGCAACAGGGCGAGAAAGAAACGGTGCTCCACGCCGGAAATCTGGCCTCGCATCGCGACGAGGCTGTCGCGGCGGATGATCTCGGCCAGCGTCGGCTCCACGTATTTCGCCAGTGCACCGTGCTTTTTGGCGAAAACCTTCCAGACCCTGGCCCACTCGCCCGTATTACGCAGATGGCCCACCCCGTTTTGCAGGATGAAAAACGCGCTCTCAAAATCGAGTCCAGCCATCATCTCCTCCACGAGATCGCCGTAGGAGGGATCACCCGTCTGCTCCAACACATCGAGCAGTTGCTTGCGGCGCAGGGTCAACGCATCATCCCGCAGCGGGTCGAGGGCCACATGCGGCGGCAGGTAGGTGAACTGCGGCCCGGTGCCCGGATCGTTATGGGTGCGGATGACCACGCTGATCGACGGCGAGTCGAGATGGAACAACGCATGAATATGATCCCGGCCGGAAACAATCGGCACGGTCGCGCCGGTTTCCAGCAGATGCGTGTTCTTGCGGCGCAGTTGCCCGACCTGGAAATGCGCGGTGACCGGCTTCGCCTGGGCAAAGACAAACTCGGAATGAATGCTCGATCCCGCCATCACATGGAAGGCCCCGGAGAACGAATGCTGGTGGATGTCCGTCGTGCCATCGAGCCAGAAGAGGAGCTGGATGTAGAAACGCGGATGCTCAAAAACGATGATCTCGGGCTGGCCGAAGCCCGAGGTGGTTTGCAGCGGCTGCTCGTCGTTCAGCAGGAAATCGCTGACGAGGTCGGTGGCATCGACGTGTTGGGCCGGCGGGAACTCCTGCAGGGCCCTGGCGGCAAGACCGGGAAACTTCTCCAGGGAAAAATTTTCCTTCTTCCACCGGGCATAAACGGTGCGGCCCAGCTCGGTAAAGAATGCGTCCATGCATTGATCTACTGGCAAGGCCGCAAGGGCGGCAAGACCCTTGTGCTTTGGAACAAGAGTCCTGCCGGAATCTTTTCGATCACTCCCTAAAAGTAGTGATCCCTAAGCGAGCCGTCGTAGCGGCCGGAGCGCAGACAACAATTTTTGAAATCTGACTTCCGAGCCGCACGGGCAAGGGTCATTCCTTCCCAGCTTCTCGGACAGTTCCTTGTGGCCGTGAACAACGCGATGGCCGCGTTTCACGTGGGTTTCTGATGGGAATCCCTTCCGGCGCTTACTGGAGCGCTCGAAAAAAGGGAGCGTCTGCGATGTGTTGGTTATTCGCCATACGACCTCCTTGGTTGAGGCGCGCATGCTAATCACAAATACTGCGAGCTGTCCAACCCCTCAAAGCTGCACCCGTCCGTGTTCCTCGCCTTCCTCAATCTTCGGCTGTGTACCGGAGAGATAGGCCCCGGCGGCCTTGAGCAGATACTGGATCTTGTGGAAGCCGCTATTGTCCCAAAATTCGGCATGGTGCGGATCGACCCGGATGAGGGCGATATCCGGATCGTCCTTGCCCTTGGGGAACCAGACCTTGAAGGGTTCCTTCCACACCCGGTCGATATGGGCGCGGTCCTGCTCCAGCGTGGCGGAACCATAGACCGCCAGGTATATGGAATGTTCCTTCTGACAGACCACCGAGACATTCATGTCGTCCTGGATTTCGTGGACCTTGCCCGACTCTTTTGAGGTGATGAACCAGATGACACAGGATTCCTCCAAATCCGCCACGGCCATCGGGCGGGCATGCAGGCCGGAGGTTCCCAGATGGGTGACCAGCATGGCCGTGGAGAAATCGTTGAGCAAAGCGTGCAGCTTGGAGAGATCGTCCTTCATAAAGAGAAATCGCATCGTGTCTCCAATCTGCGCGCACGCATTTACCAGAAAAGGAACCAGCTCGCAGGCTTTGCCCGGACGACTTTTCCCACGATAAAAGACAGGCTGTGAAGTTCTCCGCCCTGTTCTCCCTCTGCGTTCTGGTCTCGCTCCTGCCGGCCGCGGCGCAAACCCCGACTCCGAAGCCGAAAGTCGTCATCCCGGACAGTGTCCAGGTGGTGGACAATGTGGAGATGGGGACCGGCGGAGGCCGCCCGCTCATGGCCAAGCTGGCTTTCCCCAAGGAACCCTCGAAAACGCCGATGCCGGCGGTGATCTGGATTCACGGCGGCGGCTGGGCCAAGGGTTCGCACAAGGTCAATGATGCCATGTACCTGGCCGAGCACGGGTATTTCACCGCCAGTGCGGAATACCGCCTGAGCGGCGAGGCCCCGTGGCCCGCGCAAATCGAGGATTGCAAGCTGGCCGTGCGCTGGCTCCGCGCCAATGCCGCGAAATATAACATCGATCCGGACCGCATCGGCCTCTGGGGCGCCAGCGCGGGCGGGCACCTCGTTGTCGCCATGGCCGCGATGGACGATCCGAAATGGGAGGGCCAGGGCGGCTACCCGGGCGTGAGCAGCAAGGTCGCGGCGGTGGTGGATGTGAACGGCCCGGTGGACTTTTCGCGCGGCAGCGCGGCAGCCTTCTGCACCCCGCCCGGCGAGGATGCCGCCACCTATGAATCGAAGCCGGTCATCCAGCTCTTCGGCGGTGGCACCAAGGAAAAAGGCGATCTCTGGAAGGAGGGAAGTCCGCTGCTGCATGTGAAGGCGGGGTTGCCGCCCTTCCTCATCATCCACGGGGACAATGATCTCTCGGTGGTCTATGACCAATCGGTGAAGCTCAGGGAGGCCCTGGAGAAGGTCAATGTCCCGGTGGAGATGATCACGGTCAAGGAAGGCGGCCACAGCCTGATGAATCCGACTCCGGGCAAAGGCCAGAAAGTGGGAGTCCCGGATTTTGAACAACGCCGCGCGGCTGTGCTGGCTTTTTTTGACAAGACCTTGAAGAAATAGCGGGATGCGACATCCCGAATGGCCGGCCGACTGGCTCGCCGCCCCTGAGCGTTACGATTCCATGCCCTACCGGCGTTGCGGCCGCAGCGGCTTGCTGCTGCCCGCCATCTCGCTCGGGCTCTGGCACAACTTCGGCGATGTCGATGTCTACAAAAACAGCCGCGCCATGGTGCTGCGGGCCTTCGATCTCGGCATCACCCACTTCGACCTGGCCAACAACTACGGTCCGCCGCCCGGCAGCGCGGAAACCAACTTCGGCCGCATCCTGCGGGAAGACCTTTCCAAACATCGCGAGGAATTGGTCATCTCCACCAAGGCCGGCTATCGCATGTGGGCCGGTCCCTACGGCGAATGGGGCTCGCGCAAATACCTCCTCAGCAGCCTCGACCACAGCCTCAGGCGCATGGGCCTGGATTACGTCGACGTTTTCTACAGCCACCGCCCCGACCCCGACACCCCGTTGGAGGAAACCATGGGCGCGCTCGAACAGGCGGTTCGTTCCGGCAAGGCCATCTATGCCGGCATCTCCTCCTATAATGCCGACGACACCCGCGAAGCCGCCCGCCTCCTGCGCGAGCGTGGCATCCGCGTGCTCATTCACCAGCCGAACTACAGCATGTTCCGCCGCTGGATTGAGACCGAAAAGGTCGTCGATGCCATGGAGGAAAACGACATGGGCTGCATCCCTTTCTGTCCCCTCGCCCAAGGCCTGCTGACCAACCGTTATCTCAAGGACATCCCCGCCGACTCCCGTGCCGCCAAGGCCCACGGGGCCTTGCAGGAATCCGTCATCACGCCGGAAAAACTGGCGCAAATCCGCGCCCTCAATGCCCTCGCCGAAAAACGCGGCCAGTCGCTCGCGCAAATGGCGCTGGCCTGGGTGCTGCGTCTGCCGGTGGTCACCTCCGCACTCATCGGCGCCAGCCGGGTTTCGCAGATCGAGGAAAACGTGAAGGCACTGGAAAATCTCGCGTTCAGCCCGGAGGAACTCGCCGCCATCGAGACGATCCTCAAGGAAAGTTAGCGGTAGTTTTCGTAGAGCAGCTTCACCGTCAGCGCGAGGCAGACCACGATGAAGATTGGGCGGATCAGTTGCAGTCCGCGCTTCATCACCATGCCCGCACCCAGCCGCGCGCCCACCATCTGACCGAGGCCCATGGCGATGCCGGGTCCCCAGGCCATCGCTCCGGTAGGGAGGAAGACCAACAGCGAGGCGAGATTGCTGGCGAAGTTCACAAACTTCGTATGCGCGGTCGCCGTGCGCAGATTGAGTCCCAGAAATGCCACGAAAAGCATGACCCAGAAAGTCCCCGTGCCTGGCCCAAAGAAGCCGTCATAGAAACCCAGGCCCAACCCGGCCACCCAGGCGAAGAGCGTCTTGTTCACGATGTGCGGGCGATCCACTTGTCCGGTGGCGGGCTTGAAAATCATGAAGAGCGCCAGGCCGATCAAGAGCCAAGGAATGATCTGATCGAGCGCATGGGCGGAGATATGCCGCACGGTGAGCGTGCCGATGAGTGACCCGGTGAAGGTGATCAGAAAAATCAGCCAGTTCTCCCGCACCTTCACCTCTCCCACCCGCACGAAATGAACCGCCGCCGTGCAGGAGCCAAAGGTGGCCTGCAGTTTATTGGTGGCCAGCGCCTGCACCGGCGGCATGCCCATGCTGAGGAGGGCCGGCAGCGTGATCAATCCTCCGCCCCCGGCGATGGCGTCCACAAAGCCCGCCACCAGGCCGACAAAAAAACAAAGGACCGTTGCAAACATGCGCGATTTATTCGGATAGGCTTTCTGCGGACCTCAGACAAGCGCGCCTTCGATCCGGCTGGTTGACTTGCGGCTGCCATCGGGTAGGCTGAGGCAAATGAACTCCGCCAAGAAATCCAAAACGGGCCGCAAGCGCGCGCTCCGCATGGCTGGCGGGTTCCTGCCGGCGTAGCGCGTCCGCTGCTCCCCGGCTTCCCTTTTTTCCTTCCCGGTCCACCGACCCTTTTTGTCTCTTTGTATGTCCCTGTTCACTCAATCACTTTCCGAAAACCGTCGCACGCTGGCGCTAGCCGCGCCGATCACGGCGGGTTTTCTCGGGCAGATGCTCATGGGCTGGGTGGATACCATCATGGTGGGGCAGATCGGCGTGGTGCCGCTGGCGGCCTGCGCGTTTGCCAATACCATCCTGGCGGTGCCCTTTGTCTTCGGCTTCGGCGTTTTGTCGTCGGTCAGCGTGCGGGTGTCGATCGCCCACGGCGCGGGCCGGGAACACGAGGCCGGGGAAAACCTGCGGTCGGGCCTGGCCATGGGCGGGCTGCTCGGGCTGCTGGTGGCGCTGGCCGTCCAGGCGGGTATTCCTTTCCTGGCCGTGCTCGGACAAAAGCCCGAGGTCAACGCCGCCTGCGTGAATTTCCTGCTGTTGTGTGCCTGGTCGGTGATCCCGGTCTTCCTCACCACGGTGACGAAAAACTTCAGCGAGGCACTGTCGAAGCCCTGGGTGCCGTTCTGGATCGTACTCGGCGGGGTGCTGCTTAACGCCGGGCTGAATTGGATACTCATCTATGGCAACCTCGGCGCGCCCGCCATGGGGCTGGACGGCGCGGGCGTGGCCACGCTGCTGGCGCGTATCGCGGTGACGGCAGGCATCCTCATTTATGTGCTGAAGGATTCCGATCTCGTCCGCAGCCTGCCGGAAAAATGGTTCGCGGCCGGATGGCTGCGGGAGTTGCCCGCCCTGCTGCGCATCGGCCTGCCCACCGGCGGCCTGCATCTCTCCGAGGTCAGCACCTTTGCCGTCTGCTCGCTGATGATGGGCTGGATCAGCGTGGACGCGATGGCCGCCCACCAGATCGCCATGACCTGCGTGGCCACGACCTTCATGATTCCGCTCGGCCTCTCCCAGGCGCTGAGCGTGCGCGTGGGGCAGTTACGCGGCGCGAAGGAACCGCTGCGTCTGCGACCGGTCATCTTCGGCGCGATGGGTCTCGGCTTTCTGCTCATGAGCGGAACCGCCCTCGTTCTCATCCTCGGCGGACCGCACATCGCCTCGTGGTTCATCTCGACCGCCGCTGTCACGACCCTGGCGGCCCATTTGCTGTTCATCGGCGGGATTTTCCAGATCTGCGATGGCGCACAGATCGTGGCCACCGGCGCACTGCGCGGATTTGAGGATACCAGGATGCCCATGATCGTGGGGGCATTTACCTATTGGGGAGTGGCCCTGCCCGCCTCCTACCTGCTCGCCTTCAAGGCGGGCCTGGGCGCGACCGGCATCTGGACCGGTCTCGTCACCGGGCTGACCCTCGCGGCATTCTGTCTCGTCACGCGGCTATGGCTTCGTTTAAAAGGGGAAATACCGCGCGGAATGATGTCATCCAACCGGCCACGAGAAACGTATAAATAGCAGAGTGACGCCGGTTCCCTTTCCTTCCGCAAAAATTACCGGGCTCGGTTGCGTGAGCCCGTTGGGCATCGGCCTCCCCGGTACTCTCGAAGGATTGCTGGCTTCGCGTGACGGCATTTCTCCGGTTCGGCTGTTTTCGGTGGAGGGCTCCCGCGCCAAGACCGCCGGGCAGGTGGACGACGCCATCGCCGACCGTGCCGCCGCCATCGCCACCAAGGCCAGACGCTGGTCGCGGCCCGCGCAGATGGTGCTCGTCGCCATGGAGGAAGCCTTGCGGGCTCACCCCGATTTCGCACCGGAACAAGCCGTCATCGCCACCACCAGCGGCGGCATGACGCTGGGCGAGGATTTTTACCGGGCCTTGATCAAAAGGGACGGCATCACCAAAACCACCCGGCGAGTCCGTCACTACGTGCCCCACGATCCTGTCCTGCAGGCCATGTCTGCCCTCGGGCTCAACATCCCCGTCCGGATCGTCTCCAACGCCTGCGCCTCGGGCACCAACGCGCTCGGCCTCGCCTGCCAGATGCTGCGCGCCGGAACCGTCCAGCGCGTGCTGGCCGGCGGCTATGACACGCTGGCGGAATTGGTTTTTGCCGGCTTCGATTGCCTCAAGGCCTCGACCGAGGAAAAGTGCCGCCCGTTCGACGCCGCCCGCACCGGCCTCGCCCTCGGCGAAGGCGCCGCCATCTTTTGCCTGGAACGCGGCGACGATGGCATCTGCATCACCGGCTACGGAGGCGCGACCGATACGCATCATCTCACCCAGCCGCACCCATCCGGCATCGGCCCCCTCACCACCATGCAGCGCGCCCTGGCCTGCACTGGCGCGACTCCGGAAAGCGTGGACTACATCAACGCCCACGGCACCGGCACCCCCTTGAACGACGCCAGCGAGGCCCAGGCCATCATGCAGCTCTGCCCCAAGGCCGCCGTCAGCAGCACGAAAGGCATGACCGGCCACACGCTCGGCGCGGCCGGAGCCATCGAGGCGGCTTTTTGTTACCTCGCGCTGAAGGAAGGGTTCCTCCCGGCCAACATCAATTTCACCAGCACCGAATTCCCCCTCGATATCGTGGCCAACACCATCCGGAAAACGCCACCCCGGCGCGTGTTGTCCAACTCCTTCGGCTTCGGCGGGGCCAATGCCACCGTCATGATGGAGGTGCGTCCGTGAGCGGCGTCGTGATCACCGGCCTTGGTTGGGTCACGCCGCTGGGACGGGAATTGCAGCCCGTCTGGGAGGCCGTGGCCAACGGCGAACGCACCGTGGCCACCGAATTGGAAACCGGCTACGGCCGCACCATGCCCGTCCTGCGCATCCCGGAGGCTAGCGTGAAGGACGCCGCCGCCTTTCCCCGCCTTCGCCGCTCCAGCGCGATCTCGCTCTTCGCCGTCGCCGCCGCCATGGACGCCGTCGCTCACGCCGGCTTGGACACCGAACAACTCAAGCGCACCGCCCTCATTTTCACCTCGTCGGATGGCGGAGTCGTCTACACGCGGAAATTTTACGCCGAGATCGTGGAACGCAACCTCGGTGCGGGCAGCCCCCTCCTCTTTCCCGAGACGGTCTACAACGCCTCCGCCAGCCACATCGCCGCCCGCCTCGGCATCACCGGCGAGGCGCTGACTCTGGTGGGCGATTCCTCCGCCGGCATCACCGCCGTGCAGACCGCCACGGAATTGCTCGCCACCGGCGAAGCCGACCACTGCCTGGTCGTGGCCGCACAGGAAATCGACGGCATCACCTGGGAAGCCTACTCCCGCTGGAAACTGGTGGCGGAGCAACTCACCGACGCGAAAGCCTTCCTCTCCGAAGGCGCCGCCGCTCTCGTTCTCAGTCGCGGCTCCGCCGGGCGCGCCATCCGGCAGATTCAATCGGGCCAGTGTTATACCAGCCGCTCGGACGCAGCGCGCAAGTTCCACTGGATGATCGAAGGCCTGCCCACCGACGAGGTCGACCTCATCGTCGGGGACTCGGCCGGTACCCGGGAATGGATTGAACAATCCTATTTCCGGCAAAAACTTCCCGCAGCGGCGCAAATCCAGCCAAAATTCACCCTCGGCGAATCGCAAAGCTCCTCGACCCTCCAGCACATCATCGCCGCTGTCCTGGCCCTGAACGAAGGCCAGGCCCGCTCCGCGCTGGTGACCGCCTGCGGATTCAACCAGCAAATGGCGGCCCTGGTCTTGACATGAGCCTGCCGCCTCGGGCGTAATCGCCTCTGCAACCCGGTCCGATCCTCCTATGAATATTGAAACCACAAATCTTCACGGCTGGGAAAACACGCTACGCCTCGCCAATGACTCGGTGGAACTCTTCATCACCACCGATGTCGGCCCCCGCATCCTCGTCTACAAGACCCGCCAGGGCGAGAACGTGCTGAAGATTTTCGAGGACCAGACCAACTCGTCCGATGAAAACGAGTGGCGCATTCGCGGCGGCCATCGCCTCTGGATTGCTCCCGAGGACGAGGCGCTGAGTTACCACATCGACAACAAACCCGTGCAGTGGCGCCACGATCCCGAGGAAAACGAGCTCATCCTCGAGACCCTTCAGGAAACCCCCACGCACCTTCGCAAGATCCTCGGCGTGAGCCTCGACGGCGGCAATTCCCACGTCGCCCTCCGCCATACCATTCTCAACGAAGGCAATACCCCGTTGCTGCTCGCCCCCTGGGCGCTCACCGTCATGCAGCCCGGCGGCATGGAGATCATTCCCCAGCCACCGCTCGGCGAGCATCCGCGCGACCTCCTGCCGAATCGCGGCATGGTCCTCTGGCCCTACACCGACCTCTCCGACCCGCGCTTCACCTTCGGGCAGAAATTCTGGCTCCTGCGCCAGGGCGAGGATTATCCCCCGACCAAACTCGGACTCTCCCACCGGGAAAAATGGGTCGCCTATCTGCTGAACGACAGCCTCTTTATCAAGACCTTCAACCACCACGCCGGCGCGCAATATCCCGACGGCGGCTGCAATTTCGAGACCTTCACCAACAGCGAGATGCTCGAGGTCGAGTCCCTCGGCGAGCTGGTCACCCTCGAGCCCGGCCAGTCCATCACCCACAACGAACAGTGGCACCTTTTCCCCCTGCTCGATGAGATTCAGATTGAATCCGAGGACAGTCTGGCCGAATGGATTGCCCCGTATCTCGCCCAGGCCAATATTTCATGAAAATCCGTCTTCCTGCCCTCGCCCTTTGCGGCCTCCTCAGTCTCCTCGTCACCGGCTGCGAAACGGTGGATTCCGGGGCCTCGGCCCGCGCGGCCATGAACCAGGCCATCACCGCCGAACCTCCCGGCAACTACTTCGTTGCCCGCCGCATGTACAAGCAGGACTACAAGGTCTGGGGTTGGGTGCGCGAACCCGGCAAGCCCTGGAAGACCGCCCGGCTCGTCATGCTCAACGAGCAGAAAACCCTCGCCCCCGACCGCGCTGGCGGCCGCATCGGTTCGGACAATAATTTCGAATACAAGCTCACCGGCTATTTCTCCGGCCAGTCGGTCTACGAACCCGCCAGCAACCGCATCTACCCCGAGTTCGTCCTGGTCGGCGCGGAGCTGAAGAGCATGTCCGCTCCCAACATCTACGTCAGCAAGCGCCAGATCGAGCCGAGCGTGCGCATCCTTCAGCCGCCGATCTGACCATTAGCGGAGACCATATCCGGCTCGGACTCCCAGGTGTGCTCGATGTCACGCATGATCAACGCGTGATCGAAGGTCACGCTGCCCGCCGGAAAGATCGCTTCATCTGAGAAAAACGAGGACTCGATTTCCTCCACCGCCAGAGGGCGCACGCTCCATGTCTCAGTCACGAGACGAATGCCATCCAGTCGGCAACAATCCCTGGTGACCGAATACCCCACGCTTCCGCCCTCGAAATACGCGGACGATTCCGCCAGCGAGTCGAAGCAGGACGTCGCGGGCAGCGCCTCGCTCTCCCGGGCGCGGAGTCTCACCGACATGCCCCCGTCCCGCGCCTGAATCTCCATCGAGATTTCACCGTCGCCATCGGTCACGTGAAAATCCGCCAGATGATGTTCGCCCGGAAAAATCCGCCCGCCCGCCAGATGGTTCATCGTTGAACTCGTATCGCGCCGGGGAATGTAAACCCCTTCGCGCGACTGGCCCGAGTCTTCATCCCACCGCACCGCGATGCGATGGGCCGCGTTCTCACTGGCGATTCCCAGTTTTCCCGGCGCCCATTGCGGCCGGATTTGCTCCAGCCGAATGAGACAGATCCCGGCGATCGCATGCCCCTGATGGAGTTTGGGTCGGAACGGTGCCGGCAGAAAACGCCGCATCACCTGCGCATCCACGCGGAAATTCACCAACAAACGCCGCCGAATCACTCCCCGTATGGTCGGCAGGCGCATCATGATTTAGGGAGCCTCCTCCGCCTTCGCCCAAAGCTCCGGCTGGGGCTTCCAATCGCCCTCCCCCAGGAAATTCCGGAGGAGATCACCCAGTCCGGTTCGGAAGAGTTTTTGACAGGCCGCCTCGCCCGCATCGTCGCGGCTGGCCGAGGCAATAAACTCCTTGATGACCGCCGGCGGCGCGCCCTGGTCGATCTCGATGTCGTGCCAGAGAATCAGCGCCACATCATAGCCGAGAGAAGAAAGGGCGGGATCGAACCAGGATTCGCCCGACCAGAACAGCTGAATACTTTTCTCGTTCCACAGCTCCTTATGCAGCGCGAATCGCTCGGGGTTGAGCGAGACAGTACTGGCCCCGAGGAGGACCTCCTCCATGCGCATGACAAGAGCGCTACCCAGCCACCGAGGGATCGGCAGATGCCGCAGGCAGGCAGAGGTCATTTGATGGACAAACATCGCATCATACGAACTCTCGTCCTGCATTTGTAACACGATG
This sequence comes from uncultured Chthoniobacterales bacterium, assembly GCA_964445975.1. GTDB lineage: Bacteria > Verrucomicrobiota > Verrucomicrobiia > Chthoniobacterales > Terrimicrobiaceae > CAYUMP01. Next base: position 48,077 of record CAYUMP010000025.1, on the reverse strand, counting down.
TGCAGATAGCCGTCCTGCTCCAGGCAGGCCGCCCCCGATGTCGGAAACTCCTCTCCCGGATAATACCGCGCAATGTAACGAAAGTAATCGTCGGCCTGCGAAAACATCATCACCAGACACTTCCGGCCTTCATCATCCGGCAGCGGCGGCACGTCTTCGGCCATGGCGGTGAGCACTTCCTCGAAGAACTGCAATGCCTCCTCCGGCTGCCTGTCCGGCGCATCCGAGAGCAGCAGGAAGCGCTCGGACTCGGCCACACGATATTGCCCCCCCAATTGGCGGCGCAGGCGGCTGGCCCATTCGTGTGCCACGGTCTGCCACATCCGCCTTTGTCCGCCCGCCGGCACCGTCTCACGGATCTCCTTCCCGATGACCGTCCAGTCGGGATAGCAAAACTCACCCTCTGCGGGCAAATGACGGAGCAGATCGGCAGTCATGGGAAGTTGGGTTGGTCCGTCGGACTACTTATCCTTCTTCAGCAACATCGTCGCGACGGTTTCTGCCTTAAGGATGAGAGTCCCGCCGATCAACAAAACAAACAGCGCCGCGAACGGACCGCTCCACATATAAGCCTGACTGGCCGCACGGCCTGCTTCCGGGGTTTGGTTGGAGGCGATGATCAGCGAAGCCGTCGTCACGGCAACAGTCGCGACATGGGTCGCGACCAAATAAAGCCCGAGGATGCGGATGAAAAGGATAGTCCAGTCTTTCTTGGTCATAGAATTATTTGTGTCTCCGTTGGGGAAACTTCTGATCTCCTTTTAAGGATATCCGTACAGCAGGCGAAGACCAAAATGTGCAGCCCCAAGGCCAGCCAGGGATTGACTCGCATCTCCAGGCACCACCAGAACGGAAAAAAGGAAACGATATCGCCTCCGGCCTTGGATGGCCAGAGATAGGCATAGAGAAGCGCGAAAAAGGCGTATACCACCCATCCCCCCACCAAAAACAGAGACCAAAATCCGCTCCAGACTTGGGCGCATCGCCAGACAAACCGATGCCAGGGAGAGAAGCACCGGGAAATGGCACAATATGAGAAAAACGGCGTCAGTAAAAATGACGGCCACAGATAGGGCTTCGTGATGACGTGCCAGCCGACCGCATAAAAAAAATAAATCAAACTCCCAAGACTCAGAAACGCCACGAGCCGGAGTGGCGCGAGCTTCGGCAAAGGATAATCGCCTGTCATTTGTCCTGCCGGAAATACGGTCTCAGACGCAGTTTGAGCATCACGATGGGCGAGGCCATCAGGGCTGCCCCGATCAGCAGGGAAACAAAGATCACCTGGAAGGAAATCACCCCGTCCACCCACGCTCCGTAGTAGCTCCAGATGGCAATGGGATAAAACAACAGGACCGCCGTGCCCAAGCCGGGCGAGAAACGGCCTTTCGTCGCCAAAAACGGCAGGACGTGAAAAAAGGTCGCATTGATGAGCATGAGAGCGGGCAAGGCGAGCGCCCATTCCGGCAAAACCCAGCCCACAGCCGAACACGAGATGCCGAGCACGATCACCACGCCATTGACGATCGCGAAATGAGTCCAGTTCACCGGCAGCTTTAGCACCGCCGTCGCCCATCCCTTCCAATCAAAAGTGTATTCCTCCACGATATGCAGGGCATAAGCGACGGTCGCGATCCAGAGGATGTAGTCGTGATTCATGGGTCAATCCTTTCAGCCTAGCGCGATGAAGCAAAATGCGAAACCACCCACGAAAAAATAATGGCCAGCACGCTGCCCGCCAGGACCTCCGTGGCCCGCAACAGCGCCACCTGCACTCCGGTTGCCGGATCGTAAAGCGACACGCCCACCACCAGCGTGACCGTGATGAGCAGCACCCGCCAGGAAGGTCCGAAGCGCAGTCCCACCCCGCAGATCAGTGCCGCCACCGCCAGGCTAAGGGGCATTAGCCACTTTTGCGGCCCGCAAAGATAAATAAGCCCCAGAGCCAGACCTGTGCCGAGCGCGGTGTAAGCCAGCCGGGCCAGCCCGACGTTCCGGGCCGTCTTCATGTCCGGATCGTAAACCACCACAAAGGATACGATGGCCCACATGGGATCGGCATTGCGCAGATGCCAAAAAATGAGGCCCAGCAGCAGCGCCCCCAGGGGAATGGCCACCACGGCCAGCAGGGTTTGAAGCGAGAGCGGACGATTCACAATCGCCGGGTATAGCAGTATCCCCGCGCAAATTCCATCATGGTGACAACCATCAGTCCTTCCAAAAGCGATTGCTCAAGGCGCAATGAATGGTGCTTGTCATACTACAACCAGTTGTATCTAATGCCTATGCTGCTTCTGCACCTTTAGCGACCATGAAAACGTGCACAATCACAAACATCCCCTCACCCTAGGCAGTCTTCCGGCCGGCATTGGTATCGTCGTGGTCGTGGTGGGCGCGATGGTCCTTGCGGGTTGGATCGCCGACAGTGAGACGCTGAAAAGCCTCTCCGCCGGCTGGCCCTCGATGAAGGTGAATACGGCCATCGGCTTTTGCGCCGCCGGCGCCGCCCTGGCTTGTTCCACCGTCGCGTCTCGCTGGCCCCGGCGTCTGGCCGCCGCTCTGGCCTTATTTCTTATTATTTTAAGCAGTCTGACCTTGCTGCAATATCTAATAGGAGGGAATCTCGGCATCGATCAAATGCTAATGGTCGATCATTCTCCACTTCTGCGCTCCACCCATCAGGGCAGGATGGCGCCTACGACCGCCTTTTGTTTCCTCATCGGCGGACTGGCCCTGTTCATGGCCAACCGCCCGCGCACCGCGCGCGCGAAGGCCCCTCTCGTGCTGGCTTTCGGCTGCGCCCTCGGTCTCATCGGCGGCATTGGCGTGGTGGGTTATCTTATCGAGGCGCTCCTGGGTTATCATTGGCTGAGCTACACCGGCATGGCCGCCCACACGGCGGTCGCTTTCACTTTCGTCGGAGCCGGCATTTTGTTTTTGGCTCTGGATCACTGGCCCTTGCGCGGATGGGCCATGGACCGGCCCACCACCTGGGTCTTCGTCATCGCGATCATTCTCATGCTTCAGGCGATGGCTCTCGCCTACTATTTCACCGGGCAGCTTAAGCAGACGGGCGACCGCTTCAGCGAAAGGCAGGAAACCTTGAAAAGCGTCCAGAGCCTTTTCGCCAGTGTGGCGGCGCTGGAGAACAGCCAGAGGGGGTTCGTCATCACCGGCAAGGAGGAACTCCTGGCCGAGCGGGACGATATGAACGCCGAGAGCCGCGCCATCCTCATCGACCTCCGTGCGCGCCTGGCGGGAAATCCCGAACAGGTCCGGCGGCTGGATCAATTGGAAACGCTCTTCACCCGCCGCAATGCCTGGGAGGAGAAAACCCTCCAGGTCCGCCGCCAGAGCGCAGAAGAGGCCGCCGCTCTCATATCCACCGGTGAAGGCATGCGGCTTTCGCGGCAATTGAAGGAAATGCTGCAACTTCTGGAACGCGAGGAATACGCCCAACTCGCCGTGGAAAAGCAGGCGGCCGACACCTCCGCCACCATGGCCTTCCTCCTTTTGCCCGTCGGAGGATTCCTCACCATGACCATCCTCACCACCGGCCTTTTCCAGCTTAATGCCGGCATGCAGGAACGCGTCGAGACCGTCCAGCGCATGCAGCAGATCACCGACAGTATGCCGGGATTAGTCGGCCAGGTGGATCGCGAGCTCCGCTTTCGTTTCGCCAACGCCGGCTACCAGCGCTGGCTCGGCCTGAATCCCCGCGACGTGATCGGTCGCACCATGGAGGAGGTGTTCGGCCCCGAGACCTTTCACCGCGCCGAGCCCCGCGTGCGGCAGGCCCTGGCCGGGGAGCGCCAGGAATATGAAGATCAGGTGACCGCCGCGGATGGCCGCAAGATCGACCTGCAGGTCACCCTGCTGCCGGACGTCGATGCCGATGGCACTGTGAAGGGCCTGCTCATCGTGGCCATGGACATCACCCAGCGCAAACACGCCGAGGAGGCCATTCGGCAAATGAATATCGACCTCGAGCACCGCGTCGACGAACGCACCGCCGAACTGGAAGCGACCAACCAGGAACTTGAGGCGTTTTCCTATTCCGTCTCGCATGACCTCCGCGCTCCGCTGCGGGCGGTCGACGGTTTCTCCCGCGCGGTGGAGGAGGACTACGGCCCACAACTCCCCGAGGAAGGCCAGCGCTACCTCGCCACCATCCGCAAGGGCGCCCAGCAGATGGGCGCATTGATCGACGACCTGCTCACCTTTTCCCGCCTGAGCCGCCTGCCCATGAACCGCCAAAGCATCGACATGGAGGCCATGGTCCGGCAGGCCCTCATCGAGCTCGACGTGGAGGAAAGCGGCGCCGAAATCCGCATCGGCGACCTGGGCTTCGGTCTGGCCGATACCGCCCTTCTTCGGCAGGTCTGGATCAACCTGCTATCCAATGCCTTCAAGTATTCCCGCAAAAAAGCGGAGCCGGTCGTCGAGATCGGCTTCCAGTCCGGCGACGAACCCACCTGGTACGTGCGGGACAACGGCACGGGCTTCGACATGCGCTACGCCGGCAAGCTCTTCGGCGTCTTTCAGCGCCTGCATCGCGCTGAGGAATACGAGGGCACCGGCGTCGGGCTCGCCCTCGTCCAGCGCATCATCCACCGCCATGGCGGCCGCCTCTGGTGCGAGGCCGCCGTCGATCAAGGCGCCACTTTTTACTTCACCCTCGGAAAGGACCATCCCCATGAATCCCAATAGCATCGTTGAAATCTTGCTCGTCGAAGACAACCCCGACGACATGGAGTTGTGCCTGCGCGCCCTGCGCAAGGCGAATCTCGGCAATCACATCCACATAGCCCGCGACGGCGAGGAGGCGGTGGAATTCATCTTCTGCGAAGGCCCCTATGCCGACCGCCATATCGAGGATATTCCGAAAGTCATCCTCCTCGACCTCAAGCTCCCCAAGCTCGACGGTTTTGAGGTCTTGCAGCGCCTGAAGGCCGACGCCCGCACCTGCAAGATTCCCGTCGTCATGATGACCTCGTCCAAGGAGCAGAGGGACGTGGTGGAAAGCTACCGGCTCGGCGTGAACAGCTACATCGTCAAGCCGGTCAACTTCGAGAGCTTCGCCAAGGCGGTCGAGAAACTCGGCTACTACTGGCTCCTCCTCAACCAGCCCCCGAAGATCGAGACGTAAATGAAACTGCGGATATTGCTCCTGGAAGATAATCCTTCGGATTGCGAACTGACCCTGCGCGAACTCCATCGCGCCGGCATCGAGGCGGATTGGACGCGGGTCGACACCGAGCAGGATTATCGCGACTGCCTGCGCCAGGATTTTGACATCATCCTTTCCGACTACTCCCTGCCCCAGTTCAACGGCTTTCTCGCGCTCGACATCCTCAAAAAAAGCGGCCTCGACATCCCCTTCATCCTCATCTCCGGGACAGTCGGTGAGGAGACCGCCGTGGAAGCCATGCGCCATGGCGCGAGCGACTATTTCCTGAAGGACCGCCTGACCCGGCTGGGTGAGGCCGTGCGCAACGCGGTGGACCGCTCACAGCAGCAGCGCGAGCGCATCGACGACCAGGAGGCGCTGCGCACCAAGACCGCGACTCTTGAGGCCATGGTCAACTCTTCGCCTGATGCCATCCTCATCGTCGATCCGCAGGGCCGGAGGGTCCTCCAGAATGACCGGATGAATGAACTGTGGAATATTCCTGCGGCCATCGCGGCCGACGATGACGACTCCGCCCGCGTACGATACGTGGCCGACCGGACGAAGGACCCCGCCGGCTTTCTCCAGCGGGTGAACTGGCTCTATAAACATCCCGAGGAAACCGGCTACGAGGAAGTCTTCCTCGCCGACGGACGGATCTTCGAACGGTACTCCGCCCCCGTCAACGACGAGACGGGCGATCACTATGGGAGGATCTGGAGCTTCCGCGACATCACCGAACGCAAGCGGTCCGAACTGGCCCTGGCCGAAAGCTCGCGCCGGTTGCAACTCGCCGTCCAGGCCGCGGAAATGGGCATCTGGGTGATGGACACCGACACCGGAGAACTCACCCTCGACGCGCGCTCCTGCGACATCCTGGGTTTGAATCCCGTCGAATACCGGATCATCAAACCGCAGACCAGGACGGTCATGGAGGAGGTCATCGCCGAGGACGAACTGCCGCGGGTGTCGCAGCGATTCGAGGCGTTCCTGCGCGGTGAAGCGCCCGTCTTTGACCTCGAATTCCGCATCATCCGCAAAAGCAATGGCGAGGTCTGCATCCTCCACAGCCGGGGCGTTCTTTCCAACGATGTAAGCGGAGCCATCCGCGCCGTCGGCGTGCAGTGGGATGTGACGGAAATGCGCACGCGTGAAAGGGAACTGACCAAGGCCCTGGCGCATGAAAAGGAACTGGCCGTTCGCGCCAAGGCCGCCGAACGCGCCAAGGGCGAATTCCTCGCCTCCATGAGTCACGAAATCCGCACGCCCATGAATGGCATCCTCGGCTTTGCCGAGATCCTCACGGACTCCCCCAACCTCCCCGACGATTCCAGGGACCACGCGCGCACGATCCTTTCGAGCAGCCAGGCGCTGCTTCGCATTCTCGACGACGTGCTGGATTTCAGCAGCCTGGAGGCCGGCCACCTGCGCATCCACAAGACCACCTTCTCGCCCGCTTCCGTGGTGATGGGCACTCGGTCCCTTCTCGCTCCCCAGGCCGCCCGCAAGGGTCTCGCGCTCAATGTCCACACCGTCGGCGAAATCCCCGAGGAGGTGGAGGGCGATGCCGGCCGCCTGCGCCAGATCCTCCTGAACCTCGCTGGCAACGCCATCAAGTTCACCGAGGAAGGCGAGGCCACCATCTGCATCAACTCCTGTGAGAGTGCGCCTTTCTCCCACGACGTGGTACTGGAGTTTGCCGTCAAGGACACCGGTCCGGGCATCGCCGCCGAACAGATTGCGCGCATCTTTGAGCCCTTTGCCCAGGGCGATTCCGCCCTGGCCCGCAAGCACGGCGGCACCGGCCTCGGTCTCTCCATTTCGCGACGGCTGGCCGAGTTGATGGGCGGCATGCTCACGGTGGAGAGCGAAGCCGGCTGCGGCACCCAGTTCATCGTCCGCCTCCCCTTCCACATTCCCCAGCGCCCCATCCCGGACCGCCGCGAGTCCCCCCGTGAGACCGCCACGGAAATTTCCGCCCATCATCCGCTCGACATCCTCGTCGTGGAGGACGACGCGGTGAACCTCAAGCTCATCGTCACGATCCTGCGCAAGCTCGGCTACAATCCGCGCTCCGCCCGCAATGGCCGCCAGGCCGTGGAGGAATCCCGTCTCCGCCATCCCGACTGCATCCTCATGGATTTGCAGATGCCGGAAATGGACGGACTGGAGGCCACCGAAAAAATACGCGGCCTCGAGCGAGACTCCGGCCAGTCCCCTGCCTACATCGTGGCCATCACGGCCAACGTCATGGCCGAGGACAAGCTGCGCTGTCTGGAAATCGGCATGGACGCCTACCTCAACAAACCCATCAAGCACAAGGAGCTGGTCGACGCGCTCATCGAAGGCAGCGCCGCCGTGCGGCAGCAACAACTCGGATCACTCTCCTAGCGCTCCCGCCAGGCGGCCATGGCGGAGCACCCTAGCGCGAGAGCAGATTCTCCGGGCGTTTTTCCTCGGGCGTGGCCTTCCCCTGCGGCGTGGGCAGCGGCACCGGCCGGTCATCCAGCTTGGGCATCGTCTGCTCCGGCGGCTTGGCGTTCACGTCGTAAGGCGTGCCGTCGATCACATCGATGCTGCCGTCCGGCTTCCGCACGAGACGCGGACGTGTGGTGTTGCCGCCCTGATACCCCTGTTGTTTGATCACCTTGCCGTTGATGTCGAAGATCGAATACAGGAAGGCCTTCGGCGCGGCGTTCTGCAGGATGTGAATGTTGTTGTTCGGATCGAATTTCACATCCGGGTTGCCCGAAGAGAGATAGCGCCCAAGCTGGGTCGTGCAGTAAATTTTTCCCTCCTCCTGATCCTCCACGCGGAGATAGAGCACTGTGGTCCGGGAAAGCCGGTGGGAGAGAATGGTAAAGGTGCGGCTCTTGCCCGGGCCGGCTCCCTCGGGCACGCCCACGGTCTGCTGCGCGATGGTGCGGCCTTCCGTGATATCCACGTTCAGGTTCGGCGAGGTGAAATATTTGCCAAGCTGGGAGGAATATACGGCGGCGCGGATGCGATAAGTGCCGAACTCGCTGATGGGAAAAATGGGCGCCAGATTGATCGAACGCGTGATCTTTTGCCCGTTCTGGATCTGCATGGGATCATTGGCGTAACTGGGATTGATCGGCGGGAGCGGACGGCCATCCACCGTCTCGATCTGAAAACCAAACCAGTTGTCGCGCGCCGTATCGGCAAGGTCCAGCGTGCGCCCGCTCATGTTGGTGATGGTGACCGTACAGATCAACGGCTCGTAACGCAGGTAGAGCGATCGCTTGAGCCCGATGTCCACCGTGATTTCCTGCCGCAGCGGAGCCTGGGCACGGACCGGGGCGGACAAGACCGCCAGCAGAGCCAGCGCGAGAAGAGAAATACGGATCATTTTTTAGCGGCGGGCGGGGGATTGTCCGAGGCGGTGCGGAAACCGAGCGTCGGCAATTGCTGCAAATCCATCACCTGCATGACCCGGCGGGTCATCAGTGGTGTGGCAGTCTGCCAGCTTCCGCCGCGGATGACCGGATTTTTCATACTCGGCTCGTCCGGGTTCACGTCATAGGTCGACGTCCACTCCGCCACGTTGCCCGCCATGTCCATCACATCAAACGGGCTCCGGTCCCCCTTGACCGCGTTCACCGGCGACCAGCGCTTATATCCGTCGATGTCGCCGCCCTTCTTGGGGTCGGGGTTCCAGTCGGTGCCGCTGCTGACGTTCTTGGGATTGGCCTCGTTGCCCCACGGGTATTTGAAACCCTTGGTGCCGCGAGCGGCTTTTTCCCATTCCTGTTCGGTCGGAAGGCGGCGGCCTTTCCAATTGGCGTAGGCATAGGCATCAAACCAATCCACATTGAACACCGGGGAGTTCACGTCGAGCGCGGCATTCTGGTAGCTGCCCCAGCGTTTGGCGCGGGCGTAATACCCGTACATAATGTCGGTGGCCAGTTGCTGGTCCGCCCAGTCCTTCGGCACGTGCGATTTGTTCTTGGGCTGCTTGGGGTGGTCGAACTTCGCGGCTTCGTCCGGATGGTCCTTCAGATATTGCAGGAATTCCGCGTACTGGCCGATGGTGACCTCGTACTCGTCGATGTAGAACTTGGGCAGCGAGGCCTTCTCGCCCTCCTGGTAGATGAACTCGCCGGCCGGAATCTCCAGCATCTTGTCGAAGTTCGTGACCGTCGCGCCCTTGGGCCGGAGCAGGAAAAACCAGGCGCAGAACAGTGCGACGGCCAGCAGGCCGAGGGACACGATGGTGTTGACCATCATGTTTTTTTTCTGCTGCTTCTTGGCTTCGTCCACCATGCGGATGGCAGCGCGTTCCTGAGCGTCGAGTTTATAGGCGTCCTCTGGCGCGACCTTGGGCTCGAGCGCGGCGACAGCGAGATTGAGCGTGGGCCAGTCGGGATAGACATGGCCGACGGAAAGCGCCATGGCCAGGGCCCGCACGCCGAGGGCGGTGGAATTTTCCGGCAGGGACGAGGCCACGATGGCCCCGAGCTGGCGCATCTCGGTGGTGGCATCGAACTCTTGCGCGCTTTGATATGCCGCCGTGTTGGCGATACGCGGACGGTTGCTCGGCCCGATGAGGATCGCGTTTTCGGAGATGAGTTCGTGGACGATGTTTTCGCGGGCGAAATAAGCCAGCACCTCGGAGGCGACCTTCATGGTCTGGAGGGCGGTCTTTTCGTCGAGGAAATTCCCGGACAGGCGTAACTGCGTCAACGAGCGGCAGGGCACGTATTCACAGGAATAGAAATAGATGCCGTCCTTCTCGCCCGCCTCATAGACGGCGAAGATGTAGGGATGCGAGACGTTGGCCTTGACGCTGGCGTTGGCGATGAAGCGCTGAATTTCCTCCGCATCCTGGGCCCGGGTGCGGTCCAGCGTATAAAGGCGCACCTGCCGGCCCATGTTGGTCTGGGTGGCGCGGTAAATCGGACCCATGGAACCATCGCCGATCCTGGCCTCGATCTGATAATTGCCAATGGCCGTGCCGACCAGTTCGTCGGGCGGCAATTCAAGTTCGCCACCGGGTTTGGCCACGACTGCCGCCTTGGCTGCCACGGGAACCGGACCGGATTTCGGCGCAGCCGCCATCGCGGGCGCGGCCGAAACCGCCTGAGGCGCGGCCGCCTTCGGCATAGCCGGAGCCGACGCGGCGGGAACAGCCTTCGGGACAGTGAATTTGGGAGCAGCCGGCAAAGCGGAAGGTGTAGCCGCTGAAGGAACTGATGGAACCGACGGGACGGATGGCTGGGGAGGAACCGCCTGAGGCACCGAGGCCTTGGGCATCGCCACGGCAGTCGGGGCCGGTTGGGCCGAAGGAGCGGGTTTGGCTTCCGGAGCCGGGGTGATCGGCACAGCGGTCGCCGCCACGGGACGCGGGGTGGCAGCTACCGGGGCAACCGGCGGGGCAACCGGCGGGGTGGCAGTAGGGACGGCGCGGGGGGTGGCTTGCGGGGTTTGGGGGGGGGCCGCCACAGCCCTGGGCTGGGCCGGAGTCGCCGAAACCGCCCGCGGTGTCGCCGTCGGCACCGCCTGCGGAGTTGCCTGCGGAGTTGCCTGCGGAG
>CAYUMP010000025.1:0-37255 GCA_964445975.1 uncultured Chthoniobacterales bacterium | reverse complement strand
CTGCGGAGCGAAAGGCTGCGGAGCGAAAGGCTGCGGCGGAGCTACCGGGGTTGCAGCCGCCGGAGCGGAAGTTTCATAAAGCTGGCGAATGGCGTCATCAAGGGCCTCGCCGGTCACGGGCTTGGGCACGAAGCCACAGCCCTGCATGCGCTCGGAATAGTCGGAAAGATCGTAGCCGGAGATGAAGATCGTGCGCAGGCGCGGGAATACGGAAAGGATGCTTTCGCGCAGGCTGAAACCATCCGAGGGCTGCATGATGGCCTCGGTGATGAGAACATTGATTCCCCCGCTTTGGTTGATCCACTCGATCGCCTCTTCGCTGGTGGTGGCGACGCCGGGAGCGGGCCAGCCATTGTCGGTCAACCATTGCGCGAGCCCCGCCGCGAGGCCGGGTTCGCTATCCACGATCAGGATCTTCATTGCTCGATGGGCGGCGTGTCCTTCAAGTACAGGGGCACTTCAAAATCGTTGGCCAGCTTGGCGGGGTCGGCCCGGAAGTCCTGAAGTTCCTTGTTGTAATAAACCGCCACGACGTAGCCGTGATATTTGCGGCCATCGGTGGGCAGCGTGTACTGGCTCTGGAGCAACTCGGGCTCGTTGTCGGCCCAATTGACCGGCGGGCTGAGCCATTGCGGTATGACCTTGGAATCGGTGATGACGACCTCGCCATTTTCATCCTGCTCGTAGAAATAGACGTAGATCTTCACGTCCTGGACATTGATGGAGAGGCCCTCGGCGGACTTCACGGCGACCATGAGATCCTTCGTGCCGGGTTTGCCGTCGGTCAGGCGCACTGTGACGATGCCGAGGCTGGCGCCGGGCTGGAGGCCATTGTCGCCGCGCACGGCATTGCCGGTGGCATCGGCCATGCCGGGAACGCCACGGGGACGGGCGGGAGCCGAGCCGACCTGCTGGGACAATGCGTCCAGCTTGCGCTGTACGATAGCGCGGTCCTGCGGCGCGAGACCGGGGAATTGCATCAACTCGTCCAGCGCGAGGATGGCCTCGGAGGGCTGCTCGAGTTTTTCAAAAATCTGCGCCTTGCGGGAAAGCACGGCGGGGTCTCCGGGCGAAATCTGATCGACTTCCTCCAGCGGCTTGAGCGCGGCTTCATACTGGCCGATGCGGAAATTACGGTCACACTCGGCCAGCAACTGATCGACCCTTTGCCGATCCGCCCGCGAAACGGCGGCGCCTCCCGGCTGCTGCGGCTGGGCCGTCAGCGGAGCGGGAACGTAGGGAGCCGTGAGGTCCTGCTGTTGGGCCTGAGCCTGGGCTTGTTCCCGATTCTGGACGGCGGCCTCGGCAATCTGCTGATTGACCAGAGGGATGTAATGCCAGACCACGGCGATGAGCTGAAGGGCGGCAAAGGCGCCCAGAATACAAATGGCGACGATGAAGGTCGACCCGATGGGCTGCCGCGGTATGGGAGGGTGAAGATTGGGTGAAGACACGGAAAGTGAAGTTTAACAGAGGATTGGAAAATGAAAAGCGCCGCTTTGCAATAGCCAAACGTGAAGGAACTTCTCTCCGCCCTAAAAGACCCGCCTCATTTAGATGGGAGACTCATCACGAGATGCTGAAATTTCTGCACATTAACTTGACGAATGATCCAAATGCTGATTTATCAGCACTTCATGACAAAGAAAGGCATAGCCTTCTCAAATCTGAGCCGGCGGGAGAGACAGATCATGGAAATTGTTTATGCGCGCGGCCAGGTCACTGCGCAGGATGTCCAAGACGGACTGGAGGATGGGCCGAGCTATTCCGCAGTGCGGGCGGCATTGAGCCTGCTGGAGAAACGGGGGCTCCTAAGCCACAGCCGGACCGGCACGAAGTATCTCTTTGCGCCCACGGTGCCGGCCACATCGGCGCGGGTGTCGGCGCTGAAGCGGATGCTGGAGACCTTTTTTGAAAACTCCGCCGAGAGCATTGTCGCAACTCTGCTTGGCAGCAAGGAATTGCAGGTGTCGGATGAGGAACTCAACCGGCTGGAAAAGTTGATCAAAGAAGCGCGAAAGGGCCGTGCGGCGTGAATATCTCCCCCACCCTGATGCCGCTGGCGATGCTGGCGGCCTGCTCGACCGGAGCGTGGCTCGCGGGTTGGCTGGCAAGCCGCTGTTTGGGCGGGTCTTCCCCGGCGACACGGCACCTCGTCTGGCTGCTGGTCTTCGTGATCACGGCGGCGGGCATGCTGGCCGCCTTCCTGCCATGGAGGTGGCATTGGGCGGTCCTGCCTCCGGCGCAGGCTTCCATTTTGGCGGAAGCGGCTTCGCCATCGCGGGCGGACCTTTCCTCAGTGACCCCGACGACGGAACCTCTCCCACCGGCGCCGGCCAAGGTTCACCGCGAAGGCACGTGGGTAAAGCTGGTCTGGATGGGATGGGCTGCGGAGTGTTATTCGGGCTGGGAATTTATGGCTTGAGCGTGATGCGACTGGCGGGAATCCGGCGACGGTCGGAAGTGCTTCCGCCTGATTCAGTCCTTGGAATCACGCTGGAAAGAACACTGGACCGTGCTGCGTTCGGTCGCAGCGTGGCACTCTACCTATCCGGCGAGGTAAAGGTGCCGCTGGTGACGGGGATCTTGCATCCGGCGATCATTCTTCCGGAAGGAACTCGGGAGTGGCCGGAAAGCCAGATCCAAGCGGTCTTCCTCCATGAACTCGCGCATGTCGCCCGCAACGATCTGGCCAGCGCGCTCTTCAGCAGGGCCGTTCTCACGGTGCATTGGTTCAACCCTCTCCTCTGGCTGTCTTTTCGCAACCTCCAGGACGAAGCGGAGCAAGCGGCGGACGATGAGGCCGCTCACCATCAAGGTACCTCTGCGGACTATGCCGCGAATCTCGTGGCCATCGTACGGAAACTCAAAGCGGCGCAGGCGAATCCCCTCTCGGCGATTGGAATGCGAAATATGGCCAGCCTGGATGGACGCATTCGCCGCCTGTTAAATGCCACGAGAAAACATGGGACACCTTCGCCATGGAAGTGTGCGAGCGCGATCCTGAGTACCGCGGCACTGGCGCTGTCGATCGGAGTTGTTCGACCGGTTGTGGCCAGTCCAGTGCCCGATCCGAAATTGGTGGAGGCCGTGCCCTCACCGACGGACCCGCAGAAGCAAATCCCGGCTCATCCCGCCAATCCATGGGAAGGCTATTCGCCATTTGTCACGCAGCTGCCCGCCGTTGCCGGAGGATTTTCCCTGAACGCGACCAAATCCCTCTCGTGGGCGGGAAAGCCGGCCTTTCCGGTCAAGCTCAGGATTACTCAAGACCGCAAGGTCATCTTTGAAAAAGACGGTATCGTGAGCAGTCCCGTCACGATCAACTGCACATTAAAGCCCGGCGAGTACATGATGCAGTCGGTGGCTCCGGAAGACTCCGGGTATTGGAGCGCATACGGTGCGAGGTTCACCATAGCGGAGGATGGCAAGGCCCGGGTCCAGCCACAAGCGATGGAGCACATGCAAAAGATGCGTCCGACCAGCCCCAAGCATCTTCAGGTGGTGGCGGAAAAGCGGCCGGTCTTGCAATGGGAGCCCATCGAAGGCGCAGGCTATTACACCGTCTATTGGCTGGAAGAAGATGCCGACACGCGCAAAGTCATCGCCCAGGACAGTTCCGGTAAAATCAATGATACCAAGTGGGCCTTTGGTTTGGATGTCAATCCCGGCCGGATCTACGAATGGACCGTCTCGGCCTACAATGGCGCGGGGAAGCGCTTTGCCTACTCTGGCTCCTATTTCAAGACAGAAGGAAGCGCTGAGAAAAACACCCCTTCCGGGGGCGATCTGAAGATCACGAAGGTGACGATGAAGTCCGAATCGGATGGTTCGGTCGTTCTCGGGATCGATATTGGCACGATCTCAAAAGACCCCATCGAGATGACGCAAGTAGTAAAGGTCATGGTCTACCCCTACATGCAGACGGCGGACGGAGAGGTCATCCTTTTCGAAGGACGGGCTGTCCCGCGATGGACCACGCCACCGGTCGACTGGCAAGGCGGCTCACCCGAGCATATGGACATCACGATCTCCGCACCCAAAGAGGCGGCCGACAAATTTTTTGGTTACTATGTTTCCGTTTCCTACAAGGGTCGCCTGCAGGACATCCGCAGCGACCCGCCCTCTTTAGTCAAAGACTTTTCCCTGCCGGGCATCGCCCCGTAAGAAATGTCCGCGAGGTAGCGCGCGACTACGATTGGGGCTCGGCGGCGATGACGACTTGGAGGGTTTGTTCCCGGCCATCGCGGCGGACTTTGAGGCTGACCTTCTGGCCGACGTCGGTCTCGACCACGCGGTTGCGGAGGTCGATGAGGTCGCGGATGGGTTTGCCGTTGAACTCGAGGATGACGTCGTAGGGTTTCAGGCCGCCCATCTCGGCAGGCGAACCCTGATAGACGAAAAGGACGAGGACACCGACGGTGTCGGGCTGGTGGAGTTGCTGGGCGAGTTGCGGCGTGAGCGAGCGCATGGAGGCGCCGAACCAAGGACGGATGAAACGGCCGTAATCGCGGATGTTCTCAAAAACGCGGCGGACCGTATTCGACGGGATGGCGAAGCCGATGCCCTGCCCCTGGGCGGAGACGGCGTTGTTGATGCCGATAATCTCACCTTTGAGATCGACCAGAGGGCCGCCGGAATTGCCGGGATTGATGGCGGCGTCGGTCTGGAAAAACTCGTTGGCGGCCTCGCTGGAGGCGCGCCGACCCCGGGCGCTGATGATGCCCTGGGTGACGGTTTCCTGGAGGCCGAGGGGATTGCCGACGGCGAAGACAAGCTGGCCGACATTGACGTGGTCGGAATCGCCAAAGGTCAGGGCCCGCAGTCCGTCGGCCTCGACCTTGAGGATGGCGATGTCGGACATCGGGTCGGAGCCGACCAGGCGGGCAGACATGGTGCGGCCGTCCGCCAATTGCACCTGCACGGAACCCGCGCCGGAGATGACATGGAGATTCGTAACGATGTGGCCCTCATCGGAAACGATGACCCCGGAGCCGCTCTCCGCGGCCAGAGGCCCCAAGTCATTCCGACCCAGCAGCAGCATGCGCAGGAGCTGGACCTGGCGGTTGCCAGCGTCGGCCGGGATGGCCTCGATGCTGACGACGGAAGGCAGGACCTGCGCGACGAGATTAGTAAACTCCTGGTCGAGAGCCGTGAGCATGGGCAGGCGGCCGTGAAGATCGATGGGCGGAGGAGGCACGGGCCGGGCGCCCTTCCAGAAATAGAGAATGCCCACGGCCGCACCGATGATCACGACAAAGAGAAGGAAACGTAGCAGGCTTCTCATAGGCCGGCGGCATACTTCATGGCCGGACCGCAGGCGGCAAGTGAAATGCGGTCATTCCAACCGGCCGGGAAGGACGATCTCGAACATCATGGCCCCACCCTTGCCGGCGCCGGGCCGGGGCTCGAGACTCAGGGAACGGTAGGTTTCCTCCAGCGCACGGGGATCGTGGCGCAACTCGGGGTACATGCGCTTGAGCCGCTCCTTGACCCAGCGCTTGGCCATCACGCGCTCGACTGCCGACACCGGCGGGATGCCGTGGAGCTTTTGCTTGAGAAAGTCGAAGATGGTCATAAAGGCGGCGGGCGGGCCATTAATTCGGCCTTTCCAGCCCTACTTTGCCACTTTATAGAAAGCTGGCAATGCCACCCACACTCTTTCAGAGAAAAATGTTATGGGCGGCGGTGACGGCATTGTCCTTCGTGACCATCGGCGCGGTGATCGTGCTGGTGGGGCGGCTGATCATCGACGGCATCTCCTACCTGCAACCGCTGCTGATCCCGATCGCGATCTCGGCCATCCTGGCTTACCTGCTGGACCCGGTGGTGGATTTGCTGCGGCGGTGGCGGTTTTCGCGGATATGGGCCATCGTCACGGTGTTCCTGGCGATCCTGGCGGTGAGCGCAGGCATCTTGGTCTGGATCATTCCGGCGGTGTGGCAGCAGGGACATTCCTTCGCCAACAATTTCCCGCAATATACGGCGCGGGCGCAGTCGCTCATCGTCAAAACCACGGACGAGGTAAAAAGGATCAGCGAACTGTCGGTCTTCAGAAAGCCGGAAGACCCGAACGCGCCCAAGGGACTGCTGGCGACAAACATCACCAACGCCCTGAACGAAGGAGTGGCGTGGCTGCAAACGAAGGTGCCGGACATCGCCGTCTCCACCGGACATCTTCTGCAAAAGAGCTTCGGCGTGCTCGGCTTCCTGCTCAGCCTGATCCTGGTGCCCATTTTCCTGTTCTTCTTCCTGAAAGACGGCCCGTCGATTTCGCAGAACTGGAGCAAATACCTCCCTCTCCGCGCTTCGCCGCTGAAGAGCGAGATCGTCGCCCTGGTCACGGAGATCAACAGCTACCTGATCAGCTTTTTTCGGGGGCAGTTGATCGTGAGCCTGATCGACGGGGCCCTCATCGCTTTTTTCCTGATCGTGGTCGTGCGACTGGACTTTGCGCTGCTCATCGGCCTGATGGTGGGCATCCTGGGCCTCATCCCCTATGCGGGCATGATGATCTGCTGGGTGCCGGCGGTCTTGATCGCGGCCATGCAATATGGCGACTGGTGGCATCCGCTGCTGGTCACGATCATCTTTGTCGGCGCGAACCAGCTGGAAGGCATCTTCATCTCGCCGAAGATCGTGGGAGAATCCGTGGGACTGCATCCCCTGACCGTCATCATCTCGGTGCTGGCATGGAGCCTGATCCTGGGCGGCATCCTGGGGGCGCTGCTGGCGGTGCCGCTGACAGCAACGCTCAAAGTGCTGCTGAAGCGCTATTTCTGGGACCGTCCTTCCAGTTTGTCCGCGCCGCCCCCATAGGCTCCCGCGGGTTTGGCCCGATTTCCATTTCCTCTCGCAGCGCATTTGATCCGGCCGCAGGAAGCAAGTCCTGCGAAGATACTACAACGAGAGAGCTGACGGTTAAATGGGGGGAAGAAGTCCAAAACAGCCGGTCCGAAAAACGGGCGACGGCATCAAGCCAGGCATACGCACCATCGGTCGCACCGGGAGGTGGCTAAAATATTCCGCCGCAGCAATGGGGGGAACCCTCGCGGCCGCACTCTTCCTCTATATGGCTGGGAACTGGGCCTGGCTGCTGGGCGGAACGGCGGCCGGCACCGCCCTGCTTTACCTTTTTTTGTCGAAAGACGCCGATGCACGCGCGGTGTTTTCCCGGAACAAAATGATCGGGAAGCTGGGCGATTCGCTGCCGATCATGGTCTACCAATGCCGGGCCTATCCGAACGGGCGCTGTGTGCTGACGTACTCCAATGCCGCGATTCGCTGGATCTGTGAGCTGGATTACCGGGACGTCAAAAAAGATTGCAGTCCGATCCTGGACCTGGTGCATCCGGAGGATCGGGAGCGCATTGAAAAAAGCCTCTGGGAAAGCGCACTCCACCTGACGCCATGGGTGGGCGACTACCGGGTGGTGCTGCCCAAGCAGGGAGTGCGCTGGCGTTTCGCGCACGCGCGGGTGGAACGCCTTCCGGACGGCAGCACGCTGTGGAATGGCTTCATCATGGATAACACCGCGAAGAAGGAGGCCGAGGAGAGATTGCGCATGGTCGAGCAATGGGAGGCCGCCACTCTGCGGGCGACGCATCATGCGGAACAGAAGAAGCTCGAACTGCTGACCACGCTGAACGAAAAGTTGCATCGTGAGGCGACGCACGATCATCTGACGGGCGCGTATCTGCGGCGGTATTTCGAACGGAAATATGCGGAGATGTTTGAGCAGGTCCGGCAGGGAAATCCCCTGACCGTGATCCTTTGCGACATCGATTTTTTCAAGGACTACAATGATACCCTTGGCCACCTGGCCGGCGATCACGCGCTCAATGCGGTGGCCCGTACGCTGAGTGAGCAAATCAATCGCAAAGACCAGATCCTGGCGCGCTATGGGGGAGAAGAATTTGTGGCGGTGCTGCCCGGACTGGGATCGGATCGGGCCGGAGAGGTGGGCGAGCAAATGCGACAAAGTGTCGAAGCTCTGGCGCTGCGCACGGAGCCCAACGGCGACACCGTGGTCACGATCAGCGTCGGGGTGGCATGCCTGGACAGCATCCCGGAAAATATGACGGCGGAGAAACTCCTGAAAGCGGCGGACGACGCGTTGTATGCCGCGAAGCACTCGGGGCGGAATTGCGTGCGGGTACAGCTCCTGGATGCGGTCCGGGAGGTGCGGAAATTCGACGGGGACGGTCTGCGAGCAGAGCGGGAAAGTTAATATCCGAAGGCCCGGAACGCTATCTCAACTCGCCCGCCCCTTTTGCCGCCGACCTTGCCAGACGAGGAGACCCGCTCCGGCGAATAGAAGCAACCAGACCACGGCGGGCTCGGGGACGACGTCGTAGCCCATGTCGCGCAACATGCCGAGTTCCATGTCCGAAAAGGTGAATGACTCGATCTGTCCCGGCGGCGCAAACGGATACATGATGAGGTCGATCGGGCTGACGTCCGGATCAATGTGAGAGATGCTGCTGCCGATATCCGCCGGATCGGGAGCGAATATTTGAATCGGGTCACCACCGTTGCCCGCCATGCCATGCTCTCCAATCCAATAAAGGGAATCGCTCGTATAAGCGTCCTCCAACTCTTCCGTGGAGAGATCAAGGAGGGAGGTGACGGTGTCGCCTTCGATCAAAGCGAGATAGGAGTCATACACTGATTGAACATCCGAAGCCCAGGTTCCATCCGCCTCAAGAAACGAAATAAAACCCAACCCGTGGGTCATCTCATGAATTGCCGTGGTGTAAAAGGAATTGTCACCGGGCTCCACGCCATCCGGAGTGGTGGAGTAATTCCATTCGAGCACCCGGTAGTTGAAGGAAATTTCTGCCACCGGGCCGGTGATCTCCTCGGACGCCTGAATAGTATTGTAAAGCGATGAGGCGTAATACAGGGAAACGCCTCCAGAGATGATATCGTCATATCCGGTGGGATTGGCTGACGCCAAAGTCCCGTCACCCAGGTCCTGCAAAGTGGCGTTGATCGTCCACTTCTGGCCCTCATAGGTGGGAACAAAGATGCTGCCGAGGTAGGTCATGGCCGCGGTAAAGGTGGACTTTTGCACATCGCTCCATTGTTCGAATGCGGAGGGACCGTCAATGAAGTTGGCCTCGATCGGAACCGCGCAAATCCCGGCGTTCAGCGCAAGGGCAAACAATGAAAGTGAAAAGGCCCGCGGCAGGTTCAACATCCGCGCATGGAAATAACCCAACCTCGATCTGGCAAACCTTTTTTCCCTAATATCCTGTCATCTTAAGTTCCCGCGACCAGTTGAGTGGGAAAAACCGATCCCTAAGCATCCGCACGCCAAGCCGCATCGGGGAAGGTGCCGAAGAAGACCGCCGCAAACGGCGAGCACGATTCCCCCCATATGAAGACGCTCAGAAACAAGAAGATCGCCATCCTGGCGGCGGATGGATTTGAACAGGTGGAACTGGAGAAACCGCTGAAAGCGCTGCAGCAGGCTGAAGCGGACGTGAAAGTGGTGTCGCTGAAGTCCGGAAAGATCACGGGCATGTACCATACCGACAGGGGGTCGCCCGTGGCGGTGGATCTGACCGTGGATGAGGCCAGGGCGGAAGACTTCGACGGGTTGATGATTCCCGGAGGGTTGTACAATCCCGACGCGCTGCGCTCGAACGCGGAGGCGGTGGCGTTCACCAAGGACTTCGCGGAGGCGGGCAAACCCATTGCGGCGATCTGCCATGGTCCGTGGGTGTTGGTGGAAGCAGGCATCGCGAAGGGGCGGAGGATGACGTCGTGGCCCGCGATCCAGACCGACATCCGCAACGCGGGCGGCAAGTGGGTGAACGAGGAAGTGGTGGTGGACAACGGGCTGGTGACCAGCCGCAAGCCGGATGATATCCCGGCGTTCAACCGCAAGATGATCGAGGAATTCGCGGAAGGCCGTCATCCGGTCGCGGCCTAGATTTCGGCCGGGGACATCGCGGAAAACCAAGGCCGGAGAAAGTCCGCGCGAGGTGATGGGGTTGTACGGGCTGTGGTCGCCGATGGTTTCGTGGATGGGCAGGATTTGCAGAACGGAGAAACCGACCGACCGGCAAAAATCTATGCGCCGCGCACCGCACGGGTGTCACCAATGCCAAAGTCGCCCGTGCGACGCAGGGCGAAGACGGAAACCAGCAGGCCGGCAAGCCGGGTTGAGGAGAAAAAGGTCACGCTCCCCGATAATCGCGGCGCAAAGGCCGGACGGATTTATGCAAACCTAGGGTTCACGCAGCGGGGCGAGATCCTCGTCGCCCCGGGCCAGTAATTCGAGCGCGGGATCGAGAGCGATGGCGAAATCGAGGCGCTCGCGGGCTTCACTCAACCGGCCGGTGACGCTGGCGTAGCAGGCGAGATTGTAGGAGATCATCGCTTCCTGGGGATGGCGCTCGCGGGCGTCGAGAAGGATTTGTTCGGCCTGGCCGATGGATGCGGCCCGGCGGATGCAGTAGGCGTAGTTGATCCACCAGCCGGAGGTGTCCGGATCACTCGCGACCAGACGGGCGGCGAGCTCCGCGGCGGGAGCCCATTCCTTCGCCGCCATGTGGATATCGACCCGCAGGCCGGCGACCTCGGGGAGAGAACGTTCCTCCTCGGGCAGGCCATCCAGTTCGGCGGCGGCATCGGTCAGCATGCCAAGATCGAAGTAGCCGCTGGCGGCCATGAGGCGGTGCTGGAACATGGGATGCGCCCGACTTTCGGCAGAGCGGGCGGATTGATCAATAAGGATTACACAGCCCAGACCTTCCGGCACCGGCTGGGCTTGGTCCAGCCGATGGCGGTGACGGGGAAGGTGAGGTAGCAGCGTCCGCCCTCGTCGCGAGCGGAAAATCCCATGGCATCGCGCTCGAAATCCTCGTGCATCATTTGCACCAGCGCCTCGCGACGGCCCGGGTCCGGGAAGGAGGCGTCGAGCAGAGAGTCGAGTTCCATGCGCACGCCAAAACGGCGGATGGTGGCGTCGCCGAGACGGAAGCGCTCGCCCATGGCCAGGAGTTCCTCAATCGTGAGAGCGCTGGTGTGCGACGGATCGCGCATGATTTCAAAGGTGTCGTAGGCCGCCCGTTTGGCCGCGGGCGGGGTGGCATCGGCCACGACGATGCGTCCTCCGGAACGCGTGACGCGGGCCATCTCGGCGAAAGCGTCGGCCGGTTCGTTGAGATGATGGAATACATACCGGCTGACGGTGGCATCAAAGACGCCATCGGCAAAAGGCATGGCAGCGATATTGCCCGAGACGAACTGAACGTTGTCCAGGGCCTTCTCGTCGGCGGCCGCACGGGCCTGGGCGATCATGGCCTCGGTCAGGTCCAGCCCCACGACTTCGCCGGCATAGGCCGACACGTAGCAACTGACCAGCCCCGGACCGCAGCCCGCATCAAGAACCCGCTGGGTGCCGTCCAGACCGGCCAAATCCCGAAGCGAATCCAGCGAAGCCTGGGCGGAATGAGCCTGATGCGAGGCGAAGGGCTTTGCCTGCAAGGTGAATTGGCGAATGACCTCTGCCTGATGCGAGAGAGTTTCCATGGATAAACTCTGCCAAAAAATGGCGAGGCCGTCTCACGAGAGAAGGACAATTACTATTGTGAAACGGCCATTCCTCTTTCAGGCTCACAACCATGAGGAAACTGACCCGCGCCCAGACACGAAGGGCCATCGCGGCGCTCGGGATTGAAAGGCCGCTGCTGGAGGCCTTTGCCCTGGCCGATACGGCGCGTCATGTGCGGTATGAGTTTCATACGCACACGAAGCATCAGCTGCTCGCGCCCGGTCCGCACTGCATGTTGACGGTGGAGACAGACGATCACATGCATGTCTTTGCCAGTCCCCTCGCGGTGTGGATACCGGCCGGAACGCGGCATGCCACCACGGTGGGAGCGGAAGCGCCGCTTTCCCTTTTCTTTCCGGCGAATCGCTATGCGTCGC
Organism: uncultured Chthoniobacterales bacterium; assembly: GCA_964445975.1. Classification (GTDB taxonomy): domain Bacteria; phylum Verrucomicrobiota; class Verrucomicrobiia; order Chthoniobacterales; family Terrimicrobiaceae; genus CAYUMP01. The sequence goes on along the minus strand of CAYUMP010000025.1, from coordinate 25,312 downwards.
CGGTCAAGGGATTGTGCCAGTTGCGCGTTTCCACCCTGACGGGAGAATTGCTGCAAAAGACCGCGGGCGAATGGTCCGCGCCGAAAGCGGTGCGCCGGGGGATGTTCGATCTGCTCCACTATCTCTGCGTGGAAGCGCTGAAAACCCCGGCCAGTCCGGCGCTGCCCCGGCCGCGTTCGCCCGCCACGGGAAAGGCGGTCAGTTATTTGCTGGCGCATCTGGACACGATCACTCCGGCCTCGCTGGCCCGCGAGATGGGCATGAGCGAGCGGACGCTGCGCCGCCGGTTTCAGGAGGAGTTGCACCTGCCGCCGGAGCGATATCTCCAACAGGCCCGCATGACGCAGGCGATGCATCTGCTGATGAACCGCGGCGCGGATCACAGCATCACGGATATCGCGCTGGATGTGGGTTATCAGAACCACAGCGCCTTCAGCGCGGCTTTCCGGCGCTTCACCGGCCGGAGACCGATCGACTACCGGCCGGAACGGCGCTGACGGGCGAGCCAGAGCACAATCACCAAACCAAGACCGAAGAGCATCCAGGTGGAAGGCTCGGGGACGGCATTGTAGACGAGTTTCAGATCCTCGCCTTCACGCACTACGGTGAAGGTGCCGGTGTGGTCATTGGCAAAAGCCGAGGCATCGATGACGATCTGATGAGCGGCCCAGTCGAAGATCTCGCCGGTGACGCTGGCGATGGTCCAGGAGTAGTTGATCGACTCGTCGAAGTTGGCGAGGAGCCCGGCCGCGCCTTCGGCGGTGAGCGTGGTCAGGGCGATGGTGAAGGGATGATCCTCCAGACTGCTGAAGGATAGGTCGCCGTCGATCAACAGGGAGTCCCAGATGAGATCGTCGCCGCCGAGGCCGTCGGCGATTTCCCAAAGGTAGGTGCCATCCTCTCCCCAAGTTTGCGAGCCGGTGGCGAGTTGGCCGATGCCGTCGCCGGGGGCGATGGTGCCTTCCACCAGGACGCTGCCGTCCACCGTGCCGTCGCCGGTGAGCGTGCCGAGATAGCTGATCTCGATGTCGCTGGAGCCGGTGGCGCTGCCGGAGGTGTTGGTGACTTTCAGCGTGCCGTCATTGATGCGGGTGGTCCCGGCGTAGGTATTGGCGTGATCGAAAACAGTGGTGCCGGTGCCGCTCTTGGTCACGGTGAGGTTGCCCGCGAGGACGGGGGCGAAGATGAGGGTGCCGGCGTGGTTGAAATTCACCGAGGCATCCCCCGCCCCGCCGGTGACGCTACCGACCTGCAAAGTGCCGGTGGTGTCGCCGGCGCCGATGTTCAGCGTGCCGGTGGAATCCGCCGTCTCGGCGAGGAGGACGTCGCCGGTGCCGCTGGCGACATTGACCACGCCGTCGCCGGTAATCTCAAGGGTGCCATCGCCGCCGCTCCCCACGGTGAGCGATTCGGTGTTGGTCCAGGTGCCGCTGAAAATGGAGGCGGTGCCGGTGGAGCCAGCCTGGAAGCCGATGGCTCCGATGGTGTTCGTGACATGGCCACCGGTCATCCCGAGTTTGCCGGTGCCGGCGTCGCCGACAAAAAGGTAATCTTCGATGGCGAGGGAGGAGCCGTCGTTGGCGATGTTGATCTCGCCCACACCGTCCGCGGAGGAGCCGATGCTGACTTCATCAGTCACGACCGAGCCGCCGAGGGTGATGTTCAATTTCCCCGTGCCGCTGACGCCGACGAAAAGGAGGCAGTCGATATTCCATGAGGAATTTTCGCCCGTGACGGTGGCCTCGCCGTAGCCGGTGGCTTGCGCGCCGAGAAAGGCGTCGTCGCTAACGACCGAGGCGCCGGTGGTGATATTCAGCGTGCCGCGACCTTCCTCGCCGACGGTGAGCAAGCCCACGGCCGAGAGCGTGGAACCGCCGCCGAGGACATTGATCTCCCCCTCCCCGCCGACACCAAAGCCGATGGCGACCTGACCGGCGGTGACGGTGCCGCTGGTGAAGATGTTGAGCCGGCCGGTGCCGCTCTTTCCCACGAAGAGATCGTCGGTATTGTTCCACGCGGAACCATCCCCTCCCACATTGACCGTACCCACGCCGGCGGCTTCGCCGAGGTAAGCGGTGTCGGAAGTGACCTGGCCCATGTTGGAAATGTTCAAGGTGCCGGTGCCGTTCGAGCCGACGGTGAGGCTGCCGGTCATGACCCAGTTCGAGCCTTCGCCATCGACGTAAACCTCGCCGGTGCCGGTGGAGGCGTAACCGATGTGGCCGGTGGCGGAAGTGACCGTGCCGCTGTCGGCGATAAACAGCGTGCCGCGTCCGGCGTTGCCCACCGTGAGATCACTCTCGTTGTGCCAGGCGCTGCCCGCACCGCTGATGGTGGCCGTGCCGACGGAGCCGTCGAGATGAGCGATGGAACCATTGACGGCGGAGACGCGGCCCTGATCGGAAACGGACAACGTGCCGGAGCCTTCGTAGCCGACCAAAATATTCCTCAGTTCAATTTCCGAACTCGAACCGCTGACCACCACGGAACCGACCGCGCCGGTTTGATGTCCGATGGAAAGCGTGTCCTCCGTGGCGCCATCCGCCCGGCGCAAGGCGCCGCCCGAGTTGACATCGAGAGTGCCGTGGCCGCCGTAGCCCACATAGATCGAGCGGATGACAAAAAGAGCGCTGTCGGTCCCCGCCACGGTGGTTGCCCCCACCCCGCCGGAGTTGAAGCCGAGAAAGACACCATCCGCACTCACGGTGGCGGCGGTGTGGATATTCAACGTGCCGTGGCCGCTCTCGCCGACCAGAAGGTCTTTGCTCAATTGGAAGGAGGTGCCAAGCCCGCCGACATCGGCCGAGCCTGTGCCGGAAACATCCGCTCCGATCTTGCCATACTTGGCCCGGACGGCGGCACCGGCATAGATTTCCAACTGACCGTTACCGCGCAAACCCACGGTGAGGATACCGCCATCGGTCGGCGAGGTGCCGCTGGAATCCCAAAGTGAGCCGGCTCCGGTGACATGAACGCGCCCGTTGCCGCCTACTTCATTGCCGATATAGGACATGTTGTTCTGCAGCGTACCGCCGGCCTCGATCCGAAGCGTGCCCTGAGTGCCGATGCCCACATTGACGGTCTCACCGACTGCGTCCGAACCACCGTTGGAAATAAGAGCATCGCCGCCGTTCTCGATGCCAACGTTGTTGTAAGCCTGCGGAATGGCCTCGCTCCACCAATTACCCGGAGTAAACCAGCTGCCGGTCACACCGTTTTTCCAGTCCACCGATTGGGCCATCAATGCAACAGGAGTCGTAAATACAACTGAGAACATCAGGAAAAATATGGGCAGGCGCAGTAGAAACATAGAAAGATGCGGAGAAAATGCGCATCAGGTTGCATGATGTCGAGTCTGTTTCCGGAAAATATTTCGTGACGTTAAGGATCGAGGCGCGCTGACCCGGAAACCGGGAACTATTCCTCTGCGGCGGCCTTGGCTTCCTTGGCCTTCTTTTTCTTGGCTTTGGCTTCAGCCGCGGCAGTGATCGCGGCGGCGTCTTTCTCCCCGCCCTTCCAATGGCCGGGAGAGCCGGATGGTGAATTGGCGATGTTCAGGTCGGGCGTGTTTTTTTCGCGCTCGGCCAGTCGGGCCTTCCAAGTCGCGACGATTTCGTCGGTGGCGATGCTGGGCTTGATTTGAGTGCGAAAGTCGGCCAACAGCCGCTGGAGTTGCTCGACCTTTCCGGGGTTCTCCTTGATGAGATCTTTCGTTTCGTTGGGATCGGCCTCGACGTTGTAGAGTTGCAGGGCGTACTGACGCGGGGAACCGTCGCGGTATTTGCCGCCCAGGGTGGTGGGATCGACGTCTTCCAGGACGAGCTTCCAGTCGCCATCGCGCACGGCCCAGGCGGCGGTGTTGCCGACGCACCAGAAGAACTGTTGGTGCGGTGCGCCGTCCTTTTTGCCGTTGAGGTAGGGCAGCAGGTTCACGCCGTCAAGGGGCTGGGTCTGGATTTTGCTGTCGCCGGCGGCGGCGAGGAAGGTGGGATAGAAGTCGAGTTGGGAGACAGGCTTTTTGTAGACCTCGCCATGCGGCAGGCCGGCGGGCCAGTTGAGGATGTAGGCCACGCGGATGCCGCCTTCGTACCAAGTGCTCTTGCGGCCCTTGAGTCCGCCATTGTGCTGAAGGACGCGGCCGGGGCCGCCGTCGCTGCCGCCGTTATCGCTGGTGAAAACGATGAGGGTATTTTCCTTGAGGCCTTTCTCCTCCAGCCATTGCACGATACGGCCGACATTCCAATCCATGTTCTCGATGCTGGCTTTGGCGATGTCGCGCGGTGTGAAGGTACCGTCGGGCTGGGCGTATTTTTGCAGATATTCCCATGGGGCCTGCATGGGGGGATGCGGCGCGTTGAGGGGCAGGTAGAGGAAGAACGGCTTGTCGCTCGACTGGCCCATGAAGTCGATGGCGCGGTCGGTGAATTCGTCGGTGAGATACTTCACCTCCTTGACCGGCTCCTTTTGGTCAAAGATGTAGGCGTCCTTGCCGCGACCGACGCCGTGCATGACCTCGCCGACATTGGGCTGGTAGTAGTCGTGCTGGCCGCCGAGGAAACCGAAGAAGCGGTCGAAGCCTTTGTCGAGTGGCTGCGAATCCTTGCCGAAGCTGACGTGCCATTTGCCGATCATGCCGGTGCGGTAACCCGCCTCCTTCATGGCCTGGGGCAGGAGTTTCAGATCGGCAGGCAGCGGCGCGAGGGTGTCCTCGAAACCATAATAACCAAAGCGCTGCTGGTTCTGCCCGGCCAGCATGGCGGCGCGGGAAGGCGCGCAGACCATGCCGGTGGTGTAACCCTGCGTGCACATGACGCCGGCCTGGGCGAGTTTGTCGATGTTTGGCGTGGTGACTTTCGTTTCGTCGCCCCAGGCCGCGCCCTTCGGATAAACACCGATGTCCCCCCACCCCAGATCATCCGCCATGATGAGGATGATATTTGGTGGCTTCGCCTCCGCCGCCCACGAGGAGGCGGCGGCGGCGAGAAGTGCGCCCGCAAGGAGGGAGCGGAGTTTCATCGAGCTATTCTATTCCTTCTTGGGCGCTTTTTCACCCTTGGGTTTTTTCGGCGTCTTGCCCTTGGCTTCCTCGCGGGCCTTGGCCATTTCCTCCGCGGCCTTTTCGGCGGCGGCGATTTCCGCAGCGGTCGGAGCCGGAACGTCGGCGTCGGTGAGCAGCTTCGTGCGGGCCGTGTGTTTGACGACCTCGGCGGCGGCCAGAGCGAAGGCGCCGCGGGTGACGGGGTCTTTCAACGCTTCCTTGGAGAGGGCGTCCTGCCACTTCGGATCAATCGCGCCCAGAGCCTGGCCGATGGCGGCCCAGGTGACAGCGGTGGAAGCCGGGGCGGATTTGCCGGCCAGTTCGGCGAGACGCTTGAGGGCGGCGTTGAGCGTGGCGGCTTCCAGCGGAGCGGAGGGATTCCAGAGACTTTCGCCGAGCGGACTGTTCTCCTTCTTAAGGTACGGGCCGGCGACATCCATCACGCTATAGAGCGAGAGGAGTTGGGTGGCTTGCCAGAGGGACGAGCCCCAAGGGACGTCGAGGTACCAGCGCTGGATAAGGTTGTCGCCGTAGGCGAGCAGGGCGGCCTGGACGTCGACGGGAGCGACGGCGCGGGGCTGGATATTATTCAGCGCGGCGAGAGCGGCGATGGCACCGGCAGCCTGTCCGGTCAGCATGGTGCTGGGCTGGAGGCGGGTGGCGCCATTGACGATGCGCGACTGCGAGATGTTTTTCTCGGCGAAGACGAGGCCGTCGATTTTTTCCGGGACGAAGACCTCGAAAGGCACCTGAGCAGGACCGCCGATGCGGGGAGGCTTGCCCGGATCAAGGTCGAGCTCGACGGAGTGGCCGGTGTCGCCGTGGTCGATGTCCATGAAGTAATCGACGAGCGCGACCGAGGTGGGCCAGAGCTTGGCGTCCTCGAAGCGGCCCATGTCGCCGGTGCGCAGGGTGTAGATACCGCGGCCACGGCGGGATTCCCGCACGTAGGGCATCTGCGGCATGTACTTCGCCATGGGCGCGAGGTCGGGACGGAGGTCGAGGGTGGCTTTGACCTTTTGGTTGTAGGGCGTGTTGTAGCCTTCGTCCTCGGCGAGGCCCCAGTTCAAACCCAGTTGCTGGTAGTAGTAGATGACGCTGAGGGTGCGGTAGATGCCATCGCGCTGACCGGCGCGGCGGGCGTCCATGTTCTCCAGGCTCTTCACGTCCATGGGGTAGTCCTGATAACCGCCATTCAAACCGGCCTGGGTGTGGCGGCCTTCGGTGAGCTTGCCGGTGGCGGGGCTGTCGGCATCGACCATGCCGCGCCAGGCGAAGAGCACGCGGTAGCTGCGCGGGCCTTTGTAGCCCTTGCCCTCGCCGCCCCAGATGACTTTGCCGTAGAGTTGGGACTTCGAGTAACGGTTCTCCTCATAGCCGGGAGGGGCCTCCTTGATTTTCAGATGGTCAGGCAGACCCTCGGGGTATTCGCGAATGACGCCAAGGTAGGTGTCGTATTGCACGGGAGCGTCGGGCACGAGGTTTTCGCTGGTGACGGTGCCGGCGCGGTAACGGGCTCCTGCGAGAGGCAGGATGTCGCCGTATTCGGTGGCCTCGACGAGGACCTTGCTGGCGACGGAGCGCTTTGCGCCGTCTTTGTCGAGATCGACGCCGGTGACTTTGTCGCCTTCCTTCAGCACCTTGGTGATGGCGGTGCCGGTGACGAGATCGAGGGTGCCTTTTTTGCGGGCTTCCTTAATGAAGGCGTAGAGGACGGCGCGGGTCCACTTCGGCTCGTAGCCGCCTTCCAACTGGTCGGGCCAGGCGTAATAGGCGCGGTACGGGTCCTTGTTCAGACCGTAGTAGAAAAGAATCATGCTCTGATGAAACTCGCGGTAAATGCCGCGTTCTCGCACGGGGAATTTATTCCAGGTGCCCTCCTCGTCCATCGAGGTGACAGCGGCGGCGGACATTTGACCTCCGATCCAATCGGACTCTTCGACAATGAGAACCTTCGCGCCCATGCGGCTGGCCTGCAGCGCGGCAGCCCAGCCACCGGTGCCACCACCTGCGACCACGACATCGTAGGCTTGGGCGACCTTGTCGAAAGGTGTGTTGAGCGAGTCGATGTCCTTAAGCGGGACGGGGGCGAGGACGATGTCGTCCACCACGACCGGACTAGCCGCGTCGTTCTTCTTGGTGATCTCGTCGGCGGTGAGCTTGGCCGTGAAGCCCTTGGCAGCGTCGACGGTGAAGTTCTTTACCCCGGCGAAGTTGGTGGCCTGAAGGCCGGCGGCTCCGGAGGCGAAACCCTTTTCCTCCAGGGCATCGACGCGGGCCTGCTCCACGCCCTTGTCGTCAAAGACCTGGCCGGTGAGGCGATCCCCGGCGAAGGTCATGCTGAGTTTCCAACTGGCGCTTTCCGGATAGCGGGCGCGAGTCGGGAGGGTGGAGAGCACCTCGGCGTTGCCGTCGGTGACCTTGATGATTTCCAGCAAGCCGTTGCCGGAGAAACGCGTGGTGTAAAAGTTTTTGGCGTCCTGCAGGCGGCCGACCAGGCCAATGAAAACCTCGGGATCGGGCGTCTTTTGAAAATCGGCGGAGATGACGCCATCGGAGAATTTCGCGCCGCTTTCGCCATCGGCCAAAGCACCGTCGTATACGATGAGGCCGATATCGCCCTTCCAGGTGACGCGGAGCAGACCCTGGGGATCAACCCCCCAAGCGGGACCGGCCCGGCCGACACCGAGATCGCGCCAGCCCGAGGGGACCTTGCCCGCGGCGGTGGAAAATTTGGCGGCATAGAGAGTCTTGTCTTCAGCCGCGAAAGCGGCGTTGAGGCAAAGCAACGGGAGGAGGAAGCGGAGAGCGAGTTTCATTGGGGAAAGAATTTCAGACGGGGTATGAAACCAGCCTGTTTCGACATGGTTGCGCTAAAATGAAGATAGTCCGTTCAAGCCGTGGCGGTAGCGTTTTTTGAACACCATCCGCCGCGTCCCGGTCCGGGCGCAAATGGCATTAGAGAACCTCGATCTCGCGCGCGGCCCGCAGACTCCACACCTGCATGGAAACAAAGATCGCGAGCACAGCGCTAAGGCAAAGCCACAGGTATTGGATAAAGAAAAAAAGGCTGGCTTCCAAAATTCCAGTGACGAAATTCCTGCGAAAAACGAACAAAAGCAGGGGAAGAATAAACAGCCAAAGCAGGCCCTGCATCAGAATGCGATCGAGCCAATAACGCCGCGCCCGGCGAAGAAGCAGAGCCTGCAGGGCAACAGCCACGAGGATCAGCGCCACCAACTGCCAAGCTTTGACGTAAAGGAGTCCATGCGGGGCCACGAGGACCGGGAAATGTTCGCCCTCCTCCCGGTAAGCGGAGGGAAAACCTTTCTCATACGCGGCGAGCCGGGCCGCCTCCGCCGGGGAGGGGTTGTCATACCGCGCAAACCGCATGTCGGAATTGAAAGCGGCGATCCCAAAAGCGAGCAGGGCCGGACCGATGACGATCGCATAAAAAATCGCCAGACTCACCATGCACAGGCGCAGGCGGCTGAGAGGCCGGGTGACGAGAAACTCGGCACAGGGAAACCGACTGGGCAGGGCCCAGCCCGCCGCGGTGTTGGCGTTGCAAAGAAAGGTGATGCCACCGACGAGACAGAAAACATTGCCCGGTGCGCTCATGAATGCGATGTCGAGACTGCTTCGCGAGCCGGAACCGATCCAGTTAATCCAAGGCACCATGAAGATCAGCGCCGGCATGAGATAGACCCACATCATCAGCGGCGTGGCCCGCAGAAAGAATCCCACGAGAGACTTGTTGCTCACAGGACCTCCTTGCGGACAAAGCGCCGGCAGCAGAAGGATTCCACCGCAAGAGCAAGAGCGCCGAGACCAAGGAAGATCACAAGAGGATGCCGTCCGACCATAGCCACCAAGCGATCGTATGGAGTGATCATCAGACTCTCGATTCGCCACCACCAAAGACTAAGGAGCGGGACGAGAACAACACCGATAAATAGGGTGATAAGAAGAAGGACGGTCGCCAGACGGGTCTCGGGCAGAAAAAAAACCACCACCTGGTAACAGAGGGCAAAGGCGATACCGATAACAAGCATCGTCCAACCCACTGCGACTCGCCCCCGGGGCAGGTGGATATTGGCATTCCTACCCGTCTTATCCTCAGGATCGGGCTTTAAGGCAGCTTCGGAGAAGTTCTCCAGATAAAAGCTATTCGTCGCCTGCCGGGCCTCTGCCCGATAGGTTTGGCGCAGCGATATTTCGGGATGAAAAGCGGACAGAACCAGCGCGCTCAAACCGAATGCCACCGAGGCGAACAAATAGATGAGCGCCTTGGCCCAGAAAAGTTGGGCGCGGCTAATGGCCCGAGTGAAGGGAAATTCAAGACCGCCGAGGCGCTGATCTTTTCCGCCCCAAGGCCTGTTTTGAAAAATCGAACCCACGATAAGGGGAAGCTGCAGCAAAAGAAACAGATTGGGACCAAACGAAAGGGAGCTCTGCGCGCGTTGTCCGTTATAGAGGGGCAGGAAGCAGAAAAAATATACCACCGGCATCAACAACAGGAACCAGCGAGTCCGGAGTTCAAACCCGAGAATGCGGAGAAAGTTTTTCATAAGCTTAGTTGCGGCGGGAGATTTCGACGAAGATGTCTTCGAGGTTGAGCGGCTGAGATTCAAACTGCGCCCCGTAGCTTAAGGCGGTGCGAGCGAGTTCGCTCTCATCGGAGGATCGCAGGGTGAAAAGCGCCTCCCGGGCGGTAACTTCACGATGAAGCGTGTGCGGCAACTCGAGGGCGGTGAGATCGCGCGCCGCAGAGTGAAAGCGTACCTTGCGGATATTATCCTTCAGATCATCCAGCGGCTCGCTTACCCGCAGGGTGCCATCGACCATGATGCCGACGTGATCGGCCACGCGTTCGATATCCGAGAGGATATGCGATGAGAGAAAAACGGTGGGGCCGTCCTCCCGCACCAGGGCAAGGATCTCATCGAGAATTTCGCGGCGGGCCACGACGTCGAGGGTCGAAGCCGGTTCGTCGAGAATGACAAGTTCCGGCCGGGGCGCGAGGGCGAGGATGAAGGCGACCTGACGCTGCGCGCCCTGCGAGAGGGTCTGGATTTTCTTGCGCGGATCAATGCGGAAGCTGGCCAGGAGGCGGCGGACCAGATCCTGATCCCAGCGGGGGTAGAAGGGGCGGCAGAAATTCACCAGGGCCTCCACCCGAAGGTTCGGCAGGATTTGTTTTTCGCTGAGATAGCCGATGCGCTGGCGATCCTCGGGCGTGAGATTCATCGGCTCCCGACCCAGCACGCGGGCCGTGCCCGAGTCGGGCCGAATGAGGCCGGCGAGGATCTTGATGGCAGTGGTCTTGCCCGCGCCATTGCGGCCGAGGAAACCGTAGATGCTTCCACGAGGCACTTTCATGGTGAGGTCCCGCACTGCGGGAGTTCCGCCGAAGGATCGCGAGAGACCCTCGGTCTTGATGGCGTAATCAGGATTGCTTGCGTTCATAGGTTTGGCGGAGGAGGCGTTGGAGTTCGGGTTCGGAAAGGCCCAGGTGGATGGCTTCGCTGACGAGTTGGTCGAGGGCAGGTTTGATGAGTTTGGCCTGCTCGGCGCGGGAGAGCGGCTTGCTGCCGGCAGCCACGAAGGTCCCCTGCCCGCGCCGGACCTCCACAAGGCCATCGCGCTCGAGCAATTGGTAAACCTTAACGACGGTGAGCGGATTGACGTGCAGTTCGGCGGAGAGTTCGCGGACGGAGGGCAGTTGTTCCCCGGTCGGAAGCTGGCCGCTGGCGATGCGTTCGCGCAACTGCTGCACCATCTGGCGGTAGAGCGGGAGGCCACTTTGCGGATTGAGATTCAGGAACATCGAGGAATGCTGGTGTATTACTACAGTATAACACTAAAGGCAAATAAAATTTCCGATCAGTGACTCACATCGGGCAGCGTCAGAGTCATCGCCAGAAGCGCCAACAGATTGCCGGCAAGGTAGATGGCGAAAAAAGTGAAAAGCAATGGAACGCCGAGCAGGGATTCCGGCATTTTGGTGCGGGCCCGCAGAATGCGCAGGAGTTTCCGGCCAACCCAGATGGACAGCAACGCCTCCCCACCAAGAAGCAGGCAACCGACCCATAGGGAGCTTCCGCCTTGCTTCATCAGGAGGAAGGGAAACGCTAATCCGGCGATCACAAGGGAATACAGAAACATGCTTCCCTCTTAAAGAGAGGTTCTCCCGCTGCGTCAACGCCTGGCGCGCCGGAAGCCTAGCCGGGGTCCTGCTTGGGATAGCCCAGCCAGTCGGGGTTTTTGGCGGTGCCGTCGAAGAGTTGGCTGGTTTTGTAAAGTTCGTATTCGCCTTTTGCGGCGGCGAGGCGAGTGCGTTCGAGGAGGGCGGCGATGGCTTCCTGCGACATGGGCTGGAAGGTCCTGGCGGCCTCGATGGCGGCGTCGAGGTATTCCATCTTTTCCAGGCCGGCGATGACGACGGAAGTGGGCAGCGTGAGGGCGTAATGGAGGCACTCGGCCGGGGTGACCGTGCCGCTTTTCAAGAGCAGGCCGTCGCCCATGGACTTCATGCCGAGGACGGCGATCTTGCGCTGGAGGAGGGCCGGGACGATCTGCGCACCGAAGCTGCGGAAATGGGCATCCATTGGATTGAGCGGAAGCTGGCAGGTGTCGAAGTGGAAGCCCCGTTCGTCCGCCACCTCCAGCATGCGCTGATGGATGATGGGGTCCTTGTGGCCGGTGAAGCCGATGAAACGGAGCTTGCCTGCCTTCCGCGCCTCGACAAGGGCTTCGTTGGCTCCGAGGAAAACCTGGTCGGCGTCCTCGATGCGGATGATCTCGTGGTGCTGCACGAGGTCGATGTGATCGGTCTGGAGGCGCTGGAGACATTCGTCGAGTTGTTTGGCCGCGGATTCTTTGGTGCGGCCGTCGATCTTGGTCATAAGAAAGACCTTGTCGCGGTAACCGTCGCGCAGGGCCTCGCCCATGCGTTTCTCGCTGCCGCCATCGTGGTAGTCCCAGCAATTATCCATGAAGGTGATGCCGCGATCCACCGCGCTGCGCACAAGGGCGATGCCTTCCTTGTCGGACTTAGGCCGGCCGATGTGATGGCCGCCCAGGCCTATGGCGGAAACCTCGACGCCGGTGCTGCCGAGTTGGCGGTAGATCATGTCCCCTCGCCTGGTGGTCTGGGGAGTTTCTCCGATGGAGAGGACGTCTTCGGCGGCCATGAGTTCAGGAGACAGGGCATTGGATAGGGAAATGGTCCCGGCAGCGGCGAACATCGACGTCATAAAATCCCGTCTTTTCATAAGACGGATTCGTTTTTGGCAGCCCGACCGGTTCCGTTGAAATGGATGGGGCTAGCGGGATACCTTTTCCGCCTGCTCGATTTTTTCCTGCAAGGCGTGAAGCTCTTGAGGGGAGATCTTCTCCCACCCCATATCGTCGAGTTTTTTGAACAGTGAATCTTCGGCGATCGTCTTTTTGGCGCGAGCCAGGGCTTCCCGCCTTTGCTCAATAGCTTGAATGTATCGCTCGCTCAAGACAGACAGATCTTTAAAGGAAACATCATCCAAAGGCGCGGCTTTGAGTTTCACCAGCAACGGATCGTCAGGGATGAGTTTCTCGGCGCGATTCAAATCGTCCTGGCAAGAAGTCCGGAAACCCAGAACCTGCAGATCTTCCTCGGAAATCTCATCCACCGGCATGGCTTTTAACTTCTTGAACAACGGGTCGTTGGGGATGGCATTTTCGGCGCGATCAACGGCGTCCCGCCGGTTCATCCTTTCTCTCTCCACATGAGCGAGGCCGCAGAGGCGGTCGGCATCGTCTTCGGTCACCTCGTCCAGCGGCAGTTTTTTTAGCTTCACCAACAAAGGGTCTTCCGGGATGAACATTTCAGCAAAATCCAGCGCGTCCTGTACGGAATAGGTGCTGGCATAGAATTGGAGTTCCCCGGCCCGCGCGTTATCCGGGAAAGCTTTTTTAAAGATGGCGAGCAACCCGTTACGACCCCGGTCAAAATCGGCCTCGGCCGATTCTTCGCCGGCGGAAACGATAATTTGGGAACATCCAAAGCAGATTGCGACCTCCAGCTTACGGCCGTCCTTTCTGTTCTTGATTTCCAGAATTGCGTCGGCGTGAAACACACAAAGCTTAATGAGATCGGGTGCGTAGGAGTCACGCCCCAACAGCAATACCGCAATGGCTCGGGCGTCGTCCTTCAGAGGTCGCGGATCGATCGGCTTACCCACTTCATCTGCCAGATAGAGCTGATAAGAGAAGGACGAGGCGTCATCCACCGTGAGGCCGAAATCGCGCACGATCTTTCGGGCCGCAGCGGGATCAGCCAAAGCTGAGACTGTCGACCAACAAAGCGCAAGCAATGGAAGAAAAAGCTTCATGAAGTCGAGATCGGGAGGAACAAAGTATCCGTGGCTTTTTCAAATTGTCGATGCGGCTTTCGGCGTATTCAGCTATAGAATCAATATCCAAACACGCCCGCCGTCATTTAGAGCAGTAGCCTACTATAAAGGAGTTCGAAAATCAGCCCGCGCGGAACGTCGAAGGCAAAGTAGAGGAGCACCCAGCCGTACCAGGGCCAGCGGAAAACCAGGGTGAAGGGCGCGAAGAGAGCGGCGTAGAGACAGAGGATGGTGAGGAACTTGAAGAAATGCCAGGCGTCGGTGGTGAAGACCAGCGCGGTGGAACTCAGCGGAAAGGCCTCCCCTTGCGAGCGATCTCCGTCCTTCCATTTGTTGACCCAGGACACAGCGGGATCAAACCACTCCTGCGCGTCCGGCGAGAGCCGCGCAAAAACGCTCTGCCCGTAGCGGGTGGTCAGCGTATCCATCACGGCATTGGCCATGGCGGCGCACAGCACCATGGCGAAGGAAAAGGCCAGCACGCGCAGGGGCGATTTCATCACTTCTTCATAGTGCGGAATTTCTGCGTGAGATAGCCAATTTCGCGCTTTTGCGTTTCGGTGGCAAAGGCATCGCAGAGATAGTCCGCCCAGATGATGCCGGGGGCTCCGCCGTTTTCGTAGATGGTCTTCCACCATGGATAAGCGGCGGTGAGAGTGTGAATCATCACGCCTTTGGCAGGATGATCGAGATTGTAGTTGCGCTGGTGATCGCGGCCGTAGGTGTCATTGAAGACCATGTCACGCATGTGGTTGAAGCCGGGCAGAAAGATGGGGCGAATGCCATTCGCGACCATTTCCCTGGTGGCGTCTCCGATCATCTGCGTGGTGTACGGGATGAGAATGTAGTCGCTCTGAAACCCGACGAGGTCGGGCTTCATCTCGTCCACGATCATGGCGGCACGGCGCTGGGAGTAATAGATATGGCGCAGATGAAGGCTGGGAGAAGCCGGGGCGCCTTTGACGAGCATGTTGCTGTTCTCGGTGCGCAGCTCAAATTTCGCCCCGGGGATTTCCCGGCGAATGATCTCGAGGGCCTTGGCGTAGTTATCCATGCGCAGTTGGGTGCGGAAGATATCCCAATCCGCGACGGCCTTATTCCAATCGTGAAAGGGATGATCCGGTTTGTTGTACACGGGCTTGGCCTCGGCGTTGTTGTCCTCCGCGCCCTGGTCGGCCTGCGGGTCGATCTCGTCGAAGGAGGCGAAGGTGGTGCCCCACGCATCGTTGACCGCCTCGATGGTCTGGTACTTTTCTTTGGTCCAGTCGCGGAAACGCTGGAGGCCGATTTTTCCGAGGTTGTAGCGGATATTGTAATCGTCGCGCAGCCAGCCACGCGTGTCCTCGATGTCGATGGGCATCACGTTATCGGCCGTGCGATACCACAGGTCGCCCCAGCGCTTGTATTGGTAGAGGGCCCAACCGGCGATGACCTCGGGCACGATGGGGTCGCCGAGGTCGATGTGGCGGCCCGGCTGCTCGTAGCGCGTGTCGGCGGGCTCGGGATTGACGGGCTGGCCCAGCACCTTGGAGATGGGACCGTAGTATCGGCTGGCCGTGTCGGGCGGGTAAAGGCTCCAGCCCATGAGCTTCATCTTCTCCTCGCGGATGAGGACGTCGTAGTACCATTTGTACTGGGCGGCGATCGGATCGACGTGGGTCGGCGTCGCAATCTCCGGGAGCCACCAATCGCCGGCGGTGTTGGCAATGACGTTGACGCCCAGGGATTTCATTTCCTGCAATTCGCGGCGCAGGTTGCCAGTGACATCGGGGCCAAGCTGCACGCCGGAGCGCATGCCGGGCATGGCCTGAACGACGAAGATGGGCTCGCCATCGAGGGTCAACGGGTTGGCCGGGTTGTAACGAATGGCCATGGAGGCGTCCGACGTCATGACGGGAACGGCGGCGGCGTCGATGGCGGTGGGTTTATCGAGGACGAGCTTGAGGTTGATGTTCTTCGTCCACGGCGCGACTTGCACGTAGATCACGCCATCCGTCGTCTCGTTTTTCTCCGAGGCGGGCTGGACATTGAAGGAGGACATAAACTCCTCATAGGCCGAGAGGTATCCCGGCATGGTCTCGCCGCCTTCGTAGGTGCGCTCAAATTTTTCCTGCACCGGCTTCTGGCTTCCCTTCTCCGTGCAGGTCAGTGGCACGCTGAGGCGGGCGATGGCGGTGCCGCCCCAGATGTTCACCGCCCAATGCCAGACGCGATGCAGCCGCACATCCACGTTGAAATCGAGCCGGTAATTGCCGGGCTGCAGGCCGTAGAAATGCCCGAGGCCGAGCTTCGGCGCATAGAACATCGTCCATAATTCCACCGATTCGCCGGGGTACAAATAGTTGAGGAAGCGCACGTAGATATTGATGGGTGTGGCCTTCCATTCCTCCCTGCCTGCGGCGTCGAGCCTGACCAGCGAGGGTTCGCCGAAGCAGGCGCTGAGGCCCTCCGGATCGAAGATGGTGTCGCCGGTGTTGGTGAGCTTCCATTTGTACCAGACAAGATCGGCCGAGCGGATGTCGCCGGTGCGGACGAGTGGGTCCTGAGTGAAGATGGGGTAAGGGCTGACTGGAGTTTTAGGGTCGGCGGTGAGCGGGACGTATTTGTCCCGCTGGATATCGCCGGAGACGCTGCCGAGATACTCGGCCTTCACATCCATGTTGCCGGGCACGCCGAGGTCGTAAAGTTTGCGGCCTTTCGCCTTGGCGGCATCCTCAAAGGCGGTAGCCACCACGGCGGCGCGGCGGGAACCGGCCTTCGTGGTCAGCGTGTAGCGAATCGGCACGACATCATAAGCTTGGACCATCTTGGGCACCTGGGCGGTAAGGCGCGCCTCGGCGACCTGGAGGCGGATGACATTGCAAGCCGCCGGGCTGTAACGCGCAAGCTGCCCACTGGATGCAGCCGCCTCGGAGAGCGGACGATAAGCGATGGGCGGCGGCTCCTGGGCGCGAGCCCATGCGACGGCGAGAATGCAGGCGGGAAGACAGCGGCGGAAAATCAAGCCCCCACCCTGCGGCAACTTTGATCGGGACTCAAGTGGTGAGCCCGGCATTTTTCCGCAAAACCATTTGCCTCCGCCAGATCCTCGCGGCACCATCGGCGGATGTCTTTGCACATCATCGCCAAGCTCACGCCCAAACCCGGTGCCGAAACTCAACTCCGCGATGCGATGGAGGCCATGGTCGCCCCCAGCCGGGCCGAGGCGGGCTGCCGGCAGTACGACGCCTTCCAGTTGGAGAGCGGGCTCGTCATCGTGGTCGAGAACTGGGACAGCCAGGCCGCCCTCGACATCCACGGCCTGACTTCGCACATGACTGTCTTCCGCGCGGAGATCGCCGATCTGCTGGCCGGACCAGTGGCGATCGAAAAGCTCGATCCCATCACGCCGTAACCAAAAATCAAATCAAGCTGCTGGGGAAAGCGGGCCGGGCCATGCCGACCTGTCGACCCTGAAAACTACGGAGTGCTCGCCTTCAGCCACACCCTTCGGTGTGGCGAAACCATAACAAGCCAGCCTCTGCTTCAGCCACTCCCACCGCGCCGAGGCCGGCCATCGCGCGGCTCTCCCAGGTCCCAAGTTCACTCACGAGGAAGCCGGGGCGAAGGATCACCACGCGATGTCGCGCCTGGCCGGGCGGAAGATTCCGCCTTGGCCAACGAACCAGCTACTTCGACTTTGCCTTGATGCTGGAGGCTTGCTTGGCTGCGTTCGCCTGCTTTTTCTTCACATCCGCCACATTGATCGCGCTCTGCTTCTGTGAGTTCTTCTTCTGATTCGCTTTCGGAGACTTGTCGCCCATAATATTATTGTTCGGTGAGGGTATCCGCGAAACGCGTCCGTGCCGCCGGGTTCACCGAAGCCCACCATCGGGCCGAACCGGGAAAAGGCGATCTTCTTATTTTTTCAAGGATGGCAAATAGGACGCCGCAAACATCACTGCTCCAACGGGGCAAAGGATGACTCCGACTTTAAGCCACACCCCCGTGGAGGATAAGAGGGTGAACGCGCTGGTCCAGGACTTCGGATTGGGCGGCGGCCAGCCTGTGGGAATGCAGGCCAGCCCCAGCAAAAACAGCATCACTCCGCCGATGCGAATGAAGTCCCGGGCGGTCAACACGGGATGCTACCGGGCCGAGGTGGGCACGGGAATGAAGGGCATCGGGGCGCCGGAAGTATTGTAGACCGGCAGCTTGCCGTCCCATTTTTCCACG
Organism: uncultured Chthoniobacterales bacterium; assembly: GCA_964445975.1. GTDB lineage: Bacteria > Verrucomicrobiota > Verrucomicrobiia > Chthoniobacterales > Terrimicrobiaceae > CAYUMP01. Next base: position 7,666 of record CAYUMP010000025.1, on the reverse strand, counting down.
GCCTTGAGCTGGAGGTAGGCCAGGCCGCCCTGAGCCTGGATGGCCTGGGCCTGGATGGAGATGGCCTTGGCCTCGCCTTCGGCGGTGGTGATGCGCTGCTCGGCTTCGTATTTGGTCTGCTCGAGTTTATTGCGGGCGGCGAGAGCGTTTTGCTCGGCGGTGACCTTGGCCTCGATGGCCTCGTTAAAGGAACGGCTGAAGTCGAAGTTCACGATGTTGACGGCGTCGGTACGCAGGCCGATACGCGAGAGTTTTTCGGAGATCAGTTGGGCGATGCCCTGCCGGACAACTTCGCGGTCGGTGATGAGGGCCTCGGCGGTGAACTTGGCCACCACGGCCTTGATGCTTTCCTGCAATGACGGGGCTACGATCACATTGAGATAATCCCGGCCGATGTTCTGATAAATGCTGGCGGCCTTGTCCGGCTCGAGGGAGAGGTTGAGCGACACGGTTGTGCTCACGGTCTGCAGATCCTTGCTGGCGGCCTGGGTCTGGACCTGCTCCTTCTGCACGCGCACGTCCATATTCACCACACTGACAACGAAGGGGACTTTCATATAGAAGCCCTCCGACTTGATTTCGCCGGTCACGCGGCCGAGGTCGAGCACGACGCCACGGCTACCCGCCGGCACGATGCCCCAGGAGCCGAGCGCCACGATGGCGACGACGATGAGGATAAATAACGCAATGACTCCCGACATGTTTCTGATCATGGCGGGGGTTCTATAGGGCGAAAGACGGTCCGACAACTACCATCGGTCAATGATTCCGCCATCGATCCACGCCGGAACTCCGCCAATATTTATCAAACAACCAAATGCAATTTCACTTCCGTAGAAACAAACGCCTGATCCGATACCAACTATTAGCTACCAATCGCAGCAATATTTCTAATGATTATCACACCTTGCCATTGATAAAAACACTTTGTTAGCAAAGGCTCCATGAGATCCCTGCTTACGACCCTAGTGTTATTCGCATCCACGGCTGTCGGCGCGTGGGCCCAAAATTATGTCACCACTTTCGGCGACTACGGTTGGTACTCCGACGACACCCGCGATGGCAGCGTGACCGCGGTTGGCGGGGCCAACGAATTGCTCGGCCTGACTTCTTCCCACCCCTCCTATGGCACGGGGTCGGCCGAGGATGATCTGCTCATCGCCGACCGCATCAAGTGGGAAACGCCCGCTCTGAATGCGCCCAATGGCCTCGGCGCATTGCATCTCTCCACCCTCACCCCATCGACCGGGCGGTTGAGCAGCGGCAAGGCAACGCTCAGCCTGATGAATGCCACGTCGGGATTCGCCGCCGCCAGCACTCTGACGAATTCCAACTTCTATGCGTCTCTCACGTATTACAATCCGGCCAACAAGCAACTGGCCCTGCGCATCAATGTGCAATCCACGTTGTGGACGGGAGCACAGCCGACCAACATCCTCGGCGAAAACACCTGGGACCTGGCGCTGGTTTACGTCGGAAACGGAACCGGGGCGTGGACGACGGATACGCTGAGCCAGACGAGCGGCTTGTGGAGCGTGTACAAGGCCGGCAACTCGCCCATCACCGGCGCCTTGCCGGAAGGCAGGACACTGGCGCAACTCGCGGCCGATCCGATCTGGGGTCAGCGGCTCTTCGGCGATGGCGCGAAGATTTCCAACATCCAGCTCGGCGTGGGCTCCTCCTCGACGAACACGCAGGGTTACGTCAGCCAGGTCCAGTTGAGTTTCCTCAATGGCGGGCGGCCCTTTGATTTTGTCGATGGTTCCCAGTTCGAGACCGTCACGGAAGTGGCGCCGGTTTATTCCGCCTCGACCTCGCAGGTCTATCAGGTGACCGGCACCGTGGGCGCTCCCACCGATACGGTGGCGATCGCCAACTCGGGCACCACCGGCGAGGCCACCACCTTCTCCGTGCAAGACGGAGCCACCCTCGTGGTGGAGCAGGTCACGGTGGAAGGCGGAGGTGTGCTCACCGGCAGCGGCGTCATCGAGGGCCGCGTAGCCGTGGAACAGGGCGGCGAATTGCGCGGGGCCAACAACGTCGTCGGCGAGACCAACGTATCCGGCGGCGCGCGCCATGCTCCGGGCTTTTCGCCCGCGGCGGTCTTCAGCGACGGCAACTACGTGCTGAATGAAGCGACGCTGGAGATCGAAGTCGGCGGCACGGCCGAGGCCACCGGCGAATTTGCCACGCCCGTGACCGGGGAATTCGACCAGCTCTTCTACGCGGACGGCATCGAGCTTTCCTTCGCCACCATCGAGATCGCGCAATGGAATGGCCTCACGCTGGAGGGCGGCGAGACGTTCAATATCATGTATGCGCCCACCATCGAACTCGGCGAAGAGGTCATCGTGATGGGCGTCGGCGCGTTTTCCGAACTGGAATTCCGCCTCACGTTGGTGCCGGAAGCCTCGTTTGGCTCCGGGACTTACCAAGCCCTGCAGGTTGAAGTGGTGCCGGAGCCCTCGACGCTGGCGCTCCTAGCGGCGGCAATGGGCGTGGTTTTCCTCGTTCGCCGGCGCGCCGCACGACTGCAGGAAGCCTAAGACTTAGGCCACTCCGATCCTCATCGCCACACGGCGGTTGTCTTGACCTTCGGTCGGCGAAGGCAGACAATCGGGGCCGGTATGTGCCCCCGTCATGATGCCGCCCTCACCATGCTGGAGGTTGTCGTCGCTCTCGCGATCATAGTCGTCCTGGCTGTCGTATCGTATTCCGCATTGTCCCCAGTGTTGGTCCGCGGCTGTAAATCACCCCAGATTCTCAGCAATGCGAAGCAACTACACCTCGCCACCCAGCAGATGGCGCTGGATGCCACCACGGCCGGCAACAGAAAAATCGGTTGGCCGGGAAACATCGGTGGCACCTTTGCCAACTGGGCTCATCAATTGGTCGCTGGCGAATATCTCACGACGAATGATTTCTGCAAACTTCTCTCAGGCCCGGGCATGGTGGTGCCTCTTAATCAAATTCCGACCAAAAACAACAATGCCCTGCTGATATATGACGTTCGTGAGGAATCCGAGGGCTCAACCGTTTTCCTGACGTCGGCCAATTTTACCAACACGCCGACCGGAGGCATGCCTCCCACCAAAGAATCAAAGCCCTACGGCGACAAGGGATTCGTGGTTTTCCGCAAGGCGGGAGACGGAGCAATCCTCCTGCCCAGCCAAGTCGGCAAGACGAACCTCATCGGCGCGTTCGTGCCGCTGTGCCAATAGGATGCAGGATCTTCATCGGTCCGGAGACTCATTCACAGAACTGCTTGTCCGTGCGGCAGGCTTTCTGGAAATCCGAGCCAACGGTTTTCGCCTGTACCTGCAAGCCGCCGCGATTAACCCAGCAAGCGCAACACCCAGCAAGGCCGCCGACGAAGGTTCCGGCACTACTGAAACCATTCCTGGGCTGGAGGTGTAGTCGAGAGAACTCAGGAAATCGTCCCAGATCAAAAATTGTGCGGCATTCAGCGAGATGGAGACGTCGCCCAGCAGATTGTCATCCGCCGTGACTGGAACGAAACCGAGGAGCCGCGGGCCCGCTCCGATGGGGCCGGGAGTGCTGTTGTCCGCGGTATCGTTGGCCTCGAACTGCGTGGCGGAAAACGCATAACCCAGGGGCTGATCAAAGAATCCATCCTGGCTATTCCCAAAGAAGACATACTCCGTCGCGGAAAAGGTAGGGTCCTCGGCCGGTGGCAAAGAATCATCAAAAGTGAGCGCCGCGCCCGTGATCGTGAGCGAAAAGGAAAAGAAGTAGAGGAGCGTCGGTGACGAAGCTGTGATATAAACAGGGATATAACCGCTCTCCCCGGCATTCAGCGTCAGCGGGCCGAAGGTCACATCCGCCGTAGGCAGGGCCCGAACACCGGAGATCGCCGCCACCATCAGGAAGGCCAGCAAGGCAATACGGCTCCGCCAAATCACACTGCCCGAATGAGCGGAGACAAAAGAGATTTTCATAAGTTCGACCCTAACCTGGCATCTGTTGCCGCCACATCCGGTGAACGTCCGATTTTTTTGGCGGGCAGATGACCTACACCGCGCAAAGACCGCTGGAATCAACGAAGAAACCTTTCATCGGCGCCGCCTGCTAATATCGGTCTCAGCCCTCGCCGCTCCGGTGGATGAGGTCGCTAACCGAGCCGTGAGTGAACGAACGGTTAAAACCCTAGGCTTCCTAATGGTTGCCGAAGTTGGGCTGGCTCCGAAAACCAATTCCTGTCACCTTCACCGGCTTCAAATGCAGCCCCTTCTTAAGTCTTGTGTCCGGATCGCCTCCCTTTCTGCCCTGGTCATACTGAGCGGCTGCAGCGCCCCGCATCTGGAAATCGCGGACCGCGCCAAAGCCGGCGCCACCTATACGGAGGGTGCGGCGAAACTCGAGTCCCGTGGAAAAAATGGCGTCGAGGTCGTCGTCACGACCCTGCCCAATAAAATTCCCTCCGGCCAGCCGGGCTGCGTCATCGTGAGCGTGGTCAACTTCAGCCGCACTCCCTTCAACTTCGACACGGATAACATCACCATCTCCCACGCGGGGAAACCTCTCCGCATTTTCACCTACGAGCAACTCCGGCAAAAGGAGGAGACGCGTGCCACCATGCTGGCCGTTGCCTCCGGACTCAATGCCGCCGGCCAGTCCATGAGGGCCAATACGCCCACCACCACCTATGGCAGTGGCAATTACTACGGCTCCACCCAGTCGAGCTATGGCAGCGGGTACCGGCCGGTCAGCTATTCCGGCAGCTACTACGGAAGCAGCACGACGTACAATCCCGCCCAGGCCGCCGCGGCCAATGCCGCCATCGACGCGAATACCTCCGCCCAGATGTCGGATATCGCCGCCACTCGCGACGCTAATATCGATTCGCTCAGCAATGTGATTCGCAAAACCACGGTAAAGCCCGGCAATTTTTACTCCGGCCTGGCGATGTTCAAGATCCCCTACCCGGGCTCGTCGCTGAAGGAAATCGAGGTCGTGGTGGAAACCCTCGGCGAGAAGCACGTTTTTCCCCTGGTGTTAAAGCCGTAACCCAAAAATCTGCCCCGCCTTCTTTGGGCAGAACCAGTTGCATCATTTCCGCCCTCTTTTTTGATCCGTCTCACCGGTGTGGAAACGTTTGACGTTCGGCCTGTGAAAGTTCAATAAGGCGGCCACCGGCTTATCTATGAAGCACATTCTCATCCTTCTCGCCACCCTTGCCCTCCTCGCCCCCGCTCGCGCCGAAGAGGGCGAAGCGAAACCCAAAGCCGGAAAGGATGAGGCGCATTACAAAGCCGTGATCCTTCGCTCCGTTCCGGGACCGGTCCTCAATGAAAAGGGCTTCACCACAGGCACGGTGAAATTGAACAAGGGCGAAAGCTACCCCGTGGTGGATCAAAACCTCACCGAGGTGACCCTCCTGGTGAAGGGCAGCAACGTCCGGGTGGCCAAAAGTGACGTGCTCATCAGCGAAGACACGGAAGGCGGAAACTTCGTGCGCATCATTTCGGCCAAATATGGCTTCCCCAGCGAGACGCAGTGGGAGGTGAAGGAGGAAATCAAAAAGCGCATGCCCGAGAATCCCCTGAAGGAAGCCGCAAAGATCCTCGTCTCCGACAAGCTCCTGCGGGCCAAGGCCAATTCGATGGTCAAGACCACCCTGGTGAACGGCCGGCCGGTCGTGGTCCCCCGCGACGGGGCCATCCTCACCATCACCTACGAGGTCGACGGCGACCGGAAGGTCAAGGAAGTGGTCGAGGGCACCTACCTCACCCTGCCCTGATCCGGCGCGGCCGGGAGAGCCGCAGAACTCCTTCCGGCTTTGTTTTTCCGAAAATTTATCTGTTTAAGGCGGAAAACGGTGCGAAGTTGGGTTCTCACATGTCCGAATATTCCCGATTTGATCGTCAATTCCACGCGCCCGATAATGCCCACCCCAAGAATCCGGGGGTCTTCATCATGGTGCTGGTGGACGACAAGGACTACAGCGCGCGTTTTCACTATCGCGGCCAGGTCACGTCCCTGCCCATCGCCCACAAGGATCGCAAAGACGACGTGGTGATCGGCGAAAAAGTCATGGCTTTCATGCAGGGCGAAGACTCCGCGTTGGTTGCCCAGCCCTAAAAACTGCCTGGCATGGTGCAATCCCAACCTTCTCAGGATATCCCCTTTGAGCGGGGCGGCCAATACGCTATGGTGGAATCACGAACGATGAGTGAGAAACCCACCATAGAGCGGTCCGTGCTTCATCCGGATTCCAACAAGGCTGCGGCCATGGACCCGGCCGGCCACTGGCTAAGCTATTCGGAAGTCCCCACTCGCGGAGAGACCGGCTGGCAGAAGCAGCCGGGCACGGTTTGTTTTCGCATCCCCCCCTCCCGCACTCCGGAGTGGCAGGGCGAATGGGTCGATTCGTTGATCGTTTTCACGGACTAGGCGGCCCCGCCGCCGTCCTTTAAAGCGAGGAACTGGGCCGGTCCCGGCGCCTTTTAAGTCTCCGCTCCGCGCGGAATCCGTCCTCCCCTTTTTAGGGAGTGACGTACGATTTCGCGCTCTCCGCGCCGATGGCGGCCATGACGTTTTCGACCTCCTTTGCCTCGGCGAGATCGCGAGGGTGCACGACAATCAGATACTGCCCCGCCTCGAAGGCTCGCTCAAACCGCGGAATTTCCGAGGACGGAAAACCCAGATCGCGCAGGGCATCTTTAATGCCCGGTTCCTCCGCCCGGGAAGAGATCGCGCTGCCCAGCGCCGCACCCACCAATCCTCCCGTCACTGCGGCCACCGGGGCGGTGAGGCCGAAAATAAACGGCCCGACAAAAGGCACCGCCAGCGTGGCGGCAGAGGCCGCTCCGCCTATGGCAGCCCCGGCGAGGGAGGAGGCGGCTATATGGGTATGCCTGCGTTCCAACACCTCCAGCCCGGTGAAAATTTTTCGTTCTCCATGATCCATGACAAAAACCTGGGGCGAAGCGGGTTGCAGGCTCTCCGCGATGCGCCGCGCCACGGCGAAGTCACTGGCAAGACTGACGACGAGGTAGGACATAACAATGAAGGGTTCTCTAGAAATTCGTATCCTGCCTCCCCACCACGTGCATGAATTTCACGGTGCCAGGCCGCGCCGCTTCTCCCTCGAAAACGGATGGGGAAAAACCTGGCGAAAACAGGGAAAAGTTAGGAGAAGCCGCCGCGCCAAATTCTAATTTTTTCCCGGCAATGCCAAACGCTTCGAAGTCGGGGCTTTGCCGGAAAGCTGATATCCCTGCCGTCAGTTCCCCAACTCCCTCATGAACCATCCCAGCTCTCTCGTGTCGTGGATGCGTGTGGCCGCCGCCGCGTCTTTCATCACCGCCCTCCCGGTTTGCGCCCAATCCATCATCGTCGACAACAGTGACGCCTCCTTTACCAAGGGGGGCACGTGGACGACCACGACCTCCGGGACCGCGCACCAAGGCAGCAACTATCTTTACGCCCTCTCCGGGACAAACTCCACCGCCGCCGCCCGGGGGCGGCTCGGGGTTGAGCGAGTCGTCGGGGTCGTTCGGGTCGGCCTCCTGGATCGACAGTGCCTTCGCGTAGTGCTTCTTCGACGGGTTGAGGCCGAGCTGCTTCGCCCCGGTGAGGATCTGGATCAGCTCGAGCAACTCGGGGTTGCTGACCGCCCCGAACGTGAGCTTGGGGTAGCCGC
>CAYUMP010000024.1:64610-66028 GCA_964445975.1 uncultured Chthoniobacterales bacterium | reverse complement strand
TGCTGGCCCGGCAACCCGCGACGAAGGTAACGCCCTTGCCGACCGACATCCGGGGACGGGAGCAAGCCTTCAACCAATTCATGAAGGCGGTCCGCGACGGCGACGTGGCGAAGGTGCAAATCGACCTCGACCGGGGCATCGACATCAACGGTAACAATCACAACACCACCCCGCTCTTCAATGCCGTTGATCAGCAGGATCTGAAAATGGTAAAATTTCTCCTCGCCCACGGAGCTCAGACGGATGTGCCGAATACCAACTGGGAATCTCCGCTCAATCGCGCCTGCCTCTACGGCAACAAGCCGATCATCGACACGCTTCTCGCCGCGGGCGCGAAGGTCAACAGCCCCATGTTGTTGGCCACGACGACGGGCGACCTCAAGGCGCTGCAAGTACGCGAAGCCGAAAAACCCTTCTCTCCGAAGGAACTCAAGGACCTAACGTGGAAGGCCGTCACCTCTCGCCAGCGTACAACTTTCGACTGGCTTTGGGAAAAGCTGCAATCGGAGCCGGAAAAGGAGCGCCAACGTTTGCTGAACAGCTGGCTCTCGGAAGCCGCTCGCTGGGGCGCCTTTCCCATGATGGAACCGCTGATCAAGCTCGGCGCCAATGTGCAGAAAATCGGCCCCAAGGCGTTGAGCAGCGCCGTGCAGCGAAATCGTCTCGAAGAAGTCGGACTGTTGCTGGACCACGGCGTCTCACCGCAGATGCAGAAGGGCGACTATCGCTCCCTGCTAGGCGACGCTGCTGGCAACGGAAATCTTGAGCTGGTGAAGCTGTTGGTCGACCACGGCGCCAATCTCGACGATCAGGATGGCGATGGCCTCACCGCCTTGAGCTGGGCCGCCTATTGCCGGCGGCAGGAGGTCTGCAATTTTCTCCTCGATCGGGGCGCCCGCATCGACATTAAGGACAAGACTGGAGATACAGCGCTTTCGCTGGCGGCTTTCGGCGGCAATGCTCCGGCTATCGTCGAGAGGCTGCTGAAAATGGGCGCAGACCCGCGTGAAACCGACGGGAATGGCTACCCCATCCTGCTCTCCATGCAGCATTTCGTGCCGCCCCGGGCCAATGAAACCGCCTTTCCGGGCATGATCTACGACGCGGAAACGGCGAAGAAGCAATTGGCCCGCACGGCCCGCGTGGCTACCCTCTTGCTGGAGGCCGGGGCGGACCCTAATGCTGGCGATCCCTTGGGCAATGCCCTCACCTACGATCATCCAGAAATCGCCCGCGTGCTCATCGCACACGGGGCCGATCTCTCTGCCCGGTCCAAAGACAATGGACTCGACCCGCTGTCTTCCACGTTTATGGGGGGCTGGGACATGAGCGTGGACTTTGACTTAGTGAAACTCCTTCTCGACAAGGGTGTCGATTCCAACGCCTCCACGGTTAGCCCGAATATCACGCCCCCTCCG
>CAYUMP010000024.1:0-64510 GCA_964445975.1 uncultured Chthoniobacterales bacterium | reverse complement strand
CGCCCCCTGAACTACGCGGCCATCCTCGCTTCCCGGCAGGCCGACTCCCTTGACAAGTTCAAGACGACGCAGCAGGCCATCGATCTCCTGATTCAACGCGGCGCACGTTTTGATGCCAAAAATGCTAAGAGCGCTGAGTGGCTTCAGGCCGCCATCCAGGGCGACATCAACCGCTTGCGCGAATTGCGCAAGGCAGGGCTGGATGTGAATACGCGAGACACCGCCGGTTGGAATGCGCTTATTCTCGCGCTCTCCTTCCAACGGGTCGATCTCGCCAACTGGCTTCTTGACGAGGGAGCGAAGCCCAGTTTCGCCATCAAAGCAGGCGAGCCTTTTCCGATGCAGGTTCCCTCCGCGCTCAACTTGGCCGTCAACCTCAACAATCTGCCCCTGATCGATCGCCTCCTCGATGCTGGAGCCGCTCCGGATGCCTCGGCGCTCCTGAGTGCTGCCAGCCTGGACCAGACAACCATTCTCAAGCGCCTCCTCTCCCGCGGCGGCGATGCATCTCAAATCAAAAATGTTTTCGAACTCGTGCGCGACGGCCGCCCGGAAGGCTTGAAGATGCTCTTGGCCAACGGGGCCAATGCCGATTTTCGGTGGAACCCCGAGAACCGGGAAAACGTCTACTGGGCCGTTAGCTACAACCAAATGGAATGTCTGAAGGCGCTGATCGAATACGGCGCCGACCCCACCATCAAGGACGTCTACGGTGAAACGCCGCTCTCCTACGCTCAAAACTTCCGCAAAGACATGGTACCAATCTTGGAAACCGCCATCCAGAAATGGAATGACAGACATGTCGCGAACAAGCCTTCTCAGACTGCGTTTCCGATGCCACACCAGTGATGCCATGACAAACGAAGAATTACAGTCGCAATTTCGAGAACTGATTTTCAATCAACGAGTAAGCATCAATTTGCCTATTTCAGACGAAGAGATTGAGGCTCAGCTCAATGCCCTGCGTGTAGATCTTCCAGCGCTCAAAGCATTCTATAAGGTGACAAACGGTCTTGAGGAGGACTGGTTTTGCATATTCCCACTCAAAGATTCAGCCAATTCTAAGAAGACATGGAACAATTTGGAACGTGCCAACGATGTAAATCGAACTGAGTACCTGCGCGAACATCCGGAACTTTTGGAAAGGTTCATCATTTTCGCTTCAATCGGCGGTGGCAATTGCGCTGTTTTTGATAGAACGGATGGAAGCATCTGGTACCAAGAAGATGGTTTGCATCAAACAGATTTGAGCCTTTTTGATTTTATTTCGACCGAACTTCGAGAGGTAAAAGAGCTTTAATGAAACTGAAAGTCGTCCTTGCAAAAGGGATCTCTCAACAACCCCCTGACAGCCTCCGTCTCGTAAACGCTCTCGCCCTTTAGGGGTGGCATATGAGGCAACCAAAGCACCCATGGTGCCAAAAGTTGCGCAAAGAGCGTCCCGACAAGCTTCTTAATCGCGGCCGAAAGGGGATCGTGCCTTGAATATATCTACTCGACGGTTCAGCGGTGGGGCCACCCACATCCCCCGGTGTCGTCAGCAACCAAGGCAAACCGTAGCGGAATATTGCGCCGTGGGAATGCCATAGAACCGAATGAGAACCGCGACTTGCGCGTGCTATGTCTACAAATGGTAACGCAGCCTCAATCGGCCTCAACTTTTCAGCGCCCTCTCGAACAATGCTCTGCTTTCCATCCCCTCCTTCTGCCAAAAATCCTTCCTTCTAACCTACTCATTTCAGCGGAGTGCCAGAATTCTTGACAGCCTCTATTCCGTAAAACGCTCGGCCCTTTAGGGCCTGAATTTATCAGGGTTTGCAGGCATTAGAAATCTCAGGAAAATGAGGGGAATTTTGCCAACTCGCCTCCCGAACGAGGTGCTCTACCAAGGTGAGCTAGCGCCCGAAGTAGCTTCAGCCATCGGCGGACTTCCTCTCCTTCATTCATTCCACTGTCTGGCGATCTTCCAGTGCCCCTCGCAGCCAGACGTTCAACGTATTGAACTCATCAACGAGAACGCGTACGGACTGAGAATCAATGCCGAGCCGATTTGCCATGTCCCGGATGGTCCACTTTTGTTCAAGCCAATGGCCAAGAAGTTCGTACAGCGGGGATAGCTTCGATGCGGGAGAAGATTGTGAGTTCATATGCAATTTTCCCACAAATGGTCGGATCAAAGAAGCTGAATGCTCAGAAACTGCACTCGTGGACATGCCGGCGACAGTGCGTGTGCCAAAGTGTGACAACTTTCGCGTCGGAAAATGCCGGAAACGACATTTTGGGGGTTTGCCTTTAAAGTCTTTTAGAGCCTGTAATTATCAGGCTTTAAGAGCAATCCGCCACTCGAAAGAGTGGCGGAGTCTACGGGGCTCGAACGTCGTAAGAGAGCCTAACTTTGAACAGCGGCCTCAAAAGTCATCTTTAGTGCCATCTCTTCGCTGAATTCTTGACGCAGATGGCCATAAGTTTTCGCAGCGAGGATTCCCCCATCTGAATGGCCAAGCCAATCACCCAGGGTTTTGAAATTGACCCCTGCCTCGATGGCGTTGGTAGCGAAGAAGTGCCTCAATGAATGAACATTGAAGTGAGGTAGGCCAGCACGTTTGCAGGCCAATTCCATCGCTCCGCGTGGTGATAAAATTTCGAAAAGCTTTTCACCAGGAGCGGAGAGCTTTCGATTTTCTATAATTCTGATCACTACAGCCTCCAGGTTTGGAAAAAGTGGAATCGATCTTTCCTTGTGGTTTTTATTTCCGATCTCGCCTCCGGTTATAGTTAATCGCTTCTGGTCAAAGTGGATGTCTCGAAGGCGAATTTCGCGAGCCTCACCAACCCGATTTCCGCTGCAGGCTAGGAATTCGACGAAATCTGATGCTCCGGATTCATACGCGCGTGATTCACGAAGAGTTTTAACCAACTCAGAGTACTGCGAGCGGGTTGGAGCGATGGCTACGTGATGAGCTTGAATTCGCCGTTTAAACTTCTCGACCGGATTGTCCAGGGTGATGCCTTTATCGATGGCGTACCTCATCAGTAGGCTGAGGGTTTCCAGTTCAATATTGTGAGAGCGGGCAGAAATCTTGCTGCCCCGTCCAATTTTCCATCTCTCGATGTCACTGTAGCCGATCGATCGGACGGCTTTCTTTCCGAAGTAGGGAGCCAGTCCTTTAATTGCCACGGAGCGACGATCAAGGGAAGCTGGTTTCAAATCAGCCGACTGTGCCTGCAACCAAGTTTTGGCGAGTTCTTCAAAAAGGATGTTTTTCGTTTCTGAACCCTGAACGCGTTGAGCCTTATCCCGAAGGTCCTTTAAGCGGCGATTAGCAAGTTGGCGATCGGTCGTCTTTAGCGAGCGTTTTATCTGCTTGCCGCAGACCTTAATCAGAGCAAAATATTGGCCATTGCTGCTTCGATACAAGCACTCTGCGACTTTGTTCAAAGCTTGGGCTTTCTTTGGCTCCTTAATCACGCCAAAAATGTACCGGGTTACTAAAACGGGTTACAAGTGAAAATATGGATGGTCTAAAGATCTCCGTAAATCGTTAGTAGTGAGTATATTGGAGGGGTGGTAGAGCGGTTGATTGCACCGGTCTTGAAAACCGGAGAGGCGCAAGCCTTCGTGGGTTCGAATCCCACCCCCTCCGCCACCAGCGTGAGGCTGGACCCATTTGACGGCATCGCGAATCGAATAGACGAAATATCAAGGATCGCGATGTCTGAGCAGCTCGACAGGGAACTCCGGAAAGCGCTCGACCTGAAAAGTCGACAACGCGTGGCACTCTCCAATCTGACGTTCGAGGAAAAATACGAGATGGTGCGGGCGATGCAAAAACGTCATGCCGAGATCACGGGGAAAGCACGGCGCATATGGCCTCCGCTGGAGAACGCCGAATAATTCCTTCACCAATTCCTCAGCATCTTTGATTCGCTGACGAGGGAGGGTGGAGTTATGCTTTGGGGCTTGGCGAGCTTCGGTTTGTATATTTTGTATACAATATTTGGGATCGGAGGTATGAGGGTGGGGACGGGATGATTATGAATATTTCACGACGGCCTGCCGTCCGGTCGCGCTCTGGGCTTTTGAGGGGTGTTTTTGGGCTTTTCTTGGTGGTCCTGGTGGTGGGGGGCGTGAGGCCGGCCTGGAGTGGGGAAGAACCGTCGAAGGAGGCGATGGAATTTCGGAAGGCGCTGCCTTCAAAGGATCTGGCCCAGTACTCCGAGGCGGCGCGCGCGTTGCGGCGGTGGGCGATGGCGCATGATCCGCAGTTTCCGATCTATCACTTCACGCCGCCGGAGGGACGGATCAATGATCCGAACGGGCCGATCTATTTTCAGGGGCGGTATCATTTGTTTTATCAGTTTCAACAGCAAATCGACAATGGAAAGGGTGGGACAACCCGCACCCCCAAGTGCTGGGGCCATGCGGTGAGCAAGGACCTGGTGCATTGGGAGGACTGGCCGGTCGTGCTCTGGCCGGATACGCCGGAGGACCGTGGGGGGGTGTATTCGGGCAATACGTTTGTGGATGATGAGGGAAACCTGGCGGCCCTCTATACGGGGAACACGGCCGGAAACAAGGCTCCGCGCTACGGCATCCTGGCCCGCAGCCTGGATGGCGGTCTGACCTGGACGAAAAAGGTGGTGATGGACCACAGCCAGCGCCCGAATCCCGATAGCCCGGTGCATCACGACGGCCAGACGTGGAAGCATGGGGACACGTGGTATCAATTGATCGGAGGGAGCACGGGCGGACCCAAGGCGCAAGGGGCGGCGTGGCTATGGCGGTCGCCGGACCTGATCAATTGGAAGTTGGTTCGTAACATCGCCCCATCGATCAAGCTGAGGAATTTTTGGGAATTGCCGTATCTGGTTTCCTTCGGCGACCGGGACGTTCTTTTTGTGGGGGCGAAAAATTCATATTGGGCCGGGAAGTTTGACTACGAGACGGGACATTTTGAACCTGATTCCCTCGAAGCCAGGCGCATTGATCCGGGAAATTATTATTCCTTCAATTTCAACATGACGGATGACCGCGGTCCCGGCGGAGCGAAGCGGCAGCTGATGCATGGCTGGGTGTTGAATCGACCGACCAGCACCCCGGGCATTCCGTATTGGCAGGGTGCACATACGATTCCTCGGGTCGTTTCGCTGCGGCCGGACGGCAAGGTGTGGCAGGAGCCGATCCCGGAGATCGAGAGCCTGCGGGGCCAGCATTGGCATTTTGATGCGGAGAAAGAAGCGGTGGAAGGGCTGGAGACGATCAAGGAAGATGCGGCGGAGATCATCGCGACCTTTCTGCCGACCGGGGAGGCAGGGACATTCGGCGTGAAGCTGCGCATTTCTGACGACGGAGCGGAATATGTGAGGGTGTATGTGGACCTGAAGAGCAAAACCTTCGGGATCGACGGGCCGATTTTTGACAAGAGCAATGAAGGCGTGGAGCCTCACGCCAGGAAGCCGGTCATCTATCTGGAAACGCCTTCGGAAAGTCTCGATCTGGTGTCACCGAAAGATCCCATCACCCTGCGCATCTTCCTGGATCGCTCGGTCTTAGAAGTCTATGTCAACGGCAACGCGCTGACGGTCTGCCCGGAGTCAAGGGCGAGCGCGAAAGGGATCGAGATTTTCAACGACGGGGGCGCGGCGCTGAAAGAGTTCGACCTGTGGAGGATGAATTCGGCCTGGTAGTCAGGGGCTCTTGGAGCCGCTGATGAGCGAGAGGATGGAGCCGGGGTTGAGGGTGCCGGCTTTCTCCTGGATTTGGGGGAGATAGGTCTGGTGCATTTCCTGGGCTTTGGTTTGAAAGGAGTCGAAAAGGGTCTTGAAGCTCTGGGTGTCGAGCTTGCGGCCTCCGGAGTAGTATTTTTCGGCGACGTGGCCGATGGCGTAGGTGGAGGCGAAGGAGAAGGCGGAGCCGGTGACCTGGCTGGCGGCTTTGCCGGCGAGCTTGCCAGCCATTTTTTTGCCGAGGCCTTTCATGAGTTTACGGGCGAAGCCTTCGACCATCTGGGAACCAAGACCGACGCCGGCGGCGGCGAGGAATTCCTTGATGTTGGTGCGGTCGAGTTCGATGCCGTGGGATTTCCCGATGCGGTAGACCATTTTCATCTGCAACGGAATGATGGCCATGGTGGCGAGGGTCTCGGGGAGGAGCTCCAGGGCGCCGTTGAGGATGGCATAGTTGAGGATCATGCCGCTGTTGTCGGGTCCGGTGGGGAGGGCGGGAGGTTCGGCAAGGGCGGGCGCGGCGGATGGGACGGGGGCGGATGCGGCGGCGATGGGCTGGAGAGAGACGGATGCGACTTCGTCTTCGACGGTTTTGGCGTCGGAGTCGTTCAGGCCGAGGTGGGAGCGGAGGGAGGTGAGGAAATCTTTTTCCTCGGGGGAGACGGAGCCGCCGGCTTCGCAGATGCCGAGGGCCATCTCGTAGGCGAGGAGGCGGTCTTCGCGGGTGGCGAGACCGGCGACGGCGGTCTCCAGCGGGAGTTTGCGCATGAGGATCTGGCGCGAGAGGGCAGCGATGTTTTCGGAGCCGAGTTCCTCGGCGATCTTGCGCACGGCGTCGCGTTCGTCGTCGGATTTATCGCCGTCGGCAAAGGCGGCGAAGAGGCAAATGGCGAGGAGGGAATCCTGGACGGTGGGGGCGGCTTCGGGAATTTGCATGCGGGACATATACGCAGGTCCGAGGGCGTTTCAAGTCCGGGCAGGCGAATGTTTCGGGACTTATTTTTTCCCGGTTTCGACAATAATGACTGTAGCGAGGCCGGCGGGTTTGGCGGTAGGCAGGCTGAGCTGGGAATCGTGGCCGATGGTGGCAAACGGGATTTTCGTTTTTGGCTCGGTGAGCAGGGATGCGGCGGTGATGTCGGTAATGCCGGGGAGAAGGAGTTTGCCGTCCGCAGGCCAGTCGAAGACGCAGGCATAGAGTTTGTCGCCTTTGCGGGTGACGCCGCCCCAGGGGACGGCCACGCCGCCGGCGGAGGTGCCGTAGATGGCTTCGCCGTTGACCTTGAGCCACGCGCCGATTTCCAGCAGGCGCTCGGTTTCCTCCCTGGGTACGGAGCCATCGCCTTTGGGGCTGATGTTGAGGAGGTAGTTGCCGCCTTTACTGGCGGACTCGACGAGTTGGCGCAGGAGGAGCGCGGCGGGTTTCCAAGATTGATCGACGGTCTTGTATCCCCAGGTGTCGTTGATGGTCATGCAGGTCTCCCAGCCTCGGGCGGCGGGATCTTCCTCGGCGATCCTGGGAATCTGCCGCTCGGGCGTGGTGAAGTCGCCCTTGGTGTCGGGGCCGAGCTTGTTACCGAGGCGGTTGTTGGTGATGACGTCAGGCTGGAGAGCGATGAGGGGAAGGAATGGAGCGGCGCGTTCGTCGGTCATGAAATCCGGGGTATCCCACCAGAAGATGGAGACGGGGCCGTAGTTGGTGAAGAGTTCGCGGACTTGGGGGACGGCGACGTCGCGGAGGTATTTATCGTAGTCGCCCTTCTGTGCGTCGTCCCAAGGGTCGGGATGGCGTACATGGATTTGTCCGCCGGGGTGATACCAATCGCGGGACTGAGAGTAATAGAGGCCGAGTTTTAGCCCGTATTTGCGGCAGGCGGCGGCGAGCTCGGCGACGGGATCGCGCTTGAAAGGAGTGAAGTCGTAGATGTTGTAGCCGTCGACCTTGGAGTGGTACATGGCGAAGCCGTCGTGGTGTTTGGCGGTGAAGACGACGTACTTCATGCCGGCGTCGCGAGCGAGGCGGACGATGGCATCGGCATCGAACTGGGTGGGGTTGAATTTCGCGGCGACGGCGGCGTACTCCGCGACGGGGATTTTTTCCCACATCATGGTGAAGCAGGAGTGGCCCTTGGCGGTATGGCCCTTCCATTCCCCGGCGATGAGCGAGTAGGGGCCCCAGTGGATGAACAGGCCGAAGCGGGCTTCCTTCCACCAGGCCAGGCGCTGGGCGCGGGTGGCGTCGCGGGACGAGGCAAAGGAAACGGGCTCAGGCTCGGCGGCGGGCAAAACGGAAATGGAAAGCAGCAGGAGAGCCAAACAACCGGGGAGGATGCGGTTTGCCATGCGGAGAGTGTGGCTATTTCCCGCCAAGGGGCCGCCGGTTTTTGGGCGGGTATCTTTCAGGAACCTGGGAGGTCACGGACGCTTGAAGCGTCCATACCAGTCGTTCCCGCGATCCAACCAGCGGTCCAGCCAGGCAAAGCTATATTGTCTGGCGACGGGCGGATAGCTGTGGCCGCCGGGATAGGAGAACCATCCGAAACAATCACCGGCTCCGATCTTGCAGAGATCGGTCTCCACTTGTTCCGGCGAGAGGTCATAGCGCTCCTTATAATAACTGAGGGTTTTCTCGTAGCTCTTCCGCTCCCGGCGCGCTTCGATCACGCTGGGCAGGGTTTCGTCGTCCCGCCAGTCGCGGTAGAATTGGGCAACCGTGAGGCACTTATCGAGCAGGTTGCGGCGGTTGTAGAATTCCCATTCGCTAGACAGGATCAGCAATGGACGCGGAGCGACCAGCATCATCAACTCGTCAAAATCCACCGGCACGGGCTTTTGGGGATCGTCGATGTAGGGGCGAAACTTTTTGATATAAACGTACTTGCCCTTGCTGCGAGCCCAGGATTCGGTGGGGCGGTGCCAGTCGAGCACGCCGCCGATGCTGATGGTGGCGGCGATTCGCGGGTCGAAGGCGCCGGCGAAAAGGGCGGTGTGGCCTCCCAGCGACAGGCCGACGCAGCCGATGTGCCTGGGATCGACAAAGTCGAGGGACTGGAGGAAATCCACGCTGCGCATGATGTCCCAGGTATTCTTGCCGACGATGGACCATTCGGGATGGCGCGCGTAGAAGGGTTTTGTTTCCAGCACCTCGGCGCCGGGTTCCACGCGCTCGCCATCCGTGAGCAAATCGATGCTCAGGGTCACATAGCCATGGCGCGCCAGATGCAGGCCGTACGATCGGCCGCCTTCGGAGGTGTCGGGCGGATCGACGGCGGTGCGGCCGGAGAGTCCGATGGTCGCATCCTTGCCGGAGCCCTGCGTCGTGCTGTGAATGCAGATCATGGCCGGAGCGGGCTGGGAGGGGGAGGCGCTCTTCGGCACGAGGAGCCAAGCCGTAACGCGGTCGTTTTTCTCCGTTTGAAAACTGACGTGGTAGCGGGTCATGCCGCCTTCTTCCTCGGCCATTTGCTGCTTGAGAACCTCGAGCTGCTGCGGAGTAAGCCGCTCGGAGGGACAACCGGGCTCAAACGTCACCTTTCGTTGGACGGGCTGGAGCGGCGGGACCTCGGTGGGAAAGTCTCCCAGCAGATCGAGCCAGGCGCGCTTGATTTTTTCCCGGCGAACCGGCCAGGGTTCCGGCTCGGTCGGCGGGAGGATTTTCGCGGCGGGCGCGGCGAGGAGCGACGTTCCGGCGAGCGCGAACACGCCCTGGGCGAGCAGGAGGCGGCGGGTGACTCCGACAGGGTTATTTGGGAGGGAGGCGTCGTGGCCAGACATTAATGTATACAATAAACCCGATCCGTTTTTGTGCAATCGCCGGGCGCAGATTCGCGCGGTGGGATCAGGAGCGGAGGGAGATGACGAGCTGGCGGGTGATCCAGACGGAGCGCTCGAAGAGGCTGGTGGCGTAAAAAAGGGCGGAGTTTTCGGCCATGGTGCCGCGGGCGGTCTGGGAGGAGGTGCGGAGGCGTTCCATCATGTCGCCACGGTCGCCGGTCATTTGCAGGAGGCGGTTGAGATCGGACTCGTCGCGGCTTTCCCAGGCGTCGGAAGTGATGAGGAGAATGAAGTGGAGGGCCTCGGTGAGGCTGTCCATGAGGGCGGAGAGCTCGGGGCCGAAGGCGGTGTCGCGGCGGAGAACGGCGTATTGCTGGATGGTCTCGAGGAGGGCGCTGAGATTTTCCTGGCGGCGCTCGGCGACGAGGATGGCGGGGGTGACATCGGTGGCGAGCTTGCCGAGGGCGAGTTCCTGGAGGAAGAGGGCGACTTCGGTCTTCAGGCCGTTGGCTCCGGTGTAGAGCGAAAGGGTGTCGGAGGCTTTGACGCTGTCGCGCATTTCCTGGCGGCTGTCGTCGATGAGTTTGACGAGGCAGGAGAAAAGGCGGCGTTGCTCGAGATCGAGGAGATCGATGGCGGTGGCGGGGACTTGCAGGGCTTCCTCGTGGAGGTAGCGGGGGCGGGCGATGTCCTGTTCAAGATTGGGCGGGGCGAGTTTTTCCAGCAGCGGCGTTGCCCAGGGCGCGAAGATCGAGCCGAGGAAAAGACAGCCGAGCATGTTGATGAAAAACACCCAGGCGAGGCCGGAGGCGGAGTTGTCACACAGGCCGTTGATGGTGGTGAGAAAGATGCCGTCGTTACCGGTGCAGAGAATGACGAGGCCGACGATGGTGCCGGAGACGAGGTTGATGATGCATTGGAAGAGGATGATCTGGCGCGGCGATCCCGTGACGTTGCCGGAAAGGAAGAGGCCGGAGAGGGCGACGCCGGGACCGGCTCCGCAGATGAGGAGGGCGGCTTGTTCGTCGGTGAAGAGTCCGCCGATATGGAGCGTCATGGCGATGACGCCGATGGCGGAGGATGATTGGATGACCATGCGGAGGGCCGCGCCGAGGAGGAACGGAGCGAGGACCCAGCTCTTCAAAAACGCGGCGAACTCGATGAACCAGGCAAAGCCGGGCAGGGGAGCGAAGGCGGCCTTCATGAGATTCAGGCCGTAGAAAAGCAGACCGATGGAAAAGAGCGCGGCGAGGACGGTTTCAAACCGGACGCTGACGCGGAAGGCGATCATGATGCCGGTGAGGCCGATGAGGAAAAGGACGGCGAGCCGGAGATCGATGGCGGCGAGGAAGACGAGGAGGGCGGTGCCGACATTGGAAGCGGCGACGACGGGCAGGGCGCGCCGGAGGGTGATGAGCCCGGTGGCGACCATGGCGGAGACGATGAAGGCGACGGCGGAGGCGCTCTGGGTGACGGCGCCGAAGACGATGCCAAGCAGGCCGGCCAGAATGGGGCGGTCGGTCACGCGCGCGAGGGCGGAGCGAAAGCGGCGGCCGCTGAGTTGCTGGAGTCTGGTTTTCAGGCCGGCCATGCCCGTGAAGAACAGGCTGAGGCCGGCCAGAAAGAGCGCGGCGAGTTCCATGGGGGATCAGGGACGGGCGCGAACGACTTTCCAAGCCATGAGCAGGGCGACCAACGAGGCGATGACGCTGACGATGACGGTGGCGAGGGACAGGCCCTGGTAGAGCTGTTCGCCCTCGGCCTGGAGTTGGACGAGTTCCTTTTCGCGATGGGCGGCGAGGGCGTCGGCGAGTTGGTCGAAGCGGGCGTTCAGCGCCTGGTCGACGCCTTTGACGCTGGCGTCCACCCGGAAAATGGAGGAGGGATCACCGACGACATAGGCGGCCGCGCCGCGCGCGTAGGTCTCGGCGACGATGGTGTGATCGGCCTTGATCTGGCCCACCATGGCGGCGAGGTCGGACGGGAGGCCGGGCATGCCGTCGAAGGCGGCGAGGGCGCGATTCACCATTTGCTGCTGTTCCTGCAGCTTGGTCTGGTAATTTTGAAACTGGCCCTCGATCTGGCCGCGAAGGAGGAGGTTTTTCCAAAGCTGGACCTCGGTTTTGAAATCGATCTGGGCGGTGCGGGAGGCCTCGGTGAGAGCGGTGAGTTGGTTGGCCTTGAGAAGGGCGCGGTCGGCTTGCCGATGGGCGGACCACACGCCGAAGAGGCCGGTAAGAGCCAGGGCGAGCACACTAATGACCAACAGACCGGCGAGGCGGCCGTAGGGGGTGGAGTTTGCCATGAAGCCCGAGAGAAGCCCAAAACACGGGCTGCGACAAGCCGGGAGGGGCTATTTCTCCTCGCGGGCGCGGAGGACCTCGATGCGGCGGGATTGGAGCCAGAGCACGCCGAGGAGGTCGATGGTGGCATGAAAGGCGCGGTGGCCGACGCCGTATTTGCTCACGCCGTAGCGGCGCGGGCGGTGGTTGACGGGGATCTCGGTGATGCGGAATCCGGCGTCCTTGACCAGGGCGGGGAGAAAGCGGTGAACACCGCGGAAGGGCACCAGCGCAGAGATGCACTCGCGGCGCATGGCCTTGAGGGTGCAGCCGGTGTCGCGAATGCCGTCGCCGATCACGCAGTTGCGGACGGCATTGGCGATGAGGCTGCTGATTTTTTTGACCTCGGAATCCTGGCGATTCACGCGGTAGCCGCAGACGAGGTCGCCGCCTTTTTCAATCTCGGCGAGCAGACGAGGAATGTCGCGCGGGTCGTTTTGCAGGTCGCCATCGAGGAGGACGAGGCGCTCGCCTTTGGCGGCGCGGATGCCGGCGAGGAGGGCGGCGCTTTGGCCGCAGTTTTTGGAAAAAGAGATGACGCGGACGTTCTTGTCATGACGGATGTTCCGGGCGGTGCCATCGGTGGAGCCGTCATCGACGAGGATGAGCTCGTAGTTTTGGTCCGGCAGGGTTTCGCGGATTTCCTGCTGGAGGATGGGGATGTTCTCCGCCTCGTTGTGAAGCGGAATGATGACGGAAAAATCCGGCGTTCTCACAAAGGCAGGGTTTGATAATTCTCGCAGAGGTAGATGTAAAGCGGGCGGAGGGGGCGGCCGGGCTGGGGGATTTGCTCCAGCGGCGTGACGGTGGCGAAGGCGGCCTTGATGGTCTGAGGGAGTTCGTCCGGGGCTTCCGCGCTGACGTAGAGCGCGCTGCGGCCCATGAAGGGATTTTCTCCTTTCTGTTCCTTGAAGTATTCGTCGGAGGGCTGCTGCTCGGTTTCGACGAAATCATCGTAGCTGGGCCAGAGGCCGAACTGGCTGGAGATGTCTTGGGATTCGCCGACGTAAACGGTGGGATGGCCGATGGGAGGAATGAGGTCGTCGCGGAGGTGATAGCCGAGGATGGAGGCGAGGTCGGGGTCGGCGGCGATGAGGAAGAGGTCTTCATTGCCGGAGGCGGCGCGGGTGAGGAAAAGCTCGCGGACCTGGTCGGCGGTGGCATTCCAAGGTTCGCCGGTGCGAACTGTTTTGACCAGGGCGAGGGCGGAGAAGAGGACGGCCACGACCATGGCGGCCTGCAAGAGGAGTTTGCCTTTGTTCGCGGAGGCGACAGCTGTGATGGCTTGAAAAATGAGGAGCGGGGCGGCGAGGAGAAGGAGGAAGGCGGAGTCGATGCCGCGCAGCGCGAAGTAGAGCCAGAGGAGCACGCCGGGCAGGGCGGCGAGGAAGACGAAGCGGGGCTTCACGCGCTGGCGGATGAGGGGGATGGTGAGCAGCCAGATCATGGGCAGGCCGAGGCAGAAGAGCGGCGAGAGGGCGGTGAAGGAATCGAGGAACGAGCGGAGGAAGCCGAGGCCGTCCCATTGCCAGAGGGTGCGGAAGGTGCCGCCGGCGAGGGGTATCCAATCCTGACGGGCGTTCCATCCAAGGGAGGGAGGGAGCGCTGCGGCGAGCATCAGCAACATGAGAGCGAGGCCGATGTAATCAACGGGGCGACGATGTTTCGGGCTGCACAAGACGAAGACGACCAGGCCGAGGGCGAAAGGGACGATCGTGTAGGAGAACCATGCGCCGAGCGCGAGCCAGACACCGGCGAGGAGATAGCAGGGAAGGCCGGCATTTTTTTCCGCCTCGAAGGCGCGCCAGAGGCTGAGGATGGCGGCGAGGAGGAGGGCAAGGGTGGGCAGGATGGGTCCGGCCTGGATGGCGGCGACGTTGAAGAGGGGGAGGAAGTTCAGGCCCAGCGCGGTCCACAGAGCGGTCTTTTCATCGCTGAGACGGCGGACGAGCGCGAAGCAAAAGACGGTGGCGGCGAGAGCCCAGAGCGGCGAAGCCATGCGCCAGAATTCGCCGGTCCAGCGGGCGAGGGTGGCGGTGCCGCCGGGTCCATCGAAGTAGGCGGGAGCGGGATGTTCGGCGCAGAGGAAGTAGTAGGCTTCCGTCGGGGCGGGTTGATCGAACCACACGACGGCAAGGCGGCCGAGCGTGGCCACCACGGCGATGAGGATGAGCAAAGTCCTCGTGCTCATGCCGTGAGGAGGCTGGGGTGGGCATCATGCCAGCGCGGGAGCCAGCGTTCGCCAAGGCGCCGCCAGACGAATTCCAGGATGACGGCGGTGAGGATGCCGATGCCCGCGCCAATGAGGCAGGAAACGACCACGTCGAGCGGCCAATGCGAGCCGACGTAGATCCGGCTGTAGGCGACCAGGGTGGCGGGGAGAAAGATGAGCCAGCCCCAGCGCCGGAAAAACACGGTGCAGACGGCGGCGACGGCGAAGTTATTGGCGGCGTGGCCCGAGGGGAAGGAATTGCCATGCGGGGCCTGGATGCGGGCGACGGAGTAGTTTTCCTTCAAGGGCTGGCCGAGGGCGAGGAGGCGGGGTTTGGCCTTGCCGAGGTCGATGGAGCGGACGCCTTCCAGCGTATCGCCGGGGCGCGGGCGGCCGACAGCACCCTTGATGGTGTCGACGACAAGAGCATCGGTGATGCCGATGGCGAGGCCGATGGCCAGCAGCATGGCCCGCAGGCGGAAGCCGCCGAAGATGACGGCGAGGACGCCGGCGACCAAAAGAAGGGGCCACCAGAGGTCGAAACTGGATGCGGCGGCCATCACGCGGTCCGCGACGGGGCTGATCCACGTGCGGTTGATAAGGAAAAGAAGCTGTTGATCCATGCGGCGGCGCGGGTAGCGTTCGGGGATGATTTTCCGATCCGGGTCATTTCGCAAGCCGCATGCGCTGCTCCCCCTGCTCTTTTTTGCCGCCGTCTGCCATGCGGAGCCCGATGCCCAAGCCATCCTGGAAGCGGTGCGGGTGAACCCGATGGGGCAGAATATCGCGCTGAATGCGCAATTGCGGGAGGGGCAAAAGACGACGCCATTCAAGATCGTGGTGGATGACGGGGTGCGGTATCAGTTTTCGAATCCAGAGCAGGAGTTGATCCTGAAGCTGAGCGAGGAGAGCTCCACCTTGCAGGAGCGGACAGGGGGCAAGACGGCCGGGGTGACGGCGGCGAAGCTGGATGATTCCGTGCGCGGCACAGGCATCACCTACGAGGACCTGGCGCTGAAGTTTCTTTATTGGAAGATGCCGAAAATGCTGGGGGAGGAGACGGTGAGGTCCCTGCGGGCGTGGAAGATCGAACTGCAATCGGGGCGCGATTCCTCGCAGTACGGCGTGGCGCGGGTGTGGATCGGGAAGGACAGCGGAGCGATCCTGCGCATCGAGGGTTACAACCGCGAGGGCAAGCTGATCCGGAAGTTTGAAGTCGTATCGGGCCAGAAGTTCGACGACCAGTGGATGCTCAAGCAGATGCGGATCGAGACGATCGATCCCGAAACCAAAAAAATCACCAACCGCACCTATCTCGAGGTGCTGGGCAAGATTCAGTAAAAGCGGCTCGGCGCGATGACGGGCTGTCGGGTGGTGAGGCGGTCGACGAAGCGCTCCCAACTTTCCTGGCCGGCCAGAATCTCGATTTCCACGCGGAGATAATAAATCGGCACATCGGGATCGACGATGCGCGGAATGCGCACGGCGTCCTTCTCGGTGGTGAGGATGGCGGAGAGATCGCGATGGGCGCACTGACGGATGAAATTCTCCATCTCGCGGGTGTTGTAGCGGTGGTGGTCGGTGTAGGTCTTGGAAATGGCAACGGTTGCGCCCAATTGCTTGAGCGCTTTTTCAAAGCTCTCGGGCATGGCGATGCCGCAGATGGAGCCGACCTCGAGGCCCTGCAAAAACTCCAGCGGCTTGGTTTCGCCGGTGACGATGTTGCGCAGATGTTTGGGCCGGTGGCTGCACTCGATGATGTCCGCGGTGCGGTTGTGTTTGCGGATGCGCGCGATGAGCTCGGTGTTATTGGGCTTGCTGCATTTGGTGAGGAAGATGTGGGTGGCGCGGCGGAGGTTTTTGGGCGGTTCGCGCAGGGTGCCGCGGGGCAGCATGTATTCGTTCCCGAAGGGGGCGTGGCTGTCGACCAGAGCGATCTCGATACCGTGGCGCATGCGCACGTATTGGTAGCCGTCGTCGAGCAGGAGCGTGTCCGCGCCGAAGTGCTCAACGGCGTAAAGGCCGCTCTTCACCCGGTCACGGTCGACCAGGACGACGACGCCGCGGAGGTTGTTGGCCAGCATGAAGGGTTCGTCACCGGCCATGCGGGAATCGAGCAGGAGGGCATTGCCGTCCGAGACGACGCGGGGAACGAAGACGGCCTTCTTTTTGGAAAACTTATCCCAGAGCCGGAGGAGGAAGGGGCGGGGGACACTCTTGTAGCCGCGACTGAGGATGGCGACCTTGCGTCCGCCGGCCTGCAGGGCGCGGGCCAGCATCTCGACGACGGGGGTCTTGCCCGTACCGCCGACGGTGAGATTGCCCACGCTGATGACGAGGCAGCCCACGGTGCGGGAGCGGAAGTAGCGGTTCCGGTAAAGCGCCAGGCGCGTCTGGACGATCACCCAATAGATTTGCGAAAGGCCGAGCAGGAACCAGCGCAGGACATCGGCACGCCGCCCGTAGCGACGTTCCAGAATGACGTCGATGGCGAATGTTTCGAGACCTTCCAGCCAGCGGCGCATGGAATCAGGCGAGCTTGACCCGCACCCCGTGGTTGTCGGCGCGGATGGCGAGGATGTGCTTTTGTCCGCTGGCCTTGCGCATGGCTCGGGCGACGACCTCGATATTGCCGAGGGTGGCGCAGGCGATGGTGGAACCCGAGCCGCTGAGCCAGCCGCCGAGGGCGCCGGCTTTTTCCCCGGCCCGGATCGTCTTACTGAGGAAGGGCACAAGTTTTTCGCGGTAAGGTTGATGGAGGCGGTCCTCGAAGCAGCCTTTCAGCTTTTCATAGTTTCCGCTGGCGAAGGCTCCGGCGATGGCGCTGGCGTTCGAGGCGGAGATGACGGCGTCCTTGAGCGGGATGGTTTTCGGCATGACCTTGCGGGCATCGGGGGTGGCAACTTCAAAATCGGGGATGAGCAGGGCGAAACCGAGGGTGTTTTTGATGCGGTAGCGCTGGAGCGATTTGTCGGAGCGGGCGATGGTGAAGCCGCCGAAAGCCGCCGGGGCGGCGTTGTCGGGATGGCCTTCCAGGTCGGCACAGATTTCATAGAGGGCCTCGCGGTTGAGCGGGCAGCCGGCCAGTCCATTCAGCCCGTGGAGGATACCCAGACGGACGATCACACTACTGCCGAGACCGCGGGAGCGGGGGACATCTCCGCGGATTTCCCACTGGAAGGGGGTGGATTTTTTCTTCGCCGCCTTGAAAAACACCTCGGCCGCCTCCTGAACCATGGGGTGGGGAGGGGAACCCGCTCCCGAACGCACGGTCACCACGTTATAAACCTGCAGGGCGATCCCCAGGCAGTCGAATCCCGGCCCCACATTAGCCGTGGTAGCGGGGATTTTTACATGAACAACACTCATTCTGGCTCTTTTGTAGGGGGAGAAGGCGGCGGGGAAAAGCTGCGATTCGGCATTTGACCTTTTCAGGAAAACCCCGAATATTACGCCCCCTGATTCTGGTGAGGTGGCTGAGTGGTCGAAAGCAGCGCTTTGCTAAAGCGCCGAACTCCAAAAGGGTTCCGGGGGTTCGAATCCCCCCCTCACCGCCAGATCTCATCACGCTTCTTATTTCGCGTGCCCCGAGGGTCCTCATGTCCCCGGGCCCGTATCACGGGGGGATTTGAACCCCGGGTTCGACTTCCCGTCCGGCAGCGTCCGGACCGGAAAGCCAGTGGAACAAAGATCCACCACCTTCGAAGATCGCGACGCTCGCGTTGCGATAATCCCTTCCCGGCTTCACGAAGCTATGCCTCGTCTTAAGTGGAGCTGATCCCCTCACCGCCAGATTCAGTTCTCAAAGCGCAGACTGCATGGCGGGAGAGGAAGGAGCGTCGATGTTTTTTTCCCAATTCGTGATGGCTCGGACTTCCATTTGGTTGGTCACGTTTTCGCGTCCGGCGAACTGGGCGGCGTAGGCGAAGATCTGGTCGCGATCGCGGTTGGTTTCCACGCGGCCACGAACGATGGTCTTTCCCTTCACGGTGGCGACCTGAATATTTCGGGCGTAGTGGGAGAGGGTGCTGTCTGCCGAAATCTGACTGCGGATCTCAGAGGTGATGTTTTTGTCGGACCGGCTGTTGCCTTGAACGAGGGGAGGCACGGGGGAACCGGGGCGGGCGGGGGCTTCCTCGCGGAAGTTGCCGGTGTGGGTCATGCTAAAGTCGGCGCTATTGATGAATTCCTGTTCATGATCGTTGAGGATGAGCCGGGTCTTGGCCGGGTTATAACGAAGATCCTGGGATTCCACGATTTTGAGATCGCCGGAGAGCCCGAAGGCGGCAGGGTTGATGATGATGCCAGCGATGCGGCCATCAACCATATTAAGATCGCGTATGCCGGTGACTTGCCCGAGGAGGCGACCCTGGAGGTTTTCGACGGGCAGGCCGTATAGTTTTGTGCCGCGTTGCACGAAGCCCAGTTGCTCGCGGGGTTGTCCTTTGGTGGGGGTGGCGACGATCTCAGTCGCAAAGTAGATGGGTTGCCCATAGTAGCGATAGACCTCGGCCACGGCGCGGGCATTGGGCGGCCCGATGAGGTCGGAGGTCTTGAAGCTGGGAGCCTGGCGGAATTGAGCTTCGGTGACTTTCAGCCGCAGAATGCGAGGATACATGGTGCCGGTGACGGCTCCGGGAGGGACAAACTGCACGTTTCGGCCGAGGCCCAGGACGCCTCCAGAAGAGATGAGGTAGGCGAGGCAGCGTCCGTGCTCGAGGTCAATGGCGGTATCGGTGACCCAGCCGAGGGGTTTATCATTCACGTCGACCACGCCCATGCCGATCAAATCATTCCATTTCGTTCCCGCGGTCTGGGCAAAAGAATTCTGCGCAAGCAGGAGAAGAGCAAGGGCCAGGGCGTATATATAGAGGGTAAAGTCTGTGCGGGAGGAAGATGACCAGGGTGGTTTCATACCTGGAGTACGAGACCGACGATGCGACTGGTTGTTTGGTTCTTGGGCCTGAGGGAGGGACGAGTACTTTAACTCGACGAGTGGGACTCCTATTTGGGAAGGAGCCAGGCAATTATATGATTTAGGTTCTGCGAGACTGGTGGCTGCGTGGCCGTTGATTAACCATTCGTGTTGTCTCCCTGAGTGGATTATCCTCCTTGTATGCGCCCCTCCAGTGAAGCCGTATCTCAAATGAAGGTTGGTGCATCGGCCGAAAATCTTAAGCACTGCACGGTCGAGCATCTGGCGGAGGTATTTGCGGGCAGTCAGGAGGAAATCATTTCCGAATGGAGGCAACGGGCAGGCCAACTCCTCATCGACTTAAACCTCGATAGGCCTACGATCACCGATCATCTGCCGGACATTATTTCTGAAATCGTCCGGGACCTTTCTTTGGGGCGCGAGGGTAAACTTTCTTCGGAGCATACGCGTGGCAGCCCTCCTGTACACGGGGTCCAGAGATTTCACGATGGTTTGAATACCGGCGAGGTGGTGGCGGAATATAACCTTTTACGGATAGCGTTCACGACGGTCGCCGAACGCCACGGCCTTTATGTCGTTGGCGAAGCTGCGCGAATTATCAATCATCGTATCGACGAGGCTGTTCGTCTGGCAGTCACGGCCTTTGCGGCGCAACAGGCTCTGATCCGAAAAGAACAGCAGGACGAGCACCTCGCATTTATCGCGCACGATCTGCGCACCCCGCTCTTTGCCCTTTCCCTCCTCGTGAGCACATTAAAGCAAGAACTGCCAGCAGACATCCTCGCGAATGATGGTGAGCTCTTTGACGCTCTACAGCGGAATCTGCAACGCGTGGAGGACCTCGTCAAACGTGTGTTGGAGAACAATATTCAGCCGACTGCTTACGGAAATTCCTTTCAACCGGAGTGTCGTGTTTTCGATCTCTGGCCGGTCGTCGAGCGGCTCATCGTCGACCTTCGATCTGTTTCCTCGAAACACGATGTCGTCGTGGAAAATAAAATCCCGCGTTCCCTGGCGGTCTTCGCCGATGCAGGTCTTATCTCCCAAGTTTTTCAAAACCTTCTGGGAAATGCCTTCAAATATGCGGCCCAAGGTCATGTCACCGTGAGCGCGCGAGACGAAGATGGAACTGTAACTTGCATCGTGAGCGACAATGGAACCGGAATTCCTCTGGATATGATTTCCAGAGTTTTTGACAAGATGACCACCGATCCGGACCAGGAAGGCACTGGTTTGGGCCTGGCTATCGTCAAGCAGATCGTGGAAGCCCACGGAGGCAAGGCCAACGCCGACAGCATTTACGGAGAGGGCGCAACCTTCACCTTTACCATACCTCGCCCACACGCCGATGACGGCATGCGTGGAGTCGGGTAGAACCGCGCTCCCGCTGGTGGAGCATGGACCTTCTTTTGCGAAGGACTTGGCCTGACGCTCACCAGTAAATGCTAGCAAGGGGCGTATAATAAGTCAGTGGCTAACGGTCCCCACAGGCTCTCTGTCACAATGTTGAACCCAGGCCAACGACAGGGAGATTCAGCCGATGTCGACCATTGCGCACGTCGAATAGGGAATTTAGTCGTGGAAGCCACGACTCGTTGGCCTGCGGCGTGAACTGCGGCGAGTTGAGCTCAATGCCATTGAGCACCGGCAAATGCGCAGCGAAAAGATACGAGTGAATCGCGGCGTAGCCCGGATTCGATAAATCCTGCATGGTCAATTGCAGGCGATGCTGGTGAGCCCACGCCGCCGCAACCAGCGCAAAACTATGGCCCTTGCAGGTTTTGAGCGCGAGCCCACTCCAGCCCTGAGCAACGGCCAGGGGCAATAGTTCCAGACTGCTCAGGCCTTCATCGAGCATCACCGACTTTCGCGCGGCCACCCTGTGCCAATCAAAATTTTTCCTTTGAATGTCACGGTCGGTCGGCTGTTCCAAATACAACAGCGCGTCAAAGGCCGCAGAATCCACCGCCGATAGTTTTTCCAGATATTCCGCCACTGCATCGGCACTGGCATGCGCTTCATTGCTATCCACGCTCAACCGTGGAGCCTTCAGGCCATGCCGCCGCATGGCGCGATAGACATCCACTGTCCGCTGCACATCCTCTTCGATATCCCGGCCCAGCAATTTTACTTTGACGCTGCCAAAGCCTCTCCGCTTTACCGCGTCGGCCAACGGGCCATCAAGATCATCGTGGGCATTTGCGATCCACCAACCCTCGAGCGATCGGGCCGGAACCCGCAGCGTTTCGCGGATGGCGGCGCAGGCTCCATTGGAAAAATGTCGATCGGCGGCGGGGATCGCCGCCGGCTCTTCATAAAACACAAAGGCGGACTTTGCCGTCGCGCAGCCGGCTGCGTCATGGATGGCCGCATCGAAGGGCGCCAGACAAAGCGCCTGCGCCAGCGCGGGAATTCCGCGTCCATCCCGGTCGATCCAGTGGTGCAGACGCAGGCCCAATTCCAGCGGGTGCGCCGGATCTCCGCAAAGCTCCGGCAGATTATTAGCCATCTCCAAACAGAGTTCCCGCAACGCCGCATCCCGTGTTTCGTGAGGAAGGTTGTGATTCGGCCAGGCCCAAAGGTCGCTCAGGTAGATGGCGCCGATGCCGGTCGCCTCCCGCCCGCCCACCGTCACTCGCACGGTGGCTCGTGCTTCCGTGATCGTATCGATGATACCGCTGCTCAACTGCATGGGAGTACGGAACTTCCGATCGAAGAACTCGATCGAAGCCGAAAGCACCCGTGTTTTACCCAGCTCGCTCATGATCAATTTATAAAGCCTGCTGGATGGTGGCGGGAGGGGCGGTCCTGGAACATCATTTACACCCGGTTACATGATATTACCGGATCAAACTGATTGTGAATGTATGGGGCGGAGCCATACTTCCGGCGATGTATTTCCTAGGTCCTGAGTTCGCTTTGCCGCCGGTAAAACTCCCGTCGGAATGAAGATATATCGTTGTGCAAGCATGCACTTTGCCAGGGAAGCTGGCTCTGCCGATGAACGCATGGCCGCCTTTGAGGAATGGATGGCTCTCGCTCTGCAAGCGCTGGATGAAGGAGCGCGGATTCTTTGTTGTCCTGAATCGTTTCTCCATATCGGAATCCCCCGAGGTGAGTGGAGTGCCCATGCGGAAGTGCGGGACGGGGTCTTGTGGCGGAAGCTGGCGGATCTGTCGCGGACTTATCAATGCCTGGTATTCTCGTCTTTGCTTATTAAAACTCCCAAAGGTCTGCAAAACGCAGCGGTACTCTTTGATCATGGAGTACACCATGTGTTTCCCAAGTCCCATCCGACGATTGATGAAAAAGCGGAGGGTGTGGTGGCGGGCCAACCCCTGCAAGTCGCGACGACGTCCATTGGACGGGTGGCGGCCATCACGTGTTTCGACCTGAATTTTCCCGAATTGCACATCGCTTTGGCCGCGCAACGCCCTGATCTGGTGATGTTTCCCACCATGTTCCGGGGCGGCTTGCGATTGCGGGCTCTGGCCTTGCAGGTCTCTTCCTATGTGCTGAGTTGCAACGTCAGCGAAAGCTGTCTGGTGAACCCCTTGGGACGCGTGCTGCACCAATGGGGCCTCCGGGAGGAATCGGCCGGGAAATTTGCACCGTGGTCGATCACTGACATCAACCTGGACTATGGAGTCTTCCATTACGACGGCAACGCGGCGGCAGCCGGACAGGTCGGGAAACTGTTCCCCGGCAAGTTCCGTTTTGAGCATGCCCAGGCGGAAGGCGTATTTATGATCGAGTCCGTTTCGGCCATGTCAGTGCGAGAGTTGGAGCGTCACCTGAACCTGGTGAGGGTGCTCGACTACTTTGATGCGTCGCGTTGAGGCGCCGCAAAATTTTATGATAAAACTAGCACTAATTGGATGTGGCAACCTGGGGCGAATTCATGCCGGCTGCATCGCACAGATCGATGGAGCGCGAATGGCCGCCTTTGCAGACGCAAGAAAGGATGCCGCCGAAAAACTGCGGCAGGATTTTCAAGGGGACTATGCGACAGATGACGCTGATCGTATTTTCAACGATGAATCGATCGAGGCGGTTTATGTGTGCACCCAGCACGACTCGCACGCGGATCTTTGCATTCGTGCCGCCAAGGCAGGGAAGCATATCCTGGTGGAGAAGCCTCTGGCCTTGAATCTTTCAGACTGCGAGGCCATCGCCTCGGCGGTGAGCGAGGCGGGGGTCAGGCTGATGCCGGCCTTCAAAATGCGATATTATCCCCTGATTAGAAAAGCGCGGGAATTTCTTCCTCAACCCCAAGTGATGGCGGCACAGGTGATGGATCAGCGGTGGCCGGACGACTTGTGGGCCCAAGACCCTGTAAAAGGCGGGGCCAATGTCCACGCCCAGGGATGCCATACGACGGACATTCTTCGTTTTCTTTCCGGCAGCGAGCCCGAAACCCTTTGGGCAACGGGCGGAGCGATGACCCATCCCGGGCATCCGTGCCCCGATCAATGTGTGGCGAGTATTAAGTTCAAGAGCAACACGGTCGCGAGCTGGGTCCAGGGAGATGCGGGTGAAGGCACATTTACCAGCAAGTTTTTCGTGCAGCTTTTTGGGGATAATCGCAGCGTGCAGATCTACGACCGTTTCAAGAAGGCAACCTTTACCGAAGGGAATACGACCTGGACGGAAGAACGGGAGGATGAAGGGGGATTCCTGCTAGAGAACCGGGAATTTGTCGCCGCGTTGCGAGAAGGGCGACCGCCGGAGATCGGGGTCAACGATGGCATCCAGGCTACTCGCATGGTCCTCGCCGCGGATTCCGCCATACGAACGGGGCTGGTCCAAAAGCTCTCATGATGCGCCTGGGATTTGTTTCCATCGATACCAGCCATCCCGAAAGCTGGCTTCCCATCGAGCGTGAATTTGGCTGCGAGGTGATCGGCTTTTTTGATGAGGGCGAAATTCATCCGGCCTCCCATGCACGTGATTTTGGTGAACGCCACGGACTGAAGGTGTTTTCCAGTTTGGACGATCTGGTTGGGAGTGTTGATGCGGTGATCATCCATTCGTGCAACTGGGACCGGCATGTTTCACAAGCCGAACCCTTCATCCGCGCCGGAAAAGCGGTCTTCATCGATAAGCCGATGGCTGGAAGTTTGCGTGACATCGAGCAACTGCTGGCCTGGAGCCGCGACGGGGCGAGGCTGGCCGGCGGATCGTGCTTTTTCCTTTGCGAGGAGATCGAGCATTGGAAGGCCAATCGAGGCCAGCATCGGCCTCACACCCTTTTTGCAGGATGTGCCGTGGACGAATTTAACTACGCCATCCACGCGTACTCCATGGCCGCCGCTGTGTTCGGTCCCGGCATCCGCCGTGTGCGTTTCCTTGGCTCGCATGTTCAGGACCGGATTCAACTTGAGTGGACGGGTGGAGAAAGCGCTTTCCTTTCAATCGGTGCTCAAGACGGATGGTTGCAAGGGCATTTGACCATTGTCACTGATCGCTCCGCAATCCAATTGCGCCCGGGCACGGACCACTTGTACGACGGCTATGTCAGGAGCGTCCTTGGTTATCTGGCCGGTTTGCAGGATCATCCCCCAGTGGCGATGCAGGCGCTTTTGGAGTGTGAGCTCGCCGCTATCGGTGCTCTGGAATCCAGGCTTCATGAGGGAAAATGGATCGAGCTGCGTGACTTGGATGATCGCTCACCCTCATATGACGGGGCTGACTTCGCGAGTTCCTACAAGCGTCAAAAGTACCCGGGTGTTGCTTCTTAAGGAGACCTCCGCAGACACGAGGTGCCGGTCATATTGTATGACCGGTCCTTTCTCCTTCCGCGCGGGCTGCTAAAGTTCATTAGTTAAGAAATGCAAAAGTCGTACGCTTTTCGGAAAGGCCTGTTGTTTTGTATCCTGGCCAATGTGGCGATGTTTTCTGCCGGAAGGGCGGACGAACCCGCGGTCGATGTGGTCCATGCGAGTGTGATCAATGACGAGATTCCCAATGCCATGCTGCCGATGGGAGTGGCGAAGGTGGGTGAAAAATCACTGATCGCGGTATTCTGCGACGGGATTGATTTCATGCCGGGAACCAAAAGCTATCTCGTGCGAAGCGACGATCTTGGGAAGACCTGGTCGAAGCCATGCATGGTGATCGAGCCAGAGGAGAAAAACATCGGAATCGCGGCTGGTCTGAGCCGCCTGCCGAATGGCGACATCCTCCTCGTGAAAACGGTGGAGACTTATCTGAGCGGCGATCTGACGTGGGACGCCGTTTTCAAAAGCCGCACTTCCAAGTTTTTGCTGGCGGTGAGCTCCGATGGCGGGAAGACGTTCAAAGACGCTGGAGAGTTGCCGGTGCCGGAACGCGCGGCGGGTGGAGTGATGAGCCAGGTCGTC
This sequence comes from uncultured Chthoniobacterales bacterium, assembly GCA_964445975.1. Classification (GTDB taxonomy): domain Bacteria; phylum Verrucomicrobiota; class Verrucomicrobiia; order Chthoniobacterales; family Terrimicrobiaceae; genus CAYUMP01. The sequence goes on along the minus strand of CAYUMP010000024.1, from coordinate 39,157 downwards.
ACCTTGCCCAACGGCGATCTTATCATGGCGGGCTTTCAGTATCAGGGCGGGTTTCCGGCCGAACCCGGATTTTTATACGGCTCGGGTTTCTTTCGCAGCAAAGATGGCGGCAAGTCATGGGGGCCTTTGGAGATTGCCTTTCAAGATCCGGTGCCCGGACGTGAACAAGCGTTATCGTTTTCAGAAGCCGCCTATGTGGTCCGTCCGGATGGCCTCATCATCGGCTATGCGCGCATCGACTCTGAGAAGCTGGATGGGGAGGAGGCGAAGCAATGGCAGAGCCGGGGCAATAATATGTGGCGGGTGGAGTCCCGCGACAATGGCGCGACCTGGTCGACACCGGTGGAGACGAATATCGGGGGATTGTTTCCGGCCATGGCTCGGCTCGGCTCCGACAAATATCTTCTCGTCTGCGGAAACCGCCACGCCGAGCCGACCCGCAAGGTCTGTATTTATACCAGCAATGATGGCATCGATTTCCAACCAGCCGGGTTCGCCCCGTACAAGCGGACGGGCGGGACATGCGTGAGCTCGGCGACAGGCGGCTCGCAATGTCTGGCGGTATTGAATGACGATTCCGCCTACATGGTCTATTTTGCGGCGGACCCGGAGCTCCCATGGGAATATCATACCTACATCGAGGGCTGCCTGCTTCGGGTGAAATAGCATGTCGCTGATCATGGCTGCGGAAATACCCGCCTTCAGACTCGGAATGTGGGATCTTGTCCTGATCGGGTCTTATCTCGTCCTGGTCATCGGGATTGGAATCTGGGCCGGCCGGGGACAGAAATCCGAATCGGATTTTTTGTTGGGTGGCCGTCAGATGCCGTGGTTCCTGGTGGTGGCCTCGGTGATTGCGACGGCGTTCAGCGGTATCTCTTTGGTCGGAGCTCCCGGCTATGCGTTCTCTCACGATTGTCGGCTCTTTCCCGGAGTGTTGATCGGTCTGGTGGCATTGCCGGTAACTCTTCCCATCGTTTACGCCATGCGGCAGCTGAAGCTGTTCACCGTCTACGAATATCTGGAACGGCGCTTTTCCTTTTCCCTGCGAGCATTTGCCAGCGCGATGTTTTTGCTGACAAAGTTAGCCTATGCCGGAGTGGTTGTTTATACGCCGGCCCTGTTGCTTCATACCGCGACCGGCCAGCCGCTCATTCCCATGATCCTTGCCATGGGTCTTCTGGCCACTTTTCTCTCGCTGGTGGGCGGTTTGAAGGGAGCGGTCTGGACCGATCTCCTGCAACTCGTGGTGATGATCGCGGGCATGGGAACCATATTCTGGATTTTGATTCGGACAAATACCGCAGGCGGAGGGGAGATGATCAAGGTGGCATCCGAGGCGGGGCGGCTCAGGATGTGGGATTTCTCATTCAATTGGGTGGAGATTACCTTTTGGGCGTTGTTGGTGAACACCCTGCTTTCCAGTATCGGGGCGACATTCGCCGACCAGGTCCAAATGCAGTATTTCTTTAGCACGAAGCAGCGTGACGTGGTCAAAACCTTCGTCGTTTCCCAATTGGTGGGAATTCCCATGGTGGGTGGCCTCTACTTTCTGGGGGTGCTCCTGTTTGGTTTCTACGCTACGGAGGGCAGGATTTTGCCGGAGGATGTCCGGGTGAGTTCGGATGCGGTCATGCCTTATTTCGTGAGCACGCAACTTCCGACCGGCCTTCGAGGATTGGTGATTGCCGCCATCACGGCAGCGACGGTGAGTACGGTCGTGTCCGTGCTGAATTCGCTTGGTCTGGCCACGACCCAGGATTTCGTGAGCCGGCTGCGGAAGACTCCACTGTCGACGTCTTCCGAACTTGTCCTCTCCCGAGTGGCGGTCGCCGGCTGGGGCGGCGCCGTGACCCTGGTTGCCTGCTTTGTCGGTCGACTGGGTTCGGTCATTGAAACCTCCCAGGTTCTGGGGGGCGTGATTGGCGGAGGTCTGGCCGGAATCTTTTTCCTGGGCTTCTTTACCCGCCGGACCGGGCCCTGGCAGGCGATATTCGGCGGAGTGGTCGGAACGCTCTGCTCGGTGCTGGCCATGAATTTTACTACGATTAATTTTCTGTGGTATTTTGTGGTCGGGATGGGTGGGACGGTGCTGGTCGGCTGGGGCTCGAGCCTTTGGCGTCCTGTGGAGAAGCATGAGCGAAGAAGCCTGCTGGAATTTGAGGAACGTACACCCGCCCCAAATAAGTAAAGAATATGAAGGTCATAGGAACATGCATCGCACTCTTTCTTGTCGCCAGCGTGGCCGGCGCGGATGACCTGGTCGTCGACTGGGATGGCAAGGGCCTTCAAGGAGCTCCTCCACTCGCCATCGATGCCGTCCCGCAAAAGACCACCGAGGGAGTTACAACCCTGGTGCTCGATCCCGAACTCTCGTGGAGGCCGACTGAAGGCTTCACTCCGGATGACAGCAAGACAGGGGATTTCTCCGCGGGCCTGTCCGCCAGTGTGGGAGCCAGTCCGGCGATACCGGATATCTTGAAGCTTGAGGATATTCCGGGGGGAGGACGTATTCACATCCTTCTTCGCGGAAGCGTCAATGATCCGCCCCAAATGCGAGGGCTGGTGGTTTTCACCAAAGCCCATTTCCTCAATGGAGCCTCGGATGCTTCCCGCACCATTGGCTTTGACGACCAATCGCTCCTGTCTTTTCTCGGGATCTTGGATGGCTGTGCGCCAGAGGCCCGGTGGGTCGTGCGTGATGGCGAGGTCTGGTATGTCTCGGAAGCGACTCTGACTGCGCAGCAATCGTATCAAACTCCGGAGCTCCGGGAAATGACCGACCCGGGAAGTCAGAAGTGGGCGGAATATAACGCGGACAGCACGCCTTTCGAGGTGGCGCCACCGTCGTTCAATGCCCGGCAGTTTGAGAACATTACGGCGGTCGGGATTTGGTTCGACTCTTATGGGCCACGACCTTCCGTCGGAGGAACCTCTTTCAGCCGGGTCGCGCTTGATCGATTCCAGGCGCGAATGATGCAGAAGTGAGCGAAATTTGATGACCTGAAATCGTGGCCTCCAAGTTCTGGAATATCTTTCGGTCGCCTCTCGGGGACTATTGCAGCGAGCTCACCAATCCGGCCGAGTGCTATGGCGACGAGGTTCTGTCGCGGATTCGGCAGGACGGTTTCAATGCGGTCTGGTTGCGGGTAGTCTTGAGGGACATCGTCCAAACGACGGTGTTTCCGGAGCTTTCACCGACGCCAGGAGCCTTGGATTCCCTGGCAGACATAGTAGTCCGCTGCGGGAAGAATGATTTGGGCGTGTTTGTCTACCTTAATGAACCGCTGGGCTTTCCGGAAGATAGCTTTTTTTGGAGGGGCCGGCCGGAGTTGCGCGGGCAGTTGGACCTTTCGTTTGATGATGGCTGGGACCGGGCCAACGCTCTTTGCACAAGCCAGCCTCAAACGCTCCAGTTCGTGGAGGAGGGATGCCGCGTGCTTTTTCAAGCGGTGCCCGATTTGGCCGGAGCCATCGTCATTTCTGCGTCAGAACATTTGACGCATTGTTATTCTCACGAATCAAAGTACCGCAGCAAGGCCTCGTCGGGTGTCTACCCATTGAGTTGTCCAAGGTGCGCTGTGCGCAAACCTTGGGAGGTCGTTGGAGAAGTGGTCGGGGCCATTGAGCGCGGCATCCACTCGGCTTCCCAAGATGCACAATTGATCGCCTGGAACTGGAGTTGGTCTTATTATCAAGCCCCACCGCAGAGCGAGTTGATTTCACTGCTGCCGGCGTCGGCGGCGGTGATGGTCGACTTCGAGAGAGGGGGAACTCAAGTTCTCGCTTTGAGCAGCAGGGAAATCTCAATCCCCGTTGACGAGTATTCGCTGGGGTATACGGGACCTTCGGAGGCGTTCCAAGCGATCGGCTGGAAGGTTCAGAAGAGTCAACGCCGGCTCTACGCCAAACTTCAGGTGGGAACCACCCATGAGATAGCGACAGTGCCAAATCTTCCGCTCATCCTGAGTTTGGTTCGCAAATTGCGGCATCTGGAATCCATCGGCGCTGATGGCATCGTGGCCACTTGGTGCCTGGGGACTTTTCCTAGCGTGAATACCTTCTCGGTGGGGTGGGCGCTGGAGCATCCCGGCCTGGACGAATGGGAAACGCTGACCGGGATCGCCTCGGCCTACTTTTCGGGATGCGATGCGGAAAAAGTCGCGACGGCCTGGAAGGGGTTTGACCGGGCCTTTCAGCATTATCCGCAAATGCAGGACCTTCTTTATGCCGGGCCGATCAATGCCGCACCTGCCTACCCCTGGATCGTTGATCAACCATCAACTCCCATGCGTCCGACATGGTTTCCCCCTCAACCTTACGGAAATGATATCAAAGAAGCTTTGGGGCCTTTGACCCTGGATGAAGCCATCTCATGCTTTGACTCGCTTCTCATCCTGTGGAGGGAAAGCCAGGGTATTTACACCGAGGGATTGAGCGGAAGCAATCAACCGGCCGCCCGACTGGAGGAGGGCGTGGCGAAAATGATCGGTCATCAGATCGCCTGTGCGCGCAATTTCATGGCATTCCGCCGGGCGGTTCTCGCGGGTCAGCGGTCGGATCTTTTCCAGCTTTGCGAACGGGAGATGGCAGAGCTCGAACAAATCCTGCCGTTGCTGGACCGGGACCCTCGTCTTGGGTTTCATCAGGGTTGCTTCCCGAAGCCGCAGGCATTCTTCGATCACGCGTCCATTGAGCGAAAAATAGCCGACCTGAAGAGCCTCAGAGAAAGCTTTCGAAGCTGATGGTCCTTACAGCGTGTCGCCCTTGCGAAACTCCGGAGTGATCAACACGGGTTTCGCCGGAAGGGTGCCGGATTGAGCAAGCTGGCCCAGCATACGGCAAAACTTGGCGGCAAACTTCTCCTTGTGCAGGCGATAGCAGGCGGGGCGCAAACTGAGGTGTTCAAAGTAAAAATCCTCGTCGCGTGAAATCAGGGAAACAGCAGAACCGATCTCAAACCGTTTTTGAAGCAGATAGCTCAGCGAGTGGAGCGTCTTCAGGGCGTCGGTGATGAACAGACCGTGGGGCAGATTCTGCGGCTTAAGCAGTTCGGAAAGTTGCCTTTCAAAACTCTGGTGATCGGAGGAAGCCCGTATGACTTGGACCTTTTCCGCGGACGAGCGCCTGGCCGCCTGGAGAAACGCTTCCATGGAGACGGCATCTCCGGGGCGGAGATCCTCGGGCATTAGCAGAGTCAGGTGTTTGTGATTTCGTCGGGCCAGCATGCCCGCGGCGTGCTGGCCGATCGCGCGATAGTCGTAGTCGATGCTGGGGAGGTTTATGCCTTCGTAACACGACCCGGAAACCAAGGCGGGAACGGACTGATCGAAAAACCATTTTTGGACCGCACGGCTGACGGAAAACAGGGTCCAACAAGCGGGGTTGTTTTCCCGGATATAGGCGGCCGCATTTGGGCCGGGCTTGGCGTAGGCGAGCCAGGCGGGAGACTCGATCCGCAGTTTGAAGCCTGCACGTTGGAGATAGTTATGAGCCTCATCGATCAGGAACAGGGTCGATGGCTGCATCTGCGAGGGCTGTTCGCGACTGAGAAGGATGATCTCACGAAGGCGGGAGGGTCCGCCGGGTTGCGAGATCCGCCGTTTCCGGATGAAACGATTCTGGCTGGGAGTGACTCCGATGACTCCTTCCCGTTGCAGGATGGTGAGGGCGGAACGCAGGGTCGGCCTGCTTATTTGCAATAAGCGGCAGAGCACCCGCTCGCCGGGCAGTTTATCCGTCCACACCTGCTCGGCAATCCGCTGACGGATGGCTTCACTGGCCTGCGCAATGAGAGAGTTTCGCCGGGGCGTGAGCAGATGCCCTTCAGTGCCCTCCGAGGAAAGGGCCTTCTTCGTGGCGGGCCCGGGCTTTCGGGCTACGGCTTTTCCGGTTCGCCCCAGACGTTGTTTTTGTTTTTCCCCCATTCCTCGGTATTCAGTGAAACGATGGCTCCGTTGAGCAGAAAGAAATTTGCCCGGTTATTGTGACGAAATTCGAGGCGGTTAAAAGGAAATGATCCGTTGGAGTCCTGAATACCATCGCCATCCTCGTCACTATTGAGGGGCCAGATAAGGGGGGAATAAACGGCCGCGGAGGTCGCATCCGCCAGGAGAAAGGCCCGTTGATCGATCTTTCCGACGAGCCGCTGTGAGCCGACATCGAGCCAGCTGGCGCTGCTTTGGCCCTCATTTAAGGCGATGACGGTGGGATAGTTTGCCCCGTATGAGGCGAACTTCTCCTTGCTGGGGGCAGGGCACATCAAGGTATTCAACGCCGCGCCTTGATCGGGCCGCAGACCGAGATAGGGGGCAATGGTGTAGTTCCAGTAACTTTGCTCTGCGGCCGGCGCCGGACCCTGGAACATGGTCGGGAAAGCGCCGTTATTATCGGCGGCATAGGCCAAAAATGCCGTGCCAAGTTGCCGGAGCGTGCCGCTGCATTTTGTGGCTAACGCCTGATCCCGGGCACGTCCGACTGCTCCGATGAGCAGAGAAGCCAGGACCGCGCATATCGCGATCGTGATAAGAATCTCGATGAGGCTCATGGCCACAGAGCGTCGAGGGGAGAGGGCCAGGCCGACTTTTGTTCGCTCCCCCGTATCGCTGCTCGCTGATCTCTGTGCCATGGAGAGCCATCCTTCAGCAATCGGAGAAGTTGCACAAGCAGGCGTTCCCGGTCAGATTGTATTACCAGTGCATTCTTCTTTCGCGAAGAGAGGGGAGTTTCTTTAGTTAAAGGATGAAAGAAGTTTCGTCATTGGTTCCCTCCGGGACGATCCGCGTCGCCGTGATCGGGGTCGGAGTGAGATCGGTCTCCTATCTCACAAATGTCCCGGCGGATATCCGCGGGCGCATTCAGCTTGTAGCCGTGGCGGACATCAGCGTAAAGCGCCGGCGGCTTTTTGCCGAACGCTTCACCGAGTGGGGCACGCCGGAGGAATTTGAAACCGGGGAAGCGCTGCTTCGCAAAGTGAGCTACGACGCTTTGATTATCGGCTCGTATAATAACACCCATGCCGATTTCGCCATCGAGGCTTTGGATTCCGGGGCCTGCATCCTTCTGGAAAAGCCGGTGGCGATCACCACCGATCAATGCCGGCGTCTTTGGCAGAAATTCCAGGCCGTCGAGGACGCCCGGGTTTTTGTCGGTTTCGTTCTTAGATACTCGCCCTTTTATAAGCGAGTCAGTGAACTGATCAAAGACAACGCCATCGGCCAGCTGATGGCCATTGATGCCGACGAGAATCTCTCGCAATCAATCACGTCGGGATTTTTCCGCGATTGGCGCCGGGACGACAAGCTGTCCGGCGGTTTCATGGTCGAGAAGTGTTCTCATGACTTCGACATCTTCCACATGTTGACGGAGCGCAGGGTCGCCCGGGTCTTCTCCATCGCACGCCGAACCCATTTCGTGAAACGGCCGAGAGAGGAACAGCATCGTCGGTTCGATTCCGAAGTCATTCGCAATATCGCGTTCGATTACAGCGACATTCATGTGAAGCAGATTTTTGAGAATACCTCGGACGAGTCGATCTATGATGCCGAGAGTGATGTGCCGGATCATCAGGCGGTCATGCTCGAGTATGAGGACGGCGTGCTGATCAACTTCATGGCTTGTCACGGCCAGCCGCGCGCGACGCGGCGCTTGCGGGCCTTCGGTTCCAACGGTTCGCTGGAAGGCGATATCGATCGCGGGGTTATCTTGCATGACGTTCCCCACGAGGCCCACCTGGGCGCGGAAACTTTGCGGCACGACATCGTTTTTGACGATAGCGGACACCACGGGGCGGACAGTGTTATCAACGATGCTTTCTGGAAAGCAGCGGCGGGTGGCGAGGTGGAAAACCTGGCCGGCGTGCGGGAGGGAATCGAAGCCGTGCTGGTGGGCATCGCGGCGGAGCAGTCAAAACGTTCCGGTCGTCCGGTGAGCCTTGAGCCGCTGCGCAACGCGGTTTACGGAGCCGCTCAGGTGTCCGTTCCCGCGTAGCTCGAAAGGCTGTAGAGTCCGTATTGACCAGCATTCCCACGGTTTATCCCCGGTGACGCGGTAACATAGTATGACCGGTGAAATGAGGTTGTGAGTTCAGGAAGAAAAATCAAACTGCATTTATGAATCCAAGAAAAAATAGTTGGTTCGCGGTAAAGGCCGGTGCGATGGGCGTGAGTCTCGCTCTATTTGCTTTCGTCGTTGCTTCCCCGTCGTTGTTGGCGGTGACGGTGGTGGATTGGGGCGGCGACTATGTTTCTTCGAGTCAGGTTCTTCGGAACACGACATATCCTTCGGACTACTATGTGACCACCGAGTCGGGGCAGAGTTACGGATCGCTGAAGAACAGCATTCAGACGCTTTCTCCTTCGTCTGGTTATTCCGCCCCGGTGGGGAAGACCTCCAGCTTCTCCGGCGGATGGATGGGAAGCCAGGGAGCGGGTCCGGGTTTTCCGGGCGATGTCAGCGGGAATGAGGGAGCGCTCAACAACCGGACCGTTTATGAGAATGGTGTAAACGACCGTATCAGCCTGTCTCTGCTGGCGGCAGGGGCTCCGGCCATGCGCGGCTTGATTGTCTTTGATAAAGCCGGATTTCTCAATGGAGGGAGTGCCGGCCCGGTGTCCTTTGATTCGACTTCCCAACTCAGCTTCAGCGGCATCCTTGACGGTTATCGGCCGATCGGTCGCTGGGTCGTACAAGATGGCGGCAATTGGTACATTTCCCAATCGGAGATCGTGCAGGGAGAATATAATACCGTCGAAAACCACATCCTGGGCGATTTGAATAATGCCTTGTGGGCGGTGTATCAGCCTGTCATCACGGATTCATTCGGCACGTATTTCTTTAATGAGGCTCCATCTACCGGATACGCAACGCATACCTTCGCGGATATCAACAGCGTGGGCGTCTTTTTTGATTCTTACGGCGTGCCCAATACCGACGGCGGATTCTCCCGCTTTGTCCTGCAGGATTTTTCCGCCACGGCGGTGCCGGAACCCTCGGTGTTTGCCCTGGTCGGGCTGGGAGTCTTGATGGTCGGTGCTCGGCAATGGAGAAGGGCCCGGAAATAGCAGTTCTCGGGCGATGCAGGTGATCCGGTGAAAGCAGTAAGCAACCTTATCCTAGGCTTGGTCTTGCTGCTGGCCGGGCCGCTTCCAGTCAGAGCCGAGCACTACAAACTCTTTCTCCTGACAGGGCAGTCGAATGCCCTGGGAACCACTGCCGGGGATTCCTTTGACCCGGCATCGGAGAAGATGCCGGAGGATCAGCAAATTCTGTTTTTCTGGAGCAATGTCGCCGATGCGAATACGAAGATCGGAGATTCGGGCGGCGAGTTTAAGCCTCTCTGTGCCCAGCAAGGCGGACATTACACCAATTGCGCTTTGCATTGGGGGCCGGAGATCGGCTTCGGGCGCTCGCTCTATGCCTCTGGAATCCGCAACTTCGGCATAATAAAGGCCAGTCGCGGAGGTGGGGGGAATACCTTGTGGTCAAAAGAGCAAGACGGCCACATGTACCACGAATTAGTGAACACGGTCCGCCTGGCGACGGAATCCCTCCAGCGCTCGGGAGATACCTTTGAGATCGTGGGCCTTCTCTATTTGCAGGGCGAGAGCGATTCCCCGGAAGAAGCGCAACTGGCCGGGGAGAGGCTGCGGTCCCTCTTGACGAATCTGCGCAAGGATCTTCCTCACGCCGAGAAGATGGGTCTTGTCATCGGGGGAATTGCGGCAGAGGGCGAGACTCGCGATACGGTGAGAGAGAAGCAGGCCGAGTTGGGGAAACGGATGAAGACAGCCGCCTACTTTGACACGACAGATTTGCGAGCCGGCTTGTACGACGATCTTCACTATGATCGCCCTTCCAAAATCATGGTCGGTGAGCGGTTTGCCAAGGCGGTCCTCGAAAAGGGAATCGTAAAGCCCAATTGATTCAATTTTAGGCCGACAAGGTCTCAGCGCATTCCCAATGAGTACTTCAACAGAAACGGGCGTAATTTATCGCAATCCAAAGCCGCACCTCACCAGCAGGCATGCTTATTTCCCGTCTCTGGCGGTCCTGCCGGACGGTCGCATATTTGCCGGATTTGATTTGGGTTCCGCTTTCGAGGCCGTGGACGTTCGCAGCCACTACGCAGTTTCGGTAGACGGAGGGAGGACGTGGAGCGAGCCTGAGGCGACCCCGCTGCCGCAATATCTCAAGCCGTTTTCCTGCACCTGTAGATTCAGCAGTTCGCCGGATGGTGAGATTGTGGGAATAGGGGCGGTCTGGGATCGTTCGCGAGACAACGAAGGACTGGCCAGTGAGCAAACCGGAGGTTTTGTTGAGACCCACCCATTTTTGATTCGTGGCAGCGCGCGCTCGCTGACCTGGGAAAGTCCGAATTGGTTGGATGCGCCGTTAGCGGGGCCATTTGAAATCTGCTCGCCGGTGTTCTTTGCCCCCGATGGCGATTGGCTGTGGCCCGCTTCGACCTGGAAGAGTTGGGACGGCGAGGCACCTCATGGCATGCAGGCGATCGTCATGCGCTCGACGGATCAGGGCGCGTCATGGAAGGACTGGAATGCCGTGATGGACGGACGGGAAAATGGCCATATCCACTGGGAGATAAAACTGGCGGCCTTCCCGGATGGCAGGATTCTCGCGATCTGCTGGTCTCACGACAGCAACGTCGGCAAGGACCTCCCTATTCATTTTGCGATCTCCGAAGATGGAGGAAAAACATTTGGCCCGGCGAGGTCCACCGGCTTGCTCGGTCAGACCTGCACTCCGGTCATTCTCCCCGATGGGCGAGTGCTGTCCTTTTATCGTCGTACTGATCAGACGGGCCTCTGGGCGCAGTTCTCGGAAGTGCGCGACAGGGAGTGGATAAACGGAGAGTCCCTGGTGCTGTGGGGAGGCTCAAGCCATATCGGCGATGTGGGAAACCGGGCCGCAACCGGGCAGATGAGCGCTCTGCGCTTTGGGCTGCCTGCAGCAAAGGTTCTTCCCGATGGCACGGTGCTGATCGCCTTTTGGTGTGTCGAAGACGCAGTCTCCGTCATTCGTTATTTCAAGCTCACGCTCGAGGTCTGATTTGGTCATGGATTGCACCTCAGGGCATGAGAGGATCAGCTGTTGTTCAGCGGCCCTTGGTATATTCCGCTAAACAACTCGGCGTCGATCAAAGGGCTTCGATTTGGCGTCACTCGCACGCCAGCATTTTTGCCAGGGCCGGATACCTGATCGGCTTGAACAGCCGTCCGTCTCTTGCGCTTGCAAGTGATACGCCGGGTTGATAAATGTAGACAAATCAGGGGGCCAAAGACCCTGATAAATACGGGATCGGTGGGGTGCGGAGAAAAAATTCGCCTCGCCGCCAGATTCAACCGCGCTTCCGTAAGGTCGTGCCCCCAGACTCCTTGAATTCCGATATCGAATGCGAAAGTTTTGCGGCTGAATGAACCAACGATACAAGATGAGGATTCCGTTCGCTCCCCGCACGTTCGCGCAAAAGCTCCAGTGGTCGATTGGCATTGTCGGGTGCGCTGTGCTCGGCGCCATGGCATGGCTGAACTACAGTTCGAGCCGTCAGGTCATCGAGGAGCAGACGCAGACGGAAGCGCTGAAGCAGGTGCAGGCCGCCGCGATTGACCTCGACGATTTCGTGAAGCGGATCGGCATGCTTTCGACTTCTTTGGCCGTTCGCCAGGAAACGCTCGGCTTCCAGCCGGATTCGCTGATCATTCCCTACCTCGCCGCTTTGCTGAAAAATCTGCCGAACAAGGAAGTCTACGGGCTTTATCTGGCGTTCGATGCACGTCGTTGGAACGAGGCCGATGCGATGCCGTGGGTGGATCGCAACAGTTTTCCGAATGCCGGGCAGGTGCAATACGATTACCACGATCCGCAACAGGATTGGTATAACGGCCCGAAGAAGAGCCGCCAGTTTCACGTCACGGAGCCATTTTATGACGATGGGGGGTCGAACATCACGATGGTCAGCCTCACCGCGCCCATGGTGGCCGGCGATGGCTCCTATCTCGGGACCGCCGGAGCCGATGTGGCCCTGGATCATCTGATCAAGATCGTCGAGAACCTCCACCTGCGCTCGTCTGGAAATGCCGACGGCCAGAGGTCCTCGGAATATGCCTATCTGGTCAGCCGCGGGGGAAAAATCATCACCCATCCGAACCGCGATCTCATGCTGCGCAAGGGCTTCGCCGGCGAAGACGTCAAAAATCTTCCGGATGGCCGGTTGGTGGCCGAAAAGGATCAAGGCTCCGCAGAGCTCAGCGTTGATGGCGAAAGGCGGCATGTCTTTTGGTCCCAGGCCCCGCTGACCGGCTGGAAGGTCGTGCTTAACGTGCCATCCAAGGAGATCCTTCGTCCTGTTACGACGCTGGCCATTCGGTCCGCGATCATCGCCCTTTCCGCCCTGGCTGTGCTGCTGGTCCTGGTCACCATCGTGGCCCGCCGCATGACGGCTCCGATCTCGCGCCTGGAGCAGGCCGCGGTGGCGGTGGAAGGCGGGAAATTTGATCCCGCCAGTCTGGACCCGCTGGTCGCGCGGCTCGATGAACTTGGCGGCCTGGCCAGAAGTTTCCAGACCATGGCCCGGGAAATCAAAACCCGGGAACAGAGCCTGGCCGAATGGAATCAAAACCTGGAGAAGACCGTTAACGAGCGCACCGCCCAGCTGGCCCACGCCCGGGACCAGGCAGAAGAGGCCAACCGGACGAAGAGCGCCTTTTTGGCGAACATGAGCCACGAGTTGCGCACACCGATGAATGCGATCATCGGTTACAGCGAAATGCTGGCGGAGGAGGCGGAAGACCTGGGCCAGGAATCATTCATCCCCGATCTCAAAAAGATTCACGCGGCCGGGAAACATTTATTGTCGCTGATCAATGACGTGCTCGACCTTTCCAAGATCGAGGCCGGGAAAATGACGGTCTATGTGGAGTCCTTCGTGGTGAAGGACATGCTCGATGACGTGGTCTCCACCATCCAACCCCTCATCGCCAAAAACCAAAACACCCTCGAGGTGCGATGCGAGGGCGATCTCGGCTCCATGCGGGCGGATCTCACCAAGGTCCGCCAGACCTTGTTCAACCTCCTGAGCAATGCGGCCAAGTTCACGGAGAAGGGAGTCCTCACCGTGGAAGCCCACCGGAAGCTCGACGGCGGGGCGGAGCGCATCATCTTCAGCGTCCGCGATACTGGCATCGGCATGACGCAGGAGCAACTGGCGCGGCTCTTTCAGGCCTTCAGCCAGGCGGACAGTTCGACGACCCGCAAATACGGCGGCACCGGCCTCGGCCTCGCGATCAGCAAAAAATTCTGCCTGATGATGGGCGGCGACATCGCGGTGACGAGCGAGGCGGGCCAAGGCACCGTCTTCACCTTTTGGCTGCCCGCGAATGTTGTGTCCGAAGAGCCGGCTGCATCGACCGCACCCACGCCCGCCGCAGTTTCGCCAGGCGAGAGTGTGAGTTCGGCCCGGCCGGTCATCCTGATTGTCGATGACGACCCAGCCGTGCGCGAGGTGATGAGCCGAAGCCTCACGAAGGAAGGATACGATACCAGAGTGGCCGCCGATGGAAAAACCGGGTTGGAAATGGCCCGGACCATCAAGCCCAGCGTCATCGTTCTCGATATCATGATGCCGGGGATGGACGGTTGGGCGGTGCTCTCCGCCTTGAAAAGCGACGCCGAACTGCACTCGATCCCGGTGATCCTTGCGACCATGATCGAGGATAAGCAAATGGGCTTTGCCCTGGGGGCTCAGGAATACCTGACCAAGCCGGTCGACCGCGAGCGCCTGATTTCCGTGCTGCGCAAATATCAGGGCGGCGAGGGCGCGGTCCTCGTGGTCGAGGATGACGTGGCGACTTCGGAGATGGTTCAGCGCATGCTCGAAAAAGAAGCCTTCACCGTGCGCACCGCCGGGAACGGCCGCATCGCCCTCGAGCAACTCGCCCACCAGCGGCCGGCTCTTATCTTACTGGATTTGATGATGCCCGAGATGGACGGCTTCGAGTTCCTGCAACTGCTTCGGGCCAATCCCGATTGGCAGGCCATTCCGGTCGTGGTGCTCACCGCCAAGGAATTGACCGCCGAGGATCGCCACGCCTTGACAGGCAAGGTGACTAAGATTCTCCAGAAGGGGACGCTCGATAAGGATGACCTGCTTAGGGAAATCCGTTCGTTGGCAGCACCAACCGCTGTCGCCGCCGCGGTGACGTAAAGGAGCTTCAAACTTCCTTGTGCCTGCCTGGAGATAACGCGGCACTTCGTATATTCCGCTAAACAACTCGGCGTCGATCAAGGGGCTTCGATTTGGCGTCACTTGCGCGCGCCAGCATTTTTGCCAGGGCCGAATACCTGATTGGTTTGTTCATGTATGCGTCCATGCCCACTTCGAAACATCGATCTCGATCTTCGTTCACGACGTTGGCGGTCAGGGCCGATATGAAAGCGCGATCGGTTTCCGAGGAAGTGTCTTCGATTTTTCGAATTTCACGGGTCGTCTGAAGACCATCTTTCCTCGGCATTTGCAGGTCCATTAAAATACAGTCTGGATGAGTGCTGAGATACATCTCGACCGCTTGCTCTCCATCTTGAGCAGTGGTCGCCACATACCCCAGCTTTTGGAGCATGTTTCGCATGAGTTTGAGATTTACCTGATCATCTTCCACCACCAGGACGGTAAGCGGATGCTTTGATGAAAATGTTTCGTCCATCAGATCTTCGATTGGTCCGGACGCAGGAGCAGTCTCGCTTTTCGGCAGCCCGCCGGGGAGTGTGATGCAAAATTCGGAGCCTGCGTCCACGGTGCTGGATACAGTAAGTCTGCCTCCCATGAGCCCCACGAGATTTTTGGAGATGGATAGCCCCAAGCCAGTGCCGCCATATCGGCGCGATATGCTGGAATCCGCCTGGGAAAAAGGCTCGAAAATGTGCCCGATATCTTCTGGTGAGATTCCCTTGCCGGTGTCGCGCACAAAAATTTCTACCATTCGCTCCGCCTCCAAGGTTTGCGAAGAGTTCCGCAGTCCCAGAGTGATCGTGCCATGGGCGGTAAACTTGATCGCGTTTCCGACTAAATTAAGAAGAACTTGCCGGAGCCGGCCGACGTCATTCCATAGGTTTTCGGAAACCTCCGGGTCGATCGCCAAATGGAAATCCAACCCCAAATCCCTCGCTTGCGGGCCCAGCAGGGTGTGGATGTCCTCAAGAGCTTCCCGACAGCGGAATACCGCTTTTTCCGCCGTCAAGCCTCCGGCCTCCAAACGGCTGAAAATCAGGATATCGTCGAGGATACGCAAGAGAGCTTCGCTGCTTGAAGTGATCGTTAAGATATAGTCCTGACATTCGGGCGGCAGATTAGGAGTGCCCGCCAGCAGCGCTGAAAAGCCGAGAATGCCATTCATGGGTGTGCGGATCTCGTGGCTCATGACGGCGAGAAATTCGCCTTTGGCACGGTTTCCCGCCTGAGCTTCGCGGAGGAGGTCTTTTTCCCGGGCCAGAGCCTCGGAAAGGATCTGCTCTCGATTTCGTTCTTCCGTGACATCGCGGAAGGTCCAGATTCGGCCATAGGAATTTCCGGCCTTGTCCTGGATCGGGGCGGAATATCTATCAAATGTCCTTCCGTCAGCGAGGTCGACTTCATCCCGGCTGATCTCATCGGGATGCGCCGCGAGATTGGCAACCCGCTCCGCAAATTTCTGAGGGTCCTTCGTTTTCCCGACAACGAACTGTAGTTGCACGGAGTCATCAGATTCCTCGGCTATCACCCGGGGAATTTGCCACAATTGAACCATCCGTTGGTTTTGGAGAATTTTCTTTCCGGCGTTATCCACGACCAAAATGCCGTCCAGCGCGGACTCAACTTGAGCTTCAAAGAGGGCGGTTTTTCCCCGCAGATCATGTTCGATGCGCTTCTGCTCGGTGATATCCGTATGCACACCGATCCATTGCAGAATCTTGCCATTTTCTGCCAGGATCGGCACGGCCCGCACGGCCATGTCATGGTAGTTTCCATCGGCCCCCCTTAGTCTGTGTTCCACTTCATAGATATCCTGGCGGGCCACCGCAGCCAACCAAACCTGCGCAGTTCGTGCCCGATCGTCCGGATGCACCGCAGCCAACCAGCCTGTCCCGCGAAGCTCCTCGAAGCTCTGCCCGGTGAAGGCGCTCCAGCTCGCCTGTTCAATATCAAAATGGCCCGAAGCTGGTGTGTCCCAGACAATGGCTGTCGTGGCTTCCACCAGGGAGCGGTAGCGCTGCGCATTGAATTGGGTCTCCAGTTCGGATTTTTTCCGCTCGGTAATATTGTCAAATACGACGACAAAATGATCTTTTTCCAAGCTGTAAGCGGAAAGTAAAAGCCACATGCCTAAGGACTCCAAATAGATCTCCTGTCTTTCAGGCTTTTCGTTTTGAGCCACCCTTTTGTACATGTCGAAAATCTCCCGATCGGCTTGGAGAAAATCCGGGATGACCTCACTGACGTTTTTTCCAGTGACATTTTTCAGTCCGGTGAGGGCCTCGAAAGCAGAATTGACCTCGATGTAGACGAAGTCGGTGGCGACCCCCTGGGCAAAGACGAGGCGGCAATACGCGTAGCCTTCCACCATATTGTCAAAAAGAGAGCGGTGACGTTTCTGGCTCTCTACCACGGCCGATTCCGCCTGTTTGCGCCGCGAGATATCTTGCATCTGGGCGATGAAATAAAGGGGGCGATTCGACGTGTCCCGGACGAGCGAAACACTAAGTAAGATCGTGACGATGTGTCCGCGGGAATGAAGGTAGCGTTTTTCTTCCTGAAAGGAGACGATCTCACCGCTGAGCAACCGACCGGTATTTTCCAGACTCTTCGCAATATCTTCGGGATATGTGATGTCCTTGAACGTCATGGTAAGCAGCTCAGCATTGGAATAGCCAACCAACTCGCAAAGCGCTCGGTTCACCTTAATCCAGCGGCCATCGGGAGAAGCCAGCGCCACCCCGATGGGGGCATGCTCAAATGCGCCGGAAAAGCGGGCCTCGCTTTCTCTCAGCCTCGCTTCGTTCAGTTTTCGCTCTGTAACCTCGCGCAATATGCCGATGAAGCGGACCGACCGGCCGCCTTCGTTTTGAATCGGCGTAATTGAGAGGTCATTCCAGAAGATCTGCCCGTTCTTGCGGTAGTTCAGAATTTCACCTTCGAAAGCCTCGTTTGCATTTAATGCCGCCCGAATCTTTTCGATGGTTTGCAGTGAGCTTTCGGGACCTTGCAGGATCGCGCAAGTACGACCCGAAACTTCACTTTCTCCGTAGCCAGTGATTTTGGTGAATTCGGCATTTGCATATCTGATGAGGCGATTTTCGTCACAGATCAGAACCCCCTGGGATACTTCGTCCAAGGCGTTTTCGCGGAGTCTTGCGTCGTCATCGACTTTCTTACGAGCCGTAACGTCGCGGACGTTGCATTGGATGACCTTGCATCCCTTGACCAGATAGACATTGCTAACGAACTCAACGTCCAATCGCTCCCCATTACAGGCCTGCAAAGGGAGATTTTCGTACCGCACGTATTCTTTCTCCTTGAGCTCCGCGAATTTGTCCGCGTTGGCCATGATATCCTTGAAGAAACCTAATTCCCACACAGCCTTCTTTAGGAATTCCTCACGCGAAAAGCCCAGGGTTGTGATCAAAAAGGGATTTACGTCAACGACCATTCCCGTTTCCGCATCCAGGATCAGGATGCCGTCCTTGGCTGACTCAAAGAGCCTGCGATAATGTAATTCGGATCTCCTCAGCTCGCTTAAAACCTTCTCCTCATTGGCTCGGTCAAGCGTCATGGTGAAGACACCGACTTCGTCGTTGAGAGTGAAAATATCTGAAGAGATTTACGATTCGGTTGATCGGTTGGGAGGACCTTCATCGGCTCAATATAGCCTCACAAATGGAGAAAACCTAATAATTTGGGTAGGTGCAGGCCTCCGGAGTGGTCTCGTTTGGGAAATATCTTTTTTTTATTGCGCAAGGTATAAGGTTCAACCTTAGCGGGTTAGGGATATGTTTCGATTTAGGATTCAGCTGTTTTGAAGATAATCGTAGTTAATTAGCTACAAACGAGAAAAGTGGCCTACGCTGTCAGTCAGATGATGCATGAATTCCTCAGTGCACAGAGGGAGGAGCTCATCGCTCGCTGCCTCGCGAAGGTCGCGTTGCGATCCGCCCCGAAGACTACTGCGGGGGAGAACGAGCATGGCATCCCCCTTTTCCTCGATCAGCTTATCAAGACCCTCCAAGTCGAGCAGACCTCTGAGCCGCTGCTGAGCCGCAAGGTCTCCGGGCCAACGGGAGGAGATCCGACCGCCCTCTCGGAACTCGGCGAAACCGCCGCCCGTCATGGCCGCGAATTGATGGATCACGGCTTCACGGTCGAGCAGGTCGTGCACGATTATGGCGACCTCTGCCAATCCATCACCGATCTGGCCTTCGAGTTGAAAGTGCCGATCGAGATCGACGAATTCCGCACTCTGAACCGCTGTCTCGACAATGGTATCGCCATCGCTGTAACCGAGTTTAACTACCGCCGCGATTTCGTGATGGCCGACCGGCAGACCCAGGCGCTCAATGAACGTCTCGGCATTTTTGCCCACGAGTTGCGCAACTTCCTGAGCGCTTCCACCCTCGCTCTGAGCGCTCTCAAGACCGGCAATCTGAGCATCAATGGTGCGACTGGAGGGGTGCTGGACCGGTGTCTGGTCGGCATGGCCACCCTGATCAATCGCTCGCTCAGCGAAGTGCGCATGAACGCGGGGCTGCCTTTGCAACAGCAGCTTTTCTCCCTCGCCGATTTCATTGGCGAAGTAAAACTTTCCGCCTCGCTCGAAGCCAAGATGCGGGACTGCACCTTGACCGTCTCGGACGTGGACCCGGAACTCGGAGTCGACGCCGATCGTGACCTGCTGCTCTCCGCGTTGGGCAACCTGCTTCAGAACGCCTTCAAGTTCACGCGGTCGGAGACCGTGGTGACTCTCAATGCCTATGCGCAGGCCGACCGCATCCTGCTCGACGTCGAAGACCAGGGCGAGGGATTGCCCTTGGGCAGCGAGGAGACGGTCTTCGGGCCTTTTTTCCAGAGCGGAGAGGATCGTAGCGGCCTCGGCCTGGGACTTGCCATTGCGAGAAGGAGCGTCGAGGCGAACGGCGGCACTCTCAGCGTGCGCAGCCAGGCGGGCGTAGGCTGTGTTTTCACCATCAATCTTCCGCGCCATCTCCTATCCACCGGATAGGGAACCTCGCACAACCAAGGGTCCCATCGGACCTGGGTGGTATACCCTATGGAAGGCGGCAGGCGCGATCGCCTATATTGCGGTCATGATCAAATCACCGCCGCAAAGTTTCCTTATAACAGTTTCCCATGCCCCCGCGTTCCCTGACGGAGCGACGAGCAGGGTGATGAAAGCCATGCGGGCAAGCTTCTTCTTTCTCGTTGTGGCGTCGACGCTACCTTGCAAAGGGGCGGCGATGGTCGACCCGGTCGATTTGGGAACCGCCGCCGATTTTGCCATATTGGCGGGGTCCGGAGTGACGAATGCCGGGGCCACTTCCATCACCGGAGATGTGGGTTCCTCGCCGACAGCGACTACGGCGGGCTTTGGCACGGTGACTCTGGACGGGACTAATCACGGAGGAGATCCTGTAACAGTGCTAGCCAAGGGGGATCTCGCACTGGCCTATCAGGATGCGCTGGGAAGGGAACCGAACACGATCTACCCCGCGATCTTTGAGTTGAATGGGCTCACCCTAGAGTCAGGAGTGTATTACGAACCGAGTTCCTTCAGTCTCAATGGGACGCTCATCCTCGACGGCTTGAATGACTCGAGTGCGGTCTGGATCTTTCAAATGGGCTCCACCTTTACGATGGGCGCAAACAGCAAGGTATTGCTGGTCAACGGGGCCTTGGCCGCCAATGTTTTCTGGCAGGTGGGAAGCTCGGCCACCCTCGGCGCCGATGCCGAATTTGCCGGCACGATGATGGCGCAAACATCGATCTCACTGGGTTCGGGCGCCAGTGTGGAAGGACGATTGCTGGCACAGGATGGAGCGGTTTCACTGGTGCAGAATGAGGTGATTGTTCCAGAGGTGGTTCCGGAACCAGGCACCGTCCTTTTGGTGGTGGCCGGGCTCGCCCTTCTCATGTGGCGGAGCCGCAGTTTGATGACCCCTGCAACAATCCGGCTTAGCGAAAGGCCGAAGCATAAGGGACGCGGGAACGGGGCTATTGCATGAAGTGATGACCGGGCGTAGACTGGGACAAAGATCGCCTCACCCGTATTCCTGGGCTCAGCCGGTTCCTCTGGGGTTTCTTCGAGAGTATGAAGCTGGTGTCCCCTCACAGATCCTCCGCCGCCCTCGCACGCAATTACCAAGCCGCGTTGCGTCTTTACGTAGAGGCAGCACCCACGGCTCACCCTAAATCGGCTCATCAATTGGGCGCGCTGGCCGCCAACGCCGGGATCAATGTGCTGGAGCTTTCTGAAATGCATGCGGTCACGCTCACCGCCCTGCTGCGAACCTACCGGTCGACTCCCCCGCCCCACACCATCCTTCAGGCGAATGCGTTCTTTTCAGAAGCCATCCGGCCGATTGAGCAGGCACAGGCCGAAGCACGCGCTGCTAATGCGAAAATGGCTCTCCTGATCAAAGAACTGACCCAGCGCACAGTCGAGCTGGCTACCACAAACGATAGATTGAGCTGCGAAGTAGGACGACGAAAGGCCGTGGAAAAATCTCTGCGCACCAGCGAGCAGACTCTAAGTGCATTACTGACGAGAGCGCGCACCATGCAGGGGCAACTCCGCCAACTCTCACGTCGCCTCCTTTCCGCGCATGAGGAGGAGAGAAAAAAGATAAGTCGTGAGCTGCACGACGTGATCGCGCAAACGCTGACCGGAATAAACTACCGCCTGGCCGCCCTTCATGGTAGTGCGCCGAAAGACGCGGCCTTTCGCAGAAAGATCATCGGGACACAACGCCTCGTGGCGAAGGCGGTGGATAGTGTCAGCAGCTTTGCGAGAGACCTTCGGCCGGCAGTGCTCGATCATCTCGGACTCATTCCAGCCCTGCATGGCTATCTGAAAGGTTTCATGGGGCAGACTGGCATCCGCGTGGGTCTTATAGCCTTTGACGGCATCGAGAAGCTTGGGAGCAGCCGAAAGACAATGCTTTATCGCATCGTACAGGAAACGCTGACCAACGTTGCCCGGCATGCCCAAGCCAGCGAGGTTGAGCTGGTCATTCGAGATGAGAGTGGCGGTATCGAGATGGAAATTGCTGATAATGGCACAGGATTTGATCTGGAAAAACAGCCAAGCCCTGCGCGAGGGAAACGTCTCGGTCTTCTCGGCATGAAGGAACGGGCCGAAATGGTTGGTGGTACTTTCAACCTGAAATCCATCGTGGGGGAGGGGACCGCGGTTACGATTCGTCTTCCGAGGAGCGGGGTCAGACATAAAGTTCCTCCGCCGGTTCATCCATGCCCGTGACAGCGATAACCGTTCTGCTCGCAGAAGACCACGTGATGGTCCGCGAGGGGCTGCGCGCCTTGCTGGAGCAGGAAGCAGGCATCATGGTGGCGGGCGAAGCGAGCAACGGCCGGGAAGCCGTCGCCCTTACGCGATCTCTTGTGCCCGATGTGGTTGTGATGGACATCGCCATGCCTTTGCTAAACGGCTTGGAAGCAATCCGCCAGATTCTGCGCAGCCATCCGAACACAAAATTACTGATGCTCTCCGCCTACAGCGATGAAGCTTATGTCGAAAAGGCCATCGCGTTGGGGGCGACGGGTTACCTCATCAAGCAAACTGCAAGTTGTGTGTTGTCCGAAGCCATCCGTAAGGTTCATTCGGGAGGCACATTCTTCAGCACGCCGGTCGCGAAACGCCGAAGTGATCTGAGGAGCATGGCGTTGGTCGGGCGACAGCGGCGCTCCCTGAAAAAGGCATCTCATCTGAGCTCGCGCGAGATGGAGGTGCTTCAATTGATCGCGGAGGGCAAGATGAATAAGGAAACTGCCGGTGAATTGGGCATCAGTATAAAAACGGTGGAAAACCACCGCCAGAATCTCATGAAAAAGCTGGGCATTCATGATACCGCGGGCCTGACCAGACATGCCATCTCCGCCGGAATGATCGAGAACCACGTAAATATCGTCATCACATAAAAATCGGCCTCTCCGGCACAAATGGCCAGAGATCGACAGAAGCCCGGGGATATTCGGGGAGAGACGATGCATTCCGAATGCGTCAGCTTCGGCCTCCCAGCCAAAGTATTTGAAAATAAACAGGGCCAACGGGGGGCGGACGGCGATTACCCGGTGCAAACCACGACCTATGAACGACGAACTTCACGCCGCAGTCGCCAAGATGGCCTATCGCATTTGGGATGAGGAGGGGCAGCCAGAGGGACTTGCCGACGCACATTGGCAACGCGCCGAGTTCAAGCTTATGGGCCTTGAGGGAGCCGAAAAGCCAGGCCCGGCAACAGTTAGTATTTAGCAGTTCCCGACTCCTCTTCTCCTCCAAAAAGGAACTCTGGATAAAGATGTCCTGCTCAAGGGAATTTGTGCGTTGGCCGCGCCGATTCGCCCAAGGCCCATAGCCGTTCCCACGCCCTTTTCGCCCGGGGAATTCTGTCGGGGTCCGACCAGCTCTCCCGGATTCAGACTGGAAATTTCCTCAAAATGAGGAACAACGTTGCCAATAGTGGTTGGGCTCAACATGACGGACCGAAATCGATTCTCCCCTTTCAAGGGGATGATTCTGTTCTCGCTGGCTTCCAACGCGGCGGTGCTGCTGGTGATTCAGCTCGGGTTGACGATCTGGCCGGAGCGGTTGCCGGTGAATTCGCAGAATATCTTCTGGCTGGCGAGCGGAGTAAACACAGCAGGACTGCTGATCCTCGGGCTGCGCCACTGGCCCGTGCTGCTGCTCAACGCGCTTCCGCCGTGGCTGCTGGGTCTCGAGCCGCTGAACATGTGCGCGGTGGGCGCGAGCACGAATGCGATGGAGGCTTTGCTGGCCGCTTGGTTGATCCTGCGGGCGGGAGCCTTTACCGGTCGCTTCGACACGCTTCGGTCGGTCGGGGCGCTGGTGGGGGCTTCGTTGGCGGCACCGCTGGTCAACACGCTCGTGATCCCGGCGTATATGTGCCTGCAGGGGATGTTCCCCTGGAGCGAATATGGTCGGGCCCTGGGAAACTGGAATCTCTCCAACGGAACCGCGATGCTGATGCTGACACCGCTAATCGTGTCGCTGGTGCGGAGGGACTGGAGCCCCGGGGTGCGTCTCCCCGAGAGATTGATCGTTACGGCGGTGAGCGCAGGACTTTTTTTCATCGGGTTCGACGGGATGTTCAAAGGCGTGGGGCTGAACCTGGCCTTCCTGGCGTTCCCGCCGGTGATCTATACGGCGGTGCGCTTCGGAATCGGAGAGACCTCGGGCCTTGTAGTCGTGGCGTTGCTGGCCGTCTACGGTTCGTTGTTCCTGCATGGGCGGACGCTGCCGCCGCAGGAGATGGCCTCGTCCATCTGGTTTGTGCAGGCGCTGTGTTGGGTGATGACGGCGACGGGCCTGCTGGTTTCGGCGCTGGGATCGGAGCGGCGGCGGGCGGAGCAGGCGACGTTGCGGGCTTTGCTGGAGACGGAGCGGGCGCGGCTGGCCGTGCTGCGGTACCAGATCAATCCGCATTTTCTTTTCAATTCGCTGAACTCAGCGCGCGCGTCGATGCCCCTCTCGGACACGGTGCCACGGGAGATGATCACGGAGCTGGCGGAGTACCTCCGAAGCACGCTGGAGAATCCCGAGGCGGAGCGTATCGTCCTTAGTGATGAGGTTCGCAGTGTGCAGCAGTATCTGAATATCGAAGAGCGGCGATTCGGCGAACGGCTGAAGACGACGTTTGAGATCGCGCCTGCGGCGGCCGGGAAACTGGTGCCCGCGTTTTTGCTGCAGCCTCTGGTGGAGAATGCGATCCGCCACGGGCTGGAGGCCTCGTGGGAGCCATGTCTTATCAAGATCAAGGCGCAGTGCCAGGACCAGCGATTATTGATCGAAGTGTGGAATGCCGGGCACTGGCGGGAGCCGGGCGAGCGGCGCGGCACGGGCCTGGAGAACGTGCGGCGGCGCTTGCAGATTCTTTATCGGGAGCAGGGTAAACTCACCATACGCACCGGGAATGGAGTCAGCCTGGAGATCGAGATACCGGCATGAAGGCGTTGATCGTGGATGATGAAAGGCCGGCGCGGCTGGAGATGCGTCGGCTGTTGGGTGAGCATGCCGATGTGGAGGTGGTGGGCGAGGCGGCGAGGGTCGATGAGGCGCTGGCCCTGACTGGTGAGTTGCGGCCCGATGTGGTTTTTCTGGATATCCAGATGGTCGGGGAGACTGGGTTTGACTATGTGGGGCGGCTGCCGGAGAAGGGGCCGCAGATTGTCTTTGTCACCGCGTATGATCGCTATGCGGTGCGGGGTTTCGAATGCAATGCGTTGGATTATCTGCTGAAGCCGGTCCATCCGCAGCGGCTGGCTGAGACCTTGCGCCGGGTACGGCTGCGGGAGGTGGAGTGCAAACCGGCCAACGAGGACGATACCGTGTTCATCCGGGCCGGTGCCGTGGTACGATTCGTGCCATGGCGCGAGATCAGGCGGGTGTTGACCAGCGGGAATTATACCCACGTGCATCTGGCCGATGGCTCGGAGTTGATTGTGCTGCGGACGCTGAAGGAATGGCTGACGCTGGCGCCTGAGGGGATGTTTTTGCAGACTCACCGGTCGGCCATGGTCCAGCGGACGGCGATTCGCGGCATCGTGCGGACAGGGGAGAAGAAGCATGACTTGCGCCTCGCCGACGGCGCCGTCGTCCCCGTCGGGCGGGAATACCTCGCTGCCTTGAAGGCCGCCCTCTCTTAGCTTTGCTGGACCGTTCGTCCGCAAAAATGGACGCTTGGTCCCAAAAGAATTGTCTTGCCTCTGGCCGTGTCTTGTTCTGCCCGGCAGAATGCCCGCAAAGTCTCGCCCGTTTTTTTTGGCCCTCGGCCTTTTGCTTTTCATTTTCGCCCTCGCGGTCCTGCCCGCCCCGCTCTGCGCGCAAAGCTCGAGATGGTCCCAGACCGGCACGGGAAGCTGGTTTACCTCCGGTAACTGGAATGCTGGCGTGCCCACTGCGAGTACTTTCGCCGCGATCGGCAATGGAGGCACGAGCCAGATCGCCGATGGAGGTGCCGCTGTCGCCATCGACCTGACTCTTGGAGCTAATACTGGCGCGGGCACACTGGAAATTACCAATGGCTCCCTCACCGTTACGGGCAACGGAACCGGTTCTTCCATCGTCTTGGCGCTCTCGACCGGCGGGGGTGCGGGCAACCTCCTTGTTTCCGGGACCAACGCTTCGCTGGTGCATTCGAACTTGCTATATTTCAATGTTGGAGATGGCGCCTCCGGGACCATGACGATTCGCGACGGAGGCTTGGTCAGCGGGTCGACTAGCCGAGGTCTGACTATCGGTGATCCTGCCGGTAGTGCCGGAGTGGTCAATTTGGAGGGAACCGCCGCCGCCCGCGGCGTTTTGGCCACAAATTTCGTGCAGAGAGGCTCAGGGACCGCCCAGTTCAACTTCGATGGCGGCATCCTCCGGGCGCTCGGAACATCGAGTAATTTCCTGCAAAATTTCCAGGCCGGCGACATCGTCATCAAAGCCGGCGGCGCCTTCATCGACAGCAATGGCTTCGACCTCGGCATCTCCTCCGTGCTCTCCGGCAACGGTGGGTTGACCAAGTCGGGTCTGGGAACGCTCACCCTCACGGGCAACAATACCTATGGTGGGGCGACTCGCGTTACCAGCGGGACACTGGCCATAAACTCGGGCGGGTCCTTGATTGACTCAGGCAATTTGTTGATGAATTCCGCCACGGGCCAGACCGCCGTATTTAACGTCGGCGCGGGAGGTTATGCGGATGTTAACAACGTGACCCTCGGAGAGCAAAGTGACAGCAATACTGTCGTCAACGTGAGCGGAAGCGGAGCCCGCTTGCTGGCCAATATCTTCACTTTTTCTACGGGCACCTCAACTCTCAACGTAAGCAACGGCGGAAAAGTCGAGGGAGACATCTTGTCCCTGGCTGTCCCGTTTGCCTCCAATGCTCAAATGACCATCAGCGGGACAGGGTCGGAGGTGTCCGCGCGAGAAGTCAATGTCGGTGTCCAAAGATTGGGCACGGCCAATGTGGTCAACGGCGGAGCCTTCACCGTGGATAGCGGCTCCGGGACCGTGCTTTTGGGTCAAACCGTTACAGGCACAGGCGTGCTGAATGTCGGCACGGGCGGCGCGGCCGGCATCATCAACGCCAGCGAAATCACCACCGGCAGTGGCCGTGGCCAGGTCAACTTCAACCACACCGGAGCGCTCGCCTTCGCGCCCAAACTCACCGGCTCCCTCTCCGTCGCCAAACTCGGTAGCGGCACCACCACCCTGACCAACGCCAACACCTATACCGGCGGTACTCGTCTGGAGCAGGGGACACTCCTGTTGGGCCACGCCACCGCTCTCGGCACCGGCACGCTCACCATGGCCAACGCCACCACCTTGGGGCGGACCATCACAAATTTATTCATCGATAATGCCCTCGTCCTGGAGGGCGATGCGACCTTCGCCGGGACCGGTTTCGGGGGGAGTTTCCTTTTCACTAACTCTGTCCTGCTCACCGATGGCACCCACCGCATTTCGGCGGTCGGTACGGGTAATCCTCGCTTTGAGGGAACCGTTTCCGGCAACGGAGGGTTGACCCTCACCTCAGGCGCGATGCTCCAGTTATACGGTCAGGGCACCTACACGGGTCTGACCACGATTGAGAATGGCGGCTTCTTGGACGCCTTGAGCGCCGGAAATGCCATCGTTGGTGATGTCGTGGTGGACACGGGTGGCATTTTGGCAATTGGGAACGAGGATATTGCCGACACCTCTAGCGTCACGGTGAATGGGACCATGCGCCTCAGGGGCGCAACGGAAACCTTGGGCGCGCTGTATGGAAATGGTCTGGTGAGATCAGATGGTTCCAGCAGCAGTACCCTCGCGGTCGGTTCCGGGAGTTTCAGTGGCACAATTTCCGATTCGACTGACACTCTCACACTCCGCAAGGTGACCTCGGGCACCCTCGCGCTCTCGGGTAGTTCCAGCTACCACGGCGGCACGTTCGTGGACGCGGGCGTGCTATCCATCTCGCAGAATGCCAATCTCGGCGCGTCTTCCGGCCGCTTGACCCTGAACTCGGGCACCCTCAACACCACGGCCAGCTTCGACTCGGCCCGGCTTGTGACCGTGAACAGCGCCAGCAGCGCGTTCGACGTCTCCACCGGCACGCTGGGGCTCTCCGGCGTGATCAGTGGCACGGGCGGCCTGAACAAACTCGGGGCGGGGACGCTTTCCCTCACCGGCACGAACACTTACTCCGGCGCCACCACCGTCAGCGCGGGCCGTCTCAACCTCAATGGCGCCAACAACGGCGGCGGCGCGGTCACCGTGCAAAATGGCGCGGCCCTGGGAGGCAGCGGCTCCATCACCGGAGCCGTCACCATCGAGGATGGCGGCATTCTCGCTCCCGGCAACAGCGCCGGCACTCTGCGCGTGGGCTCGTTGATCCTCAATGCCACCTCCGATCTGCAGTTCGAACTCGGCACCACCAGCGACCTCGTCGTCGTCGCCGGAAACCTCACCTTGGACGGCGTGCTCAACGTCACAGACCTCGCTGGCTACGGCTACGGCACCTACACCCTGTTCCAATACGGCGGCTCGTTGCTCGATAACGGCATCACCTTCGACCTCATGCCCCCCGGCTACGGCTACGCCATCGATCTTTCGGTCGACGGCTTGGTCCGACTCTCCGTCTTCTCCCCGGACCAATACTGGGATGGACCCAACACCACGCCGGACGGCACCGTCACCGGCGGAAGCGGCACTTGGAATAACACAAATACCAACTGGACCACCGCCAGCGGCAGCGCCAACTTCGCCTGGAACACCTCCGGCACCGCCATCTTCAGCGGCACCGCTGGCACCGTCACCCTCGGCGAGACCATCAATGTCAGTGAGATGGTTTTCGACACCGATGGTTACGCCATCACCGGTCCAAACGACCTCGCCATCAGCGGCACCACCCTCCGCATCAGCACCGGCTCAAACATCACCGCCCTGATCGACGCCACCATCTCCGGCACCGGCGGCCTGGTCAAAACCGGCACCGGCGGCGCGCTCATCCTCACCGGTTCGAATACCTACACCGGCGGCACCACCATCGCCACCGGCACCTTGCAACTCGGCAATGGCGGTACCACCGGATCGATCCTCGGCGACGTCGCGAATGACGGCACCCTTGCTTTTAATCGCACCGATGAGGTCACCTTCGACGGCATCATTTCCGGCACCGGCAATGTCGTCGTGAACCAAACCGGCACCCTCGCTCTCACCGGCTCCAGCAGCTACAGCGGCGGCACCACCCTGGCTAACGGCACGTTGTTGTTGGGCGATGACTTCGCCCTCGGTACGGGCGCCGTGCAATTGGGTGCGGGTACGACCTTTGGCGTCGTCTCGGGCGGTACCGTGTTTCTGGACAACGACGTCACCGTCGCCGGAGACGTCAATATTTCCCTCGCGGACTTTGGTTTTATTCAGCTGGGCGGCCAGGTCGACCTTGGCGCGGCCACCCGCACGCTCACCTTCACCGAGGACTTCAGCCAGGCGTGCTTCATGGGTGAAATCACCGGCGCCGGCGGGCTGAGGCTCGTCATGGCCGACGGCCTGTCGGGCCTGGTTTCCTTTTGCGGCCCGGACGACAATACCTATACCGGATTGACCACCGTGGGCGATGGCATGGAACTCTCGCTGGAAAAAGACCCCGGCAGGATCGCCATCGCCGGCGACTTGCAGGTGGACTTCGGCGGAGCGCTCACCCTCTTTGACACCTCGGAGCAGATCAATCCCGCTTCGACGGTGACCATCAATGGCATCATGGGCATCGTCGCCTTCAGCGGCACCACTACCCAGACCATCGGCAACCTGCAGGGCACCGGGGCCATCGTCAACGGCTTTGGACCTGCGGTGATCACCGTCAATCAGGGCAATTTCGCCGGCTCCATCCTGGACGGCGGAGCCGATCCTCTCGCGCTGGTGAAAGCCACCTCCGGCACGCTCACCCTTTCAAATGCCAACGGCTATCGCGGCGGCACGACTATTAATGCGGGCCGTCTGCGGACCCTCGACTCCTCCGCGCTCGGCGACGGACCGGTCGCCCTCGCTGGTGGCAGTCTCGCTCCGGTGGGAGAACTCAGCATCACATCGCTGAATTGGACCGGCGGCACCATCGCCAGCGTGCTCGGCACCACCACCAGTTTCGTGAACATCTCCGGCGATCTCACCCTCGCCGCGACGGGGCAGTTTGAATTCACGGTGGACGGCGGTTTCCTGGCCAATAACCCGTACGCGATCCTGCGCGCCGCCAATCTCGTTGATTTCGATGAAGCGGACTTCGCGGGCACGACCTTGTTTGGCCTGGCTGCGAAATTCACCATCATGGGCGACACGCTGTATGTCTCCTTCGACGGAGTGTCGGACGGCGAAATCATCCAAAACGGCCCGCCCACCTTCACCCCGGAGACGGCAAACTTCATCGTCGAAGGCGAGGCATCGACCGCGGACCCGACGGAGAGCAACATCGTCAACAGCCTCATCTTCCTGCCTGGCAGTTCGCTGCGGGTCTTCAACGGGCTCACGGTCACGGGTGGAAATCTCTTCGTCCAAAGCGGCAGTTCGACCATCACGGGCGGCACGATCGTTGCGCCGGGAACCTTCACCAAACTCGGCGGAGGATTGCTCAATCTGCTGACCAATGTCTTCGTCGGCGGCAACGCCTTCATCAACGAGGGCATCCTGGCGGTCAACGGCAACTTCACGGCGCAGAGCTTATTTGTGCAGCTCAACGCGATGCTGAAAGGCGCGGGCACGATCTTCGGCAATGTGGTCAACAATGGCGTCGTCGCACCCGGCAACTCGCCGGGAACGCTGACGGTGAATGGCAACTTCACCCAGAGCAGCTCCGGTGCGCTGGAGATCGAGGTGGCCAGCCCGACGAACTTCGACCGGCTGATTGTTTCCGGCCAGGCCTCGCTCGCGGGCGCGCTGCAGGTCGTGAGCTTCGACGGCTACCAGTTCCAGTTTGGCGACCAGTTTGCGTTTTTGCAGGCGGGCAGCATCGTCGGGACGTTTGATTCCATCACGGTGCCGAACCCCTCGATCTTCCGCGGACGGTTCCTCGCGGAGGACGGAACCGGTTCGATCGTGATCGCCCCCGCGAGCTACACGCTGGTCGCGCAGACCACGAATCAGACCAATGTCGCGCAGGCCTTGAACAGCTACATCCCCGCGACCAGCGGGGACCGGCTGGCCGTCAGCACCGCACTGGATTTGCTGACCATCCAGGAATATTCGGCGGCGTTTGACCAGATCGCCCCGACCTATTACGAGAGCCTTGGCAACATCACCATCGAGCAGGCCTTCGCCCAGACGCAGCAGATCTACCAGCGGCTGAGCGCCGTACGGCTGGGGGCGCGGGGCTTCCAGTCCATGGGCGTCGAAAGCGTGCTCATGCATGACAAGAACGGCCGGAGCGTGCTGGATGCGAAGGATGGCAAGGACATCCTCAGCCCGGCTCCCGATAACAAGTGGGGCGTGTGGACGATGGGCAACGGACTCTTCGGCCGGGTGACCAATGTGAGCCAGGTGCCGAACTATAACTTCAACAGCGGCGGTTTCCTCGTCGGCGGCGATTATCGCTGGAGCGAGAAGTTCGTCACCGGTGTCTTCGGTGGTTATCAATACACGTGGGCCGATGCCGGAGACTCGGGCAACACGCAGATCAACAGCGCCCTCTTCGGCGGCTATGCCAGCTACGCGGACGGCGGCTTCACCGCCGATGCGGTGGTGGGCGGCGGCTACAATGGCTACCGCGTGCGGCGTGGCATCGACTTTGGCACCGTCGACCGTCTGGCCAAAAGCCAGCCGAGTGGTGGCCAGTTCAGCGCGGCGCTGAATCTTGGCTACGACTGGCAGGTCGGGAAGTTCACCTTCGGTCCCATCATCGGCGGGCAATACACCTACGCGGGCATTGCCGGCTTCACCGAAAACGGAGCCGACAGCCTCGACCTCGCCGTCGGTCAGCAGAACGTGAACAGCCTGCGCACCACACTGGGCGGACGCGTGGCCTACACCTGGAACGTGACCTCGCAAATCTCCCTCATCCCGGAAGTCCGTATGTTCTGGCAGCACGAATTCCTCAACAACCCGCGCAACATCAGTTCATCGCTGGACGGAGGATCGGGCCCGACCTTCGGTTATGAAACCAGCACGCCGGCCCGCGACAGTGTGTTCGCGGGAGCGGGAGTGAGTGCGCAATTCGGCGACCGCTGGAACGCCTTCTTCTACTACAACGTGGATTTCGGCCGGCAGGATTACCTCGGGAACTCCATCTCGGGCGGATTGAACTGGAAGTTCTAGACATAAGCGAAGAAGGGCTTCGCCTTATGGCCCCGTGGTAAGCGCAACCTTGCCGCGGGGTTTTTGTTTAAGGAACGGCCGTGTTTTTTCCGGTCCTGCGACGCATCACGATGACCGGACGTCGGGTATCCTTAGAAGTTGATTTTGTCGAACAAGTCGATCACGTGCGGCTCCTCCTCATCCACGATCGAAACTTTTTTGGCAAATCCCGGATGATCCTGAAGGAAGCTCTTCAGACTGTCTTTCTTGGGGGACCACGGCTTGCCTTTTTTCTGCGTCTCGGCTTTGCGACCGGCATCGATCTCATTGATGGGATAGGTCAGATGAATGGTCAGCTTGGCTGCTTCCCCGCGCGCATCGAGAAGCATTTGCAGGGTCTCGCGCTCGGGGTTGCCATGTTCGCCATTTCCGGAGAAGATATAATGATCAGCGGTCACGCGCCGGAAGAAATCCGTCTTCATGTTGCGGTCGCTGCCATGGTGCGGCACCTTGAGGATGTCCACATGCATCTTCCCGCCGGCTTTGATCAGCTTTATCTTCTCAAGCCCTTCCAGGATCTTGTCGCCCCGGGCGTCGCCGGTCAAAAGTATCTTCTTCGTCCCGACTTCCGCCAGGACCACGATGCTCGATAAGTTGGGCACGGATTTGTCCGTGTAAGCGGCCAGGGCCGCGGGGGTGGCTTTCTTCTTCTTCGCCAAAAACTTGTCATGTTCCTTCTGGAGGGCGGCGAGCTCGGCCTTCATGGGGCCTGCCACGGTGAACCTAAGGCCCTTTTTCATGTCGATGGAGGAACCATTTTTCGTCTGGATGACCTTGCCCTTGAACTCTTTATTGAGGGTGGGGCCGCCGGGGTTTCCGGCGAGTTTATTCACGTTGTCACGAAGGTTTCGTCCCTGCGGCACGCTCGCCAGGACCTTGGCGCCATGTTCGTCCAGCCCCTCGACCTCGATTTCTCCATCGAGTGCGGCCGCGCCGAAGACCGCCGTGATGGAGGAACGCAATTTGTCAGGGTCGTTTCCGATGATGTCGTCAAAGGTGTTGTGCCAGACGTTCTTGAGTTTCACCAGCAGGGGGTCTTGCAAGTCGCTGGCGGTGACGAGTTCCTGGGTCAGTTCCAGAATGCCTTTGATGTGATCATCGTCGATGTGGCTGATCATGAGGAGATCTACGGGCAGTGAAGTGGTCTCGCTCAATCCCCGGGCCTCCCGGATCTCCGTGAGCCGGGTTCTTAGGAAGGGCTGGTAGACATCGCTCGGACCGCCATCGATGATCACCAGGCCGGGTGCCTCGCTGGTTCCGTAATGCAGAAGAAGGCAGTCCCCTTTCCGGGCGCGCCGCACATCGAGGCTGAAGAAAGTTTTGCTCATGGCTGGTGGTGGGTTTGGTTAGATTTTTTGGAAAGCGCGGAGGACGTCGAGCATGCCATACCCCTGGAAGGTGCGCTCCCGTCCCAGATCGGTCGCGCTTTCGCACAACAGCGTCTTGACCTTGCGCGGCCGCCCCCGGAGTTCCGAATACCGGGCCATCATCATCGCGGCTGCCCCGCTCACATGCGGGGCCGCCATGCTGGTGCCGTCCATCGTGCC
Organism: uncultured Chthoniobacterales bacterium; assembly: GCA_964445975.1. Taxonomy (GTDB): domain Bacteria; phylum Verrucomicrobiota; class Verrucomicrobiia; order Chthoniobacterales; family Terrimicrobiaceae; genus CAYUMP01. The sequence goes on along the minus strand of CAYUMP010000024.1, from coordinate 6,000 downwards.
CCATTCCTCGTTCGGTAAGGTGGATTGGATGCGCTCTCCTGGCGCTACCAGGTCCGGTTTCAAGCGGCCGTCTCCCGTGGGTCCGCGGCTGGAAAAGAAGCTCACTCCGTAGGTATGGGGCCAGAACCGGTGGGTCGCCCCCACCGTGATCACGTCCTCCGCGTTGCCCGGATCGGTGATGCTGAAGGCCGCATAGCCATCGAAGGTGCCATCCTTGGTCTCAAAGCTGTGGTAGCCCAGGTTTCCGGCCGCCGCCACGACGACCACTCCGTCCTCCACGACGCGCCGGCATTCCTCGCAGATCGGCGTGCGCCCGCAGGCAAAGTTTCGCACGTCATGCGGAATCGACAGGCTCAGGTTCGCCCCGTGGATGGGACGGAAATTCTGCCGGTTGTTCAGATAGCGGATGAATTGGAGGGCGGCGATGATGGCAAACTCGGTGTTCTTCACCGTGTCGGAGAGGACACGGAAGTCATAGAGACTGATATCCGGGCACATGCCGTCGGCGAACTCTCCCTTGTCCGTTTTGCGGCCGCCTATGATGCCCGCCACATGCGTGCCATGTCCGCTGGTCGGGACATCGTTCTCATCAAGACGGATGAGCTTCTCCACCAACTCCCAGTTGATCGGCCGGTCATTGTCGGCATCCTGGGCAAGAAGTTTAAGAATCTCGCCGATTTCCTCCGATTTCAGGCCCGGCCTCTTTTTCGGGAATAAAACCTTCAGCCGTTTCTCCAGGGCTTTGCCCTTGAGCTCCAAATTATCCAGGCTGACAATTTTCCTTACGTTGCTGAAATCATAGGCGGCCTTGACCCTGGTCTTTCCTTTGTCGTCGTGAAAGGCCGGGTGCGTGGCGTCGATGCCGGAGTCCAGCACCGCCCAGCCGATGTCGCGGCATTTCACCTCGAAAACATTCCTGACCGCGTCGCCCTTCACGGCCGCCACGGACTTTGACAGGGCCGGCATGGATCTCCGGTTCAGGGAAATCTGATACACCTTCTCCCGGTCCGCTCGCTTCCGCTCGAGCATTTGCCAGAATACCTCCTGGGCCAGCTTAACCACGGGTTGGGCATCCGGCAACTCCTCCAGGGATTGCAGTCCCACCTTCTTTTTCCCCGACTCGCTGGCCCACAGGATGATCGCAGCCAGAGCCACATAACGGTCTTCGGGGGTAAACTTGGCAAACTTCTGGGCGATCTCCTGTCTTTTGTCCTCATCGTCCTGCTGTTGCACCCATTCCAGCACGACGTCGATCAGGTCGCGCAGACGATCCTCGGCCGTCGCCTGGATCAGTCTGTCCTGCAACTTCGGCCTTTGCCACCAGTCCGTCATGGTCACCACATTGTGGAGGACCTGGCGGAAACACAGCCGGGCCGCCACCAGGCCATCCAGGTAGGCCACATCGGGACGATTTTCATGCCCGGGCTCCTCATTGCTCCGAAGGTCCTCGGCCAGCTTCGCCGCCACCTTGCCCGATGGATAATGCCAGTCGGGGGTGATCAGGAGATCGTGGGCCTTCTTGGGCTCCATGGCATAGGCCATCCACACGTCCCCGAGAATGGGGGAATCCTGCAGCTGTCGCCGGTCCCCGATGGGGCCGAGGAGGATCAACTCTACCAACGTTTTTGATGAAATCGCCATGGGGTATTGGTTTGTGATTTATTCTAAATCCAGGCAACAACCTGAGTCATTGGCTCCAAGCCTGCTGGTGATGTGCCAGGCCCGCGAAAGGCACGATTCTTAGCTAACTTATTTCGGAAAGAAAAGTCCTGATTGGCATTTTAGATATTTGTTAGATATGAAGTCGAAATCCGTGCGGAGGACGTTATGTTTCGTCCCTGTCACCCAAAAAAGCTTCCCCGACCGCAATCCGCTCTGTTAGACGCCTTCCCATGCCGCGAAGCGATTTGGCGAACGACCGGGAGTATCAGGAATTCTGGTCGCATTTCCGGCAAATGGCCGTGCTGGCTGAACGGGGCCTGATCGAGCCGGCGATCCAGATCATGGCCGAACTTAGGAAAAATCCGCGGCGGGCCGACTTTGATCCTTCACGCCAGGCCGATTACAGCTACGCCGTTTTGTTGCTGGGAATTTCAGATGAGCCGAACGGATGGATGGAGTCCGCCGAGATCCTACGGGATCTTCTGCGGGCACAGATCCCGGAGCAGAGCCGGGGCCTGTTGTGCGTCGAACTCTCCGCCGCTCTCGGAATGCTTCGCGATTGGACCGAGTCAAAGGCAATGGCCGCGGAAGCGGTCCGGATCAGCGCTGACGCCCCCGCGGTCAGCTCCCTGGCCCATCAGAATCTGGGGCGGGCCAGCTTTGAACTGGGAGAATTGGAACCGGCCGAAAAGGCCTATCTGGGAATGTTGGAGCAGGCCCTTGACACGGATATATTATCCCGCGCCGGAGTGGCCGCGGAATGGCTGGCCCGCATCGCGAGGGAAAAGGGGATGCCGGAAATTGCCGCGGCCTGGTTCGACCTGGCGTTTGCCACCTATCAGGAGCATGCTCCGCAACATTTGTCGTCGCTGGCCGACCTCACGGCCTGGGCCAGGGCTGGGAAACCCGGGCGGGCGGGGATCGATGCGCTTCCGACATCGGCCAGGGTGCTTGATGAGCAGATTCCACCCGTCGGTGAAGTGAGTGACTACGCCGGAAGCCATCTCGACCAGCTTTACGTGGATTTGGGCGCCATGTATCTCTCGGCGGATTTGGCCCCGCTGGAATCCTGCGGATTTGCGATTCCGTTGATCGGCGGGAACGAGACGGCCCTTCGGCGTCTCCAAGCCCTTCTCAACGCCGAATGCGAGGCGATCCTTCCGCATGAGCGGGCCGAGGAATTGATGGGGCGGATTCTTCACGAGTTGTGGCCGGCGGAGAGCGAAACCATCATGGCCCGCTGGCGGCAACCCAATAGGTGCCAATGGGAAATCGAACCCTCCGCGCACAACCGCCCGGCAGCGCTTGCCTTTTATTCGATGGGAATCATCCCGGCTGCCTATGGATCGATGCTCCAGGGCCTAGCCTGGCTCTTTCTCATGGGCCATGACAGCCGGCAAAGAACGATGCAGGGATTCGACGCGGCCCTCGGCGGCAGAATGACGCCGGATTTCATCAATCTGGCGGATCGTCGCTGGCCGCTTCCGGTGCAAACCCGCATGATCATTTGCGGACAATCCGTGGCGGGAAGCGATATCGGGTCCTCCATACTGGCCGACGATGCCGTCCGGGCGGGAGTTTCCCTTCCCGAGAGAAATCAACGCGATTTTAGGAAGATGAATTTCAGCCCGGAGGAGGCGATCCAATTGCACGAAGGGCATCTGCTGGCTCTCCTGGCCACCCGGTTGGCGGTGCCGGGCGGAGACGCTCCGCGTTATATCGGGACCTGTCCGCTGAACGAAGTCAATCTGGCCAATCATCCGGCCACCCTGGACAATATCCCGGACGAGACGCGGCCGGGTTTTGTCATCGATCGCGAGTATAATACCTGGTTCTTTGCCCCTTCGCCAAAACACCCGGATCACGCCTGGTATGGGGTCAAAAACGACCTGTTCCGCGATCACTTCACTCCCTTTCACGGGCAGATCAAGATCGTCGGCTCGGTCCGGTCGAAACATTTCGCCGTGCCCGTGATCGATATCGATGGGCCCGGCGAACTGGCGCGGGTCGAAGCGTTGTTGACCGAAGCGGCGGAAAGGCTGAAACCCACGAAGCACGTTGCTCCCGACGCCAAGGTCTGGTTTCGAGGACAAACCCGCGGATTCCTCCTCAGGCGGACCCCGCTGGTGTCGCGGTTTCTGTTTGGTCGGGAGCAGGTAGACGAACCTTCCCTGCCGGGAGCCGCGCCGCGGCGGGGATGGAACTATCTTCGCGTGCATTCGTTCCTTTCGACGATGTTGCAGAAATTGATTTACACGCGTGCCGGAGAACAGGGGGTATCGTTTACGGATACGTATCGCCGCTGGCGCGAGTTTTGCCGGGTTCCGGGGCAATGGGATCTGGCGGTGATGCTACTGGCCCAACACTATGGTGTGCCCACTCACGGTATCGACATCACTAACGACATCGATATCGCCCTTTGGTTCGCGACCAGCCGCTATACCCAGGTGTCAAACGACACCTTCACCTACCGATCCATGCGGGAGCCCGACTGGCAGGATGATCCGGCGACCTGGCCGGTGATCTACGCGATCCTGCCAGTGACCCATAGTCTGAATAGTGCGATCCAGGAGGTTGAGTTGCCGGAGAGTTTCGGGATAACCTCCCTGCGCCCGCGCCGGCAAAAAGCCGCCTTTTTCATGGGCGCGTCAGGCCTCCATAACAACCGGCTTGCCGAATCCCTCGTCTGTATCATGAGGCTGGGTCCCGGGAACTGGGCGACAAAAAGTTCCTACGAGGAATTGTTTCCCGGCCCGGAGGACGATTTGCCCTATAAATGGCTCCTGGAACTGAAGGAAGATTTCGTGGGTGGCCAGATTGGAAAATTTCTTGGTGAGGTCCCCCGCTATGTTCCCTAGGGGAACGGCTCGAGTTCCCGCTTGCCTTTCAACGTCTCGCCTTTGCGCACCATTCCGTAATCTGATTCAGGAACTCATTCGCCGCCCGGCCTAGGGGGCGTTGCTTCGGCCAGATGGCCACGATTTTTCGCTCGGGTCGGGGGGCGGGGAGGGAGCGATATTCCGGCATGTCCTTGCGCCCGCTGTGCGCGGCCATCGCGGGGATGAGCGAGATGCCCACGCCGGAACAGACCAGCGCCTGGATCGTTTCCAACTGCGCGCTGCGAAAATTGATCGTGGGCTTGAAGTCGCGGCGCTCGCAAAAATTCAACACCTGATCGCCCAGGCAATGCCCCTCCTTCATGATAATGAGGCGCTCTTTTTCGAGGTCGGCCAGGCTCACCGTCCGTTTGCGTTTCAGCGGATGACCCGGCGGCAGGGCCAGGCGTAATTCCTCGGTCAACAGATCCCTCACCTCCATGCTGGTTTCCGGTACGGGGCAACTGGTCAGGGCAAAGTCGATTTCGCAGGTTTGCACCAGCTTGATCAGCCGCGCGGTCGTATCCTCCTGCACGACGATTTCCACGCCGGGATATTTTTTGGCAAAGGCCACGAGCACGTCCGGCAACAGATAGGGTGCAATGGTGGGCAGCACGCCGACGCTGAATTGGCCGCGCAGCAGGCTCTGAGCATCGGACGCCTCCCGCTTGGCCGCATCCACCTCCTCGAGAATTTTCACCGCCCGGCGAAGAAACGCCTCGCCGTGCGGCGTCAGCCGCGCCTCGCGTTTCATGCGGTGGAACAACGGCCCGCCCAACTCCTCCTCCAGCTTGAGAATCTGCTGGCTCAGCGAGGGCTGGGCCACATGGCACTGTTCGGCCGCCCGCGAGAAATTGCCCGCCCGCGCCACCGCGACCACGTACCGGAGTTGATGGATTTCCATAGGTAACGCCTATGGTAGCCAGAGGAATCAAGTATTTCAACAATCGCCCGGAATCTGCTTGGATGGACGTTCTCACTTTTTCTATCACCCAACCGCCCTCACTCATGTCCACCGAATCCTCACCCGCGTCCGAAGCCAAATGTCCCTTTAACCACGGCAACGCCAGTCCGCTGCCCGCAGGCGGTGGCACGACCAACCAGGAGTGGTGGCCGAACCGCCTGAAGGTCGAGCTGCTGCACCAGCATTCCGCGAAGTCCGATCCGATGGGCGGCGACTTCAATTACGCGGAGGAATTCAAGACCCTCGACCTCGCAGCGGTGAAGAAGGACCTCGCCGCGCTCATGACCGACTCGCAGGATTGGTGGCCGGCGGACTTCGGCCACTATGGCGGCTTGTTCATCCGCATGGCCTGGCATAGCGCCGGCACCTACCGCACCGGGGACGGCCGTGGCGGCGGCGGTCGGGGCCAGCAGCGCTTCGCCCCGCTCAACAGCTGGCCCGACAACGTCAGCCTGGACAAGGCCCGTCGCCTGCTCTGGCCGATTAAACAAAAATACG
>CAYUMP010000023.1:0-66333 GCA_964445975.1 uncultured Chthoniobacterales bacterium | reverse complement strand
GGCCCGCCGGGAGAAGACGCCCAGAAAGAAGATGCCCAGCAAAGGCCCTCCGAAAAATCCCGTGATCTTGTTGGAGGCTTCCACCAGTGTGCCCAAACGGTGGATGAGCAGAGCCAACAGCGTGATCAGAATGCCATAACCGACCGTACAGAGTCGGGCCATGCGAACCCGCCCGAGTTCTTCCTTTTCATGCCCAGCTTTACTCTCGCGGGCATAAAGAAAGTCCATGACCGTGGCGGTGGTCAACGAGTTCAGCCCCGCCGAGACTGTCGACATGGTTGCGGCCAGGATGGCGGCGACAAGCAGCCCGGGCAAGGGTGCGACAAGCTCACGGCTGACGAAATGCGGCAGCAGCCGGTCAGGGCTCGATAGCGTGGCCGACATTTCCGGATGACTCTGGTGGAAGGCATAAAGCACGAGACCTGTGAGATAGAAGATTCCGACCAGAGGCAGGGAAAGGAGCAGCTTAAACCATAGCGCCCGCTGGCTTTCCCGGAGGTTGGTCGCGGTGAGATAGCGTTGCACAGAGACCTGGTCGGTCACGAGGCTGACAAGGTTGATGAAGACTCCTCCGATAAGCGCGCCCCAGAGGGTCATGCGGTCGGTGAGCGAAAGATTCCAATCAAGAAGCCGCGTCCGCCCTCCGGCCTCGGCGATGTCCCAGACTCCGCCAATGCCGCCGGGCACTTTGTGTATGGCCACCACGCAGATGGTTACGATGCCGAGGATCAACACCCCGAATTGCATCACATCCGTATAGATCACCGCTCTCATGCCTCCGAACGTGGTGTAGAGCAGGGTCGCCCCTCCGGTGATCACAATGGACACCCACAACGGCACGCCGAGCATTTCCGAGACCACAAGGGAAGGCGCATACAGGGCCAGCGCCAGCCACAGGCAGACTCGGAAGATGAACGACGCCGAGGAAAGCCGTCTCAGCCGTAAGTCGAAGCGGTGTTCCAGATATTCGTACGCCGTGTAAAAATTCAGACGAAAGAAAAAAGGCAGGAAGATCGAGGCTGTGATGGGGGTGGCGATGAAATACGCCACAATGGCCCAAAGGTAGACAAGATTGTGGCTGTAGGTCTCCGCTGGTGCTCCGAGAAAGCTGATGCCGCTGAACAGAGCGGCCAGGATCGACACCGCAATCATCGCCCAGTGCATTTGATGCCCTGCCAGCAGATAGGTTTTAAGGTCTTTTTGTCGTCCGCCCACGACCAGCCCCAGTCCGATGGACAGGGCGAAATACAAACCAAAGGCGGTCAGATCGACCGCGCCGATGGAGGGAGTGGGGGACATGAAAGCCGGGCCTGGCGGATTGTGGCCGGATCAGTTTTTCGCGCGGGTCGTTTCGCCCGGCACCAGGGAGCAACCGATCCGAACTTCCGGCCATTCGACGTTCCCGCCTTCGATCAGCGTGAATAGCGTGTTCACAGCCGCCTCAGCCATCTCCTGACTGGGTTGTGCGACTGAGGTGAAGGGCGTCCTGCCATACTGGCCATATGGAGTGGCGTCAAAACCGGTCAGTCCCAACTCTTCCGGCACCTTGATACACCGTTGGTTGGCGGCCAGCAGGGCGCCTTGCAGCCAGTCATCATTGGGCATCATGACGACGTCGGAAGGCACCCCGACATCGAGTAGTTTGTTCAGGGCCTGATAGCCGACATCATAGGTATCGTTCAGATCCTGCGAGCCTGCGGCGCTGAAGACATAACCATGCAGGCCGGTGTCACCAGCATGCGGGCTTCGTACTTTGTGGACAGCCTCGGCGTCGTCCGGCTCGTTGATAAACACCACTTTGCCGCCGTTGGCCTCAATGGCCGAGGTGAAGCCCTTGAGCCTAGGGTTGATGGAATAGCGGTTGGGATAGCGCGGATCGGTCGAACGCTCCTGCACGATGATGGTCGGACGCCGATAGCCTTGGCGGATGACGTGCTCAGTCAATACGCGCATGCCTTGCTCGAAATCCGCCGTGATGAAGGGAATCCCCGCAAACGGCACGCCGCTTAGGGACAAACAGGGAATGCCATGGCTTAATAGGCGCTGGATTTCTGCGGTCGGCATGATGCCCGGAATCGAGGAGAGCATCACTCCATCCACCTGGACGTCGATCATCTGATCGACCAGCAGTTTGTAGAATGAGTCCTCCGCTCCGGGGGAGGCGATGGCCGATGCCGTGATCCAACGATATTCGCGCTCTGCGATGGCCTTGGCGATATGGACATCCCGTTGGATCGCTGATTGCAGAAAGCTCGTGAAATGGATGATGCCGATGATCCCTGTGTTCAGGCCGCGCATACTTTGTGCGAACATGTTGGGCCGGTAGCCGAGTTCCTGCGCCCGCTGCAGGATTTGTTTCTTCAATTCCGGGCTCACCGCAATGCGTGATTTACCTGAATGATTACCTAAAACCGCCCCCACGGCGGGTTGGGATATCCCGAGGGAAAGAGCGATTTCTTTTTGGGTAATCATTATTCGTATAAAATTTGTTGATGGGGAATGTACCCTCTGTAAAAAGCTGAAATGTGACAAATCTGCAATAATTTATTTACAATTTTATTATTCGTATTATGAAATATCGCCATGCTTTCAAAAAGCGCCTTTCTGATTGGTGATTTGCCGACTCTCCAGGTTGCGCATCTTGTCGGTATGGCGGCTTTGGACGAGCACCACCGCGCGGACGTCCGTGTGGTTGTTCAGGACCAAATTCAACCCAACCGTTCCATCTTATGAAAACGCCATGTTCCCGTTGTAAAGCCACGTTCATTGCCGTCGCCTTCGCTCTTGCTGTTCTTTCGATCGCTCGCGCCGCGGTCGTCGTTGACGGAATCACCTTCTCCACCATCACCAGTTCGACGACGACCGGAAGGATGGAAGCCACCGGTGGCAGTTCGCTCAGTGCTTATGGAGCGGCGGGCACTGCCACCAACGACACTCAGTCGGTCTATACCCAATTTGCCCCGGTGACTCTTGCGGTCGGCCAGAGCGTGCGGGTGGAAATGACCATGACCAATCTGAACTTTGTTGTGTCGGCCGCTGGCTTCCGCCTCTCGTTCAGCAATATGCCGGCGAGCACTTCAGACGTCACGTATGCCAACCCCAATTGGGCCAGTGGTACACGCCAGGGTTACAACCTGTGGGTGCCAACCGTGTCTTCAGGCGCTTCGGAATACCACGAGTTTTTCGACCTGCAAAATCCCTTGTCCGGCACCGGTTCCAACAATCCTTTGCTGGGCGCGGGTGGCGCAACCTTTCTGCCTAACGGCAACGGCAGTACGACCATCGTGTTTGAAGTCACCCGCAATTCGCTGACCAGCGTGCAGTTGTCGGGTTCCGTGGGTTCGACGCAATTGGCCACGATCACGGACAGTGCCAGCCCCTACTTTACCTTCAATACGCTTCAATTCGGTGTTCGCGGATATAACAGCGGTCTCGGTTTTACGGTGGACAACATTACCGTCGTACCTGAGCCAAGCACTGTCGCGTTGGCGGGAGTGGGTCTCAGCGTTTTCCTCCTCGGCCTGCGCCGGCGTCATCGGGTAGGCTAGGTATTTGGGATTGGAAATGATCCGGGCGATTTCTGACCGCCCAAAGGCTTTATGATTCGGTATAGCATCGTAGTCGCTATGGCGCTGGCTGTCGTTTTCCCGGCCGCCGGCCGTGCCGCGGAGATTTTTCTGAACAAACGGGGGATGACTCGGGAGGGCGAATGGCCTTTCGCGGTCGGTGGAGAAAACCTGCTCGAAGTGCGTGACGTCGGCGAAGCCTCTTCCGTGAGGATCGCCCTTTCGGCTCCGGACGGGACCCGCTCCGAGGCTGAGGCCCGGCCCGGCGCGCCCGGCGTCTTTGCCGCGGACCTTGGCCCCATGCTGGGGGGATTGAGCTTTTCCTATAAGGATGGCCTCGTTTTTGCTTCCGGCTACGGTGTGGAAATTTCCCTCCTGCGGGATGGCAAGGTGACTGAAGGCATCCAACTCCAGCAGGTTCCTTCCAGACGTTTTGTGGAATGGAAATATGGTGACGCCATCGCCGGTACCACGGGTTGCCTGGCCAAGGATGCGCCCCGGTCTTTTCGCTTTAATCCGGCTCGTTCAGTCGGGACGGTGGTGGATTTCTTTCTGAATGATTCCGTGCTTTTGGAAAATGGCATGGTCTCCGTGCGCGCAGGTCTGCGGCCCAATGCTCCGGCGGACAGCATGGACTTCCGTTTCATTGTGACGGATTCCGCCGGACAGACCATCCGCACCAAACCAGTTAAACTTTCCAAGGCCGCGCCGAGGGAGATCGAGGCTTTCAGCACTTCGGCTTGGGTGGAGGGAGAATATCGTTTCCGCTTGGAACCCGTCGTCGATGGGAGGGTGTTTCCCGATGGGCCTGCTTTCACCTATCGGCGCGACCTCAACCAAGATGGTGGTTTGTGGATCAGCCCGATGTTGCCTTGGCGGCTGCCGCCGAGGGCGGATGCGCCTTCACTCCAAATCTCCCTATTTTCCGATGACAGGGTTGTTCTGCCTGCCGGTTGGGAGCGGGCCGAAAATTCAGTGAGTAGTAAAGGCAGCCATGAGCCACTGCTGATCCGGCCTCAACTGGCGGGACTCTACGCGGTTTATGTAACCCCGTTGGATCGAGGCTGCCTCATTTCGGTGGGCTCGGAAAAAACGGTGCGAGCCTGCAAGCTCGACACCGAGCAGTTCGTCACCGTGGCGGATCTGACCGGTCACGATATCCGTATTTATGGTTTTGATTGGATGGAAAAATCGGGCCGGAAAACCGGCTTGCGCTCGATTCGTTTTGAGCCGGTCACCGCAGGTGCCCGGGAAATGATGAAAAAGATGGGCGAGCCTGAGATTTGCCTTACCGGCATCGATGATTGGATGGAGTATTTTCATGGAGCCGCCCGGCTCCAGCCGGATCAGATCAGCGCGATCCTGCAAGGGCAGCAGGAAGTCGGCCTCGCGGCGGTGGCCTGGTCGGTCGGACGCTCGCTTGTGGAGTACCGCAGCAATTTGCCGACGGTGACGCGTTTCCCCGCCCAGCCCCTGGCATCGCTAGAAGCGGCGCATCCGGCGGTTCACGCCTATAAAAGCCGTGAGGCCATGAACAATTTGCTCTGCCCTTTTCGCACGGCTCTGCAGGATGCCTCGGAAATGAATTTTCCGCTTCAGGCCTGGCTCGGCATGAATCGCCACTATGGGGTGGATGTGTTGAATGGCGTGTTCACCTCGCGGTGGTTTGCCGAGCATCAGAACTGGCGCCAGTGGCGCAAGAATGCGGAGACACCCAACCGCGGCGAAGTTTGTTATTACTACCCAGGTGTTCGCGAGGAACGTCTGGCGATCCTGAACGAACTCGTTTCGCTCGGCGCCGATGCGCTGACCCTGGATACCACCCGGCAGGTTCCGATGCTGCTTTATCACCCCGAGATGGTGGAGGCGTATGTGAAGGAGTTCGGACGCGACCCGCGCACCTTCGGGTACGAAAACAAGGAAGCTTATCTGCATTGGATTCAATGGCGCAGCGACTTCTTCACCATGCTGCTGCGGGATCTGCGGAAATCCACCTCCGCCGTGGGCCGCCGTATCGCCATCAACCTCCGGGTGCCGCAACTTGACCTCGTCAACAACCTTGCGATGGGCCTCGATATCAGGACCTGGCTGAGGGAGGGACTGATCGATCAACTCCTCCTCAATCCTCTGGAGACATCGCAGGGCGAGGGATTGGCTTCGACGGCCGAGTACCAATCTCTTTGCGAAAAATACAAAGTGCCTCTGTCTGTCGGTGTGGGAGCCACCTGGATGTCGCGCATGGGAATGGCGCCGGGTCTGGCCCGAGCCGCCGGCCTGCAAGCCGCTGGTGTCACCCATATGGACCTTTACGAGGCAGAGTATCTTGCCTTCCTGACCGAGGCCCGCTGGGTGCCCGCCGTGATGGGCTCGCCCACCCTCATGAAGGAGTTTCAGCAGCGGTCGAATCTCGGAGCCTGCTATCCGATCCTGCCGGAAACCGCGTGCAATGGCCTAGATAATCACGCGCGCTGGTTGCAAAGCGGATGGACCCTGGAGGGCAAAGGCCTGAACTCGCTATGACCAGGACGCCGCGTAAACCGCCCATGATTGCCTTCACCTTGTTGGAGATGCTGATCGTCGTGGCCATCGTGCTCGTCATTCTGGCCGTGATGGCGCCGGGCCTGATGCGGGCCCAGGCCACCGCGCAGCGCTCCGGATGTCTGGTCAATCTCCGACAGTTGGGCGCGGCCTTTCAAGGTTTCCTCGGCGAGAATAACTACCGCATCTTCCCGCGCGGCGATCAGGGCGGATCGAGCAATTACATTGCCTATTTGTTCCCCTACGCTGACGAGAAAAAACTCTATCGCTGCCCGGCCACAAAAGGCGCGCCGAATTTCACAGAGCGCAGCTACAAGATCAACAATACCAGCGCCCCGGGCAAGGGTTGGCTGTACGACCGCAGTTATTTCGACATCAAGTCTCCTTCCGAGACCATCTTCGTTTTTGATCGCGGCGACCGCGGAAAACGAAAACTTTTTGTGCGCGATACCGTGGAGTGGGATTACGCCGCCGATAGCGCCGCGACACCGACCCTCATCAGCAATTATCCTTTCAACCACGCCGCCTCGAATGAAGGGCAGAACCTTTTGTTCCTCGATGGCAGCGCCCGGTTCCAGAAATATCCATTCACCAATGACTGGTATTACCCGCGATGAATGGCCGGCTGTTGTCTTCCTTTTTGAGTCTCCTGCTCCTTACCTCGGCTTTGCGCGCGGAGGAGGGGGTGCTCCTGCGTGACGACACCCTCGAGGATTTCCGGGCCGGACAATTTGACGCGGCCTGTCTCTTCGCCGGCCGGTCCGGAGGACTGCGTCCGGTCAACCTGTTTGATCTCAACCGCGACGGCTGGAACGAGATCATCGTTAACAACGACCACAATCACTACGAAACGCCGGACGCCTTTCTTTATCATCCGGATACCCGGGGAAAATTCCTTAGTCTTTTTTCTCCGTTGCGGGGCGAAATGCCGCTTTATCAAATGCTCGCGCAGACTCAGGAGGCCGCCGCCGGCATTACCAGGCTGCAAGCCCTGGGTACCGGGCGTTCTCACGTCGCGGATCTGAACGGCGACGGCTGGCCCGACCTGGTCTTTGCCAACTTCATTCACGGATGGTCGGAGGCTCCGCTGCCCACCTTTGTGTACTGGGGCGGGGAAAACGGATTCGCCATCACGCGCCGCTCCATTCTCGATGCCTTTCGCGGCACGGCGGCCGCTTCCGCCGACCTGGATGGCGATGGGCGTACGGATCTCATTGTGGCTAACGGAGGACGGGAATATTTGATCAACAAAAGTGCCGCTCTGACTCCGCCGCTCGAGAAGCTCATCGATGAGCGGGAGAAGACCTCTTACATTTTTCCTCAGGACGAGACTGGCTTCTCCCAGCAGCGACGCATCGCATTGCCGACTCTTTTTGCCATCGATGTGAAGACGGCAGATTTCAACCGTGACGGTCTCCCCGACCTGGCCTTTCTCGAAGCGGGACGGCCCGGCCGACTACGCATCTTTTGGAATGACGGAAAGGGCTTCGCCTCGCCGCCGCAGGTGCTGTCAGTCTATGCGCCAACCTGGGGCAAGCTCACCCGAGAATTTTTTGTTGGCGATCTGGACGACGATGGTTTGGTTGACGTCTTTGCGCCGAGCGAGGGTGGAATGTCCGAGATTTTCTGGAATGGACCAGGTGGCTTTTCCGAAAAACGAAAGACCGAACTATCCATTGCCAATGCCTATTCGGCAGACGCCGGCGACCTTGATGCCGACGGAAAGATCGATCTGGTCGTGACGAACTATTCAGAACGTGACGAGACCAGGAAGTCTACCAGCTACTCGGCCAATTCCGTGATTTTCTATGGCGATGGTCGGCGTTTTGAAACTGGTCGAAAGGCTACCCTGCCGACCAATGGAGCCACTGGCGTAGTCCTGGCTGATACGACAGGTGACAGTCGCCTCGACATTGTTATTTCCCAGCATAGGGATGAGGAGTCGTTCGATATCCCTTCGGTCATTTTCGTCAACTCCTCCACCGGCTTCTCTCCGGCCAATCGGGAATTTTTGGGCACCTTCGGCGCAGCGGATGTTGCTGTTGTGCCAGGACCAGCCCCATCGCCTGCCGGTTTGTTCTTCTCCAATCGGCAGAGCGGCTATGCCCGGTACACGGGTACCTCCGACGCCATGGGGGGTGGCGGGGGAGCCGATTCCCTGCCTCATATGGGGATTTTGTGGGGCAACGCGGCATCCGTTTTCGGTCCGGGAGCGATGTCCCTCCTGCCGTCGGCGGCGCCTGAGACGACACTGGTCTGTACCGATCTGAATTTTGATGGGCGCGGCGACTTGGTTTACCTGCGCGGGAAGGGCGATGAACTTCGGGTTCGTTTTGGGTCCGGTCAGGGTTTCTCCGACCAGATCGCTTCGTTTCCAGTGGGCTTTCGGGGTAAAAGCCTGGTCGCGGCTGATTTTAACAGGGACGGCTATGTTGATGTTGTCGTCACGGCCCTGGACACGCCGGACATGGCCTTCTTCGCCGGTTCGGAAAGTGGTTTTGCGGCAGCGCGCCGTTTTCCCATTCACGACGGCAGCCAGTCGGTAGCATGCGGGGATTTCGATGGGGATGGACGATTGGACCTCGCCGTCGTGGGCAAAGGCTACATCCAAATCATCCCGGGCGATGCGGACGAGGTTTTCGCCCCGGCCCGCTCGGCGCTGCTTTCCACCCGCGTGTTCTCCAGTCGGGTCTGTGTGGCGGACTTGGACGGGGACAACCTCCCCGATCTCTTTGTCCAGAACTTCAGCGACATCGATGCGACCGTGAACGCCGTGGATTCCTGGGTCCTCTTTAATCGCGATGGGAAATTCTCGATGGATCGACGGGCGGACGTTGTCACCTTTGGCGCGACGGGTGGAAGTGTTGCCGATGTGAATCGCGACGGACGGCCGGACCTGGTTGTGTCCAATTACCACGGTGATATCACCCGCCACGTGAGTGTTTTCATCTATTACAGCGAAGGGCAGGGCAAATTCAGCCGGCGGCCGGAGGAGTTACCGGCTTATTCATCAAGTGCCAACACGGTGCTTGACCTGAACAACGACGGCTATCCCGATATCATCGTCTTCAACCACAGCGAGTCCACCGAATATGTTGGTCCGACCGCGATGGGCGGCAAGCACGGCACCGGATCGTTTGTGTATTGGGGCGGCGAAGGTGGTTTCTCCACGACCCGCCGAAGTTGGTTTCCCAGCTTCGGTCCCCATGCGCGTATCAATGCTGATCCGGGCAGCCTTCTTCATCGATCAAGCGCCGAGACCTTTACCTCGGTGGCGAAGGATCTGGCCGGTTATTCCGGCAGGGCCGAGTTGGTCGTCGAAGCTACTACCACCCCACCGCAACGGCTGGGTGCCGACGTCTCATTCGATGGCGGGGACTGGCAGCCGCTTGCGCTGGAAGATCAGAAAAATGGCCGATGGGCGGCGGACGTCACCATCCCGACCACCCGGCAGATGCGCTATCGCCTCCGGCTGGATAGTGGCAATTGGAGCGGCGCTCCTGTGGTCGATTCGGTGGAAATTCGAAAACGATAAATCTCATGAAAATCACACAGATTCTTTTGTTCGTTGGTATCACGGCGGCGCAATACGCTCTCGCTGAAGACCCGGCGGTTTGGCCGATTGTCTATGCAGGCAACATCCATCCGCTTGATGCTGGTTCGGTGAAGCTGGCCGGCGGCGAGGCGACGGAATTTGCACCGCCGGCCAAGGAAAACTACCTGGCCGAACCGGGAGAGGAAGGATTGAAGTTCGAGTTCTCCGCGGCTGGCACGTTTGGGCTCGGCCTGGCTGAAACGAAATATCAGTTCAGCGAGGGGACGACTTTCGAATGCCGTTTGCGCCTGGAGGAAACCGTCAACCGGATCGACCCGCCGGCCAAAAACAGCAGCGCGGTGATGATTCAATTCAGCGAGACCGGCACCAATGATCCGGGCCTCTGGAGCTTGGGATTTTATACCGACCCGGCCGACGGGAAGAATTATGTCGTGCTGGAGGGTGCGAATTCCACCACCGCGCATGAGATCGGCAAAGAGTTCCATACGTATCGTGTTGTGACCAAGGACGACTTTGCCACTCTTTGTGTGGACGGTGTTGCTGTCGGCGAGGTCAAGCCCCGCAAGGGCGTGCCGCCCTTCGGCTTCCGCTTTGGCAATGTCCGTGGGGCTGACCACACCGGCACCGCGGTTTTGGAATCCATCCGTATTGACTCAGGCAAAGCCTGGATGCCCTAGTTTTTTTGGAAGTAAAGATCAGTGAAAAAGAAATATGTTATCGTAGGAACGGGTGGCCGCATCACCATGTTTGCCGACCCTCTAGTGCGGGACTTCGCCGCGAACTCCGCACTCGTGGCTTTCTGCGACTTGAGCCAGGTGCGGATGGACTACCACCGGGCGAGGATACTCCGGGAATATGCGACCGACAGTATCGCGACTTACCCGGCCGAAATGTTTGAGCAAATGCTGGAGGAACACCGGCCCGACGTTGTCATCATCTGCACGGTGGATTCCACTCATGGCGACTATATTCGCAGAAGCATCCGACATGGTTGTGACGTCATTTGCGAAAAACCGATCACCACGACGGCGGAAGATTGCGCGGACATTTTGAACACGGTCGCGTCCTCCGGAAACAAGGTGCGGGTGACCTTTAACTTGCGATGGGTACCAGGGCTTTCCCAGGTGAAACGGCTTATTCGAGACGGCCGCATCGGCAATGTGAAGCACGTCAATCTGGAATACATGCTGGATACCCGTCATGGCGCGGACTATTTCCGGCGCTGGCATAGCGAGAAGGCCTCGTCAGGCGGTTTGTTGGTCCATAAATCCACCCACCACTTTGATTTGGTGAACTGGTTAGTGGACGCCATCCCTGGACGCGTTTTCGCCGAAGGCGGCCTGGTCTTTTATGGAAAGGAGAATGCCCTCATTCGAGGGGAGAACGCCCTCGCTTCCTATGCCAGGTATGCCGACGCGCCCGCCGGCCACGCCGATCCCTTCTTTATCGATCTCAAGTCCGACCAGAATCTGCGCGGACTTTATTTGGAGGCGGAGCCAGAAACCGGATATGTGCGTGATCGCAATGTCTTTCGTGACGGCATTTCCATAGAGGATTCAATGTCGGTCATGGTCCGCTACCGCAACGGCGTGATGTTGAATTACAGCCTGAACGCCTATTGCCCTTACGAGGGGTTTCGCCTTCACCTCAGCGGCGACCGTGGCCGCATCGAATATGAGGAACGCCACACCGCGCATTTGATCAAGGGACAGTCTGATGAGGAGCTTGCCCACGAGCAGTCCGACGGGCGGTCCAAGCGCCTGCTTTACTATCCGCTGTTTGGATCGGCGGAAGACATTCTGGTGGAGGAACTGCCCGGAGCGCACGGCGGTGGAGATCCACTTCTGCAACGTCAGATGTTTGCTTCTGATCCGCCGGAGGATTTGCTGGGGCGAAGCGCCGGCCATGAACAAGGGGTCGCTTCGGCCATCATCGGCATCGCGGCCAATCAATCGATGTCGACCGGGCAGCCCGTGGACATCGCGGACTTGGTTCCGCTTAAAGCCTCCGCCCTTCGGTTGTCGGAATTGATCTAGCGAATGGCCGGCGCGACGCGCCTCGTCTTCCATGAGTTCTGAAAATATCGAGCCTCTCTCCGTCCGGCCGAAGGAGGTTTATACTGCGGGTTCCCTTGTCTACACCAAGGCCGGACTCGTGGCCCTGTTTGGTTGGCTGCTTTGGGGAGACTTCATTCTAACTCTCATGGAGCGGGTCATGCCGTCGCTCCTGCCGGTCTTGCTCAAGACGCATGGTGCCAGCAATGGCGAGGTCGCCTTTATAGTTTCCACCCTCGCGCTGGTGGCCAATTCCGTCCTCAACCCCGTCATCAGTTACCAATCGGATCGCTTCAGGAGCCGCTGGGGGCGAAGGCGGCCGTTTATCTTTTTGACCACGCCTTTTGTTGTGCTCTTCCTGGCCGCAATCCCTTTCGCCCCGGAACTGACGGCATTCGCTTTGAAATCCGCCTTTCTGCAATTGCTTCTCTCCCTGGGATGGTGGGCTCCGGCCATCGTCATGTTTGGTCTCTTAGTCGCCGCCTTTCAGGTCTTCAACATGTTTATCTCGTCCGTCTATTATTATCTGATTCCGGACGTCGTACCTCGAGAGTTGCTCGGTCGCTTCTTCGGTCTTTTCCGCATTTTTGGCACGCTGGCCGGTATCTTGTTTAACTATTTCGTCTTCGGGTTGGCGGAGACCCACATGAAGGAAATCTTTGTCCTGACCGCTTTGGCTTATGGCGTTTCCATCATGCTCATGTGCCTCAAGGTCAGGGAGGGTGAATATCCTCCGCCCATCGTGGAGGACCAGGGACGCTGGAGCAGCGGCATTCGCAACTATGCCAGGGAATGCTTTGGGCATTCCTACTATTGGTGGGCCTTTCTCGCCTATTCGGCTCTGGGCTGGGGCACCGCCTCCAATGCCCTGGTCATCTTCTTTTACCGTGATGAGCTCGGATTCTCCCTCGATTTTTTTGGCAAGGTCATGGCGGCCGCGGGACTCGCCTTTGCCCTGCTATGTTATCCCTTCGGGATATTGATCGATCGCTGGGGCTGTCATAAGACCCTCATGCTCGCTTCCGGGGCCACGGCATTTTTTTCCTTGGGGACGTTTTTCTTCGCCACCGATGTGATCAGCGGCATCGGGTGGACGGTTTTTCGGGAAATCTCCATTGCCCTAGGCAGCATGGCGCTGGCGAAGTGGACCGTGGAAGTTTACCCCATTGACCGCTACGGCCAGTTTGGCTCGGCGGGGGCGATGTTCTCTTCGGTAGGAGGCGTTGTGACTCTCTCTGTTTTTGCCTGGCTGCTCGATTGGGTCAAACATTACCGCTACATCCTCCTCTGGCAGGTGTTGTTCTCCCTGCTGAGCCTTTTCGCGGCCGCCATTGTCTTCAAAAAATGGAAATTCCTGGGTGGCCCGGATCACTATAAAGCCCCATAAGTTTCCCCAGAGAGAGACAGGAGGCAGCGTTGCTTCTCTACAGAGATGCAACGTTTTGAGGGAAATGCTGCGTTAGTTTAGACCAGATCCTTTAAGAGTTCCCCACAGAAATTCGTCGTGCCATGGTTCACATGAGCGAGGCTATTGGTGGCTGTCCACCGTACTACGGGAAAAGTCCTCTGGCATTCTTTGCTTCTAATACTTTCCGAATTCCTATGGCCAGAGCAGCGTCACGCATCCAGATATCGTGACGTTTCTTAAAGTGCATAACCTCTTGAAAGGCCCGCTCTAGAATTCTGTAGAGGTGGTCGTTTACTTCAATCTCCGTCCAGGAAAAGTTCTGCATATTTTGCACCCACTCGAAATATGAGACCGTGACGCCCCCCACATTGCAGAGGATGTCGGGGATCAAGAAGATGTCGGATTCGCGTAGAACTTCGTCGCCCCGAGCGGTCGTCGGGCCATTGGCCGCCTCGGCAAGGATACGGCATTTTAGTTTCGCGGCGTTCGTTTCTGTAATTTGTGCTTCCAGGGCCGCTGGAATCAGTACATCGCATTCAAGTGCGAACAATTCATCGTTCGTGAGAGTGTCTCCTCCATCGAAGCCGGCGATTCCTCCGAACGTTAAGCAGTGGGCATGCAGGGCCTTGACATCTAGGCCCTTGAGATTGTGCAACCCTCCGGTGTGATCGCTTACGGCGACGATTTTTACTCCCGACGAGGCTAACGTGATTCCGGCATAAGAACCGACATTTCCAAAACCTTGGATCACCGCAGTCGCAGTGGAGGCGTTGATTTTTAGCAAATCCATCGCGCGGTTGGCAAGGAATGCCACCCCGCGCCCGGTGGCTTCCTTTCTTCCCACGCTACCCCCTAGAATCACAGGTTTTCCGGTGACTACACCAGGCGTGGCATGTCCCACTGCGATGCTATAGGTATCCATCATCCACCCCATATGTTTTTCGCCAGTGCCGACATCTGGGGCAGGGATGTCAATCTCCGGACCGATAAATGGTATGAGTTCCTGGGTGTAGCGACGGGTAAGTCGTTCGATCTCGCCTTCACTCATCGAGTGCGGATCGCATGTGACTCCTCCTTTTGCCCCTCCATAAGGAAGCCCCGCCAGCGCGCATTTCCAACTCATCCACATGGCCAAGGCGGCGGTTTCCCCGATGGTGACTTCCGGATGAAAACGCACGCCACCTTTGGTGGGGCCTAAAGCCAGATGATGTTGAACGCGGTATCCTTCGAAACTCTTGATGCTGTCGTCATCCATGCGGACAGGCACTTGGACAGCAAGCGCGCGCTTGGGAAGACGAGTTCTTTCCCGGGCGCCCTCAGGTACCTCCAGCCAATCGCAGGCCCGTTCATATTGACTGTTTGCAATTTCAAAAACCGGAGACTCATAGATAGATGCCATAAAGTAGGTGCTCGCCGTTCAAGAAGATGAAGGCGGCGAGAGAATTGAGACTATGTGGATTCAGGGATTACCCCGTGCCGATGATAGAGACCGAAAAGGGGTCACCGGGTCAGATTGGGAGGGGCAACAAGCCGCTCGGCGTTTTCGTAATAGATTTTGCGGACGGTTTCCTCGGACAGATCGAGGGTGGAAAGGAAGGCCTGAAGATCGCCTCCATAAATGTCACGGGCGAATAGCAGTTTATCGTGATAGGTGGAGAGAAAGGTCGTGGCGTGCTCGGGGTCGCGTTGCAGGGCCAGGCAAGCTGAACTGGCGGAGAGATCGGCGTAGAGATTTGAATAATTTTCAAGAAGGCGATGGATCTGTCCAGGGACTTGCACCCGACCGGATGGATAGATCTCATTGCTCAATGCAGCATCGGCGGAGATCTCACGCCAGAAGCCGGGAGCGTGGCCAATGAAGTCGGTGTCGGGGCAGGCAATGAGGGCTCGTTCCAAGTTGGCCACGGTGCCGCCGTACCAAGCTTCGTAATAGATAGGATCGCCACTTTCTCCCTGGAGAAATGGTACGTCCAAATGGAGTACGACCGGCATTTTCATCTCACCGGCGGTGCGGAAGAGTCGAATGCAGCGAGGATCGTCGAAGGGGATGCGAAACTTCCACTCACCACATACCGTTACTCCAAAAATTCCCGCGGCGGATTTTAGCCTGGCAGCGGCGTCTCCGATGAGGGGATGGGGGCAAAAACCGAGGACGAATCTTTCCGGGTAATGGCGTTTGGCGATGACCAGGTCTTCAAGGGGAATTCCCTCGAGGCTGCCGTCCGGACGCACTCGCGTCGGATTTAGCGAAGCGGTATAGTGGGCCTGGGCGGCGTGCTCCATGGGATGAATTTCCCAGGAGAGGAGCCACGCATATTCGATGCCTTGTTCATCCATATCGGCGATCAATCCGGCATCATCCCGGCCATGCCAAAAGGCGTGTTGATGAGAGTCGACGATACGTTTGGGAAGATTCTTCACGGCAAGTGGCGGTTTTAGATCTGGGGTTGGCATCGTGAGGCGGCATCCAGGATCTGCTTCTCGAGGCCTGACTTGAAGGGAGCATCGTAGCCATATTCCATCATGGCCTCGGTTCCTTCGTAGCCCCCTTCCCGGAGCACTCGCTCGGAAGGAATGTAGGGCGTGAGGTGTTCGCAGTAACCGATCACCCAGGTGTTTTCCCAGCCGTAACGCTCTTTCAAATTGAGCGAATAGTCGGCAACGACCTCACCGCTCAAAGTTATGAGAGTCAAGCCGGCGCCAAAGTTCCAGCAGCGAACTCGAAAGGGTACGGTGTCAGGGGCCTTTCGACCGGACAGCCGGTTTTCGATCTGAACGGAGAGAAATTTCCTTTGATACTTGTCGGAGGATTTCTCCATTCGGTTTTTGAGATCATGGAGGTGGGGGGAGGCGGCAATCGGCAGATGCAAGTCCTCCTTCGCGGCATATTGAGGACCGGGAATTTCCGGCATGGAGGAATCCAGGACATGCCGTACTGCCCCAGCCAAGAGAGTCCCGCAGGCTTTTGAAAGAGCCATCTCATAGCGGGGCATGGGGTTGATGTCACCGCCACAGCCCATCAGAAAAAGTGCGGTGCATCCTTCGTATGTGTTCTCCAATTCCGAACAAGCCCAGCCGGCGTAGTCTCCATTGAGATCCTTCCCGCAAAGGGATGTCGTATGGCAGGCATAGCTGAAGATGATGCCGACCAAGTGGCCGTTTTCGCGTTCGATTTTCAAGACCGGCACATCATGATCGACAACGCCAGGCAGGTGTTTTTGGCCAGAGAGATGTCGGCGTCGATTCACGCCGAAGCCGCACAATCCTTGAGCAAAGGATAGTCTCACCGGAAAGGTGCCGGCCATAGCTTGACCAATGCCAGCCTCAATCGAGGACTCAACAAAATCCGTATAGTCGGAGATCTGTTGGTCCAACGCAGGCGAATGTTCGTAATAAAGCTCCAGAACATCGAGCGTATTGGGAGCGCTGTGATTGTGGCTGCAATTGATGATCAGCCGCTCGGGGGGGAGATCGTACCGCAAAAGAACGTGATTTTCGATGCGGGCAATGGTGGCCTCACTCAAGCCGCAGAGGTCTACGGCCACGATGACATGAGCCAACCCGACATCGTTTTTCAGGACGACGGCGCGGGCAAAAATTGGCTGTGAGCGAGTTTCAAAAAACCGCTCGTTTCCACCATACCCCGCCAATAGCATCGATTCCTGAGGGCTGATATCGATCTTGGCGAATCCCGCTTTGAGGGAAAGCGGATCTTCCGCGCGAGAAGCTCTCACTGCACCTCGATGCGTTCCAGATGAGCTGGCGGCAGCTCACTATTTGCCAGGGGTTCTGAAACAGCGCGCAGAGTGGTCTCTCCTTCTACCCAGGTGACCGGGAAGTCGCGGGCCGGCAGTTGGCTTACGGTGCCAGAGGCCAGAGAGAGGGCGCCCTTGACCGCCTCACGGGCGAGTTCGGACCAATGACAATCGACGGTCGACAGGCGCGGGGTGAAGAAGCGATAGGAGGGAAAGTTCCCAAAGCCGACCACCTGAATTTTTCCCGGCACATCGAGTTGATAGTCGCGACAAGCTTGTAAGGCGCCGACGGCGGCAGGATCGGAGACGCACAAAATGCCGTCAAAGGATTGTCCGGAACGGATTTCACGAGCCAGGTGGGCGTAAGCATCCTCACTTTGGAAACCATCGCCAATAAAGCGCACGCTTGCGTCGGAGTACTGAGCAACAGCGGATTCGATGCCCGCGATGCGAATAAAGCGCGGGGGGATGGTTTTCTCGTTTTCCATGGTCACTAAAATTTCCCGGCACCCGCCTTGATAAAGCTTTTCAAAGGCAAGGGAGAAACCGCGGTAGAGGTCTGGGCTGAAGCGGTTGTTTTGAACACCCTGTCCGTAGTCCAACAGGATGGTTTTTTTGAACGCATTTCCGAAGAGGCTCGGCAGGTCGACGTTTTCTTCCGGGGCCAGACTGATGATGACATCCGAGGTATTGATGAGCGTCTCCATGGCCTCAGGGATGGGGCAGTCGCTCAGTCCGCATGGAAGGGGGAGAAGGCGGTGCCCAGCTGCTTCCGCATGAGAATGGAGAAGTCGCAACATCATCGCGGAGTAGGGCGATTGGAGAAAATCGAAGGCTCCCCAAGAAGTTGCCCAAATAGGCATACCAATTGTATATATTTTCTTTGAATTCTCGCTAGGGGATGAGGCCTGAGAGGAGGCGTGAGGCTCCTCTTGGAACAGGTAACCGCGAGAAGGCATTTTGGATAGCGTTCCATCTTTGACCAATTGCGCCAGAGCACTCCGCAAAGTCACGCGAGAGGTATTTAATTGCTGTGCGAGAGCAGTTTCGGAAGGAAGGACGGTGGGTTTGGTCTCTTTCAGCCAAGAGCTGAGATCCCGGTAAACATGAGCTACGGTCCGCCGCTTCGGTCGGGAGATATCTGAAGACATAGACAATATGTAAGTTAATTTGCGATAAATGTAAATTATTTTTTGACAAATTGTAGAAATATCACTACAAGCAGTATTCATGAACGCATCTCGCTGTCAGTCCAAAAATTCGGTTCTTGGTTTCCTAAGCCATGAAGCAACGGTTTTGCTAGTCGCGGCATCCTTGGCCTTCCTGCTGCCAAGCGCGAGGGCGGCCACGAGTCAATGGACTGGGGCGGTGGATTCGGACTGGAACAATGCGGGCAATTGGAATCCCGGCGTTCCGATGTCGGCAGATGAAGCTCTTTTGCTTACGGGAGGAACTTACGCAATCTCGCTGAGCGCGGATGCGGCGGCTTTTCGCCTCCTAAGCTACACCGGCGATGTCACGGTGCAGGCGGGAAGCCACAA
Source organism: uncultured Chthoniobacterales bacterium (assembly GCA_964445975.1). Lineage (GTDB taxonomy): Bacteria > Verrucomicrobiota > Verrucomicrobiia > Chthoniobacterales > Terrimicrobiaceae > CAYUMP01. The sequence goes on along the minus strand of CAYUMP010000023.1, from coordinate 47,915 downwards.
TCTGGTATTGGGGTCAGGTGAGTTCAGCGGTTTAGGTGTTGGCAGCGGGCGACTGACGCTAGACGGCGGGAACATTTCCAATGGCCAGCTGACGCTCGGGTACAGCACTGATTTTAACGAATTGCAGTTCCAGAATGGCGCGAATTGGCAGACGACAACCAATTTTTTGAATGTTGGTTACAACGGCAATCAAACCAAGATGACCGTGGCTAGTGGGTCGCGGGTGGAGTTAGCCGGGGCCAGCACTGTTTTTTATATCTCCGGCATGACTGGGGCGACGGGTGGGCAGAATAACGGAGTGGTGGTGACCGGCAGTTCCAGCCTTCTCGGTTTGAATGTCGCTCAGGCGTTCATTGGAGGGGGCTCGCAAGCGTCAGGCAGCTACCTAACTGTGACAGATGGAGGAAGGGTGGAAATGGGGGCTGGCCTTTTTGTGGTGGGGGGCAACGGATCTTCTGGAGCTACGCTGGAAGTTTCAGGGGCAGGGTCTTCTTTTTTCAAGGCTGCCGGTGAGGATCTGCGGATCGCGAACTTTGGAGGAGAGTCTGACAATCAGGTGGTGGTCAATGCGGGCTCGTTTACGAACAACGCTGATACGTGGATCTGGGCTGGAGGTGCTTCCACCAACAATGCCTTTGTCTCGAACGGCGGCACCACTGAGTTGAATGGCGGGGTGTACAACTATGGGAGATTCGAGGTGAACGGCGGCAATGTTAACTTCAACGGCCGTTTCGAGAATCGGGACAGCGGGGAGCTGATTTTCACCGGAGGATCGATCAAGTTTCGTGGCTCGGGGCTTTTGGCGGGCGGTGTTACCATTGGCAACGGATCGGGGGACGCGGCGATACTCATTCTGGATAGCACTAGCTTGGTTAACTTTGGTTCCGGTCTGGCCCTGCGATCGGATGCGGTAGTCACCGGCGGGGGCGAAACCACTTCGGTGGTCACCGTGCAAGAGGCAGGAGTGACTATCCGCCCCGGCGATCAATCTGCCCCATTTTCAGGTGGAGATACTTTGACAGTGGGTGGCCTCATTTTGGAAGCGGATGTCACCTTCGACATTCGTCTCGGCGCCGGTTCGGCGTCTGACTTTTTGGCTATAACCGGACTATTGGATACGACCGCAGTGGGAGAGGGCAGCCTTGTATTCAACCTTTCGGGGGCCGGTCTGGAGGAAGGCGCCTCTTATCTTCTGGTCGCTTTCGGAAGTCAAAGCGGACTGACTTTGGAGCAGTTGATGCTCGGAACTTTTGACCCAGGTTTGGCGGAAGGCAATTTTTCGATTCAGAGCGATGGAATCTATTACACGGTTGTCCCCGAACCTTCGGCGTATGCGCTGCTGCTTGGTGGTATGGGGATGCTTTTCGGTTGTAGGACGCTGCGTCGGAAGCAATCGTAGAGATAGGATTCGTTAGATAACCTACGTTTTCATGAAGAACATGCGAAGGGGAATAACGGCCTTCAGCTTGGTGGAGCTTCTGGTCGCTACGGGCATTATCGTCATATTGGCGGCCTTGCTTCTCACTGGTATCAATCGGATGAAGTCAGCGGCGGCAGGGGTGACGGGGACGCACAACGCAGGCACCATCGTGAAGGGTGCATTGAACTACGCAAATGATCACCGAGGTGTGCTGCCTTCCACAGACTGGGGCTCATTTCCGGACGCCTCGAGTTACACCCGATGGGTGGAGGAAGTTGCGCCATACGTCTATGGTGAAGGCAAATTTTCGCCCAATGGCGGTTTGATGGTGGACGGAGTTTTTCGAAATCGTGGCATGGGGGGGTTCCGTCGTTATGGGAACGCGTGGCGCGAGTGGAGTTGGGACGGCATTGATTGGATAAATTTCCATCAAGTGCAGGCGGCTGACGGACAATGGAATCGGTTGAGCACGTTGAAAGAACAACAATCAAGGCAGCCTTTCGTAGTTTCGTCTGACCGAAATACCGGTTCCTCGGGTCTATATGTGGGAGAGCCGGGCGTCTTCACCGCGCTCGTACCGCCTGAGGTCTGGGTATTCAACAAAGGTGTGATCGTTGGTTATTGCGATGGCCATGTCGAAAATATCAAGGAACCGACCCTCGAAAAAGTTATCAAACGCCAGGGGCAGTAGTCCGTTCCTCGCAGCCCTCCATTATTTCCTAAGATGTCTATCAGCTACCCAAGCCTTGCTACGTTGGTCTTAATTAAAACTCTGGTCGCGGCGACCTCGCTCTTCGCGGCCGATAACTTTTATCAAGCGGTTCCGGACCCAGGAGAAAGCTTGCCGGCTGATCGGGTCTTTCCGTTTGGACGGATATTTCCCTTCGGCGGGTATTCTCCTGACCCAGCCAGGGAGAAGGAAAATGGGTTTACCTTACTTGGTCCGATCTACCCAAGTTACGCCGACAGCGAGCCCAACCCTGAAGAGTTGGAAAAATTTCTGGCGGAAGCCGACCTGCAGAAATTGCCAGTGGTGTATCCCATCGGTTTGAAGATGGATTTTGATCGCGAGCGCAATACGGCGCGTCTGGAGATCAGCGACGAGGATCTGGCAAAGAAGATTGCTGAGCAGGTCATCCGCGTGCGCGATCGAAAAGATATCGCGTGGTGGAGTATTGAGCCTGAAGAACTGCTCTTCTACCGGAAGCCGGAGATGGATTATCTCAAGGTGGTCTGTGAAGCCATCAGGGCAAACGATCCCCTTAAGCGGCCTATTTATGTGTACGATGCCTGTAATCGAGACGCAGATGGTTTGGGCATTCTACTTCAGGATATTAATGTCGTCGGGAAGGGAATGTATGTGAACTTCTCCAAACAAATGGAGAGCCGGGTGTGGTGCCGCTGGAGCATGGAACAACAGGCTCAAGCCATACAAGCGGGCGGTCAGGAGAGTGATTATCTTTCGATTGCTTTGCCGGAGATGTTTGAGGAGCCCCCGGCCGACCAAAGGCACCTTATTCCGGCCTGGGCGCGCCACGATGTTTATTCCGGTCTGGCAGGCGGTGCAGAGGGAGTGATCATTTTTTCACTTTGGGCTCGGGATGGCTTTCCCAGTTTTCAGGAATATTATGATGCCTACGCGCAAATCGCGAAAGAGCTGACGGGAGAAAAAGAGCTGGGCCAGATTTTTCTCTTTGGACAACCCCGGTCGGATCTGAAGGTTGCGGTGACCTCTGGGCCGGACTCTGTCGAGATGACTTATCCCGAGGGGAATGTGACCTCACCTGTCACCTACTCTTCGATTCATTCTCGAGAAATTGCTTATCAAAGTTATCGCTATCTCCTTGTCGTCAATGACGCAGGAAGGCCCGTAGAAGCTTTGGTCAGCGGGTTTCCGGCTCGGGAGAGCAAGGTTCAGGAAGTTCTTTCCGAAACGCCAGTTGAGATTGGCGCGGATGGGGTCATTAAAATTTCGTTGGAGCCTTGGGGCATAAAACTTTTCCGCTTCGAGAGGAAAGGAGCATGAGAGCGCTTTCCCGTTTCATCTTACTGGCGGGCCTCTCATTTTTCACGACAAAGATGGCGTCCGCGGTCCAAATGGAAAACAAACGATCCGTCTTTCTGCAATCGGAAGATGTTGAAATCGATGTTTCGGGACTTCCAGCCAATGGCTCCGTCGCTTGGAAAGTCGCCGGTGACCTCGCTGGCCAGGCAAAGGTGGATGGTGAGGGCCGTGCGGTCATCACCTGGAAGAAAAATACGTTGCGAGCCGGCAGCTACACGCTGGAGTGGGGAGGATCAGCCGACGCAGCCGAAAAATTTCCCTTTCGTATTGCCTTTCCCATGTCGTCCGAGCGTCTTCGGCATTTGCTGTGGCCAGATAATCCCGTCGGATTCATTTTTGGCAGCCCGGACACCTCGCTGGTGAGGCAAGCCGTTGAAACTTACAAGGGCCTTGGGTTTACCGATATTCCAGTTTATCCACCGAAATCTCCGGGGGACGATGCGGACACCCTCTTCATGCGCCACGAGATCGGGGTGGATCAATCCCGAGAGATTCCGCCTACGACTCTCCCGATAGTTAGAAAAAATATCGAAGAGATACTAGCGGCCGGTTTGACGAGTGGTTTGCACGGTCCGGGTCCTTACTCACCCAAAGAAGAGAAGCTTCGTATTCAGACTGGGGAAGGCAAGTATAACGCTTACTATCCCAACCCCTGGCTTCCCGCCAATATCGAGGAGGAAATCAGGCGAACAAAGGAAGTCCTGGAGGCGTTCAGCGACTTGCCTCAGATGGACACCTATTTCGTCAGCACGGAAATAGAGTGGCCGATGGACTTGAGTCCGGAAGGCCGGAAGCGCATCCAGGAAGAGCTGGGATTTCAACCTGAGGAAGTTGGCGAACCTCTTTTCGCTGAAAAGGGAGTACTGTCCAATGCGGACAAGGCTCTGGCTTACAAACTGTATTTTTACCGTAGGGGTCAGGGAGATCGAGATCGCAACGCCCGTATTGCCGGGCTCGTGAAACAGCAGTTTCCGGATACCCTGACCTGGAGCGATCCCTTTCGGCTGTTGAGCGTGAAGGATTTTTTCCGGGGATTGGACATGGTGAGTACTTGGACGTACACCACTCCCGATCCCAAATATATTCTCTCCACAGAGAGTCTGATAGCCGTTGCTCGGCCGTATGGACAAAAAGTGATGCCGACGGTCACGCTTTTGAACTATCCCGGCACCTTAGAGCCGGGAGACACATCCGTGCAGACAAATTGGGACGGCTATATAGCTCCGTCCGGCGACCGCTACGCGATTGTTCAATGGCTGAATCTATCCCGCCGGGTTGATTACCTTTGTACGTACTTCTCGATGCAATTGAATGTGATGAATCCGGATGCGAAGGAGAAAACGCATATTTACAATCCCGATCTCTGGAAGGCCATGGCGGAATTCGACAAGGAAGTTGTACGGCCGCTTGGGCCGGTCATTAAGAAACTGGAAAGGGTGTCAAGGCGGGTGGCATTGTACGATGGCACGGCAGCTCGGGTGAGAGGCAAGGTCCCGCGCGGTCCGGGTTATTACCCAGGATACGAAATTCTGGATTTTGCGGCGGTGCTGGCGATGGCGCAGATCTCCTTTGATGTGGTTTTTGAGGAGGAGGTCGAAGAGGGGATTTTGGAAAAATACCAGGTCGTGGCTGTGCCCAAGGCCGACGTCATTACTGAAAGAGCCCGAGACGCCCTACGAAAGTTTATTGAGCGAGGCGGCACCGTTGTGGTCGATCCGCATTTTCAAGCAGAGATCGGCGGGGTGATCCGGGTGCCATGGACTCAACTCTATCGGACTACGGTTAATGCCAATGCCTTGGTGGAAGGCAAGCAGAAGCACAATCGGGATGACCGCATGCGGTCGGATGGACTTATTGAGGTGGACGGGGTCACGGCGGAAGAGGACGCCAAGAGGATGGCCTCTTTTGCGGAGGATTTGAAAAGTCGTCTGCGGGGGAAGTTTGACCGAGATGTGGATGCCGACTCGCCATACCTTTTAACGAACCGTCTGAGGCATGGCGAGGTTGACTATGTATTTGCGGTCAATGATCGACGCGGCTACGATGAGCGGGTCGGCAAATTTCGGGCGATGCTGGAAGAGGGGCTGCCGCTTAAAACAAAGCTGCGCATCCGAACCTCCCTGGAGACTGCGGCGGTTGTTGAGTTAAGAACAGGGGTGTCGACAAAAGTGACCGCGAAGGACGGATGGATAACCCTCCCGGTTGAGCTGCCCGGGGCCTCCGGTGCAGTGTATGCGGTCTTACCACATGCCATAGCGGATTTGGGGGTGAAGCTGATGCAACGAGAAGCCGACCGTCCAGCTTTGGATCTTCTGATCAATATCCGCACGGAAAACAAGAAGCCCTCGATGGGTGTCTTGCCCGTTGAACTGATAGTAAAGCGGCCTGATGGCAGCCTTTGGGAAGGAAGCGGCTTTTTTGGAGTCGAAGATGGCAGCCGCCTAATTCCGATCCCTCTCGCAAGAAACGAGGCCAAGGGAGAGTGGAACTGGGAAGTCAGGCTTTTCGGTGAAAGTGCGCTGGGCCGAAGTGGAACATTTAAGGTCAATTAATTATAGTATATGAATACCTCCGTTGAACCCGAACAAAGAACGATCGAATATCCTCAACTACGAGCGGCTCCGCCGGCAGGGCTAGGCGCTATCCTGGTCGGAAAGGAGGAAGAGGATCTTCTGCTGGAGGTGGTAAGATCCAAAGGCATTTTCCGGTATGCATACGATCTTCCGCCTGAAAAGCAGGGGCCGATGTCGGCGACTCTCGAAAAGGAGTTTAGCGAAATGATCGGCGTGCGTTACGCCTTGGCACTCACCAGCGGAACGGCGGCTCTGGAGGTCGCTTTGGCTGCTTTGGGAATAGGTCCTGGTGACGAGGTTATTCTCGCAGCCTACACGTGGCGCTCATGTTTCACCAGTATTGTACGATCAGGAGCGCTGCCGGTGCTCGCCGAGATAGACGAAACCCTTTGTCTGGCGCCCGGTGAAATAACCCGGCTGAAGACTCCACGCACAAAAGCCGTCATGGTGGTCCATTATCAAGGAGTATCGGCTGAAATGGATGCTTTGTTGGCGGAGGCCAAGGAGGCTAGTATTGCGGTGATCGAAGATTGTGCGGAGGCGACCGGCGCATCGTATAGAGGACGCCGGGTCGGATCGCTGGGGCATGTGGGTATCTACAGTTTTCAGTTTCAGAAGATGATGACCAGTGGGGAGGGCGGTATGTTGGTGACGAACGATGCAAAGATCTACGAGCGGGCCGTCCAGTTCCACGACCTCGGACAAGTGCGGGCTTATCATGCTCAGTTTGTGCCTCTCTCCGAACCTGAGTTTTGTGGCGGCCAATATCGCATGAACGAAGTCACGGCGGCGCTTGCCCTCGCCCAACGACGCAAGGTTGACAGAACGCGCGCTCACTGCCGTGTGCTTCACCAGCGCATCATGCAAAAAATTGAGGGTCTCCCGGGACTGACGTTTCGCCGGGTACCAGATCCAGACGGAGAGTCCTGCATTGAGATATACTTCTTCCTAAAGACGGAAGCCAAGGCGCAAAAGTTTTCCTCCATTCTAAGTAGCCGCAATGTTCACTGTATGAAGCGCACCGGTACGGTGCCGCATTATATCAAGCCGTATTGTGTGACTCGCGCCACGGTCACTGAAGCGGGATCGCCGTTCCGGCAGTTTTCCGTCTGGCCGGCGAAAGGCTACAGAGTGGAGGATTTCCCCCGGACCGAGGAACTTGTGCACCGGTTTGTCGCGATCCCGTTGGGAGCACTCTACACCATCGAGGACGCCGACTATATCGCGGCGACCATCGGGGCAACTTATGAAGAGGTTTGTGGGTCCAGTTGTGCCGAGGAGGCGCGATGAAAACCTGGCCCCTGCTTCTTCACATAAACTATTTTGAGCAGGGGCCGTCCTTGCGGGATGCCTGTCGAATTGCTAAGGAATATGGAGCCGACGGCGTAGAGTTTCGCCAGCTTCCCAACGCCTATCCGGGCACATGGCGAGAGTATCTGGACGAAGTATGTCGCGCCCTCGATGCCCATCCATTGAAGGAGGTGAGCTTTGGATGGCCTGGTCCCAACCTGATGACGGAGAACGCGAACGTACGCGGCCAAAACCTCCAGGAGGTCATTGAGTTTTACCAGGCGGCAAGCCGCCGGGTGCCGGTCAGGATGATCAATGCATTTACCGGCACATTGCTCAACCCGGACAAATCCCTGCGCCCCGTGGACTATTGGCATCACGGGTCGGCCATAGCTGGTGAACATCATTGGGCGCAAGCGGTGGAGGGCTTGAAGAGCCTCGCGTGCCTTGCGGAGGAACAGAATCTCACCTTCGCCTTGGAAACACACGGTTTCTATCTGCACGACAGCATTGAGGCCGCCGTCAAACTGGCGGATGCGGTAGGATCGCCGAATATCGGGATCTTGTGGGATCAGGCGAATCTGATGATTTTTAAGACGACTCCGTCACTATCGGAAGCGAAGGCCGCGTTGGGAGGGCACCTTCGCTATGTTCATTTGAAGAATCATCTTTTGCCGCCGGCCGTCAGCCTCCAATTTTCCGGATTAAAAGATGGCATCATCAATATACGGGAGCAGCTGCGGCTTCTGAACGACGCTGGCTACGAAGGGCCAATTTGTGTGGAATCCCCGCGCGAGGGTGACCGGTTGGCATTTCTGAAAGAGGATTTCGCTTACCTGAGCGATCTCCTTCAGGAATGCGGTAGAAGGTAGATTTTCTTGCCGCGAAATGAGTTCCTTTGAACCAGTGGGCCTAGCCATTGTCGGGGCGGGAAATATTGCGCATGTTCACGCCGAGGCCATCACCCAGGTTCCGGAAGCACGCCTCGTGGCCGTGTGCGCGAGAAATGTAGAGCAGGGTCGGGGTCTCGCCGGAGAATATCAGGCGCGAGTCTATTCGTCGGTGGATGAAATGTTAGTCAATGCCGAGGTCGAGGGCGTACTCGTGGCCACGCCGAGCGGCGTACACCAGGAAGCGATCTTACCCGCTCTGCGGGCCGGACGTCATGTGCTCTGCGAGAAGCCTCTCGAAATCTCGGTGGCGCGCATCGAGCCAATATTGAGGGAATCGGAGATATCGAAAACGTTGTTAGCCGGATTCTTTCCGATCCGTTATAGCGCAGGAGCACAAGCTATTCGTCAGGCCGCTCGGGCGGGACGGTTCGGTACGCTTAGTTTCTTGAGCGCCAGGGTCAAGTGGTGGCGTAAGGACAGCTATTATCGTGAATCGAATTGGCGGGGGCGTTGGGATTTGGACGGTGGAGGTGCTCTGATGAATCAAGGTATCCATGCCGTGGATTTGCTGCAATGGATTGGCGGCCGCACCAGCCGAGTCACCGCTGTGGCAAAGACATTGGTTCACAAGGGGATTCAAGTTGAGGATACGCTCGCTGCGACGGTGGAGTTTGCCGGGGGAGCGGTCGGCACCATTGAGGCCGCAACCTCCTGTTATCCAGGTCTGGATCTTTCTCTGGAGGTCTCGGGCAGTGCGGGAACAGCCATTCTCGTTCGCGACCAGATCGTATTTTGGGAATTCGCAGAGGAAAGGCCAGAAGATCGGACGATGTGCGCCGACCCATCGGTGCGCGTGGGCGGAGGGGCCGCTGATCCCAAGGCGATTTCCAACGAAGGCCACCGCCAGCAAATTGAAATGTTCTGCCGAGCAGTTCGTGGAGAAAAATCCGAGATTATCGACGGACGAGAGGCTAGTCAGTCGGTGGCGCTAGTGGAGGCGATCTATCGTTCGGCCCGTTCGGGCCGGGCCGAACTCGTCAAGGACATGCAGGAGCGGTGTGTCAGGTAGAAGGGGATACGGAAATGGCGCCGGCGAGAAGATGAAATCTGTCCAAGGCAGAGGGGCCGAACGAACATTCTTAGTCGGAACTCTTAGCTATAACCGGGCTGGTCTGGCTGTTCTCTTTGGGTGGTTGCTGTGGGGAGATTTTATCTTCTCCTTCATGGAAGGAGTTATGCCGGCACTGCTTCCGATTTTGTTGAAAGAGCATGGGGCGACAAATAAGGAGATCGTCATTATTGTATCGACGATTTTCATGGTGATGAATGCGGCTCTTAATCCGGTGATTAGCTATCAGTCGGATCGTTTTCGCAGCAGATGGGGTCGACGGCGTCCCTTCATTTTTGTGACGGCGCCATTCGTGGCATTCTTTCTTGTTTTGATCCCTTTCGGACCGGACATCGCCCAAAAGCTCGCCACCTCGGAGGTCATCGCAGAATGGTTTTCATGGTCAGGAGTTTCTCCCGTTATTCTCGTTTGTGGTGGTTTGGTGGTGGGCTTTCAGGCCTTCAATATGTTTATCGCGTCGGTCTATTACTATCTCATTCCTGATGTGGTTCCGAAGGATCATCTGGGAAGGTTTTACGGTCTATTTCGCATCTGTGGGGCCTTAGCCGGGGTGTTCTTTAATTATTTCGTTTTCGGATTGGCGGAAACGCATTTCAAGGAGATTTTCGGTATAACTGCGATTGCCTATGTGACAGTGATTTCCCTGATGTGTTGGAGGGTGAAAGAAGGCGAGTATCCTCCGCCGATTGATGAGAGGAGTGGGCGCTGGTGGGATGGCATTTATAACTATGCGAAGCAGTGTTTTGGTCGTCCGATCAATTGGTTGATCTTCTTGGCCTATTCGTCGCTTACCTGGGCTTGGGCGAGTCGCATCTTTGCGGTTTTTTTCTATCGGGAAGAGCTGGGGTTTTCTCTCGATCTAATCGGAAAGGCCGAAGCCCTGGGCGGCGTGCTTTTCGCATTGTTCGCGTACCCATTTGGAGTCGTCTTGGATAGGTGTAATGCTCACAAAGTCTTCATTTCCTGTCTTGCGGTGGAAGCTGGACTATCATTGCTGGCCTTTTGGTTTGCTGTGGATCAAACCAGCGGCGTAGTTTTCGCCGTGCTCCGCGGTTGCTGTTTTTGGCTTTGTGGATTAGCTACCCTAAAGTGGTTGGTGGAAGTCTATCCGAGCGAACGTTACGGACAGTTTGCATCGGCCGGTGCCTTGTTTTCTTCAGTGGGTGGAATTTTCCTGGGACCGCTGTGTGGTTGGCTGATGGATTGGGCGAAATTGTATCGATATTTTCTTTTATGGGATGTTCTCTTTTCCGTGATCGGCTTAGCGGCAGCAGGTGCGGTTTATCTGAATATAGTTAGATCCCCAAATTTTCGACCTCCAGATGCGGTTGAGAAATAAAAGTCTCGGATCTATGAGAACGCGCGGAGGGTGGTCCGGTCGGCCGGTGGCTGGAGAGCCGTATCAAACATGCCGTCCAACGGGAGCGGTTGCTGCCAGCGGAGGATGACTCAACACTGTCCCGCCAAGCCCTTTTGATGTTGGTGCTGGTAGAAGGTAGATTTCTTAAAACGCATACGCGAGGACAGACGCACCGTCGCATTGATCCAGCAGCGTTGGAATTGGGGCTGCGTGTTAACATTCGTCACAATCCCAGCGTATTGGAAATGGCTGTATTGAGCGGTCTTTCTGCGAGCAGATTTCGGGCAGTCTTTTTGCTGAACAAGGTATCGCGCCGGGCCGATTCCCTATGGCGTTTCGCGAACTGAGGAGACGGCGCTCAGCGAGACTGATAAACCAAAAAAAGGCGTTGCTGCTGAGCTAGGCTATGCGAACGTCGTGGCGATTTCATCGCGGATTCAAATCTCGGAGGGGTCAGACGCCTGCTCAGTTTCATCGGGCAAATCTCGCGGCTGATAGTAACAGGCGCCGCTATCGGGCATCTATCGCTCGCTGCAATTGCACAGGATTGGCTCGGTCAATGGAATGGAGATGGGCAAACGGATTGGGTGCCCAAGTTCTAACCCGGCATGTAAGCCGATGGGGCAAAAATGGGACCATGTAAGATCAAGTGAGAGTGGGACATCCGCTTCACAAACTCCTGTCACGGTCTGGCCAAGCGCCGCCTGCGTGAGTTTCAGCATGGGGCGCGAAGCTGACCATGATTCGAGTGATCGGGTTTGCGGTTCGAAGAGCTTTCCACTCGTTGGCTGCCCGAAGTCTTCGTGAAAGCGGCTTCACCCGGTCAGGGAAGGTCGGGTCAGGCTGCGCTCAAGTTTGGAAATTGGCTACGTCTTGGCGCAACATTTCCGGACAAACGTTGTGTTCGAGCGCTGCTTGCTGACGACTCTCGACGGTACGCCAGCGGTAAAAGGTGCCCAATTCAGGCTGGGTCGATGAGTCTGTGGCGTAGTCGGGATCGGTGGCATTCGGGTCGAGATAACGTTCGATGGGGGTCGCGCCCCGGTATTCGGAGGAGATGGCGGTTTTGGTGTCGTCCTATTTGGTAGGGTCGGCGGGCTTGAGGCGCTGGACGCGGAAATGGATAGTGTCGGTATTGGATTTGGTAGTGAGGCGGGGAGTCAAGTTGGGGTATGGACGCTCGCGGAGGTTATCGCCGATCAGTTTGTGATCGGCCCAAAAGGCCTGCATAGAGGAGTCGGTGGCCTGTTGGCTGGGGCACTAGCCACATATCGCAGAGTTCGGTGACGGAAAGGAAAATACGCCAGTTGGTTTTGGCTTCGTCGAAGCGGCGTCAAATTGAGTGAGGGTACTTTCGGGGTCGATGTTTCGCGGTAAGAGGCGGAGGCGGGATTTTCGGTTGTTGAGCCTTTACAGGTTGCGCTGGTGTATTTGGGCCGAAATTTTTTTAGTTTGCATGGCCGCGTTCAAAGCGGTCGTGCGCTTGAGATAGGTGAAGGGCTGGTTTTGATAATTCATATTGATCTTGCCGGCGGTGGCGAAGGGTTCGCTGATGCATGGGGCTCTACCGTGGGCATCCAGAAAAGAGCCATCAGCAGATGATCCGGCGCGGCATCGGGCAGACCGGTCGAAGAATTGTAGATCACGGAGCTGGAATGATTCGGTTGCCGATGGAAAAGCAGCGTTTTCCGGCCCGAACCGCATGATTCCAGATCCTGGGATGTTTGGCTCCTTACCCACTCACGCAGAAGATACTTCTCGAATGCAACCAATCCGGAAAATACGCCTGCTGAAATAGGCCGGGCATGTGACTCCCCCCGCGCCATAGACGTTACCGCTCGTGGAAGAGGCAGGAAAATCGCGGTTTCCCAGCAAAACGGCGTCTGATCGCTTAAGACATCAGCTGCACGGGAACCCGACTTGGTCTCGCTGGCTCCACGAGCAGCTGGTTGAGGAAGCGCGAAAACAGTGTTGCGGGTTTTGGGAGAAATTATCAAAAATCTATTGAAATATCATTTATTTTCTGAAAAGTATCCGGCGTTCCCCATGCCGGTTTCTTATGAGTAGAGCTGCCGTCAATTTCACATTCGCTTGGCCTGCGTGCGTTTTAAAGCATCGGGCTTCGACAGATTTTTCCACCCAATCCCTCGTTCACCCCCATGAAACGATCCCTTCGCTCCTCGACATGTCATCACTATCTCCTCCTCGCCGCGCTGGTTTTTCCGATTCTCGGAATATCCCGCGGTGAGGCCCAGGCTGAGGAGGCGGGTAAGCTCGCCGATTATGATTTTGAAGACACCGGCACCACGGCTTGGAATCAAGGCGCGGGACGGGCAGACCTGAGCTTGACCCTGAAAGGGAGCGCCACGACATCTCCTGTTGAGATTGTCACGGGAACGGCCAATCGTGTGCTCGATCTTTCCGCAAACGCCGGCATGGGCGGGGTGGCGGTTGCCTTCGCCGAGGGCGCCACCACTTCTGGCAAGCTGGTGGGGCTCCCCGCCATGACCATTGCCGGTTGGTTCAAGCCGGAAAGTTCACCGACGAATGGCACGATTTTGTTGCGAAATTCCGGTGCAAGTCACATGGATGGCTGGGCGCTCGCTTTTAGTGGCTCCCAGCAGTTAAGGCTCACCGTAGGCAGCGGTACCAGCGCAACGGTTTATTCGAGTAGTGGCACGGCGTATAATGCCGGCAATGGAAACTGGCAGTTTTTCGCCGTTTCCTGGAGCGGTAGCGCCGCCATATGGTATAAGGGCACGTCGAGCAGCCAGCCCGCGGTCACGGGGACATTGTCTGCGACGACCACCATGGGCACGACGCCGCAGCGATTGCTGGTGGGGCGTGCCAACAGCAGTAGCGGCGCATTCGACGGGCGGCTGGATAATCTGGCCGTCTACAACGCCAGTTTGGATGCCACCGCCATTACAGCGGAATACAATCGCAAGAATAACCCGCCGCGGCTTCCCTTTCCGAGTGCTTGGGATGGCGGGTCGGATCTCCGCACGAACGAAGCCCGGCTGTTGTATTTGCCTTTGCTGGATCGCGCGCTGAGCGAGTCTGCAGCCAAGCTGCCAACCGGCCGATACGAACAACGTGAGACGGTGTCAGCCATCCATCATCACTATATCATTTACGGTTACGGGCGAGCCTACCGGGCCTCGCTCCTGCCGAATGATCATCCGCTAAGGCAAGGCTATATCACCGAAGCGAAGAATGTCCTTTTTGACACGGCGGAAGCCATCATAGCGTCCCAAACGAATAGCGTCCTCAGAGAGGCGCAAGGGGGCACCCTGAGATTCGGGCAGGGCGCCTTGGTCAAACTTTACCGGCTGCTGAAACCCGAACTTTCCCCCGCCGATCAACAGTATATTTACGATCCGGCCATCTGCTGGGGAGGGGAAATGGTTCCGAAGGAATACGGCAGTTTCAACCGCGCTTCCTGCGCAGCTTATGGGTTGCAGGCAACGGCAAACGAGTTTTCCGGAAACGAGAACGTCGACAACTGGCGGAATTTTTCAGACGAGGTTTGGGACGACTGGAAGCATGTCAACGACACCTTCGAGGATGCGCACGGCTATAACGGCTTGTGGCTTTTAAGCACCTTGCTCCAAGCAGAAGAAAGGGGAGAACAGTTTGTTTCCGACACCGGCGCAAAAACCTTTTTCGGGCGATTTGTACATCTCGTGGCGCCCAATGGCGCCATGCCCGATTATGGCGCGGGCAACTGGGATCATGCCCGCGGGTTGTGGCCTTACGCCTTGGAAAGGTTTGGGAAAATCTGCAATAGCAAAGAGTTTCTGGATGCTTCGCTGCGGCTTGGCTACTTCATCGAACGGCAGCCCGATATTGATCTGAGTCAAACGGAAGGATTGATCGAAACCTGCAGGGCGATCACCCCCGTCACGTCCGCTACCTCGTCGCCGCTTCCCGCGGCCACAGTCACCGTCCGAAAAACCGATTGCGGTGACAGCATTTTTGACAAGCTGTATGTGCGCACCGGCACCACGCCGACCGATGCCTATGCTTGCTTCGACCTTCATGATCAGGGGTATCACGGCTATGCAGACGCCGGGGCGCTGTTACTTTACACCTCGGGATCGTCCGTACTTTTGCACGCCCTGGGCCACGCGGGCGGCGAAGCGGATTTCCTATTTCCTTATTTGCAGCAGGGGGCGTGGGTTTCGACAGGCACTCAGAATTTTCTGTCCGCCCCCACGCCGGGCACGAATGCCTGGACGACGTGGTTGGTTCACTTCCGCTCGCCGGGTACTTATGCCGGCGGGCGGACGCTGAACATTGCGCAGATTACCAATGCCTTCCTTCGGGCCAAAGTGTCGGGAACATTTTCAGGCACGATGACGGTTGATGTGGATCCTGTGATTGCGGTCTCACAGCAGTATAGCGCAACGGGCACGATTTTTAGCGCGACCACACAAATTCATCCGGGATGGCACGGGACCAATGTCTATGCCAGCGGCGCCGGCCATCCATTTTTTTCCGCGGCGCCGACACTGAACACCAGCTTGTCGAATTACAATTGCCTGCTCGTGAAGTGGAGAAGCAGTCATCCGCAATTTGTTGACTATTTCGGATTGAACGGCAAAGCGCTGAGCCCTCTGGCTCCTCCGGGATCGGCGGCCACTTTTCGTTGCAGGCCCGGATCGCTCACGATTGCCGCCTATGCCAATCCCGCGAATTTCGGGGGTGGCCTCTGCCGGATCATGCTTGATGTGGCTGGGAGGCCGGTCAAACACCAGCGCGACGTTGGTCTTCGCCAGTCGGATGGCGCCCTCGCGGTGCTAGACACCTTTGAGTTTCTTGAGGCGGGCACCTATACGGTCGGATCGGTCTGGCACAGCGAAGAGATTAGCGGCATGACGTCTTCCTCGGTTGTGGCCAGTAATGTCCAAATGAACCAAAGCGGGACGGCGAAAGTGCGTTTCGATTTCGCAACATCCGGGACGGCAAGTGGCGGTACGGGAACCTTCACTATTCTCACCGGTACGTTTACCGGGCGGTATGGGAATGCCCAGAAGCGCACTTTCGCACCAGTCTGGACCGGTTCGCGCGGTGCCAATCAAAAAGTCTCGATCTGTTCGTTCCTCCGCCCCGGCGAGCCGGCGGAGACGGCCACTCTAAATGTGGGAACGGTCGGGACCGCCATTGTGAGCGATGTCTCCGGCACGCTCCAGATCCCCCAGCAACCGATAAGCTGGCAGCAGTTGCCGTAAAGCTGGCTTCGAGTTCAATTGGCGAGAAGGCTCGCCGGTTGAGCTCAATTTAGGATTCGCCGATATTGGTTCATTCCGGATGTGTGCCCTCATTGAGAAACTGCTCAAGGGGGGTGCGAGTCAGGTGATCTACGTTCAGGGGCTGGCCGGCCACAGCCCATGGAGCATCCATTTCCGAAAATAAACCGCTTTCGGTAAACGAGCGATTAATCAAATCGGTAATATTCTTCACGCTCCAGCCGGTCTCGTCGTGAGATACATATTTCTGGGCCCAGGGTTTTCCGATGGTGTGAATGCCGTTGGAGGAAATCAAAGCGCCATTGGTGGTCAGAACATATCCCATGGTATCTGATAGGGTGCTTGAGGGGCGCGACACTCTGCCTTCGGCGAAATCCGAAAAGTCCTCATAAAGCGCGACAAAGGGATCTGGACGGTCCGCCGGATCAAAGGGAACGGGGCCCTTGTCTGTCTCCAGCCGAGCCCCGTCCATACTGATCCGAGCCGAGCCCCGACTGCCGCGAACCTCTATGCGATATGGTCTATGTTCTTCCACGGCATGGGCCAATGAGGCGAGAAAGGTGGTGCCGGTTGAGGTTGTCCCTCTGAGGCAGATCAGGTCATATCCTTCGATCGGACGGGCGCGGTAGAGTTCGGCTTCGATTGTTTTGGGCCGGCCAAACTCTGTAAGGGTTTCCCCGCAGAAATACATGGCGCCATGAATCACGTGAGCAAGGCCATTGGTGGCTGGTCCGTCAAAAACGGGCTGCCCGTTCAAGATCATCCGGCCAGCCCAATCGGCCCGGTCGTAGTAGGCATCCCGGCGAGGCCAGCATGCGGCGATACAAATTTCCCCAATCTCACCCAGTTCGCCTTCGATGATCATTTGTTTCAGTCGCCGGGCTTCCCGGGAACAGATCCATTGAAAGGCCACGGCGACGCGTTGGGCTTCGTCCCGGGTGATCAGTTTGTTCAACTGTTGAATAAGCGGAACCGGAGGCTTCTCGAGAAGGACATAGAGATTCCTCTCCATGCAATGGACAGTCATGTCGAAGTGCAGGGGAATGGGGGTGACAATGGAGACCGCCTGAAGATCCTTTTCGGCCTCCAGCATCTGCCGATAGTCTGGATACCATCGCACGCCGCGCCGGCGGAGTTCCTGCAAGGTATGCTGCACGGGCTCGGTCGAGGGATCCACCACCGCCGTGAGGCGGGCTTTGCCGGCACGCTCCATGACATCGAGGCATTGCAAATGCCTTTTCCCGATTCCGCCGACACCTATGAGGGCGATATTCATTGAAAAATACCGAAGGGATTTGTTTTACGCGTGTTCATTCTGCTTCAGGAATCGTCTGAGCCGTCGTGCCGCGGCGGAGGTGAAGGGGAAATTCATCCGTCCGGAATGGCGAAGCGGGCAGTCCATTCGGAGCAAACAGGCTGAATACCGGGTTGGCAGCCCAAGCGTAACGCACGGCAACCGGCCGAGTCACCTCGGGGCTGGAGACGATGACTTTGTCACCTTCGATCCGTCCTTGGGCCGAATGCCAAGTCCGGTCGTCGCCTGCAATGGCGAATCCTCCGAGTTTTACCCCCTGAGAGACAAGACCATTTTCCGCATGATCGAAGGAGAGAGCGATCTCCCGACCGCGGATTTCCTGACTGGCAAAAATGGGCGACCAGCCCGCGACATTCTTCCGGTCGTAGACATCCGCCAGCGCCCACAGAGCCAGCCGCCGGCCGACATCCTGTTTGTTTTTGGGATGCGCATTTTCGGCCTCGCCCAGCCCGAGCGTGACGATCATGCCCGTATCGGGCACGCCGAGGCTCCGCCGCATTTTTTCGCGAATCAGCACCCAGCCGTCATCCTCGACTGGTTCGGTCTGCGGCGTTCCGAACTCGGGCAGTTGCACCCAGGCGAAGGGGAAATTCGTGCCCCAACGGGTGCGCCAGTCCTGGATCAAGGTGGCAAGCTGGAGGTCGTAAAGATCGACCCACTCGCTTCCCGCATTGGCCTCGCCCTGATACCAGATCGCACCGCGAAGGGCGTAGGGAATCAAAGGAGCGATCTTGCTGTTGAAGAGATTGCCGGGGCGATCCTTGCGCAGGAGGGCGCTGACTGGTTTCCGCCGGATATTCTTTGGCGGGGTGGCTGCGGGGTCAGCCCCAGGCAGGGCCTTCCATTCGGCCAGCCCCTTCTCGTATTTTTCCATCGCCGCCTTCTCGTCCCAGGCCTTTGCGTCCAGCTCAGTCCATTTTCGAAAGACCGGCTCCAATTGCGGCAGCTCTTTTTGCGCATCGACGCTCGTCCAAGCCTCGACCGGCGTACCGCCCACGGCGGACCGGATGAGCCCGACGGGCACACCCAGTTCCTTTTGGAGTTCCCTGCCAAAATAGTAAGCGGTGGCGGAAAAGCCGCCCGCCGTCTTGGGACTGGACACCTGCCAGACGCCGGCACAAGCGGTTTGCGGTTCAGGCTGCGGACCGCCAAAGACAGAGAACATCCTGAGTTGGGGATTGGAGGAGGAGGCGATTTCCTGTGCAGCATCCTTTGCATCCTTGACGGTGAAATTCATGTTCGATTGCCCGGAGCACAACCAAACCTCACCGGTCACCACATCTTCCAATGTCAACGTGTTCCGACCGGTGATCGTCAGCGTTCCGGCTTGGCCGGGTTCCATCGGTGAAAGGGTGATTTTCCAATGGCCGTCATCGTTCGCCTTGGTGGTGTGTTTTTGGCCAAGAAAGGAAACTTCCACGCTTTCTCCGGGGTCGGCTTTTCCCCATACAGGGACAGGCGCACCCTGCTGGAGCACTGCGTGGGAAGTAAAGAGGGAGGCGGGGATGACCTCCGCATGGCAGGCTGGCGACGCAATGATCACCGCGGCCAGCAATTGGAAAAGGAAGAAAGGTGGTTTCATGGACTATTCCCAAACCATCTGGGTGATGTTGGCGGGCAGAGTAATGGTGACCATTTTTTGGGCGTCGTCATACTGGAAGTCGATTTCCCGTCTTTGGTAGCGCCCGGAAACAGGATCGAGCTTCCAGCCGGAGGTTCTTGCCGTCCAATCGGAATCATTGAGGACTGGCATTTGAGTCAGGGACCGTACCGCGATGATGCGCCTGGGTTTCTCCAGCACTTTGAAGGAAAGCTCCACCTCGGTGGGTGCGATTCCTTTTTCGCTTTCCGATCTGATGTTGGATAAGATCAGCGAGCGCTCAATGGGCGGAGGCGGAAGGCCGATGCTGGCTCGTTTGTCCTTGAGGCTGAAAAGGGCCGTCATCGCGACCATATAACGGGACTTCCAAGCGGTGGATTTAAGCGTGGCCTTGATCAACGGCTCGCCGTGGAATTCGAGGAGCGTTCCATGGTGAAGGGCATAGGAGGCCAGCGTATCATCCTGAAGCCGGACAAAGCCGAATCTCCCGGTTGCCTGGACAGTCCTGTCATCATTGCCTTCGGCTGAGAGCAGGATCACATCGTTTTTTCCGGACAATTTCCTGCCCTTGGAACCCAGCGCTTCGATCTGATAAGGCTCGTCTTTGGCGTAGGGGACAAGCACATGTAAGAAGGCTGCGGATTTCGCCTTGAGGGATTCCACGAGGAGGCTTGTTTTGGGCCAGCGGGCATCCTTGCCGTCGACCGGGTCCGGACCTTTATAGTCTGCTCGCAAAGCGGTATAATACGGAGGTACGTTTGCATCCCCCTGCTGAATAACCGTGGATTTGGAATCCGTCAGCGGAATGGACACGATGCCAAGCCGGGCGGCTTCGTCTCCGAAGGTCCGTACATTATCGTGATCCGAAAGCAACTTGCCAACCGGATGCAAATACCATTCGTAAGGCTGCACTTCCGTGCTGGCAAGCTGATCGAAAAGAACGGTGACGGAGTTGTCTCTCAGCCAGATGGCCGTGCGCTCGTGGGTGACAACCTCAAACGTGCGCGCCGCCACTGAAACGATCCCCGCCGCTCCGGTGTCGCCCACAGCCTTGATCTCATAGTCCGCACGGCCGATGATTTTTTGTTCCTGTTCGTAACGAAAATCATCTCCGTGATTCTGAACATGCGCCGCGTATTGGCCGTCCAGTCGATCATAGCCGTAGGGATTGCCAAGGCCGACGGTATTATGGGCGATCGTTGCCTTCCAATACCCGCCATATTCGTCGTAGTTGGCATAGACGCCTTTTATGCCGGGATCGACCAGCATAGGCAGGCCGGACCAATGGAGCTCGATCTCCAGACAATCTTGGTGGGCATGACCCGGAATTACCGCGTGGTTCTCCGCCTCGCGCCGGCCCACCCAGGTGGGTCCGTATTTCATGGCAAAGTAATTGTCGTCGGACTTCCAGCCGGAGCGAAAGAACACGTAGCCCGACCAGGGATAGTTGGCAAAGAGGCGGACCGGCGCTTTTGCCGAAAGGGAAAGATCCGTAACCAGAGGGTCGAGGAATGCTTCCATGTAAGCGGCGGAGGGCTGCTTTTGAGCTTGCTCCACCATTTGGCGACCCGTCCAAGCCAGGTCGGGATCGCCCAGCAATCGGGCCGCGAGTTCAAATTCGGCAGATCCGATTTGTTCCCGGTGCGCATCACCGATGGCCATCACGCGGCCATCCGGCCCCACGAGATCGGTGCGCCATTGCAAGGTGCGCCTTAAGGCCGCCGCCACCGCTTCGTCCTTTGAGTAGTCGCGGATGCCAAGATTCTTGCTGGCAGTCATGAATTCCAAAAGGGCTTCCATGGTCGGTTGAAAATAATGGATGGAACCCTCACCGTAGCCGCCATCCAGGGCAAATTCCGTCAGTAGATGCTTAACGATCTGTTCCTGGGCCAGCTTCAGCCAATCCTTGGATTCCGGAAGATCCGGGTAATACATCGCAATGGCACCAAGGACCGAAGCGGGATAGAGGTTGATGTTCAGACAATACGTTTCCCCTCTCTGGGTGGCGCTCAGGTCGTTGTCCAGGGTCCAAGTCTCAAAAAAATGGCCCGCCTGATGAATCTCCTCCTTGATGATTTGTCTTTCTTCGGCCGAGAGCAGACCCGTTTCCGCGACGAGGTCGTAAGCCTTGAGAAACTCCATCATTCGCTGCCCCTCGTGGATGCCTAAATCCCGCCAACTGCCCCGCTTTTGCCGAGCCCCCACGCTGTAGAGGATTTGCTCCCGAATGACCTCGCCAAGCTCTGGAGAGGGACGGATCACATAGGCCGTCGCATTATTCAACAGATCCGGAATGGACGGCGGAGCGCCCGATTCGCGTCCGGCGGAGAGAAGGCCTTGCGCTTCGGCTGGGCTGGTCGTCGCGGGACGCTTTTTACGCCAAGCGCGGGCGCTGTTCGCCGATTGCTTAAGGATATCTTCCTGCGCCGAAGCGATCTGCGGGAACTTCGCCGCCTGCTCGGTCATCCGCACTAAATCCGCAGGGGTTCGATACATCTTTGGCTGTGCGTCGCCTCCGTTAGCGAGAGGTGCCAGGAGAAGGCAAGCGATGATTGAGAGAGGAAGTTTCATAAACGTGGCAGAGTGAGCGCCGGGAGCCGATGAGCTGGGATTCCGCGGCGACGCGATGGGAGTTCTCATTATTTCGTTGAAAGTTGAGCTTCTATGCTGGCAGCCACGGTCTTCCCCAGAACCTCATAGCCCTCCTTGGAAAAGTGGACATCCTTGGGGCGCAGCAACTCCGACTCCCGTGGCAGGATGACCGCGTAGAGGTCGTCGACAGCTACGCCGGTTTCTTTCATCACCGTCATCGCAATGTCATTGCGTGCGGCGATATCGTCAAACCGGCGCGTTGGGCTGATCACTCCTCCATCCGGCACGGGCGTGGTGGTGGCGAAAATCAACTTTGCGCCCGTGACCTGTAACTGCCCGACGATTTCGCGGAGATTTTTCTCATAGATGTCACGCCCGGTGTGGAGAATGCCCTGGGGAGGTAACTTCGCGTCGTGCAGGCCGAAATTGAAATGGATCACGTCCCATTTTTTCTCTCCCAACCAGCTTTTGAGGCGTTCCAAGCCTGTCCCGGTGGACTGTCCGTTGCCGGGAATCCGGTGCACGTTGGCCTTGCCTTTCAGCAGATCGCGCACCTGCACGGTGTACCCAATTGAAATGGAATCGCCGATGAGCAATACGCGCGGGAGGCCGGGCGTATCCGTGACATCTTTCATGGCCGGATTTTCCGGCACAGCGCCATCAACCCGCGTCTCGCCCTCGTTCATTTTATTGGTCCCTTTTTCCCGAGCCTGAAGGGGAAGCAGCGAGAATACGGTGAGGAAAACAGGCAGGGCGACGGTACTGAAAGGTCGAGGGGTGGGGGACATGAATCAGGTTTTGCTGAAGTTGAAAATCGAGAGGGAAATGCCGCGAGTGCCGGCTATCTCACGTCATAGACAGTGAGTCCCTTGAGCGATTGGGCCGGCGGTTTGAAAAACAGACTGGCGACGTAGCCAACTGCGATGCAGCTGAAGATCGCGACTACGCCATAAAGGAAGACACTCGATTTGATGGCGTAGGCCATCCACACCGTCACGAGCGTACCCGCCGCGGTTCCAATGAGCGCGCCCTGCCAGTTCGCGCGGCGGGTGAACATGCCCAAGGCGAACACGCCGCCAAACCCTCCACCGATCAGTCCCGAAATGAAAATAAAGGTGTCCCACATAGACGGGAGACGAAGGGAGGCCATAGTCACGGCTATGCTGGTTCCAATGACGCCAACCACGATCGAGGTTATTTTGGCCAGGCGCAGCCGGCCTTTTTCCTCGTGGCCTCCCGGCAGCCAGGAGCCGAAATCGGTCACGACGGTCGTGGCTACGCTGTTGATGCAACTGCTGAGCGTTCCCATGGAGCCCGCGAAGAGCGCGGCAATCACAATGCCCACTATCCCAGGCGGCAATTCCTGCGCCACGAAATACGGGAAGATCGCATCATTAGGCAGCTTTGTGTTCAGCAATTCCGGGCGGGTGTGATAAAACAAATAAAGGGCGGAGCCCAAAGTGAAAAACAATAGTCCGCCTGGGATGGTCATGAAATTGAGAGTCCACATGGACCATTTCGCGCGGCGAACATCCGGCGTGGACAGCACGCGCTGCAGCATGGACTGATCACGCACCCAGGTGACGGTTTGCGAAACTTCGACCAGGAAAAACAGCCAGAGAGTCGGCGCGATGAAGTTGAAACGGGTGTCGATCAGATCCACCTTATGATTGGTTTGCAACACCGACCACGCTTCGCTTAGAGGCATGTTGATCCGAGCAAGGATGAGACCCAGGGCTAACAGTGTCCCTCCGAACATGATGATGACCTGCGCCACATCCGTCCAGATAACCGCCGTGAATCCGCCCTTAACCGTGTAAAAGATCGTGATCAGGCCCATCAAGAGGATGCTGACATAGATGTTTAGCCCCGTGACCGTTGAGATGGCGAGGGACGGCAGGAACAGTACGACGCTAATGCGGCCTGACACCTGCAGTAGGATAAAGATCGCGCTGCCTAAGAGTTGCACCGAGCGGCTGAAGCGTTGTTCGAGATATTCGTAAACGCTGACGAGGTTCAGCCGCCGGATCAGAGGGATGATCCAGATCGTGATCACCACCAGGCTGAGAAAATTGAAGAACGTGTTCTGATAATATTTCCAATCGGTGAAAAACGTCTTGGCTGGAATGGCCATGAAGCTGATCGCACTGGTTCCCGTGGCGTAGAGACTGATGCCGGCGGCCCACCAGGGAACTTTTCTTCCCCCTAAAAAGTAATCCGCCGTTGTCTTTTGCTTCGAGTATTTCAACCCGATGGCGATCATGCCGGCGAGGTAGGCAAAAATGACGGCATAGTCGATCCAGACCAAATGGCGGACCGCGATGTCCGGGGCTCCGGAGGATTCGGCGCCCATCAAGGAGGCGGGAGCCAGAGCAACGAACAAAAGGACAATCAGATTTTTCATCGAGGGGGAGGCTAGGAAAGTGACAGGCGAATAATAATTCTCAAGAAATTTATTGATAGTTTTTAATTTTCAGCAATATATATCTGCATCCCCCCAAAAAACTCAAATGAGTTCCCCTTGCCATGAATGATCGTCGGGCTTTCACGTTGATTGAATTGCTGGCGACTACCGCCATTATAGGAGTTCTGGCGGCTTTCCTTTTCCCGCTGGCCGGCACAATGCTTGACAACGCGCGAGGGGCCAAATGCATGCAAAATCTCCGGCAGCTCTATATCGGCATCCGGCTCTATGCCGCAGACAACAATAACAAAATTCCGGCCGCGGGTGGCGATCCCTGGCACTATCAGACCAAGGAGTATCTCGAATCCAAAGAGAATATGAGCAAGGTTTACGTTTGCCCGCTCGACAAAAATCCGGCCAGCGGTGTCCTGACATATGACATCAATAGCAATCTTCTGGGGAAATCATTCGCCATCATTCCCGGGAAAACCCTGCTTCTGACGGAAAGTTCAAACATCTACAATATCAATGGCAGCGCGGCGCAAGTAAACACTCTCCTTTATCACCACGCAAAGCGGAAGGCGGTGAATGTCCTGTATGTTGATGGATCGTCTGAGCTGAGATACAGCGTGCCGGATTCAACGACTGATCCGACCTTGTGGAAGCCTTCTTCCTAGGAAGGAGAGGGGCCTTGGGAGGTTGTCACACCGCTGCATGGAAGTAGTGTGCGCCTGATTTTTTTGCGAATTATGAAGTCCTCTCCCCCGGAATAAAACAACTCTCTGGTCGCTCGTCGCAGCGGCCTTCTTGCTCTTTGCCGGCGGAGTTTTTCTACCCGCCTTTGGGGAGAATGGCGGCCCTTCCTTGAGTCAAGCGGATCGGGCCAGTTACAAGTCCGGGCCGTCGCCCTTGGACTCGCCGGCGCAGACAATCGCTCTGCGCCCGGGTCCGATCGAGATTCCGGCCCCATTTCCTGCTTTCTCTTTGGACGGCGAATGGCAAATGGTCGAGGGAGGCGGCGACGAGGGGCGTCTGAGTGCTCCTTGGACGAATCCCCTCAAGGCTCCGGTGCCCGGCAGCGTGCACACGGCCCTGTTTCAGGCCGGAGTCATTCCCCATCCGTATATCGGCCGGAATCAGGAGGTCGCCAAGCCCTGGTCGTTCAAGACCTATTATCTAAAGAAAACATTTTCCCGCCCGC
The DNA here is from genome assembly GCA_964445975.1 of uncultured Chthoniobacterales bacterium. GTDB lineage: Bacteria > Verrucomicrobiota > Verrucomicrobiia > Chthoniobacterales > Terrimicrobiaceae > CAYUMP01. The sequence continues at coordinate 22,821 of CAYUMP010000023.1, read as the reverse complement.
CCCAAGGGGAAGATGAAACGCTGGAGTTCGGCGGCATCTGCTTCCCCGTAGAAGACAAGCCCGTGAAAGCGGGGTGAAAAGAACGGCCTGCCACCGTATATCTCCGCATCACAATGGAGTCGGGCTTCCGTTCCAGAGAAGCTTATCACTGCGTACCGGGGATTTTTACTTTTTTCTGAATCCAATTCGTGTCTTCTCTCCTTCCAATGAGCCTTCTTGAAGTCGCGAGAGTTGCCGGAGTTTCTCCTTCCACCGTCTCCCGTGCCATCAATCGACCGGAGAGTCTGTCCACGGAGAAGCTCGTCGCCGTGCGCAAAGCGATGACAGCGGTGAACTATACGCCTTTGCCGCCCGGGAAACGGCGCGGCCCAAAGATGGGAGCCAGCTTAGCCCGAAAGGCTCCCGCCACCTACGTTGGCTTATGGTGCGTCGGCCCCGCGGAAAGCCAGGCGCGGAATTACTATTCCTCACAGTTGGAGCTTCTTCACTTTGCCGTCGCGGAATCCCGGATGGAACTCAAGCTGGTTTTTTCCTCGGCGGATGCGGTGCCGCCCGAGCTCCTTGATGGCAGCGTCGGTGGTTTTATTTTGCAGGGCGTACAGCCGACCGCGAAAGCTTTGTCCCAGATCGCGGAAATCCCCCATGTCTGGCTGATGACCCGGCGAAGCGAGTCCTGGCCCGGCGACTACGTGGAGCCGGACAACAATGCCAACGGGCGCATGGCGGCTGACTGGCTTGCTTCGCAAAAGGCGCGCCGGTGGGCGGTTGTGGCCACTGAGCCTGGTTATCCCGCCTACGTTCGGCGTCGGGAGGCTTTCCTGCATCGCGCAGCGGAACTCGGCATTCCGGTCGATGAAATCATGGGAGATCCCGGGGAAGGGGAGGATCACCTGTCCTTAAACCCGGATGCGGGGGAGGCGGACGCGCTGGCCAAACGTTTTCTGGGTTTACGGAGCAAGGTGGACGGAGTGTATATGCCCGGACACGGTGTGTGCGGCCCATTTTTTCGCGCATTAAGGCAGCGAGGAAAAGACCCCGCCGCATTCCGCACCATTCTCGGGCATTACAGCCCGCAGGTTTATAATAGCCTCGATCCCCAGCCCGCCGCGATCGATATCAATCTGAGGGCGATCGTCCGCCACGCCGTTGCGCAACTGGCCGACCGCATAAAAAACCCGCAGCCGTCCTTGCCCGCTGGTTTGCGCATAGCTCCATTTCTTCGCGGGCCAGAAAATTGCTGACGTAGTCGAGATTTAAGCCGGGCAATTTATTGGTTGGCGTTCCGTCGCCAAGTCGTCGCTGGGCCGTATTGGCCGGATACGCCATGCGAATATCGGCGGTCAGATTTTTTCTTCCGCCCGGCCGGGAGGATTTCCTTTTCGGTGAAAACGCGTGCTCAGAAAGAAACGATAAATTTCATAGTATTTGTTGACAATTTTTTAATTTTCAGATAATTTTTCTGCGTTTTCCTCCTTCCCATGAGTTTACTTGAGGTCGCCAAAGCTGCCGGGGTTTCCCCTTCCACGGTTTCGCGTGCCATCAACCGGCCGGAGAGCCTGACTACGGAAAAGCTCGTTGCGGTGAGGGAGGCCATCACGGCGATGAACTACACGCCGCCACCACCGGAGAGGCGGCGCGGCCCCAAAATGGGAAGCAGCAATGGAAGCCGGAAGTTCCCGATCATGCGGGTGGGCTTGTGGTGCGTGGGAGCGGCGGAAAACCAGGCGCAGAATTATTATTCCTCGCAATTGGAACTTCTCCATTTCGCCATGGCCGAATCGAAGATGGAGCTCAAGCTGGTCTTTTCTCCTCCCGACGAGGTGCCATCCGAGCTTTCGGAGGGAAGTGTGGAAGGCTTAATTTTGCAAGGCCTGCAACCTGATGCTGAGGTTTTGGATCAGATGGCGGAGTTTCCTCATGTCTGGCTGATGACGCGCCGCGACGAATCTTGGCCCGGGGATTATATCGAGCCGGACAATTATGCGAACGGGCGGCTGGCGGCCGACTGGCTGGCCGGGCAAGGGGCGCGGCGTTGGGTGTTTCTTTCCACGGAGCCCGGCTATCCCGCCTTCGCCCAGCGCGGAGAAGCGTTTTTGCGCCGGGCTGGAGAACTTGGCATTCCGGTCGAGGTTGTCGGGGGAAATTCCACGGAAGGAGAGAATCATCTGGCCTCTACACCGGGTGATATCGAAGCAGAAATTTTGGCCGAGCGGTTTCTTGACCTGCGTCCTGAGGCGGATGGCGTTTATCTGCCGAGCGACGGGGTTTGCGGCCCATTTTTCCGGGCGCTGCGCCAGCAAGGAGGAGACCCCTCCGGGTTCAAGACCATCCTGGGACATCACAACCCTCAAGTCTATGACAGCCTGGACCCTCAGCCTGCGGCCATCGACATCAATTTGCGCGCCATCATCCGCCATACGATTTCGCAACTGGCCGACCGCATCAAAAATCCGAAACGGATGCTCCCCGTGGGCGTGCGGGTAGCCCCTTTTCTGCGAATCCCAATCCGTTCCTAACCTAAAACCATCCAAAAAATGAAAACCCCCACTCAGAACAAAACCCTTGTCGGACTATATGTCGCGGCAGCTTTCGTATTGCTTGTCAGCCCTGCGAAAGCGGCCGTCCTGACTCTCTACAATTTCAGCGGAACCAACTACGAGTCTGCTGATACCGATCCGGGTTCGACGGCATCGACCATCGCGGCCGGCGCCGGTCCCTTCTCTGTAAGTCTAAATACGGGCGTGGGCAATCCCGCGCCTTCTTTAGAGTTCGGCGTAAATTCAACCACTCCCGCTCTGGCGTTGTCGGGGAATGCCTATTTTGAATTTACCATCGCTCCGGTGGCGTCAGCCACCCTTTCCCTGACCAACATCACACTCGATCTGGCTCATACGTGGGGCAACAACACAATACAGGGTTTTGACATTTACACGAGCATTGGTGGCTTTGACTCCATCGACGATATTGTCGGATCGGGTTCGCGCTCAGCGTCAGGAACCAATGTCTTCCAAAACTTCAACGTCAGCCTCGGCGGGGAGCAATTTCAAAACCTGACCTCTGCGATCACCTTCCGCATCTACTTCTATGATGGCGCCGCCGTATCGACAAGTCACCAGTTTGTCGACAACATCACGGTCAATGGCACTGCGGTGGTGCCTGAACCGGGCACCTGGGTTCTTTTCGGAATTGGAGCGATTCTTGTTTTGCTGCGCAGGCCTCGAAAAGCTCTGGCGCAAATTGTAAGGCGAGATTGATCCGTCGGGAGATGGCGTGGCAAATCCCGCCTCTCTCAAACATTTATCCAGGTCCCAAGCTTTTCCACGAAGAGAGAGATACGATTTCGGTTTCCTTTGCTTCCGTGCATTTCCTCCTTTTGCTCCCATGAGATCAATTCCGATGAAGCGAACCGCCTGCGGGGCGGCCATGCTTTTGATCATGGCCTGCCCGGTTCGCGCTCAAGTAATGCACTGGACCTTCGACGATCCGAATTCCCCGGATATTTTGTCCAATTCGGGCAGTGCGGGAGGAGTTTTTGACTTGGTGGGTTATCGTTCCGATGGCAACCGGACAGGAAAAGCGAATATTCAGTCCTCTCCTGGAGTTGGGGGGAAAGGCTTGGCCTTGGATTTGACCAGCACTCCTTCAATGGGCGCGCCCCAGGGAGCTAATGCGGCGACCATTTCCGGTAGTGATCTGGCCGATAATGACGTCTCAAAGACCTGGAGCGCGATGACGATTACCGGATGGTATAAGGCGGCCGGAGAGCCGACGGCGAGTATCGTGCTGCTTCGTCATAGCCCCGGAGCAAATGTGGGATGGACCCTGAAGTTTCAGGGGCCGGAGCAATTGCTTCTTTCCGTGGGTAAAGCGAATCTCAAAAGCGACGCAGCGTATACAGGCGGCAGTGACAGTTGGCAGTTTTTCGCCGTCACCTGGACTTCAGAGGCCGAAGTTAAATGGTATGTCGGAACGGAAAATAGCGCGATTGAACCCGCGGGAGTCGTACCCGGCGGAGTGGAGATGAGTGGTGGTGGGGGAGCCGGGTTTGGGGTGGGGCGCGCCAATTCCGGTGGGGGATCTTTTCGCGGTTTCCTCGACGACATTCGCATTTACGACAAGGAGTTGAGCGCCGAAGAAATCGAAGCCATCAGAAAGTCGGCCACCCCGTGAATTTTCATTCGTTTCCGATCATTCGCCTCGGAGTCCTGCTCCTTGCGGTCTTTTGTCCGGCAGCTCTTCTTCCGGCGCAACCGGCTCCCTTGCTCTCCACCGGGACTCTGGATGCCGCGCTCGATCGGTCTTGGGATCGCAAGGCCTATCTGGAAGCCTATATCAAGGATTACGAGCAGGCAGATTGGCCGGCTTTTTACGAGACCCTGAGCCGGCGAGCAAACTGGGGGCGCAATTTCATCTGGGACCTTCAGCCCTATGCCATGCTGTATGTCCAGACCGGCGAGGCAAAATATCGGGAGACGCTCAGGCGGGCCGTGCTCTCGCTCTCCAAGAACCCGCCAGGAGACCTCCAGTTTTCATTGAACGGGTTTTGTTACCTCTACGACCGCGTGCGAAAAGATCTCCCGGAGGAGGAACGGAAGGAGGTGGACACCGCGATCGCTACGTGCGCCGATACCGCTTTGAAGGGAGAAAGCGGCACGGCGATGAATCGCGGCCTGCTCAATGCCGCGGGCCTTGCTTATGCCGCCAAGCTGCTGCCCGACCATCCCCGCCACGCGATTTGGGAGGAAACCCATCGGCGGATGTTCGCGGACGACTTTGAACGGATCAAGGACACGAACGAAGATGCGACCAACTATCATTTCGTTTGGGGTGACGCCTTGATTCAATATGTGAAGATCACTGGCAAGGATCCGCGCGAGTTTTATAACCGTCCGTATGTGAAGGCGATCTTCGAGCGCTGGCTGGGGATGGCCACACCGTTCGGCGGCTTTCCCATCATCGGCAAAGCGCGCTGGCATTATCCGGAGATGACGTGGGTTTATGAAGCGGCGGGAGCCGGGCTGCAAGACGGCCGCTACCGCTGGCTGGCGCAGCGCATTCTTAACTATGCCCTGGCTAATGGGCAGAAGATGCCCAACGCTCCGATCCTGGATTTTGTGGACGACTCCGTTGCGCCCGTGGCGCCGCAGGGGAACTCTTTCTACAATGAGGATAGGATGGACGCGAAAATCGCGGACAAGCTCGTCGTCCGCAGCGGATTCGGTCCGAAGGACACCTACGTCGCCTTCAATCTGATCAATGAGGCGGGCCATGGCACGGAGGATGCCACGGCACTCGTGACATTGATCGATGCCTATACGCCTCTCCTGGTGAATCCCCTGGATTATGAGGGGGGCGAAGAGGACCAGAAAAATCTCGTTCTGTACCGCAGGGCATCGGAAAAATTTCCCTTCTCCGACATCCACCCGGCGAATGATCCGGAATGGCGGCGGGTCATTCATCCGATCCGCACTCAGCATACGGCCTTGGGCGGTCCGAATATTGACTTCGCGAGTATCGTCGGCCTCAGCCTGCGCATCCAGCCGGAGGAACCGGGGGAAGTCCTCATCGATGATGTCCGCGTGATTGGACCAAAGGGCGAGAAGGTGATCGCAGATTTCGAAGGAACGGGCCCGTTGCCGCCGGGAGCTGCCCTGAGCGAAGATGCTCCTCTAGGCAAGCATTCCCTGTCTCAAAAGGTGGGCCGTTGGGTTAAATTCCCTTGGGAATCGCCCACCGATCTGAGCGGCTATGACGGTTTGCAATTTTGGTATCGCTTCACCAATCCGACCACCAGCCCGATCAATCTTCAAACCTCCATTTCCAGCCCGAATGGTACGGGTCGATGGCAGTTCTTCGGCACGCACCGCGATTCCCGCCTGCGGGTATTGCGGGATTTTCCCGGGTTTCATGTCGGGTCGCTGGAGATCGATGCCAAACCTTACTTTGGTGGCACCTTGCGGCAATACCGGGATACGCTTGTCCTGCCGGGACGATTGGTTTGGATTCGCGATACCATTCAGCCGCTTGAAGAAAAGGAGCTTCAGTTTGGTCCGCTTTGGCATGCGGATATACTACTGGGCCAGGGCGAAGATTGGATTCAAACCACGCAAACTGCCTTTGAAGGAGCGGCGCGCGGCCATGAGGGAATCTGGAAGTTTCCTCCGCGCAATCTACTGATTCGTGTCGTGCCTCAACAACCGGATTCAAAGGTCGTCATCGAAAAAAACCCTCTCGATTCCATCGCACGCCATTGGACGATTTTCGGAAATTGGAAAGGCCTCGCCAAGCCGGGAACCACGTATGCCTTCGACTCCTTTCTTCTCCCGAACGAAGTCTCCGCGACGGAGGCTTCCGATCTGGCCGCGCGAGTGGAAGTCCTTGGCGCCACGCCCGCATGGACGGTGATCAAATTTGGGGATGACTATCTCGTGGCCAATCCTCTGGGCCAACCTGTCAGCGCGGGCGGCATCGAGACGGATTGCCGCATCCTCCATCTCCAGGTCGTGAATGGTGGCGTGGAGGTCGCGCAAGGCGTGCAGGGAAAATACGCCGTCTATGACGGCAAGGACCTGCATCGCGCCACGACAACCTCCGATTTTTCTAATAAATGAAACGTGCCCTCATCTTTTCCGGCGGATGGAGTGGCCATGAGCCTGAGCTCTTGGCCGACAGATATTGTTCAGAGCTGCCCCGTCATAGTGTTCAGATCGAAACCTTCGAGTCTCTGGATTGTCTGGATGACGAGGAAAAGCTCTCTGCCTACGATGTAGTCATTCCCAACTGGACCATGGGCTCGCTTTCGCCAGACCAAGCCAAAAATCTCGTCGCCGCGGTGAAGAATGGCTGCGGGCTGGCCGGGGTTCATGGAGGCATGGGAGACGCCTTTCGTGGATGCACGGCCTATGAATGGATGGTCGGCGGCCATTTTGCAGGACATCCCCACGTGGGCGAGTACACCGTGCGTGTTAAGGAGAAGGATCACCCTATCACAAAAGGGCTGTCCCAAGAGTTCGCTTACCAGTCCGAACAATATTATTTGCTAACGGACCCAGGCAATTTTGTGCTGGCCGAGACAACCTATGTCTATGAGGGCGAAAGCTGCGTGATGCCGGTGGCGTGGACCAAAAAATGGGGCCAGGGCCGGGTGTTCTATTCCTCATTGGGGCATAAGCCCGCTGAATTCGACGAATTCCCCGAAGCATGGACCCTGACCACCCGTGGCATTCTTTGGGCTGCTCATCTCTTATGAAAACCAGAAGGAAAAAAGCAGATCAGCCTCTTCGTGTCGGTCTGGTGGGCTGCGGAAAAATCAGCGACGCCTATTTTCGGGGCCTTGAGCCTTATTCTCACCTGGTCGAGATTGTTGCGTGCGCAGACTTGGACTTGGGCCGGGCTCGGGCCAAGGCGGATGAGCATGGCGTTCCGACCGCCTGTTCGGTCAGCGACCTTTTTGACCAGCCTGATGTTGACGCCGTTCTTAATCTTACAGTGCCTCAGGCCCACGCCGCCCTCAACCTGGCCGCTCTCCGCGCGGGAAAGCATGTCTATTGCGAAAAACCTTTTTCCCTCCATACCGCGGAAGGTGTCTGCGTCCTGCGTGAGGCGAAAAAGCGTCATTTGAAAATCGGCTGCGCTCCCGACACTGTTCTGGGCGGGGGAATTCAAACCTGCCGCCGATTGATCGACGAAGGCGCCATTGGGCGGCCCATCGCGGCCACGGCTAACATGTTGTCCCACGGCCCCGAGAGCTGGCATCCCTCTCCCGAGTTTTATTATCAGCCTGGGGCGGGCCCCCTTTTTGACATGGGTCCGTATTATCTGACCTCACTCATCACGCTTATCGGACCGGTCAAAAACGTATCCGCTCAGGCGGCCACGAGTTTCGCGGAGAGAATCATCGCCAGCCAACCGCTGGCCGGTACGAGGATCAAAGTGAATACGCCAACCCATCTCACGGGCAGCGTGGAGTTCTCCGGTGGCGCCCACGCCGTTATGACCATGAGCTTTGATGTTTGGGCCCACCATCTTCCAAGGATTGAAATCTATGGAACGGAAGGATCGCTTTCATGCCCCGACCCCAATCGTTTTGACGGCGAAGTCCTGCTTTGGAATCGAAAAACCTCCGGGTGGCAGCCGGTTCCCCTGACTCATACCGATCGTTTTGGCCGGGGGGTCGGTCTGGCCGAGATGGCTCGAGCCATTCAGCGTGGAAACAATCCGCGTGCCGATGGCGCCCTCGCCCTTCATGTTGTCGAGGTCATGGAAGCGTTCCATGCCTCCGCCGTCAGCGGGCGCAGGATTGCGATGAAAACATCCTGCGAGCGCCCAAAGGCCCTGGCGCGAAACCATGGGACTTTTGAACGGCGCGGCTTCGGCTTTTGATCGCTATGTCGCACCCGATATGAGCGGGCGCCCACCGCGCGCATGCGAGTGAAGACTGTGGCTGAACGTACGGCGCCTGACCGGGATCGAGCGGAGCCTCAGTCTTTGTATGCCAGAGGCTCCTTGGAAATCCAACTCACGCAGCCGCCTTCTCCGGAGGCGCGGACACGCGCCTGGGCGATTTCCTCCGTGCCTTTCCAGGCATAGGGATCTTTGCCCGCGACCATAACGATATCGCGGTAGTCGAGGGTCGCCATGGAGACGTCAGGCCTGGCTCTCCAGGGAAGCAGCGAAGAAGCGCTCATGTAGTGATTGACCAATGAACGCCGGAAGCCGGAGGCGGCGCGGTTCGGCAACGAGCGATGAAGGGTGTAGCCATTGAATATCACGATCGAACCTTTGCGGACCTCGACCGGGACTTCGTCGGTTTCGTCGTAGGGAAATCCGCGCGATTCCCAGGCGCAATCGAAACGCCGGTCGCCGTGCCATTCCTGTTTCCAGAGGATGCGGGGCTTGTGCGATCCCGGAATAATCCAAAGGCAGCCGTTCTCGACCGTGGCATCGTCGAGAGCAATCCAGACCCCGGTAAGCGACCCATCCCGAGTCGGGATGTAGTCTTCGTCCTGGTGCCACGCCTGGCCCGCTTTGCCGGCTGCCTTGAGGAACAGCATTGTCTGCATGCATTTGATATCCGGACCAATGAGCGCGGTAAGTGTCTGGACAACGGCCGGATGCGGCAACATATCCATAATGACGGGAGAGATTTTATGAGGAAAATGAATGCACAGGATCTCCCGGAGGATTTCCTCATCCGAAAGTGAGGAAGGAGCGGGTGGGATACCTGCCACCTGGCCGTCGTCGTTGCGACAGATACGGGTGGCCTCGGCGTTGATGCTCTCGATCTCTTCTTCACTCAACGTGCCGTCCAGGACGAGATAGCCGTTCTCTTCGTAAAATGTCCGGCCCGCCGGGCCGAGTGGGTCGCGGAAATATCCGGCCGGAGGTTTGCCATCCGGCCAACTGCCAAAGGCCATTGATTTCGTGGCTGCGGGAGCGCTTACGATGGGATTGCTCATGAGGGGAGGATAGTATTTTATGAAGAGAACGGAATGCCTGGGGTGCGGAAAAACATATCCAAAATTCATTGGCGAAGTTGCGGAAGCGCGGGTTTTGGTGTGGTCGCCTATGATCGCGGAGGGAAATTTGGGCCTCGGCAGCAGAAGAATTGCCAATTGGTCGTGATCCATCGCGGCAGCATGGCCGCGACGATCGACGGAAAGTGTCATCAGGTGCGCGCCGGGCAGGGCATTTTGCTGAAACCGGGCTGCGAAGAGTTTTTCCAATTCGATCTCCATCGGCCCACCGCACATAGTTGGTGCCAGGTTGCTCCGGAAGCGGTGCCATTGGCTTTGGCCTTACCGCCGGGAAAATTTCACGTGCCGGCGGCTTGCGCCAGGGGCCTGCTCACCTCAATGAGGGCGGGTGGTCCGTTGCCCAGACAGTTATCCGGTCTGGCTGGTCGGCAGATGGCGGTGGCGGCTGTTCTTACGGCCATGTGGGATTTTATCCGGGCCATTGAAACCGGCACGGAACCGCTGGCGCTCGTCAAAGCAGAGGCGGTCATGCGCGAACGCATCGCCAGTGAACTTACCTTGGAGGAAATCGCAAAGGCCGCCGGAGTGAGCAAGGGTCACCTTATCGAACTCGCGAGGCGGCATTGGAATATGACACCGATGAGGCGGCTTTGGGAATTGCGCGTCGAACATGCGAGCGGCTTGCTGCGCGACACGGGCCTGACCATCAGCGAGGTGGCCCATCTCACTGGCTTCGCAAATCCGTTTCACTTTTCCCGCCGTTTCAAACGGCGTTACGGCGAGCACCCTCGCAGCTGGCGAGGAAACGCCTGGCGTGACAAAGTTTAAGCCAAGGGATCGCGCCACACCAGGTCAGCCCAGTGGGGCCGTGCCGTGAGTCGCTGGTGCCATTCGCACAGCGCGGCCTGGCTGCGGCGGAGATTGCCGTAAACATCGCCGGCGACGCGGAAGCCCTGGATGCCGACCGGGCCGGCATAACCGTGATTCAGGATCTGACCGAAGATCGCGGGCAGGTCGAGAGTTCCGAGATCAAGAGGCTCGAGGCTGAATTGATTCTCCGCCAGACGGCGCGTACCGGAGAAATTCACGCGGCGCAGTTTCGCGCCTTCCTCAGCAAGAAGGGCCCGCAGGCCGCCTTCCTGCGTGGCGAACCAGTGGTAGACGGAAAACGTCCAACCGAGAGCGGGGTGATCGCACTGGCGCAGCAGGCGCAAGGCATCGCTGTGGCGTTCCAGCCAAAAGCCGAGATGTGCGTAGAGACACACCGGATTGCGGGCCGGATCGATTGCCTCAAGCATGGGTGCGATGAGCGCGAGGGCGGCGGCATCCCCTTCGGGAGAGGATTTGGCGATTTTGCCGGAGATGAAACCGAGTTCAATCGCGCAGCCCGGCGGTACCAAGGGGAGGACGCCAAGGAGGCGATCGCGGCTTGCAGGATCGTCGAGATCGAGTTTGAGATAAATAGAGGCTGCCTCTAGCCGGTGTTTCGTGCAGAGCGAAGCCGTTTCCTCGAGCTCACTCCAGGCTTGCTCGTTCCAAAGCGTTAGCCCCAGGCCGTCGAGGCCGAGATCTTCCGCCATTTCACAACGCACGGGTAGGGGATAGTTTCCCAGTTCATTGTAGAAGCAGGTGTCCATCGCGTAGATCTTCATAAGCAAGAAGGTCCTATTTCAGGGCCACGTGTTTCACCTCCACTGGAATGCCGGTTTCAGCCACCTGATAGAGGGCGCGCAGAACCCGAAAATTGAAGATGGCGTTCTCATTGGACAAGGTTAGCGACGGTTGGCCATGAACAGCCTTGACCATTTCGCGAATGGGTCGGCTATGCCGGGGATTTGTTTCCGGGTTGACCGGTATTTCCTCGGTGACGAGTGACCCAGCTTGGTCGGTATGCAAACGCAGCTTAACCGTACCGATCCATTCCAGGTCAAGGGCCGCACGGATGCCTTCCAATTCATAAAGGAAAAGTTCGCGTCCGTGGGTTGCCGAGGCCCGTTCATAGTCTAGCCGAACATTCTCTCCACCGGCGAGCCGGCAATCCAGCTGGGCGACGATATGAGTTTCGACATCATTGATCGTGCCGGCAGGCAGCGTCACACCCGTCTCGACTTGCTCCATATGGCAGGAACGAATGACAACACTCTGAGGCTGCAGAATACCAAAGATGCCAGCCAGATCGTAGGGACTCCAGTCCATGGCCACGCCTCCGCCGTTCAGCTCGCGATTGAGGAACCAGGTGGTTTCCGGTTGGTATTCGATACCCGAGCGGCGGCGGTTGGCCCGATGAATCCAGCGTGCGCGGTAGATGCGTCCGAGCCGCCCGTCCGTGATAATTTCCCGTGCTTGCAGCAAAGACTCCGTGCCGGCGAACCGGTTGCTGCAGCATCCCATGATCAACGAAGGATGGGCGCGCAAAATGCCTTCGATTTCACTCACTTCCGCGGCGTGAAAAAAAAGCGGCTTTTCGCAAAGGACATGCCGCCCGGTCGAAAGTGCCAGCGCCGCCAGTTTGGCATGAGCCGCAGGCGGGGTGCAGACAATAACGATGTCGTCCGGCCGAGGCGGAACGGAGAGCATTTCACCGGCATCGGCATGAATCGCCAGCGCCGGGAATTCGCTCTGAAGTTTGGCGAGCGCCTCCGGACGCAAATCGCAGATGTGCCATTCCCAAGCGGGAACCTCGGCTATCTGTTGCATGCTCCGCAAGTGGTGGCCGGCAATGACGCCTGCGCCGATGAGATAGACACGCTGGGGGAGAGAAAAAGTCATATTTAATGATGTTTGGAGACCCAGTATTTCATATGTTTTAAAGCCGGGAATGGCATATTTGATTATTGTATTGTCATATCTGACGACCTGAGCCGTGAACTACTTCGACGATTTGATTTTGATCTGGGGCAATGAAAACCCCGACTGTCGTGCGGTCATTGACCGAAGGTTTGAAACAATTTATTCCGTGCAGCTTTCCCTGGGCGGCCCACTTAGTTTTGGTCGGGACCGCGGCACTCTCGAGCGTACGACCGGCCCCCTCTTTTTCTGGCATCATCCTTCGCACAGCTACCAATACCATTCGGAAGGAGGCCGATCATGGCATCACCTGTGGGTTTCTTTTCGCGGTGCGCGGGCGCGGCGGCTGCTCGAGGAGGGGTTTATGCAGCTCAGCCCGGCCGGGTTCATTGCGCCAGGAGAAATGCGATGGGCCGCGGAAACGATGAGGGATCTGATCCGGCTCACGCGTTCGAGAGGCATCGAGCGGAACAAGGCGGTTTTGCTACTGGAGGAGCTTCTCCTTTGGGCAAGGGAGGAGGCGGAACAGAACGATTTCGATCAATCGGTGTCGCTGCAGAAAGTCCGCGATATCGCTGAAAGAATCCGCGAGCGCCCGGATCGGCAGTTCAACTTTTCCCGCGCCGCGGCCAGGGCCGGCTTGTCGACGAGCCACTTCCGCGCGCTTTTCCGGCAGGTCACCGGCCGGTCTCCCTATGCCTATTTGCTGCACCTTCTCATGGAACGCGCAGCCACTGATTTGGCGCGAACACGACTGAGCGTCGCCCAAATCGGGCAGAGCGCGGGATATTCCGATCCCGTTCAATTTTCGAAAGCCTTCAAAAAATCCCTCGGCTGTTCGCCTGAAACTTTTCGCATCGGAATGTTGCGGGAATAGCTTTTCGCCGTCCCTGCGGGATTTCCTCTATGTGGATGAGATTAAATTTCGTAGAAATATTTGACAAATACTAATTTTCAGAAATTTATACACCGCAACTTCCTCCCTATCATGACCGCAACGTTTCGCCCCTGTTATTACAATTCTTCCCTCGCAAATGCCTCCGTGGGCGACACTGTCAGCGCTGACCTTTGTGTCTATGGCGCGACCTCTGCGGGCATCATGGCGGCCATTCAGGCGAAGCGGAGCGGACTTTCAGTTTGCCTCCTCGCTCCGGGATCGCACCTGGGCGGACTGACTTCGGGCGGGCTTGGCTATACCGACTTCGGAAACAAGGCGATCATCGGAGGTCTGGCGCGCGAGTTTTATCGGCGAGTGGGAGGGCATTACGGGAAGGAAGAGGAGTGGAAATTCGAGCCGCATGTCGCGGAGGCCGTCTTTCGGACGATGTTGCGCGAAGCCGGTATTCGCCCCGTCGAACATCAGTTTCTCGATCACGCCGAGGTCATGCAGGAACGCATCACTGAACTCACGATGCAAAGCGGCCTGAAGGTGCGGGCGAAATTTTACATCGACGCCACCTATGAGGGAGATCTGATGGCCCAGGCGGGCGTTCCCTTTACGATTGGAAGAGAGGGTAATGCGCGTTACGACGAGTTGCTCAATGGCGTGCAGGTGCGCGAGACGCATCAGTTTGAATACGCGGTTTCACCATGGCGGAACGAGGGCGATGCAAGCAGCGGATTGCTCCCCGGCATTTGCCACGAGCCTCTTGCGCCGCATGGAAGCGCTGACCGAAAAGTGCAGGCCTACAATTTCCGGATGTGCCTGACCCTGCATGCAGACCGGATTCCTTTTCCTAAGCCAGATGATTATCAGCCGGAGCTCTACGAACTCTTCGCCCGTTATCTCCACGGGGGCTGGCGCCAGCTTTTCCGCAAGTTTGACGCGATTCAGGGTGGAAAGACCGACACCAATAATCACGGCGCGGTCTCGACGGACTTCATCGGAGCCAATCACAGCTATCCGGAGGCTGGCTACGCCGCGCGGGAGAAAATTTTCCAGGCCCACGTGAGTTATCAGCAGGGCTTGATGTGGTTTCTTTGCAATGATGAGCGCACTCCGGCAGATGTACGGATCGCGATGAGCGAATGGGGGCTGGCGCAGGATGAATTCGCGGCGAGCGGTCACTGGCCACCGCAGTTATATGTGCGCGAAGCGCGGCGCATGGTGTCGGATTATGTGATCACCGAACATGATTGCCGCGGCTATCGCCGGGCGGAGGACGGTATTGGCTGTGGTGCTTACGCGATGGATTCCCACAATTGCCAGCGCGTGGTGGTGAATGGCCGGGTATTTAACGAGGGGGACGTCCAGGCTGGGGGATTTCCTCCTTATCCCGTGTCCTATCGTTCCCTCATTCCACCGAAAGGATCAGTCGAAAATCTTTTCGTGCCGGTATGTCTTTCCGCCTCGCATATTGCCTACGGCTCGGTGCGAATGGAGCCGGTTTTCATGGTCCTTGGGCAGTCCGCCGCCATCGCGGCCGTGCTTTGTATCAGGGAGTCCTATGGTGCCCACGATTTGCCGTATGAAAATCTCAGGAAACAGCTTGAGGAAGAGGGCCAGGTTCTCAGTCTTACGGTTGAAAGCGACGTTCATCGGCGGGCCTTCGAGGTCGCGGTCGTCTAGCGGATGAATGCCGTCTGCCACCAGGGCGATTTTCCCATCGCCGCCGTTGCCCTGGAGCATCTTCACATTTATGGGCAGTGCGACCGGCTCATGGCCGCCGGGGCCGATCTGCGATGGGTGTATGATGACGATCCGCAAAAAGTTGAGGACTTTTGCATTCGATATCCCGGAGTAAAAAGGGCGCGATGTCTCGATGAGATTCTCGGCGACTCCACGATCAAGCTGGTCGCCGCGGCTGCCGTTCCTAACCAGAGGGGCACTCTAGGCTGCCGGATCATGGATAGCGGTAAGGACTATTTCACCGCAAAACCTTCATTCACCTCCCTTGAGCATTTGGCCGAAGCCCGCCGAACCGTACAACGCACAAGTCGGAAGTATATGGTCTATTACAATGAGCGTTTATGCTCGGAATCCGCCATTTTGGCCGGCCAGTTTGTTGCGGATGGCATGATTGGAAGAGTGGTGCAGGTGTTGGGCATGGGTCCGCATCGGCTGAGTCCGCCACAACGTCCGGAATGGTTCTTCAAAAAGGAATGCTATGGCGGCATCCTTTCAGACATCGGCAGCCATCAAGTTGAGCAATTCCTGTTTTTTTCAGGTGCGGGAAACGCGGAGGTGATGAGCGCTCGCGTTGCGAATTTCCATAATCCGGACCGGCCGGAATTTGAGGATTTTGGTGAGGCTTCCCTGCGCGCCGACAATGGTGCCTCAGGTTACTTTCGAGTGGACTGGCTCACGCCGAGGGGACTTGGCACATGGGGAGACGGGCGCATTTTCCTGCTGGGCACAAAAGGATATATCGAGCTGCGCAAAGGCCTCGATGTAGCGCGCGATCGGGCAGGGGATCAAATGTATTTGGTTACTGAAGAATCCGAGCAGCATGTCTCTGCTTCGGGAAAGACCGGCCATCCATTTTTTGGAGAGCTGATTCTCGATTGCCTAAACCGCACGGAAAGGGCGATGACACAGGCTCATGTGTTTAAAGTCGCAGAACTTAGCCTTCTAGCCCAGCATAAGGCGGAGATCGGATAGCTTGCCGTTTTTGTGACGGTCGCTATCCGACCTTCTGAGGTCGGAATTGAATTTCAATAGGCACCTAAAGCCTTGCGTCTAATATCGAGGGCTTCTTCCGCCTTCTTTGGTTTGAACCGAAAACTCGGCCAACTGACGGAAATCATCGGCGTTAAAGGTGAGGGCGCAACAGCCCAAACGGTCATAGCGATAATCCTTCCGGCTGTTTCCTTGCGGTTTCAGCCGCCAGGAAAGATTCCTGCTGGCTATCAAATCAACTGCTGCTGGCGTTGAACTGCCCGATATCTGGCTGGCGCCAGGCCAAATTCTTTTCGAAAAAGCGTGGAGAAATATTGTCCGCTGCTAAAGCCGCAATCCATGGCGATGGAGGTGAGGCTTTGCCCGGCATTTTGATGAAGCATTTGACGGGATTTCTCAAGACGCCGGTGCACGAGGTACTCATTGGGAGTGCGGTTGGTCAGCTTGTGGCAATAGTGGGCAAATCGGGTGCGGCCCAGTCCGGCGGCGGCGGCCATGGTTTCGAGCGTCCATGGTTCTTCCGGGCTTTGCGCCAAGGCGGCGAGGAAATGCCGCGTGGCGCGCTCGGCCGGCGTCTGCTCCTCCCTGGCGGGAACCGTATGTTCGCGCAGCGTCTCCAGCATGATGATCAAGAGCTCGTTGATGAGTAAAGCCAGTCGGGAGATAAGGGTCACGGCATCCGATCTCTCCTCAATGAGGCGGGCGATTCGCTGGAAGCATGACTCTACCTCACGGGTGCCGGGCCACACCGGCTTGTCGCTGGAACGCAGCAGCATGGTCAGCGTTCTCAGATCATTGCGGCTGAGCACCAGCCAACTGGGCCAGTGCCATGGCTGGTGCGGCTTACGCATGTCGACATCGAGAATGATCCAATGCAGCCTCCCGGGCGTGACATAAGGTTCGCCGACGCGGTGCAGTTGCCACGGTCTTGTGATCGTCAGATCTCCGGGCTCCAGAAAGAACCTCTCCCTCTCCACCGCAAAACCAAGGGAACCGGACTCAAGATAGGTGAGCTCGATGCCTTCGTTGCGGTGCCAACCCAGCCCCCATGTCTGAGTGATGGCGGCATCCCAAAAACCCACGGCTTTTAATTGCGGCAGATCGCGGGAAGCCAGCCGAATCCCGGGATAGGTGCCGCGGGCCAAACCCTTCACTTGCACATCACCGCGCTTCGCCGCCGCGATGAGGGCTTGACAGGCATCGGCACGAAAAACCTTTCCGGCCGCGCGGTAAGTTGGGGGATGCTCACTCATGATTTGCGATCTCTTTTTGAATTCAGGATAATTATTGAAATTTACCAACGGAAGAACATCAGAAGGCGCCCCTTCGGATGAATGCGGCTTCCGCTTTACTTCCTCTGTCTACGGAAGTTTGTCGCCGGAAATTTCATACAATATTTACCAATGGGAAAACATGAAAGACGAACTTTAGGAAATCTGCAAAAAGTAGCGCCTCCATCACCCAGCAACTTTTTCATCAACCCTACCTCTATTATTATGAGTCGTGTCTTTATCGGAATTAACATGGAATTCGTCCGGCATGCGGACAAATCTTTCGAATGGGGCGTGGCTATCGCCGCGGAAATCGGCTACGAGTATATCGAGCCTATGGTGCATTGGGGCCGCGAACTTTTGAGCGAGGCGGGATACTTCCACAGCGTCTCCATGCTGGATGACCCCTGGCGCATTCGTGAAGCCTGCGAACGCCACAACGTCCGCTGCTCCTCCCTTTCTGCTCACACAACCCTTTGCAAACCTGAGATTGGCACCGAATACCTTAAGCAGGCGATCCGATTCGCTGCTGAAATAGGCGCTCCCGTGGTCAATACTGATGAGGGGATGAAGCCGAATTGGACCACTGAAGCTGAAGATTTCGTTTTAATGCGCTATGTTCTCGGAGAGGCCTCACAGGTCGCCGAGCGCCGCAACATTAAGATCGGACTTGAACCGCATCAGCAATACTCGAAGCACCCCGAGGGTTTGGATCGTATCGCACAACTCGTGAAAAGTCCCGCCATTGGGATTAATTTTGATACCGGCAATGCTTATCTTTGTGGTCATGATCCCTACAAATGGCTCGAAGCCGTCAGCAGCCGACTTGTTCATCTTCACGCAAAGGATATCTCGCGAGAACAGTCCTTGTCAGAGCGCGGCAAAGTCACAGGCACCCCCGTTGGTTGCGCCTGCGGAGAAGGTGTCATCGACTGGGCTCGGATCATTGAAATCTGCCGCCGTGCTCCGCAGAATATCGTGATGAGTGTCGAATGCGGAACCGTCGATCAAGCCGAACGTAGCTACGCGCATTTACAGGACTTGCTCGCTCAACAGGAACTCGGCTCCGAACTTTTGTCGCGATAAGATGGCGAATTGTCGTTTTCTCACACTTTGCACAGCGATTCAACTCGCCTCCCTAGGGGGATGGATGTCGGACTTGAGTGCACAAGAATCCGCCAATGCACCTGCTTCTACCGATTCCGCTTTGGTTGATAAAGAGCTCTCTGCCATCCGCCACTATAGTCGCTATGGACCTCGCGAGGCATTAAGCAAAGTGGAGAGGCTGGTCAATCAGGCCGCCGGAACGAATGACGCTCTCCGCGGTACAATGGTACCGCGACTTGTCGGGTTGCTTTCCGAGCCTGTCACTCCAGACTGCCGTGGTTTTGTATGCGAGCAGCTTGGATTGCTTGGCGCGGAAGAATCCATCGACGCCATTGTGCCTTGGACGCTGGAATCCTCCACCGCGGTTCAGGCCCTCGGAGCACTCGAACGAATCGGTGGAGCAAAGGCTAAAAATGCTATTCAGCAATCCCTAGCCAAAGCCGACCCGGCTCAAAGCATGCCACTCATGCTCTCAGCCGGTCGCATGAACGACGGTACAGCCGTTCCTGAGATTGCCAAACGTCTCGCCGGAGCGCCCGAGGTCGCGTTAGCCGCCATCCAGGCGTTGGGCGACATCGACGCGCCCGAGGCTTTTGACGCTCTGCTTTCTCTTAAAAATGTCGCGGAGCCTCTTCGGAACGCATATTCTGCGGCTCTCCTGGCCCGTGTCGCCGCGGCCGGAGACGGTTTGGCCTCGCAGAAACAAGCTGCTTTGACTGTCCTTACAGAAACTTCGACGCCGATCGCCATCCGGCGTGTTGCATTCGCGCAGGAAATGACCACGCCCGACTCGATTCGCAAGGCGCTGGCCAGCGCCGACCTTGTCAGGATTCAGGCTGCACTGGAGGCTCTTTCTCGAGACTCTGGATTCGATCGCGGAGGCCTGCTCGCCGAAGCCCTGCCCACTCTGCCTGTCTCCACCCAAGCTCAAGCTTTGTCCCTACTTGGTGAAATCGTTAACCCCGCCAGCCCCGAGTCTATCTCCGTCATTGCCGCCTTGGGCAAGAGCCCCGATCTCACGGCCCGGCATCAGGCCTATCAGGTCCTTGGAAAAATCGGCACTCCTGCGGCAGCCGAGGCGCTTTTCATGCTGGTAACTGAAGCGCCCGCCGGAGATATGACCGCCATTGGCGAAGGCCTTACGTCTCTTCCAGACAAAGTTTCCCTCCCGCTCATCAGAGATCGTCTCGCCACCGCACCACCGCCTGTCGCCGAGTTACTGATTAAGCAACTCGTGTCCAGCAACGATCAATCAGCCGCGCCTCTCCTGCTCAGGCAGCTAAACACAGCGAAAGATCCCGCCGCCAATACAATCATCAATGCGCTTGGAGAGATCGGCGGCGCCGACACCCTTGTGTCGCTAGGCGGCCTTATGTCGAGCCCATCACTTCCCGCCGACCGTCTTCGTATCTCGATGATCCGCATCGCACAGCGCAACCCTGCCAATGCTTTTCCCCAACTTATGGCTCTCTGGGAAAAAAGCACTCCCGAGACTCGCGTCAAATGGCTCGCTGTCTTTGGAGTCGTCCCCACGCCTGAATCCCTTGCCCATCTCAAGCGCGCAGCGACGGACGAGTCTCCCGATCTGCGCCTCGAAGCGCTGCGCACTCTCGGCACTTGGCCCGATGCGTCTCCCGTGGATTTGCTCCTCAACATCGCCGAAGGCAACAGCGACCTCAAGACTAAGGCCCTTGCATTGCGCAGTGCTGTCACGCTTCTGCAAAAGGCCAACAATCTCAAGCCCGAGAAGTTGGTAGTCACGTTGAAGCGCGGCCTCACCATCTCGACCCGTCCCGAGGAAAAGCGCTTATTTATTGCCGTTGCTGCCAAAAATACCTCTCCAGAAATCATACGTTTTCTCCAGGCTGAAAACGATACTGACGTTCGTGACGAGGTTGCTCGCCTCCTTTCCGCGCAGAAATTGCCCATCACAGAAACCAATCCAAAGAATTAAGATGCCCACCAAATCTCGCCACTGTTCTCGACGCCGCTTTCTTGCAGGGATACTGGCATCCGCCGTGGCGCCCATCATCCTTCCTTCTCGGGTCTTTGGTCGATCGGCCACCTTGCCCAGCGAACGCATCGTTCTCGCTCAGATTGGCCTTGGGGCTCGCTCCGGCGTCGGAGCAGCCTCGGGGGGCGTGTTGGCCCACTTTCTCGGCGTGAAGGACGCTCAAATGGTCGCAGTTTGCGATTGCTATGAGAGCAAGCGCAATCTCGCCGTCTCACAGGTCACTCAGCACTACGCCGCCGTCGCTGACCTCCCTGATTGGAAGGGAGTTCAGGCCTATGCTGATTTTCGCGAAGTGCTGGCTCGCCCCGACATTGATGCCGTCATCATCACAACCCCCGACCATTGGCATGTTCCCATGGCCATTTATGCCATTCTGGCCGGCAAGGATGTCTATGTCGAAAAGCCCCTCAGTGTCTCCATGGAATGGTCCTGGAAGCTCCGTGACATTGTCGAACAGTATGGCGCCGTATTTCAATATGGCACCCAGCAACGTTCCGCGACGCAATTCCGGCATGCCTGCGAGCTTGTTCGCAATGGCTACATTGGAAAGCTTCAAAACATCGAAGCATGGTGCCCTGGCAACCGCGGCAAGGACTACGCGCGCACTTATGATAAAATCGATGTAATGACCGAGCCGAAACCCGTTCCCGCCGGTTTCGATTACGATATGTGGCTTGGCCCTGCGCCAACTTCTCCTTACACCGACGGCCGCACGACCAGCAGAGGTTCATTTTATATTTATGACAATTCTCTCGGCTTTATCGCCGGGTGGGGAGCTCACCCGATCGATATAGCCCAGTGGGGCAATGGAAGCGACGATACGGCCCCCGTAGAATACGAGGGTACAGGCACCATTCCAACTACCGGTCTTTTCGACACTATCGATCGTTTCGATGTAAAATGTCGTTACCAAGATGGCGTGGAAATGCGTCTCATGGACGACACCACCGCTAGCCCTGTCGTTACACGTTATCGGCCGTTCGAGGACCACGGGACCACGTTTTTTGGCGACGAAGGTTGGCTCAGCATCGATCGCAGCTCCCTACACGCCAGCCATCCGGGGCTCCAGAAAATTACACTCAAGCCCAATGATATTCGTCTCTATAGCGGCGGAGAAACACACTACGGCAAGTTTGTGCGTTGCGTCAAAACCCGCGAAGAGACCATTAGCCCAATCCGCTCAGCGATCAATTCCGACCTCGTTTCACACTTGAGCGACATCTGCATAAGACTTGGCCGCAAAGTCTCATGGAATCCGGAAACCGAACGAATCTTGGACGACGCTCAGGCCACCCGGATGCTCAACCGTCCCTTGCGAGCGCCTTGGACAATATGAAAATCTCCTCCAACGAATAATCGAGCATTCAAAATATCACCATGAATTGCATCTCGTATAAAGCTGTTTTCGTTTGTCTCATGCTCTTTTGCAGCAATGCTCTATCAGCGGAGCAAGGGAAATGGACTTGGGATTCCAAGGAAGGAGAATCCCTATCCTTGAAAGGATCTCAAGGAATGATATGGCGGATCAACTTTGCAAAGGATCTTCCCCACTTCTACTTTGATCCACTATGCACAGGTCAAGGCCTTCCCGTGGGATGGCTTTCCCCTCCCGACCATCGTTGGCACTACGGATTATGGTTTTCTTGGAAGACAATTAACAAAGTAAACTATTGGGAGATTCCTGCCGGAAAACAGTATCCTGTGGGTCGTACGATCATCGATTCCGCCACCGTACTCAAAGCAGACGATACAGGGGCAGAAATTGAGATACGACTCTCCCTTTCACCTAGCGAAACAGCCCCCCCAGTTGCAAAAGAGGTGGTTAAATTATGCATTGGAATGCCCCAATCTGATGGCTCCTATACGATCGATTGGCGCCAGACCACAACGGCGCTTGAGGATATTGAATTCGGTTGCTCGAGCGGTTATGCGGGATTATCTCTTCGAGCGTCGCGAAAATGGCAAAAGGCCCGGTTTCTTAATAGCAACGGCACCCAGGGGCTCGACGGACACCTGCAAACAGCCAACTGGACGGATATGTCCGCTAATATTGAAGATTCGATTCTGGGCGTCACGATGTTTGATCACCCGTCCAATCCGCGCCATCCCACGCAATGGTTTCTCGTGGATAAAATACTGAGAACTAATACCCCAAATCCATGGCCATTTTTCTATTTGAATGCGGCCATCATCGGCGGGAAGCCCCTTCCGCTCGCCAAGGGTCAGTCATTGACTCTTGCCTATAGGATACTTGTTCATGCTGATGCTTGGGACAAATCTCGCTTAGATTCAGAGTACGTGCGGTTTGCCGAATTGCCGCTGAAAAAAGACTGAGTTTCATCTGGTCAAAGCCATATGGAATCGAGAAAGACGCCCGCCAGCGATTAATTCTCAGTCCGCCAAATTGGCCCGCATTTACAGGAGTCATACAGGGTATCCATTTCAAATTTATCTGGCCCCTCACAAAATTGGAAGTCATGAGCGACCTACCTGCCTCCATCGATAAAACCCTGGCATTTTTGCTGCTGCGCCTCTGGCTGGCCCAGC
>CAYUMP010000022.1:0-70064 GCA_964445975.1 uncultured Chthoniobacterales bacterium | reverse complement strand
GGGCAGGGGTAGCCATGCGCTTGCGCCCGGACACCCTTGTCCACGTCCTCGGCGGTGTACTCGACCTTGCTGATCTGGAAGTTCGCGTCGGAACCGGCGAGGGTCGAAATGTCGAAACCATCCTCGCGCAGGGCCACGATCTCGTAGTCGTTGAGGTAAACCGCTTCGCGAGTGTGGGCGACGATGGCGCTGACGTCGCTGGCGAGAAAATGCTCGCCCTTGCCGACACCCAAGACCAGAGGGCTGCCCCGGCGGGCTCCCACGAGAACCTTCGGCACGTCGGTGTGAATGACGGCTATACCGTAGGTACCGATAACCTGGCGAAGGGCTTCCCGCACGGCCTCAACCAGAGCGGCCTGGGTTTTCTCTCCCCGTTTGTCGAAGGCTGCGCCGACCAGATGAGCTAGCACCTCGGTGTCGGTCTGAGATTTGAAAATGTGGCCCTTTTCCTCCAACTGCGAGCGAAGAAGCTGGTAATTCTCGATCACGCCGTTGTGGACCAAGACGAGCTTTCCGCTGCGATCGGAATGCGGATGAGCGTTTTCATCGGTGACCTTGCCGTGAGTGGCCCAGCGGGTGTGGCTGATGCCGACGCTTCCGGTGGGAGTGTCTTCGGCAATGACCTTGGCGAGAGCAGCGATGCGGCCGATGGTTTTGCGGACCTGGAGGCCGCTACCGTTCAAAGTCGCCACCCCGGCGGAATCATAACCGCGGTATTCCAACCGCCGCAATCCGTCCAAAAGGATGGGAACCGCCTGCGCTTTACCGATGTAACCTACAATGCCGCACATAGAATTTTGAATCGTGACAACTGCCACACAGAGGGGCAAGATGCAAATCCCGTCGATGAGCCCTACCCCTGTGATTTTACCCGTTAATCGAACGCTGGCGATCATCATGGGCGGAGGCGCTGGCACCCGGCTTTTCCCCCTGACCCAGGAACGCGCCAAGCCCGCAGTCCCGCTCGGCGGCAAGTACCGTCTGGTCGACATCCCGATCAGCAACTGCCTGAACTCCGGCATCCGCAGCATTTACGTGCTGACGCAGTTCAACAGCATGTCGCTGCATCGGCACATCAACTCCAGCTATAAGTTCGACAATTTCACCCCGAGCTTCGTCGAGATCCTGGCCGCCCAACAGACTCCTGAGGGCTCGAAGTGGTATCAGGGCACGGCCGACGCGGTGCGGCAGAATCTTCGCTACTTCCTCGAGCGGCCGGCCGATTATTTCATCATTCTCAGCGGCGATCAGCTCTACCGGATGGATTATCGCCAGATCCTCCAGCAGCACATCGAAAGTGAAGCCGATCTCACAGTGGCCACCATTCCGGTGAACCGCATCGCGGCCACTGGTTTTGGCCTCATGGATACCGACGAGGACAAAAAGGTGACCCGGTTTGTCGAGAAGCCCAAGGACCCGGAAAAACTCGACAGCCTGCGCATCCCGGCCGATCTCCTTGAGTCCATCGGCCATGCCCCGGACGCAGATCTCTATCTCGCCTCCATGGGCATCTACGTTTTCAATCGCAGCGTGCTCAAGGAGTGCCTCGACAACGAATTCGTCGATTTCGGCAAAAACGTCATCCCGGCGGCCATCGAGAAATACAAGGTTCAAGCCTATATTTTCCAGGGCTATTGGGAGGATATCGGGACCATCGGGGCCTTCTTTGAGGCCAACCTCAACCTGACCGATCCAGAGCCCAAATACAGCTTCAACGTCCCGGGCGCGCCAATTTATACCCACCCGCGTTTTCTGCCAGCCAGCGTCGTGCGGTCAGCCCGCATCGATGACTCCATGATTTCCGACGGCTGCATCATCGATAAATCGACCATTGAGCACAGCCTCATCGGCATTCGCTCCATCATTCAGCCTGGTTCGACCCTAAAAAACGTCATTCTGATGGGGGCCGACTACTATGAGGCCGACATTCCCGAGGTCGAACCCGGCGTCCCGTCCATCGGAATCGGCCTCAATTGCCACATCGAAAACGCCATCATCGATAAGAATGCCCGGATCGGCGACAATGTCGTCATCTCCCCCAAAGGCAAGGAGCCCGATTCCAACGGAGACGGCTACTACGTGAGGGACGGCATCGTCGTGATTCCGAAAAACAGTGTCATTCCGGCCGGAACTTGGATATAGCAGGCGCCCTAAGAATTATGAGGAGTTTTCGCGCCCTGGCCCTGCTGCTATTTTCCGTCCTGTTGGCGGGCTGTTATTTTGACCATCCGCTGACCGGATCGCCCTCGAAGGACATCAACACCTGGCTTCTCGGCATCTGGGAACACAAGGACGAGAAAGGCAAGATCTACCACACCCAGATCACGCCCCTGACCGGCGACCGCTACGCGGTTTCCTTCCGCTCCGTGGCCAAAAATCCGCGCGACACCAAGCTCTGGACCTTCGAAGGCTGGACCTCCCGGGTGGGCAATTCCCTCTTCCTCAACCTCAAGTGCCTGACCTCAGCCGGCGAAGTCCCGGAAGGCGGGTTTGTCTTCGTCCATTATCAGGTCATCGGCCAAAATGAGGTCATCATCCGCCCGCTCCAGCTGGACATGCCTTCCGATTCCTCCAGCTATCACCTGCGCGTCCAAATCCGCCGGCAATTGAAGGAGAAAACCCTCCTTCCCATCGAAGGCGCCGCCTGGAAACGCATTTCGGAAATCTACTGGAATCGCGGTGACGAATGGACCCCGCAGCCCAATCAGCCCCTGCGCTATCCTCCGGTGGAGGCAGCGGCTCCTTCCGAGCTTCGCGCCCCTGATCCGGATGCTCCGAATCAGCTCCTAAGATAGCGCCTCAGTTCCGGCGCTTTCGGAGCGGTTCGTTTCGGGCCTCATGAACAACGATTTCAAGGCGATCAAAAGCGCCTGAGGGTCTCCCGCCGGCACGATGATCAGACCGGGCGAGGATGGCAGCCCACAGGCAGCGCTGGCAATCACAGGAATACCGGCAGCCAAAGCTTTGAGCAGGCGGCGGGGTTGATGCTCGATCCAGGCCGGCAGCACCACCACGGCCGCATCTTCCAGCCAGTCCTCGCCGGCGCGTTCGACATTCAATCCTTCCCAAAAGTCAGGCTTCTCAAGGACTGGTCCGCAAACCCTTAATGGCAGGGGAAACGCGCGCAGGGCCTCTCGCAGTTCATAAGCTCCCTTGCGACCCAGAGTGCTGGAAGGAAAAATCACCGACCTGCCCCGAACCGCCGGTTGAGCGCCCGGGCGTTTCCATTCCAAAAGGCGGGCCCGGTCTCCCGCCAACGCCGCGATCGCCGTATGAGGGGTAACCCAGTGGCGGGCGGCGGACAGCGCCTCCTGCTCCAGCTGTATAAGTTCCGCCGGTGCGCGAAAATCGCCCAAGGTGGTGCTCTCCGGGTGCGTCACTGCCGCACGATCAAGTATCGCCTGCATTTCCTGCAACGGATACCGGGTCATGAGCACATCAAAAGTTCGACCGCCGAGCACGCCGTCACGCCAAAGGAACGGCAGCAGATTTTGGCAAATATTGAGATGAGTCGCCAGGGGCGGCAAATGCCGCGCCTGCGCGAGGGCCATTTTCTCATCCATGGCCAGCAAGGCCCGCTGCCGGGCGGCTCCCTGGCTAGCCAGCCGACGAGAAAACGCGGAGCGTTTAAGCACCGCCCATGGCGCCTGCCGGAACGAGGCGAAACCCTCCGTTGACCACCGATAGGGACCAAGGCGAAGACGGCGGCTGGCGAGAGGCAGCAACAAAGTGTCAGCTGCCATGCGATTTGCCATCATCCACCCATCGATCTCCGGCAGAAAGGCATCGACCATCCACACCGCGCCCGCGTGTCTCGGCAGGGCCGCTGCGGTGGTGTGCCGGAAACAATCGGTCAACCCGCAGGTTTCACAACTCTCCGTTGCCCGTGCGTCCGCAACGGGCAAGGAAGACGGCGACACACCAGAGGAACAGGATTTGATCGCGGACGGAGCATGAAAACGCACCAACAGTTCGTCGGCACTCAGTTCGACGGTGATCCTCAGGCCCCCATCGGTACGAAAACGAAGGTCCACATAGTTCCAGAACACCGTTGCATCCCGCCCGGCAAAGCTGGCTCCCGGCACCTGCCGGGAATGCGCGTGCCGCTCCACGATCTCCGCTCCGGCCTGCAAAGCCGTGTCATAAAGCGCGTTGGAAATCTGACAGAGTCCCCCGCCGATATTGGGAATCACACACCCTTCACGCAGTTCGCGACCCTGCACAAATCCCCTCCGGCGCGTGGCCCGACCTACATTGGCCCAAAAGCTGAAAACCTGCCCAGGTGGCACCACCAGGCCGTTGAGCATGCGGGCAGCCAGCCGGAGATTTTGCACTTTTCCGGCCTGCAAAGCCCATTCTGCCGGCGAGACTTCCGCATAGAGCGGGGAGCGTGATTCCGCCACCATCACAAATGCCGGGTCGAGCGGCTCACGGTCCAGCCCGCGCGGAGCGGTTCCGGCGAGATTGTGCAGGCTGCGTCGCAGCCGGAAGACGACGGCCTTCAGCGAAAAAAGCAGGGCTTCGCGGCGTGTCGGGAGATCGTTTCGGCGGGCTTTGGAAATGGCTTCGAATCCCGGCGGCATGCGATCCGTTTTCATCGAAGTCGCCCACGGTAGATCAAACCCCGGCCCAGTGAAAGCCCGGAAGCTTCGCGAGCCCGCTTAAACCTCGACCGGGTCGCCGAACTCGATGCCGAGATGGCGGGCCAGGCGAATGAGCTCTGGAGCGGGATGCTTCTTTTTGCCGATCACTTCTTCCAGGTCCAGCAGGCTCATGCGGCTTTTCCGCAGGGCGGTCATAACGCCGCTTTCGCCTTGGAGGAGGCCGACTACGGCCAGTTCACCCATCCGTGCAGCGAGCATGCGGTCGAAATGGGTCGGCACCCCGCCACGCTGGACGTGGCCCAGGACGGTTTTGCGGATCTCCTGCACCAGGGCGTCCCCGCCCCGGCATTCGGCCATGCGCCGGATGAAGGTCTCCGCGTCACAGACACCCTCGGCCAAAATGATGGTGCTGTTGTCCCTCGACTTTTCAAACCGTGAGTGCAGCAGATCGAGGATGCGTTCCATGTTGAACCGGAACTCGGGAATCACCGCCACCTCCGCGCCCGTGCTGATCGCGGTGGTCAAGGCGAGGTAGCCGGAATTCCGGCCCATCACCTCGACGAGAAAACAGCGCCGGTGCGACCGGGCCGTGTCGTTAATCTTGTCCACCATGTGCACAATGGTATTGGCCGCGGTGTCCGCCCCGATGCTCATCTCGGTGCCATGGAGGTCGTTGTCGATGCTGCCGGGAATGCCGACGGTGGGAAAACCCAGACGGTGCAGCTCCAGCGCACCGGAAAGTGAGCCGTCACCCCCGATGACGACGAGTCCACCTATTTGCATCTCGCGGAGTAGTTGCAGGGCTTTTTCCCGGCCTTCGGGCGTATAAAATCTTTTGCACCGGCTGGACTGCAATACCGTGCCGCCCCGGTCCAAAATACCCGTGAGCGAACGCTCGTCGAATTCCGACACCGCGTGGTCGAAAATGCCGTCATAGCCATTGTTGATGCCCACGACCTTTACCCCCTGGGCCATCGCGGTACGAAAAACCGCCCGAATTGCCGGGTTCATTCCCGGTGAGTCCCCTCCGCTCGTCAGTACGCCAATTGTCTGCAACATGATTTCCCCTACATGTAAGTGTTCACTTATTTCCGGCGACTCTCAATAGGAAAACTTTTTTTAACTTTCTTTGAACATCCTCCCTCCCCGGCAGTCTATACACTTGGTTAAGGCAGCATATTCGGGCCACCGCGGTTCAGTTTCCTTTGTTCTGAGCAATATCGCGTGTGGCCCGAATCTTTTTCCCGGCTTGCCAGTATTCCCGGCCCTCGGTATGAGCGCAGTGCGTGGAAGACACTGTTTTAATTGTTGAAGACGAAGCCGATGTGGTGGATCTGCTGCGTTACAACCTCAATAAAGCCGGCTTCTCTGTGCTGATTGCCAATGACGGGATTCAGGGACTGGAAATGGCCAAAGCCAACCGCCCCGATGTCATCGTGCTCGACCTCATGCTGCCCGGTCTCGATGGCAAATCCGTGTGCAAATCGCTGAAGAAGGACCCGGAAACCGAGTCCATTCCGGTGCTCATGCTGACGGCCAAGAGTGATACGGCGGATCGGGTCCAAGGTTTGGAGATCGGGGCCGACGACTACGTCACCAAACCTTTCAGCCCTCGCGAGCTTGTTTTGCGGGTCCAGGGCCTGCTCCGGCGCTCGCGCTCCAGCAACCGGCCGGAAATCATCGAAGTCGACGAATTCGTGGTGAACAAAAACGCCTTTGAGATCCGCCTGAGCGGCGCCCGCCTCGACCTCACCACGACCGAGTTCAAGCTGCTGACGCTGCTGATCGAGCGCCGCGGCCGCACGCAGTCCCGGGAAACCCTGCTCTATGATGTCTGGGGCTATCAAAACGTAATCGATACCCGCACGGTGGACACTCACATGCGGCGGCTTCGTGAAAAGCTCGGGGCTCACTCCTCACGTCTGGAAACCATTCGCGGCGAAGGCTATCGGTTCAACGTCGCCGCCACGCCTTGACCATCTGGATCATCGCCCTCGGCCTGGTTGCGGCCCTGGTATTGTCCGGCTGGTTCTATTTCATTGAGCCCCTGCTGCAACTGCGCGATGCCATCCACCGCCTGGCCGCCCGGGACTTCCGCCCCGTGCTCTTCAATCCCCGCCGCGGAGCCTTTGCACGGACCGCCAGCGACGTGCGCAAAATCACCGAACTGCTCCAGCAGCTCGACCAACAGATCAGCGACGAGGAATTCAGCCTGCGCGCCATTCTCTCCAGCATGGTGGAGGGCGTGCTCATCACGGACCGGGCCCAGCGTATTCGTCTGGTCAATGAACCGCTTCACCTGATGTTTGATCTGCGGCAGTCCCCGATCAACCGGACCATCATGGAGGTTTTTCGGAAGTACGAATTGCAGCAGGCCATCGACCAGACCCTGCTGGACGGAAAGCCCCGACGCATCGAAATCTCGCAAAGTCCCGCCGCGGGCCTGCCGGTCCGGCATCTGGAGGTCTACGCCGCGGGCCTCAATCCAAAATCGACCCGCGGCCGCCCGCTGGGCGCCGTGGTTGTCTTCCATGATGTGAGCGCAGTAAAGAACCTGGAGTCGGTCCGCCGGGAGTTTGTCGCCAACGTTTCCCACGAATTCCGCACGCCTCTGGCGATCATCAACGGTTACATCGAGACCCTGCTCGACGGCGCACTGGAGGACCGCGCCATGGCCAACAAATCGCTTCAGGCCATGCACAAGAACGCCCAGCGCCTGAACCTCCTGATTGAGGATCTGCTGACGATTTCCCGCATGGAACACCGGTCGCCGCAGATCGAATTTCAACGGACGGACCTCGGCGAGGTCCTCCGCCGCGTGATCGAACATCTCGAACCCGCCGTTGCGGAACGCCACGCCCGTGTGGAAGTCGACTGGCCGGCTGACACCGCCCTTGCAAATGCCGATCCGCGCCGCATGGAGCAGGTCTTCGCCAACCTGCTCGAGAACGCCTTGCGTCATGGTCATGGCACGTCGGAGGAGATTATCCGCATTTCCGGCCGTTCCGATGCGACCACGATCGAAATCGTCTTTGCGGACAACGGCCCCGGCATTCCTTACGAAGACCAGCCGCACATTTTTGAAAGGTTCTACCGGGTCCATAAGGATCGATCCCGCGTAGCCGGCGGCACCGGCCTCGGGCTCTCCATCGTGAAGCACATCGTTCACGCCCACGGCGGCAGCGTTTCCGTAGAAAGCGTGCCTGGCAACGGAGCCGCCTTCAAAGTGCATCTGCCCCTGCGCCAGCCATCGGAACCTTTCTCGTCCCATGCTGCCTGACCCTCGTCCCCTCGGAATCCGCGGCTTCCTCATCGACTCTCCCACATCCGGCCGGCTCCGGGGTGTACGGGATGGCGCGTTGCTGGTGGAGAACGGGCACATCATGGCGTGTGGGGACTATGAGTCGGTACGCGCGGCGCATCCGGGACTGGATATTCGATGGATGCATTCGCCGGAGACGGTGGTGATTCCAGGATTGGTGGATATTCACGCACATTTGCCGCAATATCCCGCGGTGGCACGACACGCGAAAGCGTTGGCGCCCTGGTTGAAACAACAGGCATTTCCGCTGGAGAAGCAGTTCCGGGCGGCGGCGGCCCGCACGCAAACGCCTGCTTTTCTGGAGGATCTGGCCCGCCATGGCACCACCTGCGCCATGTTGTATGCGGCGGTTTATGAAGACAGTGCCGAGGCGGCCTTCTCCGCTGCGGAGAAAAGCGGTCTGCGCCTCATCCTGGGGAAGGTGATGATGGACGTGGGCGGCCATGGAGGGCAGTCCCTGGCGAAGAATCCCGACCAATCCTGCGAGGAAAGCGAAGCCCTCTGCCGCAAGTGGCACGGCCGCGACAACGGACGGATCGAATATGCGTTCACCCCGCGCTCCGCTGTCTCCTGTTCGGCGGAGCTGATGCGGCGCGCCGGAGAACTTGCGGCCAAATACAATGCCTACATCCAGACCCATCTGGCCGAGAACACCGACGAAGTGGCGCTGATCAAACAGCTTTTCCCGGAACGGGCCAGCTACACCGATGTTTACGATCAGGCCGGACTGTTGGGTTCCAAAACCGTGCTGGGCCACTGCATTTACCTTTCCGATGACGAGATCGCCCGACTGGCGGCCACTCGCTCGGCGGCGGCACATTGTCCGACCTCCAACTTTTTCCTGGCCAGCGGCCTTATGCCGATGGATCGCCTGCGCCGGGCGGGGCTTCTCATTGGTCTCGGCTCGGATGTGGCGGGTGGCCCGGAACTGAACATGTGGCAGGTCATGCGCTCGGCCATCGATACCCAGACGGCCCGGCATTTGACTAGTCCCTCCGTGCCTCTGCTGAGCGCAGCCGAGGCCTTCCATCTGGCTACGCAGGGCGGTGCCGGGGCCTTGGGCAAGGAATCGCTAGTCGGCTCCTTTGAGATCGGGAAGGAGGCGGATTTTGTGGTGCTCGATCTGGCTTCCATCACACCCTATGGGCGCAAGACCAATCCCCATGCCAGCCTGACGGTGGAGGATGTCGTGACCCTCCTCGTTTACCGGGGCCAGCCCTCGGCCGTGGTGGAGACATTCGTCCGAGGACGCTCGATTTATCGCGCGCCGGCCCCTATGCTGGTCTGAAATCCCCGCAACTTCGCCGCCAAGGTGGGGTTGCATCCAAGTCATCATGAAAAACCAGATTCTTGCCTTTTCGTTTACCGCCCTCCTTTGCACCTGGTCGGGCATCCCGGCGCGGGCTGGAGAAGAAGCCGACAAGGGACCAAAGGCCAAGGGAGGCATGTATGGGGGCGAAGGGGGCATGCGCGACAAAACGAGGGAGCGTTTTCTGGAAAATCTCTCCCCGGAGAACCGGCAGCGCTTCGAGGCCGCCCGTGAAAAGGCCATGCAAGATCCGGCCCTGCAGGAACTGCGCAAAACCGCCGACAAAGCGAACCGCGACTTCTTCAAGGCGGTGCGCGACAAGATGATCGAGCTTGATCCCGACCTGGCGAACATCGTCAAAAAGAATTTCGTCCCTCCCGGCAAGGGGCCCAAGAAAAACGAGGTTGCCGGCGGCGCGGAAATGGATGCTCCGTCCAATGCAGCCAAGCTCGGCGACGGGGGGCCGAAAGCCGACGGTAAAGGCAAGGGCTGGCATGGACCCAAGGGGGGCGGAGGGCCCACCGGCCTGGCCAGTCTGACTGATGCGGAGCGCCAGCAATACATGGCGGCCCGGGAGACGGCGAAAAACGACCCGGCTGTTCAGGCGGCCGAAAAGAAAAAGCAGGAGGCCACCAGCCCGGACGCCCGTCAGGCCGCAGCGGAGGAATATCGCAAGACCATGACCGCCGCCATCGTCAAAGCCGACCCTTCACTGGCCACTGTGGTTGAAAAGATGGCCCCTCCGGCTCCGCCCAAGGAAAGCGTCCAGAACGCGACCAACGGCGCCGCCATGGCGCCCCAAATGCAGATGGAATAAGCCGGCCGCCTTAGCGGCTCGGTTTGACGACGTTTTTGTAGTCGGTGGTCGTGACGGTTGTTTCCTTCACCACCGTCCTCTTATACTCGACGCCACGGGTATACGGTCCGTTGGCGAAGTAATTCTTGGGACAATAGAGATCGCGCCGATTCTCCAGCGTCGTCGTGGTGCATGCGGTCAAGAAAACGGCTCCGGCCGCTCCGACGATAAAGAGGGGTGCTTTCACGCCGGACAGATAAAGCGCTTTGCTCCCCTTCTGTCAATCAGGACAATTTGAGTTGAGCCTGGAAAGTGCAACAGTGAAAGTCCCTGCTCCGATGCTCGCCTACTACGTCCACGATCTCAGTCCCTTTCTCCTCCGCTTCAACGAGAACTTCGGCGTGCGCTGGTATGGCCTCGCCTATGTCCTCGCATTCCTTCTCGGCATCCTCGTGGTGCGGGACCTGTCGCGCCGCGGCTTCTGCGATATCCCGGTGGACCGGGTTTCGGACTTCATCATCGGCGGAGCCATCTTCGGCGTGCTGCTGGGCGGCCGCCTTGGCTACATGCTCTTCTATGATCTCTCCAACTTTCTGACCAACCCGCTCGTGATCATCCGCGTGTGGGACGGGGGCATGTCCGCGCATGGAGGCATCATCGGACTGATGCTTTACACGCTCTGGTACTCCAAGCGTCACAAGGTGGCCTGGAGAAATATCGGAGACAACCTGGTGGTGGCGGCCCCGTTGGGGCTTCTCCTCGGCCGGTTGGCCAACTTCATCAACGGCGAACTCTACGGCCGCGTCACCAGCGTTTCCTGGGGCATGCAATTTCCCAAGGAATTGCTGGAACCGAGCACCCGGCCGGAAATGGTCCAGCAGGCCATCCAGGAGGCGTACGCCATTAATCCTGATTGGACGAATGTGCCGGTGATCATCGAGAACGTCGGACACTCGCCGGCCCTGCGGGACAAGCTGGCGGGGGTTCTTTCCGTGCGGCATCCCTCCCAATTTTACGAGGCGTTCCTGGAGGGGGCGCTGCTTTTTGCAATCCTGTGGGTGCTGCGGACCAAATTCAAACTGCGCAATGGCATCCTCACCGGCGCCTTTTTTATCGGGTACGCCATCCTGCGAAGCATTAGCGAGCTCTTCCGCGAGCCCGATGCGCCGCTCACGGGTCCGTTCACGCGCGGCCAGTTCCTCTCGTTTTTCCTGATCGTGATCGGGCTGGCGTTTTGGCTTTCGGCCTATCTCAAGCCGGCCTATCCGCAGCGGAGATGATCGAAGTCGTCCATGATCGCGGCGTGTTCCTGCCGCGATACGGACTGTGGCTTGATCCGCAGGACCCGCGCGACTTTGCGTTTGTTTCCCATGCGCATAGCGATCATACGGGCCGGCATCGGCACACCCTGTGCACGCCGGCGACGGCGCGGTTGATGGAGACACGGATGGGCGGGGACCTGGGCCAGCTAGAGGTCCTTAATTTCCACGAAAGGAGGGCCTTCGAGGGATATGCGGTCACTCTTTTCCCCGCCGGACATGTGTTGGGATCGGCCCAACTGTATCTGGAAGCTCCCGAGGGTTCGCTGCTTTACACCGGTGATTTCAAGCGACGCAAGGGGGTCTCGTCCGAATCGGTGGAGGCCATCGAAGCGGAAACGCTCGTCATGGAAACGACCTATGGTCTGCCGCGCTATCACTTTCCGCCGGCAGAGGAGACCATCGCGATGGTGGTGAAGTTTTGTCTGGAGGCAATCGAGGACGGTGAGACGCCGATCCTGCTCGGATACGCGCTGGGCAAGGCGCAGGAAATCCTGGCGGAGCTACGCGATGCGGAGCTGCCCCTCGTGCTGCATCCGAGCATCGCCAAGATCGCCAGGGTTTATGAGGAATTCGGGGTCGTGTTTCCGCCCTACGCCATTCTCGATGAGAAGGCCGAGGGTGTGATCATTTGCCCACCGAGTTTTAATGGTTCACGGGCCATGAAAAAAATCAAACATCGCCGGGTGGCGGTGCTGACAGGCTGGGCGATGGACGGCTCGGCCAAACACCGGCTGGGCGTCGATGAGGCTTTCCCGCTTTCGGACCATGCGGACTACAACGATCTGATTCGCCACGTCGAGGAGGTGAAGCCGAAGCGGGTGCTGACGTTGCATGGTTTTGCGCAGGAATTTGCGCGTGACCTGCGGGCGCGCGGGATCGAGGCGTGGGCGCTCACGGGAGTAAATCAACTGGAGTTTGCCATGGCTCTCCCCGCCTCTGCGAAGGCTTTTGTCCCATCCGTCGAGTTGGTGAATGAAGGATTCAATGCCTTCTGTCTGGTGGCGGAGGCGATTCGGAGCACAACCGGGAAGCTGGAGAAAATCCGCCTCCTAGGGGAATATTTGCAGGGGCTGGATGATGAGGATCTCGGCCGGGCGGTAGTCTGGTTGGGCGGGAGGGCATTTGCCCAGAGCGATGATGCGCCGATCAATGCCGGCTCCGCCGTGATTCGGCGTGCGCTCAGTGCCGCGAGCGGGCTGCCGGAAGCGGAACTCAAGAGCATCAGTCGCCGGCACAACGACTCGGGGCTGACCACGACCGAGGCCATGGGCGGCCGGGCAGGTGCTGAGGCGCTTTCGCTGAAGGAAGTCTCCGAAATTTTTGCAAGCATGCGGGCAGCCAGGGGGCCGCATCTCAAGGCGGCCATTCTCGAAAAAACGCTGAGCCGGATGCCGGCGCTGGCGGCGGGATATCTGGTCCGCATCCTGACCGGCGATCTGCGGATCGGCTTGAAGGAAGGACTGGTCGAAGAAGCGACGGCTTGGGCGTTTGAAGCTGATCCCGGCGAGTTTCGGGAGGCGAACATGCTTTTGGGGGATATCGGACGAGCCGCGCTACTGGCCCGCCATCACAAACTCGACGAAGCCGGACTGGTCTTTTTTCAACCGATCAAATGCATGCTGGCCTCGCCTGAACCGGATGCGACAGCGATTTGGGAGCGATTGGGCGCCGGAGGATCGGTCTGGATCGAGGACAAACTCGACGGCATCCGCGCCCAAATCCATTGCTCCCCGGAGCGGGTGGAAATCTATTCCCGCGATCTGAAACGCATTACGGCCAGCTTTCCAGAGATTGTGACGGCCTTTGCCCGCCTGCAAAGGAAGGCTGTTTTTGACGGGGAAATTCTGGCTTGGGAAGGCGACCGGGCTCTGAGTTTTTTCGAACTGCAAAAACGCCTGGGCCGCCGCGATGCGGATTTGTTTTTGGGCGAACAAATCCCCGTCGGGTATGTGGCCTTTGACCTGCTGGCGCTGGATGAAAAATCGCTCCTGAGGGCTTCGCTGCGGGAAAGACGGGCCTTGCTGGTGAGATTGAACCTGCCCCCTCCCCTGCGTATCGCACCGGTGGTCACGGCTTCCGGGCCGGAAGACATCGAGGCCGCCTTCGGCGCGGCCCGCCAACGAAATAACGAAGGGCTGATGGCGAAGGACCCGGCGAGCCTGTATTTGCCTGGCCGGCGTGGCCTCGCCTGGATCAAATACAAAAAGGAATTTGCCACCCTCGATGTGGTGGTGGTCGCCGCCGAGTACGGCCATGGCCGCCGCAGTAAAGTGCTGAGTGACTACACCTTTGCGGTGCGTGGTGAGGCGGGTGGAGAACTTCTCACCATTGGGAAGGCTTATTCCGGACTGACCGACATTGAGATCGCAGAGCTTACGGAGGAATTCCTCAAGCTGGAGCGGTCCCGCCGCGGCAACCGCCTGGAGGTGGAGCCGCGGGTCGTGCTCGAAATCGCGTTTGACTCGATCCAACCGAGCCCGCGCCACAATAGCGGGCTGGCCCTGCGTTTTCCACGCATCAAGGCCATCCGGCGGGACAAAACTCCGGCCGAAATTGACACACTCGGTTCAGCGCGGCGGCTGGCCGGGCTTTAAAGGTAGTCGCTCATCTCATAGAGCGCCGGATCGCGCACCGGCGGTTTGGGACGGGCCACCGGGCCGGATTTCTCGACTTCGTTTTCGGCCCCAAATTGTTGCTCCATGTTTTGCATGGCTTCGCCGTATTCCTGCTCAAGCTTTTCGGGATCTTCGCCTTTTTCCAGGCGGGCGAGCATCTGCTGCATGGCGGGAGGGAGTGGCTGGCCCGTGGCATCGGTCATCTTGCGCATGAGCCGACCGAGGGCGCGGGGATCGGGGTTATCTTCGCTCAAGGAGGACATCTCATGTTCCATCTCCATCATCACCCGTTCCATGCGGGGGTCATTCGCCTCGATCGGGGCCTGCTCGCGATCCTTCGCCTGGCCGGTGACGGCGAAACGGGAAAGCATGCGTTCCATACGGGCGGTGGGGTGATCCGGACAACGCGGAACGGCACGGCCCTGGGCTAGACTGCGGGCGAAGAAGCTATAAATCCGGTTCGTGTCCGGGGAGTAGAACTCGTAGATCGGCATTGCGGAAAGAGTACCCGAATATCAGGACGGACTCAACGAAGGCGCGAAGCAGAAGTTACAGACTTGTCACATAGAGATATTGGTCGCATACGTTGGGCATGGCACATCATGAGGGCATGTGGAGGGTTTTCGTTCGTTCTGTGAGTACATGGTATTTGCGCCATCTGTGCCCCATCCTGGCCGTCGCTTTGTTTCTCCCGGCCTGTTCCAAACCCGCGGAAGAAAGCCCGGACATCATCATTCTCCACACCGGACGCATGCGGGGAAACGTGTATCCGCTATCGCTGCAATCCATTGCGCCCCTGCAGCACTATCAATACCTGGCGGGCTACATCCAGCAGGTGCGGAACGAGGCGAAAAAGACCGGTGCCAGCGTGTTGCTGGTGGATCTGGGTGACAGCCTGGAAGGTTCCTTCGCCTCCCATGTGACCAGGTCCGAGAACATGGTGACGTTTTTCAACGACGCCGGTTACGACGCCATCTTTCTGAGCAACCTCGACAACGCCGTGTCGCCGCAGGCCCTGTCCAAGCTCAAAGCCAAGGTCCTGAATCCCTTTCAAAACGCGGCGGGAGAACCGGCCACCTTGGGAACGTCGTTTGGGGCCAAGCTGGAGGCCGGCAAGATTCCAGTTTATCTGCTGGCGAATTTTTACGGCGAGGCCAGTCCCGGCGAGTATCCAGATCGTTTCCCGACCCAGTTTGGTACCACCCCGAGCGATGTCCGGCCGGTGCGTGACTATACGAAGACCCTGGCGGCCCTGGGTGATCGCCCGGAAGGCAGCCTCACCTTGCTGAGCTGGATGAAGTTCGAGTCACCCAAAACGCCGCCGGAGGCCTTCCTGCAAAAACTGCGGGAACTGAAGGTTTCCGCAATTCTCGCCCATCGCATTTACGGCGGTAAGGAGAAGGACGTCTGGACGACCAGCGGCTTCTTCGACTGGAAACCCCCGGTGTCGCTGAACATTTTGCGCAATAACGGCGGTTTTGCCCTGGCCCGCCTCGATCTTAAACGTGAAGGAGACGGCTGGAAGGTGCTAAGGCATCAACTTTTGCCCATGACGGCCAATACGGCCCAGGCGGACAAGGCCATCACCGAGGCGCTCAAGCCCTTTGCCAAACCCATCACCGAAGCGGACGCCAAACTCGGCGACCTGCCGGAGAATGTGGACGAAGAGGTGATCCTGCGGATTTATCTCACCGCGCTTTCGACCGTGCCGGGCACCGACGTCACCCTGTACTCCAAGCAATCCGTCCGCTCCGATTGGCCGGCGGGTGAACTGCGGGCCAGCCAGGTCTTCAACAGCCTGCCGTGGACCACTCCGATCGTGCAACTCAGCCTGTCGCCAGAGCAGATCGCCACGGTGGAAAAGGAACTGAATCTGTCGCCCCTGCAAAAAACCGACCTCTCCGCCAATCCGGCAACGGTGACCACTTCCCAATATTTTGGCCGATTGATCGCGGCCAAGCTGGGACTGCCGGCCGGGGCGATTCGCGAAAGCGGCATCAAAACGGAATTCGATTATTTTGCCGAGTATCTGAAATCACATCCCGAGGCCTTGAGTGGCGGTTTTCCTCCGACCGGCTGGTCCATGAATCCGTCCGCTCAACCTTGAAAAGTCCTCGATGATGTATCACTCACCGGTCGAGCGAAAAATCACCCTGCGGGAAATCCTGATCGGCGCAGGTATCCTGGTCGTATTGGCGGTGGTCGTTGCCGGGATTTTCTTCAAGCAACAAGCTGACGCCCGCCGGGTGGCCAGCTCACGCAACTTCCAGCAATGGGGCATCGCGTTGAACCTGTACCTGATCGACAACGAAAACCAACTTCCCGAGGTCGGCAAAGATCCCGTCACTCCCGAACAGAAGAATGCGTGGTACAACGCGCTGCCGCCCTACATTTCCCAAACTCCGCTGGCCGAACTCCCGCCCGGACAGCGCCCACGGCCGGGCGAACCCTCGCTCTGGATCGATCCCTCCACCAAACCGGTGAAGGTCTGGGACGGCAATGTGTTCTATTTCAACTATGGGATGAATAAGTTCCTGCAGCCGGTGGAAGGCACCCGCAGTTTTCGAATTTACGAGATCAACTATCCGGCCAATGTCGTCTTCATGACGGAAGTCGAGGGCTTTGTTCCCAATATCGGGCCGGAAGACGTGGTCTTCCGTCTCGGAGGGAAGCCGAAAAGCCCCAAAGCCGAGACCCTTGTGCTTTTCTGCGACGGCCACGTCCAGATCGTGACGCGCCAGAATCTGGTGAACGATCCCAACGCGCTCTCTGCCGCCGCGGCGGAAACGGGGGTCTCGTGGTTTCAGAAGTAAGCGAATTCCTAGTTGAACTCCCGATGACGGAGGGTACTCTTCCGCGGTGAAGCTGCCTATGAGAGTCCCATGGTTCCAAACGCTCGGCCTATTGATTGCCGCAGCCGCGTCCACTTTTGCCGCGGGCAGCTTCGTCATCGTCGACAACCAAACCGGCCAGGTTCTTGGCTCCAAGGATGCCAATGAAAAGGTGCAGGTCGCAAGCCTGACTAAAGTGGCCACGGCCATGGTGGTGCTGGACTGGGCACAAATCAACAAGGGCGATCTCGGCCAGCAGGCTACCGTCACGGCCCAGGCCTTGAACGCGGGCGGGGTCAATCCCGTAGGATTGATGGAAGGCGATAACGTCAGCCTGCGGGACCTGCTCTATTCCGCGCTGATGGCGTCGGACAACGTGGCCGCCACGGTCCTGGCCCAGCATGTCGGCGCGCGCCTGCCCAATGCCCAAGGCCTGGCTCCGATCGACAATTTTGTGACCCACATGAATGCCCTGGCCCGCACCCTGGGGATGAAACGCACCCTGTTTCTCAACCCTTCCGGCATCGACAATACCTCGGACTCCACCCTCCCCTCCTCCACCGCAACGGACATCGCCCGGCTGACCAAGTACGCGTACAGCGAGGCCGATTTTCCGTTTTTCGTTTCGCAGAAAACGCGCACCATCCACATTTTCCGCGGCGGAGTGGACATGCCATACGAATTGCGGAACACCAATGAGTTGCTGGGCGTGGACGATATTGACGGCGTCAAGACCGGCCGAACCTCCAAGGCCGGCGAGTGTCTGATCCTTTCCTCCGAACGAAAACCCGAGGTCAAACGGGAAGGCGAAACGGTGTTTGTGACCCCCCGACGCATCATCATCGTCCTGCTCGGCTCGCACGATCGTTTCGGAGAAGGCGCCGCTCTCAACCGCCAGGGCTGGAGTCTCTACGAAAAATGGGCGGCCGAGGGTCGCAAGGTGAAGAAAAGCCAGGCGCTTTGATCCATGGCAAAAAAGAAGATCGGGGTACTGACAAGCGGGGGAGATTGTCCGGGGCTTAACGCGGTTATCCGCGGCATCTGCCGGGCTTCCGACACACTAGGCTGGGAGGTTTTGGGATTTATCGACGGTTACGAGGGCCTGTTGCCGCCGGGCAACTACATGAACCTGGATCGTAAAACGACGTCAGGCATCATGCACCTGGGCGGCACCATCCTGGGCACGACCAACCGCGGCCATTTCGTGGCAAAAGTGGGCTCCGGGAGCAGAGCCATGATCGCCCAAGACATCATCGACAAGGCGAAACAAACTTTTCATGACCTCGGCTTGAGTGCGCTTATCGCCATCGGCGGAGATGGCTCGCTTTCAACCGCGCTGCAGCTTTCGGAAAACGGGATACCGGTGATCGGCGTGCCCAAAACCATCGACAATGATCTCGAAGCCACCGCGATGACTTTCGGCTTCGACTCCGCAGTCGCCTGCGTGGCGGATGCCTTGGACCGACTGCATACGACCGCCACCAGCCACAAGCGCGTAATGGTGCTTGAGGTCATGGGCCGCCATGCGGGCTGGATCGCCCTCTACGGCGGACTGGCCGGCGGAGCGGATATCATCCTCATTCCCGAGATCCCCTTCGATTACGAAAAAGTGGCGGCGGAAGTGCTGCGCCGGGAGAAAGAAGGCGCCAAGAGCACGATGATCGTCGTGGCCGAGGGCGCTTATTCAAAAGATGGCAAACAATCGCGGCATTCCACGGCGAGCGGCGAACACCGGCTCGGCGGCATCGGCGAACAGGTGGGTGCGGCTGTGGCGGAACGAACGGACAAGGAAGTGCGCACCTGTATCCTGGGCCATCTCCAACGGGGAGGAGCACCGACGTCACTCGATCGCATCCTCGGCACGCGATTCGGAGTCAAGGCGGTGCAATTAATCCAGGAGGAAAGATTTGGCACCATGGTCAGCTATCAGAACTATCAGGTGCTCGACGTGCCGATCTCTCATGCCGTCCATCGCCTCAAGCGGGTCGACCCCGAGGGGCAGATGGTGCAGACCGCGCGCGCGGTGGAAATTTCCTTCGGCAATTGATGGACACCCGTGATCGCCTACGCGCCGCCCTGCGCGACGTGCCGGACTTTCCCAAACCGGGAATCGTCTTCAAAGATATCACGCCCGTGCTGTCGGATGGCTCGCTTTTCCGCCAAGCGATCGACGAGTTTGTGGCGGCCTGCGAAGGCCAGAATATCCAGAAAATCGCGGGCATCGACGCACGGGGGTTTTTGTTTGGCGCGACGGTGGCCGACCGCCTGGGCCTGGGTTTTGTGCCCATCCGCAAGAAAGGCAAACTCCCGTGGAAAACCGAAAGCCTTTCCTACAAGCTGGAATACGGCGAAGCGGAGATCGAGGTGCATACCGATGCCTTCGCTCCCGGCGAGCGTGTGTCATTGATTGACGATCTGCTGGCCACCGGCGGGACCGCGGCGGCCGCCATCAAACTGGTGGAGAAAGCCGGGGGAGTCGTGGTCCAGGCACAGTTTTTGGTCGAGCTGTCCTTCCTGCACGGAGCGCCTTTGCTGGCCCCGGTGCCGATAAAATCCATCGTCGTCTTTTAATCAGGCGAGCGTCTTTTCTCCGAGCAGGGCAGCCAGTTTTTCCTTCGCCCTCTCGACCAAGGGAAGGCCATGAGCGAAGCAAACAATCTGGAAATCCAGGGTGGGCAAAACGTTCAACGACTCCTTCAACAACCGGGCATTCCCACAATATTTATCGGGAAGCACCTGCATCCCATCCAGATGAATGATGGCATCGCCCAGAAAGAGCACTCCGGGCGCCAGGTAAGCCGTTTCGCCCGGCGCACCCCCGGGGAGTTCGATGGCTTTTAACGTTTGAAAAAGGACTTCCCCGTCCTTGACCCAGTAGTCGGCCGAAACCTCACCTTTTGCCCCTTGGGGCGCGTAAATTGGCACGTCCAGGCGTTCCTTTTCATACAGGGAGCTGCGCAGGTGATTGCCACTGGTCAGCAGAATTGCCGTGATGCGACCATGCCCGGCCAGGCGCCCGATGGCCTGTTCCTCCAGGCGAATCGGATCGATCAGGACAAAGCCTTCGGGGGTTAACAAAGCCGCGCTGGAACAGTCGGTCTTGCACTCGGGGTTGTAGTCACTCCAGACAAACAGGCTGTCGGTGAGTTGCTGGTATTCAGGGGTCGGTTTCATGGCGGAAAGGGTTGGGGGTCCACGGACGACGATTGAATATAACCCAAAACCCAGCCATCCGCAGGAAAAATTACCGGCGAAATGCAGGTTGCGCAGGGGTCAGCTCTCTTCTAGAAAACGATTGGCCCATGCATCAACTGATTCAGGACATCGCCCTTTGTATCATAGCCGCCTGGGGTTTGGGGGTCGTGGCGCAATTTCTCCGCCAACCGATCATTCTGGCCTATCTGATCGGCGGCTTTGCGCTGGGACCATCAGGATTCGGCTGGGTGCATGACGAGGAATCGGTCGCCACCATTTCCGAACTGGGCCTGCTCTTCCTGCTGTTTATGATCGGGCTGGAGATCGATCTCAAAAAGATCGTCAGTGCCGGCAGCACCATCCTGGTGACGGCAGCCTCGCAAATCGTGGTGGGCTGCCTGTTGGGCGTTGCGTTTTTCTGGACGCTGGGCTTTCCGCTGACAGGCGGCAAGTGGGATGCCTTGTATCTGGGCATCGCAGCCGCGCTAAGCAGCACGGTCATCATCGTCAAGCTGCTCTACGACAAACGGGAGCTGGACACGCTGCCGGGCCGGGTGACGCTGGGCTTGCTGGTGCTGCAGGACTTATTCGTCATCCTTTTCCTGGCGGTGCAGCCCAGCCTCGACAATCTGGAGATTGGCTCCCTGCTGGTTTCCTTCGTTCGCGTGATCATCCTCGTGGCGGCGGCGCTGATGGTGAGCCGGTTTCTTTTGCCGCCGCTCTTTCGTAGCGTGGCCCGTTTGCCCGAACTCGTCCTGGTGGGAGCCATCGCCTGGTGCTTCCTGGTGGCTGAGTTCGCGGCGTATCTACACCTCTCGCGAGAAATGGGTGCGCTGATCGCGGGAGTGTCGCTGTCCACGTTTCCTTACGCATTGGATGTGACGGCCAAGGTGACGAGTCTGCGAGACTTTTTCGTGACGCTGTTCTTTGTGGGGCTGGGCATGACCATCCCGATTCCGACAGGTCCCCTTCTATTATGGGCGGGAGTTTTTGTGGTCTTTGTCATCGTAAGCCGGTTGATCCTGACCTTTGTGCCGCTGTACTTCCTCAAGCAAGGCCTGCGAGCGAGTCTGCTGCCGGCGATCAATCTGAGCCAGATCAGCGAGTTTTCCCTGGTGGTTCTGGCGCTGGGCCTGGAGGACAAACATGTGTCGGCCGACAGCAAGGGGCTGGTCTCGTTCGCCTTCGTGGTGCTGGCGACCCTAAGCACCTTTGCCATCATGAAATCGGACCGGCTGATCCGTCTCACGATGCCGGGACTCAAACGCCTGGGACTGCGTGATTTGGACTCGGATGAAAAACCGGTCGATGCCGCATCCGGCCACGGAGCACGCATTTTGCTGGTGGGGTTTTTCCGCACGGCGAGTTCGTTGCTGGAGGAGTTGCGGAGGAACA
The DNA here is from genome assembly GCA_964445975.1 of uncultured Chthoniobacterales bacterium. GTDB lineage: Bacteria > Verrucomicrobiota > Verrucomicrobiia > Chthoniobacterales > Terrimicrobiaceae > CAYUMP01. The sequence continues at coordinate 48,675 of CAYUMP010000022.1, read as the reverse complement.
ATCAATCGCTGCTGGATGATGTGGCCGTGGTGGACTTTAACCCACAGGTCCATGCGACCCTGCGAGAGCGCGGAATCAAAGTGCTGTATGGTGACATCAGCCAACCGGAGACGTTGCTGCATGCGGGCGTGGGCAAGGCCGAGGTGCTAGTCTGCACGATTCCGGATTCGCTGCTGAAGGGAACAACCAACGCCAAGCTGGTGCGGCACCTCCGAGAGCTGAATCCCACCGCTAAGATCATCGCGGTGGCGGACATCCTCGGAGACGTGGCTGAGCTTTACGCCGCCGGAGCGGACTATGTAAGCGTGGCCCGGCTGGACGAGGCCCGGGATCTGAGTGAAGTGCTGGAGGCGGCGGAAAGCCGACTTCTGGGGGAAAAACGAGCCCACCTCGATTCGCTGCTCAACAACCGCCAGGAAGTCCTTCCCTAAACACTTCTTGGAAGGACGTCAAAAAGTCTGCAAATTAAAGCCATGTGCCCGGAAGCCGAAATGCTCAAGGAAATCCCCATTTTTGCCCTGCTCGAGCAAACCGAGCGGGAGGAACTGGCGGCGCAATTGGAACTGGTCAACTACAAGGCGGGCGACCCCATCTTCCACATCGGCGATCCCGGCGATGCCATGTACATCATCGGCTCGGGGGCAGTGGAGGTCTTCTTCAAAAACGATACCGGCGAACGCATCGTCCTGGAAAATGCGGAGAAGGGTGATTTCTTCGGTGAACTCGCCTTTCTCGAAGGCGGCAGCCGCAGCGCCTCCGTCGTGGCGGTCGAGGCGACCGAGGCGTACCGCCTCAAGCACGGCAACCTGGAAAAATTTCTGGCGGCCCGCCCCCACGCCGCGATGCACATGCTGGCGGCCATGGGCCGGCGGCTGCGCACGACCTCGGAGCAGCTGCGGCATACGGCCACGCGCAACGTCAACGAAGAGGTGGAGGACCATCGCACTGTGGTCCAGAAAGCCGCTGATGGCATCGCCGCCTTCTCGGGCAGCATCCCCTTTCTTCTCATGCATGTCGTTTGGTTTGGCGCCTGGCTGACCATCAATTCGGTCCCGGGCCTTCCGCACTTCGACCCCTTTCCTTTCGGCTTCCTGACGCTCACAGTCTCACTGGAGGCCATTTTCCTGTCAGTCTTCGTGCTCTTGAGCCAAAACCGGCAGGCGGCCAAAGAGCGCGTGCGTGCGGACATTGAGTACGATGTGAACCTGAAGGCCGAACTGGAAATCGCCCACCTGCATGAAAAGCTCGATCATCTGAACTGCGAAATGCTGGGAAGACTGGAAAAGATCCAGACTCAGGTCAGCCAAAAGTAACCCGTCCAGCCCGCATCAAGCGGCTTGGTCCGGGCCCTGAGCCATCAGCCGTCTCTTGACGGCGGCTTGAATTTGGTCAAAATCTGTCACCGTGACGTTTCGTAATCTCCTCCTGACTACGCTTTTGACCGTCCACGCAGCGGCCCCCCTCTGCGCGCAGAATATTTTTGCCCTGAAGGAGATCCAACCGGCGACGATGGAAGCTTTGCGGGCAAAGGAGGGCGGCGTTCTGGACAGTGTCGGCGTGGCGATCGGCGACGAGGTGACACCCAACCAGATCCTCGCCAAACTCGATCACGACAAACAACTGCACTCCTACAACATGGCCAAGTTGAAGGCCGATAATAAGGGACAGTTGGAGATCGCCGAGGGCGATCTGATGGAGAAAACCGCCGGACTCTATGAAATGCGGGAACGATTTCGCCGCCGACAGGTGAGCCAAAACCAGGTGCAACAAAGCGAAGGACAGGCAAAAGCTTCAAGGGGTCGGCTGGAACAGGCGAAAATGTTCAATGAACTAGCCAAGCTGGAACTTCTGCAGGCCGAGAAGGCTCTGGAAAAGCGGTTTTTCCGGACCACGATCAAGGGAACGGTGATCGATGTGGCGCGTACCAAAGGCGAAAAGGCGGGGGAAGGCGATCTTGTGGTCACCGTGGCCGATCTTAGTGAAATGAGCGCAAACATTCCGATGACGAAGGAATCAGCCGCCGCACTGAGCACCAACACGAACATGCCCGTGCGGATGCCGGGGCTGAATGTCACCCGCATCGCCCGGGTGGAATCCATCGCGGACATCAAGGGCAGCAAATCGGGCGAGCAGATGGTGCGGGTGGTCTTCGGCAATCCCACACCTCACCAAGTGTTGAAAAACCAGCTGTGTGAACTGCTGTTGCCCGAAGGGGTCAAGGCTTTGAACCTGGCCAAGGAAGCACCGCCGGCCCCCAAGCCGGACGCCGCCAAAAAGCCGACTCCGGCGGCGAAAAGCTAGCCAGCGCTAGCAGACTCTTTTTGGGAGAAGAGCCTGGAGTTTCTTGATGTCCTGCGCGGCATCGCGATGACAGACCAGAAGTGCGTCCGGCGTTTCGATGACGATGAGATTTTCTACGCCATAAAGCGCGACGAGACGGCCATTGGCTACCACAACGTTGTTTTTAGAGCCGATCTGCACGACTTCGCCGCGGATGGTATTGCCATCGCCGTCGTTGCCGAGATGCTCAGGCAGAGCGGTCCATGAACCGACGTCATCCCAGTCGAATTGGGCCTTGATAGCTTGAACTTCGGAGGCCTTCTCCATGATGGCGTAGTCCACGGAGATCTTGGGCAGACTTTCAAATTTCTCCGCCAGGTAGGAGGAGGGGTCGCCGGTGGGGAATTCCGCCATGAAATCGGCGAGCGGGGGGGCCAGACGCCGGGTTTCCTGGTAAAAAACTTCGGCGCGCCAGATGAACATGCCGGCATTCCAGGCGTATTGGCCGCTATGCAGGTAGGTGGTGGCGGAAGGGAGATCGGGTTTTTCGACAAAGCGCAGCACGCGGCAAGCGCCGTCGATGGGTTCGCCGAGGTGGAGGTAGCCAAAGCCGGTGGCCGGATAGGTGGGCGGGATGGCAAAGGTGACCAGGGTATTGCGCGAAGCCGCCACCCCGACCGCGTCGACAAGCTGGCGCTGAAAGGCGGGAATGTTGTGGATCATGGCATCCGCGGGCAGGAGCGCGCAGAGAGCCAGGGGATCACGCACGCGGGCAAAGCCCGAGGCGAGAGCGCAGGCGGGAGCGGTGTCGCGCTTCGCCGGCTCGGCGAGGATGTTTTCCTGAGGAAGAAAAGGGAGCTCGGCCCGAACGGCATCGCATTGGGCGGTATTGGTCAGAACGAAGACCCGCTCCCACGGGATGAGGCCCTCCACCCGGCGAACCGTGGTCTCCAGCAGAGTACGGTCGCTGAGGAGTTTCAGCAGATGCTTGGGAGTCTGGGCCCGGCTGAGCGGCCAAAATCGTTCACCGCTGCCGCCCGCCAGAATGAAGAGGTGCAGGTGCTCGAGGAAGGGGTTCATGGATTTTTTGGATTGGTGAACCGGCGAACTGCGACCGTTGCGGCCAGACCCGCCACCAACAGTGTAAATACGATCAGCGCGGCCATGGCGAGCAACAAAGGCGGGCCGTAGCTGTAGCGGTAACGGGAAATATCGAGGGCGTGGATGATGGAAACCGTGAAGGCGTTGCCGAAGGGCGCGCCATAAAGGAGGAGCGCCATGACGCCAGCCAGACGGCAGCCGTGCAAAGGAGACCAAAAAAAGCTGGCCACCAAAGCCACCAGGAAAAGGATCTCCCAAAACAGGAGGCTATTCGTGAGGCGCTTGGCAAAATCGCGCAGGTAGGAGGGGGCTTTGACCTCATGGGGAACTTTCATGAGCGGTTGGGAGGCTTCCAGGTAGGAAGCCAGACCGGTGCCGGCCGGGCCCTGGAAGAAGCTCGTGGCCTCGGATGGGATGGAGGGCACCGAGGAGTTCCAGGCCTTTTGCCAGTCGATGCGCTGCCGCAGGATGGTGGATTCCTTCATGAAAATGAAGCTGGAGAACTGGTTGCCAATCTTGCGCATGATCCCGGCCGGATTATGCCGGACCGTGCCGAGATAGGCCTTTTTACAAAATTGGGCGAAGCTCTCGTTGGTGCCGCCGGAGTAGGCTTTGACGGTATAAAAGAACGACGAGCCGAACATGAGGTAGTCGGGATCAAAGCCAAGGAGTTCGTAGTTGTGATCGCGATTTTTGGCGTTGGCCAACTCCTGATCGAAGATGGTCATGAATTCCCGGTCCTTATCGGTAACCACGGGGAAGTGCTGATGCATATCGGCATTGATCAAATCCGCATGCAGCGCAAACAGAACCATCGGAAGAAACGTCTGGGAGGCAATATCGGTGCGGAAGAACGCCTTTTTGGGCAGCCAAAGCAGTATAACCATCAAGACGATTCCGAGAGCCACGGAAGCGAAACCGGGAATATAGGGACGCCAGCGTTTGATCATGCCCAGGGCCATGGGCAGACAGGTGATGGGGACGGCCAAAGCCCAACTGGGCTTAAGCTCAAACGCCGCATAGGCGAGGACAATGCCCGCCGCACCCCAGAGCATGGCGGCGCGGGCCGAGCCTCCGCGCCAGCGGGCATGCACGTATTGGAGCACGCAATATAACTGGGCGAAGACGATGATGTTCATGATCGACTCCGGCCGAATCTGGACCTCGAAAAGGATGGTCTGGGGATTCCAGAGAAAGAGGGCGAGGAAGGCGGAAACAAACACCAGCGAAGCCGCGCGAACCAAGCGTCCCAAAGAGAACAGCCTGATCCATGACTGCCAGGCGAGAAGGAAAAACACACCGGAGACCAGGCCGAGGATTTGTTGAATGACGGCGAGAGCCGGGAACGAGCCCAGCCGGAGGCAGAGGGCCACAAAGGCCGGATACAGCCACCCCCGTCCATGCATCTGGACGAACCCCTTGCCGTCGATCCACGAAAGCGCCGGGGCGAGATAACCCCAGGTATCCGGATCGGAGATAGGCAGGTGAGGAATCCGGCAGCGCAAGACCACCGCATAGATCATCACTACGGCCAAAGCCACCCAGCCCAAGGCCGAAAGCAGAATGTGCAAAGGCCGTTCGTAGCGGGAGATAATCGCCCTCATTTTAGAGGCCTTCCGGAAAAGGACGCGGGCTCAATCCCAGCGCGCGCTGGGTGGAGAAATCCGGCTGGAGATTGGGGTGCAGCAACCCCACCAGGCTATCGCTGCGGAAATTGAGCTTCAATCCCAGGATTTCCGCGCACTGCAAGCCGGCCAGAACGGCCCCGGCGGGAATGGGCAGGAAGAATGGTTTCCGAGGAGCCAAGGTCTGAATGATGCCTTTCATCGTGAGCGGCTCTTCGTTGGCCAGGACGACCGGGGTGGCCGGCCAACGCACCTCTTCCGAGCACCACCCGGCGATGGCGCGGCCGAGGTCTTCCTGATGAACGAGATACTGGACCTGCAGGCCGTTTCCGATGAGGGGAACGAGCCCGCCCTTGGCCGCAACCTTGGCGAGTTGACCAAAAACTCCGCCCGCCTTTGCTCCGTAAACCAGACCGGGGCGGACGATCGCCGCGCCGAATTCGCGGGCCAGCGCTTCCATCTCCATCTTGATCGTCCCGTAATTCGACTGGCAGCCATCGAAGGCACTCATCGAGGAGATCAACATGATGTGGCGAATGCCGGCGGCCCGGGCGGCGATGAAAAGTTTGCGCGTCCCGATCACATTGACCCGGCGGGCAGGCAACGTGTCCCGGAACGAAAAATCGTAGGCGCAATGGATCAAAGCGGATACCCCCTGGAGGGACTCGGCGGAGACATCATCCCCGAGCTGAAATGGAACCTCGCCGGCGCGCGGGGAGCGGCTCATGGGTTTGGGCTGCCAGCCCGCATTGGTCAAGGCCGTACAAATGGCGCCGCCGACATAGCCGTGGGCACCGGTGATCAAACAAACTTTCATGATGGAAGAACGGCGGCGGCAGCACCGATGCGGTGGGCATTGGCCATGACGCCGAGGGTAATGGTGGTGCCGGGAATGCTCGGCAAGATGGTGCTATCGACGGCGTGAATGCGTTCCAGGCCCGAGACGCGGCCCAGCAAATCGGCCTCGAGTTCGCCGGGATTGGCGCGCATCGGCAGGGAACCGCCGCAATGGAAACTGCGGCCCGGCTTGGCCAGATGCGCGGCGGGCAGGCCGGGGATGGCGCGCAAGGCCGGGGCAATGCGCAGGAGTTTCAGCAGGACCCGGCGGAAAACTTTTTTCGCCTCGGGATTCACCTGGGCCGACATGGTGGCCAGGGGGAGTTCGCCATCCCGGGGCGGCTTCACCTCCAGACGCAACGTGGACGAATGCGCCGAGTGGATGAAGCCCTGCATGATGATCAGACGGCTGGAGAAGGCGCGAATGACGGAACGCGGCACGACGTTAAAGAACATGCCGGCGAGCGCCTGCTCGACGAGAAAGTTGGTGTCGTAAATCTGGGTGTGAACCGCATAGGGGCTGGTAGCCGGGTCCATGATTTCCAAAAAGGCCTGGGCCAGCGTGTTGAACTCGCGCCCCGCGCCCTTGCCTCCGCCGGCCGGATAAAACCATGGCGCGAGGAAGTACTGGCTGTCGCGGATGTCAACCGGGCGGTCATAAGCCTGCAAGGAGTGCAGCAGGATCTTCGTGGTCGCGACGACCCCTGCCGCCACATAGGCGCGAGCTCCGGAAAAACTCAGCGGTGCACCGGTATCGGCATCGCGTGCAATCACCTTCACGGTGTTGCCATTCTCCGTGATCTTCTCGACCAGCACGCGCGGCTGATACTGGAAATTCCGCCGGGATTTTTTCCATTCCTCGACCCAGATCGCACTGCAAAAAATATGCCCGTAGGGACAGCCGGTCATGCATTGACCGCAGTCCTCACAGCCGGCATCGCCCGGCCTGGCCTTGGCCCGCACGGCCAGGCGGGAGCGGCCGGCAATCACTCCGAGGCGACGCAGGGGCTCGCGTTGACGCGAAAGATTGCCCACAAAATTGGTCATGCCCTTGCTGAGCCGCAACGGCGGAACGTCCTCGGCAAAGAGCGGAAACTGCGACTCCAGCGCGTCTTTTTCTCCGGTGAGGCCAGTGAGTTTCACCGCGGCGCGATAGTGCGGAGAAAGGTCCGACTGCCGGACCGGCCAGTCCGCGGTGTCCCGCTCCAGATAAGGCAGCATGGCGGAGCCCCAGACATTGCTGAGGCCGCCCAAGGCATAGGAAGGCGTGAGGCCGATGCCATCGAACTCCACGGGCTTTTCGGCCTTGGGGGGACGATAACAAAAATCCGAGCCGAACAGCAATTTCACCGGCAGGCCATGGGCGGTGCTTTGGATATTATCCTGCATCCTGGCGATGGCATCGCGCGGCCAGCCGATAGGCGCGACCTTGGCCAGGCCCTGCACGAAACTCTCGCGCTCCGGCTCAAGCTTCTCGCCCACATCCAGCATGAGGACCGACCGGCCCGCATCCAGGAGGGCCTGGGCGCAGGCCACCCCGGCCGGGCCGGAGCCGATGACGATGTGCGTGTCCTCCATGCAGCGGGTATTAACCCAATGCCGCCCGGGCTTCCGTCAGCGCCTGCAGGCGATCTTTCCAGTCCAACTCGCGCTGTCGATGCTCGGCCACGATTTCCGCGGGAGCATTTTGCACGAAGGTTTCACTGGAGAGCTTGCGCTGCACCTTTTCGATTTCGGCCTGCACCTTTTTCATCTCGCCAGCGAGACGCACGCGTTCCCCTTCGGGTTCAACCACGCCCTCCAGCGGGAGGTAGACGATGCCGATTTCCGTCGGACAGGCGGCCACTGCACCCTCAGGACGGGTCGTGACGATATCGAGGCTCTTGGCGTTGAGCAGATTACTCAAGACGGCGGACTCCGCCGCCGCCCAATCGTTGGACGGTTGGAACATCCAGGCCAGACGCTGATTAGACGGCAGATTGAAGGTCGCACGCAAGGTGCGGGCTGAGGCCATCGAGCGATAAACGGCTTCCGCCTTGGGTTCAGCGGGAGCCTGATCGGACTTGGGCCATTCGGCGTATTGGATGCTGCCTTGGGCAAAGCCGAGACCATGCCAGAGTTCTTCCGTGATGAAGGGGGCGTAGGGGTGCAGCAGCAGCAGGACGCGTTTGATGGTGTAATCAATCGCGGCCAGCGTACCGGCCTTGCGGACGGGGTCGCCGAATTCGGCTTTGGCCACCTCGATAAAGCGGTCGCAGAAGTCACCCCAGACAAAGTCGTAGAGCGCCTGTGCCACCTCGCTGAAACGATAGCTGGCGTAGGCTTCTTCAATACGCTGCACGGTCGCATCAAGCCGGAACAGCAGGTCGCGGGCGAAAATACTCAACTCGTGTTTCGAGGGGTCCGCGGTGACGTCCACCGGCCCCTGCAACAGGCGGAAACGGCAGGCGTTCCAGAACTTGTTGCAGAAATTGCGGCCTTCCACGATCTGCTGCTCGTCGAACTTGATATCCTGCCCCTGCGGCGCGATGCGCATAAGGCCGAAGCGCAGGCCGTCCGCGCCGTACTTCGCGATGATGTCCAGCGGATCGGGCGAATTGCCCAGGCTCTTGGACATCTTGCGCCCCTGCTTGTCGCGGATGATGCCAGTGAAATAGACATCCCGGAAGGGCACTTCGCCGGTGTACTCCAAGCCCGCCATGATCATGCGCGCCACCCAGAAGAAAATGATGTCCGGGCCGGTCACGAGCGCGCTCGTCGGATAGAATTTTTCCCGCGTGGCCTCGTCCATGGTGTCGTGCGCCCAGAGCCAGGAAGAGAACCAGGTGTCGAGCACGTCGTTGTCCTGGGTCCAATCATGGCCGGGAGACTCCACCTGACACCTCGTTTCATCGCCGCGGTACCACACCGGCACACGATGGCCCCACCAAAGCTGGCGCGAGATGCACCAGTCCTGGATGTTTTCCAGCCAGTGGTCGTAGACCTTTTCCCAGCGTTCCGGGAAAAACCGGATCAGACCATTGCGCACGGCATCGCGGGCTTCCGCAGTCTTCGGGTATTTCAGGAACCACTGTTCGCTCAGGCGCGGCTCGACGGGCACGTCGGCGCGCTCGCTGAAGCCCACGTTGTTTTCGTACGGCTTCTCCTCCACCAGGAGTTCCAGTTCCTTCAGCTTCTCCACTGCTTCCACGCGGGCTTCAAACCTATCCAGCCCGGCAAACCCCTCTCCGGCCAGCTCATTGAGCGTGCCGTCGGGGTTCATGATGTCGATCATCGGCAGGTTGTGCCGCTGGCCGATTTCATAGTCCGCCTTGTCATGCGCAGGTGTCACCTTGAGCACGCCGGTGCCAAATTCAAAATCCACCGCCTCGTCGCCGATGATGGGCAATGCCACCGGATTCTCGACCGGCAGCGGCCGCCGCACCGTCTTGCCGATCAGATGCGCATAGCGCGGGTCCTTCGGGTTCACCGCCACCGCCGTGTCTCCCATGATCGTTTCCGGCCGGGTGGTGGCGATTTCCAGGTACGTCCCCGGCTCCTCGATCACCTCGACTTTAAAATGGTACAGATATCCCTTTTGCGCCTTCGGGATCACTTCCTCGTCGCTCAGGGCGGTCAGCGAAACAGGGCACCAATTCACCATCCTCTTGCCACGATAAATCAGGCCTTTGCGGAAGAGGTCGACGAACACCTCCTGCACCTTGCTCGCGTAGGCGTCGTCCATGGTGAAGCGTTCGCGCTCCCAATCGCAGGAGCAACCGAGCTTCTTGAGCTGATTGATGATGATATCGCCGTGCTTGCCCTTCCACTCCCACACGCGTTTCAAAAATTCGTCGCGCCCGAGGTCGTGCCGGGTCTTCTTTTCCTCTTGCCGCAGTTTGCGCTCCACCACCGTTTGGGTGGCGATGCCGGCGTGGTCCGTGCCCGGCAGCCACAGCACCTCGTGACCGGTCATACGGGCGCGGCGGGCCAGGATATCCTGGATGGTGTTATTCAGCACGTGTCCGAGGGTCAGTACGCCCGTGACGTTGGGCGGAGGAATAACGATGGAATAGGCGGGCTTCGGCGAAGCCGGGTCTGCATGGAAGCAGCCCTGCTCCAACCACCACGAATACCACTTCTCCTCAACGGATTGAGGCTCGTATGCTTTGGCAAGTTCGGACATGGGAAAACGCCCACTTTGGCGGAGCCGAAGCGGCAGCGCAAGTATGGGAAATCAGAGGAAACAGCCTCCGTGGCCGCCATTTTCACTTGCAGGCGGGAAAAAGCGCCCGCACCTTCCCCGGCGTCGTGCGTATTGCCCTCCTAACCATAACCACCCTGTTCGTCTGGTCCATAGCGGCCGAGGCGTCATGGAACGTGGTGATGTACGACAACCGCCGCTACGTGCCGCTGGAGGACGTGGCCACCTTTTACAAAATGAACACGCCAGTGATGAACGGGAAGAAGTTCCGCATCGCCACAACGGGAAGGAGTATCGAAGGCAGCGCGGAGGGCCGGGACATTTTCATCAACGGGGTCAAATACGTCCTCTGTTTTCCCATCGCGACCAAGAATGGCAAAAGCATGATCTCGGCCATGGACGTGGTGAAGATCATCGAACCCATCCTGCGCCCCCAGAAGATCAAGGATGCCGGCGCGGTGCGCACCGTCATCCTCGATGCCGGCCATGGCGGCCATGACAGCGGCGCGCGCGGGCCGCTCGGGGCGGAAAAGGACGCCACTCTGGATGTGGTGTTGAGGGCCAAAAAGCTTTTGCAGGAAAGCGGTTATCAGGTCCGGTGCACGCGTTTGACGGATACTTTCATTCCGCTGGAGAAGCGGGCGGAATTCGCCAACAAGCACACGAATGCGATTTTCGTGAGCGTGCATTTCAATAAGAGCAATACGGGAGGCGGTACCGGTTTGGAGACCTACTGTCTGGCGCCGCGCGGGGTTCCGTCGATGGATGAGGAGAACCTGCGGTACAGCGATTTCGTGCAATACGCCGGCCACGCCAAGGATGCGGAGAATGTGGCTCTGGCCACGACGGTGCATGCCAGCTTGGTGCGGACACTGGGGTTGACCGATCGCGGCATCAAGCGGGCCCGGTTCGTCGTGATTAAAAACGTCACGGTCCCGGGGATATTGGTCGAGGGCGGATTCATGAGCGGGGCCCCCGACTACAAGTTGATTGCCACGCCGGACTACCGGCAGAAAATGGCCCAGTCGATTGTCGACGGTATCAACCGCTACAAACAAGCCGTATCCGGCGAAGTGACTTACCAACGCCCATCGGCCGTGGCCACGGCCACCGATCCCACGACTGTGCCAAGCCTGACCCAGGCGACGCCCACCCCGGCACCCTCGCCAGCTCCCGTCGGCGAGAAAAGCTCCCGGAATTCCTCGGTGGTGAAGGCGCAGGATGCGCTGGAAACGAGCATAAAGGGAAATTGACTCCACCCCTGCCCATGCCTTCTGGTAAAAGGCACTGATGGACTCTGAAACACCCCGCGACCCGCGCCTGGACCCGATCGGGGTTTTCGATTCCGGCATCGGCGGACTGACGGTGGCGGCGGCGGTAAAGAAGCTGCTGCCCTCCGAAACGATTTTCTACATCGGCGACACCGCCCGAGTGCCCTACGGCGGCAAAAGCCGAAAGACGGTGGAACGGTACAGCGTGGAAATCGGCGGACTGTTACTCGCGGAACGCGCGAAGATCATCGTTGTGGCCTGCAATACGGCCTCCGCCTTGGCCGTGCCCCGCATGAAGGAGCTTTTCAATGTCCCGGTGCAGGGCGTGGTCTCACCCGGCGCGGAAGCGGCCATCCGCACGACCCAAAACGGCCGCATCGGCGTGATCGGCACGCGGGCGACGATTGCCAGCGGCGCCTATGAGAGGGCCATCCATGCAATTGATCCCAAAACCAAGGTCTTCAGCGATCCCTGCCCGCTTCTCGTGCCCCTGATCGAGGAAGGGATGTTTGATGACCCCATCACCGACCAGGTCATCGCCCGCTATCTCGCTCCCCTCCTAGCCGAAGGGATCGATACGCTTGTCCTGGGTTGCACCCACTACCCGCTGGCCCGGGAAGCCATCGGACGGGTGGCCGGCGACAAGGTGAAGCTGGTCGATTCCGCCGAGAACTGTGCGTTGGCCGTCAAGGCCTTGCTGGAAGCCAAGTCCCTTTCTTCTCCACCCGATCAACTGGGCAAATTCGACGTCGCCCTCACCGATTCGACCGAGGGTTTTCTGCGCACGGCTGAGGAGGCTCTGGAACTCCAGATCGGCGATGTCGAACTGCGAACCGTACAAGCGGAATAAATCCCTCCTTCCCGTGACCAGAATCCTTTCCGAGTCCGAGTGGCACGCGCGTCGTGACGCACACGAGGCGAGGGTCCGTCCGTGGGTGGAGCCGCGCCTGGCCCGGATGTCGTTAGGTCAACGGCACCCGGTGGAGGATTTCCTTTTTGAATATTATTCCTATCGGCCGGGGCAACTCCTGCGCTGGCATGGCGGGCTGGGTTTTACCTTGGAAAAGGGCGACGACTACTTGCCGCACAAGGGATACGTGAAGACGGAACAAGGTGTGCGTCCCGATCCCTCCACCCTGCCCCGCCATCGCGTAGAATCCATCCGCTGGCTGCTCGGCATGCTGGAAGGAACGATGGCCCGCACCGCGGCCTTTGGCTGTTTCGGCCTGCATGAGTGGGCCATGGTTTACCGCGCAGAAGAAGTCCGGCACGAACAATGGCCGCTGCGCCTCTCCCCCGAAGCCATCGCGGCCGTGGTGGAAGAAAACGCGCCCCGCTGCACGCACTATGACGCCTTCCGTTTCTTCACTTCCGCAGCAAGGCCATTGAACAAATACCAACTGACGCGCCCAACCGTGGCCGCACATGAGCAATCCGGCTGCCTGCATGCGAACATGGATCTCTACAAATGGGCGTTCAAACTTTCGCCCTTCGCCCCCTCCGAACTGGTGGCGGATTGTTTCGCGTTGGCCCGCGAGATCCGGGAGTTGGATATGCGCGCGAGTCCATACGATTTTCAAGCTCTCGGCATCATGCCCGTGTGCATCGAAACACCGCAGGGCCGTGCGGAGTATGAGACAGCGCAGCGCGATTTTGCACGGCGGGCCATCCCCTTGCGTCAACGACTCATCGCTCTCTGCCAGGCCATTCTCCAGCCATGACGATTCCACCCGAGACACGCACCTGGGCGGAAATCGATCTTTCGGCCATCCGGAACAATTTGCGAGTAGTCCGCGAAAAGATCGGGGCCAAAGCGGGAGTCATCGCGGTGGTGAAGGCCGACGCCTATGGCCATGGCATGGAGGCCGTGGCCGGCTCGTTGGCGACGGAGGTGGAGCTTTTCGGCGTGGCCAATCTGACGGAAGCGCAACGGATCAAAAACCTGGGCCGCGATGTGATGATTTTCAGCCCGTCCCTACCGGCGGAACGCAAGGCGGTGGTGGAGGAAAATTTTATCGCCACGGTTTCCAGCGCGGCGGAGGCCAGGGAATTCGCCGGGGGCCGCATCAACTTCAAGGTCGATACCGGCATGGGGCGGATTGGAAGCTGGCAGGACCACGCGGCGGAGGAATTGCAGAAGATTCCGCAAAGTGTCTCCATCCACAGCATCTCCACCCATCTGCCGGTGGCGGATGAAGACGAGGAATACACGCTCAAGCAGCTCAAGCGTTTCGAAACTCTCGCGGCCACCTTCCGCCGACTTGCCCCTCAGGCAAAAATCCACGCCCTGAACAGTTCGGGCATCCTGCGTTTCTCCGATCACGCCCACGACCTCGTGCGGCCGGGACTCATGCTTTATGGAAGCGCATATCCCGCTGATTTCCAAACCATGTTGAAGCCAGCGCTGGCCTGGAAAACACGCGTCATCCTGACCCGGGAGGTCGAACCAAAACGCAGCGTGAGTTACGGACGCACCTTCATCACCAAAAACCACACCCGCATCGCCACGCTGGCCGTGGGCTATGCGGATGGGTACCCGAGGCAGGTTTCCGGGCAGGATGCGGAGGTCTTGATCGGCGGAAAACGCTGTCCGGTCCTCGGCCGGGTGACGATGGATCAGATCCTCGCCGACATTTCCGCAGTTCCGGAAACCGCCATTGGCGACGAGGCGGTCCTGATCGGATCACAAGGCGGCGAGAAAATCCTCGCGCGCGAACTCGCCGACAAAGCGGGCACCATTCCGTGGGATATTTTCACCGGCCTCGGCGCGCGGGTGAAAAAATTTCACTTTTAGCGGGGCATTTTTTTCCAAGCGCGGTTGAATCTTTCGCGCCGTGCCGCGTTGTTAATCAGAAACCATGCCCGATCAAGCCGCCACATCTCATGCTGACCGCCTGTCCCAACTGGACGGATTGCGCGGCGTGGCGATCCTGTTCGTCATCTGGCATCACTTCGGCCTGCATCTGCCCGGCTGGCTGGACTGGGGGCCGGTCGCGCCCAACATTTTCTTTCTCCTCAGCGGCTATCTCATCACCCGCTCCCTGCTGAAAATGCAGACGAATCCCGCGAGCGGGCAACTCTTCAGCTATCATGCACGCAGGCTGACCCGGCTGTTGCCCGCCCTTTACGTCATGCTGGGCGTGGGTGTCCTGCTCGGGCTCCAGGAATATCGCGAGGGTTTCGGCTGGCACGCCCTCTTCGCCAGCAACTTCCAGATGATCGCGAATGACGACTGGTCGGGCTATGCCTCCCACCTCTGGTCGCTCTCGGTGCAGGAGCAGTTCTATCTCCTCTGGCCGCTCATCCTGCTGCTGCCCGTGCGTTTCCTGCCCGCCACCCTGGTCTTCACCTTCATCGGCGCGGCCATCTTTCGCGCCTGGTGCCTGCAGGCGGGTACCACGGAAATTTTCCGGTGGCTGATGCTGCCGAGTTCGCTGGACACCTTTGCGGCGGGCGGATTGATCGCCTGGCTCATGACGCTGAAGAAAAGCGGGCCGATCATCTCCTCCGCGTGGCGTGGGCCCGCCCTGGCTCTCGCTCTGGCCTGCTGGTTCTATGCACGCAACCTGCGGGGCCTGTATGGCACGGGCGATCTGGCCCTGGCTTTTATCGACACCTTTGAGACGGCCTTCTTCGCATGGCTTTTGATCGAACTGGTGGAATTTCCCAGGAGCCTGCTGTCCCGCGCTTTCTCCCTGCCCCTGCTAGGCCAGATCGGCCGCATCAGCTACGGCCTGTATATCTGGCACATGCTGGTCTTCCTCGCGGTGAGTCCGTATCTCGACGCCTTGGGTTGGACGAGCACCAGTCACAATTTCCTGCGCTGCATGACGTTGACCGTGATCAGCGCGGGAGTGGCCACCCTCTCATGGGTCGTGCTGGAAAAGCCCTTCATCGCCTGGGGTAAACGCCTGACCGCTCCGGCGGGCTGGCTGGAAACAGCCCGGGACCGTATGGCCAAAATTCTGGGCGAGAATAAAGCCGCTTAGTCGGCTGACGGGTTCCTAAAAAATTCCAGGCCCAGAAACCTAGACATTGCCCCAAGTTTTTCCCTAGTCTCCGGACCCATGGCCTCCCCAGACCCTTCTGATCTTACGCCAGAATCCGCTTCGCCGACCGACATTGCCCCGTTGGGACAATCGGCACGCAAACCCGCCCACGAGCGCACCGCCGCGGAAGAAATGGATAACGCCGACTGGAATGCCATCGCGGCCGATCCCGACTACAAAAGCCTGCTGATTGAAAAAGCCCGGCTCATTATTCCAGCGACCATTTTTTTCGTGATCTACTATTTCACCCTGCCGATCCTGGTCGGCTGGTTTCCCGAGATGATGAGCAAGCGGGCCATCGGACCGATGAACTGGGCCTACCTCTTTGCCCTGTCCCAATTTTTCATGGCTTGGATTCTCGCCTTTATCTATGTCGCCGCAGCCGCCGGCTGGGACAAAAAGACGGCCATCATCCTGGCGAAATTCAACAAATAGTTTCTGATGATCACCCTGCCCCTCGCCCAAGCCACCGCCGCGCCGAGCAACACGGCTCTCTTCATGTTCCTGGCCTTTGTGGCCGCGACTTTGGTCATCACTTACTTCAGCGCGCGCAAGTCCACCGGCGCGAGCGCCTACTTCGCCGCGGGCCGCAGCATCACTGGCTGGCAAAACGGCCTGGCGGTCGCGGGTGACTACATGAGCGCCGCGAGCTTCCTCGGTATCGCGGGCATGATCGCCTTCAGTGGATACGATGGCTTCATGTATTCGGTCGGCTTCCTGGTGGCTTACCTGACCGTGCTTTTCATCGTCGCCGAACCCCTGCGCAATGCCGGCAAATACACCATGGCCGACGTGCTGGCCTATCGCCTGAAACCCCGCCCGGTGCGCGCGATGGCGTCATTGAGCACGCTGACGGTGTCTCTTTTCTACATGATCGCCCAGATGGTGGGCGCAGGAACGCTGGTGCGGCAACTCATTCCCGGAGTCAGCTACGAACTCGCCGTGATCGGCGTCGGTGTGCTGATGGTCGTGTATGTGGTCTTTGGCGGTATGCTGGCCACGACCTGGGTACAGATCATCAAGGCGGTGCTGCTGATGAGCGGCAGTATTTTCCTCAGTGTGCTGGTGCTGAAGAAATTCGATTTCAGCTTTGTTAAATTCTTCGAGTCCCTGACCGCGATCACCTTCACCGGAGCCAATGGCAGCCCGGTCACGCAGAACTTTCTTACGCCCGGATTGCTCTTTAAAAACCCATGGGACCAGATTTCGCTGGGCATGGCTTTGGTCTTCGGCACGGCGGGGCTGCCGCACATCCTGATCCGTTTTTACACGGTGCCCGATGCGAAGACAGCGCGCGCCAGTGTGGTATGGGCGATGATCATCATCGGCCTGTTCTACATCATGACGACGTTCTTTGGTTTCGGAGCCGCTGCGCTGCTTGGCCCCGACTACATCAAGGCCCACGGCGGCACGAACATGGCTGCGCCGGAACTAGCCCGCGCCCTCGGAGGGGAAGTCTTCTTCGCCTTCATCAGCGCGGTGGCCTTTGCCACGATTCTCGCGGTGGTGGCAGGTCTGACCATCAGCGCCAGCACGAGCTTCGCGCATGATTTCTTCACCAACGTGCTGCACCACGGCAAGGAACACCGTCCCGGTGAAGAGGTGAAAGTGGCCCGCATCACGGCTTTTGTCGTCGGCGCGCTGGCCATCGTCATCGCCATCATCCTCGGGCCGACGGTCAATGTCGCCTTCCTCGTCGGATTGGCTTTCGCGGTGGCAGCGAGCGCGAACCTGCCGGTCATCATTTTTTCGATGTTCTGGAAGCGCTTCACCACGGCCGGTGCCGTCACGGGTCTGGCGGTCGGCCTGGTTTCGAGCATCGTGCTGATCGTGGTTGGACCGGAGGTCATGAAGGTCAACCCATTGTTTCCCCTGAAGAACCCCGCGCTCGTCAGCATTCCGATCGGTTTCCTCGCCGCCTTTATCGCCACGCTTTGCAGCCGCGAACCGAGCGCCGAGGCGATGTTCACGGAATTGGAAGTGCGTTCGAACACCGGCCTCGGGGCGGAAAAAGCAACCTCCCATTGATTCCCCGGCCGTCCGGAGTATAACTGGCTTCCGGCCTAAACCGCCGGTCACCTATGTTTTCCAGACTTTCCGACAAACTTCAGGACGTTTTCAAGGACCTGCGCGGCCACGGGCGCATCAGTGAACAAAACATCACCGATGCCCTGCGGGAGGTGCGCATGGCCCTCCTGGAGGCCGATGTCCACTTTCAGGTGGCGAAGGACTTCATCGCCCGCATCAAGGAGAAGGCCTTGGGCGAGGAAGTGCTGCGGAGCGTCACGCCCGGACAGCAGATCGTTAAGATTTTCCACGATGAACTGACGGCGCTGCTGGGCGGGGACATGGCTCCGCTGGACCTCACGAAACCAGCCCGCATTCTCGTGGTGGGCTTAAACGGAGCCGGTAAAACCACCTCGTCGGCCAAGCTGGCCCGGTTTCTTAAGGCCCAGGGCCGGAAACCCCTATTGGTCGCCTGCGATCTTTACCGTCCGGCGGCGATCGCCCAGCTGGCTACCTTGGGCGAACAGATCGGCGTGACCGTCTTTCAGCCCAAAGCCGGGGAGACGGATGTCCTGAAGGTCGGCCGGGAAGCCACCGGTTGGTGCCTGGAGCAAGGCGGCGACGTCCAGATTTACGATACCGCGGGACGTCAGGAAATCGACGAGCCTCTGGTGCAGGAACTTAAGCGCCTGAAGGAATACCTGCAACCGCAGGAAGTCCTCCTCGTTTGCGATGCGGCCACCGGCCAGCAGGCGGTCAGCGTAGCCGAACATTTTCATAAAGCCCTTGGGCTCACCGGGATTATCCTGACCAAGCTGGACGGCGACGCCCGGGGCGGCGCGGCCCTCTCCCTGCGGGAAGTCACCAAGCAGCCGATCAAATTTGCCGGTGTGGGCGAAAAAATCGACCAATTCGAGATTTTTCATCCCGATCGCCTGGCTGGCCGCATCCTTGGGATGGGCGATGTGGTCGGCTTGGTCGAGAAGGCCGCCGAGGCGATTACAGAGGAGGACGCCAAACGCATGGAGGAGAAAATGCGGACGGCGAGCTTCGATCTGGAGGATTTTTTACAGCAATTCAAGATGCTGAAGCGGATGGGGCCGCTGGAAAATGTTCTTGGCATGCTGCCAGGGATGGATAAGTTGAAAAGTTCCTCGATTGACGAGGGGCAGCTCAAGCGGGTAGAGGCGATTATCCTCTCCATGACGCCACAGGAGCGGGCACGTCCGGATATTCTGAACGCGCGCCGCCGCCAGCGGGTCGCGCGAGGGAGTGGCTCCACGGTGACCGAAGTGAACAACCTCCTCCTGCGCTTCTCCCAGATGCGCAAGATGATGAAGAGTGCAGGTAAAATGAAAAAAATGATGGCCCAGGCTCGCCGGGCTGGAATGCTGGGAATGAACTAGGCGACCAACAACGAACAAAAACGAATTATGGCAGTGGCAATCCGACTCAAGCGCGAAGGCGCGAAGAACAGTCCGTACTACAAGATCGTGGTGGCGGATCAGCGCAAGCCGCGCGATGGCAAATTTATCGAGATCATCGGCACGTATGATCCGAAGCAGAAGGACGAGAACTTCACCTTGAAGCTCGACCGCGCCGAATATTGGGTCGGAGTGGGCGCACGCCCTTCCCAGACCGTCGGCAACATCATCACCAAGGCTCGTAAGAAAACCGCCGCCTAAGCGGCTGAGGCAGCGTGGAGGAATTCCTGCGCTTCGTCATCGACCGCCTCGTGGAGTTTCCCGAGGAGGTCGTGCTTACGAAGACCGAATCACCGGACAAGGTGATTTTTCACATTGCTGCCCGCAAGACCGACGTGCCAAAAATTATTGGCAAGGGCGGTCATACCATTCAGGCCATCCGTACTCTCTTGAATGCCGCCGCGCAGAAGCGGGGCATCAAAGCCAGCCTCGAAATTCTCGAATGAAAATCCTCCTCTCCCTCTGCGCAGCAGTCGTCCTCCTCGGCAGCATCGGCTGCGAGATGCACCCGCTTCCCCAAACCCTTAAAGCGGACAAGAAGGAGACGGCTGAGGAAACGGCCGCGCAGCAAAAGGCCTTTACGCCCGAGGCGGCCGATCCCAACGCCCCTTCCTACTTCAAAAACAAGTAGCTTCCGGCGCCGCTGTACGGCGAACCAGAAACGCGTTTCCCGGCTTAGACGATGCGGTTTTCCCGCATGACGGTCGCGTACCAATGCGCGCTCAGCTTGGGCGTTCTTTTCAGCGTCTGATAATCGGTGTGCACGATGCCGAAACGCCGGGTGTAGCCATCCTCCCACTCATAGTTATCGAGGAACGACCAGAGGAAATAGCCGCCGATCGGCACTCCGTCCCCGATGGCGCGGTGGACCTCCTTGAGATAACCCCGCACGAATTCCCGGCGGTGAGAATCGATCACTTCGCCATTTACCACCGGCTCATCGTCGTAGCCGCAGCCGTTTTCCGTAATGTAGATTTTGCACGCCCCGTAGACATCGCCGGATAACCTGGCCCCCCAATAAATGGCCTGCGGAATGATATTGAGCCAGGCGCAGGTCGTGCGGGGAAAGTCCGCCGGCAGCGGCAGCGTCTCCGGCGCTCCGTCGCGGCCTGCGCGCACAAATGTGCCGGTGTAGATATTCAATCCGAGAAAATCCGTGGGCTGACCGATCAGCTCCATATCGCCTTTTGTCACCTCCGGCTGATCCGCTCCGCAGCGCTGGAGGTAAGCCTCGGAGTATCGGCCGGTGAAGGTGGGCTCCAGAATATGGGCGTTCTTTTCCGCAAACCATTTTTCGGCGGCTTCCATGTCCTTCTCGGTTTCCATGATGGGGATGGGGATGTCCGGGTTGTCCGTCAAGCCCACCCGCGCTCCGCTGCCGCCATGGGCCCGCACCGCCCGCACCGCGAGGCCATGACAGACCAGCGCATGGTGATAGGTCTGGTTGATGACCTTCTGGGTTTCGGTGGTTCCCGGCGCTTTCAGCCCCTGTCCGTGACCGAAGTTCGTAAAGCAGCGAATTTCGTTCAGCGTGATCCAATTTTTCACCCGGTCTCCCAAGGTCCGCACCACGGTATCCGCGTAAGGCGCGAAAGCCTCGGTGACGATCCGCGCGCGCCAGCCGCCGCGATCCTCCAGCGCCTGGGGCAGATCCCAATGGAACAGCGTCACCCAAGGAGTGATGTCATTGGTCACCAGTTCGTCGATGAGGCGGTTGTAAAAATCCAGGCCCTTCTGATTCACCGCTCCGTCTCCCTGCGGATAAATGCGCGCCCAGGCCACCGAGAGCCGGTAGTTTTTTACCCCTAAGTCGCGCATCAATCTGATGTCCTCCGGGTAACGATGATAGTGGTCACAGGCCACGTCGAGCGTGTCGCCATGCAGCACCTTGCCGGGCGTGCGGGCAAACCGGTCCCAGATGGATTCCCCTTTGCCATCCTCGAAAGCAGCCCCTTCGATCTGGGCCGCCGCCGTGGCCACGCCCCAGATAAAATTCTTGGGAAAGGAGAGAGAACTGTTCATATCCAAAAAAGGTTTTCCGAAAGCCGAAGCTCGCACAATGCCCAAAATGGCTATTTCAGCGATATTGCGGCCTTTCCGGCTTTGCCGTAACACATTTGCCTAACTGCCCATGAAAAAAGTCCTAACTATCCTCCTCGCCGTGATTTTTGTCGTCGCGGTCTCCGTGCTTTGGATCTGGCGCAACATGGGGGTGAGTGATGCCGCCTTGCTGCTGCCGGCCGAGACTGTGGCGCTGGCCAGCCTGCCCGACCTTCCGCGTACCGCCCTGCGCTGGCCGCAAACGACTCTCGCAAAAATCGGGGTGGAGCCGGAGATGCGGGCGTTCCTTGAAAAGCCCCTGCAATACCTCACCAAGAATCAGGGCGGCGACATTGCCTCGTCGATTTTGTGGAAATTGAAACCCGGGCGTATCTTCGCCGCGGTGGTTTCGGTCTCCAGCAAGGATGCCGGTTTGCTGGTGGGCTTTCAATTCTGGGGCGGCAAGACCGCTCATGATGCGGCCATCACCAGCCTGCGCGAGGAACTGGCCCGCGGCGGCAAACCCGCCGAACTGACCCGGGAAATCTACGAGGGCACCGAGATCACCTCATCGAGTCATCACGGCTTTACCCTCTACAACGCCAGCCATGGCCAGTGGGGCTTTCTTTCCAACAACCTGCCCGCCATCAAGGATGCGCTGAACCGCGCCTCGGGCCGCAAGACGGAGGGCCATCTCGCCGACAGCGCGCGCTATCGCGAGGTCGTCAGCGAGCTTTCAAAAGATCCCGATCTACTCATTTATGTCCAGCCTCAGATCGCCCTGGATACTCTGGTCGCCATTGGCCAGGCCATGGGCGCGCAGGCCAACACCGCCCAGCTGGAACAGGCCCGTAAAATCGAGGCCGTCGGAGCCTCCACCAAACTCGATGGCGCCGACCTGCGGGATACCGTCTTCATCCTGCGCCCCAACCCGCCGGATGTCGGTTCGCTCAAGCATGGCCCCATGAAGCTGACCAGCAGCCAAACCATAGCCTATTTTGACTTTGTGCTGGATTTCAGCCAATACGCAAATGTCGCGGCCAATCCGGCCGTGGCCCAGCTTCTGTCGGGCCGGGGCGTGCAGGACCTGCGCTTGTTCCAACTCTTTCCGGAGGCCTTCGGCCCGGAGTGCGCCGTGAACATTTCGTGGCCGGGAGACAAGATGAAACCGGAGGCGTTCCTGGCGATCCAGATCAAGGACCAGGCAAAAGCGGAGGAGGCTCTGATGTCGGTGTTGGCTCTGTTTCCAGAGACGACCGTCACCGATGAAGGTTCCTACCGGTTTTACAATTTCCGCGCCCTGCAAACCACCCTGGCCAACCCCACGATCACCATCGCCGAGGGTTATGTCCTCGTCGGCATCGATCCGGGCGATTTGAGCCAGGCGGTGGCCTCCCTCAAAAACAACAAGGCTCTGGACCAATCCCCGGCCTTCGCCTCGGCCATGCCCGCCTACAAGGCGGCAAATGAGGTCTTCGGCTATGTGGACACCAAGGCCATCTTTGACCGCGGCTTCCCGATGTTGCGCCCGGTTTTCATCTTTGGCACGGCCCTGATGCCCGGGGCCAGCGACATCATCGACAGCGCCAAGCTGCCCCAGACGGAAACCATCACCAAACACCTCAAGCCCATCGTGTACGCTCAGACCCGGAAGGCCAACGGTTACCTCATCGAATCCAGCGGACCGATAACCATGAACCAAGCCGTTCTGCTGGGGGCTTCGGCCGGAGCGTCGTTTTTCAAACCTCCAGGAAATCAATAAGGAAAAATTTGCATTGCATCTTGACCTGCAATAATGCGTTTTAAAGATACGAATGCTATGAAACCGTCGTTTTGGATTGTCTCCGCCACCGCACTTTTGATCGCACTCGCAGCTTGTGAGAAAGGCAGCGAGAGCACCTCACGCTCTTCTGCCAACCGTTTTGGCTACACTGGCAATACGACGGCACAGACTCAGTTTGCCACTCCAACGCCGGAACCGACCGCCACGCCGGTCACCGAGCCCACGCCCGACGTAACTGCCGTGCCGTCGCCCACCCCTGATGCCGCCGCCGGCAGCCCCACTCGTGACATCCAGTACGGAACGCCTGTGCCCGGCAAAACCGGTTTTGTAACCAGCCCTCATGCTCCGTACGCCGGTTATGTCGACGTGCGCGGCTTTCCTCCGGGAACCGAGGTCAAGTGCCCCTACACGAGTAAAATTTTCCTCGTCCCCTGAGCACGGTCGCCATCTTCGGCCCGGGGCTGATTGGCGGTTCACTGGCGCTGGCGTTACAGAAACGCAGACCTGATTGGGTCCTGCGCCTTTGGGCTCGTTCTCCGGAATCCGCCGCACGAGCGGCCAGGGTTTTCCCACAGGTCACCACCGATGCGGCCCAGGCGGCTGACGGCGCCGATATCTGTGTGCTCTGCACGCCCATTGGCTCGATGCCGCAAATCGCCCGCCAAATCGCTCCCGCGCTTTCGGCTGCCGCCGCAGTAACCGACGCGGGCAGCGTCAAGGGCCCGGTGGTCCGCGAACTGGAGGACATCCTCGGCGGCCGTTTCATCGGCTCCCACCCGATGGCCGGCTCGGAGCGCAGCGGCCTGGAGTCTTCCCGTGAAAATCTTTTTGAAGACGCCGCCTGCATTGTCACTTCCACCAGCCGTTCCGACGCCGGGGCTTTGGAAAAAGTGCGGGAGATCTGGTCGGCCGTCGGCGGTCGCCTCGTCGAAATGTCACCCGAATCCCACGACGCAACCATTGCCCGTGTAAGCCACCTGCCGCATGCCGTTTCAGCGGCCCTCGTTCTGGCGGTCAATCAGGGAGCGTCCAATGCCCTAGCCCTCGCCGGCGGCGGTTACCGTGACACCACCCGTATAGCCGCCGGCCCGCCCGCCATGTGGGCCGAGATCTTTCTCGAAAACCGGGCTGGATTGGCCGCCGGGCTGGAGGATATGAAGGCGCAGCTTGATCTCATGAAACAACTCATCCTGGCCGGCGATGCCGGAGCGCTGGAGGCCTGCCTGGCCAGCGCCAGAGACATCCGCAACTCCTTGCCATGAAAGGCAACTCCTTCCGTGTCAAACGCGCTCCCGTCATGGAGACGGAGATCACCGTACCCGGGGACAAAAGCATTTCCCACCGCGCCATCATGCTGGCCGCGCTCTCCAATGGCGTCTGCAAGATCACCAATTTTCTCGAAGGCGAGGACTGCCTGAGCACCGCCGAGGCGTTCCGCCAACTAGGCGTAAAGATCGAGCAGGGTTCTTCTGCCACCATGGTGGTCCATGGAAGCCATGGGAAATTCACCGCACCGGAAAAGGACATCGACTGCGGCAACTCGGGCACGACGATGCGTCTCATGTCGGGCATCCTGGCCGCCCAGCCATTTACCAGCCGGCTCATCGGCGACGAGTCGCTTTCCAAGCGCCCGATGCGGCGCATCATTGAGCCGCTCACGCAGATGGGCGCGAAGATCCGCGGGGAAGGCGAGAAAGACACACCTCCCCTGGTCATCGAAGGCGGTCCGCTGAAGCCCATCACTTACCGTTCCCCCGTGGCCAGTGCGCAGGTCAAGAGCGCCGTCCTGCTGGCCGGCCTCTACGCCAAGGGCACGACCACCGTCATCGAGCCAAATATCAGCCGCGACCATACCGAGCGCATGCTCGCGTATTTCCTCGTCAAATTGCATCGAGAGGAAACCCGCACTGAACGCAACCGGCGCCCACAGGAATGCCGGGTCAGCCTGGAAGGATTGCAGGCTCTGGAGTCACGTGACTTTAATGTTCCCGGCGATATTTCCAGCGCGGCATTCTGGTTGGTGGCCGCGGCCGCTCAGCCGGGTTCACGGCTTCTCATCAAAAATGTCGGTCTCAACCCGACCCGCACCGGCATCATTGATGTGCTGATCCGTATGGGCGCGCGCATTCGCGAAGTCGTCGAGGTGGTCGACAACGGCGAGCCTTGCGGGATCATCGACATCAAAGGCAACCGCCTCCAAGGCACGATCATCGAGGGCTCCGAGATCCCGAACGTCATCGACGAGATTCCCATCATCGCCGTGGCCGGCGCACTGGCCCAGGGCGAAACCATCATCCGCGATGCGAAAGAACTGCGGGTCAAGGAAAGCGACCGCCTGGCCGTGGTGGCCAACAACCTCAAGCTCATGGGAGCGGACGTCGAGGAAATGGAGGATGGCATGATCATTCGCGGCGGCCGCAAACTCAAGGGCGCCAAGCTGCAGAGCCACGGCGACCATCGCATCGCCATGGCCTTTGCCGTGGCCGGCCTCTTCGCCACCGGCGAGACCACTATCGAAAACGTGGCTTGCGTGCAGACTTCCTATCCCAGCTTTGAAGCCACTCTGCGGCTCGTCCAGCGCGGAGCCAGCAGCCGCCAGAAACGCACCCCGGTGATCTCTTCACTGGAAGGCCGCCGCAAAAACGCCAAGCCAAAAAAATCGTGAAAACAGTCATCGCCATTGATGGGCCCGCCGCGTCCGGCAAAAGCAGCGTCGCCCGTGAACTCGCCGCGCGCCTGCACTATGGCTATGTGAATTCCGGTGCTTTCTATCGGGCCATCACCTGGTGGGTGCTCGACCAGAAGGTCGATCCCACCTCGGCCGAAGGAGTCAGTGCGCTGCTTCAGGCCACCAAGTTGGAATCGGGCTTCGAGCAGGGAGAAGCCTTCTTCTGCATCAACCATATTGACGCCACGACGCATCTGCGGGATGAGACGGTCAATCGCAACGTTTCGCCGGTTTCACGTGTTCCGCTGGTGCGGGAGAGCGTGACCAATCACCTTCATGTGCTGGCCAGCCAATGGGAGGTCGTGATGGAAGGCCGCGATATCGGCTCCGTCGTTTTCCCTGACACACCCTACAAATTTTACATCGACGCGTCGCCGGAGGTCCGCAAGCAACGCCGGTCCGCCCAAGGACAGGATGACGAAATCGCCGCCCGCGACCGGGCCGATTCCTCGCGCCCCAATGCGCCTCTCATCATCGCGGAAGATGCCCTCGTGGTAGACAGCACCCACCTGACGGTGGATGGCGTGGTGGGCGAAATCATCGGACGTCTGAAGCTGCAGGGGTTGCAGGTGCCGTCTCGATGACGATCATCTACAATATTTTTTACAATCTCGCGAAGCTCCTCGCACGCTTTCTGTTCCGCATGAAAGTGGTGCATCCCGAGCGGATGGTCGAAGAGGGGCCGCTGCTGATCGCCGTCAACCACTCCAGTTATTTCGACCCGCCTCTGGCTGGCATTTGCTCCCGGCGGGGCGTGTATTACCTGGCCCGCAAAACGCTTTTAAAATGGCCATTCTTCGGCCCCCTGTTTCCGGCGATGAATGTCATCCCGGTCGAGCGGGACGGCAACGACATGTCCGCCCTGCGCGAAGTGATAAAAAAAGTCCGCGAGGGCAACGGGATCATTCTCTTTCCCGAGGGCACCCGGTCCAAGGATGGAAACCTTCAACCGGCCCGGGCTGGCATCGGCCTGATCATCG
Source organism: uncultured Chthoniobacterales bacterium (assembly GCA_964445975.1). Classification (GTDB taxonomy): domain Bacteria; phylum Verrucomicrobiota; class Verrucomicrobiia; order Chthoniobacterales; family Terrimicrobiaceae; genus CAYUMP01. The sequence goes on along the minus strand of CAYUMP010000022.1, from coordinate 22,307 downwards.
CCAAAAGCAGAGCGCCGGTGCTCCCCATGCGTATCTTCGGGGCCTACGAGGCATTTCCGAAGGGCTCGAAGGGAATGAAGTTCACGCAAATCACCGTGGTCATCGGCGAGCCGATTTATTTCAAACCCGAAGAACTCACGCCGGCGAGCCGTGAGACCTACCAGCAATTAAGCGATCGGGTGATGGAAGCCATCTCCGCCCTTAAGCCGGAGTAGGCCCAAGCCCGGACGGTCCGGGAGCACAATCCGATCCTCCCGCACCTCAAATCCCGAAAAGGGCGCGACCGGAATGCTGTCCGGCGGATCGATATCGAGCCAATCCGCCAGCGGAGCAAGCTGCGCCGCCGCAGTCCGGCCGATTCCCGTTTCCACCATCACACCGATCATGATTCGCAAACCGCCGGCCCGGGCGGTCTCAATCCAACGCCGGGCCGGAGCCAGGCCTCCTGCCTTGAGGAGCTTCACATTCACCCCGTCGATGACATCGAGAAACACCGGAATGTCCTCCAGCGCCTGCAAGGATTCATCCGCGACCAGCGGCGGAACATTTGAGCCGGCCAGATGGGACCTCAATTCCTGCCAGGCGCAAAGCTCGGGGGCGACCGGCTGTTCGATGTACTCCAGAGCGCAATCGGAAAGCCGGTGAATGAGATCTGCCGCCTCGGCCGCACTCCATCCCCCGTTGACATCCACACTTAAGCGCGCTTCCGGCCGCAAGGCACGGGCCAGCCGCACCACCTCCTCATCCCAGCAGGTATCGCCGCTGCCCAGCTTGAGCTTAAAGCAGCTTCGACCTTCACCGAGCATCTCGCGCAGTTCCTGCTCGTCTGTCGGAATCGAGAGAGTGCGGGCGCAGAGGGGCGCCGCTTCGCTCTCCAGGCCCCAAGCCTTCCACAATGGCAGACCCTGCCGCTGAGCCCAGAGATCGTGCAGCGCGATCTCCACAGCCACCCTGGCGGCAGCGGCCTCGCTCGGAGCGGCGGGGATTTTTGCAAGTTGCTCCTCCAGAGACGTGTCGGAATCAAAAGCATGATGTGCGGCCACTTCTTCAGCCCATCGCAGACAAGCCTCCGATCGAGAGGGATAGTAAGGAGGCAAGGCCCCCTCTCCATGAGCCTCAAAACCGGCATCCTTCAGAGTGACCAGGATGGTCTCCCTGGTGTCGCTCTGGCCATGCGCGATGCGAAAGGGACGAAACAGGCGGATCACAAATTTTCCCGCCGAAAGTTTCATGTGCGCAGAAGATCGACCATCGCCGCGGCATTCACCGCACCCATGTTGGCAAAAGAGGATGGCACCACAAACTCCGGAATCTTCGTCCCATCCTTGCTCCGTTCGGACGCGTGCCCGTTCAAACCGAATGGGCCCAGGCCGTCCAATACGGGCAAAAACCGGGACAGGTAATTCCCGTCGCTCAATCCACCACGCGGCTCGTCCAGCAAAGGCAGGCCGAGCTTTTCCGCCGCTCGTTTCCATATGGAAATCAACTCTTCGGTGGCGGAATTCGGCGCCCAAGCCGGATTCCGGCTGAGAAGCTCGACCCGGACCCGGCAGGGAAAACCATCGCTGGTAGCGCGCACGGCAGGCGGTTGCCGCTCCAGAGCAAACATGGCCTCGACAGCCTCCTGCAGCACCGGCTCGGCAAAGGCGCGGATATTGACGAGGCACTCCGCGGCATGCGGCACACGGTTGGAGGGGCCTCCTCCGGAGATGGCTCCGACATTGGCGGTGAGATCACGCGACGGATCGCTGAGGGCGGCGATGCGCTGCACCACCCCGGCCAGTTCCAAAATGGCATTGGCCCCTTCATGAAAGCGGCTGCCGGCGTGGGCGCCCCGCCCCTCGACGGATACGCGGAAATTCGCCGAACCCTTGCGACTCTGCACGAGAGTGTAGCCCCGGCCCCCACCTCCACAGGCTTCAAAAACCAGACCCGCCCGGCAATGGGGCGGCAGGTGGGCCTGGCAAAGCTCGGGAAAATCGGGCGCCAGTTCTTCCTCGGCGGCGTTGGCCGCGATCACCCAATTGGTCTGTTGGAAGAGCTCCGGTTCGTTTTCGCGGAGGGCGGCCAGCACCAGCCAGATCATGGCCGTGCCACCCTTGTTATCATTCACGCCGGGACCGTAGATGCGGTCGCCCTCAATCTGCCAACGGAAGTCCTGGCGAAGCTCCTCCTCGGCCGGATACACCGTATCCAGATGCGTCACCAGAAGGAGGCCCGGACTTTCCGGGAGACCCAGGCGGCTTAAGAAAAGATGATCCCCGAAAACCGGATCACGGGCCGCATGGGCCTTGGCGGCGAAACCCAGCGCCTGAAATTGGGCGGCGACAATTTCCGCGTTGCGCAGCACTCCGGCCCGATGGCCGGTGAAGCTATTGACCTCGACCTGACGGCGCAGGAAATCCAGCGCCTCCGGGAGCAAGCGTTCCAAGACCGTCCGATCCATTCAGTGTGAGAATAGCGACGGAGACCTGCGAGGTATCGGTCCCTCGCAGGCAGAATAAATCAGGCCTTGGCGGGAGTCAGCGCGCGATTCAAGACGCTTTTCTTGCGAGCGGCGCTGTTCTTGTGAATCACTCCACGCTTGGCGGCTTTGTCCAGAGCAGAGGAAACCTTCAGGTATTCGGCTTTCGCTTCGTCGAGCTTGCCGGCGGCGAGGGCCGTGCGGAGTTTTTTCTGCCCGGACTTCAGCGCGTTGACGACGCTGGCATTGCGGGCATGACGGATTTCGCCCTGACGGGCGCGTTTGGCGGCGGATTTGATGTTGGCCATATAATGTTTGGAGAATGGTGCCAAGGGAGGGATTTGAACCCCCGACCAAGGGCTTATGAGTCCCCTGCTCTACCACTGAGCTACCCTGGCAAAGTATGTTATTTCAATTGGTGGTACGATAGCAGAAAGCGTCTCTCTGACAGGCATTTTCTCTCTGAGCCGTCCCTGCTTTTTCGTATGAGGGGGTGCATTTTGCACTGATCACGCTTTCGGGCAAGCAGATTAAAGCCCTAAAAAGTGGTTTCGCCAGAGATCCGCTGTCCGCCGAAAATCCGCCCATGTCCTGAAAAATCATAGGGAGGCCACATTCGGCGGGATATCTTCCAAAAAGCGGCGAAGCCTCTGCCTCCCTCGTCCGTGGCATCCCTCAGGGTCATCCCCTATTAGCAACTCAGCCGGGAAATAAGGTTTGAATAGTTAGTTTCCCCGTGCGTACTTGCGCAAGCCTTCCCAACCAATACGGTGCCCCCGCCTTATTTCATCGGGGAGAAAGCCAAATACGTAAATTTACGGTGATATCTATTAAATTGTGTTTGCAGATTTATAGAACTCAGTCCAACTTCAAATCCTTATGTCTATCGGAAAACTAAATGCGGCTGGGTTGCGCCAGCTCATTTCCCTTGTTGAAAAACGTGACGCACTTGCTGCTGAACTGGAAAAAGTCGAAAAAGCCTTGTCCGCCGCCGTGGCTGGAGGAGCTGCCGCCAAGCTCCCCGCCCTGAGCAAACTTGGCAAACCCGCCAAAACAAAGACTGGCAAAAAAGGCCGCCGCGGCGCCTTGAAGGAAGCCATCCTCGGCGCTCTCCATGAAGCCGGACCCGCCGGACTCGGTGCCAAGGATCTCTCCACCAAGCTCGGTGTGAAGAACCAAAACATCCACGTGTGGTTCAGCACGACTGGAAAAACCGTCAAGGGCCTGAAGAAAACCAAAGCCGGCACGTGGGCCTACGCCGCCGCCTGAGATTTCCCTGTAAATTTCAACCCTTAAAACGCCAGTCATGCACTATGACTGGCGTTTTGTTTTTTCCTGTTCGATGATCGGCGATCAACGATGTCACCCATTTTCGCACGACTACTGATTGCTGCCGGGGTATGGGCTGCCGTCCCGATCCCGGTTTTTTGCCAGCAAAAAGCGCCCACTGCGCCTGTTTCCCGTACTGAGCCCGGACTCGAAGAGGCCGTAAAATGGAAGTGGAGCGTGGCTCCGTCCGGCGGGGCATGGGGGTTTCCGATACCCGATCCCACGCCTCGGCCGGAGTTTCCCACTCCCATCCCGCAAATGCCGGAGGCCACCACATATGAGGTCAAACGCGGCGACGCCCTCGTGATCATCGCCCGAAAGTACGACCTGACGGCCAACCACCTGAAGGTCTACAACGGTCTGACCAGCGACCTCATCCATATCGGGCAGGTCTTGAAAATTCCCAGCCTGGCGGACGCACAAGCGATCGCCCCGCTGCCGGAGAAGAAAGCGGCCAAAAGCAAGGATGGCAAAAAGATCCAGCCGATCGGGCCGTCCAAGGAGCAGTTGGAGATCGCCGCCATGCAGGCATTTCTCGATCGCGAGCAATTTCCGACCGGACCCATCAATGGCGAAAGAAGCCTGCTTTTTGAAAAGATCGTCCACCTTTACATGACGGCCCATCCCGACGCGATGGACCCGGCAGTGCTCAAAAGTAAAATCCAGGCTTCAGTCGGGGATGGGTTCACCCGCTACACCCTTAGCGATCGGGATTTCCGCTTCATTGCTCCGCCAAAGGCCCAGCGGCTCGATACCAAGGAAGATGAGGAACCCAGCGAACCGGCCAAGACCCTGCCACCGACCTACGATGAACTGACCTCCGCCACGCTGCTGGCCTATCGGACGCCTTGGGAATTCGTGGCCGAACGGTTCCATTGCAATGAAACCTTCCTACGCCTGCTTAACAGCCACATCAAAGCCGCGCCGGTGGCTGGCACTGAATTACGTGTACCCAATGTAACGCCCTTTGCCATTGAGAGCGTTTTCACCGAGCCCCTCCAGCCGCCGGCTAATCCGCAACTGAAGGTAAAGGCAGCCGTATTGGATCTTTCGATTCTGCAAATCTTCGAAAACGACCAGTTGGTGGCGGTGATGCCGCTTTCGATGGCTCGTCCGGGCCTGCGCGGGAAAGACGCCTGGGTCATCCTCAATGCGGTGCCCCGGCCCCGTCTGGCCACACGGCAGGAACTGCGCGAGCAACCGCAATACACGCGCCCGCTTTTTGGCAGCAGCCAGGCCGCTCCCACGCCAACTCCTCCTCCGGCCCTCAAAACCGATCAATTTCTGGCCGACGGTCCGAACAATCCCGTGGGCATTATCTGGATGAATCTCGCCAAGGCCGATAGCCCGGACACTCTCCCGTACGGTCTCCACGGCACAAGCAATCCCGACCAAATGCTTTACTCCTACAGCCTGGGCGGCCTGCAAGTGGCCAACTGGGATATCGTCCGCGCTGCCCGTCTGCTGCCCAATGGCACGGTTTTGGAATGGCAACAAGGCATGGCCGCCTCCGCACCCGCCGCGCGGCCCGCGAAATAGCAAAAAGGCCTGCCTCGAGACTTCCCAAGGCAGGCCGTTGATTGGCGGGAAAGGCTTACATGACCTTTTCCCTCATTCCTCCGATGGAGTGGGACAGCTTTTTGATGCCTAACTCAATGCGGGTCTTAACCGTGCCCAGAGGAGTATCCGTCAGGGCGGAGATTTCCCGCTGGCTGCGATTTTCAAAGTAGGCCAGGCGAATGACCTGCTGTTGCTGGGGCGGCAGCGCCTCCAGATGATGGCAGAGAAGATCGCGCAGATCATCCCGGCAGGCATCGCGTTCGACGACATGGGTCTGGTCAAACTCCTTGTCCGGGTGATTGCAGGAGACCTCGTACCGATCTGTCGCGCGCTGATATGCGCTATGCTGGCGGAGGCGGTCGATAGCCCGGCGGCGGGCCAGCGTGCAAAGCCAGCTGATCAGTTTGCCCTTGCGGGCCGAATAGCTTTCCGCCCGGTTCCAGACCTGCAGCAGGACTTCCTGCAATACATCGTCGGCTTCGGTCTCATCATGCAGGACCTGCATGATGATGGACTTCAGGACGGCGCGATAACGCCGGTAAAGTCTTTCCAAGGAATCCGGGATGCGGCGCAGGAGGCCGTCCATGAGTTGCTGATCTTCCCAGGTGTGTTGGTCGAGTGTCATTTCCATAATCGGTGATTTGGTTGTGATCAGACTAGCCCCATTGAAAAATTTTCCCAATCGGTGGAGCCAACCATTGGAGCATAGGAAAATCCCCCACCCCCCCTCGGCGAACCCTGAGGTTACCGTAAGGGAAAGCCGGTATTCCGTTTTTCCACTCAAACGACTTCTATGGAGGGCATGAACAAACTCACTCCCGGGGCGACCCTTCATGCCAAGGGCGTGAGTTACTGTCTTTGGGCGCCTGAAACCGACAGGGTAGCCGTGGATATCCTCAGCAACGGCAAGGCTCCACGAGTCATGGACATGGAGAAGACGCCCGAGGGTTACCACATCGCCGAAGACCAAAACGGCCGGGCCGGAGATGCCTACGGGTTTCGCCTGATGGGGGGACCTCTTCTCCCTGATCCGGCATCCCGCGCCCAGCTGGAAGATGCCCATGGGCGCTCGGTAGTCGTCGACCCGGACAAATATGAATGGCGAGATGACAAGTGGGTGCGCCCGGCTTTTCGGGACCTCGTCATCTATGAAATTCACGTCGGGACATTCACGCTGGAAGGAACTTTTCTAAGGGCGGCGTCGCGGCTGCCGCACCTCCAGGCCTTGGGGGTGAATGCGATTGAAATCATGCCGATCGCCGATTTTCCCGGCTCGCGCAATTGGGGTTACGATGGCGTCCTCATCTACGCACCGGAGAGCTGCTATGGCACTCCCGATGACTTGCGGCACCTCGTGGATCAGGCACACGCCCACGGCATCGCGGTGATCCTCGATGTCGTGTACAACCATTTCGGGCCCGATGGAAACTACCTCTCCACCTACAGCCCGCACTACTTCAACCCTCGTCATCACACTCCCTGGGGTGACGCGTTTAATTTCGATGGCGATATGGCCCGGCCGGTGCGCGATTTCTTCCTCGGCAATCCCCCCTATTGGATGAAGGAATTTCACATCGACGGATTCCGCTTTGATGCCACCCATCAAATTCCGGATGACACCGCGCCACACATCCTGGCGGAACTCACCGGCACGGTTCATGCCCTGGGCGGCTATGCCATCGCGGAGGACGAGCGCAACGAGGTGGCAATGATCACGGATCGCTCCGCCGGTGGCATGGGATTCGATGCCGTATGGGCCGATGACTTCCATCATTCCATCCGCACGACCCAGACCAGCGAACGCCATTCCTACTTTCAGGATTTCAAAGGAGGCACGGAGGAAATGGTTTCCATCCTGGAACATGGCTGGCTTTACCGCGGGCAGGTCTCAAAACTGTTGGATGGCCCACGCGGCACTCCCTGCCAGGACCTGCCTCCGACGTGCTTTGTACATTGCATCTCTAACCATGATCAGGTCGGCAACCGCGCCTTTGGCGAACGGCTGAACCAAATCATCACGCCGGAGGCCTATCGCGCGCTCTCCGTCGTCCTCTGCCTTACCCCTTACACTCCCATGCTATTCATGGGCCAGGAATGGGCGGCGGAAAGTCCATTTCTGTTCTTCACCGAACACGAAGTGGAACTCGGACGAAAAATCACGGAGGGACGCCGCAAGGAATTCGCCCTCTTTCCCGAGTTCGCCGACGAGACCTTGCGGGAAAAAATTCCCGATCCCCAGTCCCCCACGACGTTTGAAAACTCCAAATTGAACTGGGATGAACTTAAGAGCGCTCCGCAGGCCAGCATACTCAAGCTTTACCAGGATTGCCTGAGACTGCGCCGGGAGCATCCGGCCTTTCGACCGACCGACCGCTCATCGTGGTCCGTCAGGCTGCTTCCTTGGGGCGTGGTGGAGATCAATTACTCCGGCGCCTTCCTGCTGCTTTTCGATCCGGTGGGAGGCCATGCGGGACAAATCCCAGAAGGGTGGAATCTTCTCCTTTCCAGTGATGCCGCTTCCAAAGCCTGGGAGGGGGCGGCTCATACAGTGACTATCAGCGGGCCGGAAACCCTGCTTTTTACAAAGATCTAGGACAACTCGTACTCCATGGATTTCGCCATGAGCAGGTAAATTTCCGCCTCGGAAAACTGGTGGAGAATTTCGCAATTGTGGGTCTTGGTAAACCGCCGGGCGAGATCCAGGCTGGCGACTCCGCCATTGAGGTTAACAAATTCCGCCATGGCAAAGATCAGGTTCCGATAGGCCCGTGACCACTCGTGAATGCCCATTCCTGCCGGGATGAGCAACTTGCCGGGAACGAGCTTGCTCTTTACCAACCTTAGCCAGTTGCTCTTGTTCGTTATGGCACGGCTCGTCTTCACATAAGAAGTTCGCATCTGTCGGCCATTCCCTCCTTGGGAAAACTCCTGATTACCCGTTAAGGGGGAAAAGACACGCGGCGGGGCTTGCTGCCGCGATAACCGGTTACCATGCGTACACTCGGCATCATTCTTATTGTTATCGGCCTTCTCACCCTGGCCCTGCCCTACGTCACCTTCACCAAAAAAGAAAAGGTCCTCGATATCGGACCCATCGAGGCAGTGACGGAAAAGAAAGAGAGCTTTCCGGTCTCACCCATCGTGGGAGGAGTCATCCTCGTTGCGGGAGCCGGCATCGTTATTGCCTCGATATCTCGCAAGTCCTGAGAACCAAACAACGGTTCGCCAACGATTCATCAGTAATCACTATTCCCATGAGCACCATCCTTCTTGTCATCCTGATTCTCCTCCTGATCGGAGCCTTGCCGACCTGGCCCCATAGCAGTGGCTGGGGTTATTATCCCAGCGGCGGTCTCGGTTTGGTCGTCATCATTCTTCTCATTCTGCTGTTGATGGGCCGCATTTAGAGAGCCTCGTTCATGTCTACAAACGCCCGGGCCTCGGGTTGCGCCGACCCGATTCGATTTCGCGTCAGCTGTCAGCTGGACTATCAGGTCCGACCCCCCGTCATCCTGCTGTATAACTTTCGCGTCCGCGCCTCCCCTCTGCAGAAGTTGCTTCACGAAAGTCTGGAAGTAACTCCGGAGATTGCCTCGGAAAACATAACGACTGTTCCGGAGGGAAATCGGTTCGATCGATTCAAGGTCAGTTCTGGCGAACAGATCACCTTGCGATATGAAGCCGAGGTCGAAAACCAGTACCAACTGCTCGATCCGGAAACCTTGCGCAAAGTCTCCCCGGCCCACCTCGATCCGGCTCACCTGCCGTATCTTCTGCCCAGTCGCTATTGCCAGTCGGATCGCCTGGCACGTTTCGCCTGGCAGAAGTTCGGCAATATTCCGGGGGCCTACGATCAAGTCCTCGATCTGACCAAATGGATTCATGAGAATGTTGAATATCTGCCCGGCGCGACGACCTCTGCCACGTCGGCCTACGACACGGTGACTCAATGCGCCGGCGTTTGCCGGGACTTTGCCCATCTGGGCATTGCCCTCTGCCGTGCGCTCAATATTCCGGCTCGGTACTTCACCGGCTACGCATACCGCCTCGACCCTCCGGATTTTCATGCCTGCTTTGAAGCCTTCATCGGAGGCTATTGGCTTCTCTTTGATGCAACCAAGTTGGTCGCGCCCAACGCGCTGGTGCGCATCGGCCTTGGTCGCGACGCAACCGATGTTTCCGTCTGTACCGCCTTCGGCATCGCCAGCCCGATCAGTCAAACGGTCTGCTGCGAGGTCATCGGAGAAAACTTCGCGCCCCTGCAGGACAAGGAACTGGATTCCACGGCCATCGCCCTCGACACCACTGTATGAGCCGCCTGCGCATTACTCATACCACCACCTACCGATACTCCGAACCGGTAAGCTTCGGTCTCCATCGGTTGATCGTGCGCCCCCGGGAGGGCCACGATCTGCAGGTGGAAAATCTGACCCTCACCGTTCAGCCACAATGCAAGGTCACCTGGCATCGCGACTTGTTCGGAAACTCCGTTGCGCTGGTGCGGTTTTTGGAAAAATCCGAGGTGCTGGAATTTCGCAATGAAGTCACCGTATTCCGGCGGGACATCGACTCGCATCGTGGCTTGCTCGGCACTCTTCCCGTCAAACTGCCGGTCGAGTATCTGAGCCTGGAAAGCCCGGTCATCCGCGGCTACATCGCCCCCGCCTATCCGGAGGAATCCCCCGTCCTGCACGAGTGGGCCCAGGCCACCTTCTCGCCAAAGGAAGGCCAGGATGCCGTGCAGTTGGTCCACGACATGAGCCGGTGGATTTATAAAAACATTGTTTATCGCCGCCGGGAGGATCGCGGGGTGCAGACTCCGGCGGAAACCCTGCGGCTAAAGTCAGGGTCATGTCGCGACATGGCCACGCTTTTGCTAGAGTCCGTGCGCGCACTCAATCTCGCCAGTCGCTTCGCCAGCGGCTATCTCGACAGCGCCGCCTCGGCCGCGGGCCGCGCCGCCACCCATGCCTGGGCCGAAGTCTACTTCCCCGATCATGGTTGGTTTGGCTGCGATCCCACCTTGGGCGAAAGCACTTCGCTGAAACACATCGTAACCGGAGTCAGTTCTCATCCACGCGGCGTCATGCCTGTCAGCGGCTCGTACTCCGGGGGAACCGGCGTCTATCAGGGCATGACTGTCTCGGTAAAAATGGACCGGCTTCCGCCCGGCGAAAATTGCGGGCGCGAAATACAACCAACCGGCGCAGGGCCTGCGAAATCCTAAGTGAAACCACTACTATGAAACCATTCAACTTCTTGCATTCCCTCAGTCTGGCTTTCGCCCTGGCCGCCCTGGCCCTGACCAGCGGCTGCATCAGCTTCGACGACGATGACGACGAAGTAACAAGGACGACTACGACAAGGACTACCGCGGTCTCACCGGTGGTGCCGGCCACGACGACCGTGCAGCGGACCACGACCTACTGACCGCACAACTAAGAAAGAAGCCGGCTGATCGCCGGCTTCTTTCTTATTCCCGCAAAAATACTCCGACGGGCATCCGGCCAAGCAACACGGAAAGCTGTACCGAGGAGACTGTCTCCCCGGTCAGGATATTACGGTATGTGCGACTGTTAACGGTGGCCAGCGAGGCATCCAGCCAGACCTCTCCGGTGGGGGGAAAATTCAGCGCTCCGCTCAGGCGGGGGACCACCACAAGCAACTCTTGGTTTTTCCAAATCCGCCGATACGCGATGACATGGCGATCCAGACTTCCGAGCGCCTCGATTGCTTCATACGAGGCATGGCGGAAAAATTCCGCACGTTCATGCCGGAAACGCAGCAGACGGTGAATAACGAGTAACTTGATCCGGCCCGATTTCCAATCCGTCATGAGCGCGACCGGATCAGCCGTCTGCAGCCCACGCAGCATTTCGCGGCGCCTTGCGTAGTCCACCGGCCGCCGATTGTCTGGATCGACAAGGCTGAAATCCCATATTTCGGTTCCCTGATAGAAATCTGGCACGCCGGGAAGCGTGCATTTGAGAACCGTCTGTGTAAGGGAATTCATCGCTCCCGCCGTTTGGATCTTCTCGATAAATTGTGCGAAGTCGCCCAGGAAATCCTTGCTCACAGCTTGATCCAGAAGTCCTCCGACAAAATCACCAACGGCCTTTTCCCATTCCTCATGGGGCTCGGTCCAACTGCTGTTGACCTTCGCCTCCTTCAGCGCCTTGGTCACATACTGCTGAATGCGCTCCCGAAATTCCTCGCGCAAACTGTCATCAAGCTCCTCCAAGGGCCATGCCCCGAGCAGCGTTTGATAGATCAGATACTCCTCATTGCGCGTAGGCGCCATTTCTTCGCCGACCTTCCGGCGCAGCTTTCGATTGAGTTTCGCCCAACGCTTTAGTGCTGCCTGCCACAAATCCGGATATTCCGATATCGCCGCAATCCGCATCCGCACATCCTCGCTGCGCTTTGTATCATGCGTGGAGGTGGCTAAGAGGGTGTGGGGGAATGACTCCCGGCGCTCCGCATTGAGACGGTGGAAATCCTTTGCCTCGATACCAAAGTGACCCGGGTTCCCGCCCACCTCATTCAGCGCAATCAGGCGGTTGTAGATATAAAAGGCGGTGTCCTCCACCCCCTTGGCCATCACCGGTCCGCTGCATTGCTGGAACTTCATGACAAACCGCACATGCGTTTCTCTCTGCTGCGGCGTCAGGTTTTCTCCCAGCTTCAGCAGCAGGAGATTGCGAAGAAAATCGAACACGGCCTTCTCCACTGCCGGGTTCTTGCGGCGTGCGGCCGAGATGGCCCGCAGCACCACCTTTTCATCTTCGGGAGACACCTCGCCGTCCTCCGTCACGTAGGTCCGATAGACCGGGAAACAAGCCATGACTTCGCGTACCGCGAAGGTCAGCGTGTTGCGAGTGAAGTCACGGTAGTTCCGATGCATTTCCGAAATCTCGTCGAGCATCCGGCCCAGAGCGGTGATCTCGCTATTGAGGGAAAAAACCGTGGTACGGGCTTTCTTTTCGTAGAAAAGGTCCGCGAAGGTTTCCGGCAGTCCGGTGAACTTCTGGTAGGCCCGGGTGATTCGTTTTTCCGCCGGCGCATTGACGAGGAACTGCACGATCTGATTGGCAAACTCGTAGCCCGTCGTCCCATGCACCGGCCAGTCGCCGGGCAGACGTTCGCGCGTCAGGTCGAGAATCTTTTCGACGACCAGATACAGGCCGTTCGAGGAATCGACTCCGCCCCGCAATTGGGCATACCGCTCCTGCAAACGCCGCAGATATTCCTTCGGGTTCCACAGGCCGTCGATATGATCGATGCGCAGACCGGTCACATCGCCGCGGGCTAGCAACTCAAAGACCAGGGCGTGCGCCGCCTCAAAGACCTCCGGGATCTCCACGCGGATCGCCGCCAGCGTGTTGATATCGAAGAATCGCCGGTAATTGATTTCCTCTGCCGCGACGCGCCAATAGGCCAACCGGTAGGCCTGCGCCTCCAGCAGTTCATGCATGGCATCAAAGCTGGAAGGGTTCCCCACCTCGCCGACAAAGCGGCGCATTGCCTGCTCGATGGCGTCCCGCGCCTGGCCGTCGCTCAGTGCCGCCAGCCTCGATTTCGCGGCAATCTTTCCCGCCGCAGGGTCGGAATGATGCGACAGCTCCGCGAAAAGAGAAATGATCTCCTCCATTTCCGCCGCGCCCTCCCCGGACAGGGCGGGCAGGGCCTCGCGAAGAATCACCGGATAAGTGGCCGGCCGCAGCGGAAGCGTGGTCTCGAAGTAGTTGAGAAAAAAGGCCCCGTTTTTAAACGCCAGCTTGAGCTCCCCGTTTTCCAGCACCTTTCCATATCGGTCACCAAGCACCGGGAGAAGCACCCGTTCGGCCAGCATCTCCTTGCCGGTATTCCAGTCGATATCGAAATAAGTGGCGTAGGAAGAGGCCGCTCCATCCTCGAGTACCTCCATCCACCAACGGTTCAAGGACTCGCCGATGCCCATGTGGTTCGGCACGAAATCGAGCAACTGGCCCATGCCCCGTTCGCGCAGCCCCGAGGCCAGCGCGCGAAAATCGGAGGCGTCTCCGATCGCGGGGTTTATCCGATTATGGTCGGAGACATCGTAGCCATGCGTGCTCGTAGGCGAGGCTTGAAAATAGGGCGACGAATACACGTCGCTGATTCCCAACTCCTGTAAGTAATCAAGTTGAGCCAGCGCATCACGAAACGTAAAGCCCGCGTGAAATTGAAACCGATAGGTAGCCGAGGGAATGCGCGGAAGGTCACTATTGTTCATCGTGTGGCATCGGAAAAGACATCGCCCCCCAACAACCGGCCCGCCGCTCCGATGGGAATGGAAAGAAGATGCGGTCGATAGTTCAGCTCATAGCCGATTTCGTAAACGGACTTGTCGAGCAGGAAGAGCCTGAGCAGAAGCGCGAAATCGTCCTCCTCCGCCGGAATAAAGGAAGCCGTGCCCGCCTTGGCCCGATAGGCACCCAGGAATTTTTCGCTCGCCAGGTTCAGCCACTGCGCCGCCCAGGACCGCACCCGGCTGCGGTCCTCCGGCTTGAGCTTGAGCAGACTGGCCTCCATGGCGTAATCGAAAGACCGTAGCATCCCGGCGACATCCATCAGCGGTGATCGCTTGAGCAGGCGTTCGCCAATACTGCGCCGCGGCTCTCCTTCAAAGTCGAGAATGACAAAGTCGTTGCCGGTATTCAGCACCTGCCCGAGATGATAGTCGCCGTGAATGCGGATCTTGGTCGCGCGCATGCGCTTTTTCAGCAGCAGCGCATACACGTCGAGGATGCGCGGGATGGACGCAATCCAATTAATAGCCTGCTGGCGGACCTCCAAATCAAGATCCGGCAACTTGCGCGTCACTTCGGTTTCCGTGCGACGCAAGAGCGCTCGCATGGTCTGGTAGAGCGACCGCTGATAAAAACCAGTGAAGGCCTCGGGGGCGAATTCCTGCTTTTTGATCATGCCTTCGAGGCACAGGTGAAGCTCCGCCGTGCGCTCGCCCAACTGCTGCATGCGTTGCGGAAACGCGCCCTGGGCCATTTCCTCGAATTCCGCCTCCGCCTTTTCCTGCACCTCGACGGACAGCACTTCCTCCAGGAAACGGGACACTGCATCGAGCGTGAAGGTCCAGCCGTCGCCCTGGTTTTTGACGTAGGTGGTCATGATGGCCAGCACCCCTTCCGCGCCCTTGGAGCGGCAGCGAATTTCGCCGGCGTATTGCGGCACGTGGGCAAACTGGCATTCCCCGAGGGCCTTGAGAATCTCCGCGTCGGGGTGCGGACCGACCTCGAATTTCCGCAGGAACTTCAGCAGATATTTATCGTTATAAATGACGTTGGTGTTCGATTGTTCCCCTCCGCCCAGGCGGGACGCCCCCGCCGCGTCTCCCTCCTCCAGCCCCTGATTGACCCCCGCCAAATACGCCGCCGCCCCCCCCCAAGCCTGACTGTGCAGCATGAGATCCAGCACCTTTTTGCGGCACCCTCCGACATACAGCGCATCCCACAGCACCCTGCCATCCGGGAATCTGGCCACCAGCGCCGGAAAGGCCTGCGTGTCGCCCTCGTCTTCCCGTCCAATGAAAAGAGGCATGGCCTGAGTCATGGAATTTCCCTCGGCAAATTGCACCTCCAGCAAAAGAACGCGCAACCGGCCTTCCGCATCGGCCTCCGGAAACACATCGGAGATGCGCACCGAACGAATCGCCTGCTGTTTTCCTCCAAACCACCGGCAGGCCGGAAGGTATTGGGGCAGGATCGAGGTTTGCAGCGCGTGCAAAAGCTCCGCCGACCATACGGATGGGATATTCAGGACCCGCGGCGCGCCTTCCTCCAAGGCGGCCTGGGCGGCCGCCTTTTTCAGCACCAGCCAATAAAAGCCGTGAGGCCCAAGCGTGAAAAAGGAGGGCGAGTCCGTGATGCGGGCAAAAGTGCCGCCGCCAAAAAGCTCCTCGGCCTTGTAGCCCTGATAGGCGGAGAGATCGACCTGGAAGGACTGCGGGAAGCGGGAAAGGTTGGCCGCGATGAGGAGGGTTTCATCCTCAAATTTGCGCAGGAAGACGAGGACCTTGGCGTTGGTCGGGCTGAGAAACTCGATGGTGCCGTGAGAGAAGGCCTTGTGACGCTGACGGGCATCAAGAATGCGGCGCATCCACCAGAAAAGAGAGGACAGGTTCTTGATCTGCACGTCGACGTTGACCGCCTCGTAGTGGAACTCCGGATCGATGATGACCGGCAGGAAAAGCTGCTGCGGATTCGCCCGGGAGAAGCCGGCATTGCGGTCGGAACTCCACTGCATCGGCGTGCGCACGCCATTGCGGTCACCGAGATAAAAGTTGTCCCCCATCCCGATCTCATCGCCGTAATAAATGATCGGCGTGCCGGGCAGGGACAACAGGAGGGAGTTGATCAACTCGATCTTGCGCCTGTTGTTGCCCAGCAGTGGCGCCAGACGTCGGCGAATGCCCAAGTTGATGCGGGCGCGCGAGTCCTCGGCGAAGAGCCGATACATGTAGTCGCGCTCCTCGTCCGTTACCATTTCGAGGGTTAATTCGTCGTGGTTGCGCAGGAAGATCGCCCACTGACAGGTGTCCGGAATGGCCGGGGTTTGCTCCAGGATGTCGATGACGGGAAAGCGGTCCTCCATCTGCAACGCCATGAAGAGCCGTGGCATGAGCGGAAAATGGAACGACATGTGGCACTCATCACCCTGCCCGAAGTAGGTCACCGCGTCCTCCGGCCACTGATTGGCCTCGGCCAGGAGCATGCGGCCCGGATATTTTTCATCCACATGACGGCGCAATTCGCGCAGATAGCCGTGCGTCTCCGGCAGGTTTTCGCAATTCGTGCCCTCGCGCTCGAAAAGGTAGGGGATGGCGTCCAGCCGCAGGCCGTCGATTCCCATCTCAAACCAAAAATCGAGAACCTTGAAGACCGCCTCGCAAACCTGCGGGTTATCAAAATTCAGGTCCGGCTGGTGCGAGTAAAACCGGTGCCAGTAATAAGCCTGGGCCACCGGGTCCCAGGCCCAGTTCGACGTTTCAAAATCCTTGAAGATGATCCGCGCGTCCTCGAAACGCTTGGGCGTGTCGCTCCAGACATAAAAATCACGTTCCGGCGACCCGGGCGGCGACAGCCGCGCGCGTTGAAACCACGCATGCTGATCCGAGGTATGATTGATGACCAACTCGGTGATGACACGCAGGTTGCGCTTATGCGCCGCATCCAAAAACTCCCGAAAATCATCCAGCGTCCCGTAGGATGGATTTACCGAGTAATAATCCGCAATGTCATAACCGTCGTCCCGCAGCGGAGACGGATAAAAAGGGAGCAACCAGAGGGCGGTGACCCCTAATTCTTCAAAATAGCCCAGCTTTTCACAAAGCCCGCGAAAATCGCCGATACCGTCGCCCGAACTGTCGCAGAAGGACCGCACATGCAGTTCGTAGATAACGGCATTCTTAAACCAAAGGGTGTCTTTTTCCATAAACGTCGCATGGCCGCCTCCCACAGCCTGCTGACGTAGTATCGTCTCCGGCGCCCCTTTTGCGCGTGTGACGATGGTCTAAGGATACACCAGCATCCGGCCCCGCTTGGCTTCGTTCCGGAAACTCAACAGTGCTGGCCCCCGCTGCAGGATGCGCTTCAGCTCGTCCTCGCTGGCCGTGGCCAGCGGGGAAAATGGCAGGGGATGGCCAAATTGCCTCCTCCGCGTCACCCGCCCAAAGATGGACCCGGGTTCGCAACTCCAGACTTCCTTTTCATTCCCGTGCCGGAGCAGCCAATCCTCGGAAATGCCGTGTCGCTGCATGAAAGCACGCACCTCGGCCAAAAGATCGCCACTTGCCGTTGGAATCTTGGCAAGATCGTCCCCGCTCACCTCATTGGCTCGCGAGAAAAAAATCCCCGAAATCACCAAATACAGGAGCATCACTCCAAAAATTGCCACCAGAACACCCGTCATGCAGCCTCAGAAGAAACAGCATCCTACGGCCGCGCAATGAAATTCACTCCAGCCCCCGTTCGGCGACATCACTTTCGTCCCAGCCGAGATGATGGCCGATCTCGTGCAACAGGGTCGTCTGCACTTCCTCCCGGAAGGCGGCTTCATCCTCGCCCGCGTAGTCCCGGATGTTTTCCAACCAGAGGCGGATGCGTGGCACAGGCTCGGTATCGTAGAAACCCAAGGTATCCTCCTCAATGCCCGCCGCGACATCATCCGCGTCGGGGAGGGCTTCGAAGAAAATCGGGAGCGATTCCACCTCGGAACGCAGTTCCGGAGGCAGCCCCTTCACCAAAAGGCGCGCCTCTTCCTCGGCCACCTGCGTAAGGGCGTCGAAATTCATGTCTGGATTCTCCGTTGTCACTTATACTCGGAATAGTTATCAAAAACCCATGTCAGATCGCAAAGATGTAAATCCCCTGAAGGAGGGCCTTTCCAGCCGAGCCATGCCCGAGCCCTGTACCGTGGTCATCTTCGGGGCCACGGGCGACCTGACGCATCGCAAACTGGTACCAGCTCTCTACAATCTCGCCAGCGAGGGCGCCCTGCCCCCCGCCGTGAGTGTGGTGGGCTTCGCCCGGCGCGATAAAACCGACGAGGTCTTCCGCACGGAACTCGAGGAAGCCGCCCGCAAATTTTCCCGCCAGAAAATCAACGACGAACTGTGGAAAGGCTTCGCCTCCTCCATTTTTTATCACCGTAGCGAGTTCGACAGATTGGACGGTTATGAGGCCCTATCCAAACGGCTGGACGAACTCGACGCCCAGCGCGGCACGCGCGGCAACCGGCTGTTTTATCTTTCCGCCGGCCCCGACCAGTTCCCGGTCATCCTGGAAAACCTGCGCAAAAGCGGGTTGAACAAAACGAAGGAAGGCAGCTGGGCCCGGGTCATCGTGGAAAAACCTTTCGGCACCGATCTGCCCAGCGCGCGCCTGCTCAACGATCTGGTGGCGGGGACTTTCCCCGAAGACGACACCTTCCGCATCGACCACTACCTCGGCAAGGAGACCGCGCAGAACATGATGGTGCTCCGTTTCGCCAACGCGATTTTCGAGCAGTTGTGGAATGCGAAGTATATTCAACACGTGCAGATCACCGCAAGCGAACCCCTCGGCGTGGAAGGCCGCGCCGGCTACTACGACAAGTCGGGAGCCTTGCGCGATATGGTACAGAATCACCTGCTCCAATTGCTCTGCCTCACCGCCATGGAGCCGCCCTTCGGCCTCGATGCCGACTCGATTCGCGATGAGAAGGTGAAAGTCCTAAAATCCCTCCGCCCGCTCACCGGCGAGGATGTGCGCAAGTCCGTCGTCCGCGCCCAATACGGCGCCGGCACCATCAACGGCAAACGCGTCGCGGCTTATCGCGACGAACAGAATGTCGACCAGGAATCCGTCACGGAAACCTTCGTGGCCCTGCAAATAAACATCGACAACTGGCGCTGGGCCGGCGTGCCGTTCTTTGTGCGCGTAGGCAAGCGCCTGCCCAAGGGCGGGACGGAGATCGCCATTCATTTCAAAGGCGCGCCACCCGTGCTGTTCAAGGCCGCCGGCGAAACGATCGACGACAACGTGCTGGTCATCCGCATCCAGCCGGACGAAGGCATCTCCCTGCGCATGAGCGCGAAGATGCCCGGCTCCAGCCTGCGCATCGAGCCGGTGAAGATGGATTTCCACTACGGCACCAGCTTTGGCAAGGCCACGCCGGAAGCTTACGAGCGCCTGTTGCTTGATGCCATGAGCGGTGACGCCACCCTCTTTGCCCGCCGCGACGAGGTGGAGGAAGCCTGGAAGTTCGTCGACGCCATCCGTGAAGCCTGGGAGGAAACCCCCGACGATCTGGCCATCTACTCAGCCGGTACCTGGGGACCGACCGAGGCTGACGAACTGCTCAAGCGCCACGGCGCGACCTGGAGGCGGCTATGAGCACGGCGCTGCCCATTGAACCCGGTCTGCCGGTTGAGATCGGCCGCATCGACAAGCAACTCGGCAAACTCTGGGAAGACAGCGGCGACACCAAGACCCGCGCCTCCCTGGTCAATCTCGCCATCTACACCGAGAAGCCCGAGGCCATCCAGCCCAACACGGAGATCATCGCAAAGATCGCCGGTGAACACGCCTGCCGGGCCTTGCTGGTTTTGGCCAATCCGGACGCGCCGAAGTCGGATGCGAAAGCCTGGATCAGCGCCCATTGCCACATCGCGGGCAAAGGCGAGCGGCAGGTCTGCTCCGAACAAATCACCTTCCAGCTCGACGGCGAAACCGTCGCCGGCCTGCCCAACATCGTTTTCTCGCACCTGGACTCCGACCTCCCCCTTTACTTCTGGTGGCAGGGCGAGTTCCACGAACCCCTGGATGAAAAGCTTTGGGCCTGGATGGACCGCCTGATCTACGACAGCGCGGAATGGAAGAATCCCGCCGCGCAGTTTGCCCTGGTCAAAAAAATCAGCGAACTGACGGAAGCCCGCACCATCATGTGCGACCTGAATTGGTCCCGTATTCTGGGCACCCGTTATGCGCTGGCGCAGATTTTCGATCACTCCTGCGCGCTGGCCCGCCTGGATACGATCCGCAAGGTGTCCATCACCTGCGCCAGTCATTCCACCGGTCTGCTTCTCCTCGGCTGGCTGGCCGCGCAGCTGGGTTGGAAATTCCAGCCGCTGCTGGATAAAAAATCCTTCGTCACCAGCGAGGGCGATCACGTGGAGTTTGAGATTGTCGAAGCCCCGGGTGCGGCCATCAGCCATTGTGTATTTGAATGCGCCGACCGGGTTTTTGAAATCACCCGCGACGAAAAGTCCGAGTACTACCATGTCCGCATCAGCGGCGAGGGTGCTTCCGAAGCGCCCATGCTGGTATCCGCCGGGAAATCGGAACTCGTCGACATCCTGCTGGTGGAACTCAGCCGCGGCGGCAAGCACCCGCTTTACGTCAAGGCCCTGCGGGCGATCCAGCCGCTACTGGATTAAGCTTTCGGGAAATGCTCCAGCGCGTGGGTGCGTCCCCAGCGCAGATGCTGGCCGATGGCCTTCGTGATGTATTTCTTCGAGGCCGCCACTGACGCGCTCAGCGACTTGCCCAAGGCCAGATTAGCCGCTACCGACGACGAATAGGAGCAGCCCGTGCCATGCGTATCCACGCCCCGCATGAAGGGTGCGCTGAACTCCTCAAAACCTTTTTCCGTGGCCAGATAATCGACCGCCGTTTTCCCCCGCAAATGGCCGCCTTTCAGGAGAAAGGCGCAGCCGTAACGATCGACCAGGCTGCGACCGGCGTCCTTCATTTCCCGCAGGTTGCGAATCTCGAATCCGGAAAGAATACGCAGTTCATCGAGATTCGGCGTGACCAGAGTCGCCATCGGAAACAGCAGTTTCCGGTAGGCGGCCACGGCGGATTTTTTCAGGAGGGGATCGCCACTGGTCGCGACCATGACGGGATCGATGACGAGAGGAAATTCTCGCCCGGCCAATGCCCCAGCGACCGCCTCGATGATCGGCGTGGAAAAAAGCATGCCGGTCTTGGCCGCCGCCACGGGAAAGGCCTTCAGGCTCAGCGCCACCTGTTCGGCCACAATGGCCGGCTTGATCGCTTGAATCGCCGATACTTTTCCCGGCACCTCCGCCACCACGCAGGTGACAGCGGTCAGGCCGTAACAGCGGAAATGCGAGATCGCCTTCAGGTCGGCCTGAATGCCCGCGCCGGCGCTGTTATCCGAACCGGCGACGGTCAGGACGACAGGCTTAGCGTTCGTCACTGCGATTTCCCGTCAGGAGTAGGACGTAGTAGAGCAGCGTGCCGAGCGTGGCCACAAAGGCAGCCACATAGGTCCACGCGGCTGCGTTTAGTACCGCATTCACCCCCTGGGCTTCTTCGCCTGCGCGCACCATGCCCAATTGCTGCAGCACGACCTTGGCGCGACGTGAGGCGTCAAATTCCACCGGCAGAGTGATGAGTTGAAACAGGGCCAGCACCGCATAACAGACCGCGGCGATCATGATCGCCTTCATGCCCAGGGCCGGAATGAAAATGCCCGCGATAATGACGAACGGCAGGATTTTCGAAACGATCATCGTCATCGGAACAATCGCCATGCGCCACTCCAGGGGAGCAAAGGCCTTCTGGTGCTGAATGGCGTGCCCGCATTCGTGCGCGGCAATCCCCAGCGACGCCACGGAGGGCGTACGATAGACGTCCGTCGACAGACAAAGCCGCTTCTTTGACGGATCATAATGATCACCCAGCATGTCGTTGATCTCCACGACTTCCACGTCGTGAATATTCGCCGCGTTCAGGATTTCCCGGGCGGCTTGCGCCCCGGTCACCTGCGAAGTGGCGGCCACTTGTTTCCAGTGATTGAAAGCGCTGCTGACCCGCATTTGCGCCCAAAGGCCCAGCAGGATCGGCACGCCGATAAGGAAAATCCAAAGCATCATATATTAAGAAAGTAGTTCGTAAATTTCGACAATCAACCGGAACCGGCGTTCAAAGGAACCAGTGCCTAGAGTTCCAACATCTTGGGAAAATCACTAAGTACGCGGTGCCCCTTGGTTGTGATCACCGTGACGTCCTCATGCCGCACTCCGCCGAGGCCGGGAATATAGATGCCGGGCTCCACCGTGATCACCTGCCCGGCTTTGAACACCGTCGCGCTGAAGCGCGGTGACTCGTGAATTTCCAAACCCAAACCGTGGCCGGTGCCATGGAAGAATCCCTGCCAGCGTCCATCCTTGATCTCCGTGGGGTATCCGCTCTCCGTGAAAAACGCCTTAATGTCATCATGGATCTCCTTGCCGGACTGACCGGGCTTCATCGCTTCCAGAGCCTTCTCCTGGCCAGTGAGGCAGGTCTGCCATAAATGACGCTGGGCATCGCTGGCCCGACCGCGCAACACCGTACGGGTCATATCACCGAAGTAGCCCGTACGGGCGTGCCGCGGGAAGATATCGAGAATGATCAGTTGATTCGCAAAA
>CAYUMP010000021.1:0-71187 GCA_964445975.1 uncultured Chthoniobacterales bacterium | reverse complement strand
TGGCAGATCATGGCGGCCATTTCCACCTCCAGGGGGTTGGGAATGCCAAAACTCAACCCCCGTGAGGCTGTCGCGCAGACCGCGGCGATTACCGCCTCCGGGGCATGTCCCAATATGGCCGGCCCCCACGTACCCACATAGTCGATCAATTCCCGGCCATCCACGGTTCGAAGCCGGGAGCCGCTGGCGACATTGACGAAAAACGGCTCACCCCCTACGCCTCGAAAAGCTCGCACCGGTGAATTGACGCCTCCCGGAGAAAGTTTCAGGGCGGTTTGGAAGAGGTTTGAAGAATCTTGCATCGCTTTAACCTGTTGTCTCAAGAGAATCCTAATTTAAATGTACGATGAATGCAGTCGTTTTATCACGGCACACATCTTGCTTTGGACAGAGAGAAATCAGGGAAATTACTTAAGGACATTGAGTTTATTTCGCAATTTTCCTGTTGCGTAGCCAATGAATTACTCTACCACACAGACGAACATTAGCGGGACGAATATGAAAAAAATCATTTGCATGGTAACCATTGCTGGATTGGCCTTGATGGCTTTCCAGAGCGCAGTTTTTGCGCAAAACACACCGGCGGCAGTGGCTGCACAGGTCAAGGCGGCAGTAGATGCCGGAAACTCTGCACAGGCTGCGGCTATCGTGGCAGCGGCGGTGAAAGGCGTGGACGGCGCTACCGCAGAAGCGATCATGGCGGCCGTTGCAGCTGCCGTACCGCCGGCCGCTGTGCCCGCTTTGGTCTTGGCCGCGGCTCGGTCTAACCCCGGTGTGGCTCCTCAAATCGCTGCGGGTGCGGCGACCGGTGCTCCCGGTCAGGCCATGGCGATTGTAGCGGCTGCCGCTCAAGGCGCTCCTGATCAAGCTTCCGCCATTGCGGCCGCTGTTGCTCAGGTTCCTGGTGTCGCTGCTTTGGGCATTAGTTTGGGCAGCCTTATTACCGCTGGTTCTGCCGGCGCTGGCGCCGCGGGTGCAAATGCAGTCGCTTTCGTGCAGGGAAATACAGCCAACAGCCTCAACCCTGCCAACACTACGGGTGGTGAGCAGAGTTCCACGCCGACCCCGACCCCCGCACCGACCGCGACGCCGACCCCGACCCCCGCGCCGACCGCGACGCCGACTCCATCGCCGGCCTCTCCGGAATAACAGAACTGAATGGAGCGATATCCTTCGCCCGGCGCCGATCATAAGCGCTCGGCGTTGGATATGCCACAACCCGAACCCCCCGGACCAACCTCGCAAAGGTAATAACCGAATGAATATGAATTTGCACAAATTGGGCATGGGAGTTGCGTTTTCCTTGGCTGTCGCCTCGGCGATGGCTCAGACGACCATCAATCCGTCACAACCCGGCTCCTTGGCCGAGCCCGTTCCCAGCGGCCAAACCACCGGCCTGGTTCATCCGCTGACACCCGCTCTGCCGGATCAAAACCTCGGAGCGCAACTCGCTAATGACGTTGCCACTCCGATGCAACCCACCACGGATGCGATTGCTGACAGCGAACTGGGATTGGGTGGCACTGGGGGGGTGGCCTATGCGGAAGAAGATGGCAAGACCGTTGAGCCCGCTGACAAACTTTGGCGCATTCGCCCCCGTTTGTCGGCCTCCATGGTTTACGATGACAACATCTTCATCAGCGAAAATGACCGTGTGGCCGATGTCATTTGGGCTGTCACGGCAGGAGCTGCCTTCGAGATGGGTGACTTCCGCAACCTGCAGGACAACTTCCTCATCGCGGAATGGTACGGCACTGGCTATTTTTACACCAACAATCCGGATCAGAACGCCTTCAACCAGAGTGCGGCCTTGCTCGGCCAATATCGCTGGGAGAAACTCACGGCCCAACTGAGCAGCCGATACCAATACTTGACCGGTCCTGATCGTCAGGTCGGCAGCTTTGCCACCCGTCACATTTTCAGTAACGCCGTTCGTTTTAATTACGATTACAGCAGCAAGACCACCTTTGATGGCGAGTTTGCCCAAGAGACCCAACTCTTCCAGTCGTACTTTAACCAGTTTGATTACCGGGGAAAAGTCGGGGGGGAATATCAGATACTGCCAAAAACCTGGATCGGCCTGGAAGGCGTCGCGGGCGTTTTGGATGTGCAAGAAAGTCCGCTTCAATACTATCAGCAGGTACGTTTTCGGGTAAAATATAGCTACACGGGCAAGCTCAACTTCAAGATGAGCGCCGGTGTGGAAACGCGGGAAGCGCAGGGAGGAAACAACGGTGTCCGGGTCAACGGTGTATTTAATCTCGGGCTGGAATACCGCCCCTTCGATGGAACGCTTGTCAGCCTGCAAGGTTATCGCAACGTGATCGGCTCCAACTCTCTCCAGGGCCAGGACTATGTGGCAACTGGATTTTCGATTTCCGTGCAACAGCGCTTTTTGCAGCGGATCTATACGGGACTTACATTCGGGTATGAAAACGATGTCTATTTTGCCGTGGCATCGGATGTCGAGGCTAACCGCGTCGACAACTACATATTCCTGCGTCCTTCAATTAGTTACGCGATGAATTCCTGGCTGACCGCGGGGGCGTTCTACGAGTTTCGTAATAACGTCTCCACCCAAAACAGCAGCACTTTCTACAATAACCGGTTTGGCATCGAACTCGGCGCGCAGTTCTGATTTTTGCCCGGTCGGGAGACCGGGTCGGGAGTATGATGTTTGATCTTTTTACGACGACAGCGAGGTTGCCAGCCTTCAAAAAGTGCGCTTTTTTTTTGGTGGTTGTAGTGACCATGGGACTGGGACAGGCACAGGAGGCGGTGGACTATCGCCTGACTCCAAATGACTTGCTCGATTTTCGCGTCTTTCAGGAGCCGGAACTCGATGCCGTAGTGCGTGTCTCCGGAGATGGCTCCGCGAGTTTTCCCCTCGTGGGAAATCTTACTATCGGCGGTAAAACCATCAATGAAGCGGTGGAGCTTCTTCGCGCCCGTTACCGTGATGGATTCTTGGTAAATCCCCAGATCAATCTGACTATTCGGGCCTACGCCAAACAACGGTTTACCATTCTTGGACAAGTGCACAAACCCGGAGCCTATGATATGGAGGGCAATGTATCCGTTTCCCTTCTCCAGGCCATCGGACTCGCCGGCGGTTACACCCGCATCGCCGACCCGGGAAATATCACGGTCAAGCGCCGGGAGGCCAACGGGCTCGAAAAAGTGATTCGATTTAATGCCAAGCGTATGGCCAAAGGAAGCGATGACGCCTCTTTTATGATCAAGGCTGGCGATGTTATCACCGTGGGAGAATCGCTGTTTTGATCGAGCGAAATTCCACTTACACCCGGAGCCCGTCGGAGTTTGTCTAGCCGTATGAGTTCACCAGAAAATTCCGACCACCGCTCCGCCGCGAAATCGACTCCCATCATTGAGACGGTTTCCGATATTGTAGACATCGAGAGGCTGATTAATCTGCTTCGGGCGAAGATGTGGTTGGTTTTGACCATTACCGCCATCGTTTTCCTGGCAGCGTTCGGATATGTTCTCCGGGCTCCGCGGATTTATGAGTCCAAGGCGATTATCCAGGTCGATCAAATTGCCCAGAAAGTGGTCAATATTGACGAAATTTCGCAGGACAACATGCAGAGTTCGGAATACCTGAACACGGTTGTTCAAGCCTTCACGAGCGCGAAGCTCATGCAGCGTGTGGTGCGGGCCAACCAGCTGCAGGACAACCCCAATTTTGCACCACCCCGGGCGGATGGGAAAAAATATAGCGAAAGCGAATTGGCCGGCCGGTTGGGGCGCAAAGTGGAGGTGAAGCTCCGTCGCGGAACGCGTTTGCTGGATGTGATCGTGGAAGACGAAAATCCGGTGATGGCCCAGGAACTCGCCGCCTCTCTGGTCAAGGAGTTCATCCGTGAGAGCTTCGACCAAAAACTGGCTCTCTCGAAAGTGGCTTCAGAATTTTTGCGGGACGAAACCGAGATATTGAAGAAAAAATTGGAGACCTCAGAGCGCAAGTTGCAAGCGTACAAGGAGGAAAATAAAGCGGTTTCGCTTGAGGAACGTCAGAATATTATCGTCGAAAAACTGAAGGAAGTGAGTTCGATGGTAACCGAAGCCAAGAGCCGGCGCCTCGCAGTGGAGGCGGATATCGAGCAGCTCAAGAAAATCGACAAAAGCGACCCGGAAACCTTGCTGGGAATCAAGAGCGTTTCGCAGATTCCTCAGGTGGCCATGATCAATGAGCAGCTTTTAAACGGAGAGTCAGAACTGGCCATCCTGAAGCAGCGGTACTTGGAGAAGCATCCCAAATATATCGCCGCCACCACGAGGAACGCCAACCTTAGAGAATCACTGGTGCGCGAGGCGGCGAAAGCGGAAGGGACCTTGTCCAAACAATACGAGGCGGCTCTCGATGCCGAGTCCAAGCTTGAAGGAGCCTTGCGCGACCAGGAACAGGTGGCACTGGAGCTCAACAAGATCGCCATTCCCTTTAACGTCTTGCAGCGCGATGTGGAGTCGGATCGGGCGCTTTATGACTCCATGACCAAACGGTTGAAGGAAACCGCCATCACACAAGGAATCGAGCAGTCTCCCTTTCGCATCATTGAAGAGCCTTTGGTGCCGAGCAGGCCTTCCAAACCCCAGGTCAAAATTATTCTACTCGTCGCACTTGTATTGGGTGGGATGCTTGGTGTGGGCATCGTGATCGGTCTCGATGTTGTCGATCATTCGTTGCGGACGATTGATGAAGCCGAGCATTATCTCGGTTTGCCTGCCCTCGGCGCGATTCCGGATACGCGTGACACTGAAGTTTCTGAAAAGATGAAGGAGGTGTGGAAGGATGGCCGGTTTGACGCCAGCAAGCTCGGTGGCATTCCCGGAGCGTTCCTGAAAAAGAAGATCGATTCGTCTCGCAAGATGCTGAGCCCAAAAAAAACTGGAGGTGAAGAACGTGAGCGACACCCGCTGGTTCTTCTGGAAAATCCGGGTTCTTTGCAGTCAGAGGCCATCCGCAGTCTTCGGACCTCGCTGTCTCTCTTGGGAAAACAGGAAACTCGGAGATCTTTTCTCGTCACCAGTGCGGTGCCATCAGAAGGCAAAAGCTTCACCTCTTTAAATCTGGCCCACTCTTTCGCCCAGCAAGGGCTTAAAACCGTGATCGTTGACGCCGATTTACGACGGCCGAAACTCAAGGATGACCTTCTTCCCAAAGTGGGAGACGTTGCGGGGTTGACGGACTACCTCAGCGGTCAGGCGAAGCTGCCAGACGTCATCCGGAAAACCGCCGTAGATAATCTCTCCCTGCTGCCAGCTGGACACCGATCTCCAAATCCGGCCGAGCTTTTGAGTGGCGCTGACTTTTCCGAAGTCGTCCAGAATCTTTTGAAGTTATACGACCGTGTTGTGATTGATACTCCGCCGGTCAATGCGGTTAGCGATGTCCTTCTGCTAGCCTCGCATGTGCAAACCGTATGCTTGGTGGTGAGGGCGGGAAAAACGAGCAAAAAGGCAATCGCCCGCGCCGTTCAGCAACTGGAAAAGTCGGGCGGCCAGATCGCTGGATTTATCTTTAACCGTCTCCCCATCGGCGGTCCTAGCGCGGCCTACTATTACTATTACTACGGTGATGAGTATAGCAAAGACAGCGTCTACGGAACCCCCACGGGGTAGCTTGCAATGCAAGCCACGCCCCCCCGTGACGGAATCTTTCATGTGATGAGTCCTTTTATTAAAGCGCAGCGGGTCTGGGGTTTCTCCCATGAGCAAGGGCGGCAGCATGGCCGCATCTGGCGACTAGTGACAAAGGCATAAAGCAGTGCTTTCTACCGTGAACGAAAAGGAATCCATGGCCGACAATAGAGCCGCGGATGGAGATTCCGCCGGAAAGTCGCCGGTTTCTTCAGGCGTGGCCTCTCGCGATAAGCGCCGGCGTATGTGCGAGGTGTGCCGTTTCTGGATTGTCTTGATCGACGCCGTTGCCATCTTTTGCGGGCTGACCGCGGCGTTTTATCTGCGCTTTCACCTCTTGCCGCTGGTCCTGCCGACGGATTCCTCCCTGATTCCCACCGGCAATCCATCACTGGCCAAGCATGTCTCACGCATTCTCTTCGGCGGCGGTTTGGCCTTTGTCTTTCTCGTGGCTTGCCGGGCCTACCAGGAGCATTTCCTCTTGAGGTTTCGCCGAGCGTTTCCGCAGATCACCAAGGCGATGCTCCTCTGGTTGGTGGCTTATCCATTCATCTCGCTGGTTTTTGAAGTTGATGAGCGGCTGAGTCGTATATTCGTGGCGGCTTCCTTTGTCTGCTTGTTGGTCATGCTTCTTGCCGGACGTTTTTTTGCCCAAAGACTGCTAAGCTACTTCAATCTGACGGCTGCTTTCCGCCAGCGAATCCTCTTTGTGGACTGGACTGAGAATGCAGCCAAGCTCGCCGCCGCCACTGCCAGGGATCGCTGGCATCCCTACGACGTTATCGGGTGTGCTCCGGCACCGGGAAGCCGCTTTAGTAACGAGCCTCCATCGCATATTGGATCTCTTGGCAGTTATCAGGAAGTAACGACGCTCTGTGAGCGGGGCATCGTGGATATTGTTGTTCTGGCCGATGGGCGGCGCAGGGAGGGAGACGTGCTGGCGTTGGCCCGCGAGTGTGAAAAAAACATGGTTGATTTCATGGTCATTCCCTCAGGATTCCAGATTTTACTTTCCGGCTTGGAATTGACCACCATCAGCAGCGTTCCGTTATTGGGCGTGACTCGCTTGCCGCTCGACAGTCCGACAAATTCCTTTCTTAAGCGGGTCATCGATATTGTCGGAGCCCTGGTCGGAATGATCCTGAGTTTTCCGCTGGTTGCCATTTTCTGCCTGCTTGTCTATGCCGAGTCTCCCGGTCCGGTCCTTTATCGACAGGTGCGGGTCGGCCGGCGTGGAAGACATTTTAGGATCATCAAGATTCGGAGCATGAAGCTCGATGCGGAAAAGGAATCCGGCGCACGGTGGGCGACCCGCAACGATGACCGCCGCTTGAAGGTGGGAGCCTTCATGCGCAGGTGGAATATTGATGAACTCCCGCAGTTCTGGAACGTCTTGACTGGCAGTCTGAGTCTGGTCGGTCCCCGGCCAGAGAGGCCTGAATTGATCAAGCAGTTTCGCGAAACAGTTCCTTTCTATAATGCACGGCATAACATCATCCCGGGAATGACGGGGTGGGCGCAAATCAATGGTCACCGAGGAGATACCGACTTGAGCGAGCGGATTCGGTGCGACCTGTATTATATTGAAAATTGGAGCCTCATTCTCGACTTTCAAATCATGCTCATGACCTTCTTTCGCTGGAAGGGTGCTCACTAAAATCGAATCATATGAAAATACCAAAAGTCATTGCCGAAATCGGCTGCAATCACAAAGGGGACATGGCTATCGCCAAAGAGATGATCATGGTCGCCGCTTCCTTTTGTAAGGCCGACGTTATCAAATTCCAAAAGCGTCATCCTTCCGAGCTTCTCACCGCGGAGGAATATAACGCGCCTCATCCCAATCCCATGCACGCTTATGGTGATACTTATGGAGCTCATCGGGAGTTTCTCGAGCTTTCGACTGACCAACACCGGCAGCTCAAGGATTGGTGCGAAGAGTTTGGTGCCGACTACAGCACTTCTGTATGGGACCTGACGTCAGCGAAGGAGCTTGCGCCCTTGAATCCGGTGCTTTTGAAAATCCCCTCCGCGTGCAACCTGCATTTTGATATGCTCGGGTACCTTTGCGGCTCCTATGAAGGAGAGATTCATCTCTCCTTCGGTATGACCACACAGAACGAGGAGGAAAAAATCGTCGAGTTCTTCGAGGAAAGAGGACGGGCCAAGGACTTGGTGATCTACTCCTGCACATCAGGATACCCGGTCGCTTTTGAAGACATCTGTTTGCTTGAAATCACCCGGTTGAAATCTGCCTTCGGTGATCGGGTCAAGGAAGTCGGATTTTCCGGTCATCACCTTGGCATTGCCGCAGATATCGCCGCCATGACCTTGGGCGCCACTTGGATCGAAAGGCACTTCACCCTTGACCGTACCTGGAAAGGCACCGACCACGCCGCCTCTCTCGAGCCGGACGGTCTCCGTCGCTTGGTGCGTGATATTCATCACGTGGCCGCTGCCTTGGAGTATAAAAAAGAGGAAGTACTCGATGTGGAAAAGGTTCAGCGCAAAAAACTGAAGCGCCTCGCCGCCTCAGTTTAGACGCCGGACGTTATGTCACCGATTAGAGCATGAACTACGTTGCCCTCATACCGTTGCGCGGTGGCAGCAAAGGGATTCCCGGTAAAAACATCCGCCCTCTCGCTGGCAAGCCTCTTTGTCGTTGGACCATCGAGGCCGCCGCACGAGCTTCGCGGATAGACGCCGTCTATGTCGCCACAGACTCCGAGGAGATTCGAGACGCCGTGCGCGGGTTCGGTCTGCCCAAGGTGATCGTCATCGACCGTAGCCCGGAAACGGCCACGGATTCCGCATCGACGGAATCCGTCATGCTAGAGTTCGCCGAGAGATACCCCGATTTTCAAAAACTGATTCTCATGCAGGCGACCTCGCCTCTTACCCGGACGGAAGATATCGATGGCGCAATTTCGCTTTTCGAATCAACGCATGCGGACTCACTGTTGACCGTAGTGCCACAAACGCGGTTTCTTTGGCAGGTCTCGGCTGACGGAGTGGCAGCGGCCACGAATTACGATCCGCTCAAACGTCCACTGCGGCAATGGTTTTCACCACATCATGTCGAGAACGGGGCTATCTACGTCTGTGAAGCCGATGGACTGCGGCAACACCGGAACCGGCTCTTCGGAAAAATCGCCGCCTACTCCATGCCGGAGGAGACCTATATCGAACTCGACGAGCCGGCTGACTGGCTCTTGATCGAGGGTCTCCTCAACAACCGCCTCCGTACCGAACAGGCCAAACCCGGCGACGTCTTCGCGGAGAAAGCCCCCAACATCAGGCTCTTCCTTACCGATGTGGACGGAGTCCTGACCGATGCCGGCATGTACTATACCGAAGCGGGGGACGAATTGAAAAAATTCAACACCCGCGACGGCATGGGCCTGGCACTCCTCCGTAAGGCCGGCATCCTCACCGGTATAGTGACCTCCGAAAATACCAGCCTCGTAGAGCGCCGGGCCGCGAAACTGAATCTCGATATCTTGCGTCAAGGAGTCCGAGATAAGGCCGAGGTTCTCGCGGAAATCCTCAGGGAGCTGCAATTGGAACCCTCCCAGGTTGCCTACATTGGCGACGATCTCAACGACTTGGGGATCATCAAAAACGTGGGTTTGTCTGCGGCCCCGGCCGACGCCACTGCCGAGATCATGCAATACGCGGACTATATCTGCCAGCGCCGGGGCGGAGAAGGCTGCGTCCGCGAGTTTGTGGAACAGATACTCAAGGGCAGAACTGCCTCTCCGTACGATATCTCCGGCGATCCAAGTGGGTTGTTACCCACCGCATCGCTGCAACCTGAGCCCGGTGAGGCCGGGCAATTGCCAAGGTAGAAGCAGATTGTTCACCCAAAAAGAAACCGATCCCAATTGTTCACATTCTGCAATAGGCGTTCCGCTTTTTATCAGGGGGTGTTGCCGTCATACAAGTGAGCGATAAGAAGCGTTCGGATGTCATAGATTGTGCCAAGGGGATTCTGATTCTCTTGGTCATTTTGGGCCATTTTACCCCTTGGCCAAAGTCATGGGAGCCCGTCCGCGACTGGATCTATTTTTTTCATATGCCACTGTTTTTCGGCATCAGTGGATTTCTCACCAACGTTAATAAACTGCAGTTGGAGAGCTGGTGGGAGTTTATCAGTAGATCGTTCCATCGCTTTCTCTTCCCTTGGATCGTAGCCGGCGTCGTCTTTACCATTGTTGTCCTCTTTAAGGAAAAAATTCCCCCGGCGGATTCCCCCGAGGCGATTTTCTGGATGATCGTGCATCCGTGGTATCACTTGTGGTTCATCCCTGCTCTCTTTGGCATGTTGGTCATTACCAAATTGCTTTTTAATATGCACGTGAGCCCCATCGGGCTGACCATAATCTCGATATTTTTATCGGCCACGTGGATGTTGCTGAACGACAACAACATCTACGGCGACGATCATCTGGCCAAATTCGGAGACAAGCGTTTCCTCACCATGTGGCCCTTTTTCTGCGGAGGGATTTTCGCCAAAAGATTATTAAATGGGCAAAACGTCAGGCGCATGTTGGGCCCGGCAGTGGTATTTACGCTAATCCTCTGTTCGATTTTTTGGATTAATACTAAATTTTCAGCAGGGTCCGAAAGAGATATGTTGTGGCTGGTAACAAACCTGGCATTGATTCTCCTAGGGGCCAGCCTACTTCAAAGTTTTGACCCGAGAGTCCATCTTAATAGCCTTTTGACATGGATGGGACGAAATACCCTCCCGATTTACCTTTGGCACGTTTTAGGAATACTTTTTGCCCGGTCAGTCCTATCACCAAAGAAAAGCATCTTTCTCTTCTGGGTGGTTTCAATTGTGGGAGTGGTAGTGGTAATGGTGGTTATCCGATCGGCAGAAACGATTTGCTCTAAAAAGATAGGGTCCTTTGCCAAGGTTCTACTTTTCGGAAGATAGCCATGGTTTCTTTGACGAATTTCGATCAGCTATCCATGGCTGCTACATCGAGGGAACTCAGGTTGGATGCACCGATCCGGAAGGGTTCGCTTCCTCTCGTTGATGAGGTTATTTGAGCGGTCGGTATGATAGATGACAGCGAGTAATAGAAATTTTGGCTTAGATGTTGTGCGCGCCGCAGCCATAGGCCTCGTCCTTTTGTCACACGGACGCGCCTGCCTTGAAGCTTCGTGTCCTATTCTGAAGGATTTTTTTGTCCTTGGGTATCTCGGCGTAGAGATATTTTTTGTCCTAAGCGGGTTCCTGATAGGTGGCATCCTTATCAATGTCATTAAGCCGGGATGTAGCTCTGCTGATATTCGCAATTTCTGGATCAGACGCTGGTTTCGGACCCTCCCCAATTACTACCTGTTCCTTACTGTCGAATTTATCCTCGCGGCAGCTTTTGTTAAGCATGCGGTGCTTTCGAAGTTTTTGTTGTATCCGGTTTTTCTTCAGACCTTTTCCTACACCGTGCGCCCGGTCTATTTTTCCGTCTCATGGAGCTTGGCAGTGGAGGAGTGGTTTTATCTGCTTATTCCCGTGGCGCTTTTTGCTTGCCTCAAAGTGCTCGGCAGTTTCCGGCGGTCGCTTATTTTTACGTCCAGTTTTGTCGTGGTAGGACTGCTGGCGCTCAGGTTTTTTTACGTCTTTCAATTTAATGCCGACTGGGGGCCGGATATTCGAAACACCACGATTTTACGGCTTGATTCAATAATGTTTGGAGTCATCGCTGCTTTCCTGTTTGCTCGTCGCCCCACCCTCTGGGAAAGAGTTAAGGTTCCGGCGTTTTTGGCCGGAGCGGTTGTCTTGGTGGTAAATGCCATCTATCTCCAGTTTGTGGATCGAGATGCTTCTTTGTATGCCCGCACCCTGCAGTTTACCGTGGTGCCGGCTTCGATCGCGCTGTGCTTTCCTCTCCTGCGCACGTTGCGATTGCGTCAGGTCGATTCTCCGAAGGTCGTCGGCCTCAAATGGGTAGTTGCTCAGGTGAGTTTGTGGTCATACTCACTTTATCTGTGTCATATGATCGTTTTGAGATTTATTTTTTCAGGGAGAGAGGCATTGGATAAGGTGGCGCCGGGGTATGTTCTACTGAAGGATGTCGGGTTCTTTATGGTTTTTCTCGGAGTTTCCTTGGGTATATCCGCTCTCACCTATAATTTTTTTGAAAAGCCCATGACTTCGATGAGAGAGCGATTCAGTCGGAGAGAGAGGCACTCGTACTAACGTACGGTTTGGCTGATGAGAAATATCTACAATCGTTTCAAGCGACTTTTTAATCCGCGGATGCTTCGCTATCTTAAAAGCGACCCTTCGGCGATTGTCACAGCGATGCACCATCACCTTGCTGATGGCCGAATCCTACCTGCTGATACACTACTTTCGCGAAGGCTGGTGCATGTCGCCAATTTTACGACTGGCAATGCAGGTGATGCCGTTTTGACGACAGTTCTGCGGGATCTTTTTTCACAATCAATAGGAGGAATTTCCTGGAGCAAGTTGCATGCGCATGATGTTGTTGGGGAGGCAGAACTGCGTCGGATAAATAGAGCTACCGGGGTGATCATCGGCGGCGGCGGTTTGTTTTTGAGGGATTCCAATCCCAATCGGGTTAGTGGGTGGCAATGGCCGGTCAGCTTGGCTGCACTTAGTCGCATTGAAGTTCCGCTGGTGATTTTCGCGGTCGGTTACAATCGCTTCCGTAACCAAGGTGAGTTTGATGACCTATTTGCCGAGAACGTGCGCGCTGTGGTGGATAAGGCCGCTTTCGTTGGCCTACGTAACAATGGGAGCGTGCGAAGCATTCGCACCTACTTGCCGAAGTCCCAGCACCAAAAAGTGGTATTCCAGCCTTGTATGACGACGTTGATCCGCAAGGTTTATCCCGAGCACTTCGATTCGCCGATGTCGACGGAAAACGTCATCGGGCTCAACTGTGCGTTCGACCGCAGTAGTTCGCGCTTCGGCGTGCGAAAGGCTGAGATACTTGATGAATTGGCTCTGGCTATGAAAGATTTAGCGCAGAAATTCTGCATTCGATACTACGCACACAGTCGTTCTGATCTTGATTTTCTGCCCTATCTTGAGCGGGCGGGAGTGAAGCATGATGTGTGTCGCCTCTATCACCGAAGTGGGCTTGATATTATCAACGAGTATCGCAAACCTCTTCTCGTGATTGGCATGCGAGGGCATGCTCAGATGATTCCTTTCGGCTGCGGTACGCCGATTCTGTCGCTTATCTCTCATGATAAAATGAGATGGTTTCTGGATGACCTCGGACACCCCGAATGGGGTGCCGAGGTGATGGAGTCGAATCTTCGGCCGCGGTTAGCGGCGCAGGCAGAGAAGATCATTGCTGAGCGAGATGCTGTACTTGAGGAAATGGCGGCATGTCAGGAAAGACTTTTCGACACGACGCTACGTAATATGAAGTTCGTCCGAACGGCGTTGGTGGGTGCACCGGTGCGAAAGATTTTATGAAGGTTTTTTTTGTCGGCGATACCTCCAATCGTTTGAATTGGGGTTGCCGGGCCACCACCGGTATGCTTCGGCGGATGATTGGGCGGTATGCGGAAATTTCCGCGACGGTCGATGTGTCGCACCCTGCGGCTAAACCCGCTTCGCAAATCATTTCCCGGGAGATCAAAGGGGGACGTCCCGCCCGATGGAGTGCAGGTCTAAAATCCAGCAGTCACCCTTTTACTGTCGGCTTGGGACGGCGGATTACGCAGGCCTCTCCCAAGATGCTTGAGCGATACCCTTGGCTTCTGGGATATGCTGTTTCTCAGGATTTTGAAAAATTGGCCGACGAGATTTATCAGCGCAAGGTCTTTCCCGCCATCGCGCAGGCGTTCTCAATGTCCGACGCCGTGGTAATCAATGGAGAGGGCTCGTTTTTGAAGAATCGCGTGCAAGCCCGGATCAAGTTCCTTCTCGCTTACACCGCGGAGACTCGTTTCAACAAGCCTTGCGCCATTGTCAATCATAGCGCGGATGTGCGTAATCCGCTGCTGCACGAGATCGCTGCAAAGGTATATCCCGTGGTATCCGATATCTTGTTTCGGGAGCCTTTCTCCCTGCGCGAGACTGGGCCTTTGGCCGGAGACACCCGTATGGGCTTCGCTGCTGATACGGTGTTTGCCTATCAGCCGTTGACACGAGATCTCTTTGTGAGTGTAGCTTCTCGCCCGGACTACTTTTCGATTTTTCCGGAATATGCGGCGCCGTTTGATCCTGCTCAGCCCTATATCTGCGTAGGTGGGAGTGCCGCGTTTTATGCGGAAAGAAACGAAGGTTTTGATGCCCGAATGGCCTTTGCATCGCTCTGTCGCGGGTTGCAAAAGCTCGCTCCGGTGGTGCTTACCGCATCCAGTAAGCCCGATGATGAAATTCTGCGGCCGGTCGCCCGGGAACTGAATCTTCCCTTCTTTGGGCTCCGTACCCCAGTGCAGCAGGCGGTCGATTTGCTGGGCAATGCCGCCCTATATGTCGGCGGGCGCTGGCACCCCGCGATCATGGCTCTCACGGGTGGCACGCCCACGGTCAGCCTTTCCTCCAACACGGATTACAAGGCTTCGGGGCTGCTTGAGTTGATGGGTTTGGACCAAAAACCTGTTTCGGTTTTCGATCTGGGAGCCCATGAGGATTTTCTTGTCCGCTTGGCTGCCGACTACTTGAAAAGCGGAGACAGCCTGCGGCAGCAACTCCTATATCGTGCCGCGCAGATGTCTTTGTCTGCCTATGATAACGTTCGAATACTTTCCTCAAACTCCATCCTCAGGGCCTCGGCATGAGTTTCCGCAACATCAAATCCGCAAAACGCTTGATCAATCGCCAATCTCTCCGGCAGGTCAGCGCACGGCCCGAGCTTGCCTGGGAGATCGCCTGCAGCAATTTTGGAGGATCTTGGGGTTTGCCGGTGCCGAGTCTTGCCGAGCGGCATATCGTTCACGTTGCGAATTTTTCGTATGGCAACGCGGGAGACGCCCTCCTTCCCATCGCGCTGCGGGACATTGTCGCGCGGGGCGGCATCGCCGCCCGCTGGAAGCTTATGCATGCTCACACCTCCGTGGGAGCTAAAGAGTTCAAACGATTGCAAGCCAGCGATGGCGTGGTGGTGGGAGGTGGAGGACTTTTTCTGCGGGATACCAATTTCAATGAGATCAGCGGTTGGCAGTGGCCGATCTCGACCGAAAAAATTCGGGCGCTTAAGGTTCCTCTGGCTGTTTTTGCCGTGGGCTATAATCGATTCCGTAACCAGGAGGATTTCGGGCCGGTCTTCGCAGAAAATCTCGCTGCGTTGGTGGAAAAATGCGCTTTCTTCGGCCTGCGAAACGGCGGCAGCATCAAGGCCATACGGGATTACCTGCCTGAGTCCTTGCGTTCCAAGGTGGCGTTTCAACCCTGCATGACCACGGTGGTACGGAAAATGTATCCCGCGCAGGCGTTTGCCTCAGAGCCAGGTCGGCCCTTTATCGCACTCAATTGCGCTTTTGACCGCAGCACCCTTCGATTCGGAAAAAAGCAACCGGAGATCCTTGTCAATATCGCCCGATCCCTGCTGCGCTGGTCCCGCGATTTCGAGATTCGCTATTTTGCGCATTGCCCCTCGGATGAGCAAATGCTTCCGGTGCTTGAGCAACAAAATGTGCCCATCGTTTTAAAGCGGCTTTATAACTGCACCCCGGCCGAAATTCTTAAAGAGATGAGTGCGGCCACTCTCGTTTTGGGCATGCGAGGGCATGCCCAAATGATTCCGTTTGGCTGTGGGGTCCCGATTCTTTCCCTCATTTCTCACGACAAGGTTAAATGGTTCCTCGACGATATTGACTCCCTCGAATGGGGGGTTGAACTCGGGATCGACGATCTGGAGGAAGAGCTTTTCCAAAAAATCCGGCTTATTCTCGAAAAGGAAAACGAGGTACGGGGAATAATCTCGCAAAAGATGGAGGTGCTCTGGAGCCGGAGCTTGGCCAACGTTCAACAGATTTCCGCCGCGTTCTATAAATAGTCACCTGATGAAAATTTTCTACGTCAGTGATAACCGCACCACGCCCAACTGGGGTTGTCGTGCGACCAGTGTGGCGTTGGCGGAGAATCTCGCGGAGCGGGGCGAGATTGTCGGTACGCTCTACAATGACCTTAAGAAAAATGTGTTGCTCGCCAACACTCCGCTGCCGGCTTTCTTAGTGAACATAGTTGATCGCAAAATCGGCCACGGCCGGCTTGGGGCGCAACTCATAAAGCGTGCGCCGCAGCTCGGCGAGGCTCTTGATTTTGTCGCAAGCGATTGCGAGGAGACCGCGCAGCGGATTCTCAGGCAGGCGCCGCGATTTTCTGTTCTTAACGACATTGTGACGAACATTCGCAAGGCCGACGTCGTCTATATTAACGGCGAGGGGAATATGATCTTTACCCGCTGGCGGCGTTCTTTGCGCTTTCTCCTT
Source organism: uncultured Chthoniobacterales bacterium (assembly GCA_964445975.1). Taxonomy (GTDB): domain Bacteria; phylum Verrucomicrobiota; class Verrucomicrobiia; order Chthoniobacterales; family Terrimicrobiaceae; genus CAYUMP01. The sequence continues at coordinate 55,098 of CAYUMP010000021.1, read as the reverse complement.
GGGTTGATCGCATTGGCCAAGGCCAATGGCAAGCCAGTGATCTTTGGTAATGCCATGATTTCAGACCCCCCGAAGGGCGCGCCAGACCAACCTACTTTGGAGCAATGTCTCAAAGCGCTTCGGATGTGTGTCGCAGTCGGAGCGAGAGACCCTGAGTCCCACAAAATTGCATCCCGTATGATGGATTTGGGAACGGCGGATTTCATCCCGGACGCGCTTTTTCATTGGTTTGATAAAGTTAGCCATGTTCAGGTGGGCAATGAGGCTCTAGGCCAGATACTTTTGCCCTTCGGCGAGGAAAAGGCTTTTGGTACCTTTGATTTTAGTCATCCTTACATCGCATTGGGTGGATCTTCGGGGGGAAGGAATTTAGACAAGGCAAAGCTGCAGCAGATCTATTGCCAGCTGGTGCAGGAACTCCAAACGACTGGCTGTCGAGTTTATCTTTTTGAGTCTTGTGAAGGCGATAGGTTTCTCCGCGAGGTGGGGCGGGAAATGAAAATCCCCGTGGTTCCGGTTAGTGTGCCGATACTGCTGGCCACTATTTTTCTTTCCCGGGCTCGGTTGATTGTCTCTGGTCGTTATCACCCGAGTATCATGGCCTCTCTAGGAGGAACCCCGCCGATTTGTTTTGGTTCGAATTCGCACAAGATGCACTCTCTTCAAAGGGTGCTGGGTTTGGAAAATCCCAAGGAGTTTTCCTTTCCCCCGGAACAGTCAGAATTACCTTCCATTCTACAGCGTGCACAGGCCTTCCTCGAGGAAGGCGACACTCTACGAGAGCGTATCAAAGCACAAGCGGCCGAGAATGCGCGGCAATTTCGACGTAAAACCGCCGAGCAACTCGCTTCCTGTGAGTAGTCGAAGTGGAACCTAAGATTAGCAATGGAGTTGATGAGGCGCTGAAGCGGAAAAGCCTCTCGGGGTTGGTTTGGTCTGCTTTTGAGGTCTGGGGCCGTCAATTTGGAACATTCATTGTATTTGTCGTTCTTGCCCGGCTGCTCAAGCCCACCGATTTCGGCCTGGTTGCGGCAGCGAGGATCTTTCTGGATCTCACGCAAGTATTTATCCGGCAGGGAATGTCGGACGCGATTGTTCAGCGCGAAGAATTGCGGCCGGATCATCTCGATACAGCTTTTTGGCTGAATGTCGCCATCGGCGCGGTTGCGATGGTCCTTTGCATCGTGGCGGCCCCATTCATCGAAACGTTCATGGGCATTCATGGGGTGAGCGCGATCATCATAGGCATGAGCCCAAGCCTTCTGTTGGTTTCCATCAACGTCGTTCAAGATGGCTTGCTGCGGAGAGAACTGAAATTCAAGCCTCTGGCCATCCGCCGGGTGGGCGGTACCATGCTGGGCGGTGTGATCGGGCTCGGTATGGCCTGGCAGGGCTTCGGCGCATGGAGTCTCGTTGGGCAACAACTGGCTTCCGGGCTGGGTGGCGGACTCTTGCTGTGGTACACCACTCCCTGGCGTCCCGGCTTTCAGGTGACCCGCGCTGCCTTTCACGAATTGTTTGGCTTTAGTATCCATATATTTGGATCTAATGTTGTCGCGTTGATCAGCCGGCGAGCTGACACCTTCCTGATCGGTCGTTTCCTTGGCCCAGCACCTTTGGGCCTCTACGATGTTGCCACGCGCGTCATGTGGTTTCTGGTCATGGGTCTGACCTCCGTAGCCAATCGGGTAACTTTTTCGGCTTTTTCCAGGATTAGCACTGAGCCCGAAAAAATTCGTTCAGCCTTTTACGAGGTTACGGGATGGACGGCTTTTGTCTCTTTTCCCGCTTTCGGCGGGGTGGCCGTGCTCTCGCCGTGGCTTGTACCGGTCACCTTTGGGCCAAACTGGGTCGGTTCGATTCCTGTCATGCAGGTTATCACCTGGCTTGGCATTACCCAGTCATTGGCTTATTTCAACAGCAGTGTTCTAAAGGCCGTCGGAAAACCACGGCTGAGTTTTATTCTGCTAACGCTGAGTGCGATCTGGAACGTGTTGGGATTTCTCGCCGTTCTAAATCAGGGAATTGTTGCGGTCGCCTGGGTCTTCCTGGTTGGTGGTATACTTTTTCTGCCGCTCGGTGTGTATTGGGTGAAGTCACTCATTGGCATCACATGGACGGAATATCTGAAGAATCTCGCACCCAGTGGGCTAAGTACAGGAATCATGGTGATGGTTCTCACGGTCGTGTCGAGGCTCCTTCCGGAAAGCTGGAGTGATCTTTTGATGCTGGCGGTACTCCTCCCTCTTGGCGTGTTAGTTCATCTGGGCGCAGCCTCCCTCCTGGATCGGAAAAGAGCCCTGCAGGCCGTCCGTGAATTGAGCAAAATGATCGCCCGAAAGCTTGCGAAGATACGACGGAAGTCGAAAGCGGCCGCGGCATCGTGACCTCTTCGTCTGCGATTGGAGACCAATCTGTGGCCGCGAAATATTATCGGCTCCGCCACGATACGGTTGCCCTCCTGCTCAAGGAGATTCGATCCTCGCAAGCCTCGATCTCTCCTCGTCTGAGGGAGTTCGCTGAGGTCTGGGCGAGCAATTCCATCGGAGGCCTCAGTCCGGAAGCATTTCTCCAGCCGCCTTCTAAAAATCCACCGCGGCTGGGCTTGGCTTTCCTGCGGGGCGCCGGCGCTCAGTTTTTACTCTCGCTCGCAGAACGAATTTTTTACGGCAGTCCGGGCCAAGCTTCCTTTGCGGATGGCGACGAGATTTTCGTCGGCATTATCCGCCGGGATAACGGCATGAAACGCATTTGCGGCTATGTGGAGTTGGTAAATCGCGCGAACTTTGTGTTTCTAAAAATGGGTGGGCCACTTCGACCGGAAAAGTCATGGCTTAAGCCCTCCGTTTCAAAACAGGCAAAGATCATCGTTCCTTTCCGGATACGGGACTGCGCTCTCATTGCCTCCGATTTAGTCGCCGGGTGGAAACTGCTTCTGCGATTGGCGAAAGTCTTGGACGAGATTGTGGCTCCCGCGGCGTTGCGTGAAAAAGCGGAAATCTTCGCGCGGTATCTCGTCCGGGGAGCGGCTGCGGCGCACTGGGCCGATAGCGGTCGTGGAGCTCCCGCAGTGGTTTTTCCGATTTTGCGACCGGATCTTGCCATGTTCGATCGGGCTCTGCGTGACCGGCGAATATTCACCGTTCACTGGCTTCATGGTACCGTCGAACACGCCTATAAGTTTCACGGGTTTTCCTCGCTCGCCCTGGCATTGAATCCGGTCGATGCCGGGGTGTGCCGAACCTTCGGGAGGTATGGCCGCACAGCGATCCTTCCTGAAGCCAGGGAACGCCCCGCGCGGCGGGTACCGGATCGTGGCTCAAGCGTTTTGCTGACCAATCTGCTCCATCCCGGACATAAGCTTCCGCTTAAGGTCCTCGAGGAGGCTCTGTTGAATTTACTCACCATTTGCCGGCAACAGGGTGACACCAAACTGTTTTGGCGCCCCCATCCCCGGGAAAAACAGGCGGCGGGCTTTGCGTCTCTCAAGACCCGGGCAAAAGAATTGGGTATCGAAACGGATGAAAGTCCTACGTTGGCAGAATGTCTGGCCAGTCATTCCTTTGCCATCTGCACAGCTTCGGGGGTGATCGGAGATGCCTTGGCTTCCGGTCTGCTTCCGGCAGTATGGAAAGGGATCTGGTACGAGGAAACCGGACTATGGAAAGACTTTCCGCAGGGCGTCCTTTTCGATACTGCCGATGATCTTCGCCAGGTCCGCGGTTTCATCGAGGGACCCGGCTCCGACGGGCTTTATCAGGAGCTTTGGGAGCGCTTTCATTGCGGGGGGCAGACGATGGCCGCTCCGGGGTTTTTCAGCCAGGAAGCGAAAGTATCGTGAAGGCCGAAACCCTGCCATCTCCGACCGATCACCTGGCATCCGCCGAATCTTTCTACGCCAGCAGGCGGGTTTGCATCGAGCGACTGCAGCACCGTTTTTTAGGGGGCGAGGCAGAGGCTCAGGCTCTGGCCGTGGGCATCATCCAATGCCTTCTCCATAAGCCGCCGATGGCATGGGTGGAGGCTGGGTGTCTCCGGGAGCAGAAAGGCATGCCTCTGGTGAAGGCCTCGGGACAATGGTTCGGCTTTGCGGCATTGATGCTCACGGCCGGCTGCCTCTTTCAGTTTCTTGTCATACGCCGGACCCGCGCGAAGACGTCTATCCCGCCAGACCAAAACCGGCGGATGATCGTATCCGTCGGCCTCGTCCACAATGGCAACAAACACCTGCTCAGACACCTTGAGTCCACCGGCGAGCAGGCCGAAATCACCTTCGTGGATGTGGATACCGGCTTCTTCAAATCAGCCGGCTCCGAAATTCCTCCCGCATTGTATCGCCGCCTCAAAGTAGTACGGCCATTCGCGCTTTCATTTTTGTGGACCGGCCTGACTCATTCCTTCCGTTATCTTCGCCCCCTCGCTGATTTGGCGGCGGAGGTTTCCGCTTGGGATGGATGCCCTCCCTTGCGCGGTCGGTTCTTTCGATTGGCCAGAAATCTCGTCCGGGGAGAATGCCTCGCGGCCTTCTTTCAAAAAATGAACCCGCTTCCGGAAAAAGTTCTGTTTGGCAATCTCAATGCCGATTGTGTGGCTGCCGATGCCTTTCTACGCTCGCGCGGGGTGGAAACGATTCATTGGCTGCATGGAACTGTCGAGGACGAGTACAAGTATTTCGGCTTCTCCTCGGCCTGCCTGGCCCCCACCGGAGCCGATGCCGAGGTGCGTCGTGAATTCGGTTCCTATCAAATCTGTCGCTCGGAAGCGCCACCGGTGGATCTTGGATCAATGGGGGATGTGCCTCCCGAGGCTAAGGACGGCGGTACCGTGTTGTTGACGAACCTTTTGCACACCGGACACCAACTGCCCGAGTCGGTGCGGAAACGGAGTCTGGCCCTGCTGCTGGAACTGCTCGGAACGAGCGGATTTCCGGAAGTAGGCGGCATCCATTGGTTTCCCCACCCGATGGAATGTGCCTCGCCGGATTTCACCGAGTTCTCTGCTTTGGCGGAAAAACATGGAATTCAGGTGGGTGCCGCTGGCGGATGGAAGGGGACTTTGGCTCGAGCCAGTACAGTGGTGACCACTTTCTCGGGTAGCGTGGTCGATGTTTTGCGCAGCGGACAAATCCCGGTGATTTGGTCAGAAGTTCGTTATCCGAACGTGGGTCTCTGGAAGCATTTGCCCGGAGACCTTCTCTTCAAAGATGCCGGTGGTCTCCGGATCGCCCTCGATGCGCGGTCACGTTGGTCAGGAAGGCAGCTGTTGGAATCTTTGCTATATTCCGAAGCTGGCAATTCCGTTTCCGATCCCTGGAAAGTCAGTATTGTCTGATTTTGAGAACAATGTCCCATCTACAAAATGGTCGTCGGCCTGCAAGAGCCCGGCCCGTCGGTCATGACGGTCTCCTTCGGAGAGTAGCCCAGTTGGCGATTCCCATTTTGGTAGTGGTATTCCTCATCTTGTTTCCGAAGGGCGGGTTTCAAGTGTCCGGAATTCCCATCACCTGGGGATACCTTTTGCTGGGTTTTGGCGGGATGCTCGCGCTCGCCTCAACCATCGTTCTGCACAATGTGGGTTTCTCGCCACGATGGTTTTTCTCGCTGTGGTGTGCCCTGCCCTTTGGATTTTACGCCATCATCTCCCTGTACCTGCTGGACATCGCCTCACCGACGTCTGTCATCGTTACGGGAACGGTTGTCGTTGTCCTTCCGGTTTTGTTCCTTTTTGCCCTCGGTCCCTGGCTGGATCGCACGAAGGACATGGCCCTCCTCCTGCGTTTTGCCCGCGGATGTCTGTTTTGGGTGGCGGTGCTCGGCTTCATTTTCTTTGCGTACTATACGGTCACCAAGAAGACCTTTGAGATCCCGTTTCTCACCGTCAACGGCGCCGATGAAAACGCCCTGCTGGGAAAGAATAACGCACGAGGCGAGTTGCAGAAAATGGCCTCGACCTACAACAACGGCAACATCTTCGGCATCTGTGTTCTCATGATGTTGCCGGTTTACTGCGTGTTGGAGAAGCGCGTATGGCGGCAGTATTTCTTGAAGTTGGCGTTATTTCTCACCCTTTCACGCAGTGTCTGGGTCGCTTTGGCGGTTTCCGAGGTGCTGACCATTTTCTTCCTGCCGGGAAACAAGAAGCGGCAGACACTCGTCTCGGCCGCGTTGTTTCTCACGGTGGCCTGTAGCTTGGGCACCCTGCTGGTATTGATGAATCGGGGCAGCGAATGGCTGACCGACAGCGATCTCGGTGGGCGGTTGGAGCAATTGGACACCCTGAAGGATATCACCTTGTTCACCAAGCCGGTCGCGGATGGCATTCGTGAGATGGTTTACATAACCGTTATGTATAAGTATGGCCTCATCGGCCTCTTCTTACTGGGCCTGATGCTGGCGACTCCGATATTGGGCTTTTTTGTGGGAGATCGGCAGAGCGCTTTACGGAGGGGGCTGGTGCTCGGCGCAGTGAATTATCTCGTGCTTTGTTTTGCTGACGGAGCCTTCGTCTTTATTCCGGTTATGGCTTTCTTTTGGTTTCTCACGGCCATGCTTTGGTGTCGGAATCCCGCGCTCTTCGAGTTTGATCAGCAGGCTTTGCCGCCCGCTCCGGGGCCGAGCCGCTTTGGCGTGCCCCTCGCTCGCAATTCATGAGAAAACTTGGTCTCGTGCTTCTTCTGGCCTTTACGGGCTGGGGAAATTTGGCTTGCGCGGAAAGTGCCGCCCAGACGTCCTGCGACGTTTCGATGGCGGGGGTGCTGCCGGACGATCCAGACGCCACCGCTCGGGTGCAGGCTTTGCTGGATTCGGGCCGGGCCGATTTGTTTTTTCCCAGGGGAGTCTATCAGCTCGGCACGATCTACCTCCCGGAAAACTCGCGGCTGCAATTTGGTCCCGGCGCCGTTTGGAAAATCCGCCCTGACCTCCTCCAATATGGCGGGCTGATTTTTCTTAAGGGCAACAATATTACGGTCAGCGGCATTCAGTTCGATCTGACGAAAAGCGATGGGACGGAGTTGACTCGGGTGGATTTGCCCAGCCTCATATCGGGAACGGGATATCGTGGACTGCTTTTTGATCGGCTCGTGGTCAGGCAAAAGGGTGCATGGCGCGTGCCCCCCACGCCGCCCCAGGAAAATGCCGTCGTGGTCGGACTGAATGCCATCACGCTGGAGAATTGCCGGGATATTCGGGTGGAGCGTTGTGAAGCCTCCAATCTCTTCGCCTTGGTTTTTATGACCGGGTGCGTCAATGCGACGGTCACGGGCAACTCCATGAAGGGTGGGCGCTATATGGCCACGTTCCGTTATGGCGGGGAATCATTTCGACACTTTGATAACTGGAGCAGCGGCGTGACTGATCAGGCGCAGTGGTGGGGAGGAGATGCCAATGATGCGAAGGTCAATGTCCCGAAAAAGACCGCCAACATCGTTCAACGGGACATAAAGTCGGATCACGCGGACTATGAGAAGATGACGGCGGGTGTCTACGACGTCATCGTGCAAAATAACTATGCCGAGTATGGCCGGACCCTGGCTTGGGGGAGCAAGGGGCGGCAGATCATTATCAATGCCAATATCGCTCGTTACATGACCGATATGGCCTATGACGCCGAGGGCTGTGAGAACGTGATTTTTTCCAACAATATCTCCATCAATTCCAAGACCGCGGGCATTGGCTGCTACTTCTGGTCGGAGAAAGTGGTGATCACCGGGAACTCGATTCTGGTCCAAAATGGCGATGATCCCAAGTATCAGGGGGGATTTATCCGGCTGCAGTCGCTCAATCCAAAGCCCGAACGCCAGACTGGCTCCGGACAGGTGCTCATTCAGGGCAACCTCTTCTCCAGCGAGCTGGAGGATCGTCCGCGGAGCGTGCTGGTCGAAGCCGGCCGGGATATCTCCATCTTCGGAAATAAGTTCGTTAACGGCGCGGTTCGTACCAAGAGGATGGAACTCGGAACGCTCAATATCCAAGGGAATGATTTCTCCCACCGCTTTGCTTTCGATGTGCCGGTCATTGTGGTGCAGGACCGGGCCGAGACGGCCAGCGTCGCGGGAAATTTTCTGCGCTCTTCCGCCGGGGAGGCCCAGTCAGCCCCGGCAATCTGGGTTTCTTCCCTGGCCGGACGTTGGCGGGCGATTGAGCGAAATACCATATCGGGCTGGCCGGTTTCCCTGCGCGCTGAAGTCCCGACTGACTGGAGGAATCGGGTGAAAAGCCCCGGAACCTTTCTCGTCAGAGACAACGTGGTCAGTGGCGGAATTGAATTTGCCTTCAAGGACGGCGAAGCACGCACCAGGACCTCAGGAAATATCGCGGAGAGCACTCTCGAAGATGTGAACCCGACGACTGTAGCCCGGCAAACGGCCGCGGAAAAGACGGTGGAGGAAAAGACGGAAGAGAAGGCAACGAAGGATGACGGTGATGGCGAGCCTCAACCGGCCGACGGCGGATTGGAACCGTGAGCGAAAATACTCTTCTAGATCACTATCCCGAGGATGCTGGCATTCGCCAGTTTCATTCCGTCCTCGCGAAACGCGGACGCGCCGATGTTTTCAGTCCGGAGCATGCCGAGTTTTCCACCTATCTCCTTTCGCAGCGCCCGGCTTGGAAAGGCACGGTCTTTCCTGCCGCTTGGGCCGGAATGGATCTGCTGCCATGGCCGCGTCCTCCCGCTCTGGATATCCTGGTCGTGGATAATTGCCGGCGCATCGTTCGGGAAAGCGGCCGCATGGCTTCAGCGCTTGCCAAAGATTTTCGCGTTGGCTGGTTCACCTCGCCGATCCGCCGCCTGCGCAAACAAATCCCCCAAGGATGCATTGCCTTGGACCCTGCCATCTCGCTCGGTGGAAAAAACCACGGTGACCGTGTTATCGCGGAATTTCCCGCCATGACGGAGCAAATTCTGACCTGGCGCCAGACCCCGCTCGGAAAAATGAACCTTCAACTCACGGCGCGTGCCGCGCGCTTTGTCGCGGAGTCCGGTGTGAAGGCTGTTTTCCTTGGCTCGGACGGAGAGCAATTCGGCACCGCGCTCGGTGCCGCCGCAGGTTCAGCGGGTCTGCCGGTGTTTGTGCTCCAGCACGGGGTGGAGAACCTTCACAATTATTTTGGCACATCGTCCCACCTGTTCTGCTGGTCGGAGATGGTCAGGGATCACGCTCGGCAGGCTTTGGCCGACGAGGCCGTTAGGCGGGTTCCAGATCTGAAATTGGAAGTCTCCGGAGGCATTCATTCCCCAGGCGCTCTGCCTGCTTCCGAGGGTGCGACCGTGCTTTTTTTGGATCAGGTATCCCGCTACGGCGACCAGATCTGGGGTACCAGGTGGATTGAGGAATCGCGGCGTTGGCTGGCGGGCCTCGCTCGTGACCTCGGAGATCGGGCTCGCCTCGTCTTGCGGAGCCATCCCGGGTTTGACCAGCCGGATTCATTGTGTCCGGCCGGTTGGGAAAAATCTCAGGGACTTTCCTTAAAGGAAGATATCCAGCGCGCGAGTGTGGTCCTGACCATGAATAGCACGGCCGGATTGGAAGCCGGAGCCATGGGCCGGCCGGCCTATTTCTTGCGTGGTCCCGGGATGGTGTGGCTGGGCTCTCTCTCGCCGCTGAACGCTCTGGTGGTTTCATCACCCGACGAACTGACCGCCCGGGTCGAGCCCCTTTTGCAGGACCCCGTCCGCTGGCGCGCGGCGGCGGATGAGGCTGGCTCGCTTTGCCGCGGCTATCTGGGTGCGCCGGAATCCACCGTCGCCGTAATGGAAGCCGCCATACGCGCGGTCTTGTAGGAAATCGGTCATGGCTTCTCTTAGTGTCCTGCAAGTTGTCGAGCCCGGCGTGGATGGCGCTTTTCGGCACGTTGAGGGGCTTGTGCATTTTTTGGCGCAAAAAGACGTGGAGGTTCATCTGGCGTATTCCTCATTGCGGGGCAGTCGGGCCTTGCAGGAGTTGGTCTCCCTTGTGGAATCTCGCGGAGGCGAGACCCTGGATATGTTGGTCGGTCCCGCTCCGCATCCACGGGACGGCCGGGCCCTTCTTTCACTGCGTGGTTTGGTCAAGCGCCGCCGCCCGCAGATCGTGCACGGTCATAGCTCAAAGGCAGGCGGGTTGGTTCGCCTTCTTGCTGTGGCTGGCATGTCCCGGCCGACTTTTTATACGCCCCACGCCTATTTCGGCATGGACGGGCGGCGTTCTCCGAGCGTCACGGTTTTCAACCTGGCGGAAAGATTGCTCGGCGGCATCGGCACGACGATTAACATTTCCCCTGATGAAGCCGCCTTCGCCCGGACCAGGCTGGGTATTTCCGCGCAGCGGTCTCTGATCAGTCACAATCCGGTGAATCCGGATCGCTTCCTCCCTTTCTCACCGGACGAAAAACGCCAGGCCCGTCGTGAACTTGGCCTGCCCGTGGAAGGTCTGCTCCTGGGCTCTGCCGGGCGATTAAGTACCCAAAAAGATCCGCTGCTTCTTACTCGGGCCTTTGCTCGTGCGAACCATCCTGAACTTGGTCTCGTGCATCTGGGCCAGGGCCCGCTGCGTGCGGAAGTGGAGGCGATGCGCGCGAAGCTATCTTTGGACGGACGTGTCTTTGCGCCGCCCTACATGGACAATCCGAGTCTTTTCTATCGCGCGATCGACGCCTTCGTCATGTCCTCCAGCTATGAGGCCGGCTGGCCCATCGTCGTTCTTGAGGCCATGTGTTGTAATCTCCCCCTCATCGTGACCACCGCGCCGGGCATGTCGGAAATTGGGCAATCTGGCCTTTCGCATTGTTGGACTGCCCCGCCGGGCCAGGTGGACCAGTTGGGTCAGGCCATCAAGGATTGGCTGACTGCCCCTCGCACCGATCTGGCCTGCAATCACCGTGATTATGTGCTCGAGCACTTTACGCCGGAAAAGTGTTACGGCTCCGTGTTGGCGGCATACCGGCAGGCCTCCCTTTAGTTTTAATGGCATCGAACATGACTTTCCTGGGATTCCCCACCGGTTCCTTGAAAAATTCGTCGCAGGTCGACGCTTTGCATTTCTACAAGGCCGAAGGCTTTTCCGTTCCCGAGATCCATTTGTCGTCCACGGACGATCCGCTTCTTCCGTTGGGCCGCCAGCTGTTTTCCGACGCCAGTGTTCACCTGCCCTCTTATTTGCATACCGTGGAAGAGGAGGCTCTCGCGATCGGCCAGGCGGCGCTGGCTCATGGCTACACCCGGCTGATCATTCATCCCTACGTCATCAAAAATCCCGCGCTCTGGCGAAAGCTGGGTTCGGCTTTGGTCGTTGAAAATATGGACTTCCGCTTTCTCGGATACCGCACGGCTGAAGACATGGCGCTCGTTTTTGAACGCCTGCCCGAGGCCAGCTTCTGTCTGGATGTGGGTCACACTGAAAGTTGGAATCCCGGCGAGGCCATGCGCCTCCTGGACTCTTTTTCAGACCGTCTTGTGGCCGTGCACTACAGTGAGATCGATCGGACCAATGGAGATCATCTGTCCACGGTCTCGGATGAAATCATGAAATCTCATGCCGTCTATCTCCGTCGGCTTCCGCGACCGGTGCCGGTCATTTTTGAAATCAGCGCCAACTCCGCTCCATACCTTCTCGATCTGCGAGAGCGGTTTTTTCAGACCCTGGCGTGATCGACCTTCGGCCATAACACATGACCAGAGACCGCCTCATCTTTTCCATCCTCGCGGCGGCGGCGTTCGTCGGCGTCATGTTCTTTTCTTTGAAATCCGACTCCGCTCCGTTCCGAAAGGAAATCGCGCGAGCCGTTCCCCGGCCCGCTGCCAAATGGGTCTGGCGAAATTACGGAGAGGTTCGGCACTTCCCCTCGTATCTCGCTTTTACCGTTCTGCTTCAGCTGGCGGTCAAAGGTGACCGGCGGCGGACGGCTTATGTCATGATTGCGTTGTTGGGCCTCGCCGCCATCTTGGAACTCGCCCAACTCTGGGTGCCTCATCGCAACGCGGACGTGAGGGATTTTTTGTGGAGCGCCCTTGGCGTCCTTTTGGGTTCGCTGCCCTGGATGAAAAAATCCCCCCCATCCCGTTAAGTCCATCCTCCTTGAAAAATACCGCAAGGCCTCGCAAGAGGCCTTTTTTTATGGTTCGATCTGTCGAGATGCCCCCTCTTCGTGACCTCCCGCGTTGGCTTTTGTTGGGAATCCTTGTCTATGCCCCTTGGGCCTTTGGGAGTACGCGCCCCTGGGCGAAAGAGACGCTCTCGTGGCTGCTGTTGCTGCTGGGCGCTTTCTTTTTACTCACTCTGCTTATTGAGCGGAGACGTCCGCTCCTTCCGGTCTGGCCCGCTGCTCTTGTCCTGGCGCTTCTGGCCTTGGGATGGTTGATGGTTCTGAATCCGCGGGCCACCTTTGACCCCGTGGGGCCAAAGTTTCACGATCTTCCCGGCTGGATCTCCGAGTTGCCCGGAACCATGGATCAAAAATGGAGCCTTCCCCGCATGCTCCTTATCACCGGAATGCTGACGGCCTTTGCTGTGGCTTGCGATATGGCTGGTCAGGCCGTGTGGCGCGACCGCCTCTGGATGGCTTTGGCGGTGATAGGCATGAGCATCATTTTTCTCGGTCTCATTCAGCGGGTTTCCGGCGCCTCTGCCATTCTCTGGGAATGGGGCGCCCGCACCGGACGCACCTTTTTTGCCACCTATCGGTATCACGCCAATGCCGGAGCCTTTATCAACCTCATCATTCCGTTTGTTGTGACCCGCGCCGTCCTCGCTTTTCGCCGGCCCACTTCGCAATTGGTGAAATCATTTTGGTGCGTGTCCGCTTTTGCCGCAGTGGCGGCGGCGTTCGTCAATGTCTCCCGCGCCGCCATGTTCGTCTCTTTCCTGCTGCTCGTCGCTTTGGCCGCATGGCAATTGTGGGATTGGCGGCGGCGGGGTGGCTTGGTCGGGCGTTGGCAACTTTGGGCCAGTCTGGCCGCCATTCTACTCGCCGTGGCTGTTCTGGCCCTGGCTTTCGGGGTGGAGCGTTCCAGCAAACGCTGGAACGATGGGCCCGATGGCCTGATGGAGGATAATCGGTATCAAGTCTATGGGATCGTCTGGCAATACACCTTGCCTGCTTCCGGATGGAGAGGATTTGGTCCGGGTACTTTCGAGATCACTTTCCCCCTTTCCATTAAGCAGGCGCAGAATGAACAGGTCGGACGCTGGCTGTGGAGGTACTCCCACCAGGATTATTTGCAGGTGGTGGTGGAGTGGGGCTGGCTTGGCGCTCTCCTATGGGCCGCCTTGCTCGGCGGTGGATTGATTTTTGGCCTGGGGCGGTTGGCTTTGGACTATGATGGGCTGCTCGTCGAGAATCGGCTTTTGCTCGGTGCCGCCTGCCTCGCCCTGTTCGGCATATTCCTTCATGCCCTGGTGGACTTTCCCCTGCAGATTGCCTCTCTCCAGCTTTATACCGCGATGGCTTGCGCCGTGGTTTGGACTTCCGGATCGTGGAATCAACGCCGGAAACGTCGCCGCAGAAGGTCTGTTCCTGAGGAAAGTGCGCCGGCCCCTCTCGGGGAAGCAATTTAAGGGGGTTCGTCATTCCTGTCCCATCACTGCGGACGGCGGCATCTTCTTGCATTGCTAGCCTCAAAAAGATTTGCTCGCTGGCGCAATTCGCCGGTTCATCGATGGTTCCGGCGGCACCTGCTTGAGTTCCCGCATGTCAAAAAAAATTCTGGTTGTAGGCGCAGGCCTGTCGGGCGTCGTCGTGGCACGCCAATTGGCCGGGAATCCGGGCTGCCAGGTTTCCGTCATCGACGCCCGCCCGCACATCGCGGGGAATTGCCACACCGCCAGAGATCCTGCCACGGGGATCATGATTCATGAGTACGGGCCGCACATTTTTAATACGAGCGACGAGGATGTCTGGGAATATGTGAACCGTTTTGCCCGCTTTCGGCCCTACATTAGCCGGATCAAAGCCGTCACCCCGCGTGGGGTCTACGGCTTGCCGATCAATCTGATGACCATCAATCAGTTGTTCGGCAAAAGCATGGGACCGGCCGAGGCGAAGGACTTCATCGCCGGCCTCGGGGACAAAAGCATCACGGAACCCCGGAACTTTGAAGAGCAGGCGCTCAAGATGGTGGGCCGGGAGATCTACGAAAATTTCTTTTACGGCTACACGAAAAAACAGTGGGGCTGTGAGCCCTCGGAACTGCCCGCCTCCGTCTTCAAGCGACTTCCCATCCGGTTTAACTACGACGACAACTATTACAGTTCCCGGTATCAGGGCATCCCGGAGGAAGGGTATTCGGAAATGGTCCGGCGCATTCTCGACATCCCCGGCGTGGATCTGCGGCTGAACACCCCCATGGAGAAGTCCCAATTCTCCGCCTATGACCACGTCTTCTACAGTGGGCCCATCGATGCATTTTTCGACTTTCGCCTGGGGCGGCTGCGCTATCGGACCGTCAGCTTTGAGCGAATCGATGGAGAGGGCGACTATCAGGGAACCGCTCTGATCAACTACACCGGCCTGGAGGCCCCGTTTACCCGGATTCACGAGCACAAACACTTTACGCCATGGGAGGAACACGAAAAAACCGTGGCCTTTCGAGAGTTCAGCAAGGAAACGGGGCCGGCGGACGAACCCTATTATCCCCTCCGTCTGGCCGAGGATTCTTCTCTGTTGGAGGAATATAAGGTCCTAGCGCAAGGGGAGGCGAAAACCTCCTTTATCGGCCGCCTCGGGACCTATCGTTATCTCGATATGGATCAAGTCATTGGGGAAGCCCTCGATGTCGCTCTTCTTGCTCAAAAAGCTCTGTCTTCAGGAAATCCAATCCCCACCTTCGGACCGCAACGCCTCAAAGGCGGCAAAAGCTGAGGTGGCCTAATAATTGCTTGCTCCTTGGGGTGGGAACGGACGACTGTTCTCACTGTCTATGCAGACGCGATTTCACCAGGGCTTGAATGCGATGTCCTCATCCAGGATGAGAGCCGTTCTGGTGTCGTTAGCCGGGGTTTTGATCATCCTGGCCTTTCCCGGTTGTGCAACCTCCGGCGTCTCTAGTGCGGACCCTTTTGAAACGCGGTTGATGACGCTGGAGCAGCGGGCCATGTACGCCCGTTCGAGCAAGGTACGCGCGGAGCAGGACGCGATCCGTCGGGCCAATGCGTCCTTTGTCGACGTGCAGTTGCCGGAGCCGGATTATTCCGAGGGACCAGATGTCGTGGCTCCGCAAAGCAAGGTGGCGGCTTCCCGTAAGGGGGCTCCCATCGGCAAGGTCACTGCCAACTAGGCAAAAGCGAACTTTTCTTCGTCGGAGAATGTCATACATATCCGGCATGCGTGATTGGTTACAGATGGCCGGGAATTTTTCGCTGGCGGTATTTTTGCTCGTGACGGGCTGTGCCACGGCTCCGCAAGTGGATGTGAAGTCGGAGATTTTGGATTCCACGGCCGCACGCAGTCATTCGGTCGCGGTGATGAGCGACTTTTACATGGAAAACCCCTCGGAAGCCGACCGTGTGGCCGCCCAGGTACGGCAGGCGCTGAAGGACCAGGGTTTCAAAGTGGGCTCTTCGGAATTGGATGCGGATCTCATCGTTGTGCCGACACTGGCGAAGTCCGAGCGCCTGCCTGATCCGACCCGGCTGGCTCCCCGGCCCACGCTGATCTCTTCGTCCTTCGGGCAGCCCGGAATGATGCAGAGCTCCAGTGAATTCGGAGGAGGTGTTGATCTGCCGACCACCGCCTACCAGACGCCAAAGGTCGGGTTGATGATTTCCGCGATCACGAAGGACAACTGGCTCAAGGTGGCCACGGCGGGCGAGGAAGTGCCGCGGGTCTGGCGCGTGACCGCCGTCACGGTCGCCAATCGGAATTCCAGCAAGGACCTTGCTCCGGCTCTGCTTAACGCGGCCGGGCCCGACTTGGGGAAAATTTACAGTGTCGGCAGCGCGCCGGTGGCAAAACCCACGCCCTAGCCGTTCCCGCGCCGATGTCCTCTCAACCAGAGTGGGTGGCGGCGCAGATGGCCGAACGGCAGCCTCCCGCCGGGGCTCCCGGGCTGAGCATGCGCTGGGAAAATCTGCTTTTCCTTCACTGGGCATGGAGCGCGGCGGACATCCAGAACACGCTTCCGTCCGGTCTGAGGGTAGACACCTTGGACGGGCGCGCCTGGCTGGGGATGGTGCCGTTTTTCATGAGGCGGGTTCATCCGAAAGGGCTGCCCTGCGTGCCGTGGGTCTCGGACTTTCTGGAACTGAATGTCCGCACCTATGTGAAGGATGAGCGCGGGGTGCCGGGAGTCTGGTTTTATTCGCTATCGTGCAATCAGCCGATGGCGGTCTGGCTGGCCCGGCGCTTTTTTCATTTGAACTACGTGCATGCGAAGATGAACGCGCACCGCGATGGGGCGGGCGTTCATTACCGGTGTCAACGGCGTGACTTCGCGGCGGCACAGTTTCATTACCGATCCAGTGGGCCTTTTTTGGAGCCAGAACGGGGCTCCCTGGGGTTTTTCCTGAGTGAACGCTATGTGCTCTACTCCGCCGACGCGCGTGGGCGTCTGTTTGCGGGGAAGGTGCATCATGCGCCTTATGCCACGGCGGCGGCTGAGGTGGCGGAATGGAGTTTCCTGCCGGGGGTGGCGGATGGGTTTGGCCCGGTCGTTTCCCCCCCGGATCATGTGATGGCGGCGGAGGACCTTCAGGTGGGGGCGTGGCCGTTGGTGCGTTTAGGGGGGTGAGGGAGGGAAAAGGGCGGGGGTGAAGGAAGGGTCAGACGGGGGGTGCGCGGGAGGGGGATAAGTGGGGTGCGGAGGGGGACGGCGGGGCCAATTCTGGTTTAGACATCCCACTGCTTTTGTGATTACGTCGTGATTATATGGTCAAGAAGCTCCTCCATACCCGGTACCGCGTGTCGGATCTGGAGAAAACCGTGCACTTTTACTCCAAAGTCCTCGGACTTGAGGAAGTGAAGCGCTCGACGAGCGGCCGGGGTTCCCAGTTGGTCTTCTTCAAGGCCCCCGGTAGTGAAGAGGAGATCGAGATCTGCAAATTTGACGAAAGCGGCCCGGTCCAGGTGGGTCCGGACCTGACGCACCTGGCTTTTGAGGTGGAGGACATGGAGGCTTTTGCCAAGCATGCGGCGGCTCTCGGCTACCCGTTGAGTGACGGCCCGCATAAGACGTCCAGTGGTTCGGTGATCGCCTTTGTGGATGCGCCGGAAGGTTACGAGGTGGAGCTCATTCAACACGCCTGATGGACTTCGACTGGATCAATGTCCCGGCCGACCTGAGTGCGGTCAATCCGAAGGAAATCGAGGAGTCTTTTGAAGACCCGTTCAGCATCCGGTTGCTGCCGGACATCTACGACATGGCGGCGAGTGAGGCGCGGTATTTTATTCTGGGGAAATCGGTGTCCGGCCGCGGGCTGTTCACGGTTTTCTGGACGGATGGCAAACGTTACCGGGTGATTCAGTCCCGGGTGATGACGGAAGCCGAGAGTGTCTTTTACGATCGCAAGAACGCGGAGATGACGAACTAAGCTATGAGAGTCTTGAGCAAGTGGAGTGAGTTGCCCCGGTTCTCGGGCGAGGAAGAGGAAGCGGCCTTTTGGAAGGAGACTTCCCTGGATTCGCGGCTGATGAACGGTTCGATGCTGAAGACGGACAACCGGGATTCGATCACAATCACGCTGCGGTTTGATCCGCGCATGCTGGCACGCATCAAGCGGCTGGCGCGGTCGCGGTATCTGAATTACCAGAGCATGATCAAGCAGTGGTTGAGTGAGCGGTTGGAGAAGGAATTGGGGTAGGAAGTCAATGCCTCGCGTCCCGCAGTCGCGGGACTACGCTTCGCATAGCACGCTAAGTACGCAAAGGGGTTGAGCGTCTCGTGGTTATTGGGCGTGACTGTAATGAGGGGATATTACGCTTGAATCGGGCGTTGAGAGGGATGATCCCAATGCAAAAGGCCGCAAAGGAAATGCAGAATGCTTCACGTGAAGGGCGCAAAGGGGGGGAGCAAAGGCTGATGGGGTCTTCTGGCGTGAATTGAATTGAATGCGAACTGCATTCGGAAACAATTCCCGGCGGTGCGAGAGACTCTAAGCAAGCAAGCAAGCAAGCATTGAGCGCGGCTGTTCGTGGCGATTGCCAGGTGTTGCGCAAGGCTCTTAGTGCCAGTCCGGAGCTTTGTGAGGATCCCCGCTTTTTGAATAATGCGGCGCTGCATGGGCGGATCGAAGTCGTCCGGCTTCTGATCTCCGCGGGGTGTGATCCTGACGGGCAGGTGCCGAGCCATGAATATTATCGCCCCTTGCACCGAGCCATCGAGCATCGGGGCTTTCCGAAAAATCCAGGTCACCGGCAGGTCGTGGAGGCTCTGATCGAAGCCGGGGCGTCGCTGGAGAAACGCGCGACCTGGATGCAGCTTATTCCGCTCGCGGTGGCTGGCATGGTGGGTGATCGCGAGATGATCGACCTTTTGCGGGAAGCTGGTTCGGAGGAGACTGTCTTCACGGCGGCGGTCATTGCCGATGTCCCGGTTGCACGCCGCTTTCTCAAGCGAAAATCCGCGGCCACGGCGAAGGACGTCAACAACATGACGGTGCTGCATTACGCTGCCTTGTCCGGCGTGGCTGATGCGGGCGCGGCTCGAAGTCAGATGGCCAATATGCTTCTCGACGCGGGAGCTGATCCCGACGCACGGGAGGATATTGGCCCTTATCCGGCGATGCCGGTTCTCCACTTTGCGGCCTGGAAGAATTATCCGTTGGCGGAGGTGTTGCTCTCCCGTGGGGCCAATCCGAACCAAGGTTTCGGTAATTGCCTTTGGCGGGAACCCGGGCCGCTGGCCGAACTTTTTCTCGCCCACGGTGCAGATGTGAACGGTCGAGAACCCTCGGGTCAGCCCCTACTCAACTCGCGCATCCACTGGAATCTGCCCAGTGTGGCCCTTTGGCTTTTGAAAAACGGGGCTGATCCGAAGCTCGCCGACAAGGCGGGTAATACCGCCCTCCACGAAGCTGCTTTACGTGGCATCAATCCCAAGGTTGTGGAAGCCATCCTGACCAAAGGTGGAAAACGATCCGCAAAGAACAAGGAGGGTGCGACAACCCTCGACATTGCGAAGGGCAAAAAGCGAACCAAGATCATTCCCCTGCTTTCTTCGTCGTAGGGGAGCTTGGAATGCCCCGCGTCCCGCGGTCGCGGGGCTACGCATTGCGTAGCAAGGACGCAAAGGGGATTTAAAAGGGGGGGCGGCTGGTGATTGTTAGGCGTGCCTTGGAATGAGGGAACGATTCGCTTGAATCGCGTCATCGGGATCGACCCGGTCGCCTTCTTCGCGCACGGCTTTTTCAAAGGCGGCGCCTTCGTCTCCGCTCAGGCAACCGGCGGAGGCTTTGAGGGCCGCCAGACGCTCTTCACGGCGGCGTGGATTGAGGCGGCTGACATAGTGCGCGACCTCCACCAGCTTGGGAGCTGGCAGCGTTTCGAGGTCTTTGACGATGGATTCCAACACGCTCACGACAGCGAAGCTTAAGCGTTTTGCGGGGGATTGGCAACCTCTCCGGGATGAGCCGCGGGCAAGTTCGGCCTTACGTAAAGGGCGGGTAGGTAAAAGGCACCGTTTCACGACGGCGGCTACGGGGATGGCGAGAGCCCCGTTCGGTGAGTGGGCGATTGTTTTAGGAGGCGGATTTTAGGCCGGCGAGGAGGAGTTTTAGGACGGCGCGGGCGTCGGCTTCGGTGGGGGGATTTTGCTGGATGAGGGCCGGGTGGTGAAAGGGGGAGCTGGCGAGGAGGAAGGCGCGGGCGGCGACGGCGGGATCGCGGCGGGTGAATTCGCCGGAGGCGATGCCGTCGGAGATGATGAGTTCGACCTGGCGGAGCATGGTGGCGATGTGCTCGGTGACGACGTCGGGGACTTGCTGGACGATGTGGTGGTGGACGCGGAAGAGCTCGGGATCGTCGAGGACTTTGCGGCGCTTGATTTCGCGCAGGGTGTCGAACCAGGCGGCGAGGCGCTTGGAGGCGGGGCGGGTGCGGTTTTGGGCGATGGCCTCGAGGGGCGTGACGACGGCGTGGAGCCAGCGGAGGGCGACGGCGTTAATAAGGGCCTGCTTGCTGGGGAAGTGGCGGTAGATGTTGCCGTGGCTCATGTCGAGGGCTCGGGCGACGTCGATGACGTTGGTCTTCTCGACGCCGTGGCGGCGCAGGGCGGCCTCGGTGGCATCGAGGATGCGTTGGGCGGTGGTGGGTTCCTCAGACATGGAGCTTTTTCCAGTGTAGGCCAGGTGAGCGGCGGACGCACGAGGAAATGACAAATGACAAATAACAGAAATTGTCACTTGCAATGTTTGGAGCACGGGCTGAGGATGCGGATATGAGCACAATGACTCTAGGTGGCAGCTTTTCCTTTCCTGGAACTTCAATGACGGTGAACCGCATGGGCTATGGGGCGATGCAGTTGGCGGGGCCGGGGGTTTATGGGCCGCCGCGTGATCCGGTGGCGGCGGTGGAGGTGCTGCGGAGCGCGATCGAGGCGGGGGTGAACCACATTGATACGTCGGATTTTTATGGTCCGTATGTGACGAATGAGATCATCCGGAAGGCGCTGCATCCGTATCCGGAAAATTTGGTGATCGTGACGAAGGTGGGATGTTTTCGAGGGGAGGATAAGTCGTGGAATCCGGCGCTGTCGGAGGATGACCTGAAGAAGGCAGTGCGGGAGAATCTGGAGCATCTCGGGCTGGAGGCGCTGGATGTGGTGAATCTGCGGGTGGGTGGTTTGGAGGGGCCGGTGGAGGGATCGATTGCGGAGCCGTTTGGTGTGCTGGCGGAATTGCAGAAGGAGGGGCTGATCCGGCACCTGGGGCTGAGCAATGTGACTTCGGGTCAGTTGGCGGAGGCGCAAGGGATCGCGGAGGTGGTGTGCATCCAGAATTTTTACAACGTGGCGCATCGGGAGGATGACGCATTCATTGAGGAGCTGGCGGGGCAGGGGATTGCGTATGTGCCGTTCTTTCCGCTGGGGGGATTTTCGCCGCTGCAGTCATCGACGCTGGACAGCGTGG
This sequence comes from uncultured Chthoniobacterales bacterium, assembly GCA_964445975.1. Classification (GTDB taxonomy): domain Bacteria; phylum Verrucomicrobiota; class Verrucomicrobiia; order Chthoniobacterales; family Terrimicrobiaceae; genus CAYUMP01. Next base: position 34,061 of record CAYUMP010000021.1, on the reverse strand, counting down.
CGGCGGATGTGGGGGCGACGCCGATGCAGGTGGCTCAGGCGTGGTTGTTGCAGCGGTCGCCGAATGTGTTGTTGATTCCGGGGACTTCCTCGGTGGCCCACCTGAAGGAGAATCTGGCGGCGGCTTCGTTGGTGCTGCCAGCGGCGGCGTTGGTGGAGTTAAATGGGATTGCGGGGAAGGGGTAGCGCTTAATTTTTTAAGAATTTAAAGGCAGGGCCTCGCGCAAAGGGCGCAAAGGAAAGGCAAAAGGTAGGGTGCGGTTGAGCGGGATTTGGAATGCGGCGCGGAGCACTGAGAATCGCGATTGCGAAGGCATGCCTCGCTCATGCGTTTGATGTCACCTCTTCCCCGAGGTGACACCCTTCGGGCCAGTCCCGCCATGGCGGGACTACTCCATCTCAGCACATCCCAAGTGCCTCAATTGCCAAGGACGCAAAGGGGGAGCAAACTACGAGTGCAAAAGTTGGCAGCATCTCCGGCGGTAGGGCGTTGGCCGGTGAGGATTTGGAGGACAGGGCGGATAGGTAAAATATTAATATTAAATGGCTGACCCCGTTTCGTTTCGATATTTCATGGCTGACCCCAATTCCCTTAATCCTGAAGTTGCTAAGAATTTTGCTTTACGAACAAGTGGTCAGGGAATTGTACTCAGCACGCGAGTACTTCGCTCATGGATGGTCCAAAGTCCAAATCTAAAATCTGTTGTTCTTATTCAAGGAGGAGGAACGGTTTCTGAATCGGAAGTGCTTTTACGAGGTACAATTAAGGCACAACCAACCTCGGTAAAGCTCTGGTAATATGGCCTTTTATGTCACAATTGCTGAATTTGCTACCGGCATAATAATTGACCGGGAAGGAAATTGGATAATATCTTCCGCTGATCATCGGTTGGTCTTTGATGCTGAATCGGACGCCTGCCAATTTGCCGAGGAGCATCGAACGAATAATCCTGAGCATGAATGCATTGTAAGTGACGAGAAGGGAGCAGAGCTTCACGTTTTTAGGCCTGCACTTGTGTCAACTGTACCGCGGCGAAAAAAACGGATTTGGTGGAAGTTTTGGGCGGCATGATAGGTTCGCACGGTATGAACCGGGCGGAGTATGATGCGGCCTGCGCGCAGCTGGAGGCGGTGGGGGTGACGCTGGAGGCGGATCGCGAGGCGGCGTGGCAAGGGTTTGTGAAGGCGCACATGTCCTACGAGGAGGAAGTGGCCTGGCTGGCTGCGGCCATCTCGGACCCGGTGCCGACGTGGCCGGCAGTTACGAGCTAGCGGGATCGAGCCTCCGGGTCGCGCGGGGGAGAAGAGCGGACCTGAGGCACGTTGTAGTCCTGGTATTGGGGTGGGCGGTTTCATTTTGCCATCAATTCGGGAAGGGGCTAGGCTGCGGGCATGAAGGTGGTCGGTCATCGTGGTCCCGCAAAGACGCCGGAAGAGGCGTTGTGCCGCGCGGACCGGTTGATCCGCGAAGCGATGCGGCTGGCGCCTCATGCACGGCCGCGCGGGTTTGTCTTCAAGGCGAAAACCTGGGATGACTACGAACGCTGGCGGGCGGCCCAATCCAATCCCCGGCTCTGGTGAGGGAGGAGAAGGAAACGGGGCCGCTTTTGCGGGTCTGCGGGCTGTTGAATGCAGCCGGGGCGAATTATCTCGTGGCAGGAGCTTATGCGATGATTCTCAACAGCGTGATTCGCGCCACGGAGGATGTGGATATCCTGATTGAAAACTCCCCGGAAAATTTTCAAAAGGTAATCGATGGCCTCTCGAACCTGGCGGACGGGGCGGCGCGGGAACTGACGCCGAAGGACTTTGTCGAGAATGTGGTGGTGAAGATCGCGGACGAGGTGGAAGTGGACGTGACCACGAGCGCGTGGTCGGTGACGTATGGGGAGGCCGTACAAAACGCACGGGTCGTGGTGATCGACGGGGTGCGGATTCCCTATCTCTCGCTGGAGGATTTGATTCGCAGTAAGTTGACGCAGCGGGATCAGGACAGGGCGGATGTGGAGCGTCTCAGGCGTTTGTTGTAGCGGTCGCGACGGGGTCTGGCGCAAAGAGCGCAGGGCGTTTGACTCTGGTCTCTCTCAAGTCGTGCATCCTCTGGCAAGCCGATCGGCTTCTTCACAATACTTTTCCAAGAGCCTCGCCTCTCTCCATTCGGCAAAAATTGGTGGAAGCGGATTTGCTCGGTGAGTGGTCAGCTTGTCGGGATGACTATGGTTTGATGGGATTGTTATTTCGCTCTGGATCGTGATGGCTCATAATGTGGGTATGAAAACGACCTTCTCGTGTTTCTGTCTGGTGGGATTGTTGATCGTTGGGGTGTTGGCGGGGCCGCTACGGGCGGAGGAGGATATCTCGGCCAAGGAATCGCTGGGTGGGCTGGCTCTGGGCAAAAAACAGGATGAGGTGATCAAGCTGCTGGGCAAACCGGCGTCGAAGGGGAAGGACGTGGAGTGGGAGGCGATCGGGGAATGGGTGCAGGAATGGGAGTTTCCGGATCAGGGTATTTCTTTGAACATGGCCTCGGAAAAGAAGGGTGGCGCCAAGACGGTCTTAACGATCACGGCGGGTCCGAAGTGGGCGCTCGCGACCAAGCGGGGGATTCGGATCGGCAGCACGGAGGCGGCGGTGAGGAAGGCTTACGGTTCGGTGGAGGATAAGGAGGCGAGTGAGGCGGGGAAGAGCTTTGTGGCGGGGTCGGTTTATGGCGGGGTGATTTTTAGTTTTGAGAAGGGGAAGGTGACGGGGATTTTTATAGGGGCGGCGGCGGAGTAGAAAAGAAAGGGATAGGGGATAAGGGACAATGGATAAGTGGGCTTTTGTTCATCCCTTTTTTCCCGAGTTCGGGTTAGGGATTAGGCCTCACTCCCGCAGTCGCGAGGGTTTTTGTTGGTTGATGGGACCGTCCGGGAGTTCGACGAGGATCTCTGGGATGTTTACTGCGTAAACCGGTCCGGACGGAGCCGGACCCTCCATTCAAAGGCAAGCCGAGTGGTTGCTGGGAGTGGTTTGAAGAAGGAGCCCGAGTGGGTCTCTTCTTAAATGGTAGGAGCGGCGTCCCAGGCGCGCTCTCCCTTGCTACCACTTTAAAAAGAACGAACAGCCCGGTCTTTATTGCCCTGGCTGTGCGCATCCCCCTTACGCTCAGCTATCCCTAGACCGGGCTGTTCTGTTGAACCTAATAAAGCAGGCGGCGTGCCAAGTTTTTTGGGCTTTTCGGGAAAAATCTTTTTCGCCTGAATTTCAGGGATTTACGCGGGTTCGCGGAAAATCAGGGGAGGGTTGGTTCGCCATTGAGGGCGGTTTGGATGTTCCAATTTGCACATTCGAGGCGGCGGGTGGCTTCGTTTTCGTCGAGGCCGAGGCGGATGGCGACGATGCGGGCGGCGCGGTGGCGGAGTTTGTCGTTGGTGGGCTGGAGGCGGGTCATGAAGTTGCCGGTGACGTAGCCGAGGCGGATCATGGTGCAGGTGGTGAGGATGTTGAGGGTGGCCTTGGTGGCGGTGCCGGCTTTGAGGCGGGTGGAGCCGGTGAGGAGTTCGGGGCCGGTGGGGAGGTCGATCTCGACGTCAGCGGTGATGGCGCCGGGTTGGCGCTGGGGATTGCAGGAGATGAAGATGGTGCGGGCGCCGATGTGGCGGGCGGCCTGGAGGATGCCGCGGACGAAGGGGGTGCGACCGCTGGCGGCGATGCCGCAGACGACATCGGCGGGGGTGATGCCGCGCTCGATGACGGCGAGGCGGCCGGCGGTGGCGTCGTCCTCGGCGCCTTCGACGCTTTGGTGGATGGCGATGAAGCCGCCGGCCATGATGGCCTGGACGAGGTCGGGCGGGACGCCGAAGGTGGGGGGCATCTCGCTGGCGTCGAGGACGCCCAGCCGGCCGCTGGTGCCGGCTCCGGCGTAGAAGAGGCGTCCGCCGTTTTTTAACGCGGTGGTGGTGAGTTCGATGGCCTGGGCGAGTTGGGCGGAAACGGCGGCGAGGGCTTCCTCGACCTGACGTTCTTCGGTGACGAAGAGGTGGACCAAGTCGGGGACGGACATTTGGTCGAGATTGGTGGAGCGGGGGTTGAGTTGCTCGGTGACGGCGTGGTCGAGGCGGGGCTCGTGGAAGTCGGGTTTGGGCGCGGGGGCGAGGGATTCGGTTTCGGCGGCGAGCATGGCCGCGCCGAGGCTGGCGGAGGTGGTGCAGACGGCGACGTCGGCGGTGGGGAAGGCGGCGCGGAAGGTCTCGGAGAAGAGGGAGACGTAGAAGGGTTGCCTGGTGAAGACGCTGCCCATGAGGCGCACCTGGGGTTTTACGAACTCGAGGCGTCGGGCAACGGCAAGGGCGAGGTGGGCGAGGGCGTTGGCGCCGTCGCGGAGGATTTCCTCGGTCTGGTCGGCGTGGGCGAAGACGATGGGGGTCAACCGGGCGAGGTCGCCTTTGTGGGCGGTCTGGGCCCAGGCGCTGAGCTCGCGGAGGGTATTGAGGCCGAGGGTGCGAAGGATGTCGCGGGCGAGGGAGGTGACGCGGTGTTCGGAGTCGTAGTCGAAGAGGACACGGCGGAGGGCGTGGATGGCGAGGTCGTAGCCGCCGCCGGTATCGCCGAGGAGGTGGCCCCAGCCGCCGGCGCGGTCCTCGCGGCCGTTTTTGCGGCCGGTGATGGCGGAGCCTGTGCCGGAGATGACGGCGATGCCATCGCCTGAGCCGAAGGCGGCGGCGTAACCGCACTCGCGGTCGCTGCCGGCAGCGATGGTGGCGTGGGGCCAGATTTCGCGGGCGATTTTTTGGAGGCGGGAGCGGTCGTGTTCGGTCGCGCAACCGGCGAGGTAGACGCCGACGCGAGTGGCGATGGAGGGGAGGGCGGCGAGGAGGCGGTGGAGGTCGTCCGCGCGGAGGAGATTCATGCTGCCGGGGCCGGCGCGGCCTTCCTCGATGGGGCGAAGGGTGCCCTCGTTATTTTCGCAGAGCACCCAACTGGTCTTGGTGGCTCCTCCGTCGATTCCGAGGATAAGTTGTTTGGACACCGGGCCCACGTTCGTCATTGTATAACGGAAATTGAAAACGGGCTCCTCATTTTTCCTGACTGGTATCGCGTGGGCGGCTTTTCTTGGCTGGCTGGGGACGCTCTTTGTGCTGTCGTCGATGCCGGGGAAGGCGTTTCCAAGCGTGGAGATCCCGTTTGCTGATAAGATCATTCATTTTGGGCTCTTTTTTGTGGGGGCGTGTTTTTTGTCGATTGCGCTGCGACGCACGGTGGCGCTGGCGGCCTGGAAATATATCGCTTTGGTATTTGTCGCGCTGGCGCTGATTGGCGGGGTGGATGAGTGGCACCAGATGTTTACGCCGAACCGATCCGGCAATGATGCGGGGGACTGGGCGGCGGATTGTGCCGGCAGCCTGGCTGGAGCCCTGACGATCGGATGGATTTATGCCCGAACCCAAAAGCGACTCCCACTCGAAACGAGCGAGCTGGCTGCGCAAGGAGATTGAGCGCCACAACGCGCTTTATTACCAGCAGGCCACGCCAGAGATCAGCGACCGTGAGTTTGATGAACTCCTGAGGGAGTTGATCGAACTGGAGACGCGGTTTCCCGAACTGGCAACGCCGGATTCGCCGACGAAAAACGTCGGCGGGGCACCGATCGAGGCATTCGTCTCGGTGCGGCATCTGGTGCCGATGCAGAGCCTGGACAATACGTACTCGGAGGACGAGGTGCGGGAATTTTTCCAGCGGATGCAGAAGCTGCTGCCGGAGACGGTCATCCCGTTGACGGTGGAGCCGAAGGTGGATGGGGTGGCGATTTCGCTGCTGTATGAAGATGGCGTGCTGGTGCGGGCGGCGACGCGGGGCGATGGCGTGATGGGGGATGACGTGACGGCGAACATCAAGACGATCCGCTCGATCCCGCAGAAGCTGAAGGGGGCGGTGCCGGCGCGGTGGGAGATTCGCGGGGAGGTGTATCTGCCGAAGAAGCGGTTTGCGAAGATCAACGAGGAGCGGGATGAGCAGGGGCTGCCGCCGTTTGCGAATCCGCGAAATTGCGCGGCGGGATCGCTGAAGCAACTCGACTCACGGATCGTGGCGGGGCGGGGATTGCAGGCGTTGTTTTATGGGTATGGGGCCTTCGAGGGGACGCCGCCGGCGACGCATCACGAGTATCTGGAATTGTTGGAAAAGGCGGGGGTGCCGGTGCCGGAGAAGCTGTGGCGGGCGAAGGATATCGAGGAGGCGATCGGGGCGATCCGGGAGCTGGGGGAGATCCGGCATGATTTTGTTTATGAGACGGATGGGGCGGTGCTGAAGGCGGATGTGCTGTCGCAGCGGGAGCAATTTGGCTCGACGTCGAAGGCGCCGCGCTGGGCGATGGCGTTCAAGTATGAGGCGGAGCAGGCGAGTACGCGGCTGCGGGATATCACGATTCAGGTGGGTCGGACGGGGGTGCTGACGCCGGTGGCGGAGCTTGATCCGGTGTTTGTCAGTGGCAGCACGGTGAGCCGGGCGACGCTGCATAATGAGGAGGAGATTCGCCGGAAGGATATTCGGATCGGGGATCAGGTGCTGATCGAGAAGGCGGGCGAGGTGATCCCGGCGGTGGTGGCGGTGTTGAAGGAGAAGCGGACGGGGGAGGAGAGGGAGTTTTCGATGCCGGTGAAGTGTCCGTCGTGCGGCGGGTCGGTGCTGCGTGAGGAGGGGCAGGTGGCTTTGCGGTGCACGAATCCGTCGTGTGAGGCGCAGCTGCGGCGGAGGCTGGAGCATTTTGCGAGCCGGGGGGCAATGGATATTGAGGGGCTGGGGGAGAGCATGGTGGGTCAGCTGGTGGACGCCGGATTGGTAGAGGATATGACGGGGATTTATGGGCTGACGGCGGAGCAGTTGCTGGCGCTGGAGCGGATGGGGGAGAAGAGCGCGGCGAATCTGCTGGCGGGGATCGCGGCGAGCCGGGAGAGGCCGCTGTGGCGGTTGCTATTCGGGCTGGGGATTTTGCATGTGGGGACGACGGCGGCGCGGAAGCTGGCGGAGAGGTTTCGCACGATGGATGCGTTGCTGGCGGCGACGGAGGAGGAACTGAAGACGACGGAGGATGTGGGGGAGGTGATGGCGCTGAGCATCCGGCAGTGGTGTGAGAATCCGAAGGTGCGGGAGTTGCTGGAGAAGCTGCGCGCGGCGGGGCTGAATTTTGGGGAGAAGGATGAGCATGCGGCATCGGGGGAGGGACCGCTGAAGGGGACGACGTGGGTGTTGACGGGGAGGTTGAGTATTTCGCGGGATGAGGCGGCGGAGATGATCCGGCGCGCGGGAGGGACAGTGTCGAGCAGTGTGAGCAAGAAGACGACGTATCTGCTGGCTGGAGAGGAGGCGGGGAGCAAGCTGGACAAGGCGAAGAAGTTTGGGGTGGAGGTTTTGAGTGAGGAGGAGTTTCGGGGGAAGGTTGGGGGGTGATGGGTGAGATGGAGGAGCCTGGGCGTGTGAGGAGGCGCATGAGGCGTTGATCAACGCGTGGGGCGAGGCGGGGGCTTGGAAGGTGGGGCGGAACTTGATGCGGGGTGAATTGTTTTGGGGCGCCCGGGTGAGCGCTGGTGGCACGAGGGCTGTTTGGCATTGGCGGAAAGGGACGTCGCAAGGGGGGAGCGGGTGAGGATTATTTTTTACTTCGGGGCGTGGGTGTGGTTTTTGTGACGGGGTATGTCTCTCTCTTCTCTTTATGCGGATAATGTGATCCCGACTTATGGTCGGTTTGATGTGGATATTGCGCGGGGCGAGGGAGGGCGCGTGTGGGATTTTGCGGGGAAGGAGTATCTGGATTTTGGGGCGGGAATTGCGGTTTGTTCGCTGGGGCATTGTCATCCGGAAATCACGGAGGCGGTGACGAAACAGGCGTCCACGCTGGTGCATACTTCGAATCTTTATCGGACGGAGCCGCAGGCGCTGTTGGCGCAAAAGCTGGTTGCGATCATGGGCGGCGGGAAGGTGTTTTTCTGCAATAGCGGGGCGGAGGCGAATGAGGGGCTGATCAAGCTGACGCGGAAGTTTGGGAGTGAGTCGGGAAGGTATGAGATTATTACGTTCGCGAACTCGTTTCATGGGCGGACGATGGCGGGGATTTCAGCGACGGGGCAGGAGAAGGTGAAGAAGGGGTTTGCGCCGCTGCTGGAAGGATTTTCACATGTGCCGTATGGCGATATCGAGGCGGTGCGGGCGGCGATTGGGCCGAAGACGGCGGGCATCCTCATTGAGCCCGTGCAGGGGGAGGGGGGCATCCATATTGCGGCGGCGGAATTTTTACGGGCGCTGAGGGCGCTGTGTGATGAGAAGGATTTGTTGCTGTTGTTTGATGAGATTCAGTGCGGGCTGGGGCGGACGGGGAATATGGCGGGCTGGAGGAGCCTGGCGCCGGAGATTCAGCCGGATGGAGTGAGCTGGGCGAAGGGGATCGCGAATGGGTTTCCGTTGGGGGCTTTCTGGGCTTCGTCAGAGCGGGGATTGTGCGATTTGCTGGGGCCGGGGACGCATGGCACGACTTACGGGGGGAATCCGGTGGTTTGTGCGGCGGGGTTGAAGGTGCTGGAGGTTATTGAGCGCGATGGTTTGATGGAGAATGCGTTGGCGCGGGGGGCGCAGTTGAGTGAGGCGCTGAAGGCTTTGCCGAAATCGCGGGTTTCCGCGGTGCGGGTGCTGGGGTTGATGGTGGGCATCGAACTGGCCGAGGGGCTGGCGGCGTTGGATGCGGTGAAGGCGCTGATGGCGGATGGGTTGCTGACGATTCCGGCGGGGGAAGGGGTGGTGCGGTTGTTGCCGCCGCTGAATGTTTCGGCGGAGGAGATTGATGAGGCGGTGGCGAAGATAACGCGTTGGGCGGCGTAGTCTTTATAGGCGCGAAGTGGCCTGATGGGCTGATCCGGTGTCTGGCGGTGGACAGACGCCCTCTTTTTGCCTATGGAAGGCCGGGTGCAGCACCTTCTTTCCATCGAGTCGCTTAATCGCGAGGACATCGATCGCATTGTTTCCCTGGCCGGGGAGATGAAAGCCACACGCGGGCGTCACGCGGAGCATCCGCTGCGGCATAAGTGCTGGGCGCTGATGTTTTCGAAGTCGTCGACGCGGACGCGGGTGTCGTTCGAGGTGGGTATCCGGGAACTCGGGGGGGATGTGATGTTTTTGGCGGCGGATGATATTCAGTTGGGCCGGGGTGAGCCGATCAAGGACACGGCGCGGGTGATGGGGCGGATGCTGCATGGGGCGGTGATCCGGACGTTTGCGCAGAGCGATGTGGATGATTTTGCGAAGTACAGCGGGATTCCGACGATCAATGCGCTGACGGACGAAGAGCATCCGTGCCAGATCCTGGCGGACCTTTTTACGATCAAGGAATCGGGGATTGCGCTGGATGATTTGAAGATCGCGTTCATTGGGGACGGGGATTGCAACATGGCGCGGTCGTGGATTTGGGCGGCGGCGCGGTATGGGTTTGAGCTGCGGATTGGTGCGCCGGAGAGTTTTCAGCCGCCGAAGGATTTGGTAGCGAGGGCGGGGGGGAAGGTGACGATCACGACGGATGTCGTGGAGGCGGCGCGGGGCGCGAATGTACTTTATACGGATGTGTGGGTGAGCATGGGGCGCGAGGAGGAGGCGGCTTACCGGATTGCGCAATTTCAGAATTATCAGATCAGCCAGGAGCTGGTGGAAGCGGCACCGGGGGCGTTGATCATGCATTGTTTGCCGGCTTACCGGGGCAAGGAGATCACGGAGGAGACGTTTGAGGCGAATGCGGATACGATTTTCCGGCAGGCAGAGAATCGGCTGCATGCGCAGAAGGCGGTGCTGGCGTTGTTGGTGAGTTGAGGGGAGCGGGTTGATCTGTTTGTTTGCTGCGCAAACAGCTCGGCGGGAGCCTCGCCCTCCCAGTCGAACGTAGGGCGGGGTGGAAAGCTGTGGGGAGGCGGAAAACAACGGTTGCTTCTTAAAGAAGAACCACTAATATCTGCCACCTTCATCCCCTAACCCCCTAAAATCTGTGTCATTGGACTTTCTTCTCTCTCAAGGTATCCCGTTGTCTCTTGTCTGCGCGGTCTTCGGTCTGATCGTGGCCGGCATCCTCATCACCAAGGTGCTCCGCTCCCCGGCAGGGAATGAGCGCATGCTGCAAATTGCCGGGGCCATTCAGGAGGGCGCGAAGGCGTACCTGAACCGGCAAATCATGACGATCGGGGTCATCTCCATCGTCATCTTCATCCTGGTGGCGTGGCTACGCGATCTGCCGACGGCGTTGGGCTTTTTGCTGGGAGCGGTTTGTTCTCTGATCGCGGGCTACATCGGCATGCGCGTGGCGGTGGTGGCCAATGTGCGCACGGCGCAAGGGGCGACGATCAGCCGGAAGAAGGCGCTGCAGGCGGCCTTCAATGGCGGCGCTGTCACTGGTCTGCTGGTGGTAGGACTGGCGCTGCTGTCGGTCGGAATTTTCTGGATGGTGATGTCGAAGATGAATCCGGACAAGGCCATCGCTAGTTTGGTGGGTGTGGCGTTGGGCGCTTCGCTGATTTCGGTCTTCGCCCGTCTGGGCGGCGGTATTTACACGAAGGCGGCCGACGTGGGGGCCGATCTCGTGGGCAAGGTGGAATCCGACCTTGATGAAGATGATCCCCGTAATCCGGCGACCATCGCTGATAACGTGGGCGACAACGTGGGCGATTGCGCCGGCATGGCGGCGGACGTGTTTGAAACTTATGCGGTGTCCCTGATCGGCGCGATCCTAGTGGGTGCGCTGACGGCGGGCCTGGGTGCTCCGGTGGTCTATCCGTTCCTGCTGGGCGGGCTGGCCATCATCGGCTCGGTCATCGGCATTATTTTCGTCAACGTGGCGAACATCAAGCCGGCCAATGCGTTGATGGGTGGGGTGTTGCTGGCGGTGGTCATTTCCGCGGCGGCCTTCTGGCCTTTGACGATGGCGATGTTTCCCAATGGCCTGCAGGTCGTGGACGTGCTGAGCGGAGCGCAGGCTTCCTACACGGCGGGGGGTATCTATTGGGCTTCCATCATTGGATTGCTGATGACGGGTGCGGCCGTGCTGATCACGAACTACTACACGTCGACCTCTTACTCGCCAGTGCGTAAAATCGCGGCGGCGAGCGTGACGGGTCACGGCACGAACATCATTGCGGGTATCGGTGTGGGTCTGCACGCGACGGCTCTGCCGGTCATCTGCATCGGGGCTTCCATCTGGCTGAGCTACGATGCGGCGGGTCTTTACGGCATCGCGGTGGCGGTCATGTCGATGCTGGCGATGTCTGGCATCATCATTTCGCTCGATGCGTTCGGCCCGATCACGGACAACGCGGGCGGCATCGCGGTGATGAGCGGATTGCCCAAGGAAGTGCGGGCAATCACGGATGATCTGGACGCGGTGGGCAATACGATGAAAGCGGTGACGAAGGGGTACGCCATCGCGAGCGCGGGCCTCGCGGCGATCGTGCTCTTCGGTTCTTACTTTGTGGACCTCAAGCACCACCTGGAAGTGGTGCGTCATTTCTCACCGGAGCAAATCGCTTCCCAACTGTCCTTCTCCTTGAAGGATCCGAAGATCATCATCGGTCTCTTCATCGGCGGTCTTCTGCCTTACCTCTTCTCGGCGTTCAGCATGAACGCGGTGGGACGCGCGGCGGGTGCGGTGGTCGAGGAAGTGCGGCGTCAGCTTAAGTTGCATCCCGGCATCCTCAAGGGTGAGGACGTGCCGGAGTATGGCGCTTGCGTGGACATCGTGACGAAGGCGGCGCTGAAAGAAATGATCATTCCCGCTTTGCTGCCTGTCGTGGCAGTGGTGGCGGTGGCGGCGATTCCCGATGGGATGAAGATCCTTGGCGGTGTGCTCGTCGGCAGCATTGTGACCGGTTTGTTCATGGGCATTTCCATGACCTCGAGCGGTGGTGCGTGGGACAACGCGAAGAAGTACATCGAGGAAGGCAATTTCGGCGGCAAGGGTTCGGATGCCCACAAGGCCGCTGTGACCGGTGATACCGTGGGCGATCCTTACAAGGACACGAGCGGTCCTGCGATCAACCCGATGATCAAAGTGGTGAACATCGTGGCGATCCTGGTGATCCCGATTTTCTTTTAGGGCCGGGCCGGAGGGGGAACCCACGGCGGGGCACGTACCGCCTATTCTGAACCATTCATGGTCACCGATGCTCACCAATGGGTGGGAGCTCTCGCGGGCTGGGGTCGCTTTGCTTGGTTGTCCCTTTTGTGAGGGGCGGCTTTCTCCAGTTTAGTGGGGGCTGCGCTCAGTTTTTTGGATACTTGACTTCAAGCCAAAGCCCTCCGGGCCGTCCCGTGATGGCGGGACTGGTCCATCACGGCACCTCCCAGGTGCCTTGATTGCTTGCGCAAGCCGGCCCGAAGCTACTTCGGAGCCGGTTCTTCGGGAGAGGACTCGTCGTCCTCCTCTTCATCCTCAATCTCGTGGCGGAGGGCCTTGGAGATGAAGGGGCGGACAAAGCCGTAGACGAGGAAAGCGACGAAGAAGATGGCGGGCATCCACTCGTAGTAGAGGGCGTTGAGGATGAGGACGGCGGTGATGAGCAGGAAGCGGGGAAGCGACCTCTGGCTCCGCCAGCCCAGGCCCTTGAAGCTCGGGTAGCGCACGCGGCTGAACATCATGAAGGAGAGGAAGAGCATGAGTCCGGCCAGGGCGAACTTCCAATAACCGAGTTCCTTGGAACCTTCCTCCATCCAGAGCATGAAGAGGGTGAGGGAGGCGATGAGGCCGGCGGCGGCGGGGATGGGAAAGCCGATGAATTCGTTGGAGGGCTTGTCGTTTTTGGAGATGGCGTAGCAGTTGAAGCGGGCGAGGCGGAGGGTGCCGCAGAGGAGGTAGACGAAGGCGATGAGCCAGCCGGAGCGATGGAAGTCGCGCAGAACGATCTGATAGACGAGGAGAGCGGGAGCCATGCCGAAGGAGACGACATCGGCGAGGGAGTCAAACTCGCGGCCGAAGGGGCTTTCGTTACCGCCCAACCGGGCAAGGCGGCCATCCAGCATATCAAACACGCAGGAGCCGAGGATGAAAACGAGAGCCTGGTGGTAGAGTTCGGCGGCTGATCCGCCCTGCTTGATGACGAGGGCGGCCTCGATGATCCGCAGGACGGCGGCGAACCCACAAAAGAGGTTGCCGGCCGTCATGAGATTCGGCAGCAGGTAGATTTTGGGCTCTTCGTCGTCGGCCATGATTATTTAATGCGGGCGATAGGGGTTTCTCCGCCGCGCACGACGTCGCCAATTTTGACCAGGATTTCGGTGTCTTCGGGAAAGTCGGCCTCCGTGCGGGAGCCAAAGCGGATCATGCCAAAGCGCTCGCCGCGGGTGACGCCGTCGCCGACCTGCTTCCAGGCGCAGATGCGGCGAGCGATGGCCCCGGTGATCTGGCGGACGATGACGGTGGCCTTTTCGTTTTTAATGAGCCAGGTACGGCGGGCGTTGACTTTGGAAGACTCGGGGTTGCGGGCATCGAGGTAGCGGCCGGTAAAAGGCTCGGAATCAGTGATTTCGCCGTGGATGGGGGCGCGATTAATATGGACGTCGAGGACGGAGAGAAAAATGCCGACGCGTTTGACCTTGGTGTGGAGAAACTCGGTTTCCTCGAGTTCGGTGATTTCCACGACGACGCCGTCGGCGGGAGAGACGGCGAGGTCCTCGTCGGCGGGGGGCTGGCGTTCCGGATCACGGAAGAAATACAGGGTAAAAAGCAGAAGGCCGGCAAAGAGAAGCGACACCAGGGGCACAATGACCAAGGTGACGAGCCAGCAGAAGGCGAGGACGAGGAAAATCCAGCGAGCCTCCCAGAGTGATTGAAACTTCATCGGTGTCACCATAATGGGCTCCCGATTGCGGGGGCGAGACTAAGTTTGCGGGGTGTGGGCGGTCGGGGCTTTCAAGGCGTGGTTCGTCGTTCCCGCGCCTTTTGGATCACGGTGCGGAGGCCGTCCTCGGTGAAAGGTTTGCCGAGGAAGTCGTCCATGCCGGCGTCCGAGCAGGCCCGGCGTTCGTTCTCCGAGACGCCCGCGGTGAGGGCGACGATATAGCTGGAGGGCTGAAGGCGGTCTTGTTCGCGAGCGCGAATGGCCCGGGTGGCATCGAGTCCGCTGACGCCCGGCATGCTGACGTCCATGAAGATGAGGTCGTAGCCGCCATCGGCCGCCATCGCGACCACCTCGCGCCCATCCGCCGCGAAACTGGCGGCGAGGCCGAGACGCCCGATGAGGCGGCGCATGAGTTTTTGATTCAGGGAATTGTCCTCGGCAATGAGGATGCGCAGCGAGGATGCGGGGTCTGCGCTCCGGGACAAGCCGGAGGCCGGCGAAGGAATAATCGTGGTCTGGCCGACCAGAGGCGCGGTAAGGGAGGCGGTGAAGGTGGAGCCTTCGCCGAACTGGCTCCGAACCTCCACGGTGCCGCCCATCAGGTGACAAAGCCGCTTGACGATGACCAGGCCCAGGCCGCTGCCGCCATAATTGCGGGCGAGCGAGGAATCGGCCTGGCTGAAGGGTTGAAAAAGGCGCTGGAGCTGGTCGGGGCGGATGCCAATGCCGGTATCGGAAACGGTGAAGGAGATCTGGCAGTCAGCAGAGCCTTTCAAGGGAACGGCATTGATTTCCAGGGTGATCGATCCGCGTTCGGTGAACTTAAGGGCATTGCCCAGAAGGTTGCCGAGCACCTGCTCGATGCGGAGGGAGTCCGCCAGGACCGGGGAGGGCGGCATGGCGTATTCAGTGTAAAGAAAGACGAGTCCCTTCTCTTCCGCACGGAGCCGGAAGGAGGAGGCGATGCGCGCGAGTTGGGAGTGAAGGTCGAGCGGGGCGGGCTGCAACTCCAGTTGCCCGGCCTCGATGCGGGAAAAATCCAGGACATCGGTAACGAGGGCGAGGAGGAGATTGGCGCTGTCACGAATGCCCTCGATTGCTTCCCGCGCCCGCTCCGAGAGGCCGGCGTCCTCCAGGAGGGAGGCAAACCCGATCACGCCATGCAGGGGGGTGCGAATCTCATGGCTCATCATGGCGAGAAATTCGCTCTTGGCCCGGTTGGCCGCTTCCGCCGCTTCCTTGGCCTCCCGCATTTTGGCGTCGATTTCCTTGCGGGCGACGAGGGAGCGGGCCACGGCAATGCAGACATGCTGATTGGCCAGGCGGGCGTTGCTGGCATGAATCTCCACCGGGATGCGGGTGCCGTCGGCCGCGATCATGAGGGTCTCAAAGGTGGCTCGCCCCTCGGTCATGAGACCCTGGTAGGCCACGTCCATGACGGATTCATCCAGTTCGTCGACGGTCCCCGGCCGCAGGGTGAGCAGTTCCTCCCGAGAACGATTGAGCAGCCGGCAGGCCGCCTCGTTGACATAACGAAAGGTGACGCCGAGCCCGTCCTCCCCGAAGTCGATGACAAAAATAGGGTCGGCAATGGCCTCGAAGATCGCCCTGGCGATGTCTTCGGCCTGCCTGGTCTCGGTATCGTATGCTTGCTCCATGCTGCCTGCCGGGGCGATTCTTCAGAAGCGGAGGGAACAAGCCAATCGAGAAATGACGGTGAGGGGCCGGACGGGCTTTGGTGACGGTTGAAATTCCCGGGAGAGCGGTTAGGCTCGTGGAATGACAGCAACTGCGGAAATGACGATGGCCGACCTTTTGGAGGCTTATCCGGGTGCCCAAAGGGCGCTTTTCAAGGCGTACCATATCGGGGGATGCTCGAGTTGCGGGTTCAGCCCGAATGAAACGGTGGCCGGGGTGTGCGAGCGCAATGGGGGGCTCGATCCCGCGGCGGTGATTGAAACGGTGCGGACGGCCTGGGAGCAGGATCAGGCGGTGCTGATGACTCCGCTGGATGTGAAGGTGCTCAAGGCGGTGGAGCCGGTGGAGATTTTGGATATTCGCACGCAGGAGGAATTTGAAGCGGTGCATATCCCAGGGTCGAAGCATTTTGACCAGGCGCTGATGCAGGAGATCATGGCGACGTGGCCGAAGGATCAGTTGCTGGTCATCGTGGATCACCAGGGGACGCGGTCGCTGGATGCGGCGGCTTATTTTGCCGGGCATGGGCTGACGAATGTGAAATGTGTGCGCGGGGGCATCGACGCGTGGAGCATCGAGGCGGACCCGAGCCTGCCACGCTATACCTTGGAATGAGCGACGATCTCGAAGCGAAAATCCAGGCGGCGATTGAGAACCCGCAGAACCTGGGAGAGATGGAGGGAGCCGATGCGGTGGGCACGGTCGGCAGCGAAAGCTGCGGCGACATGCTGCGCATGTGGGTGAAGTTCAAGGAAGAGGACGGGCGCAAGGTGATCGACAAGGCGACGTTCCAGACTTTCGGCTGCCAGACGGCGATTGCGGTGGCCAGCGTGGCCACGGAGTTGATCCGGGGGAAGACGGCGGACGAGGCGCTGTCGCTTTCCGGTGAGGAACTGGCTGCGCCGCTGGGCTCGCTGCCGCCGATGAAGATTCATTGTGCGCAGTTGGTCGAGGGGGCTTTGAAGAATGCGCTGAATGGCGAGCCGGCGGAAGCCGCTCCGGTGCTGGCGCCGACGCTGATGGACCAAATGAATGCGCCGAAAGGTTTAAAAATCAAATTTCAGTAAATGAACGACAACCGAGAAATTTCACTTAAGCGCGATTGCGACGCGATCCAGATCCCGAGCGGACATCCGATTATTTTGCCGGCGGGGATGAGCATCATCATCACCCAATCGCTGGGCGGAACCTATACGGTGGCGACGCCTGGCGGGCTGGCGCGGATCGAATTGAAGGATGTGGATGCGCTGGGGCTCGATCCGGCGGCGGAAGTCGCGGAGGCGGCGAAGAAGATCGGGGGCCCGACGGAGGATGCGGTGTGGTCGCAGCTCAAGACGGTGTTTGATCCGGAGATCCCTGTGAATGTGGTGGACCTCGGGCTGATCTACGATTGCCAGGTCGATACGAAGGAATCGGGCGGCAAGGCGGTGCTGATCAAGATGACGCTGACGGCGCCGGGTTGCGGCATGGGTCCGGCGATCGCGGCGGATGCGCGGCAGAAGATTCTCGCAGTCGAGGGGGTGGAGGACGCGGATGTGGAGCTGGTCTGGGACCCGCCATGGAGCCAGTCCATGATCAGTGAAGAGGGCCGGATGAAACTCGGGCTCGTTTAGGGTCGGACGGTCAGATCAGGCGCGGGGCGTGCGGTAGAGCACGTCGATGACGTTGCGCAGATATTGCTCGTCGCTGATGCCGTCGGTGGCTTCGGCGGGAAAGGCGACCTTGGCGCGAAAGTGGGCGGAGAGTTCCGCAAAAAGTTCGATGCGGGCGGAGGGCTCAAAGTCCTCGCGCCGCAGCAGGGCCTGAAGGGCGAGAGCGGCGTCGGCGGGGCCGACCTGCTGGCGGAGGCGGGCCTCAAGATGGGGATACCGGCGCAGCGAGTTGTAACGGCCGGCGATCAATTGATCGACCTCGGGTTCCGCTATCACCGGCAGGCGGATGACGATGGTGTTGGCCGCGATGTCGCCGAGGCGCTGGAATTTGGAAGAGAACCAGCATGAGAGGCCACCCACGACGTAAAGGAAGGGCAGGCTGTCGACGAAGCGGAGGAGGTTTCGCACGACGATCTGGTGGAATTGGAGTTTCAGCCCCTCGGCATCGACGACGCGGAGACGGAGGATTTTTTTGCCCACGGTCTGGCCGCGCCAGAGCCATTCGCAAACGAGGCCGTAGCCGATGGAAACCACGAAGTAGGCCACCATGTAGAGGGCAATGGCAAGGTCGTGGCTGATGAGCAGGAGGAGCCCGACGACCTTGCCGACGACGCTCATGAGGATGGAGATGACCAGGAGATCGGCGAACCAAGCGACGAAGCGGATGACAGGGCCGGCGAGGGTCTGGGAGAAGACAACGCCTTCCGGCGTGCGGATGCGGAGGACGCGTGCGGTCATGTCTTTTCCGCAGTGGAACCGGATTTCAGGAGAAAGAGGCAGAGCAGGGCGAGCTCGATGAGGCCGAGGCTGATCTTGGCCCAATAGGGAAAGACGGGAGCGTGGTATTGGGAAAGAAAGGCCTCCACGAGACCGGCCCAGACGAGGAGGATGGCGACTCCGGAGATGAGGGTGACGAGGTCGGCCCCGATGGCGCGGAGGCGCACGGTGAGAGGATCGCGCCCGCCCCAGCCGATGAGCGCACCGGCGAGAACCAGGCCGGCCTGGCCGGCGATGAGGATGGCAGGAATTTCGATGGAGCCGTGGGGGAGGAGCCAGCCGAGGAGAAATTCCGTCTGGCCGGCCCGCATGTAATCGAGACCGACCGCGCCAAGGATGACGCCGTTGTAGAACAGGAGGATGACGGTGCCGGTGCCCCAAGTCATGCCGAGCGCAAGGGCCAGGATGGAGACCTTGGTGTTGTGGGTCATCAATTGGGCCGAGAACGAGCCTTTGTGGTCCTGCAGCTGGTCATCGACGGCAGATTCCTCCTTGGCCACGCGGTCGGATGGATCGCCCAGCAGATGAGGAAAGGGAGTGATGACTTGCTTGGCATCCGGATCGAAGGCCACGGCCAGCGCGCCGAAGAGGGAGCCGACCAGAGTGATGGTCAGGGAGAGGACGAAGGCGCGGGAGTGGCGGCGGAAGGTCTGGGGGAGGGTGCGGAAGAACCACTGGAGGGGATGGAGTTTCGTCCGATTGCCGCGGGTTTCATGGATCTCGCCATAGGCGCGCGCGACGAGGCTCTGGATGAACTGGTGAGTTTCGGGTTCGGCCTGGGGAGTGAGGCGGGCGAGATCGGCGGAGGTGCGTTCGAAGAGGAAATGGAAGCGCTTGATTTCGTCGAGGCTGAAGCGGGCGATGGGCTCGGACTCAAGGCGGACGAGCATGGCCTCCAGCTCCTGCCAGTAAGGGCGCTCGGCGGCGACGAAACGTGGGATGTCGATGATCACAGGAGCTGGCGTTGCTTGATGTTGAGGTATTCCGAGACAAGACGGAGGCCCATGCGCTCGCTATCGAAGACGGCGAGCCGGACGCCGCGGCGCTGGAGGAGGCGGCCGACTTCCTCGAGGTTGTGCCAACGCAGATGCCCGCCGAGGCGGTCGTAGAGTTCGTCGTCGCTGGAAACGGCTGGGTCGCTAAACAGAGGCGCGACGCCGGAGGGCTGCATCATAGCGACGACAACGAGGTGCTGCCGGGCGATGACATCGACATTGCGCAGAAAATTTTCCGCAAGGACGGGATCGTCGAGCGCGGTGAGGATAATGACGAGGGAACGGCGGCGCAAACGCAGGCGGATGAAGCTGCAAACCTCGTCGAAATCGGGATTCACGGCGCGAGGCTGGAGGGCATAGATGGCATCGCGGCAGGCTTGATAGTGTGCGGCGCCGGTGCGGGCCCGGACGAAATTTTCGACATGGTCGGAAAAGGAGAGGAGGCCGAAGAGGTCGCCCTGCTGTTCGGCGGCGAGGCCGATGAGGAGGGCGGTGGAAATGTGGCGTTCGATGGCATCCTCGCGGGCGCTGAGGCGGGAGGCGTCGAGGGCGACGTAGACCTCCTGGGTGCGTTCGATCTGGAAAACCTTGGTGACCGGGCGGCCGCGGCGGGCGGTGGCCTTCCAATGAATGTCCTCGGAGCCGTCGCCGGTGACGTAGTCGCGCAGTTTTTCAAATTCCCGGCCCTTGCCGACCTGGCGCTGGACATGACCGCCGAAGGTGCCGCGGAACATCAGGCTCAGGCCGAGGCGGTCTTTTTGGAGATTCGGATAGACGCGGATCTCGGCGGAAACGGGCAGGCGGCGGCGTACGTTCCAAAATCCGAGCGGCGAGGAAGCCTCTGCGTAGGCGGCGTCGAGGGAAAAGCGGCCGCGCCGGGTGGGGCGGCAGGGCCAGGTGAATTTTGACCATTCGGCTTCGGCCGGGAGGGCGACACTGAGTTCATCCCAAGGGGTGGTGAATTCGACGGGCAGGGGCAGAGCGAGACGCAGCGTGCGGGCCTGAAGGGTTTGATTCTGCAAACGGAGTTCGACCTGGCCGTCCTTCTCGAAAGCGAGGCGGGATATGGGGGGAGCCACTAAATGGATGCCGTCGAGGATTCGGCGGGACGAGATGGCATCCCAAATGGCCACCAGAATGAAGGCGGTGATGACAAGGAGACAAACCACCAGCGTGGCCGGGTGCACGCCGGCGAGCACGGAGAACGGCAGGCCGATGACCGCGAACCAAAACAGAAGCCGGTGGCGCGGCACGATCATCGCGGCACGGGAACCTGCTCGATAACGTTGTTGATGGCTTCGGGAACGGACAGACCTTCGATTTCAAACTCGGGACGGAGAATAACGCGATGCCCGAGGACGGGCAGCGCCATGCTCTTGATATCATCCGGGGTGACGAAATCGCGGCCACAGATGGCGGCGGCGGCGCGGCTGGCGAGAATGAGGGCCTGAGTGGCGCGGGGGCCGGCACCGACGAGGAAGTTTTCGCTCTGGCGGGTGGCGAGGACGATGTCGACGGCGTAGGCGAGGAGCTCGTCACGCACGACAATGAGAGTGAGCTGCTCGCGGAGGGCGAGAAGTTCCTCGTATTGAATCACGGGGCGAACCGCGCCGCCCGCGAGCGTGACCTCGGGCGCGTCCCGCCCGATGGTGCGTTGAGCGAGGATCAGTTCCTCGGCGCGATCCGGCGGGTTCATGGTGATCTTGAGCATAAAGCGGTCTTTCTGCGCTTCGGGCAGGGGATAGGTGCCCTCGTATTCGATCGGATTCTGGGTGGCGAAGACGGTGAAGTTGGCCGGAAGTCTGTGGGTGTCGCGGTCGATGGTGACTTCGCGCTCCTGCATGGCCTGGAGGAGGGCGGACTGGGTCTTGGCCGGGGCGCGATTGATTTCATCCGCAAGGAGGAAGGAGGTGAAGACCGGGCCGCGCAGGAGCGAGAACTCATTGCGCTGGAGGTTGAAGACATTGGTGCCGGTGATGTCCGAGGGCATGAGGTCGGGCGTGAACTGGATGCGGGAGAAGTCGCAGCCGAGGACATGCGCGAGGGTGCGGACGAGGAGGGTCTTGGCGACGCCGGGCACGCCTTCGATGAGGGCGTGATGGCCGGTGAAGATGACGATGAGCGCTTTCTCGATGACATCGTGCTGGCCGATGATGACCTTGCCGACTTCGGCACGAGCTTCGGCGAGGATTTCCTTGAGACGGTTGGTTTCCATAGTGTGATTCAAGCGGTGGTTAAGAGGGACGGCGTCGGAGGGCGGCGCAGATTTTTTGGTAGGCGGTGACGGGGGCACGTTCGCGGGCGGGCCGGGCGGCTTCCTCGCGGACGATTTCTTCGGCGGCGGCTTTTTCCTTGGGAGTGAAACGGTCGCCGTGGCCGAATGATTTTTGCCATTCCTGCAGGCAGACCTCGAGCAGGCGGTCGCGGGAGATGTTACGGCGGAGGAGACTGACGAAGCCGGCGCCCGCGGCGCGGCCTTCAATGAGGTCGGAGGACTTCCTTGCGCTCGTTCGCGGCGGGGAAAGGCTCGAGGAGTTTTTCCAAATGAAGAGACCAGCCAGAATGAGGAGGACAGCGACTCCGCCGTGGAGACGGTATTTGCGGGCGAGGGCGGCGATGCCGGGGGAATCCACGATGCCAAAATGGGCCTCGTCGAAGACGATGTGATCGGCCGGGCCGACGAGCCAGGCGAGGAGTTCGGGCTGCCGGTCACGGACGAGGGCTTCGTTGCTGACGAAATAGGAATCCGTGGCGATGATGATGCGGCCGGGACCCCGTTTTTTCTCGGCCAGGACCGCGCCGTGATCTTTTTTGTAGAGGACCTGCCAGGAGGGATCGGGATCTTCCAGGACGATGTGGCCGTTCCATTTCAGTTCGGCGGGCAGGGGCAGGGTGGAAATATTCCAGGCCAGGTCCCGAGTCGGACCGGAGGAAGATTTACGCAGAAACTTCAGGCCCCACTTTTCCCGGAGGTCGACGAATTCAGACTGGCGATCTTTCTTGTCAGCTTTCTCGGGTTTATCTTTTTTATCCTTCTTTTCCTTTTCTTTCTTTTTCTCCTGATCGGATTCCTTGGGCTTCTCCGGTTTGACGTACTCGGGAGAGAGGGTGATGACGAGACGGCCGCCCTCGAGCAGGAAGCGGTCGATGGTGCGGTACAGGTCGGTGGGCATCCATTCCCAATCGTAAGAGTCCGCGGCGAGATGAAAATAGGCGGTGTGCTCACCGGAGGGGAGGCGATTGACGGCATGGTGATCGCGCTCGACGCTCACGCCGGGGAGGGCCTGCAGGCTCTCGAAGAAGATCATGGTGCCGAGGGGATCGCTGCGCAACGAGGAGGAAGGCGGGTAAACGTCGCCGGATTCAAAGCGGTCACGCAGCAGCAGATAAAATGTGCCGGCGAAAAGGGCGGCGCAGGCGAGCAGGAGGAGCGTGGGAAGGTGGCGTTTCACGCGAGGCCCTTCATTTTTTCGAGGTTCCCGACGAAACGCTGGACAAGGTCGGGGTCGACTTCGTGCAGGCCATACCAGATGCGGTCGAAGATGCCGACGTTTTCGCCGAAGAGGACGGGGAGCTCGGGGACGGCGTGGCCGCGGCGGCGGAGTTCGCGCTCGTAGTCGCGGTTGGACTTGAAGCGGGCGATGGTAATGAAGCCACGGGAAGCCAGGTGGGCGAGGCTGGCGAGGTAGAAGGCGCGCAGGGCGCGGCGGAGATCGCCTTGCTCGAGCAGACGCCGGCCCATCATGGTCCAGTCGTCCTCGGGCAGGTCATTGGCAGCGGTGTTTTCATCCTCCAGGTCGGGAACCGCGGCAAGGGCGATGCTGTCGACCGTGACAGAGCGGCGGCGGGAACGGATCGTGCGCAGGGCGGCGACACCGAGGCCGCAGGCGACGAGGGCGAGAACGAGAAAGAGCAGGCCAAGTTGCGGGGCTCCCCAACCGGATTGGCTGGAGTCGTGGGATTCCCGATTGCGCGGGAAAAGCCAATCCATGATCTTTTTGAACAGGTCGCCGATGGCATCAAGCACCCTCTCCCAGGACAACGAGATGCTTTTGAAAAAGCCGTGGAACAGACCTTCCTTCTTTTCAGCCACTTTTTTTTCCCGGGGAGTGCGCCAGGTGTATTTGCTGTGCTGGATGACGGTGCTGATGGAGCGGTCGAGTTCGCTTCCGGCCACGGCCGGGGTGGGAGCGGGAGCGTTTTCCGCCGCAGGCAGGGCCGGCGCGAGGAAACAGAGGAGGAGGAAGGCGGCGAGAGCGGGAGTGCGGCCGGACAAGCGGCGGACTTCGGTCTTGAGATCGTCGCCGGAATGGAGGGATTGCCCGTAAAAGCAGCGGAGGACGTAGCAGGCCTTGATGAGAGGGTCGAGGCAGAGGTAGGTGAGGGAGATGGTGGCGGCGAAGAAGGTGGTGTTGAAGAGGCTGAGGGGGCTGCGGGTGAAGACAGATTCGATCCCTAGGAACATCTTGAGCAGTTGCGGAGCGAGGAAGCCGAGCGTGATCCAGTTAAGAAAAACAAAAAGGCCAAAGCCGGAGAGAGTGAGGAGGAGGAAGTGATTTTGCGCGGGCCAGAGTGCGCTTTGCCGCGAGGCAGATTGAAACAGGGCGCCCAGGCGCGAGCGGCTGTCGTCCAGGGCAGTGATGCTTTGATAGAAGGCGTAGATCCAGCCAAAAGGAAGCACGAGCACGGAGGCGACAGGCAGGATAAACAGGGCGGTGGCGTGGAAAATGGTTTGGAGGCAGGCGGAGTGGAACACCTCGCCGGCCGTCCGAGAGGGCTCTTCAGCACCGCGAAGGCGGGCGAGCAACTGACGGCCAAAACGGGCCTGGAAAAATTTCATCCAAATGAAAAGGGCGGTCATGGCCAGAGTGGCTCCGCCGAGATGGTCGGGAGCTTCGGGATGACGGCTCAGGTCGGAACAAAAAATGAGGAAGCCCGCCACGAAGGGAACCGACCCGAAATAGTAGGAGGCGAGGGTGGCGGCCGGGCAGGTCCGCAGGAGGACAAAGGCTTCCTCGATGAGTTCGAGGCCCGATTTACCGTGGGAGCGGAGGAAGGAGCGTTTCATTCCTGCTCCTCGGTTTGCCAGATTTTTCCCTCATGGAAGCTGGCGGGAACGGCGAGCAGGGTGCGGCCAATGAGGAAGAAAAAGAACCAGATGATGGCGAGGGCGAGAGCGCTCTGGACAAGCAGGGAAAGGCTGCCAAGGCGTTGGGTGCGCTGGGCCGGTGGGGCGAGCAGGAGGGCGAGGCAGGAGGCGCAGAGGATGCGCTCGTCGTGTTCGGAGATACACTCGCGGCAGAAGAATCTCTGGCACTCCGGACAACGGGCGACTGCTTCGCGGTCGGCGTGGTGCAGACATCGCCGGTGTGCGAGCGAGGTCATTGCGGCTGGAGATCCGGTTGGGCGGAGGCGATTTTCGGTTGGATGCGCGCGAGGACCTTGCGCGCGACGCGGAGGCGGTTGAGGGAGGGCAAGGGCTGGGTTTGGACCGCCGTTTGCACGGTGCAGCGGCAGGTGGGGCCGCGGAGGAAATTGAGGAGGGCAGGAATGAAAAAGAGGCCCGCGATGACACCCGCCACGGCGCGGACATCGGATTCGGCCACAAGGGTGATAAAGCCAAAGAGGAAGGCGATGGCCCCGAGGGCGAAGGTGATCATATGGCCGCTTTTCGTCTGGCAGATGACGATGGAGCGGATGTCGCGATAGAAAAAGCGTTTGTAGGATTCGCTGACGCGATTCGATTCCACGAACAGGAGGTGGTCGTCCGCCTCCCAGAGGGAGGGAGCGGCGAGGAGCCCAAAAGTCCGGCCGGGCAATCGTTTGTAGGGACGGGCGGCCATGATCAGAAGAGATTGAAAAGGCCGGTGATGGCCAGGGCCCAGCCGACGATCTGGAGGAGCCCGAGGACGATGGCCATCACGTAGCTTAGGCGATTCGAGCCAGTGAGGCTCTGGGGTTTCCTCCATCCGTAGATGGCGATGAAAATGGTGAGCGGCCCGGTAACGATGGTGAGCGGCCAGAAGACAATGAGGGGGAGGAAGCCGACCATGAGGGCGATGCCGCCGTAGAGCACGCGGTTGCCATCGAGCTGGTGAAGGCGTTTCTTTTTGCTGCCGCTATTCACGCAGGCCGGGCAGAGGTGCTGGCCGCCCAACTCGACGTCGCAGAGGGCACAAAGGAAGCGTCCGCAGGCGTCGCAGGGAACCTGGGCGCGACTTTGAGGATGATAAAAGCAGCCCGCATCCTCGATGGCGACGAGGGCCTCAGCCGCCTTGCCGGAAACGAGCGGACGATAGTAGGCCGGGAAGACCAGGCCCTCGACGGGTTGGCCGCATGAGCCGCAGGCGCGGGGCGAGCCGGGCGGGGCGAGATCATCCGGAAGGCTGGCCCGGCATTTGGGGCAGGACAGAGATGCAGGCGGTGTCACGGGCCGGTCAGGCTGCTGTTACCGGGCCCTCCTCGCCGAACGCGTCCTCATAGAGGCGGGAAATGACCGCAAAGGCAATAGGCAGGACGAAGATAAAGCCGATAAGCAAGGCCAGCAGGCTCAGCAAGCAGATGAGGCCGACAACGATGAGGGTCCCGAGGATTTTCCAGAAGCGGAGATGGACCACGCGGCGGCTGAGTTTCATGGCTTCCGTCGCTTTCAGGCCCTTGTCGAGGATCAGCAAAGGCGTAAACAGCCAGCACAGGACGAAATACCAGATGGCCAGCGCAGCGGGAATCATCGCCAGCATAATCCAACCAACCATGGATTCTGCCGCACTCTTCCCTGCGGAAATTGCGGGAATCGTAAAGGCGAGAGGCAGGGCGAGTACCAACATCAGGCCCATCATCACGGCGAAAAAGATGAGCATGTAGAGGGCCTGTTGACCATAACCGCGGCGAAAGCCGGCAAAGGCATCGTTCAGCGTCGCGCTCTCGCCGCGGAACTGCTTGAGCAAATACCAATTCAGGCCGGCCATGATTTGCGATTGCACGAGAAAGATGGCGAGGAGGCCAAGCAAGGGAATCTGGCCGGCCCCCATCATGATGAGATAACACAGTAAAGTGACGCCGACACAGGGCCAGTAGTTGGCCTTTACCATATTCCAACTGCGCGAAAGCACGGAGGAGAGGGTGAAGTCGAAACCGCGTTGCTGAACTTTTTGCCAGAGTTCCCCGGCATCCACCGGACTGCCAAAGCTAACGACGCCTTCCTGAAGTTTTTGTATGGCGACCGGCTTGCAGGTGGCGCAAACGGAGCGACCGGCGAGGGCGATCAGTTGGTCGGGCGGGAACTCCTGGTCGCACTCCGCGCAGCGGGTGCCGCCGGCAGCAGAAGAAGAAGAGGCGGAGCCGAAAAGCGTGGAATATGGTTTCCAAGCATCCATGCCCTGCTGCCACACCAGGGTATCCGAAGAAATGGTGCCGGAGCGCAACAACCCCTCCAGCGTCGTTTGATCCACCGGGCCAGCCTGCGTTTTCTCCTTTGTCGCGTAGAACCAATTCATTTTTTTGCTCCTGAGCGTTTGCTATTACGGATTCCGCAAAAAAGCCAGCTTCGAACGGCTAAGGAATTTTTCAAGAGCGTGCGATGGGAATGGAAACAATAACAATGGTGAAAACTAAGGCTTAGGCCGACAGGGCTTTTTGCTCGCATCTCCGGGCTGGCGCGGGTAGACTGCACGCATGCTCCCCAGGCAATTTATCGCGTCGTGCCGCGATCGCCTTGCGCGGTCCCGGTTTTTTACCCTGTCGCTGACTCTTCATTTGATCCTCATCGCGCTGTTTGGCGGTGCGGTGATCATCGATGTCAAACGCCAGAAGGAGACGTCGGGAGAAATCACAGCGTGTCCCGGAGGGTTAGTGCAGGAGTTGCCCAAGGTTGTGCTTCGGCCACCGCCAACGGGACCGACCCTGCCTCCCAAGGATATGCTGACGCTGAAGGATGTGGCTCCAGTATTGCCGCCAGTGGATCACTTGCCGACGCCGATCATTACAGATGGGCCCTCCCGATATGTGCTGCCGCCAACGGGACCACAGGTGGTTCGCGAGGTTGGGCCGTCGCCGGTGACGCCGCAGCCTTCGACGGGGATTTCCCGCGAGGACGCGAACCGCATCAAGGATTTTGCCGACTGGCGGCCGGAGAAGGGCGGGAAGGATCGGTTTGCCTTCACGGCGTACATCGGCCGGTATCAAGGCGGGAACTGGAATTCCACGGTGCGGATGACGAACAATGAGATCACGGGCGGCAGTCTGCCGAACCTGCTCTACGCGATGAGTGAGTGGTCGAATCACAAGATCGAGACCAATGAGCGGAAGGTGAAGGCGCTGGCTTTGGATAGCGACGAACTGCTGGCGACCAGGCCGCCCTTCATTTTTCTCACGGGCACCCGCGATTTTAAACTGACGGACAAGGAAATCGAGAATCTGCGACGTTACATCCGCTCAGGTGGTGCGGTGTGGGGGGATAGTTCGGTGCCGGGCGAACGCTCGGCCTTCGATATTGCTTTCCGGCGGGAGATGCAACGGGTGTTGCCGGACAGCGGGCAGAAGTTTGAAGATTTGCCGGCCAGTCATGCAGTATTTACGGCGGGGTATTTTCCGAGGGTGAAAAATTTGCCGTCGGGAGTGAATCATTACCGGGAGCCGGTGAGTGTGCTACGGTGGAATGGCGAAATCGCTGTGATTCAGACCCGGAACGACTACGGGGACATGTGGCAGGTCGGGTTGGGCAAGGACGGGAAAATCGACCTGTCGCGCAATGCCAGGGGGGAGTATGTGGCGATGGACAGTACTCTGTGGAATCAGAGGGGGATTTATGTGCGAAATATCGAGCAACCGGCGGTGGAGGAGGCGTATAAGTTCGGCATTAACATGGTGATGCACCTGCTGACGCGGTGGGACAAGGTCACCCAGAACGGGGCTTCGTTGTGATTTTCGGTTGCTTTTCTGCGTGAATCGTCCAGATTTCCCGCCCCATGAGTCAACATCCCAGCCTGAAGGGCAAAGGCACCATTCAAGCCAAGCGTAGCGTTTTGAAACGTTTCGAGCGGGTCGAGCTTCTAAAGAAGCGCGGCCAGTTCAAGGACGGACAGCGTGTCATTGGCCTGCCCAAGACGAAACCTGAAGAATAGACCGCCATGCGGTTAAATCGCTTTCTTGCCGCCGCAGGCTTTGGCTCGCGGCGCGCATGCGAAGCGTTGATTCTCGACGGCAAGGTCTCCATCAACGGCCATTTCCTGCGCGAACTGGCGACGACCGTCCAGCCGGGCGACGACGTGCGAGTCGCGGGGAAGCCGGCGAAGTCCACGCCTCTCTCGTATATTCTTCTGCATAAGCCGAAAGGCTTTCTGTGTACGCGTTCCGATGAACGCGGGCGCAATACCGTGTTCGATTTGGTGCCGCCGAATTTTGGCCGCCTTTTCCATGTGGGCCGCCTGGATATGGACAGTGAGGGGCTGATCATCCTGACCAATGACGGCGCGCTGGCCCAGCGGCTGACGCATCCCACCCATGAGGTGGAAAAGGAGTATGAGGTGCTGCTCGACAAGGCCTTCGACGCGGAATTGATCCCGAAGTTTCAGAAGGGTTTTCATATCGAGGGCGGCCGGGCCCGGATTGAACGCATCCATTTTATGTCGCCCAATCACCTGAAGGTGGTGCTGCGGCAGGGGTTGAAACGGCAGATCCGCCTGATGTTTTATGCCCATGGCTTCGAGGTGAAGCGGCTTGTGCGTACGCGCATCGGGGGGGTGGAAATGGCCCGACTGAAGCCGGCGCATTGGCGCATGCTGAATGCCAAGGAAGTGGCGGGCTTATCGGGCAGCGATAAAAAGGGAGTGGCCGCGAAAAAGCGGACGGATAGAAGGGAAACGCCATGAAATCGCCCATTGCGCCATTTGCCGGTTCGCCGCCTGCCTTGGGGCCTTATTCGCTCGGGGTGGTGGCAGAGGGGAAGTTTGTCTTTGTGTCGGGGATGACGCCGTATGATCCGGCCAGCGGGAAGCTGGAGCGGGGCACGATCACGCAGCAGACGGAATTGGTTTTGGAGAACGTAAAGAATGTCCTCCAGGCAGGCGGCGCGACGTTGAACGATGTGGTGAGCTGCCGGGTGTATCTTTCGAATCTCACGCCGGAGAATTTCAAGGAGATGAACGACGTGTATGCGCGTTACTTCATGGAGTCGAAGCCCGCCCGGGCCACGCTGGGTGCGCAGTTACCTCCGGGGTTTGATGTGGAGATCGAGTGCGTGGCGGTGGTGGGGTGAGGTCCCTCCCGGCGGAGAAAACGGCTGACTAAAGCGTGCCGGTCTCGATTTGATCGAGGTAGTGGAACTCGGGCTCATCCACGCCGGCTTCCTCACGAATTTTCGACACACGAGGGGATTCAAAAAAAGCACGTGCGGCGTCGTGTGAGGTCCAGGTGGCAAAGTGGACGATTTTATTCGGATCGCTGTCGTGCTTGAGAATGAGATAGGTCCTCTCGCCAGCTTGCTTGCGGATGCCGGCGGCCGCGTCGAAGACGGCTTTCCACGCGGGATAGTCGGCGACGTCGTGAATGATAAGGACGTGGGTCATGGGTGAGTGTTTAGAGCGATTGGTCTCCTATGACAAAACCTTCTCGAGATCGACGGTGATGCGGTAGACGCGGAGGGCATGTCCCGAATCTTAAAAGGCGGCGGGAAATGTCAGGGTATTACTTTTGGGCGAAGGATATCCCCTGGGCTTGACAGGTAAGGAATTGCTTACCTATATTAGCGGCATGGTTTTGACTTCTGATCGTGAGCCGGATGTGTTTTCGGCGATCAGCCATCGGGCTCGCCGACAGATGCTGGATCTGCTGACGGACAAGCGTTCGGTGAGCGAGATTGCGGCTCACTTTGAAATGAGCCGTCCGGCGGTTTCGCAGCATCTGCGGGTGTTGCTGGATGCGGGGCTGCTGACGGAGCAGCGGCATGGGCGCGAGCGGCGCTATCAATTCGTCCCGGAACGACTGGGGCCGGTGCGGGACTGGATCGCGCAGTATGAGCGATTTTGGGATGACCGGCTGTTGCGGTTGCAGAAGACGCTGGCCACCAGGAGCAAGAAATGAAGAAGACGATTTACAAAGAGATCCTGATGCCGCAGGCGCGGGAGGAGGTGTGGGAGGCGATCACGGACAGCGCCATGCTGGCGGAGTGGATGTTTCCGAATGATTTCGAACCGCGCGTCGGGCATCGATTTACGTTTCGGGTGCCGGGGAATCCGGCGGCGAATTTTGACGGGCTGGTGGTGCGATGCGAGGTGCTGGAGTGCGAGGCGCCGAGCCGGCTGATATTCTCCTGGTCGGCGGGCGGGCCGGTCGACAATACGCAGGTGAGTTTCCGACTGGAGGCGGAGGGCGAGGGGACGCGGGTGTTCTTTGAGCATGCCGGCTTCGACATTGCGCAGGCATGGGGGGATCAGGCCTTCAAGGGGGCGGAGTTTGGCTGGGCGAAGATGTTCAAACAGCTGGCGGTTGTGGTCGTCGGGCGGGGGACTGACGGCGATTAGAAACGGCGACAGTATCATTCATCATTACAAAATCAGATATCGCACCATCATGAGCCCAGGCACCAAACGCGCGATTTTTCGTTGGATTCACATTATCTTTGGGCTGCCAATTCTCGGGTACATATATGGCCCGGTGGAGGAGGTGCAACAGTATGCGCCGATGTACCGGTTTATCATTGTGCCGGTGCTGGTGATTTCGGGATTTTGGATGTGGAAGGGCGATGCGCTGCTCCGCTTAATTTTCAAGAAGTCGGCCTAACCCAAGATGCGAATTTTTTTATGAAGCAAGGTGTCACGAATCCGGAGGTAAATAAATTTTTCGGCAAGGCTGGAAGGTGGCGGGCGGAGATGGAGAAGTTGCGGGAGATCATTTTGCACGCGCCGCTGACGGAGGAATTGAAATGGGGGAAACCGACTTACACCTTTCAGGAAAGCAATATCGTGATCGTGCAGGGATTCAAGGAGTACTGCGCGCTGATGTTTTGCAAGGGGGCGTTGTTGAGGGACGTGAAAGGTCTGCTGGTGAAGCCGGGGGAGAATACGCAGGCGGGCCGGCAGCTGCGATTTACGAGTGTGAAGGAAATCGGGGGGATGGAGGCGGTGCTCAGGGCTTATATCAAGGAAGCAATGGGGGCGGAGGAGGCGGGGCGGGAGGTTGTTTACAAAGAGACGGCGGACTATGCGGTGCCGGAGGAGTTGAAGAAGAAATTGGGGGAGAGCCCGGCTTTCCGGCATGCCTTTGAGGGGCTGACGCCAGGGCGACAGCGGGGCTACCTGCTGCATTTTGCCGCGGCCAAGCAATCGACCACGCGGGAGGCGCGGATCGACAAGTGCCGGCCCTTTATTCTCAAGGGGCTGGGGATTCATGAGCACTGGAAGGATCGGCCTGCGCGTTCGACCGCCACGAAATCCAAAAAATCCGCGGAGGAGTATTCGGATGTGAAGCCGAGTGGGAGCGGAAGGGTGCGGCTGCTTTCGGGAGGGAATCCGCAGATCGCGAAGGGTGAGGGTGATGCGCCGGTACAGGCGTACATCGCGGCGATGCCGGGGTGGAAGAGCGATCTCGGGAAGCGGGTGGATGCGATCATCGAGCGCACGGTGCCCAAGGTGCAAAAGGCGGTGAAGTGGAACTCACCGTTTTATGGCATGGAGGGGCGGGGGTGGCTTGTGTCGTTCCATGTGCTGACGCGCTATGTGAAGGTGACTTTTTTCAAGGGGATGTCATTGAAACCGATTCCGCCAGGGGGCACAGAGCGCAGCGGAGAGGCGCGGTGGATCGACATCTACGAACAAGACAAACTCGACGAGGCGCAGATGGCGAAGTGGGTGAAGCAGGCGGCAGCGTTGCCGGGGTGGAAGCCGTAGGTGGCATCCGACGGAACTTTTCCAGGCTTTTGGAAAAGTGCTCCCAGCGGGAATCGAACCCACATTTAAGGTTTAGGAAACCTCCGTTCTATCCGTTGAACTATAGGAGCGATTGAATTGCAGCTATTTACGAATGGAAAGGCTCCAAAAATGACCAAAGTTAGAGTCATAGTTAGAGTTTGTCATTCGTGTTTGCATGTGTTTGAAGATGTTTTTAAGGGCATTAACCATACTAAATCACAGGCATCAGGCGAGCGGATTCATCGCCGACGATCAGTTATGGAAAAGAGGTTGGGCTCTGGACGCTGCCTCAATGCAAGAACCAGCAATCGAGCTTGTGAACGGCTTTGTCCATGAAGAGCCGGGCAATCGAAAGGTTCCGGGGATCCTGAAGGAGCTGTTGGAATGTCCAGAGTGGATGGCTCAGTGTGTCGCCCATTTCCTTCAGTCTTTGCTGGTCCGCCATAAAGAGTTCATGGAATGTCTGATACCAGATTTCCCCACACAGGTAGGGCATGACATCCCGGATCGGCTCTGGATAGCGCGAGTAGTCCCCCTGTATGGTGGCTGGCATCCCTAGCTCCGCTTAATGTCGAGCAAAGCATCCATTCCTGAGGTCAGAATGATGATCCTGGCGAATGCATCAGCATCCGGGAAGGGAGCTTGGAGATAGGCCTGGCGAAGCTGCTCTTCTGGGCGCGTCGACCAATCGGGGAAGTCGTAGAGCCAAATATCGAAATAAATTATCAGGCAGGTATTTTCGGGGTATCCCTTTCTGGCCTTCTTACTAATTAGTTTCTGGATCGGGCCGACCGGAACGGGAGCATTGGGTGAGGCGCAATGGATGCGTCTCAAGCGGGGAGGATTCCTGTCCCGATATTTCTCGTGGCGCTTTTCGCCTTCACGCAAGGCTTCTGCGATCTCGATGGGGTGCCATGGTGTACCGTCGGAAAGGTAGGTCAGGAAGTCGGGGCTTTCCTGTTCGATAGCCCGAGTTGGGAATACCAGACCGTGTTGATCAAAGAGTCTCCTGACAGCACCCAGCACATGCCATTCACGGTCCTTTTTGTGTCGGTTAGAAAAGAAGGCCTCACTTCCGACCTGGTCACGGCGATATTTCGCCAAAGCATACCGAAACTCGATGTCTTCCTGTATAGTGCGAGACTTCGTTGGATCGGGGCTGGATGCTTTCATGTTGGTATTGTACTCCAGTTGGCGATTATCGACACCTTCGGACGGATGGTGGGGGGTAATTGTCACATGCACACGCATTTGAAACAGAACCCCCCTCAAACTCGTCCATTTTTGTCGCTGAAACGGCTGAATGAGCAAATTTATCCGAATTTTGACGGGCTTGACCGCATTTGACTCGTTTTTGTGAATGAAATCGGCTGCGTTCTACTGAACTTCGCTATCGGATCGTCGATTGTCTCGGATTGTAGATTTCAGAAGTGGGTTTTCAGGCGGTTTTGAAATGTGTAACGTTAAGTATGGTTCTCAAGTCCATACTATTTCGTAATGCAGGCCCATTCCTTCCGAAGGAAATCGCTTTCGAGGATGACGTGACGGTTATCACTGGCGCCAATGACGCTGGGAAATCTGTTTTGCTCAGGCAAATAAAGGCTGCGTTGTCGCGGGACATCACGAGTGGGATTGAAGAAAGAGATGTGAACTTTGATTATCTCGCTGGGTGCCGAGTTTCGTGGATGGAAGATCCAGCAATCACTGCCCGCGTTACTTTCGATTATCAGATAGGCGATCTAGCGGGACCCGCGGTAGCTGATATTCAGCTTACCCCTGGTCGGAAAAGACATAGCTCTTGGCGAAGACCAAATCTGCAGGGCAATCTCACCAAACAGGAATTGGAACTATTTCCGAATGTTGTGATAGCCCAGCCAGGTCGAGAACAGGGAATCCGTGATACGATCGTTGTCAACAATCCAAACGGTGTGGAGCAACGACTATTGAAAGTCGCTTTTGGAAAGGATTTCGACTTCGGTGCGTTTACTACATTGACCGACCACAGCTACCAACAGGTGATAAGCCGCGCCGAAGAAAAGTTGAATGAAAGATTGAATGTCCTGCTGCCTCCCACGATGTCGTATCGATTTCGATTTCAAACCTATTCGGACAAGCGCGAACATTTGTTCGTAAGCCTAATTGACATAAACGGGGCTTCGACGGGTTTAGAGAAACGTGGCACAGGAATACAGGCGAT
>CAYUMP010000020.1:71494-75184 GCA_964445975.1 uncultured Chthoniobacterales bacterium | reverse complement strand
GGAACGGGGTTTCAACACTAGGCGCAACCCTCTATTCTACCACATTCCCATGCCATAACTGTGCAAAGCACATCATTGCCGCTGGGATTAAGCGGGTAGTATTTATCGAACCGTACTTAAAAAGTCAGGCAACTGTTCTCCATGACGAGGCAATCGAAATCACCTACCCAGGACTAAAGAGTCACTTTGCTGAACAGCCTGGGAAAAAGGTTCAATTTGAGCCTTTTGTCGGAATTGGCCCCCGGAAATTCTTTGCTCTTTTCTCCATGGATATTGGATCAGGCTCTCCTTTGGCTCGCAAAGAAAAGGCCTCAGGATCAACGAAAGAATGGGTCCAAAAGGCCGCTAAAATCCGCATCCAGATGGTAAAGGATTCTTATATTGATAGGGAAAAGATAGCGTCCGGGCAGTTTCAAACTTTGACCGATAGCGCCGGGAAAGTGTTCCCAGCGACTTAATAAAGCCGCGTTGAACGCGGGACTTTAACATACCCTTTCTTCCGAAGCTTTGCGGGGCGGACGACGCGGCGGAGAGCCATTCTAGGGCTCATGCGGAGATTCGTTGACGCGGAACTCGCCCGAGTGCCGCGCCGTTTGACTTCACTTCTTCCCAGAAGCTGAAGCCCTTCGGGCCAGTCTCGCAATAGCGAGACTACTCCATCGCGTCGCTTCCCAAGCTCCTTGATTGGGCAAGCTGTTCAGCTTGACACCGACTTTTCCCAAGCCAGCGCCCTGCGGGTAAGCCAGTCGGGCTTATCTCTCTGAGCGATTCCCAGCGCCTCGTGTCTCCATTTTTCAGACAATGCCGTATTCGTGACGTCATGATGACGTCATTCCTTGCGCGGCCCCCCACCCTGAGCGATGGTTGATGTTGACCCTGCCCGGGCCTGCCACCCTGCGGGCTATTCCGCTTTTTGCGGAAGAGTCTGGCGCGACGCCTCCCTGGCGTCTTGCTTGCGGGATCTCAAGCCTTCTCTACTTCCTGACGCTTGCGCGCACCCCTGACCTAGGCGAAGCTACTCGGCTATGGCTTTTGAGTTGGCGTCGAGTTACACACCGCAGGGGGATCAGGGGCAGGCGATTGAGAAGTTGGTGCGTTCGCTGCAGGCGGGGAATAGGCATCAGACGTTGCTGGGGGTGACGGGGTCGGGGAAAACCTTCACAGCGGCGAATGTGATTCAGCAGCTCGATCGGCCCACTCTGATCATGTCGCACAATAAGACGCTGGCGGCGCAGCTTTACTCGGAGTTTAAGCAGTTTTTTCCCAATAATGCGGTGGAGTATTTTGTGTCGTATTTCGACTACTATCAGCCGGAGGCGTATATCCCGCGGACGGATACGTACATCGAGAAGGATTCGTCGATCAATGAGGAGATCGAGCGGTTGCGGCTGTCGGCGGTTTCGTCGCTGTTGACGCGGCGGGATACGATCGTGGTGGCGAGCGTTTCGTGCATTTATGGGTTGGCTTCGCCGGAGGATTTCCTGCAGATGCTGGTGACGATCAAGCAGGGGCAGACGATGTCGCGGGAGGCGTTCCTCTCGAAGCTGGTGGATATGCTGTATGAGCGGAATGATGTGGCGTTCGGGAGGGGGAAGTTTCGGGTGCGGGGGGATGTGGTGGAGGTGCATCAGGCGCAGGTGGATGATGAGGCGATACGGGTGGAGTTCTTCGGGGATGAGATCGATCGGATCAGCCAATTCGATCCCCTCACCGGCCATGTGTCGGCGACGCTGACGACGTTGACGATTTTTCCGGCGAAGCAGTTTGTAACGCCGCATGATAAGCTGCTACGGGCGACGCGGGCGATCCGGGCGGAGCTGGATGAGCGGGTGATGTATTTTGAGAAGCATAATCAGCTGATCGAGGCGCAGCGGATCAAGCAGCGGACGGAGTTTGACCTGGAGATGATGCAGGAGATGGGGTTCTGCAATGGGATCGAGAATTATTCGCGGCACCTGACGGGGCGGGAGGCGGATGCAAGGCCGTATACGCTGATGGATTTCATGCCGAAGGACTTTCTCACGATCATCGATGAGTCGCATGCGACGGTGCCGCAGGTGGGGGGGATGTTTGCGGGGGATAGGTCGCGGAAGTCGGTGCTGGTGAATTATGGTTTTCGGCTGCCGAGTGCGCTGGATAACCGGCCGCTGAATTACCCGGAGTTCATGGAGATGACGGGGCAGATCGTGTATGTGAGCGCGACGCCGGGGGAATTTGAGATCCGCAATAGCATTGTGGGGAACAAGGAGTATACGGCGAATCCGGAGAAGGATCTGAAGGCGCCGAAGAAGCCGGCGCGGATGAATTCGCGGAAGGAGCCGCCGCCGTTTGATCCCCTCACCCCGGGTGCGCCGCTGGTGGTGGAGCAGATCATCCGGCCGACGGGGCTGCTGGACCCGCAGATCATCATTCGTCCGCTGAAGGGGCAGATCGATGAGACGATCGAGCTGTGCCGGGGGCGGATCGAGAAGGGGCAGCGGGTGCTGGTGACGACGCTGACGAAGCGGACGGCGGAGGATTTGTCGGATTATCTGCGGGATGTGGGGCTGAAGGTGCGGTATCTGCACAGTGACATCGACACGATTGAACGGGTGGAGATCCTGCGGGGGCTGCGGGCGGGTGAGTGTGATGTGCTGGTGGGGATTAACTTGCTGCGGGAGGGCTTAGACCTGCCGGAGGTGTCGCTGGTTTGTATCCAGGATGCGGACAAGGAGGGGTATTTGCGTTCGCAGACTTCGCTGATTCAGACGGCGGGGCGGGCGGCGCGGCATGTGGAGGGCGAGGTGGTGCTGTTCGCGGATGTGGTGACGGGCTCGATGCAGGCGCTGCTGGATGTGTCGGATTATAGGCGTTCGCGGCAGCTGGCGTATAATGCGGAGCATGGGATCACGCCGAAGAGTGTGGTGCGCGCGGTGCAGGAGAGTCTGCATGTGGTGCTGAAGGGGGATAGTTCTTCAAGGGCGGCGGAGACGCCGCTGGATCTGCATGAACTGCTGGCGGAGCTGGAACGGGATATGGCAAGCGCGGCGGCGAGCCTGGAGTATGAACGGGCGGCGCTGCTGCGGGATCAGATCATGGAGTTGAAGAGTACGTCGGGGGTGGCGAAGATCGAGCCGAAGCGGAAGGGGATGAAGTATCCGATGAAAAGGGCGTATAAGCGCTGAGGCGGCCCGCAAAGGGCGGGCAGTTTTAAGTTTTAGGAATTAAGTTTTAAGAGGGCGTGGTGCGGAGGTGGTTCGCGGGGGTGAGAGCGTTTTTTGGTCCACAGATTGCTCGGATTTTCACAGATTGAAGGGAGAGGTCCCCTACCCTCAGAGGTGGTGGGGCCTTGCGGTGGTGAGGGTGGTCCGCGTGGGTGGGAGCGGTTTTTTTGTTTGAGGACGGACGGTGTGGTTTTTTGGGCTCGGCAGGAGTCTCGTTGACGCCGATCTCTCCCGAGTCCAGCGCCCTTCGGGCAAGTCGTTCGACTTCTCCATCGCGGTGCCACCCAGGCACCTTGATTCTCCCGGAACCCTATCGCCCTGCGGGCATGTCCCGCGAGGCGAGACATGTCTACCGCGACGCCGCCCGGCGTCTTGTTTGCCCTCCCATCAGCACGGACCTGGCGGTGGCAAGTGGACGATGCCTGACTATTTAGATTCTTTTTGGGCGGCGGTGGGGTTGACTTTGACCTGGTCGCCGGTGGCGAGG
>CAYUMP010000020.1:0-71484 GCA_964445975.1 uncultured Chthoniobacterales bacterium | reverse complement strand
ATGATCTGGTCATGCGGGTTCAGGCCGCTGACGATCTCGAGGGTGTTGCCGAGATCGCGGCCGATCTTGATTTTGCGAATCTCGACTTTTCCGGTTGCGTCGACGACTCCGACCGCTGTGCCTTCGGAGCGGAAGAGGAGGACGTTGGCGGGGACGGTGAGCGATGGCATGCTGTTGGCGAGGGAGAGGTGCACCTGGGTATAGGCGCCGGGGAAGAGTTCGCCGTCGGTGTTGGGGACGGCGAGTTCGGTCAGGAGGGTGCGGCTGGCCTGGTCGATGGTGCCGGCGGTGGTGGTGACTTCGGCGGGGAAGGTGCGGCCGGGGAAGGTGTCGAAGGTGAGTTCGGCCTTGGTGCCTTTTTTGACGAGAGCGGCGAGGGTCTGGGGGACCTGGACGTAGATGCGGAGGGGGGAGATTTTGCTGACGACGAAGAGGGGCGTGGTGGAGTCGGTCTTGATCAGGTCGCCGATGTCGGTATTGCGGGCGCTGACGATGCCGTCGAAGGGAGCGTGGATGATCTTGAAGGCCTGGAGGGCTTTGAGGTTGTTGACGTTGGCGGTGTCGGCGACGACGGTGGCACGTTTGGATTGGAGGTCGCTGGTGGCGTCGTCGTAGTCTTGCTGGGAGATGACGTTGCGCTTGAGGAGGGTCTGCTGGCGGGCGTAGGTGGACTGGGCGAGGACGAGCATGGCCTGGGACTCGGCGAGCTGGCCCTGGGCCTGGGCGAGTTGCTGGTCGACGGTGGGGGTGTCGATCTCGGCGAGGACGTCGCCTTCCTTCACGTGCGCGCCGATGTCGAAGTACCATTTTTTCAGGTAGCCGTTGGTCTGGGCGAAGATGGGGGCCTGGGTGAAGGCCTGGGTCTGGCCGGGCAGGACGAGATTCACAGCAGGCGGGGCGGCGATGGGCTGGACGACGTTGACGTGTTGCTCGACGGCGGCAGCCTTGGCGCGGAGTTTTTCGGTATTGGCGTGGCGCTGGTAGATGCCGACGGCGGCGAGCACAGCGAGGATGAAGACGAAGGCGACGAGGAGCCAGAAGCCGCGGCGGGAGGACGGCTTGGGTTCCTTCGGTGCGTCGGAGGGCGGGCTTTCCATGAGCTTAGTGGGCGGGCTGGTTGAATTTGCGGCGGAGGACCATGAAGACGGTCGGGACGAAGAAGAGGGTCGCGCCGGTGGCGAAGATGAGGCCGCCGATGACGGCGCGGCCGAGGGGGGCGTTTTGTTCGCCGCCGGTGCCGACGCCGAGGGCCATGGGGACCATGCCGATGATCATGGCGAAGGCGGTCATGAGGACGGGACGGATGCGGACGTAGCCGGCCTCGAGGGCGGCGCGGGCGGAGTCCTTGTATTCCTCCATGCGTTCGTTGGCGAAGGTGATGACGAGGACGCTATTCGCGGTGGCGACGCCGACGCACATGATGGCCCCCATGAGGGCGGGCACGCTGAGGGTGGTGCCGGTGAGGAAGAGCATCCAGATCATGCCGGCGAGGGCGGCGGGAAGCGCGGTGATGACGATGAAGGGTTCGCTCCAGGACTGGAAATTCACGACCATGAGGAGGTAGACAAGGACGACGGCGGAGGCGATACCGAGGTAGAGGCCGAAGAAGGAATCGCGCATGGTGGTGACCTGCCCGCGGACGGTGACCTGCGTGCCGCGGGGGGCTTCCTTCCGGGCCTCGGCGACGATTTTTTCCACCTGCTTCGCGACGTAGCCGAGGTCCTTGCCGTCAACGTTGCCGAAGATGTTGATGGAGGGGCGGATGTTGTAGTGGGTGATGACGGGCCAGGTGGTGCTGCGCGAAGTGGTGGCGACGTTGGCGAGGATCTGGCGGGTGTTGGCGCTGCCGCCGAGGACGGGGAGGTTAAGCAGGTCGTCGAGGCTGGAGATGCTGTATTGCGGGGCCTGGGCGTTGAACTGGTAGCTCACGCCGCTGACGGGATCGACCCAGAAATTCGGGCTGGTTTGCTGGGAGCCGGCGAGCGCGCCGAGGACGCTGTTGGCGACGTTCTGCTGGGTGAGGCCGAGTTGGGAGGCTTTGGAGCGATCGACGGTGACGTCGAGGCGCGGGGCGTCGTTGGATTCGTGGATGCGGAAGTCGACCGCACCGGGAATGAGGCGGATGCGGGCGAGGAGTTTCTCGGCGAAGGCGTGGATTTGCTCGCGGTCGGTGCCGGTGAGCTGGACGTCGATGGGAGCGGAGAGACCGAAGTTGAGGATCTGGGCGACGATGTCGGCGGGCGGGAACCAGAAGGTCACGTCGGGAAATTGTCTGGGCATCTCGTGGCGGATCTTGCGGACGATCTCGGCGGTGGAGAGTTCGCCGGGCTTGAGGGCGACGAGGATGTCGGCGTCGGCGGCGCTGGTGGTGCCGGTGTTGTTGTAGGAGGTATTGATGCCGCTGTAGGGCAGACCGATGTTGTCGACGATGTCGCCGAGCTGATGGGCGGGGATGATCTCGCGGAGCATGCGCTCGATGAGGTCGACGTTGCGGGCGGTCTCCTCGACGCGGGTGCCGG
Organism: uncultured Chthoniobacterales bacterium; assembly: GCA_964445975.1. GTDB lineage: Bacteria > Verrucomicrobiota > Verrucomicrobiia > Chthoniobacterales > Terrimicrobiaceae > CAYUMP01. Next base: position 68,965 of record CAYUMP010000020.1, on the reverse strand, counting down.
CGCGCATGCGGACGTGGAGATCGAAGCGGCCGGCGTCGACGGCGGGGAAGAAGTCCTGGCCGAGGAAGGGGAAGAGCAGAAGCGAGAGGACGACGAAGGCCATGACGCCGCCCATGAAGCGCTTGTTGTAATGGAGGCAGGCGGCGAGGAGGTGGCGGTAGTTTTCGCGGAATTTCTCGAAGCCGTGTTCGAAGCGCTGCTGGAATCCCCTCGCCCAGCGAGTGATGCCCCGGGAGCGCGGGGCGTGATCGGGCGCGGGTTTCTTCATCCAATACATCGCGAGCGTGGGCACGAGCGTGCGCGAGAGGATGTAGGAAGCGATCATGGCGAAGACGACGGCCTCGGCGAGCGGGATGAAGAGGAACTTGGCCACACCGGTGAGGAGGAAGATGGGCGCGAAGACCACGCAGATGCAGAGGGTGGAGACGAAGGCGGGCGTGGCGATCTGGGCGGCGCCGTCGCGGATGGCGTCGATGACTTCCTTACCCTCCGCGAGATGGCGGTCGATGTTCTCGATGGTGACGGTGGCGTCGTCCACGAGGATGCCGACGGCGAGGGCGAGGCCGCCGAGGGTCATGATGTTGATGGTCTGGCCGATGGCGGAGAGCGCGATAACGGAACTCAGGACCGAGAGTGGGATGGAGATGGCGATGATGAGGGTGCTCTTCCAGTCGCCGAGAAAGAGGAGGATCATGAGGGCGGTGAGGCAGGCGGCGATGATGCCCTCGTGCACGACGCCCTCGATGGCGCCGCTGACGAAGACAGATTGATCGACGAGGAGGCTGACGACGGCGCCGTCGGGCAGCAGCTGCTTGAGAAAGGGGAGCTTCTCCTTGACGCTCTGGACGATGTCGAGGGTGGAGGCGCCGCCGGTCTTCTGGATGTCGAGCATGGTGGCGCGGGAGCCGTTGAAGCGGACGATATTGGTCTGCGGGGTGCTGCCGTTGCGGATGTTGGCGACGTCGCGGATGTAGATGGTGGTGCCATTGGCCAGGGTGCGGATGGGCAGGCCGTTGAGTTCGTCGATGGTAGGCGGGGTTGAGTTCAGGCCGACCTGGTATTCGAAGGGGCCGATCTTCTCGGTGCCGGAGGGCAGGATGAGGCTCTGGGCGTTGACGGCGTTGACCACGTCGGCGGGCACGAGGCCGTAGGACTGCAGCGCGGGGTAGTTCAGGTCGATCTCGATGAAGCGCTGCTTGCCGCCGTAAGGATACGGCACGGAGATGCCAGGGATGTTGATGAGCTGGATGCGGACGGTATTGAGCGCGAGGTCGTTGAGTTGCTGCTCGGAAAGGGTCGGGCCGGCGAGGCCGACGCGCACGACGGGGACGTTCGACGCGGTGTAGCTGATGACGAGGGGCGGCGTGGTGCCCTGGGGCAGCTGGCGGAGGATGGTCTGGGAGACGGCGGTGACCTGGGCGACGGCCTTGGGCAGGCTGGCGTTCGGCTGGAGGAAGACCTTGATCACGGCGATGCCGGTGAGGGACTGCGATTCGATATGCCCGATGTCGTCCACGGTGGTGGTGAGGACACGTTCGTAGGGAGTGGTGATGTGCGACTCGACGTCAGCGGCGGAGAAACCGGCGAAGTTGAAGATGATGGAAACGACCGGGATGTTAATGCTGGGGAAGATGTCCTTGGGCGTGGTCAGGATGGAGAGAATGCCGCCCAGCAAAATGAGGATGGCCAGGACTATGAAAGTCAGGGGTCTTCGTAACGCGAGGTTAACGATCCACATTTGCCGGAAGTGTACGGGAAAAGCGAAGGGACTTCAATTATACCTTGGTATGAGGCCCGGTGAGGCGGTGAAGGGTTGAGGGTTTGTCACTCGGCCGGGCGGGGCCGGATTCTCCATTTTATAGGGGGCTGCGCCGATCGTGGGCTCAGTCGGAGCTTCGCCCGCCCATTTGCACGGGCCTTGCCATGCAAGGCGAGTTGGGCGGAGTCTTGCGGACTTTTAGGGCGTCCACTAGAAAAGGGGCATGTCCGCCACCAAGACCCAGACCTCCATTTATTTCATCACCGGCTCGGATGAGGCGGCGGTGAAGAAGGCGGCGCGGGCGTTGGTGGAGAAGCTGGCGCCGGCGGCGGATGCGTTCGGGCTGGAAACCATCGATGGGGCGGTGGACACGGTGGATGCGGCGACGAATGCGGTGGAGCAGGCGATTTCCGGACTGCTCACCCTGCCCTTTCTCGGCGGGTCGAAGGTGGTGTGGCTGAAGAGCGCGACCTTCCTGGCTGACGGGGTGACGGGCCGGTCGGATAGCGTGGTCTCGGCAATGGAGAAACTGGGTGAGGTGCTGAAGGCGGGACTGCCGGAAGAGACGATTTTTGTGCTGAGCGCGCCGCAGGCGGACAAGCGGAGGACTTCGTACAAGACGCTGGTGAAGGTCTCGGAGACGAAGGTGCATGATTTGCCGGACCTCGGGTTTCGCGGGGGCGAGGAGGCGATCATCGAATGGACGATGTCGCGGGTGCATGCGCGGGATTTGCAGCTCGACGCGCATGCGGTCGAGGGGTTGGCGGCGCGAGTGGGGCTGGATACGATGCAGCTGGAGCAGGAGTTGGAAAAGCTGGAGACGGCCTTTGGGAAGGCGCATCCAATTTCGTCGGATGATATCCGAATGCTGGTGCCGCAGACGCGGGAGGGCGGCATCTTTGATCTGAGCGAGGCGATCGCGCGACGGAACCTCCCGCTAGCGTTGGAGACGCTGGACCAGCTGATGCGCCAGGGCGAGCGGGGCGTGGGCATCCTGCTGGCGGCAATCGTGCCGACGGTGCGGAACCTGCTGCTGGTGAAAGACCTGATGGTGCGGCATAAACTGTCGCCGCCGGCGCAGGCGCATTTTTTCTCGAGTTCGCTGAACAAGCTGCCGGGGAACGCGACGAGCCACCTGCCGAAGAAGAAGGACGGGACGCTGAATGCGTATCCGCTGGGCATCGCGGCGATCAATGCGTCGCACTATACGCTGGTGGAGTTGGAGGCGGGATTCGCAGGATGCGCGGAGGCGAATCAGCAACTGCTGAGCGGGTCGTTGACGGAGAATGTGATCATCACGCGACTGCTGATCAGTTTACTCGGGCGCGGGGATGGATAAAAGTTGACATCCCTAGATATTGTGGTGAATTCGCTGAAAACAATCGGCACACCACAATGCGTTGCCCCAAGTGCGGTTCTCTCGAAGATAAAGTTATCGACTCCCGGCTATCTAAGGATGGAGCGAGCATTCGTCGTCGGCGGGAATGCCTGGATTGCGAAATCCGTTATACGACCTACGAAGAGATTGAGCGCATCGAGATGCGGGCCATCAAGCGGGACGGACGACATGAGCCCTTCGACCGGCACAAGATCACAACCAGCGTGGTGAAGGCGTGCGAGAAGCGTCCGGTCGGAATGGACCAGATCGAGCAGGCGGTGGAAAATGTGATCCAGGAATTGGAGGCGGAGCAGAAACGCGAGATCCCCACCCGGACGATCGGCGCGAAGGTGATGGAAAAGCTGCATGAGATCGATCCGATCGCGTATGTGCGGTATGCGTCGGTGTATCGGCAATTTCAGGAAATCGGTGATTTCATCGAGGAAATCCAGACGTACGAAAAACGCGCGGGACGGACGACCGCACAACCGGAGCTCTTCAACGCATCATGATCAGTTTTCAAAACCATCTTCCGTTGGTTCGTTTTCCGGATGGCCAGGTGATGCCCTACGAGCGCAACTGGCTGGCGAGTTCCCTGGCGAGAGCAGCGGAACGGGCCGGGTGCAAAAAATGGTGGGTGGCTCCGCATGTGACCGAGAGCGTGACGAGTTATCTGGAGCAGGATTTTGACGGCAGCGTAGTGACGATCAACCGGCTGGAAAAAGCGGTGCAGAGTGTGCTGCAGGTGATCGGGTACGCGGATGTGGCGGGGCATTTCCATGCCTCTCCCCCACCCGCGCGGATTTCGCTGGTGGAGGTGGCGCGCGATGCGGGGCACGGCTACGAGCTGGTATTTTTTGGTTTGCTGCGCTCAAAGCTGCAGGAAGCGCTGGAGTCGAAGGCGGAGCGGCTGGAGATCTGCGATGCGCATCACGGGGTGAAGATGCTGCGGGCGGCGAAGAACTGGCGGCGGGACTGCTCGGGGTTGCTCGATGAGATCGTGAGCTTTGTGCGGAACGAGATCGAGACGAGCGAGCGCGAGTTGCAGATGCAGTTGTCATGACGCTCTTCGAGCGCATCATGGCGCGGACGATTCCGGCCGAGATCATCCATGAGGATGAGCAGTGCATCGCGATCCGCGATATCAACCCGCAAGCGCCAGTGCATTTCCTGGTGATTCCGAAGACGGTGATTCCGCGGATTGCGGAGGCGCAGCCGGAACAGGCGGCGCTGCTGGGGCATTTGTTGCTGACGGCGGCGGCGCTGGCGAAGAAAGACGGGCTGGCGGAAGGTTTCCGGGTGGTGATCAACAACGGCCCGGATGGCGGCGAGACGGTGCCGCATCTGCACGTGCATGTGCTGGGCGGGCGGAAGTTGAAGTGGCCGCCGGGCTAACCCACTTCGTGGGAGTTTTAAGTTTTAAGGCGCGTGTTCCGTCGGATTTTCGTTCGTTGCCAGCGGCTTGACGAGGAGGCTTTCTCCCATCAATTTCCGCGGCTGCATATGAGGCATAACGCGCAAAAATTCGGTGGATGGATTCGGCGGACGGCGGGACTGGCCTGGCTGGGATGCGCGCTGGCGGCAGGAGCGGTGGAGCCGCAGACGACAGTGCAGCGGTCCACGGTGATCAATTATCTCGTGGCCGAAAGCGGCCCGACGGCGGGGCAGATCGTGATGTTCGCGGGGGACTATACGCCCACGGGGACGCTGGCGGCGAATGGGGCTTTGTTGCAGATCGAGGACCATGTGGATTTGTACTACAAGATCGGCAATCAGTATGGCGGCGATGACTTAACCACATTTGCGCTGCCGGACCTGCGGGGCCGGACGATCATCGGTACAGGCGCGGGGGCGGGGCTGACGTCGCGCAGCCTCGGCGAGATCGCAGGCAGCTATACGACGACCCTCACCCCGGCGGAAATGCCGGTGAGCGTGGGAGGCGGCGGCGGGACGTTGACCAACATGCAGCCCTCGGTGGCGTTGAATCATGGCATGGCTTACACGGGTATTTATCCCCAACCCTCCGTGGAGGGAGGCGGCGGCGCGAATTTCCCCCTTATCGGGCAGGTCGTCTTCACGGCCGCGAGTGTATTGCCGGACAACCTAATGGCCACGGATGGCCATGGAGTGAGCAAGAATGAGTATGGGTATCTGGACCTTCTGCTCGGATCGACCTATGGCGGAGACTCCACTCTGGTCGGGTTGCCGGATCTGACCGGCCGCGCCGCGCGCGGGGCGGGGCCGAGTTCATCACTGGGTCAGAAGACGGGCGAGGAAACGACCACCATCGCGGTGGAGAATCTCCCCTCTCCCGCCGGCAACGACGAGGCGTACAGCAATCTCCAGCCCACCTTGACCCTGAACTATATGATTTCCTACACGGGAGATTTTCCGGCAAGGGGCGGTCCATCCGTGATCGGGGATGACAACTTCGTCGGGCAAATCTCGCTTTTCGCCGCGGATTTCGCTCCGGGTGGCTGGCTGCTTTGCGAGGGGCAGACGCTTCTGATCAATGACTACATCCGGCTCTTTGCGGTGATCGGAGATAACTACGGGGGGGACGGGACCACGACGTTCATGCTGCCTGATCTGCGCGATGCCCTGGCGATCGGCATGGGGAACGGCTTCAGCATCGGGCAGCAGGTGGGGCAGGATTCGCTGACGCTGAATCCCAATCAGGTGCCGGAAGTGGTGCCGGAGCCGTCGGTGTTTGCGTTGGTGAGCATCGCGGTGTTTTTGTGGGTTTGGAGGCAGCGCCGTGCCAAAGGAAGTGAGTGGCGCGAGAGCATCGCCAGGGCAAGAACCTGACCCGGAGTTTGGTGGACGCGTGGCCGAAAAACTCCCAGTCTGATGTACGGCTAAACTGGCCTTCAAAAACGATTTATCACGATTATGACCACATCGCATCAAGCGCAGGGCGGGGACGCGCAAAGTTCCCCTGCATCCAAAGTCCGGGCGCTCATTGTCGATGATCACGCCGATGCGGCGAAAATGCTTCAGATGATGCTTGGGACCTTCGGGTGCGAGACGGCGGTGGCAACCAATGGCATCGAAGCGTTGAGAATGGCGAATGAAACCAGGCCTCGTCTCATTTTGCTGGATATCCGCATGCCCAAGCTGGATGGCTACGATACCTGCGGAGTCATCCGCGCCCAACCCTGGGGGAAAGACGTGGGCATCATCGCCATAACCGGAGAGGCTCATTCCATTCAACAGTCCGCGGAAACCAAGGGCTTCGATAGCTACCTCCTCAAACCGATAGAACTGGCTGACCTGGAGAAGGCGATCAGGCCGTATCTGGCGTAGGTGGGGACGACCGGGCCATACCATCTGCATTGAGGTTAGCCCTTTTGCGATTCGGATCGGTTTGAGTAGTGTATTGATCTCGTGAATATCTCCAAACTCCAAGCCACCGCCCGCCGATTGCATCCCCTCGCCTTGGGAGTGACTGCGGCAGTCTTTCTCGCGGGTTGCGCCACGGTGAAGCCGACAGCGGGAACGCGGGAGCGGCCGAAGGATGAGGCGATCAAGCTGCAGATTTTTCTGGATGCCCGGCATTTTGGTCCCGGGGTGGTCGACGGGAGTCCGGGGGAGTTCACGGCCAAGGCACTGGACCGGTATAACGAGGCTCACGGTTTGGCGGCGGGTACGCGACCGGACGTGAGTACGATCCAGGCGTATACGTCTTACACGGTGGCGCCGGAGGATCTGGCGGTGATCGGGACGATGGCGGTCGAGCCGGTGGATATCGCGAAGCAGAAGCGGCTCCCCTACACCTCGCTGGCGGAGTTGATCGCGGAGCGGTTTCACACGACGGCGGGCTATCTGGCTGAAATCAACCGGACCAAAAACATCGATGCGCTGGCGGCGGGTGACAGCGTGACGGTGCCAAATGTGGCGCGGCCGTTCCGGGCAGATAAGTTTCCCTCGACGTATCCGGCTCCGGCGGCGGGGGTGGCCAAAGAGCGTCGTGTGCTGGTGGATGTCTCGACGCGGGTGCTGGAGGTGCGCGAGGGTGGTCGTTTGCTGGCGGCGTTTCCCATTACGCCGGGATCGACGGAGCATCCCGCTCCGGCCGGCGAGTGGAGGATTGTCGGGGCGGTGCCCTGGCCGTGGTATCGCTATGATGAAGGTGTGCTCAAGCGCGGGGAACGGACGGAGGAATTTTTTCTGTTTCCGCCGGGGGTGAATAGTCCGGTGGGCATTTTGTGGGCGGGCACGAATCGGCCGGGCGTGGGGATTCACGGCACGCCGAATCCGGATACGATTGGCCGGGCGGGGAGCCATGGCTGCATCCGGCTGGCGAATTGGGACGCGGCGGCGTTTTATACGCTGATTGCGAAGGGCACGCCGGTGACCATCCGCTGACACTTTTTAATGCCTGATCAACGAGATATCGGGCTGCTGCGAGCGGCGTACGCGGCCTTCAATACGCGGGACATTGATGCAGCCCTGGCGCTGATGACGGCGGACGTAGCGTGGCCAAGGGCGTTCAAAGGCGGTTTTGTCCGTGGGCCGGAGGAGGTCCGGGCTTATTGGACAGAGCAGTGGAGCGAGATCGATCCACGCGTGGAGCCGGTGGCTTTTCATCCGGAGGAGGATGGGCGTATTTTGGTCGAGGTGCATCAGGTGGTGCGGGATCTGGCGGGTGTGGTACTGGCGGATGAGCGGGTGCGGCATCGCTTCACGCTGGAGGGCGGTGTGATTCGGGGGATGGAAGTCGCGTGATGGTTCGGCTTTCTTCGAGATCGACTCATTCCCCCTAAACTGAGTTCAATCGCCAAATGAGCGCGTGGCGACGAAAGGCAATCGAACTGCTGCCCGAACAACGGGTGGTGATTGATGCGTCGGGCAATCCCGTGGCGCTGTGGGTGGAGCTCCATTCGCTTTTTCATTACGCCGTAAAGGAAGAGCAGATGGATTGGCTGGGAAGGCTCTTTGCATACGCGGATTGGTGCTGGAAGGAGTCGAGGTCGGTCGATGGCGTGAACGGAGCGCTCATTGGGTTCTATGAGAGTATCCCCTGGCGCAAGGAGCATTGGTGGACAGCCCCAGCGTTCATCTCTACGCCGGACTTTTATGCCTTGGAAGACAGCTTCAGATACGGCCTGAATGAAGAGCAGTATCAGGAGTTTTCGGCCTACTACCATGAGGGACGCAAGAAGTCGGAGAAGTCGGCGCTGAAGAGGCGAAAAGACTCAAGCTTCTTTCAATAAAAAGCCGAGAAGGGATTTAGCTCTCACCTGCCCCTCACAGAAATTAAAAACCTCATGGCCTATTCTTTAAATGAGCGGTGAGAGAAATCTTAGGTGGGAGGTCGTCCTCATTTTTTTCAAGGGGCTGCTCCTTGTCTTTGTCCTAGTCGCAATCTGGTTGATCTATGAGGTTACGAGGGAGGGATACTCCGCTTGGTTTATTGCACGTTTCGAGAGCGAACCGAAGGAGGGCTGGGATTACTGGCACGCCAAAAGGATCAGAGAACTTCTCCCAAGTTGGTTGGTGGCAGGAGGAATCGCCCTGATGATCGTGAGTGCACTTCTTTGGACGCTGTTTCGATCCTGCAAGAGGTTGAAGGCAGGTCGATAACCTCCAATTCTCCTGCAAATCCGGGATGGATTGTGTAGGGTTTCGGCACTGACCATGACCTTGCCGCCTGCTGTTACGACCGTCTTCCTGCTCACGCTTTCGAATATTTTCATGACGTTTGCCTGGTATGGGCACTTGAAGAATATGAAGTCGCAGCCGTGGATCATCGCGGCGCTGGTGAGTTGGGGGATCGCGCTGTTTGAATATCTGCTGCAGGTGCCGGCGAATCGGATCGGGTCGACGACGATGAATCTCTCGCAGCTGAAGATCACCCAGGAGGTGATCACGCTGGCGGTGTTCGTGCCCTTCGCGGTGTTTTACATGGGGCAGCCGCTGAAGTGGGATTATCTGTGGGCGGGGATTTGTTTGATGGGGGCGGTATTTTTTATTTTTCGGAGTTGAGAGTTTTCAAAAGCGCGGGTTCATTTTGCGGGGCAACCATTTGCAGATATGGGCCGAATGTGCGTAGTTGGGGCGTTGTAACCAAAAGCCGCGCTGCCGGGATCTTGAGCCCGATGGGCGCGGCTTTTGTGCTTTCCGTCAATGAGTTACGCTTACCTCCGGGGAGCCGGAACGAAGGTTTCCGCGGATTGGCATGGTGTTGCGGATTTGGTTCGGATAGAGGTCTTTCCGCGACAAACGCGGCGGCCCAAAGCTTATGAAACGATATTTGTTCCCAAGAATTTTTTCCCCGGTGGCGGGAATGGTGCCGGCTTTGCTGCTGGTTTGTGCGGTGCAAGGCGTTCGGGCGCAGACGACCTGGGATGCGGGCACGGCGGCGTGGAACGCGCCGGGAAGCTGGACGCCGGACGAGCCGACGGCGGGCGATGACTTTTATATTAACAATGCAGGGACGGCGCAGATCACGGGCGGGATCGATGCGGTCGGGAATGTCGGCACGCTGGGTGATCTGGTAGGAGAAAGCGGCAGTCTCTCGATTTCGGGAGGTTCGCTTACGGTCTCGGAACTGCGGGTGGGCAATGCGGGCACGGGGACGCTGAATCTGGATGGCGGGGTGCTGACGGCCGGGCAGGTCTCGAAGGGCAGTGGCGCGGGGAGTGTGACTTTCAATGGCGGGACGCTGCAAATGGGTGCGGCGCAGGCGGCTCTTTTTGATGGGTTTGATACGGTGAGCTTTGCGGCTGGCGGGGCGACGATCAATACGCAGGGGTTTGCCACGACCTCTAATGCGAACTTTACGGGCGCGGGTGGCTTTACGAAAACGGGGGCGGGGACGCTGACGCTCTGGGGCAACAGCGATTACACCGGACCGACGACGGTGATGGCGGGCGGCTTTCTGCGGGTGGAGGGCTCGATCACGAGCGCCACGACGGTGGAAAGCGGCGCGACTTTCGGCGGCGATGGCGTCGTCGGCGACATCACGCTGGAAAGCGGCTCGACGCTGATCCCGATTGATTGCTTCGACGGCATCAACCTGACCTGGAAGACCGATGCCACGATGGTTTTCGGAATCGGCGACAATGATTTTAATATCCTCGAACTCACGGGCGATCTGCTTAAAGACGGCGACGGGACGTATGCGTTCACGTTTATCGATGCGGAATGGCAGGTCGGGAACGAGTACGAACTGATCATTTTTGAGGGGACGACGACGTTTGATGAAAGCGACTTTAGTTTCACCAATATCGGCGGGTTTGCCGGGGCGTTTACCATCGTGGACAATTCGGTGCGGTTTACGCCTTCGGCGGTGCCGGAGCCTGCAACGTGGGCGTTGGGTTTGGCGGGGCTGCTGGTCGTGGTGGTGGGTGCCCGGCGTCGGGCTAAGGCCGATTGCGCCTAGGTCTCGAATATGACGGGCGGGCCGGTTGGTCTCGGAGGGGCGGCTGATGAGGAAGCGGAGATTTTACTTTTCGGAAACTAACCGTCTGGCATGAGCACGGAGGTAAGGCTGGACTTTGGAGGGATCGAGAGCGAAGCGGAGTTCCACCGACTGGTCGCGGGGGCGTTTTCGTTTCCTGGCTACTATGGCAAAAATAAGGACGCTTTTTGGGACTGCCTCAACGATATCCTCGAACATCTGGAAGTTCGCATTTCCGGCCTTGAGGAGGTTCCGCCGGAGCTGGGTGACTTCGTGTCGGGATATATCGAAATCTTGAAGGAATATGAGACGCTGACGGATAGGCGATTTTTGGTGCGGATCGAGCCATAACTCCGTCGGAGCTTTTTCCCGGCAACCGTTTGCAAACGGGGATGGGATGTGCGTAATTCGACACGTTGTAACCAAAAGCCGTGCCGTCGGGATCTTGAGTCCGAAGGGCGCGGCTTTTGTACTTTGCGCTGCGGGGTGGGCAGTTGGCTTTTTTGTACTGTCGGACCTCTGAAATCACGCGGTTTGCTTTGCAAACAGCTCGGCGGAGGCCTCGCCTCTACCACGCTCCGACTCACCTTAAATCGGCTGCCGGTCTCGGTTTACGAGGCCTTAGGATGACCAACAGAACTCCTGTCAGGATAAGCGACTGAACCACCGTCATTATGCGCCAAACCACAGTGAATCCCTCGCCCCCCTCCATGAGCGGAGATTGAAAAAGCGACGCCACGATGGTGGCCGGCGCATAAAAAAGCATAGAGACTATGGCCAAAGCCGACGTAATTCCCACATACCAGGCATCGCCGGACTCGCGCATAAATGTCATCGGCAGAAACGAACAGCCGAGTGGCAGCCAAAATATGGCCAACCCCAGCCAAAGCTGTAGGCGAGGATAAGGTACCGCCGTCTTCGGAGAGGGCTGTTTAGCACTCATGTACGCCCCCACAGAGTCGAGCCCCTACCGATCGCACTCGCCCATGACGAAGTCGATGGAGCCGAGGATGGTGACGACGTCGCTGACCATGTGGCCGGGGAGGATCTTTTGCAGGATGCTCAAATTGACGAAGCTGGGGGCGCGGATTTTCAGCCGATAAGGAACGCCGCCGCCTTTGCTGTAGATGTAGAAGCCGAGTTCGCCTTTGGGGTTTTCGGCTCCAAAATAAACTTCGCCGGGAGGGGCGTCGACGCCTTCGGTCACGCGGATGAAGTGGTGGATGAGCTCCTCCATCTTGGTGAGGACTTCGACTTTGGGCGGGAGGGTTTGCTTGGGGTCGATGTAGTTTATCGGGCCGCTCGGAAGTTTGTCGATGAACTGCTCGAGGATGCGGATGCTCTGGCGCATCTCTTCCATGCGAATGAGGTAGCGGTCGAAGCTGTCGCCGACGGTGCCGACGGGAATCTCGAAGTCGTATTTCTCGTAGTCGAGGTAGGGATGTTTCCGGCGGAGGTCGTGGTCGATGCCGGAACCACGGAGGTTCGGGCCGGAGATGGCGTAGGCGATGGCGTCTTCCTTGGTGATGATGCCGACGTCTTTACAGCGGTTGAAGAAGATGGTGTTGCGGGTGAGGAGCTTGTCGACCTCTTCCACGACGGGCTTGACGGTGCGGATGAATTCCTTGAGCTGGGCGATGAAGCCATCGGGCAGGTCGTGGGTCTGGCCGCCGACGCGGGTGTAGCTGGTGGTGAAGCGGGCACCGCTGAGTTGCTCCACCAGGTTGTAGATCTTTTCGCGCTCGGTGAAGGTGTACATGAACACGGTGACGGCGCCGATATCCATGGCCATACAGCCGATGCCGAGCATGTGGGAGGAGATGCGGGCGAGCTCGCAGCACATGACGCGGATGGCTTTGCCGCGGGCGGGGATTTCCCAGCCCATGAGCTTCTCGACGGCGAGGGCGTAGGCGACGTTATTCGCGATGGGGGCGAGGTAGTCGAGGCGGTCGGTGTAGGGAACGAATTGGTTGTACTGCATGTTCTCGGCGATCTTTTCGTCGCCGCGGTGCAGATAGCCGATGTCGGGCATGGCGCGGGTGATGAGTTCACCGTCGAGATCGAGGACGACGCGGAGCACGCCGTGGGTGGAGGGGTGGGACGGACCCATGTTGAGGGTCATCTGTTCGCCCAGCAATTCGCCGGCATCCTGCGCGTTACGCACCTGTTCGAGACTGCGTGCGAGGGTATCCGGTTGTTCGATCGTTGTTGCCATGTTCAGAGTAAAAGCCGCCTTTTTTCGTAATTTTATTGGACACAGGCCGACTTTGTGAAAAATTTCACAAAGTCACACGTGACCTATGAAAACTTCCGCATCTTCTGACGAAAAAGCAAGCCTGCCGGTGGTGATAATCATCGGCGGGGGGTTCGGTGGATTGAGCGCAGCCAAGGCCCTGGAGGGAGCGCCGGTGAAGGTGATCCTGATCGACCGGAGCAATCATCACCTTTTTCAGCCGCTGCTGTATCAGGTGGCGACGGCGGGGCTGTCCCCGGCGGACATCGCGCAGCCGATCCGCGCGATCCGGCGGCATCAGGAAAATGTGACGGTGGTGCTGGACGAGGTGAAGGTGATCCGGCCCGACACGCGCGAGGTGGTGACGGACGATCTGACCTTCCGATACGACTACCTGATCGTGGCGGCGGGGGCGCGGCATCATTATTTCGGCCATGAGGAGTGGGAGCAGCAGGCGCCGGGATTGAAGAGCCTGGAGGATGCGCTGGAGATTCGCCGGCGGGTGCTGGTGGCGTTTGAGGTGGCGGAGAAGGCGCGGAACCAGGAGGAGAAGTCGCAGGCGATGACGTTCGTGGTGGTGGGCGCGGGGCCGACGGGGGTGGAGATGGCGGGGGCGATCTCGGAGCTGGCGCGGTTCACGCTGCGCAATGATTTTCGCGATATCGATCCGGCGGAGTCGCGGGTGATCCTGGTGGAGGCGGGGCCGCGAGTGTTGCCTACGTTTGACCCGGTGCTCTCGGAAAGTGCGCTGAAGCAGCTGCATAGCCTCAAGGTGGAGGTGCGGCTGAACAGCGCGGTGACGCGGCTGGCGGAGGGCGAGGTGGATATTAACAAGGAGGTGATCAGTACGCGCACGGTGATCTGGGCGGCAGGGAACAAGGCGTCGTTCCTGGCCGGGTTGCTGGGCGGCGAGACGGACCGGCAGGGGCGTATCATGGTGAACAAGGACCTGACGGTGGCGGGGCGGCCGGAGATCCAGGCGGTGGGCGACATGATCGCGGCGACCTTCGATGACGGGAAGCCGGTGCCGGGGGTGAGTCCGGCGGCGATGCAGGCGGGCAAGCACGCGGCGGAGAATATCCTGCGGCAGATCAAGGGTGAGGCGCCGAAGGAGTGGAACTATTTTGACAAGGGCAGCATGGCGACGATCGGGCGCAATGCGGCGGTGGCGCATATCGCGGGATTTAAGTTCGGCGGGCTGCTGGCGTGGCTGGCTTGGGTGTTTGTGCATTTGCTGTTCCTGCTTGGCTTCCGGAATCGCAGTGCGGTGTTCCTGCAATGGGTGTGGGCGTATTTCACTTATGGCAAGGGGGCGAGATTGATCAATGGGCCGTTGGGGAAACGGGCGATTCTACCGCCGGAGTAGCGCAGGAGTGATAAGGGTGTGGGGCGGAGCGCTGGTTTTAAACCGGGGCCGATCTTCGCTTTGATGCTGCAAAGTTTGGGGAGTTAGCTAGGCTGGGCGTGGACGGAAAGTTAAGTCCATGAATATGCGCGCCACGTATTGTTTTCTCCTGGCTTCGTTGCTTTTGCTGTCTGCTTATGGCGCGGAGCCGGACTATCAGCGGGCGCTAGAGGAAAATCTTAAGGTCTATCCGCCGGGGGATTACAATGAGCGGCCGTTGCGGCGGTTTCATAATCCTGTGGTCGTGGAGGAACGCCGGCAATCGAAGGCGGAGGGAGCGATCACGGCGGAACTTCTGCGGCCGGTCGAGATGCCGGATAAGGATATGCCGACGCTTTTTTCGGAAGCGGGATTGTATTTCGGGCAGGGCCGTTTTGATCTAGCGGTGAAACGCTACAAGCAATGTCTCCTGCTGGAGCCGGAGAACCTGAAGGCGAAGGCGAATTTGTACGACATCACGATGATCCGGTGTCTTTGGGAGGCGGAATCTTCGCAGTTCCAGAAGAAGTATGAGGAACTGAAGAAGAGGGTGACGGAGGATATTGTTCCCGAAGAGAAGAAGGAGTGAGGTCGATTGCCCCCTTGAAGAGTGTCTACAAATTCGCCCCCCCACCAGTTGTGGTTTGCTGCGCAAACGGACGACACAGAGGTGGTCCTGTGAGTGGTGTGCCGAGCGAGATTTTTTTGCTACAGTAGTTGAGTGAAGACTGGGAAAATTGCTGTCGTTGGGTCGGGGTCGATCGGGCTTTATTATGGGGGCCGGCTGGCGGAAAGCGGGCAGGATGTTTCGTTTTTGATCCGGTCGGGATATGAGGAGGCCAAGCGGGAGGGCATTCGGATTTTCAGTCCAAAGACGGGGGATGTGCATTTGCGTGAGCCGCAGGTTTTTCGTTCGTCGGAGGAGATCGGGCCGGTGGATCTGGTGATCATCGCGTTGAAGGCGACGGCGAATGAGGTGCTGCCGGAGGTGATCCCTCCCCTGCTCCACAAGGATACGGCGTTGCTGACTTTGCAGAATGGGTTGGGTGGGGATGAGTTTTTGGCGGGGCTGTTTGGCGCGGAGCGGGTGATGGGGGCGCTGTGTTTTGTGTGCCTAACGCGGCGGACGGCGGCGAGCGTGGATCACATCGGCGTAGGGGCGCTGACGATCGGGGAATATGGGCGGACTCCCCTGCCCCGGACGGAGGCTATCGTGGAGGCGTTCCGGCTGGCGCATATCAAGACGACGGCAACGGAGGACCTGGCGGAGACGCGGTGGCGGAAGTTGTCGTGGAATATTCCCTTTAACGGACTGTCGGTGGCGGCGGGCGGGGTTTCGACGTTGCAAATCCTGGAAGATCCCGCGCTCCGCGCGGAGTGCGGGGCGGTCATGGATGAGGTGATCGAGACGGCGAACCGGCTGGGGTTTCCGATCGAGAAGGAATATGCTGAAACGCAAATCAAGCGGACGTACGGGATGGGACACTATCGACCGTCAACATTGATTGATTGGGAGGCGGGGCAGGAGTTGGAGATTGAACCGATCTGGGGAGAGCCGCTCAGGCGGGCACAGGCGGCGGGGGTGGAGATGCCGCATCTGGCCGGGTTGTATGAGAGGTTAAAGGGGATTGGCGGGAATCCGGTTTATTCAGAAAATATCCGCCATACTCAAAGCTCGTAATTTTCCGCTAGGATCGAAGTCAACCCGCACAACATCGTTCTGTTCAAAAGAGAAGAAAGGCCCTTTACCTAACCGGTAACAAGATGATCCATCTTCCGAATGAAAATCAGGCTCTCCAAGTTCTGCAAAAGTTTCACTTTCAGTCGGCGTCCGCGGAAGAAGATTCGCCTTAATGCTGTCCACCATTCTATAGCAAGTCTTGTAATCCTTCCTTTCGCGAGCCGACTTCCATACGGCGGAATCGAATTTAAGAGGAACCCACGATCTGTGATAGGCAAAACCTAAACACACGATCACTAGGAGGATGATAGTCGGTACAAAATACACCCTTTTCATAACATGCGCGACATGAGGATGTAGCGGTCGCGGGGCTGGAAGCCGAGGTTGGTGTAGGTTTTTTGGGCGCGAGGGTTGCCGTGGGCCACCTCCAACAACATGGTGCGGACGCCGTCGGCGGCGAGTTTTTCGGAGGCCATGGAGAGGGCGAGCGGGCCGATCCCCTGCCCCCGGTGGGTGTCGGCAATGAAGAGTTCGTCGAGGAAGCAATCCCGGCCGCCGTATTCGATGCTGTAGGAGTAGCAGATGGCCATGTAGCCGACGGGTTGGTCGTGTTCGCAAATGAACCAGACAAGGCCGATGGAGGGATCGCGCAGGAGCGGCAGGAGGGCGGCGGTATTTTGCGCCTCGGTCAGGTCGATCTCTTCGAAGGTGTGGTAGGCAGTGACGAGGGGGAGGAGCGCGGGAAGGTCGGATTCGACAGCCTGGCGAAGGGAGATGGCGAGAGGATGGGTGGACATTTTTTTGGAAAGGGCTGCTTAGAGATCGATAGGGCGATAACCGAGGATAAAAATTTGACGATAGAGGGCGTAGCCGATGAAGCCTGCTCCGATGACGATGCTAATGATGGAAGTGATTTTGGTGAGCGAGGTATTCGCGGGGCTTTCGGGGGCGATGACGCGGTAGTTGTCGCCCATCCAGAGGCGATCTCCCAGCAGCGCACCGAAACCCGCACCGAGCAGGCTGGCTCCGAGAATGAATGGCAGGGCGACTTGCTGGGAGATGAGGCCTGAATCCATCGACGAGCGACGCCCGTGGCGACCGTAGATCATACCTGCGCCGATCGCACCACCGACGACGAGGCCGAGGATGTAGTGCATGGCCCAGCCGATCCATTCGCCAAGGCGGTTCATGGCGCGAGATGGCCGAATTTTTTCTTCACCCAAATGAGGCAAACGACCAGGACGATGAGGACGCTGAGCGTGGTAGCCATGAGGAGGCTTTGGCCAAGAGGTGTGAGGGGCTGGAATTTCAGGGCGATGAAGCCGGCGATGATATTGACGACACCCCAGATGATAAGGCCTTTGGCAGCGAAGCGATTGGCGGGATACCAGACTTCGTCGGAGGATTTGGTCAACTTCGTGCGGAAGCCGTAAATGGAATTGCGCGGCACTTTGTTGAACAGAAAGGGAATGGACAACGCGATGACCACGACTCCGACGACGAAGGCGCTAATGATCGGGGCGAGGGTGGCCATACCCCATCTTAGCAAAGATTTTTGCAAAACTCACGCCCGGAGTTATTCGAGGCTGAGCGGGGCGGCGCGTCGCCCAATTCCAGCCGTTGGGATCGAGGCGATGAGGGGGGATTGCTCGGCCAGTGATGAAGAGTTGCGAGATGGGCCGGAATTTTAAGCGCAGGGTCACAATGCCGACATGGTCGGCCATTGTTAAGTGGCGTGATCGATTTCGATCAATCGATTGCCTTCCAGGTCGACGATAAAAAGGACGGTGCTGCTAGCTCCCCGGAAAAAGGCATAAAATGCTCCTTTGTGAGTCAAGGCAGACTCAATCTCCTTCAGATCCATGAGTTTTTGACTTTTAAAATACGTAAAGTTCGCGGCATCTCGATATTGATGGAGAAGGCCATCCAGTTCTTTGGAGAGAGCCGGATCAAGGGGCGACGCCCGCCAGTGTGCGACTTCCGACTGGCGGCGTAAAAATCCCCGCTTGGGAAGCTCCTCCAGAAGCTCTCTATCGGCCTGCAAAAACCTTTTCCGGATGGAGGGTGGAAGCTCATAAACCTTGATTGACACCCCAACTCCGAAAAGGCCGCGCGGAGATTCATAGACCAAAAGCAGCGACGGATTTGACCATGCTCCATAAATATCGCCCCTCACCAGGGAAGCGGTGCATTTTTCCCAAATCCAGGTGCAGACGATCAAAATCGTCAGCGCGAGTATCAGCCAACCGGCAATTCGCCATTTACGACAGAAGACGGCTGCCACCATCGCGATCAGCCATGGAAGTGCCACCAAGACGATGATGGCGCAAAGAATGAGACCAACTATTTCTGCAACGAAGGACACTTGTTTTTAAGTCGTGGGCCGAAACTGAAAGATTCGGCGTGAATTGACAACTTGGGGTTTGAATGTGGGAGGCTTTTTGCCGAGGAGATCACGCCCTCGTCTTGGCAAAGACGCGGGAACTTTCCCGCTTTGTATTATTTGACCAAGGTGAAGTGGAGGGTTTTCGGACCACCTGAGATTTCAATCTTCTGATCGAGGTATTCGATGGTGTCCCCGACCTTGTGAAGCGGTTTACCGCCGAAGTCGGTGACCACGATCTCCACCCCACCCCGATCCACGACGTAGCCGGAGTAAGTGAAACCGGCATCCTTTGCCTCGTAAACCTTCAGGACTTTTCCTGAGCATTTGACGTAACTACTCTTGGGAGGTTTGCAGCCGGTGAGGGCAAGGCTGAGACAGACGGCGGCTAGCGGGAGAAGGGTCTTCATGGTTTGATAATCTTGAGAGTGATGCCAAGGAATTCGTTCTGCGAAGAGAGGAGGGCGGTGAAAGGTTCCTCTCTGGCTCAGGTGACGGCGAGCAGGGCTAAGCAGAGGAGAGCAGTGGCTTTCATACAGAGCGCCAAGGTCTAGGTATCGGTCGGCACCTCGTAGAAGTCGGGAGTGGCGTAGCCGATGAGCCAGTTTGAGGCGCGATGGCGTTCGCGGGTGATGCTGGTGAGCATGCGGCGGTCGGATTCGCTGGCTTCGGAAATGGATCGGCCGCGGATGGCGAGGTCGTCGTTTTGCAGTTCCAGGCCGAATTTGTGGACGGGATCGCCCCAGGTCTCGCGGGCGAGCGTGCGGAAGTCGTAGGGCTGCTGCTTGAGTTGATAGTCCCGCAGGCGCCAGTGCACGGCGTAGGTGAATTCGTTGTAGGCGGCGAGTTCCTCGGCTGATCGCAGCGTGGGTTGGTGCAGGGTGGTTTCCTCGAGGGGGCCTAGAAAGCCGAGCAGGCCGGACTCGACGGCGGGGTCGCATTGTTCCTCGATTTCCGGTTCGGGTCTTTTGCCCAGGGCCCAGGCGAAGACGGTGACGGCTTCGCTGAGCCAAGTGGCGTCGATCCGTTCCAGGTCGGACACTTGGCCAAAGGGGGTGTCTAACACGCGCCGCTCCCAATCGGTCAGCTCGTCATCGAGTCCGATGTCGGATAACCATTGGCGCGAATCGCGGGCCAGATCGGCAGCCCAATCGGGGTGCAGCTTGTCGCCCTCGACGAAGGCGCGGCAACTGACGACGGCGAGGGTCAGGGCGCGGCGGGCGACTTTCTCGGCGGAAGGCGGTTGGGCTTCGAGGAGGTCTTCTTCGGTCATGGCTTCACGATGCGAGGATTGACGCCGAGGAATTCGTTCTGGGTGATGGGGCGGATGGAGATGAGGTCGGTGATGGGGAGCGGTGGTTCCTGGCTATCTTTAAGGGAGCGGTTGAGCTCGGACAGGTCCTGCTGGGTCTGCTTGGTGACGATGCCCAGGTTGAAAAAACCGACGCCCTTCAATCGCGGCATTTCGCGGATGAAGATCAATTCGTAGTAAATATTCTCTTTCTCGAGACGGGTGAGATCGTGTTGAAACCGAGGGCGCTCGGGGTGGCTCCCGTCCATGGTAGGCCGCCAAGCGACATAGGGCTCGCCGTTTTTCCGGAGGCTAAACCAGAGCCGGTACCCTCCCCCATCCGGACTGACATTTTCCAATTCCGCCGTGTAGCGATAGACGGGTGGCTTCTCTTCGGCCCACGCGATGCCGGTGAGAAGGAGGACAACAAGAAGAGCAGCGCTGGGCATGACTAAGGCTTAACGATTTGCGGATGTGCGTCAGGTATCAATCAACTCTTCGGCTTTAGCACCTTTAGGAATTGTCGAGCTGGTTCATACCCTGCCGCCGCCGATTCCTTAATCCACTTGTTACCATCGAGAACTCGACCTTCATCGATTAGTTCCATTCCAAGGTTATACTGCGAGGGAGGATGGCCGTTTTCAGCCAACTTCCTCAACCAAAACTCACACGACTTTTCATCATATTCGCCAAAGGCATAATGGCGATAGACTGATTGCATCGCCTCCCGGTTGCCTTTGCGTGCTTTTCTCAACTCCGTTTCCAAGTCGCTGTCGTTCATTCGCATAGCGGAACTTTGATTATAAGAACACCTCATTTCTTGAGTTGAACTGACCGCGCAACCGCATTGAAAGACTTCGGCGATCAGAAAAAATACAAAAGCGACCTGATCCAGTCGGTTCATTTTAGCAAGCGAGAAACCGAAAAACGCGGCTTCATTTATTCAATGGGTACCGACAAATTAGCGTCGCGGAAAAGGAGCCAGCGGCCGTCGGGTTCCTGGCGGAAGATGGAGAGGACGTCGCCGGCGCGTTGTTTGGGACTCCCCTCGCCCGTTGGGGTGACGGTGATGGAGAGGTGGCTCCAGCAGTAGGCGTAGGGACCGGAGATGTGGATTTCGTGGATGTCGGAGCGGCCTTCGAGGTGCATTTGGCCGGCCATTTCGCGTGAGGCGGCGGCGAAGACGGCCTTAGTCATGGGGGGCTGGCCGGGGAGGAGGAAGATGACGTCGTCGGCCATGAGGCTGAGGACGGATTCCAGGTCGTCCTCGGCGCTGGCCTTGAGCCAGGCGGCGATGACTTCGCGGATTTCTTGTTCGGCGGGTTCGGAGATCATTTGGGCAAATGATGTCGGCTTGGGGCGTTCACGTGGGCTGTTCCGAACAGAATGTCGGTCTGTTTTGGAAAATCGCACGTGGTTTTTCAGGAAGACGTGTTGTCCCGTTACAGATAGGTCATGCGAGGCAAATCATCCCTCCCGAAGGTTTGTCTATCCTCGCATCTGAAGTCGACTGCGACTACCTGCGGCGACGGCGCAAAAGAGGCAGGCCGAGGGCGGCGACGCCAATAAGGAGAGCGACAGTGGAGGGCTCGGGAACGCTGTAAGGGACGAGGGTGAGCTTGGCGTCTTCGAGGTTGAACATGACGATGTAGTTTTCGAAGAGGTAGCCGCCGCCGTTGACGCGGTTTTCGTCGGGGTGCTGGTTGCCGATGACGCTGGCGTAGCCACCCCACGGGCTGATGCCGTCCCAAGAATCGAAGATCAGATCGTCGTAGGCGAGCGAGAAGGAGCCGTTGGGGTTGAGGCCGTCGAAGAGGCCGGGGTCGGTGCTGTCGTCGCTGTAGTAGATGACGCCATTCGGCCCGCCGCCGGTATCGAAGACGGTGGGAAGGTCGGCGGAGGCGGGCCCGCTCTCGGTGTCGACGGTGACGGTGGTATGGGCCTGGCCTTTGTCGTAGCCGGTGATGGGGCCTTTGTAGCTCTGGATCTGGTCGGCGGAGTGATTCATGTCGAGGACGATGGCGCCGGCGGTGTTGTTGAGTTCGTCGATGCGGGCCTGGGTGAGGCCGACGGTGAGAGTGCCGACGGTGTTGGCGGTGGTGAGGCCGGCGACGTTGACGATGTAGCCGAGCTTGGTGCTGGTGCCGAGGGGGATGGCGGTGAGCAGGGTGCTGAGGGTGCTGGTGCCGTAGAGGCCGGCGCCGAAGTCGCCGTAGGTGCCGTCGGCGAGGGCGTTGCCGCTGACGGTGTTGCCATTGATGGTGACGACCATGGCGGTGTTGAAATTTGCCACGGTCGGAGTGACCGCGGTGGAGGTATTGGTCGTGAGGGTGAGCGTTTGGGCCTGGGTGTAGTAGCCGTAGACGGGGTCGCCGTCGCCGAAGGTGAAGGTGCCGGTCGCGGCGGTGGCGGTATTCGAGCCCTGCACGGTGAACATGTTGGGAGAGCCGGTATCGAAGAGGTAGGGAACGGCGTTGCTGGCATCGGCATTCTGGCTGACGTAGATCCAGTAGTTCGACGGCGACTCGTTGCCCTGAACGTAGATGGGGACGTCGTAGGTCTGGAAGTCGTCGGCGAGAGCCGGGCTGGCGAAGAAAGCGAGAGCCAAGAGCAGGGTGGAAAGGAGAGACTTGGCCATGGATGGGGTCATTAGCATAGGGCGCGGGGGTGGTCAGCTAAAAATGGAGGGGCTAGCGGACGTTTTTACAAACCACGAAGCCGACAAAGCCAATCGCTGATATAATGGTCCAGGTGCGATAGCCCATTTCCTCAAAACGTCTCTGATAGCCGGCACCGTCGGCTTCCCAGAATGAAAGGCCCCCTAGGGAGTTCATCGCTTCACTAAAGGAAAGGCGTGTCTCATTCGTGGCTCGGAGAAATGTGTCCTCAGAAATGTCGATAATGATCGACCCACCGGTGTGGACAAAATGGTAAGCGATCACGTCGGTAAACTCGATGGAGGAGACTTCAGGTGCCGACGAGAGATCATTCACCAAGTCTAAAGTGATGCGTTTTCCAAAATCGGACACGGCATAGCTCCGCAGGTGGAAATCGTGATATTTCACGGCAGGCCAAGATTTGCAGCCGAGCTACTCTTTGCGTCACCCTTAAGCTGACTTTCGCTCAGCGGCGCGTCCAAGTCGAACTCCACATCTTTCACGAGGCGTGGGCCTTCTTCAGAAGCTGCGGGGGAAAGGCCTGAATGTGTTGAGCATTCAATTGATCCTTAAACTGCTTGATGGTCAGCATTGTAGAGGGTTCGGCGAGAAATGCGGCCCACCTCTGATCCAACACCGCCCTTTCCTCAAGGCTGACTTCCTGAGTTTCGAGATCCAAAGAAACGGATTTCCAAATCTCGTCCACCAATTCGAGTTTCTCACGAACAGAGAGGGCCTGAACCTGGGGAAGTTCGGTCAGTGACATAGGAGAAAAATACCACAGAAGGCCAATGAGCCAAGCGTGATCAGAGTTTCTCAGAAATCGCGGCTGACCTTCGCACAGTTCCTGCTATCAGGTTGGCGCATGCGCGAGGAAAAATTTCAGATTCCGGATGGGTTGAGGGATTGTGGGGCGAAGCTGGCGATTGTGCTGGGGTCGGGGTTGGGGCCATTCGCGGAATCGCTGGAGCATGAACTGGTGGTTCATTATGGGGATGTGCCGGATCTGCCGGTGTCGAAGGTGCCGGGGCATGCCGGCCGGTTCGTGGTGGCGCGGATGGCGGGGCAGCCGTTGCTGGTGGCGCAGGGCCGGGTGCATTTGTATGAGGGCTGGGATGCGACGGAGGTGACGCGGTCGGTGCGGATGATGCACCAGATGGGGATCGAGAAGCTGATCCTGACGAATGCAGCGGGGACGGTGAATGCGCACTTTCCGCCGGGAGACTGGATGATGCTGTCGGATCACATCAATCTGACGGGGTATTCGCCGCTGCACGGAGGGCCGAATTTTTTTGATATGAGCGAGGTGTATTCGCGGGACATCCGGAAGCATTTTCGCGATACGGCGATGGAGTTGGGGATTCCGCTGCATGAGGGGGTGTATGCGGCGATGCCGGGGCCGCAGTATGAGACGCCGGCGGAGATCCGCATGCTGAAGATCATGGGGGCGGATGCGGTGGGGATGTCGACGGTGCCGGAGGCGATCCAGGCGCGGGCGCTGGGGATGCAGGTGGCGGCGTTTTCGTGCCTGACGAATTGGGGAGCGGGCCTGGGGACGGAGGAGTTGAGCCATGAGGAGGTGACGGCGACGGGGAAAGCGGCGGCGGATACGCTGGCGCGGCTGCTGCATGCGGTGCTGCCGGATATTGTCTGATCCCGAGAACCGAGGGGCCCGATGAAGATTCTTTTGCTACTCGTGGGGCTGGGTTACGCGTGCCAACTCTGGAGCGCGTTCATCGCAGGAAAGGCACAGGGCAATGTCGCGAAACGGATCATCCAGGCCAGCATGGTGTGGCTGCCGCTGGTTTTGTTCGCCGCGCTGGCGGCTTTCACCCGGAGAGACTGGTCGCTCCTGGCGTTGGTGATCGTGGCGGTTTATGCGTGGATGGCGTATCGGCAGCGGAAAAGGCGAATGAGGCCTTAGTCGAGGCAAAGGAGCGTCAGAATGGCACTATTCTGAAGAAAAAGGCGGCATTACTAGCCACTGAGGGAATGATCTGCTACAAGGGCGGGCTTTTCACTGAATGGACGAAGCCCCGGAAATCCCGGATTTAGAACTGGTTGCCCGCACCAAGGCAGGCGACCCGGAGGCTTTTGATGATTTGGTCCTGCGATATCACCCCCGACTTTTCGGGCTGGTCTACAATATGACGTCGAATCACGAGGATACGAACGACGTGCTACAGGATGTGTTTTCCAAGGCGTACCGGTCGATCAACGGGTTTCAGGGAAAATCGAGCTTCTATACCTGGATGCACTCGATCGCGGTGAACATGACGATCAACTTCCTGAAGAAGCGGAACCGGCGGCAGGCGCTGAGCATGGATGACGAGGACTCCGGGGTGCAGAATGACCGGACCTTCATCGAGGCGACGACGGGAAATGACCCGAGCCATGAGGCGAACCTGACGGAGCTGCAAAAAAGATTGAACGAGGCGATGGCGAAGCTGTCTCATCAACATAGAGCAGTGGTGACGATGTTCGACATACAAGGCCAACCCCATGCTGAGATCGCGAAGATCCTAGGCATCTCCGAAGGAACCGTGAGGTCCCGGCTTTTTTACGCACACCGTCAGTTGCAAAATTATCTGGAAGAGTTTATCAAACGTTAACTGAGCAAAACATGGGCGAAGACCTGGACATCTCGAAGCTATTGCAAATGAGGCGCATGGAGCCTACGGCGGATCAAACCCGCAGTTTCCTGCATGAGTTTCATCGGCGACAGCGTGCGAAGATGCTCCGGCCTTCGGTCCGTGAAGCGCTCTGGGATCGATTGATGGCGATCGCGCCTTCCTTCCGGGTGCCTCAATTTGCCTATGCGGCGATTTTCGCCATAGCGGTATCCGTCTCGACGGTGATCGTGATGCAGCAGCCCGCGAGTCCGGCCAGCCAGTTGGCCGCCGCTCCTGAAATCTCCCAACCTTCCCTTTCTCTTACTTCCAAGCCTGTGACCATCGGCGACGCCGTACCGGTCTCAGCCCGGACCGACGGCGCTCTTCCTTCACACTACGTGCTTCAGCCCCGTCCGGTCAGTAATGAGCAGCCGCTCAGTTTTTAATTCTCTCGAGCGGAAGATTCCTTCCCTGCTTCTGATCCTCCTCTGCGCCCTGAACGGCCAGGCGGAGGATGATCTCGGCGACAAAATCCGCGCCCAGGTTTGCCGTGTCTTCGATGAGCGGAAGGACGCGACGGTGCGGGTGGAGGCGTATGACCGTCACGGCAAACTGTGCGGTACGGGCTTTTTCGCCGACCCGGCCGGCACGGTGTACACGCTGGCGTCCATCGTGGCGAATGCGGAGGATATTTTCATCATCCACGGGGAGCGGAAGATCCCGGCCAAGCTCCTGATGGCCGATCCACGCAGCGGGATCGCCCTGATCAAGGCGGATATCAACTCGCCTTTCATTCCGGTGGGTGACGCGCGCAAGCTCGTGCTGATGTCGCCGGTAATCGCCATCGGTTTTCCGGTGAATCTGGATGAAACCGCTGCGCTCGGGACGGTGGCGGGCTTTGACCGTAAATTTCTGGGCCGCTATTTCATGACCACGCACATCCGGGCGATCCTGCCGGTGGAGCCGGGTTTTGGCGGCGCTCCGCTGTTGAACCTGCGAGGCGAGGTGGTGGGCATCATTTTCTCGGGCATCGGCATGGGCGAAGGCGGCGGGGGCTGCTACGCGATGCCGATCAACGCGGCGGAGAAGATCCGCATGGATTATGTGCGATTCGGCGAGGCCCGGCATGGCTGGGTGGGCGTGACGGTGGAGGAGCAGGCCGAGCCGACGGAAGGTTCCCGGGTCAAAGTGGTCGATCTCGGCCCGGATACTCCGGCGGCCAAAAGCGGTCTGAAGGACGGCGACATCCTCCTCCAAGTGGACCAGACCAAGATCACGACGACGGAAGACGTGATCGACGCGGCTTATTTCCTGACGGCGGGGGACACGGTGAAAATCTCCGTGATCCGTGACGGCCAGCCCCTCTCCCTCGACGTGCGCTCGACCATTCATCCGGTGCAGGACAGCCCGAATTATCCGCAATCCGCAGGCTATCCGCAAAACGGGATGCAAGAGCTGCATGCGTTGATCCCCGACACGGGCAGCAACATCAAGCTGGAATAGACCGCCGGTCCAGCGTTCCAAAGTCCTCCCCCGCGCGAGCCAGCCCCACCGTGCGGCTGACCGCCCTATAGGCATTTATAGGGTGATATATCTTGATGTTACCTGGGATAGAGTGCTAAATATTCTCTTATGAATCGTCCCCCCGCTTCAGTGATGGCTACGGTCTTGGTTTCTGCCTGCGCTTTTTTTCCCCTGGCGTCTGAAAGCCGGGCTAATTCCCGGGTGGCGGACCCCGCAGGTGGCAATTGGGGGTCGGTCGCAACGTGGACCGGGGGCACGGGCTTGCCTGGCTCGGTAACCAATGATCTGGTCATCATCCGCAATCAAAGTCATGTGACGCTCAACTCGAACGTCAATGGTCCGATGGGAATCTCGGCGGTAACGCTGGGGGCGCTCAACGCCGTACCCGTCCTGAATATTGAAGACGGAGCTGTCCTGGACATCACGGGAGGACTGGAAGTGATACGGAGCGGCAACATTGCAAACACCACCACAGTGGTCAACATGACGGGCGGCACCATTACCTCGGGATCGCTGCTTTTGAATGGTGCGGCGGGCAACACCAACGTCTCGGCCACATTCAATTTCAGCGGCGGTTCTTTCACGACGGGAGCCACCTCGGTCGGCTATACCGCGACCGGCGCCACCGCAGGGATTTTCAATGTGATCGGCAGCGCCGGCACGATGAGCGGAACTTCACTCGCGGTGAATCTGGCCGGCACGATGAAGTTCACGCTGGATGCCACCGGCGTGAGCGCCCTTGGCTACAGCGGGGCGGCCACCTTTGCCAGCGGATCGACCCTTACCATCGACGGCTCGGGTTACACGGGCGGAATCGGCACCATCACCCTTATCAACGCTGGTTCGCTCGTGGGCGACCTGGGCTCGATCAATGACTCGATCACCGGGTTCAATCCTGCTTTCATCACGAATTTGGTTTGGGATGCGGGCAATGGAGATTTGTTGTTGAACATCTCGGCCGTCCCCGAACCACAGACCTATGCGATGCTGGGCCTGGCGATGCTGGTTATTTTTGCGGCGGTTCGCCGCCGGGCCGCCTCCGCGAAAATCTGATCACTCCGCGGCCGCTTCCGCCGGCCAGAGGAGGAGAATCGCCCCGCTGGCCAGCAGGGCCGCACCAAAGGCCAGGGCGACGCGCCAGCGCAGGGTGGCATGGCCCAATGAGACGACGATGCCAAACTTGAAAATGAAATTGGCCATGGAGGCGATGAGGATGGCTCGCCAGGCGGTGGTGGGAGAAAGGCCTCCCGAATTGGTCATTTGTGCGGCGGAAAGCGTGATGGCATCCATGTCGGTGAGGCCGGAGATGATGGCCACGACATAGAGGCCGGCATCTCCGAAGTATTCCTCGCCGAGGGCGACGGCCAGCAGAACGACCGCGTAAATCGCGCTGAAGACGAGGGCGGATTTCAGTTCTGCGGGGTTTTTCTGCTCGGGCAATTTCGCCTGCTGCTTGCGGACCATGACAAACAACGCGGCGGAGATGCCGCAGGTGACCAGGAACATGAGCATGAGCGGCGGGGCGATTTTGAGGAAGTTGCCCGATGCGACGGCGGCGATCTCCACCACCACGCGGGCGAAGCTCACACAGGCGGCAATCATGATGACGAGGGCGGCGAGTGGCACGGCGGTTTCCGAACCCGCGCTGCGGCGGGCGAAGCTCACAGTGGTGGCCGTGCTGGAGATAAGGCCTCCGATGATGCCGCCGAGCAGGGCTCCGGCTTTGGCCCCGAAGAGCTTGTAAGCGACGTAACCACCGAGGCTGATGCCGACGATGAGGACGACCATGAGCCAGATCTTGAAGGGATTCCAAACGCCGTAGGGGCCGAACTTTTCGTTGGGCAGCACGGGCAGGATAACCAGGCTGAGCACGACAAACTGCATGATGGCGCGCATGTCGCGGTCCCCCACCCGCGCGGTAAAACCATGGAGCGCGGTCTTGAGATGCAGCAGGACGGCGACGGCTCCGCCCATGACCACGGCGGCTTGCATGCTGCCGTGCACGATCATGGCGCCGAGGCCGAAGAGCAGGAGCGCGGCGATCTCGGTGGTCATGCCGGGATCGGTATCGCCATTCTTCATCTTCGCGAAGTTGGCGAAGATCAGGATGCCAGCCAGCGACACGAGCCCGGCGGCGACGATCCAGCCGCCGGTGGTCTGGCCAATCTGGGCGCAGACGGTGCCGAAGGCGGCGATGAGCGGAAAGGTGCGGATGCCGGCGATGGAGGATTCGGTGCGCTCGCGTTCCAGACCGATGAGCAGGCCGAGAACCAGGGAGACGCCAAGCTGCTGGAGGTGAATGAAATCCATCGTCCGATATTCGATTTTCGCAGGCCCGGCGGGCGTCTGCCAACTTCAATTAACGGGAGGCGCGGCCTTCGAGAAATTCCGCCGGGGCGTAGTCGTCGGTGAGGATTGGGGCGGTGCCGGGCGGGATAAAGCCCCCGTACTCTTCGAGCGCCCACACGAGGTGCGGTTTCACATAGGCGTTGCCGGCGCGTTTTTCCGGAAGGGATTTGTCGGACCAATCGGGGGGCGGACCGTCGAAGGCGAGGATGATGACGTTGCCGGTGCCCTCGACGGGGAAGAGATGCACCTCGCCAAAGACATCGCGCAGGGTGGCCTTGTCGCTCTCGTAGAGTTTGGTGCCGGCATGGACATTGAGGGCGACCACGCCGCCGGGGGCGAGGTGGGCTCGCAGAAGTTGATAGAATTCCCTGGTCTTCAAATGCACGGGGACGGAACCGTCGCGGAAGGCATCGACGATGATCCAATCCCATTTTTCCGGGGATTTTTTGACGAAGGAGCGGCCGTCTTCGATCGCAACCTTGTCCCGGTCGTCGGGGCGATAGGCCATGTATTTTTTGGCGACAGCGAGGACCTCCCCGTCGAGCTCCACGGTGGTAATGCGCGTGTCGGGATAAGCAATGCGGAGGAAGCGATTGAGCCCTCCCCCACCCAACCCGATCTGGAGGATGTGCTGCGGCTGCGATTGAACAAAAGCGGCGGCGAGCATGGTGCGGGAATACGGGATGACCAGGCGCGTGGGCTCGGCAAGGTCCACGGCGGTCTGGCGGCGGGCCTGCCGGCCGACGCGGAAATTCAGCGCGACGATGTCGCCGTCGCGCTCGACCATGATGCGGTTGTAGAGCGATTCGCGGACGATGCGGTATTTTGTGGGGCTTTCAAAATGGGTTTCATCCGGCGCGGGGCCGCAGGCGGTGAGCAGCACACAGAGCCAAAGAACGATCAGGCGCGCAGGCATTTCAGGACAAGCATCAGCACGAAGCTCAGACAGACGACCCAGAGGGACAGGAGCGAGCTGACTGGAAATGAAGGAATGAGGACAAAAGCGGTGAGCATGATGCCGGCGATATTGCCGAGCGTGTTCACGCTGTAGATGAGGCCGGAGGCAAAACCAGCGGGCTGCCCGCATTCACTCACCCGCTGGATGAGCAGGGGCGTGAGAGCTGAAAGTCCGCAGACGGGCAGGAAAAAAAGCGAACTGCAGGCCAGAGCCAGAGCGACAGGCAAAGGCGGCGCCCACGCGTCGATGCCGGCCAGGATCACGCCGGAAAAAATGGAGCAGATGGCAAAGCCAATGATGGCGAGCAACCCCACCGCCCACACCGCCCTAAAGCGCCGAGGGTTCGGCAAGCGCACCAGCAATCCGCCCAAGATCGAGCCCACGCTGAAAGCGGCGAGGAAGATGGAGATGATGAAGGCCCAGACGATGATGGAGGAGCCGAACCAGGGATTCAGCATGCGGGAGCCAAGCAACTGGAAGCCCATGCTGAAGATACCGAGAACAAAAGACAGAAAGACAGGCAGGAAAACTTTCACGCGGACGACGAGGGTATCCCGAATGGCTCGCTCTTAAAAGCTCAGGACAAGCCAGCTATAGAGAACGAACACGAGCGCGGCGATGAGGACCCCGCTGGCCTGCAAGGCCTTGAGCACTCGCGGGTCAGTGGTCGCAGCCTGAATCAGTTCTGCGAAAACGGCCCAGACGACGGGAATGAGCAGCATCCAAAGTCCGCGCCGGCTCAAAACCTCCCGAAATTCATGGGCGAGACCGGAGTGGTCCTTCATCGTTTTCATCAGGATCATGAGCGCCATGGTGCCGAGGGAAACGAAGACAAACTGCGTCAGCGCGATCACTCGAAACATGGTGGCAGCATGCTCAGGCGATCCGGCAATGGCGAGGCAAATCGCCCGGCGGAATCAACGGGAGGCGGCGATATTTTCCCGGAGGATGCGGCGGATTTCCTCGATGCCTTCGGAGTTCTCATTCGCGCCGTGGCCGGACGGGACGATTTTTTCGGACTTCGCGACGTCGAGGTGGGAGCTCCAGTAGGGTACGACGCCGTCCGAGCTATGCGGAGAGTCGCCCCGGCCGCGGTCGCCGATGATGGAGTGGATGTAAACCTTGTCCGAGAGCGGCAGCTTGAGGATGGCCTGGAGCAGGGGCGACTTGGCCCGGAGGAAACGAATGCTATTGGCCGGGGCGACGAAGATGCTCTTGGCATCATCGCGCACGGCCTGGAGGATTTGCTCGCGGAGTTCCTTATGCTTGAGCGTGGCGGTGGGCAGGCGGATGAGATTCGCGAAAAAACCGGCGATGGGATTCACGGCCAGACCGCTGCCGAGATGCGGAGTGGAAACGAAGATGACGCGCGCGACGTCCGGGCGCGGCGAAAAGTAAACCAACCGCAGCAACTCCTGCCGGGCCTCGGGGCTCAGATGCAGCTGCGAGGAGGGAACGTCGGAGAATTGCTTCCACAATTTTTCCCCGCCCTCGCGGATCATGGTGCTGGAGATGAGTCCGCCCATGCTGTGGCCGACGAGCACGAGGCGGCGGAGCTGGCGGGTGTTGTGCCCATGGGAAAGCACGGAGTCGAAGCGGTTCAATTCATCGCGCAGGGCGGCGGCGGAAGCCCAGACGGGCAGGCCGGTGGGATAGAGATAGAACCAAAATTGATAGCGTTCGCGGATGACGGGGTCGGCCCACAATTGGTTGACCGCCTTGACCCAGGCCTCCGGGCGGGAGAGCAGGCCATGCACGAAGACGACGGGGATTTTGTCCGGGTTGTAGGGCTCGATCTGCATGAGCCGGATCTCGTCCACGTAGCGCCGGGTGTCGAAGAGGGCGCGAACGTCAATGGCGCGGTTCCTGGTCTTGGAAAGCATGGCGCCGATGAGAGCGGTGAAATCGCCGGAGAGTTCGCGGCGGCGGCCGCCCACCTCGGCGGTGGTGTGATCGAGGACATCGTGCCATTCCAGCGTGGCCTGCTTTCCGTCGAATCGCAGGGTGGCGGTGACGGGCATGACCATGCCGGCGGGCGGGATGCCGGGCTGGCGATTCAGGCTGGGGGCATCGTGGGCAAAACTGGCGATGAAAGGAGCACCCCACCCCGGCTGCACGGTATGGACGGGCAGGCCGGTCACGGTGATGGCGCTGGCGGGGATCAGATTTTTAAAATCGGCCAGGCGGATGTTTTTGTAACCGACAAACCTGGTGCGCAAGGAGAAGCCGCCCGCCTGCAGGGGCTGAAAACGATCCTGCCAGGCGGCACGGGCCACGGCCTCGCAGGCGGCATTGTACGCGGCCTGATCGCCGGTCCGCAAAGCGGCGCGGGCGTTCTCGAGTTCCCGGGCGAGCACGGTGCGGTCCTGCCACTGGGCCTGCTGCGCCGACGTGGGACGCTGAACCTTGGTATGGACCACGGCGCAGCTGCTGAGGGCAAAAGCGGCCAGCACCGCCCCAAGACCGGCGAAAAATTTCATCGGACGGGAGAATCACCAAAAGCACGGGGCATTCGCAAGCCGCATGAGATGCGATACAGTAGGTGATCTCTCCTGATGTTTGCCGAAATCGAGTCATTCATTCACCGGCTTAAGCGCCGCTTCAGTCGAAGCGAGTGGGCCATCCGGCATTTCGGCCTCAGTGTGGCGGAGGATGCCGCGGAGAAACCGGGGCTGCTGCTGATCCAGATCGATGGATTCGCCCGGGGGCAGTTGGAGAAGGCGATGCGCGACGGGCGGATGCCCTTTCTCAAGAGCTTGATGGAGCATGACGACTATCATCTGCGCACGTTTTATCCGGGGCTGCCGAGCACGACGCCGGCGGTGGAAGCGGAACTCTACTGGGGCGTGCGGGCGATAGTGCCGGCCTTCAGCTTCAAACATCGCGAACGGGGCGAGGTCGGGTCGATGTTCAGCCACGAATGGGCGTCGGAGTTTGAGTTGAAGGCCTCGGAGAAGGGCGAAGGGCTGCTCAAAGGCGGGAGTTCCTGGTGCAACATTTATTCGGGCGGGGCGGAGCCGGAGGAGAGCCATTTCTGCATCTCGCGGCTGGGGCTGGGCGACATCTGGAGGCAGGGCACGATCAATAACGTGCTTTCCTTCGCGGTGCTGCAATTTCCGGCACTGGTGCGAGTGACGGCCCTGCTGCTGGCGGAGTTTATCATCGGTCTCGGCGATGCTCTGGTCGGCATCCTGCGCGGGCGGCATATCGCCATGGAACTGGGCATGATGCTTTCGCGCATGTGCGTCGGGGTGGCGATGCGCGAGATCCTCACGATCGGCGGGAAGGTGGATGTCGCGCGAGGGCTGCCCATCGTGCACTTGAATTTTGTGGGGTATGACGAGTCGTCGCACCGGCGGGGACCGGGGTCGGCCTTTGCGCACTGGACGCTGCGCGGCATCGACAACGCCATCCGCGACCTGCACGAGGCGGCGCATCGATCAACCCGGCGGGACTATCACGTGTGGGTTTTTTCGGACCACGGGCAGGAACGCACGAGGTCATTCCAGGCGGAATTTCCCGGCAGCATCGAGGGCATCATCGCCTCGTGCATGAATGTGCGGGCGATTCAAAAGCAGGGCCGGCGCGCGCGCGAGGCCCTGCGGCGGCCGCTCTCGCGGCGGCTGGACAAGCGGCTGATGCAGCGGGCCAAGGCGGCGGTGGTCCTGCCGCACAGGGACGAGATGCCGTTTGAGTTCGCCGGCATGGGGCCGGTCGGACACCTGTATCTGACCAAGCCGATGAGCGACGAGGCGCGGGAGGGCCTGGCGGAGCGGCTGGTCCGGGAGGGTTCGGTGCCCAGCGTGCTGTACCGCGGGGGCGATGGGAAAATCACGCTCTACTATCGCGCGGGCAAGGCGGCGGTGCCGGAGGAACTGGAGCCGCTGCTGCGGAAACATCCGGCGTATCTGCACCAGGAGATCGCGCAGGATTTTGTCGGGCTTTGCGAAAACGAACACGCGGGCGACTTGATTTTGCTGGGGTGGAATCCGCATGGACTGCCGTGGACCTTCGCGCCGGAACGCGGAGCGCATGCGGGACCGGCGCCGGAGGAATTGCAGGGGTTCCTTCTGACGCCGCCGCATACGGACCTGCCGGAGGGCGAATACATCCGCCCGGATGCGATGCGCATCGCGGCGATGGAATCGATCGGGAGGCATCCGGCCAAAAAGAAAAGCCGGGCGCGGGCGGAAACGCATCTCCGGGTGATGAGCTACAACGTCCATGCCTGCGCGGGCGTGGACGGGCGGGTCTCGCCCCGGCGGATCGCGCGGGTGATCGCACAACAATCGCCGGACTTGATCGCGCTGCAGGAACTGGATTGCGGGCGGGTGCGTTCCCGGGGCGAGGACCAGGTGAAATTGATCGCCGACTCATTGGGCTGCCATGCGGTTTTTTGTCCGACGGTGATTCGCGGCGAGGAGCAATACGGCCATGCGGTGTTGAGCCACTTTCCGTTGGAAGCGGTGAAGACGGCCCAACTTCCCTACTCCGAGCGCGGGGTGTGGCCGGAGGACCGCGCGGCCTTGTGGACCCGCGTGCTGGTCGGTGATTTGCCGGTGAATGTGGTGACGACCCATCTCGGTCTCGGCTCGGCGGAGCGTATGGCGCAGATTCGCGCCCTGCTGGGACCGGAGTGGCTGGAGCCGGTGTTGGGCAAGGAGGCGATCATTCTCTGCGGAGACTTTAACTTCACGCCGGGGACGGTGCCGCATCGCTATGCGAACACGCATCTGCGCGATGTGGCGAGCGACACGAACGGGGTCTACACCTTCAGCACGTTTCGCCCGCTGATCCGGCTCGACCATATTTTTCTTTCCAAACATTTTGCCACGAAGAAAGTGCGGGCGGTTCGCAACAAGCTGACGCGGGTGGCCTCGGACCACCTGCCGCTGGTGGCGGATCTTGCCATAGGCTAGCCATTCGCTCCTCGACGCGCCGTCCGTCTTTGAACTTAATTCTCCTTCGATGCCCGCCCGTGTTTTTGAAACTCCCTTCGGCTCCTGCCGGATCGCGTGGGAGAATGATGAACTCACCGGCTTTGCGCTGCCGCCCGCCGCAGGAGAATCCGATGAGGCCCCCGCGTGGGTTGAGATCCTGATCGTTCGCGTGCAGAAGCATCTCGTGGGCGTGATGCAGGATTTTTCCGATGTGCCCTATGCATGGGATCGTGTGTCGGAATTTCAGCGGGCCGTGTATAAAAACGCCCTGCGGGTGAAGGCGGGACAGACCTGGAGCTACGGGCAACTGACCACCGCGATGGGCCAACCCGTGACGGCGGCGCGGGCGGTGGGGACGGCGCTGGGCCAGAACCCATGGCCGCTGCTGGTGCCCTGCCATCGGTTTATCGGCGCGAATGGCAAGATGACGGGCTTCTCCGCGCCGGGCGGGATCAAGACCAAGCTGCGCCTGCTGGCGCTGGAGGGCACGGAGCTTTTCGGGGAGTGACTCGGGCAAAGAAAAAGGCGGAGCTTTCTCCGCCTTTTCCTCCTCTATCCTTCAACAAAAAGTCAGGCTGTGGCCTTGCGCCGACGCACGGCGAAGTAGAGCACGAGAGCACCGGCACCGAGGAGAGCGTAGGTCGAAGGCTCTGGAACGGCATCGTAATTGCCTGCCACGGAGAGATAGTATCCATCGGTGGCCGTTCCGTTTTGGAAATACAACTCGGTGTCCGCGTCGACAGACGTATTGAAGAAATAGAAACCGATCCTAAAGGTTACCTCGGAAATATCCTGCAACGCGCTGATACCCGAGAGATTGATCGCCGCCTTGCTATTGCTCGACCCGCTGAGGTTTCCGGAGCTGGCCGCATGAGCGTCGAAGAAGTTCGTTCCGTCGACCGAGTACTGCCATTGGAGGCGCATGTTATTGGCGGTCTCTGCTCTCAGGATATTATATGCGTTGATCGACGTCAGAGAAAACGTCGTTCCTTCCGCGGCGGTCATGGAGAACGAGAAGTATTGTCCGCTGGTGAATGCTCCGGCAGCCGTCGTGTTGCTCCACCCGGTTCCGCCCCAGGCATTGGCCGATGCGGTTCCCGATGTGCCGACCCCACTGGCGCGCGTGAGCCCGCTGCTATCCATTCCGGCGATTTCATAATTTGCCGCGAGCGGATCGGAGCCGTAGTTATTTACTCCGGTAAAATCCCATCCGATAAGCGTCGCCGCCCGGCTCGAATCCGCCAAAAACAATCCTGCTCCCACCAACGCAAATACAACCAAGTTTCTCGCAATCATTTTTATTTGAGTCGCGAAACCTAGCGATCTCTCCTGAAATGCAGCAATGGGTTCGCTGCAACGTTTTTGACACAATGCGCACTCAAAGAATCTGGAACGAAATCACGCGAACGATATCCGTATACGAATGACTCCCCCACTCTCTTCCAAGGTCGACGCCGCCGCACACGCCGCCCGGTTTCTCGCCAAGGCTGATCCCGTTCTCGGAGCTGTCATCGAACGCGTGGGGCCCTGCGACATCGCGCCGGTGCGACGGGTTGATCTGTTTCGTTCGCTGATGCGCTCGATCACGTATCAGCAACTGCACGGCAAGGCGGCGGAGACCATTCATGGGCGTGTGATCGCGCTCATGCCGAAGGTGGATGCGGCGACGCTGTTGAGCATCCCGGAGGAGGCGCTGCGCGGCGCGGGACTTTCCCGTAACAAGCTCGCGGCCATTCGCGATCTGGCGGCCAAGACGCTGGATGGCACCGTGCCGAAACCTTCGGTGGTGAAAACATTGAGCGACGAGGAACTCGTGACACGCCTCACGGCGGTGCGGGGCATCGGTCCATGGACGGTGCACATGCTGATGATTTTCTATCTCGGCCGGCCCGATGTGATGCCGACAGGCGACTATGCCATTCGCAAGGCCTTCAGCCTGCTTTACCGGCGTGGCCGCGCGGTCACGCCCGAGTCCATTCTGCGCCATGCGAAGAAATGGCAGCCCTATCGCTCGACCGCGAGTTGGTATCTCTACCGTTCGCTCGACACGGACACGCTATAGACGCGTCGCTACTTTTTTCACCGCCCAGATATTGCGGAATTGCAGGCAACTGCCATGTTGCTGCAACTGCAGGGGGGCGGGCTCTGTGGGCTCGGGTTTGTTTTTTTCCCACGGGGTTACGATTTCCACATCGTCGTGAATAAGCTGGCCGTTCTGCCAGGCAGTGATGCGGGCACCGGCGATTTTTTTGCCGGCGGCGTCGAAGCGCGGGGCGGTAAAATCGACCAGCAGCGATTGCCACTCCAGCGGGGCGGCGGAGGCGTTGACCTTGGGCGCGGCGACGCCGTAGATGGCTCCATTGGCCTTGATCTGGGGCGGGTCGGCGAAGTTGTCGGAAAGGGCAATCTCGTAAAAATCCATGAGCATGACGCCACTGTTGCCACGGCGGCCGCCGACGGTATCGGGGTTAAAGGCCTGGCGGAATTCCAGGTGCAGGCGCATGTCTTCGAATTTTTCCTTGGTGGTGAGACCGCCGGAGCCGCGCGTGATCGCAATGGCTCCGTCGTCCCCGATTTTCCACTTGGTGGGCTGGAACGCGTCGGTGTTTTTACCGTCGAAGAGCGTGAGGGCGTCGGCGGGCTTTTCCGCGCCGGGTGTTTTTCCGGAAGGCGTGCGAATGAGCGACCGGCGGTCGTCGTTGACGATCAATTCTCCGCCGTCCTTCGTGAGGCTGGCACTCACGCCGGGGGCGCGTAACTCGACGGCCTGGTCTTTAGTGATGCCGGCCAGCGTGACCGGCTCCTCGCCGGGCCGCGTGAGTCGGGCGTGATAGGTGCCAAAGGGCCTGGGCGAGGCATCGAGCACGGCATCGCCAGCCACCCAGCGTCCGGTGATGCCGCTCTTGTCCTCCCATCGGTCGAAGACGAACGAGGTGTCATAGCCGTTCTCGGCGAGGTCCTTGTAGTTGAGCGTTTCCTGGCCGTCGTGGAGGAGCTTGAGTTGCGCCTTGTTGGCGGCGGATTGGTCTTTGGCCAGCGTGTCGTGGAAGTCGTTGAACCGATAGACGCCGACGAGCATGCGCGCGGCGACGTCATTGATGGTGGCGGCTTCGCGGAGGATGGCGCGGTGTTCGTCGGCGGTCTGCGCGATGAGGTAGATCTTCCACAGCCGGGTGAGCTTTTCGCTGGAGGACAGGCCAGGCTCCGCAGCCTGTTCCAGCAACTGCTGGATGCCGTCTCTGCGTTGCGCGCTGGAGGCGATGCTGGTCCAAGCCGTATCGAAGTCCGCCGCGCGGCCAACGACCAGGGTGAGCAACAAAACGAACGCCGCCAGTGGTCTCACGCGTACCAGCCTCCGCGGCGGGGCATGGTAGTACGGCGGTTGGCCTGTTCGGCGTTTTCGCCCTCGAACTTTTCAATATCAGGATTCCATTTCAACGGCCCGTTCACCTGGGTGGCAATGAGACAGAGGTGGCAGAGCGTGGCGGAACGGTGGCCTTCCTCGACCGGTGCGGCGGGAGCATCCGTGCCTTCGATAACCTCGATGAAATTCTGCTTATGGCGCACGCGGGAAATGGCGGCGGCGCTTTTCTCGGCATCGTTGGCCGCGACCAGGCCGGGATCGCTGCCGATGAGGCGGACGCGGTCACAGAAGAGCCAGCCTTCGGAACCCTCGAAACGCACGGCGGAGCTTACACCCGGGGAGTTCGCCACCTCGGGAAACTTCGTCCGGTCGGAGGTGCAATGCAGCGTGGCATTGCGCTCGGGATAGAAACACTCGATCTCAAATTCATACGGCGCATCATAAAGGCCGTCCGTGGGGAATTTGCCGGTGCCGCGAATTTCCCGCGGTCCGCTGTGCGCCATATCGAGGGCGAGTTGGGCTATATCAAGTTGATGAGCGCCGAGATCGGCCAGCTTGCCTCCGCAATAATCGAGAATGTTATGAAAGCCCCCGCTGACCCGCGCTTTGACATAGGGTTTTACCGGCGCGGGGCCCAGCCAGAGATCGTAGTCGAGACCTTCCGGCACCGGCTCGACAGCCATCGGAACTCCGGGGTTGCCTCTCGGCAGCAGCACGACCACGCGCTTGAGATCGCCGATCGCCCCGGCGCGAGCCAGACGCACCGCTTTCATCATGGTCGGATAGTCGGACCGAGTCTGGCTGCCCACCAGCGCGCGCACGCCGGTCGAACGGACCAGATCGCTCAGCAGGCGGCCCTCGGAGATGAAGACACTCATCGGCTTTTCCACGTAAAAAGGCAGGCCGAGATTAGCGCAGGCGATGGCGTGAGGGACGTGCCAATGCGGCGGCGGCGAAATCACAACTCCGTCCAACTCCTCCTTCGCCAGCATCTCGCGAAAATCCACATAGGCGGCTTTGTCCGGCAAATCCGCGGCGCGCTGGGCGGACTCGCGCTTGTCCCTCTTGACGTCGCAAACCGAGACGACCTGCACATTGGGAAAATCCCCCTTGGCGAGGAAGTCCTTCATCGACCGGCCGCCCCGCGAACCTACGCCGATAAATCCGAGTTGTACGCGTGAGTTCGCAGCCGTGCCTCCGCCGAGGCCGAGGGTCTCGGCCCGTACGATTTGAGGTGCCATGACGGACGCGGCACCGAACAGAGCGGCCTTGAGAAAATTGCGGCGGGAAGGACTCCGTACAACTGAGGAGGAAATTTTCATTGAGGGGTACTGCTGTTAGTAAGATATAGTGACATAACGATCAACAAAATTTCCTTTGCGTTCGGTCGCAATATCCTGATATTCAGCTACCTAATGACGCCCCCCTTCCTCCCGAGGCGGCTAATGGCTGCCGGCGCCATCGCCATCGTCTCCTCTCAGTGCGCTCTCCTGCAGGCGGCCGTGCCACCCCTTGAGAAGCTCGCCGAGTTCACGTATGCGGGTGATCCCAAGCTGCCGTTCCAGATCCAGGAATATCTCCGCGCAAATGTGGGTCAACCGGAGAAATACGCCGTGCTGGCCGAGGCCATCCGCCAATTGGAACCAACCCTGAAAAGCGCCGATCCCCTCTCTCTCGCGTGCGATGTGCTGGCCACTGTGGGCAGCGCGCAGGACGTGAAATTCCTCACCGCCCAATTGAAGAATCCCGCGGTCTTTCCCTCCGCCAAGACCGCGTTGCAAAACATCGGCACCGCCGAGGCCGTGCAGGCCCTGCTTGATTTCGCTCCCGCGGCCTCGGAGTCGCAAATGGAGTCGCTCCTGCTTACCTTCGGCCTGCTCGACGTTCCTGCGACGGTGCCGTACACGGTTTCGATGACGACCAGCCCGGATAGGCTGATCCGGCGCGCGGCGTTCCAAGCGCTCGCCAGCAACAGCGCACCCGAGGCCTTCACCGCCCTGACCCAGGCTTCGCCGAAAACGGAGGACGGTTCGGCCGCCGCCATGGTGGAAGGCGCCCGCCACAGCACCGATGCCGAAGAGGCCGGCCAGCTGTGTCAGAAGGTCATCCAGACAGACGCGCTGCCTTTGGAAGTACGCGCCGCCGCCGTTCGAGTGATGGTCCGGCGCCAACTGCCCGGCGTAGCCGAGTTGCTGGCCGGGCTGGAAAAATCCGCTGACCCGGCGATCGCTCCGATCCTCCTCGAAAACTTCCACGCTCTCTCCCCGGCTGGTCAGGAGCGATTGATCAAAAGCGTCTCCGGGCAGATCGGCCAGCCCGAGGCCGTCGTAAGGCTGTCCTCCATCGGTGACGCCTTCCCACCCGCCGAACTCCTGCCGCTGGCGATCTCGGCCCATGCCAAATTGGGTGAGGTCGCACTTCGATTGCTCTCCCGCACAGGCACAGAGGCCGAATTTCACAAGGCGCTCGATGGATTTGTCACCACGCCCGCCGACGATGCCCGCCACGAACGGTGGTGGAACGTCCTCCTCTTTTTGCCCCTCTCCACCGAAGGCTGGACAATCCAAGCGCTTTCGGCCGCTCCGAACACCTCGAAGCAGATCGCATTGATCCAACTGATCCAGGCCCGGCGCTTCTCCTCGGGTGAGGACCTGTTGCTCGCGAGCCTGGAGTCAAAGGATGCCGGCGTCCGCCTCGCCGCCTCGCAGGCGCTCGCCGTAGTCGGCGCTCCGGAGCAAACTCCCCGGCTGGCCGCCCGCCTGCTCGCGACTTCGGATGCCCGTGAGCGCGCGCCCCTGGTCAAGGCGCTGGCGCTCTCCCTGCGCCACAGCCCACAGCGGCAGGAAATCATCGCGCAACTGGCCGGCAAGCTTCCCTCTCTCGAAGATGCGGCGCTCAAGGAACAAGTCATCACTCTCCTCGGAGCGACCGGAACCGTCGAAGCGCAGGCCGCCTTGTGGAAACTCTTCGACAGCGCTGATCTCACGCAGAAAAAATCCATCGTGCGCGCGCTGGCCCAATGGCCGAATTCATCCTCTCTGCCGCAGCTGACGAAGATCGCCGCCGCTTCCGACGACGAATCGCTCCGTCTGCTCGCCGCCCGCAGCTATCTTGATGTCGTCAGCCGGGCGAACGATCTCCCGGCGGAGGCTCGCGTCGAAAAACTCTCCGAAGCCCAAAAATTCGCGACGCGCCCGGAAGAAAGGCGCCTCATCATCGCCCAAGCCGCGGCGCTGAAAACAGCCTCGGCAAAAAAGCTCATCGAATCCTATCGCTCCGACGAGGCGCTCAAGGCCGAAGTGGAATCCGCTCTCGCGCCCAAGACCAAATCCGCCGACAAGCAGAAGGCCGAAGACAAAGGCGTGGAATCGACCAACCTCGAATAGGCCGACAGGAATCAGAAACCGGTATTCGGAATCCACCTATTGTAGGTGTTCTCGCCAAAACGGATGAGTTCGATGCGTTTCACCGTCTGACCACGGGATCGCTTGAAGGCCGCCACGCGGCTGGCATCTCCGAGGCGGCCAAGCAGGTTGAAGAGCTGGCCCTCGCCTTTTTCCTGATAGGTCGACAACGTGCTGATATCCCAGACGCCGAGGCCGTCCGCGCCGTCCTGATAAAAGGCATCCGCCTTGTCGACGACCTCTTTCCAGCCGGGCGACTTCCAGCTCACGAGGAAGGGATAGACCCCTACCTTGGTACCGGCGGTGATCTTTTTGTAATACTTCACATCGGGAGTGGCAAATGAGGTGAGATTGGCGAAAAACGCGATGCCCAGATCGCCGTCGACCAGGCCTTCCTTCACCCACCGCTCGACATCAAGGCCATGCTTGCGATTGTCCTTCTCGGTGGAAAAAACCATGAGGGAAATCTTATACGGTTTCGGCCGGTTCCGACGTTTTTGCTCCTCATCCAGCATCTTCCGGATGTCACGCATGAAGCCGGTCATAATTTCCCCGCGCATCTCACAAACCCTCTCGTCATCATCCGCCAGGGTGCGGGCATCGGCTTTGTAGCGGGCGGAAAATTCCTTCAGGAAGGCCTCCTCGTAAGCCATGAGGGGCATACCGCGGTTGAAGAAGAACCCGATGCCATCGGGATCGATGTCGAGAGTTTCGCGGAAGACCTCGATGATTTGCCTGCGCACCTCCGGCTCCGCGTAGCTCATGTGCATGGCGGAGGAACCATCCCGGTCCTTGATGCGCCATTGCGGGTTATCCCGATAAAATTTGCTGCTGAAGATTTCCTCAAACGGCGCGGTCCCCTGCCAACCGGCCGGGCGGACAAAGACATCGAACTCGATGCCGCGTTTCCGCGCTTCCTCCCGTGCGACCTGCAAGGGATTGATCCCCGCGGCAAAAAGTTTCTGCATCGATTCAGCAAAGGCTCCGTCCTCCCAGCGGCCAAACTCCTTCTGATCCAGGCCCGGGGTGGTGCCGACTTTCGTGGGGTAGATGACCATGTCCGCACCCATCACACCGAACCACCACTTTTTGACATCCGTGTGCTCGAAGCCCTCGAAAACTCCCCTGAGATCATCCGCGGTCGCGGGCAGGAAGGGCCAGATCCAGCTAAAGCCGTCGAAGGTGGCGATCATGGTCCGCTTCGACTCGTCCTGCTGCATCCTTTGATATTCCGCCACTTCGTCGGGCAGGAGGGGCACGAGGCGTACGTACAGCAAGCAGCCCGGATCGAAGGGCAGGCCCTTGAGTTGCAATTGCTGGTCGGTGAGGTCGGCGGCCTTCACAAAAACCTCTTCGCCGAGATCGCATTTCGGGCTGGGCAGCAGCAGTCCGTTCGTCACGCGCCGAAACACGGCATCGCGGGTGAGCTTGACTTGAATACTATTCGGCTGGGCGCGATATCCGCTGGAGACCATGCCCACGCCGACATAGACCGCGTGCCAACCTTTGGCGTTGAGAGGGATATTCACCGTGGCCGCCTTCGACCGAGGCCCAGTCATGAGGGCGTTCCCCGTGAAGTCTTTGGTCGCGTAGGGAAAAATTTTCCATTTACCCGGCATGCGGCGGTCCGAAACCGCATCCCGAGGTTCTACCATGGCGAGGTCGGAAATCAGAATGGCTTGCTTCTCCTGATTCCAGAGCTTGTTTTCCGGGAGGTCAAAGGCGCTTGGAACGCTCTCGCCCGGCCCGGCTTGCGCCAATTGAAACCCGCCGACGCCGAGATCGGTGGAGGCAGGCGATGTTCCCACCTTCCCTAAAAACCACGAGCTCGAGCTGGAGGAGCGGATGACAACGCGGTGAATCCGGGAAACTTCCCGGCCCTTTTCGTCGCGTGCCACCAGGCCCGGCATGGCCATGATGTTCTTACTTCTGGCTCCTTCGATGGGAAACTGACCGAGCGAGTTGTCGTCGAGATCGTAGGCCTCGATCTGCAGGGCATTTTCCGCCACTCCATTACCCGCGACAGCCACGGTGACCCGGGAAACCGTGGCGGGCTGGCGGGGGTTGGCCCGATCCACGAACTGAAAGCCCAGGTTGCCACCCTGCGGCCGATACACACCCGCGACGGTGCTCGCATCATAGACCGAGGAGGGATTGAAGAAGGTGACGCTGCCATTGCTGGACTCGATGATGATGCCGAGATTCGCGGGCAAGCCCTCGCTCGGCACCGCTGGCTCCTTTAACAGGAGATCACAGGGCGACGGAAAGCCGGCCAGGCGGCCTCCCCTGACAGGGTCTCCCCCTGGCGGCGGGTTGGGCACATAGTCCCCCCACCGCACCGCGCCAGCCTCCCCGCTCCGGGCATCCCGCTCGAAGGCGGGAGACGCATCCGCGATGAATTCAACTTTTCCGGTTCCTCCCCAGGCTGTGACAGACCAAAGACTAAAGACGCAAAAGACCAGGGATTTGATTTCCATCGGGAAAAACAGAGGAGCGGAGAGAGAAAAAGTCTAGCCTTGCACGGCGGGCTTCGACCGCCGCCGGGACCAGACAACAGCGCCCAGAGCCAATCCGAGCAGCATGACGGGCTGCGGCTCGGGAATCGCCATGATGCCGATGCCCTCCAGGCCGGACTCATAGATCAAGGACACCTCCGAGGCGGACAGTGCACGGGTCCAGAGGCCGAAATCGTCCATGACGCCGTTGTAGGCATTGCCGCCATTGGGATAACGGCCGAGATACAAGGCCCCGTTCGGCGAGGTGTTGAGCGAACCCAGACTACCCGCGCCCAAGTCGCCCAGCGACGAACTGATGACCAACTCGCCATTCAGATACACCGATACCGTCCCATCCGCAGTAACCGACGAACTCCGATCAAACACCATGGTGACGAGGCTCCAGTTGTTCAAAGCCAGCCCCGCCCCCTCCACCGCCGCCGTGGAAATGTCGAAAAGATGGCCGGCCCCGCCGGTCGGATCGTGGGCCGTGAAATGCACATCCCCCGAGGCATCCGAGTACAACGTGTAGGAGTTGTCGGTGGTGGTCGAGCCGCGCTTATTGACCAGCACATTGGTGGCATTAAAGGCCGTGGAATTCACCCACAGGCTCATGCTGAAGCTTCCGCTGCCCATGTTGCCATACGCGCTGCCGGCCGAACTCATGGACGCCGAAGGATTGAAATCCGCCGCCTGGCCGATCACCCCGGGAACCCCCACCACCGAGCCGCCGGCGCTGGCCGCGATGGAAAAATCGCTGGTGGAAAGCGGCCCCGAACCAATTTCATTGATCACCCCACGCCCTCCGGTATTCAGCTTCCCTTCGTCGAAGGTCAGGTTGCCGATCAGGTTATCCTGCAGGGTCGCCGCCTGTAGAGGCAGGATTGCCAAGGCAGAAAGGACTGCGGCCTTCAGTATTATGGATGTTTTCATATGTTGCTGG
Organism: uncultured Chthoniobacterales bacterium; assembly: GCA_964445975.1. Classification (GTDB taxonomy): domain Bacteria; phylum Verrucomicrobiota; class Verrucomicrobiia; order Chthoniobacterales; family Terrimicrobiaceae; genus CAYUMP01. The sequence continues at coordinate 24,205 of CAYUMP010000020.1, read as the reverse complement.
TGTTGTGTTCCTAAAATTCAATCAGAACCGGATCTGCGCCGTCGCTTCCGGATCGCCAAACCACATCTGTCGATGCTCACGCTCGGTCTCGCCGGACCCGGCGGCTTCGCCGGCGAAAATCACGTTCTTGCCCACCTCCCTGACGCTGCCGTCGAGAAATCCGACCAGCATGCGGTCTTTGTCCGGCGAACTGAACCGGAAGTAGTTCAACTGCCCGATGGAATGGGCCTCGGTCAGCCCCCCGGAATAGCCGGTCTCCAAAAGCAGGGCCGTCGCGCTTTGTTTTTCGATGCGGGCCACGGGAGTAGCGAGGGCATAGGTGTCCGTTGCCTTCCAACCCGGTGGCAGCGGGTTTGGCGCCTTTTGCATCGGGAGGGACAGATTTCGCGCGTAGCTATATTGCACCACCGCCGGCTGTTTCGTGACGACATTCTCGAAAGCGGCGCGTTTTTGGGAAGGATTGGTCGTATTCTTCAAATCGTCACCCGGCGCGATCAGCACCCGGTAGTCGCCCTGGAGGTAATCCCTCGGGAGGTACATAAACCAATAGTGACCATCGTAGTTCTGATAGGGCGCGAGCCTGTTATTGTTTTCGCCCATGGCCATACGGTCGACGCTGAGCAGGGTCCGCATATTCTGCATCGATTTCGCCTGCCGGCCTTTGTGCGCGACCGTTTTTGTAGCGACCAATAGGACCGAGGCCAGCACCGCCACGATGCCGATGGAGACAAGAAGCTCCATAAGCGTGAAGCCGCTGCGTCGTGGGTAACACTGGGAGGTGCGTTTCCGCATGCGAGACATTGTTACATGTTGAAATGTTAGAAACACAATAAAATTTTAACTTAAAAAGTAGGGAGCACCATTCGTGCCATAGTGTGTAATGTCATCGATAAAGGCGAATTTCCTCTGTAAAATCATTTTACCTCCCCGTCCCGCGAGAGATCAGCGGGCCCAATTTGATTTTTTTGGGACCACCCGGCGGCGGGACTGTGACAAAATAGCTGCAACACATTTTACATCTTGTAACATATTAGTCGCACATGATATTGAGGTTTCTGCAATCTGCACCATGACCATGCGAGCAAACATCATTCATGCCACCTGCACTCCACTCCAAGAAGACGAGTCGCTGGACTTCGGCGGGACGGAAACACACGTCGAGGCGCAGTGGCACCACGGAGCCACCGGCCTGCTGATCGGAGGAACCATGGGGCTCATGCAGTTGCTGAGATGGCAGACCTTCGTGGATCTCGTCCGCCATTCCGTGCTGCTTTCCCGCCAACGAGGGGAGGTCCTGATTGGCGTGGGAGACACCAGCCACGCCCGCACGCTGGAAAGAATCAGGTTCGCCGAAACGGAGGATGTGGACGGCCTGGTGGTGCTCACCCCCTACTTCTTCAAGTACTCCGCCCAGGATCTGGTGGATTATTATCGCTGCCTGGCGGAAGAATCATCCAAGCCCATTTTCGTGTACTATCTGCCCGCGCTCACCGGAGTCTCCCTTTCCCTGGAGACGGTCCTGCAGATCTCCCGTATCCCCAATGTCGCCGGCATCAAGAGTTCGGCGGATTTCGCCTGGACCAGTTCCCTGGCCGAAAGAGTCCCGACGGGTTTCCGCGTCATCGCGGCGGCCCCCAGCATTTTTTCCAAGCTCCTGCGCATAGGATTCCCGGAACAACTCGACGGCATCTTTGCCGTGGTCCCCGCCCATACCCGCCGCATCGTCGAGGCCGCCAGGCAAAAAGATTGGGCCGAAACCGACCGACTGCAGGGGCAACTCAATGATCTGGTTTCTCTGCTGGCTCAAAAATACGGCATTTTTCCCGGCACGACGGCGCTGCTCAATGCGCAGGGCATCTCCGGCCGCTGCGCGATCCGGCCCATGCAGGAATTATCCGCCGAACAAGCTGGCGCGCTTCTGCGGGAACCCGCCGTCAACGCCTGCCTCACGGAGCATGCCGCAGACGCCTCCTGGTCGGACCGGATGCAGACGGCCCACACGGCCAACGGTCACAGCCAAAAGGCAACCGTCACCGCGACTCTCCCAGGGCATAGCTAAGGCGGATTTGCTTCGACTTCACCACGTGCACGCGCATCAATTCCCCGGCCTCGTCGATTTTGTGTTCGATGATGGCTTGAGCAATAGCCTCGTGCGTGGGCATCTCCGCCTGAAGTTCGCGATGCTTCGGCATGATGCGATACCCTGAGATAAAACTGAATTCCAGGAGATGCTGGCTCTGCAGCATCCCGATCAGCCGGCTGTTACCGCTGACCGAGGTCACCATGTTGTGAAATGCCTGGTCGGCGTGATAGCGTTGCTGCTGCGGCACATCGGGATCATCGTAGTTCAACCGATCCACCTCCAGCGCCATGGCCATCAACGCTTGCTTGGCCGCACCATCGATCCGCTGCGCCGCCAACCGCGCGGAAAGGCACTCCAAGTGAGCGCGTACGTCCATGATTTCACTGAACTCCTCCAGGCTCAGTTCACGCACAAATGTCCCCGCCCGATGAAGGCGCTCCAGCACATTGGCCTGGGCCAGACGGTCCAAAGCCCCGCGAGTCGGCGCCCGACCCATTTGAATTTGCTCGGCGATGGAGATCTCCGAGATGCGATCTCCCGCCTTGAGTTTGCCATCCTTCATCAAGGAAAGAATACGCAGCACACACTCTTCCGTGAGATTCCTCGGCGCGTTGTCCTTGAGGCTTAAAAACTCCAGCCCGTCGCTTTTCTTCCGCGCGACTCCCGCTTTGCCAACTTTCGACCCGGGTGATGAATAAGTTAACATACTCGGGCTCACTCTCCCTCCCCCACAGGAAAACGTCAATCTTCTAACATCGCAGACTAAAACTTCCCTGTTGCACCTTTCCTAATTTCGAAGGGCCTCCGGCTTCGAATATTCGCTGCCTCCTCCTGAGTCAGACGACCAAAAGATTCCATTTTTCAGGGAGAACAGCCCTCCTTCTCCACAAAGACCCGGAAGTTGACGGATGGCCGAGCCCTAAAAAGCGAGTCATCCAGGCAATGATGTCATGACAAACCATCTCAACATCCCTTCGGAATCCGATGCATCCTCACGGCAATTCCGGCCATGCGATGCCGGCCTCATCTTTTCAACGGCAGCGCGATCCATCACGGGGGTGACAGCCGCCGGACTTCCTGACAACGAATGTTCGCGCCAGGATCACGACAGGGGAAGTTTGTCACTCGCACACCCACCGGAATTAAAAGGGGCGTAAACTCTTGCCACCTGCGGCGAGGTTTTCAAAAATCACGCGCCGTTTCCAAAACGGGAAAAATCATGCCGCACGATCTCACTCTCATTTCCACCGTCGCGGTGGGCTTCGCCCTCGCATTCGTTTTCGGCTTCATCGCCAACCGTTTCTCCCTGCCTCCGCTGGTCGGCTATCTGGTCGCGGGTGTGGCGATCGGGCCATTCACGCCGGGTTTCGTAGCGGACAGCGCGATGGCGGGTCAATTGGCCGAGATCGGCGTGATGTTGCTGATGTTCGGTGTGGGCCTGCATTTTTCCGTGGCGGATTTGCTGGCGGTGCGGCGCATCGCCATCCCCGGTGCGGTGGGGCAGATCGTGATCGCGACAATTCTCGGCGCGATGATGATGTTGCTGTGGGGCTGGAGCTTTGGCTCCGGCCTCGTGCTCGGTCTGAGCCTCTCAGTCGCGAGTACGGTGGTGTTGCTGAAGGCACTGGAGGAACGCAACGCCGTTTCCACGGTGAACGGTCGCATCGCCATCGGCTGGCTGGTGGTGGAGGACCTCGCCATGGTCTTGGCCCTCGTACTGCTGCCGGCCCTGGCGATACCGCTGGGCGGACACGCCGCCGGCGGGCATGGGGACGGTCACGGTGACGCGGCCTCGGGCAATCTCTTCGTCACCCTGGCGATCACGCTGGTGAAAGTCGGCGCCTTCGTCGCGCTGGCCCTCGTGGTGGGCCCAAAGGTCATGCCGTGGCTGCTGCGGCAGGTGGCCCGCACGGGATCGCGCGAGCTTTTCACCCTGAGCATCCTGGCTATCGCGCTGGGCATCGCCTTTGGCTCGGCAAAGCTCTTCGGTGTGTCCTTCGCGCTCGGGGCGTTCTTTGCCGGCATGGTGCTGCATGAGTCGGAGCTGAGCCACAAGGCCGCTTCCAATTCGCTGCCGCTGCAGGATGCGTTTGCGGTGTTGTTCTTCGTCTCGGTCGGCATGTTGTTCGACCCGTCCATTCTCATCCGCGAACCCGATATGGTGCTGGGCGTGCTGGCTCTCATTCTGGTCGGCAAATCGCTGGTGGCTCTGGCCATTGTCCTGCTCATGGGCTATCCGCTGAGCACGGCGTTGATCGTCTCGGCCTCGCTGGCGCAGATCGGCGAGTTTTCCTTCATCCTGGCAGGTCTCGGCATCGACCACGGCCTGCTCACCCGGGAGGGGTTGAACCTCATTCTGGCCGGCGCCTTGCTATCCATCACGCTGAACCCGCTGGTCTTCGCGCTGGCGGACAAGGCCTGCGCTTTTGTGCGCAGCCGACCGGCGCTCAAGCGGCGGTTGGACGACGAGCGGCAAAAACACTTCGGCGCTCTGCAAGCGGAACTCGAAGCAGCCAAACAAGCGGCCGAGGACAAGGCCGCCGCGCACAAGACCTTCACGCCCGGCGAACTGGTCGAGCGTTTCCCGCTCTTTGCCAGCCTCACCGAGGAACAACGGGAAGTCCTGCTGCTGCACTTCCAGGTGCGCAACGTCACGCCCGGCGAACGCGTCATCCGCAAGGGCGACGAAGCCGATGCGGTCTACTTTATTTCCTCCGGCGAGATGGAGGTGGCGGTCAACGGTCGCAAGATCAAGCTCCACGCCGGCGACTTCTTCGGCGAGATGGCGCTCATCTGCGACCAGCCGCGCTCGGCCGATGTGACCGCCCTGGACTATAGCCGACTGGCTTTGCTGACCCAACGCGACTTCCGCAAATTCCTGCAAAAATATCCGGAAATGCGGGAGGGGGTGGAGGCCATGGCCGCCGAACGTACTTCAATGAACAAGGAGACTGTCGGAGAGGCAACGGCCGGGGCATAAGGCTTTCCCGCCGCGACTGTCGGTACCATCCCCATGAAAGACCCCGCCACCCTTTTCACCAAGGAGCACGCCACTGGCTACGATGAGCGATTTGCCCGGATCGCCCCGCTGCGCGATGCACTGCATTTGCTCATCCGCATCGCCTTGGCAGACCTTCCCGCTCAGGCCCGTATCCTCTGCGTCGGTGTGGGTACAGGCTCGGAGCTTTTGGCACTCGCCGCGGCTTTCCCTGAGGTTCACTTCACGGCAGTCGAGCCATCCGGACCAATGCTTGAAGTCTGCCAGGAACGCGTGGCTGAGGCAGGGTTGACCTCCCGCTGTGCTTTTCATCAGGGCTACATTCACACGCTGCCGCCAGCTGAGCCCTTCGATGCCGCAACCAGCCTGCTGGTTTCCCAATTCATCCTCCAGCACGGCGATCGCATCGCCTACTTCAAAGCCATCGCGGAGCGACTGCGCCCTGAGGGACACCTCATCGCCTCCGACCTTTCCGGAGATCTGGAGGCGGAGAGTTCCCAAGGACTGAAAGACCTCTGGCGGCAAATGCTTCTCTTCAATGGCATTCCCGCCGCGCAGGCCGGGAATTACCTCGCGGCCTGGAAAAGCGATGTGGCGGTGCTGTCGGCAGAGCAAGTGGCCGAAATCATTACCGCCGGTGGGTTCCCCTCACCGACCCATATTTATCAGAGTCTCTTTATTCACGCCTGGCACGCGAGGCGCGGGGCATAAATGCAACAGGGCGGCCCGTGAGGACCGCCCCGTGACAGATTCAAACGACTGCGAATTTTAAGCCGCCGCGAGCTTGTCCAGCAGGGTCTTCTTGCTGGTCATGCCGACGATGGTTTCCTTGAGCTCGCCATCCTTGAAGATGAGGAGCGTGGGGATGCCCTTGACTCCAAACTTGGCGGCCAGATCCTGATTGTCGTCGACGTTGACCTTGGTCACGCGGAGGGTATCCGCGTTTTCCTTGGCAATCTCGTCGAGGACGGGACTGATCATCTTGCAAGGTCCGCACCACGGGGCCCAGAAGTCCACGAGGACGGGGACGGGTGATTTCGTGACGGCGGCGTCGAAGCTTTCGGCGTTGATATTGATGGGTTCACTCATAATTTTGGGAAAAGTTATTGGGCATCGTCCGCCGGAGACCCGATGGCCTCCTGCGGAATGATGGTTTTCTTCAGTTTCTCGGTGTGGCGCAGCACGGTCAACTCTGACTTCACTCCAATTTCGCGGCCCAGCAACAGACGGTGCAGGGTGGCAATGTTCGGGATCGGCTGGTCGTTGAAGCCGACGATGATGTCGCCCATCTCGAGCCCAGCGGCCCAGGCGGGGCTGTTTTTCTCGGTCGAAACGACGAGGACGCCGCTCTCGACGGGGAGCTTGTGAAAATTCACCACGCGGCGATGCAGGGCGGTATCTTGCCCGGCCACGCCGATGTGGGCGCGGCGGAACTTGCCCTCCTTGATCAACCAGCCGGCGACGAACTTGGCGGTATCGATGCCCGTGGCAAAACAGATGCCTTGCGCGGGCCGGATGATGGCGGTGTTCACGCCGATCACCAGGCCGCGGGAATCCACCAAGGGACCGCCGGAGTTACCGGGGTTCAGCGCGGCGTCGGTCTGGATGACATTTTCAATCATGCGGCCGGACTGCGCGCGGAGCGTACGCCCGAGAGCACTCACCACCCCGGCGGTGACGGTGGCCTGGAAGCCAAAGGGATTGCCAATGGCGATGGCCAGCTGTCCGACACGGATTTCGGATGAACTACCGAGCTCGGCGTGGACCAAGTTTGGCGCGTCGATGCGGATGACGGCGAGGTCGCTGTCCGGATCGTCACCGATGAGGTTCGCGGGATAGCTGCGGCCGTCGGAGAGCGACACGGTGATCTTGCTCGCGCCGTGCACGACGTGGCTGTTGGTCAAAATGAAGCCGTCGCGCGCGATGATGAAGCCGGAGCCATTACCGCCGGTCTCGCCGGTGCGCTGGCCATCGGTGACGGTCTGGCGCACCTCGATATTGACCACAGAGGGGCCGACTTTATCCACCGCGCTCATAACCGCCTGCGAATAACTGTCGAACAGGGGGAGATCGTCCGCCTGAACTGGAGTAGTCGAGGATGGAAGGTCGTCGGCAATGCCGGCCCGATCGTAAAGAACGGGCTGAATATCAGAGGGCCTGACGCCTTGGGATGCCTTGGGTATTTTCATGTTTTCCTTTCAATGCCGCCATAATCGACCTAATGTGCCGTATCGTCAATTACCCACCTTTTGGTTATATACTTACCTTTTGGTACCTATGAAGACTCCCGCCTCCAACCCTTGCGTGATGAATCCCGACTGCGACTCCCGGGAGGTGCTGGACCGTATTGCCGACAAGTGGACGGCGTTGATCATCCGCGTGTTATCGAAGGGTACGAGACGTCACAACGAGTTGCAGCGGGAGATCTCGGGCGTTTCCCAGAAGATGCTCACCCAAACGCTGCGCAGCCTGGAACGTGATGGCCTGGTCGCGCGCAAGGTCTATCCCGTGGTCCCGCCGCGGGTGGAGTATTCCCTCACTCCCCTTGGCCGGAGCCTCACCGAACCGCTCCAGGCCATCTGCGTCTGGGCGGAAAAACATCTCCCCGAACTGCAAGCCGCCCGCGCCCGGGCGAGCCGCGCTGCGCAGGCTTGATTTCCCTACTGTTCCAAGATCACCCGGCATTTACGCTTGCGCCTCGAATCCGGGACGGGACATCCTCCGGACAGGAAATGCCCATACCCCTGAGAATATTTGGCCGCGAGGAAGGTGCCTCCGGCATTAAGACTGCATGACGCTGGAAGAACTCGGCTGGAATGCGGCGTTTGCGCGGGAGTTTGCCGCTTACGAAAGCGAAGGCTGGAAGCCTGCGCGGTTGATCCGCGACAATAAGATCACCTACGGCGCCCTGCTCGGAACCGGCGAGGAATATGAGGTGGTGATGAGTGGCAAGGTCTACCACGACGCCGAGACGGATGCTGACCTGCCGACGGTGGGTGATTGGGTCGCGCTGGAGGTGGGCGACGAAAATACGGAGCACATGATCCGTGCCCGGCTGCCCCGCCAAAACTACCTTTCCCGCAAAATCTCCGGCCGCACCACCGAGGAGCAGATCATCGCGACGAATATCGATGTGGTGGTGGTGGTCACTGATCCAGGGTCGGACTTTAACCTTCGGCGCATGGAGCGGTATTTCGCCATCATCGGCCGCAGTCAGGCCAAGGCGGTGGTGCTGGTGAACAAGGCGGACCTTTTTCCGGCGGAGAAAAATCAGGCGGCGGTGGAAGCCATCCGTGCGCTGAATCCGGCAGCCGACGTCCACCTCACCAGCGTGGAAAAAAAAGCCAGCCTGAAGGTGTTGAAGGAATACCTTAAGCGCGGCGTCTCGCTGACCTTTGTCGGCTCAAGCGGGGTCGGCAAGTCCTCGGTGATCAATCATCTCCTCGGCGGCGAGTATCAATGGACCGACGAGGTGAATGATAATACCGGCAAGGGCCGCCACACCACCACCGCGCGTGAGCTCATGGTGCTGCGTAGCGGCGGCATCATCATCGACAATCCCGGCATCCGCGAGGTGCACATGTGGACGGACGAGAAGACGCTGCGGGATCGCTTCGCCGATCTGGAAGAGCTCTCGGGCCAATGTAAATTTGACGATTGCCAGCACGGCAAAACCAATGCGGGCTGCGCCCTGCAGGGGGCCATCGCCGCCGGCACGCTGGATGAGAAACGCCTCGAGGGCTTTTTTAAGTTGGACAAGGAAATCACCCTCCTGCACCAGAACCGCAAAAAGCGCCAGATGACGGTGGACCGGCGTACACGCCGCGAGGGCAAAAGCGCGCCCCAAAAATTCTTCGCTCGTGATCATCACGAGGACTGAGCGAGCCGGCTCCACTCCCCTGCCCGCACGACAAACCTATCGCTGGCGGCGGGCGATAAAGGTCCCCTCGAACTCCACGGCCACTTCGCCGTCTTCCTCGATGGTCACCTGCAAACGCAGGCGCCCGCGGCCCGCGCGATCAAACTCCTCGCGAAAATGCTGCATGACCGGCGGCTCGGGGCTGACGCAGATCGCGCGGATGCTTTTCGTGACCGGACGGCGGAAGCGCAGCGTGCCATCCCCGATCACCACATGGGCATCGGGATCGCCCAGCGCCAACCATACCACACCATAGCCGGCCAGGGTGGCGATCGCGCTCAGGCTCCCGCCAAACGCCGTGCCGAGGTGATTGTGATTCGGCTCCAAGGGAGCGATCAGCACCAGCCCCTCGGCGTCACTCGACTCGACCTCCACTCCCATCGCTGCGGTGATGGGGATGTTTTTGTGAAGGTACGAGGTGATCTCAGCCGGGCTCATTGAGCCGGCGTCGCCGCCGCAGGCGCATCTTTCTTGATGGCCAGCGGCACGCCAGGTGTGCCGGCGTAAAAGACCACGATCTCCACGGCTTCGGTGCCATCGTTGCGGCCGGCGTGCCATTTATCGACCAATTCAATGATGGCGTCGCCCGCTTTCAATTTCAGTTCCTTGCCATCCTCCATCCGAACGGTGAGCAAACCTTTCACGACATAACCGGCATTGATGCTCGGATGCTTGTGCCAGGGCAGTTCGGAGTTGGGAGGGATGGTGAACTTGACCACGCTGATCTTCGGACGGCCGGTGGGATAGGCCGGGAGATCTGAGCCGTCCCACATGCGCCCGGTTTCGGCCAACAGCTCGGAGGTGATGCCCACGGCCGCAGGCTCCTTGGCCAGGGCCGTAGCTGCCGTCAGGCAAACAAGGAGGACAAACTTTCTCATAACGGAAGGACCTAAGTACCGGGAAGAGCCCTCAAGCGGTCATCAAGATGAGTCCGATCAGCCATGGCTTTGAGCAAGGGACCGTGCGTTCCAAATTCGACCACCGATACAGAACCGACCGGACATGCCAACCGATAACGGAAACGCCCCACATCAATACCAAGCAGCGAACAAAGCAGGATGCGGATGGTGGCTTTGTGCGAGACGATGAGGACATTGCCTTCGTCGTAGACTTTTTGGATTTCCTCGACGACCTGCAGGGAGCGATGCGCAATGGACACGGCCGGTTCGCCATCCGTCGGCGGGTACCAGGCAGGGTCAGCCGTCCAGCGAATATAGTCGTCGTGATACTCCGCGGCGACCTCCTGAACGGTCTTGCCCTCCCACTTTCCGTAGCCGATTTCCTTCAAGCCATCGCGCACTTGAGGGGAGAGGCCGGTGATATTGCAAATCGGGAGGGCCGTTTCGAGCGTGCGTTTCAACGGGCTGGCAAAAATCGCCTGCCACGGGGTTTCCGCATAGGCTTTGCCGAAGAGCTCAGCCATTTCACGGCCATCGTCGGTCAGGTCGGGATTCAGCGCCGCGCCGCAAAAGGCATTGGCCCGGCTGAAGGAGGTTTGCCCGTGGCGAAGGAGATAGAGGGTGAGCATCCCTGCGATATACCGCGCCGGAATACAGTTGGCGATTGCTTTTGCAATGAACTCGCCTTCAAAAGATATCAGCGCCCGCCGCAATGCGGATGCGCATCTGCCCAAGCGTCAGACCGGTCTTCATTTGAAAATGCGGCTCGTCCGGGAAACTTTTCCAGTCCCCTCCCCATTCCAGGCCGAGGCTCCTGCCGATCTCACCGCAGTCGCGATACAGGGGCGAGTCCTCCAGATATTTGCCGCCTCGAAATAAACCGATGTCCCAGGCGATGCCAAAGTTGTGATTGGAATAGCCTCCACGGGCATTTGTCACCCGAGGCCCCGGCGCAGTGCGTCCGCGGGCATAAAGAGCGTCCTGCTCTGCATAGGTGCGCGTGCCGCTGATGATTTTGATCACCACACTTTTCGCCGCCATGGTTGGGATCGCGACGACCATGAACTTACGTGCGATCTCCTGAACTTTCGGATGCAGAGTATGGATGTTTTTTTCAGAGCGTTCGTCCAGGGTCATGTTGTTTGAAGAGCCGATATGCTCGCTATAAGGTCCTCCCACCTTTGAGAGTCGGCATCGATTTGCCTTTCTGCGAGTTCAATCAGGTCATCCAGCGTATCCCGACTGGCATCGTCCATGGCCGGAAAGCGATCGATGGAGACATCGAAGGAAAAGAATCTAACCCCCGGTGCGTGAATGCAAAGGTACCTTGCGCAATCATCCTGGCACTCGCTGGTGGCACCAAAGACCAGCGGTGCCCAACGGGCGATACCACCATCGGGTAGTGGTCTGGGGTTGCGCTGCTTGCCGGTCCCTAAATGGACGACTAATATCTCTTCATTGGGCCACAATCTATAGGCCTCGAAAAGCGCAGAAGCTGCCGGATTATTGGTGTGATTGCCTCCGTCAATATGTCGGAAGGGAAGCATTCCATAAATTCCGGAATGGGCCGGAAAGAAAGTTTGCGCGCTACAGGAAGAAGCCGCCGCCGCCCAAAGTGGATATTCCGCCCAATATCTATCCCAGGACTTGATGAAAACCGCCTCAATTTGATTTGCATCCACGGTGGGGATGAGAAGTTTCCGCGCGATGTCCCCACATTTCGATTCACCAATACAGGCACGCAATTCGCGATGAAGATCGGCCTGTGAGTATTTCGGGCCGAACACACCCCAATCGAACCATCCACGCCTGAATATGCGTGGACCGCTTTCGTAGTAGAAGCGCATCATGAGTTCGGCTGTGGTCGGGAACGGCCGACAGCAAAGTGCGGCGAGGATTGAACCCGTCGACGTACCGGCGATCAAACTGAATATTTCTGCGATTTTTCTGCCCGTGCGGTTTTCGATTTCTATAAGGAAACGAGCGGGTACGACTCCCCGCATGCCTCCGCCGGATATGGCCAGTATGCGCTTCATTTCTTCTGCTCCTTATCAATCCACTCGCTGAGACCTCCCCTATCGCCGTCATGTAGTTTGCGCTTCATTTGTCGCGCAACCCTGGTGGGTTTAGGACGTCAAAGCCGCGGCGGAAGATTTGCCCTGGCGGCCGATATCCCGCGTATACTTCACCATATTCGCCACTCCCACCAAGCGGAACGGTTAGGGCACAGGACTGGGAACAGGCGCACATAGCAAGCAGGGCAAAAATTTTCACTGCAGTTTTCTCCGCTCGATATTGTCGGACGCCGACTTGAGTATCTCGGCAACCTTGTCCAGAGTCTCAACTGCCTTTTTCAGAACGTTAGTATTTTCCTGCAAGGAGTTCGCCGTCGCAGTGTACCTAGTTTGTAGAAAATCGTTGAAATCCTTTTGAAGTCCATCCACACGGGCCTGCAAGGCGTCGTTTCTCGCCATGAACCAGCGTGCCATCCAGCCTATCGCCAGCAAGAAGACGATGAGTAAAACGATGAATAGCCACCGATCGCTTTGCACTGAGGCGTAATTGGCCGCCTCGGTCACTGCTTTAACTGTTATGGCGTCAGGCATGGCTTATTCTTCACCCTCCAGCTGAGGAAAATCCGACTCCGACCGGGAGACCAGCGTCAAGCTTTCCAGAAAGGTTTTGATCAGGAAGTAATTGCCGTCCCGGTCGCTCAAAAGATCCGATTCCAACAACAAATCGCCGTTGGAGGCCATGCGTGCGGAAGCGCGATGGGGCCGGCCGGACGCTGCAATCGACCTCTGATCAGGCGCGAGAAGCTTCCAACGACGAAGCTGCCCGGTTTGCCAAGGGGTGAAGTTCGGATTGGGCGGCAGCATCACTTCAACCAGACTGCGCTCCTGGGCGGGGAACTGCGAATGGCTGAGCCGGTTAACCCGAAGGGCATCACCGAAATTGTAAAGGTCTTGCTGGGTCATGGGGTGGGCCTCCCTAGGATAGTCATCGCTTGTGTGAGGATGGCGGCGAGGTCGGAAAGCTGCTGCGCAGTCATGCCTTGACCGCAAGCGCCAGCGCCCAGTGCCCCGGTCGAGAAAGCTGCGGGCGTACTGTTGGCAAAAAGGTACATCGGATCTACTGATGGAGGTTCACTGGCAGAGGCAACCGATCCGTTACCTAAGCCGCTAATGTAGATAACATCTGCTGAGGTTGTGCGCGAAACGAGCACAGGCCCGCGTACCACACCACCTAGCCCGATTGCGCTCGTGCAGTTCAAACGAGCCCCGAAGTTGCCAGATGTTCGAAATAACCCCGTGCCGTTATTACTTCCTGCACTAAACATGTGCATTGTCCCTGTGGGTACAGAAGTAACAGCCACCCCCAACGTCTTACTGTTCTGATTTCCGAAGCTATTATTATTGAACCCCGGATTGAGATACTTCGTGGTTCCGTTCCCCGTCAGTCCCACCGTGGGCGAGAAATCCCCTTCCACAAAATTGTTATTCGTAATCACCGAGCTACCCACCGAGTGCTTCACTGGCACAAGCGCGGCGTTGAGATTGCGACCGGCAAAGAGTGCAGTCCAGTCGATCAGAGACCAGATGCCCTTCGCCTTGCACTGGCTGATGAAGTAGTCGACGGCCCGCGTATCGGTCGCGTTATAGGTTCCGCCATTTGCTGTGACGGCGCTTTGCCAAGCCGAGGTTTCCGCCTGAATGCCTGGGACCGTTAGTCGAATTTCGTCACCTATCGCAATCGGCTGAATGCTCGCCCCGGAGTCGATGCGAATCGCCGCGATCGCGGCCAGCGGAAGTAGTAATATCGCCAGCAGCTTAATTCTCATTGCCTTCCTGAAAGGTGAGCACATTTGTGCCAGTTCCGGATATTGCCTTGATAATATTCCGCGAGGGGTTCGCGCCGCCGGAAGCCAGTGAAAGCGTACCGCCCTTAGCCGGAATTTTAATGCCATTCGCCGCGGTCAATGTATTCGTGGAGCCGTCGATCTTGACGTAAACGTCATTGATCGAGTTGTTCTGCAGAATGGCCCATTTACGGTCGGCGCGCGCCGCCAGCACGGTGGTTTCGGTGGTGCCGACGCTCACGGTTCCAATTCCCGCCAGCGCCGTGACGCCCGCCATGACCGTGAGCGCAATGAAGAGTTCAGTTTTTTTCATATGATTTATCCTTTGATTTCCTGGAGAATGATGGAGCAACGCCCCACGCCGTTAAAAAGGCGCACGCCGCTTTGGTCACCGTTGCAATAAAGAGTTCCCGAGTTCGACCCGGCCCGCATCTTATAGGTCACAGCGGAAATCGAGGCCGGGGCGTCTATATAATCAATGACGAGTTGATGGGCGTATCCGGCGCCAAAACTTGCCACGGCTTCAAGAGCAGGCCCCACAGAATCACGAAAAACCCCCATACCAAAATTGCCAGAGCCAATTCCCGTGGTACCAAAGAACAAAAGACGGCAGCGAACTTTGTTTGAGGCCGAAGAGGGAGTAATGGTTGCGGTCAAAACCTCCTCGCCCTCGGTACTCTGCGGAACAGAGTTATCGCAGGGAAACGCCGCTGTGATGGTGTCAAAGGCGGAAAATACCGTCGAAACGGTTTGCAATACGGCACCGACCGGCGCGATTTCGCGCCAAAGATCAGCAGCACAGAGACTTTGATTCACGAATCCACCGGCGAATTTCCCCCGACCGATGCTATCGGCCGTAAAAATTCCGGACGCGATCTTAGTCAAGGTCACATAGCCATCGGCCATCTTTGCCCGCCCATCGCCGTCAGCTGAAAGAACGCCGGACGCCAGCATTGAGGTCACGACCGATCCCGCATCCGGCGCGTTGTCAAAATATTCCCAATCACCGGCCCCGACGCCGTCAGAAACCCAGATCGAACCGTTGTCCCGCTGAGTGCCGATCTGGCCGGTGAATTCCGGAACTGCCAGGGCGCGCTCGCCTGCATCAGCGAAGGTCTTGGTGGGACGATCAAAGAACTGCTGGGTCAAATTCAGAAAGCTAGCCAGTTCACTCGCGGTAAAAGTGCGCGGTTGTTTCGAGGCATTGATGCCCAGTATTGTGTTCGCCACGGCGGCGATCTCGTTAATGTCCCCATCGGATTCGCGTATCCGATAGGAGCGCTTCGCCGCACGGATCACCTGCTGACATAGCATGGTCAGACGATCCAGAGCCCGCTCGTGAGACTTGGCCGGAAAGGCATCCGCCTCCTCATAGCTGG
The DNA here is from genome assembly GCA_964445975.1 of uncultured Chthoniobacterales bacterium. Lineage (GTDB taxonomy): Bacteria > Verrucomicrobiota > Verrucomicrobiia > Chthoniobacterales > Terrimicrobiaceae > CAYUMP01. The sequence goes on along the minus strand of CAYUMP010000020.1, from coordinate 9,068 downwards.
TGTTTTGCACAGGAGCGACTTCACGATAGATTGTCACCGTGGATGTCGCGGGAATCGCGACGCCCGTGACGATCCCGCCCCCTTCCTGGTTTCCGGCGCCAGACACAGAATAATCCGTGTTCCGCACGAGCGTTTCGTCCTCGCCCTCCTGATCCGTCACAACGACGACAAGATCGTTTTCGTCAAGGAAGTAAAATGGCACGCCATATGGATTCAGATTGCTGGCATTGCCGTGATAGGATACTCTATTAATTTCAGACTGTACGCTCATAAACTAAGGTATAGTAGAAACTATCATAATTTCCGCAAAAAGGTGAAGCATTTTGTGCCAAAACCCGCGGAGCCCTCTGTAATTTTTTTCAAAATTGCGTCGCCCCGGCCTCTCGATATAGTCCGATCGAAATGAAACCTTCCGAAACAGCCCGATGAAAACCGGCACAAAATGGGCTGTGATCATTGCAGCCTCACTTATTGTCGCCCTGATCGCCGGTGGCGTGATTTTCTTTCGGAGGACACAGAAGCTTCTACCCGACCTCTATGCGCAGTGGGCCGCTGCTGAGCTTGTCGGCGCCTACTACAAGAACAAGCACGACATGCCTCCCAATTGGGAAGCGCTGAAGGCCTATTACCCGGATGGCGCCCCGCATCGTGAGAACCTGACTTTCCTGGAAATCCAAAATCGTATCATCATCAATTTCGACGCCTTGCCAGTCCTCACCAAATCCTTTTCTGATCAAGAAACCATTCCCGAGATCATCAAAACGCGCAGCGGCACTGACGCGCATTGGAAGGACGCCGAACCAAACCAATTGGTGAATGCCATCGTCCTGGAATCTCGCTGAACATCGAGGAGTACTCCCGACATGGAAGATCCCATGCTCATCTATGAGATCTTTAACAGGCTTGAAGGAGCAGTTTGGTTTGGCCTTGCCATCGGCCTGTCGTTCTACCTTCGACCTCGTTCGAAAAGGCAGCGTTACAGCGTTGCGGCTGCTTCCCTCGGGTTTATTTTGTTCGGGATTTCAGATTTTCTGGAGGCTCCACTTCGCGGGCAGTTGCCGATTTGGCTGTGGATTTATAAAATCGCCTGCGCCGCACTCATCCTTTCCTGTCGGTTTTTCTATGTCGGCTGGCACCGCTTTCGCCTTTCGGATCGCTACGTCTTGTTCGCGTTATTCTGTCTCATTGCGTCCATAGCCGTCATCTATTTACAACATCAACTCTATGGGTCATGAGTTTGATTCGTTCAGTTAAAAACGGTGATTTCATTTGACCTTCGTTCTCCTAGATTCCGCACCGTGAAGCTCATCCTTGGTTCGTTCACCGCCTTGACGACACTGTTGGTCCTCTCCGGCTGCGTCACGATTCCCGGAGGCGAAGAAAAGATCACACCGGTAAGCGACTCCACGATTACAGCGGCATCACCTTACTGGAAATACGCCAAGAAATTCACCGGACGCAACCCCATCGAGGAAGCCGATCAGGCCTTTGAAAAAAATCGTCGCTCCATTTATTCGGCCAATGGCCACGCCCTTTACTATCCTGGCCTCGACTACGGACTCGGCCGGATGCTGGCGGGCAAGTTCGGCGCCATACCTCTGCCGGGCTCTTCTCGTTCGCCCGCCGGAAGAGAACAACTGGCCTATATGCGATTCGCCGAACAGTACGCCGCCGCCTACAATCGCGAGATCCGTCGGCTCCTGACCGAAAGCGGAGCCCTTCGGAAATGAATTTTCACGGCGCCTTGATCCCTCCTCGCAAAAATTCCCTCATTTCCTCCGGAGAATTTCTGGCATATCCTTCGCGCAAGATGAATACCGTGCGCGCTCTCGCGGCCCTTGCTCTCCTGGTTGTTCTTTCCTCCTGCGCGACCACGCCGCAGAAGCCCCCGACCAATGTCCCCAGACACAGCGCGCTGCCGCAGGAGTTTTCCCTCGCCTATACCTCATGGGATGGCGGCCGCACCCTCACCTACGAAAAGGGTTACCTCGTTCGCCGCACTTACGAGACGCGCGGCAAGGGACTGAAGCAGGAAAATATCCCCCTGAAAACCGAATACCTCGTGCCCTCGCGCGAGCAGTGGCTCGCCTTCTGGATTGCCGCCGACCAGATGAAACTCTGGTCCTGGAAAAAAGTCTACGACCCCAAGCACATCGGCGTCACCGTGTTTGACGGCGGCACCTGGCAGCTCATCGCCCGCTACAAGGGCAAGCGCATCGACACCCGCGGCGCCAATGCTGGGCCCAAACCCGGCAATCCACAGAAAACCATCATCGGCTGGTATGAATGGAACGACCAGATCGAAGACGCGGTGGATATTCTCTTGGAAAAGAAAAGGCGTTAGCTGACCGGATGAAACGTCGGCCATCGTTTCGGTCGTGCCTCACTAACCTCCTTCTCGCAGGCCCGATTTTCATCTCATTCCTTTGGTATATCGGCCTGATTCCTATCTTCAAAGGACCGGCTCGGGCGGGCATTCGCAACGCTCTGAATCTCTGGAAACTGCCTCTTTCGCTCCGAGTCAACTCCAGCGGCTATGAGGCGTGGACCGACTATATTTTTGAGGCCGATCTCAGTATCAATGCGAAAGATTTCGACCAGCTGCTTTCGGGTCGGCGATACGAATTTCGCGAGCCAGTTCCGGGGAATAAAACAGCCGCCATCCGAGTAGGTCACCATGATGAGTTCCCCGTGGCTGAGATATGGGAGACGCACTATCCTCCGGCCTCTTCACCGCCATTGGATGGTGACCAGGGCACCAACATTCGCCCCTTATATAAATGCAGCCCGCGATCGGCTCTTTATAGACGCAGCGACCGACTAGACGGCTATGTTCGATGACCTTCACCGCATCCTCACACCGGGGGTAAACTTCCATCTCCTGCGCGATCGCTCTGGATTAATCCTCCTGGACACAGGTTTCATCGGCGGTCGGACGGCTTTGCGGCGCGCCATCCGGCAGCGAGGATGGGAGCGGGAACCACTTGCGGGCATCATCGTCACTCATGGACATTTGGATCATATCTCCCACGTCGGTCATCTGGCCAGGGAGACCGGCGCATGGATCGCTGCTCCCCGGCTTGATCTGCCTCACTACCGAGGGAGCCCGAGCTACGCCGGTCTGGCACGGGTTACGGGGATTCTTGAAAACCTCGGTCGACCCCTCTTTGGTTTCGCTCCCTTTACCCCGGATCGATTGCTTGATGATGGCGATTTCCTGGATGTTTGGGACGGTCTGCGTGTCGTTCACCTCCCCGGCCACACGGCTGGGCATTCCGGCTTCTATTGCGAAAAGCATAAACTTCTTTTCTCCGCCGACTTGTTTGCCAGCAACTCACACTTTTCATTTCCTCCGCCCGCCATCTTCAATTCCTTCCCCGCCCAAATGCCTGCAAGTGTCACCAAAGCGCTTTCACTCAACCTCGCCGGCGTCCTGCCAAATCACGGAGACAACGCTGCTCCGGCCACCCACCTTGCCAGACTGGAGCAATTGCACACTCGCACCTAGGGAACTCATTTCCAACCGGCAAAAACCAGCCTATAAAATAAACCATGGAACACCCCGAACTCTGGGCCCTCCTCGCCGCCGTTGTCTGGCTGGCCAGCCTTGCCGGCACGATCTGGGCCGTGCGCGACCTGGCCTATACCTCGGATCTCACCGCCCGCCAGAAAGCCACCTGGCTGCTGGCCCTTTTCTTTTTAACCTCCATTGCCCTCCTCTTCTACCTCGCTCTTTCCGGCCGGCAAAAACTCACCAATCGCCGCCTCCGCGCTGTGGCGGAGAATCCCACTCCGTTGCCTTAAGACTCAACTCATGGAAAACCCCTCCGCTTTCTGAGGCCCTCCCGTTGGCCGTGAGCCCGCCATCATCTCCGCTTCCGGCATGCTACTGCTCAGTATGACGAACCGCCTCGGCCGCACCATCGATCGTGCCCGGCGACTGAGCCGCGATTCGCCCGAGACCCAGACGCCCAGATCCGGATACGCATCCAATGAAAAGAGGCCTCACCTGACAATAACACGTGTCAGCCCCCCGCACCAGCTCACCCGCGAACGGGACAGCCATGACCACAAAGATATTTTCAACCAAAGCTTCTCCCTCCGCACAACCTCTGTTAAAGAACTAAGAACCTCCCCATCATAATATGAACGAAAACAGATCCATTAGTGTCGGCGACTGGCTCATCACCCTTATCCTTTTGGGCATTCCGCTGGTGAATGTCATCATGCTCATCTATTGGGCCGTGAGTTCCAACACCCACCCCTCCAAGCAAAGCTACGCGCGAGCCGTTATCATCCTCGCCGCCATCTTCATTGTCCTGGCGATCATCGTCGGCGTGATCGGTGGTCTGGCTGGCATGGGCGCTTCTTCCCATACGCAGTAGGGAGGCCGTCCGATTGGCCGGTCTCTCCGTAAAGAGATCGGCCGCTTCAACGCGGTCACGACCCGTCCCTGCTCTTAAAGGACGGGTCCGCCACAGCGCCGCCCTCATCAACGAGCTCACGCTCGGATCAAGGCCACGCGCCGTGAGCGCACCAAAGCCCGGACCGCACCCGCCGGTGGGAGGAAGCCTGTACCGAGTTTCACGCCGGTACGACCCGTTAGTGTTTCCCGATGGTTGCCGCAACAACCTGCAAAGCTTTCCGCGCAGGATGCCATCGCCATCGAAACGGCCTTAGTGTTCTGGAAGAGCGCCCCTGCTTCTTTCACTCGCAATACATTCGCAACGCGATCACCCGGAAGCTCAAAAATGCTCCCTCTCCGCTTCTCAGCAGCAGCGCTTCGACTTCTGCCAGGCGCGGGAAAAAAAGCCCCGCCCCGGAATGACCGACCCGTCCTCCTGCGGCCCTACCCCTCGACCTTCTTGATGCTATCGAGCACTGCGTCGATGTCCTTCTTGTGCTTCGCCTCGCCCTTTTCCGTCACCCAATAAGTGATCATCAACACCTGATCGTTGCCGATGTCCGTGAAGGCCAGCATGATGATCGCCGGTCCCCACTGCTCATTCTTGCCCGACCACGCGATCGTGCTGAATTTCAGAGCGCCGCTCTCCACCTCGCCCTTTTTCTCCGAGGACTTGTCGATCTCGACCTTCTCCTCCTCCATCAGCCACTTCACATTCGCATTGATCAGCTCCTCGAGGTCCGCCTCGTCCGCCGTCTCCAAAACGATGGTCGCCTCCTGATCTTCCGACTCGCAGGAATATCCGGAGTCCGTCTTCTCCTTCGTCCACGATTCCGGATTGTTGAACGAGATCGTGGGATCTTCCAGCGGCAGCTTGAGCGTATCGGCCTGCGTGAAAGTCGTGAAGAGAACCAGAGTCGCGATGCTGACGAGGGTAGTGCGCATCGCCTAGGCTTATCCCCCGCCCCGGGAATTAGCGATGACAAATATAAGGAACCTACGCCAGGTCGTCCGTCTTGAAAGCAAGCCCCTTTCGCCCTAGATCTCCTGCACCCCCACCCGCGTGTCCTAACCTCGGCAAAAGGCCAGGCCAGCAATGAATAAGATCCTCACTATCGGCTCCTTTCTCGGATTCGTTTTCATGCTCGTCCTGGCGTCCATCCCGGGCGGCATCATCACCTTTCATTATCCCGAGGTCATTCAGGACGAGCCTCTGGTCAATCCCGTTCACATTGCCAAAATCGAGAAGGATCGCCTCTTCCTAAAAAACGGCAGCGTGCTTCGCCTCAGGGATGAGCCTCCCGAAGACGGCTGGGCCGCCGTTTTCCAACAATCGGCCCTTCAGATCGACGTCGAATACCTGAACGAAACCTCTGCGATCATCTACGCCCGGCAGGACGGCTGGATCTGCGGCACCCCGTGGGCCGCCCTCATCCGTATCCCGCTCATTCCTGACCTCGTGTACAAAAATCGTCGCGAACTAATAACCACTGCTGAACTGGACCCTGCTCCACCCGCTGCGCCTGATGCGGACTGAGACGACCGCCCCCCCTCAAAACCTCCTTCCAGGAAAGCAAACCCGCCCTTTCCTTCCCTCCCCATCCGGCCTACCCTACCCGCATGAAAGCGCTGCTGGCCTCCCTCGCCCTCACCTGCGTGGCCATGCCCGGAGCCATCGCCCAATCGCTCAAAAATCCCGCCGTCGAGGGCCTCATGTTTCTGACGAACAACGCCTTCAGCGATCCCAACGAATCCGCCCGTCCCCTCGAGTACCGCTCCGCCGCAGGCAACGACAAGATCACCCTCATCGTCACCCGCGAGGGCCGGAATCTCCGCCTCCCCTCCTCGGATATCTCCCTCATCGTCCCCTATCCCGGCCGTAGCGGCTTTCAGAAAAAGGAAGCCCTCGCCCTCTGCGACCTTGCCCTCCAGCGCTTCCCCCAGCACGAACGCCTGCTCAAAAACATCCGCTTCGCCTGGGCCCGCGTCACCCGCGCCGACTACCTCGCCTACGAATCCTACTCCACCGCCCGCCAGACCGCCATGAACGGCGCGATGGACACCATGGCCGCCGACGCCCAACGCGTGCAGGAAAACAACGCCTACAAGCCGCGCGAACGCACCCCCACCCTGCTCGACAAACCCAAGCCCACTCCCACTCCCAAGATCACCCCGAAGGACCTGGAAACCCCCGATCCCGCAAACCCACCCGACCTCGACGACAGCCTCGAGGCCGTCCGCAAACTCTACGAGCAGCTTAATAAATCCACCGGCGAGTAACGGTCTCGCTAAGATGAATCGGCCGCTCGACCGCCTCCTTCGGCGCTCCTTGCACTTCCAGCCCGGTCAGGATTTGCTTCCGCGACATCAAGAGATTCTTCGAGGACACCAGGCCCCCGCCGATCAACGCCACAAACACCGTCGCCGCCAGGTTCTCCGGCATCTGTCGGACTCCAAACAAAAACGCCGCAAGTTTTCACCTGCGGTGTCTTCTCTTAGCTTAAACTATTCCTGATTACTTTTCTTTAAGTAATTCTCCACTATGGCTTCAAATTCGGTGTCTCCTTTGGCGAGGAGTCGGAGGATGCGCGGTTCATAGTCTCCGCTTTCAACCTCTCGGCGGAACGCTTCTTTAACTCGGCGCGTCGCTTCTCGGAGCGCGCCGCTGCGGCCATTAGGCCTCTTATTACCGCTTGATCCGCCCTCTCGTTCGCTTCTTTGTCCCAGCCACTCATAGACCTTATCATACGAATATTCTCCATTCCTGTCAATTTGCTCGAAAGTTATCCTTGTCGGTGGTTTCGTCCTATCCCCGTCGTTCCGCCAATAGTGAATTTCAACCAGCGAATTATTCCTAAATTTTTTTGCAATCTGCCGGATGCTTTCCTGAGCCGAGCGATGAATTTCGGGAAGCTGATAAATTGCCCCCCAGCGACCTTCTTCCTCTGTTCGTTCGACGACTCCTTTGACTACTAAGTCAAGAGGACGTTCCACATATTCGATACGTACCTCCCAACCTAATTCAAGAGCTTCCTCGATCACTCGTTTAGCCCAGCCCACATCACGGAGAGTTCCGTCAAAAACAAGGTCGGCTTCCTCGATCAACCCGTCATTTACAACACTCGATTTACCCGCCCCCACACCCCCGGCCGTGAAGAGCAGCTTCCTCCGGTCTCCCCTTCGATGCAGCTCCCGCCAGAACCGGTCCTTGGCATAGTTATATGCCGTGTCGCCGGTGGCGTTCATATAGGTCATCTTGCCCTCTCGGCTGGACGCATATTCTTCCAGCATTTCCCGGGCGATATCCGTGCCATGGACCTTGCCGCCATGCGAATCGGGAATCGCATCGTAGATTCGGTCGGCCAACTCTTGGTCATCAACCAGCCTCTTGAACTTGTCCGAATACTCTTTAAGAGCCAGGTCGTCTCCTCGCCCTCGATCTTCTGGAATAATGAGTCGGCCTTCCTTATCACGGTAGGGATTCTCTCCAAACTTCGCCGGGACTGCGAAATCCGCCTTCCCTGGGCCTTGATCTGGCGGGGATACCTCAGGGATCTCCCCTTGGCCCTTTTCATCTGGATTCCGGACAGTCGAAGATGCGTTTGCTGCCAAATTTGCTCAGGGCCAGATTGCAGATCGTTGTGTCGTTTGCGGGCATAAAATTCGTCCCGGCCTCTCCCGGGAGTCACACCACTGCGCAGGTGTCGCGTCATGTTTCACTGACTAGGTTTCCCTAGCCTTTCTTTGTCTCTCCTCTGCGTTAAGGCAGGAGATATTCGAGGCGGAAGCCCACCTTCTTGCCGGAGGTGTAGCCGCCGGAGCTCAGCCCCAGCTTCGCGTACACCGCCGTGTCCGCCGTCAGCGCGGTATATTCCGCGCCCAGACCGGCGATCGGCGTCACCGCCGAGTTGATCGCGGACGCAATCGCCACGGCCGAGGCCGAGAACGCGTCGTCATCGGTCGCCGTGCCGAGGGTCGCAACCGTCGAGCCCGTGCCGCCCACCGTCTCCGCGCTCACACGCCAGCGGTCCACCAGGGGACGCGCGCCTTTCGGCAGTGTCGCGATCTTCACGAAGTCGCCCGCCGCTTCCGCGCCGGTGGTCGTATACGTGGCCAGCACCACGCCGGGTTGCCCCAGCGACAGTTTGCCGTTCACGCGGTCCCGCACGTTGCGGGAGTCCTGTCCCGTTGCGATGTCAGTATTTCGAGTAGCCATTTGTCAGGTTCCTTTCCTTGTTACTTGGTGGTGTCGCAGTAGATGATGCCCACCTTGGCTTCTTCGTCGCGGGTTGCGCCGACCAGTGCGGTCGAGCGCACCTGCAGCGCATGCGAGCGCGTCGGCAGGATGTCCATGAACGTCTGCCGCCCGGAGTCGGACAAACGAATGCCCGTCTTCGCCCAGAAGACGCAGGTCCGCACGCCGTTCACCAGCGGCAGCACCTTGCGCGACACCTTCTTGAAGGTGAACCCGAGAAACGTCTCGAGCTCGCCGTCCACCAGCGATTTCACCGCGTTGAAGTCCGAGCTCCCGATCTCCGTGCTGCGCAGAAGCTGTTGCAGCTCCTTCGCCGAATACGCGATCGTGCGCTCCTCGTCGTCATCCACGTCGTTGTCGTCGAGGATGTACTTCGCCTGGCGCAGTTTGCCGATGGTCAGGCCGCTG
>CAYUMP010000019.1:0-75893 GCA_964445975.1 uncultured Chthoniobacterales bacterium | reverse complement strand
TAGCCGCCAGGGCCTCACCATATTCAACGAATCCCAACGAGGCGCGCTGGAGCACTTCCTCCCACTTGGCCAAGATTTCCTTGTCCGTCGGTTTCAGGCTCTCCTCTACCGTCATTGGGCGTTCGGCGATGGTGGCGATACTCATTACGCAACCTCCTCGACTACCGCTTTATGAATGGCAGGGAATTCCTCGCGCCAACCGCCATTGCGAGCAGCCAAGCGTTTATCGATGTTCCCCTTGAAGAAGACTGGCACGCCTTCCATAGCCTTCAACAACCGGGAGAAGATTCCCTCGTCTGGCTGGTAGATGGTCTTACCGTCGCTTGCGGCTCCGATGATGACCCAGTTCAGAAAGGCCCTCGCTTCATGCAGGATTTCGACACAGTCCCACGACAAGGGTTCAACGCTGGTGAATCGGATCTTGGCGTCAGAATCCTTGAGGAAGCTCAGCCAACGCGGATACATCGTGGCCTGTTGCTGAAGCGCAAGTTCTTTGCCGAACATTCCGCTCGGCGGCACGCTCACCCCCAGCCAGCAATTCTCGGGAAACGAAAACTCGCGAATCCGAGCGGGATTTTTCGTCAGCAATTGAAAGATATGCTGGGGGCAATCCCTCATCGCCGCGAGAATTTCCTGGATCCATTCGAGCTTTACTCCTCGACCGAGCATATCGGCCATGGAGTCGCAAAAGATAGCGCAGGGCTCTCTTTTGCTACGCCATTTCTCCAACTCCTCCGGATGAAATTCGATATGCTCGAATCCATTCGGATAATGCCGTTGGGCGACGCCCTCCTCGGCAATTGTCTTCGCGTAGCACTGCGTCCACTCGCTATTCACAAGGAAACGGCAGTTGTGCTGACACCCAGTGATCGGGTTGCTTGTGTATCCGGTATACCCGGGAACATGCGTCCACTCGATCCCACCTGGGATCAGGATGCCATCTTTCAAATATGAGGTTTGTTTATTCATCTTAATTTTTTGTTTAATTCTTAAATGTTTATTTTCAGTGGTTTGCGGAACAAGAGGGGCGCGCACCCCCTCTTGATCCGGCGCTAGTTCTGTTTTTCTCCCAACATCTCCTGAGCCAGCTTTTGCTCATGAGCCGCCCGCATTTCATCAAGTCGACTAACGAACTTTGTGCGCTGGATTCCTTCCCCGGCCTGAGGGGAAATTCCGTATAGACGGAAGTGACGTTCTGCTCGCTGGATAGCCAACCGGGCTTTCAGCGAGAGCTGCCTCGGAAGTTTACGAGTTTTCATCGCAAGACCTCCTGAATGGCTGATTCCCTATGAAGGGCTGCAAGAACTTCTTCTGCGCGAAAAAACAAACGCTTTTTCACGCGGTAGTAAGGTAGCAACCCCTCCTCGGCTAACCGCCTAATGGCCCTAGGACTGTACGGCAAAACCTCCCTAGCGAGTTCAACACTCGTCAGAAGGCCGGCCAATGAACTTTTTTCGGTATTCACGGCCGTATATATTTTCCATAGTTTTAAATCTCGAAAGGATCAAAACCCTCCTGATCAATTAACCATGCCACAGTGTAAGACTTCTGAATTTCGGCCATTCAAGCAGGCACGCGAGTTGCTCGGTCGCTCTCAAGCAGCATTCGCCCGCGACTTGGGCGAAGGAAAAAGCATTTTATCCAGCATTCAGGCGTGGGAACAGGGAACGCGGGGAGTACCGGAAGATATCGCGGAGATCGTAGCTCAGAAGGGAGGATTTCTTACGGCATGTCTTCTCAGTAAGGATATAGAGCCTTGCCTGATGTTTGATGGATCTGTCGCGACCCCGGACGCTGTAAAAGCGTGGCAAGCACTACATCCCAGCCAAGAAGAACTCAAATCGATCGCCGAGCGCGCAGGTCGCCTCATCCAGAATTTGATTCTTTGCAACAATTCACGCGAAAACTCGGCATACCGAAAAATTCTCGCCGATATAACCCGAATGATTAAACGGTATGGCGTCGACGACTGCGGTCCCGAATCTATTAAAACAATCGAGTGCCGTTGGAATGAGTTGGAGGCGAGGAATCCCGAACTGTGGTCGTTGATCGTAAACCATCCAGAGGCTCAAAACTTGGTAAAAAGTCTTTCACCCGTGATTTCGCCCCCCGAACGAGAAGAGATCAGCTCCGCAGCATCGGATAGTTCAGCCGACCAAAGCGCCAAGTCCCCAAAAGTTTCGGTAACCTGGATCTCTAGAGACACGAATTGGCCACTGTTATCTAGGATTTCAGATGAGAGGGGGGAATCGATTGATGCTTACTCAAAAGCAAATCATGATGAAATTAAGATCACAACGCCCTCTGAGGTTATAAAAATCAATTGCAGAAATTTTCACTCGTTCAGCAAAACCACATTACCCAAATCGACAACTTCCGGGGAGAGCGAGTCGCAGGCTGCAGCGCTGCCACAAGCGGATGGCATCCAAAAAGTCGAACTGCGTGACAAAGCGTGACAAACTAAAGCGCAAAAAAGGCCCAAAACGACATTTTCAACGTTCGGGGAAAATCGCCATCAGAGCTTTTATTTAAGCCATTTCAGAGGCATTTTCCGCTAATGAAAAATGGAGCGGGTAGAGGGAATCGAACCCTCATGGCCTGCTTGGAAGGCAGGAACTTTACCACTAAGCTATACCCGCGAAAGAAGGCGATATATTGCGTGCGGACGGCCCTCGCGTCAACGCGTTTTATGTCTCAACCAACCGCCGGGAGCAAATTCGAACTGATACCCCGGTCGAGCGAGAGTGAGCCTCCTCCGGTAAAGACCAGAGTCAGGCCTGACGCCAACAGCAGGATCGGGTACTCTATCTCTTCGTAGGAGGCTCCGCCATGGATGTAAAAAATCGCTCCCACCATCAGCAGTACCACTGCCAGCCCGGCCAGCCGCGTGAGAAATCCGAAAAACAACCCGGCTGCGATGATCAATTCGAGAACGATCAAGATCGCCACCACCATGTACGGCAGGCTGATTCCGTCCACTGCCGTCCAGGCTTCGATCGTCGCTGTCCACCCCTCGCCGCCGAACCACCCGAAGGCTTTCTGCATTCCGTGATAAAAAAAAGTCACCGCCAGCGTCATCCGTAGAAAAAACGGCCCGGGATTGCCCGGGGTGGCAAAGAATGAATACACCGGATTGCTCGACACGGCGCGCACGCTACCAAGCCCTCCGCTCCGCGAAAAGCAAAAGTGTCGCCTCCCGTCTCCCGCTTTGGTTAACGTGGCCCTTCCATGGACACTTCCCGCCGCGACTTTCTGGCCTATACGCTCCCGTTTTTTGCCTTCCTGGCTTTCCTCGCTCTGGACCAAGTGCTCGGCAACGCCTTCAAGGGTTCCGAAAATCTCCTGCTGGCGCAGCCCAAATACTGGATCTTCCCCCTTCAGACCGTCGTCTGCGCCAGCATTCTCGCCTGGTTCTGGAAAACCTACCCCTTTGCGCTCAAGGGCATCTTCTTCGGCATTCTCGCCGGCATCGTTGCCTTGGTCATTTGGATCAGCCCGCAGGCTTTCTTCGGATTTTCCCCGCGCATCGATGGGTTTAACCCCGAGACCTTTACCCACTCACCGGCGCTCTATTGGCTCACCGTCATCGCCCGTTTCGCTCGTCTCGTGATTGTCGTCGCCCTGCTGGAGGAACTCTTCTGGCGCGGCTTTCTCATGCGCTATCTCATCAATGAGAAATTCACCGACGTCGCCTTTGGTTCCTACAAACCCCTCGCTTTCTTCGGCACCGCCCTCGGCTTCATGCTCGTTCACAATACGCCCGACTACGTTGCCGCTTTCCTTACCGGCATCATCTACAATGGCGTCGCCGTGAAAACGAAAAGCCTCCTCGCCTGCGTCGTCGCGCATGCGACCACCAACCTTGGCCTGGGCGTATATATCATGGCCACCAAGCAATGGGGTTTCTGGTAGCATGAAAATCGGCTTCGCCCAAATCAACACCATCGTCGGCGACATTCCCGGCAACTGCGAGCGCATCCTCCGCGCCTACCGCGAACTCCGATCCCTCGGCGCAGAGATCGTCCTCACGCCCGAACTCGCCATCACCGGCTACCCGCCGCAGGACCTCCTCTTTAAATCCCGTTTCGTCCCCGAGAACCTTCTCGCGCTCGAGAGCCTCCAAGCCCAGATCGGTGAGGCCGCCCTCGTCGTCGGCTTCGTCGAGCCCAACCTCACCGAGCAGGGCCGCCCCTTCTACAATGCCGCTGCTGTCCTGGAAAAAGGCCAGCCGCCACGCTTCGTCCGCAAGGCCCTGCTGCCCACCTACGACGTTTTCGACGAGGCACGTTACTTTGATCCCTCCACTGACTTCGCCCCTGTCACCATCAAGGGTCGCAAATTTGGCATCACCATCTGCGAGGACATTTGGACACGAGAGTTTCTGCCCCGCAGCCTCTACCTTCACAGCCCCGTCGCCACGCTGGTGGCCGCCGGTGCCGAGGCCATCCTCAATCTGAGTGCCTCTCCCTTCCAAATCGGCAAACCGGCCCAGCGCCGAAAAATGATCTGCGGTCTCGCGAAGAAATTCCGCGTCCCCTTCTACTACTGCAACGCCATCGGCGGAAACGACCAGATCATCTTCGACGGCCACTCCCTCGTCATCGCCCCCAGCGGTGAAGTCGCCTGGGAAGGCGCTCCCTTTGCCGAACATATCGCCGTCGCCCACGCAGAGGGCACCCACTCCCCCTTGCCCGCCCGCTCCGATCTCGCCGACCTGCACGACGCCCTCGTCCTCGGCCTGCGCGACTACATGGCCAAGTGCGGTTTCAAATCCTGCGTCCTCGGACTAAGCGGCGGCATCGACTCCGCCATCACCGCCTGCCTCGCCGTCGATGCCGTCGGCCGCGAGAATGTCCTCGGCGTCGCCATGCCCTCGCAGTTTTCCTCCCGGCACAGCGTGGACGACGCCCTCGCTCTGGCGGAAAACCTCGGCATCACCTGCCTCACCATCCCCATCCGCGATTCCTTCGACGTCTTCAAGACCCAAATGGGTGAAGCCTTCTCCGGCCGCGTCGAGGACACCACCGAAGAAAATATGCAGGCCCGCCTCCGCGGCCTCACCCTCATGTCCCTCTCCAATAAATTCGGCCACCTCCTCCTCACCACCGGCAACAAAAGCGAACTCTCCGTCGGTTATTGCACCCTCTACGGCGATATGTGCGGTGGTCTAGCCGTCATCTCCGACGTGCCCAAAACTCTCGTTTACGACCTCGCCCGGCACCTCAACCGCGACCGCCCTCTCATCCCTCCGAATACCATCGAGAAACCACCCAGCGCCGAGCTCCGCCCCGACCAGACCGATCAAGACACCCTCCCTCCCTACGAACTGCTGGACGAAATCCTTCGGCTCTACGTGGAGGAAAATCTTTCCAGCGCGGACATCATCGAGCGCGGCTTCAACGCCGAAACCGTCCGCTGGATCGTCCGCCGCGTCGACCTCAACGAATACAAACGTGAACAAGCCGCCCCCGGCCTGAAAGTCACCTCCCGCGCTTTCGGCATCGGCCGTCGCATGCCCATCGCCCAACGCTACGTCGCCTAAATTGGCCGCTTCAGTGCAGCGTCGCCAAAAAATCCCGCGCCATCAGCACTGCTTTCCAATCATTTACGTAATCCAGCGCGATGATTTGGTAGGCCCCCACAATCAGCCAGAAAACCATTTGGTAACTCCACTTGGAGATCTTGTGCCGGAAGTGCCGCTGCGCCAGGAATGACGCTGGCCACCCGCCCATCAGCTCGAGCCAATGCAACGTCGCCTCTGAGGTTCTCCACCGTCCGGTTTGCGCCTTCCGTTTGTCCATTACGCACGCCAGATAGGTCACCGTGGAAATGACGGCCAAGGCCGCCAGAATCAGTCGCCCGTCAATTTGATAACCCAGATGAAAGAGCCCCCAGCCCGGCACCACCAGCATCACCCCTAACGATAGCCAGTCCCAAATCGAAAGAGGGTAATAAAGCAGCCGCTGCTCCGACTGAGGCATCTACCCGGCATTCAAATTTTCCCACGCCCGCGTAACAAGCCTTAAAAATGCGAAGACGCCCCCGCCCCCAGCCCGAACTTCGTCACCGTAAATTTTCCCTTCTCATCCACCGTCGCCTCCAGATGCGACTCCAGCGTCGCCTTCCCCTCGATCCCCTTGGGATTTGAGGTTAACGCCACCACAAACGTCATCGGCAACGCCACCGGGTCACGCCCCGCCACGTCCACCGAAAACCCTTCCGGATACGCGCTGCCACTACCCTCATTGTCCTTCTTCGCATCCGTGTATTCCTTCGGCGCCACTTCCTTCGTGCGCGCCAGAATGGCCTTCTGCGCCGCCTTCAGCACATCCACCTGCCACCGCACCTTGCCATCCTCCAGGCGCAATAAAGTCAGCGCATGTGGAAACCACTTCCCCTCCACCTCCCACAACATCAGCGACCCATCGCTCGCCCACTTCGCCGGCAGGATAGATTCGTGATTCGTATAATCCCACGAAGTCTCCCCTTCGATCTCCGCCACTATCCTCCCCGTCTTGACCTCCACCAGACTATTCTTCGGCCCGCTCGCCTCCTCCACCTTCTCCCGCACCGGCACGATCACCCCATACCTCCCATCCGGCGATTCCGACTCCTCCGCGATCACAAACCCCTTCGGCAACTCCTGAGCCCATACCGTCAGTGTACCGAAAACCATCGCGACGAGGACAATGCGCATGGCGACCCCTTTAATCTCTGCACACTAAAAAGGCAACTTCCCCGGCCTCGTGCTTGCAGTGAAATTCACAAATTTACCGGAGCGCCTTAGGCGCAAGTGAACGCCGGCACGGTGATGAAGAGCTCATACTCCACTCACCACCACCCAAAAGTGAGCGCGGAAAAAGCGGTCAAACCTATGACCAAATAAGCCCCCGCCCTCACCACTCCACGATTTCCCCACCGCTCCCCGTTCAACGACAGGCCAATACTCGCCGCAAACAGGGTAACCAAAGAAGCGATCAGCAAAATTAAACCTCCATCCAAGAGAGCCTGGATCAGCCGTAGATCAGACATCCCGCGCGTCGACACCATTATGACAAAACTCATAATCACCGCCACCTCGCCGGCTAAAGCAACCAGCCAAATCTTTCGACTGCTTTCGGATTTAAACTTCATAGAAACGGCCCGTGCCGCTCCCAGTCTAATAACCGCCGTCCCCGAATTCCAAGGACGTTCGCCCGCAATCTCCCTACTTATCCTCCAAAAACGTGAGCGCCTCCGAATTCAAACAATACCGCAGCCGCGTCGGAGCCGGCCCATCCGGAAACACATGTCCCAGATGCCCTCCGCAACGCGCACAGCGAATCTCCGTGCGCACCATGCCATGACTTTCATCCGTGATCTCCGTCACGTTCTCCTTGGCAAACGGCTGGAAAAAGCTCGGCCACCCCGTACCGGAATGGAATTTTGCATTCGAAGCAAACAGCGGCAGTTCACACCCCGCGCAGAGATAGACGCCCTCTTTCTTGTTATCCAGCAACGTGCCGCAGAATGCCTGCTCAGTGCCCGAGGCGCGCAAAATGCGAAAACGGTCCGGCCCCAACTCCTTCAGCCACTCCTCGCGGGTCTTTTTGACCGTAGGCACTTTTTGCGGTGGGAGGGGTTGATTATCGGGGCCGAGCAGACTCACGGTCACCTCGGCGGGAAGGTCGTCAGTTTGGGCGATACTCATGGTGGTGGAAATCAATATACAAGAGAGAACCAGCCTTGCGGCAAATTTCATGTCACAAACGTGCACCATTTTTGCTTGAGAGCAACCCCCCAGCCATCCATTACGTCGGCATGTTTTGGATTTTTGCCATCGGCGTAGCCTTGGGAACCTACCTCATAGGTTCCTTTCCCAGCGGCTACCTCGTCGGACGCGCCCGGGGCGTCGACCTCCGCAAGGAGGGTAGCTGCAACGTCGGCGCTACCAATGCCCTCCGCATTCTTGGTAAAAAATGGGGTTACCTCGTTTTTTTCGCCGACGCCTTCAAGGGCTGGCTGGCAACGTCCCTCGCCTACTTCGTCACTCTGGCGATCTACCCCGGTCATGAGATCACCGCCGGCATCATCGCCGCTGCCTGTGTCATCCTCGGGCACAATTTCCCCGTCTGGCTCGGCTTCAAGGGCGGCAAAGGCATTGCCACCTCTGCGGGCATCATGATCGGCCTCTACCCCATCTGGGTTTTCCTTTCCGGCATTACCCTGTGGATGGTGCTATTTTTCGGCACCCGCTACGTCTCCATCGCCTCCATCGCCGCAGCCATCTCCCTGCCCGTTTCCAGCGGCATTCTCATGCTCTTCGGCCTTTGCGACTGGCGTTTGGTCGTCATCGCCGCCGTTTTGGCCTTCATCGCCATCTGGCGGCACAAGCCCAACATCGAGCGCCTCCTCGCCGGAACCGAAAAAAAGTTTGAAAAAAAGCGTTCCGCCACGCCGCAAGCCTGAGCTAAATCCTCCTCGCTCTCATGTTTAAAAATATCAGTGTCATCGGTGCTGGCGGCTGGGGAACCGCCCTGGCCCTGCTCCTGGCCGAAAATCGCGGACAGGTCCGCCTTTGGGCGCACAATCCCGCCCTCGCCGACGATCTCCTCACCAAGCGCGTCAACGAGGCCTATCTCCCCGGCGTTCGCATCCCCCCGAATGTCTACGCCACCGCCAATCTGGCCGACGCCCTCGACGCCGAACTCGTCCTCATCGTCACCCCCTCCAAGGCTCTCCGCGAGATCGCCACGCAGATCGCCGCCATCGGCCCCGCTCCGGGCACCGCCTTTCTCTCCTGCACCAAAGGCATGGAGCACGATTCCGGCAAACTCATGAGCCAGGTCTTGGAGGAATGTCTGCCCGGCCACAGCATCGGTGTCCTCTCGGGGCCAAACCTCGCCATCGAGGTCGCCCAGCGCATTCCCGCCGCCGGCGTCATCGGCTCCGCCGACCCCGACCTCCTCAAGCGCCTGCAGAAAAATTTCGCCCTCCCCACCTTCCGCGCCTACACCAGCGACGACGTCACCGGCATCCAGCTCGGTGGCGCCTTAAAGAACATCTTCGCCATCGGCGCCGGCGTGTCCGACGGCTTCGGCATGGGCGACAACGCCAAGGCCGGCCTCGTCACCCGCTCCTTGGCGGAAATGATGCGCCTCGGCGTCGCCCTCGGCGGCCGCCAGGAGACCTTCTTCGGCCTCAGCGGCGTCGGCGATCTCATGGTCACCTGTTTCAGCCGCCACAGCCGTAACCGCAAGGTCGGCGAGCGTCTCGGCCGCGGCGACTCTCCCGCCCAGATTCAGGAATCCATGAAAATGGTGGCCGAAGGCGTCCCCACCGCGCTCAGCGCCTGGCAACGCGCCAAAAAATTCGGCATCGATGCCCCCATCACCTCCGAGGTCTACGCCACACTTTACGAAAATAAGCCGCCCCACGAAGCCATGTGGGAACTCCTCGGCCGCCCGCCCAAGCCGGAGGCGGGCTAAACAAAAAGGGAGCGCTCACTGACGCCCCTTAAAACTTAATTCTTAAACCTTAAAACTCCTACCCTTTCAGGTAGGTCATGGCTTCGTCCTTGGTCTCGAAGATTTTGTACGCAGTGTCGAAACCGGCGAGCTCAAACACCCGCTTCACCTCGCCGCGCAGCGAGCTCACCACCAAACGGCCTCCGCTGCGACCGATCTTGCGACCGGCCAAAAATAGCTCCCGGAAACCCGCGCTGGCCATGTAGGTCAACTCTTCCAGATCCACCAGCAGGTCCTTGCCCTCGCCCTCGGTCAGCGTCGTGATGGTGTCCTTGAAATCCTTCCCGCTATTTGGGTCCAGCCGTCCGGAGACGCTGAGAATGTGGATATTTCCTTCGGTGGAGGTTTGGAAAGCGGCCATGGGACCTACGGTGTTAGCGAATTATGCTTGTCCGAAGCAACCGCATTTTTATCTTTCCCCTTCCGGCTGGCCACACCAGCCTTCCACCCGCCCACCAAACCCATGAAAAGTTCGATACGCACCAAGGTCACCCTCTGGTTCGTATTTGTCGTCCTCGCCGTGGGCATTGCTGGCATGGCCGGCTTCCGCCGCCTGTCCAACTACATCCGCACCGAGGCAGAAATTCAGATGACGGCCAAGATGGAGCACGTCATGGATGTGCTCGAAGCGTCCAACACCATCTACATGGACCTTGTGCATTCCTCCATGCACGTCCTGCAAATGGTGGCCAAACGTTCCGGTCCACCCACTCTGCGTCCCGGTCCGGATGGCACCCCTGTCCTCTATTTCGGTGAACAATCCGCGGAAGGCAATTCCGACATCGTTGACGAGGTTAAGACCATCATGGGCGGCACCGCCACGCTCTTCCGCCGGGTCGAGGATTCCTATGTCCGAGTCTCCACGAATGTGCCCCGCGGCGACGGTTCCCGTGCGGTCGGCACCTGGCTTTCGCCCACTGGCTCCGCCATCGCCCAGATCCGTCAGGGCAAGCCGTTTTACGGCGTGGTCGACATTCTCGGCCAACCTTACATCACGGGCTACGAACCGATCCTCGATGCGGCCGGAGAGGTTATTGGCGTCTACTATGTCGGCTATTCCCTCAACGAACTCGCCACCGTGCGCGAGGCGGTGGAAAAGCGCGGCGTCCTCGACAGCGGTTTCTTCCTCGTTCTCGATCCCCATGATCACATCATCTTCCGCACTCAGGACGAGAACTCCTCCAAGGTCCAGCCGATCATCGATGCCGCCACCCACGGCCAGACCACGCTGCCCGATTGGTACTTCCGCATGCAGACCTTCGAGCCCTGGGACTACGACGTCATCGCCGCTCTTTATCTGCCCGACGTCACCGCCAATACGGTCCGCATCATCTGGCAGGTTTATGGCGTCGGCAGCATCATCATCATCGGTGTGCTTATCGTTTCCTTTATCCTCGCCTCGCGCCTCTCCGCCGCACTCTCCATCGCAGAGGCCGCCCGTCAGGAAGCACTCACCGCCCGTGACGCGGCCGAGTCGGCCAACCGCACCAAATCCACCTTCCTCGCCAACATGAGCCATGAGCTCCGCACCCCGATGAACGCGATTATCGGCTACAGCGAGATTCTCATCGAGGAAGCCGGGGACCTCGACCTCAAGGACCTCATTCCCGACCTCGATAAAATCCGTTCCGCCGGCAAGCATCTCCTCGCCCTCATCAACGATATTCTTGATCTCTCGAAGATCGAAGCCGGCAAGATGACCCTTTACCTTGAAGACATCGTCGTCGCCGACATGATCAAGGATGTCGTCTCCACCATCCAGCCCCTCATCGAGAAAAACGCCAATACCCTCGAGGTCCTCGGAGCCGATACCGGCGGCACCATCCGCGCCGATCTCACCAAGGTCCGCCAGACCCTCTTCAACCTTCTCAGCAACGCCTCCAAGTTCACCGAGAAAGGCCGCATCACTCTCTCGATCGAACGCTATACGCACGAAACCGGCGAGCGCATCCGTTTCGCCGTCACCGATACTGGCATCGGCATGACCGCCGATCAGCTTGCCCGCCTCTTCCAGACCTTTAGTCAGGCCGACGCCTCCACCACCCGTAAATACGGCGGCACCGGTCTCGGCCTCGTCATCAGCCGCAAGTTCTGCCAGATGATGAACGGCGACATCACCGTCCGCAGCGAATACGGCAAGGGTACCACCTTCACGACCGATCTTCCCATCCAGGTCGTCGAGGCCGCTCCGGAAAAGACCGGGCAAACGGCCGGGTCGGGGAAAGCCACCGCTCCCGCCGCGCTCAAGCTGGTCCTCGTCATCGACGACGACCAGGACACCGCCGATATCCTCAAGCGCAATCTCTCGAAGTCGGGCTACGAAGTCATCGTGGCCCACAGCGGAGCCGCCGGCATCGAGATCGCCCGCAAGATGAAGCCCGCCGCCATCACCCTCGATGTCATGATGCCCGGCATGGACGGCTGGTCGGTCCTCACCGCGCTCAAGTCCGATCCCGTCACCGCTGGCATTCCCGTCATCATGGTCACCATGCTGCAGGACCGGCAACTCGGCTTCACCCTCGGCGCCTCCGAGTTTCTCACCAAGCCGGTCAATCACGATAAACTCCGCGAAGTACTCGCCAAATATTGCGGTGCCCCCTCGGCCTACGCCCTTGTCGTCGAGGACGACCCCGGCAATCGCCAGCTCATCTGCCGCATGCTGGAAAAGGAGAACATCCGTTTCCGCGAGGCGGAAAACGGCAGCATTGCCCTCGAACACGTCGCTACCGAAAAGCCCGGCGTCATCCTGCTGGACCTCATGATGCCCGTCATGGACGGCTTCGAGTTCCTCAGTCTGCTGCGCCAGAAAGCCGAGTATGCCGACATCCCCGTCGTCATCATCACGGCCAAGGACCTCAGCCCCGAGGACCGCGAGCGTCTCACCGGCAGCGTCCACCAGATCATCCAAAAAGGCGCCGTCGACCGTGACAAGCTTCTTGGCGATATCACCTCCATGCTGCAAAAGAAATTCTAGCCATGCCCAAGATCCTCCTCGTCGAAGATAACGAAATGAACCGTGATATGCTCTCGCGCCGCCTCACCCGCCGCGGCTACGAGGTCGTGATCGCCGTGGACGGTCAGGAGGGCGTGAACCTCGCCACCTCGGCCATGCCCGATGTCATCCTCATGGACATGAGCCTGCCCGTCATCGACGGCTGGGAGGCCACCCGCCAGATCAAGGCCGACGCCGCGACCGCGCCGATTCCCGTCATCGCCCTCACCGCTCACGCCATGGCCGGCGACCGCGAACAGGCCCTCGCCGCCGGTTGTGATGACTACGACACCAAACCCATCGAGCTTGATCGTCTTTTGGGCAAGATCGCCGCCCAGCTCACCCGCGTCGGCAAGGCCTCACCCGCATAAATCCGTGCCGCCCACCGAAGAAAAATCCCCCCTCGCCCACCTGCGCCACGACCTGCGCACGCCGATCAACCATATCCTCGGCTACAGCGAGTTGCTGGAGGAGGATCTCACCGACCAGGGCTTCTCCGGCAGCGAGGACCTCAAAAAAATCCAGCATGCTGCCCGGCAGTTGCTCGACCTCATCGGCACCCGGCTCAACGAAAAAAACTTCGAGAGCCTCAGCTACCAAACCGCCATTGCCGCGGCTGACTATGAAAAGGTCGAAGCGTCGATGGAACCCGCCGCCACCGTTCCTCCCGAACCCCAGGACCTGCCTGCGCCTGAACCCATGGCCGCCATCACCGGCCGCATCCTCATCGTCGACGACCTGGCCGACAATCGCGACGTCCTCGCCAGACGCCTCCAGCGTCAGGGCCACCAGACCGCCGAGGCCGCCGACGGCGCCGAAGCCCTCACCCTGCTTGCCGCCGAGCCTTTCGACCTCGTCCTGCTCGACGTCATGATGCCCGGCATGGACGGCTATGCCGCCCTCCACCACATCAAGGCCGATCCCGCCCTGCGCCATATTCCTGTCATCATGATCTCCGCCCTCGACGAGATCGCCAGTGTCGTTCGCTGCATCGAGACCGGCGCCGAGGACTTCCTGCCCAAGCCTTTCAACCCCACTCTCCTGCGCGCCCGCATCGGTGCGAGCCTGGAAAAAAAGACCTTCCGCGACCAGGAACAGGCCTACCTCAAGCGCATCGACGAAACCCGTCGCCGCCTTGAGGAGGAGCTCCAGGAGGCCTCCCGCTACGTGGCCTCCATCCTTCCCGCCCCCTCGGAAAAACCGCTCCCCATTTCCTGGGCCTACGAACCCTCCACCGAGCTTGGTGGCGACTCTTTTGGCTACCACTGGGTCGACGACACCCACTTCGCCATCTACCTGCTCGATGTCTGCGGTCACGGCGTCGGTGCCGCCTTGCTCTCCGTCGCCGCCATTAATGTCATTCGCTCGAGCTCATTGCCCGATACCGACTTTCTTGATCCCGGCCAAGTCCTCGCGGCTCTCAACGACACCTTCCAGATGGAAAATCACAATAACATGTATTTCACCATCTGGTACGGCGTGTACGACACAGCGAGCCGTACCATCCGCCACGCCTCCGGCGGCCATCCTCCGGCTCTGCTCTGGAACCCTACCGACCGTTCCCTCTCCCAACTCCGCTGCCCCGGCATGCTCATCGGCGCCATGCCCGACATGCCCTTTTCCAGCGAGACCAGCCCTGTGCCTCCCGACGCCCGCCTCTTTGTCTATTGCGATGGTGCTTACGAAATCAAACGCCAGGACGGCACCATGATTGGCTTCGACGAAGACTTCCTCCCCTATATCAGCGAACACGCCACCAGTCCCACCCTGCCCACCGATGTCCTCACCTGGGTGCGCGATCTTCACATCGCACCGGTACTGGACGACGACTATTCCTTCCTTACCGTCGACTTCCCCTCCTAATACCATGAACCTCATCGTCCTCGATTCCACGGATACGTTCACCCGCCTTGCCTTGGAAGGTTCCCTCGATATTGCAGGCTCTCAGGAGATTGAAAACCAATTCCTGGCTCACACCGCCGCAGCCAAAAAATCCATTATCGTCGATTTTTCCGGAGTGACCTACATGGCTTCCTTCGGCCTGCGTCTCCTCATCCAGGCGTACAAGGCTCTCGATCACGAAGGTAAAAAGCTCATTATCCTTCACCCCCAAACCGATGTCCGCAAGGTCTTTGCCGCCGCCGGCCTCGTCGATCTGCTTGTCATCACCGATGATGAAGCGGTCGCCCTCGCGTCGGTCTGACTGGTTTTTACGATTGTAAAATAGTCGCCACAATTCTGTTTGCGGTCTAAGGAATAGACAGGCCTAGGTTGCGGTTATAAATGGTCTTCCTGAATGAACCCTTCGGGATTGCCAGCCTTCCTCTCGGCTTCTGGCCGTTACTGGGCTTCCCTCTCTCTGCGCAGCCTGCTCAGGCCGACGACTCGCGATTTGGCGGCGCTGCGGCCCGACCTGCGTGGCCTCGTTGATCATATAAATCGAGTGGTGCTATCGAATCTCGATGCTCCCGCCGCTCAACTCGGTGATATCCTCGAAATCCACGTCAATCGCGGTGCCGGCTTCCGGATTTTGGCCCTCTGCACTTTCGGCGGCGCCATAGACATTACCCCTTTCCCCTCTGTTCCGGTTATCTGGAGCTACAAAGCGATCTACCGCGTTGACGGCGTGCGCGTGGGCCACTGGAGCGATCTGCTTTCGCTGCAGGTCACCAGCATCACCCAGCCTTAGTCCTGCGAAGCCGCGTCAGGCTGAAAATCCTGCACGTACACCACGCCGATCAGCGCCCATTGGATTGTCGTCGTGTCGAAGAGATGGCGCATATCCACAAACTCACCCTCCTCCACCACGCTTTGGATCTCCCGCTCCAGGCTCAACGGCCGTTCCCCCAGCGGAAAGGGCCGGAAAAACACCCCCTGGTTGTAGAGATTCTCCCTCGGTCCGCCGGTGTTGCCGGGATTGATGTAAAAAACCGCATTGAGATATTCTTGATTAAATCCGGTGAGATCCGCCTCAAGATCCACCCCGATACCACAAATCAAGCCCGTCACGTCACGGTGCCTCGGCTTTTCGTCCACCTCGAACCAATCGCGATAATTGGCCGGATCGGTCAACGGCCGGCCATTGGACGGCGCGTTAGCTGGAATGGGGGACTTGATCACTCCGCAACCAAAGGCCCGTCCGACCTCGGCCCGCATTGCCAGCGCCAAGGCACCCCGGTAGTCCGGCCTGCGCTCCCGGGCCAGATCGAAGAGGGCCCGATAAATCTCTGTCACCGTCGCGCCCTCCCGCTCGTTCGCCTCGAACTCCACATATTCGTTGAACCGCCCTTTGATCGAAACATTGAACCCCGTCCGGATTACCACCTCGTCGCTGTCGTGACGCGGCACCAGAAAATCCGGGGTATCGTTCCCGTCTGTCGGCAGCCACACCATCGTGCCGCCCATCGTCGCCATCTCCCCCAGGTACGGCATCACCGACTCGACATCCGGCCCCAATGCGCCCAACCCAAAGGAATATTCCTTGGCGGAGAACCTCTTCGCGCGGATGCGATCCGGTGTCATGTTCGCATTCAGCACATCGTCAATCCGGCCCAGTACCTCCACTCCGCCCGGCTCGCTCGTTCCCTTGTGAAACGCGAATTTTCCGCATGGTCGCGTGCAAATCTCCGCGGCCTCGCCCAGACCAGCCATGGCCTCCTCCAGCGTATCGCTCATGGAAAACAGCTGTTCCATCCCGGAAACTCGCAACACCTCCCGGCAATAGGGCTGCAGCGCCGCCATGGTCAACCGCCCCCCCTGCGTACCGAGCTTCTTGTACAAAGCCACAAAAATCCTCAGGCCGCCGCTGCTCAGGTAATCCACCCCGCTCAGGTCCAGCACCACCGTTGCGGATGCTGGGATGGGCTGCAAGAGCGGTTCCGCCTGCATCGATCCATGGGCATCCAGCCGCCCACTCATGCGGATAAGGGTGATCTTTCCTAGGGTTTCTGACGTCAGGGAGATGGCCACGGCGCGAACCATGGGGATCGGATAAAATGGTGTCAACGCGCATTTGCCTTTCCTCTGTCGGCGGCTACATTCGCTTCCTTCTCCTTCATGAATATTGAGCGCTTGGACCAAAACGGCATCAC
Organism: uncultured Chthoniobacterales bacterium; assembly: GCA_964445975.1. Classification (GTDB taxonomy): domain Bacteria; phylum Verrucomicrobiota; class Verrucomicrobiia; order Chthoniobacterales; family Terrimicrobiaceae; genus CAYUMP01. The sequence continues at coordinate 59,304 of CAYUMP010000019.1, read as the reverse complement.
CATCTTTGTTTTTGATGGCCGTCTGGATACTTCCACCACCCGACAGATCGACCAGGCTTTTTCCGCCGCCTTCACCGAGGGTGTGCGTAAATTCCTCTGGGATTTCGAAAAACTCACCTACATCAGCAGCGATGGCCTGCGTTCCATCCTCCATTCCCTGAAGCGAGTCGATGCGGAGGGTGGCCAGCTCGCCATCTGCGCCCCCCGGCCCATGGTCATGGAGGTGTTTGAAATCTCCGGCTTTAAGTCCCTCCTCACCATCCTCCCCAGCCGCACGGCGGCTCTCGGGGCTCTGGCTTGACCGGTTCTTAACGCCGCGCGCTATGCGCGTTGTTGCGGTCGACCATGAAGAGGTTCGCCCCGCGCTTCTGCAGCACAAAGGTATTGTTGTCGCCGTATTTGGTCCAGGGACCCTGCGGCACATCTTTCGCATCCACAAACTTCCAGTCGCACACGTCCTTATTTCCCATGCCGAGGTAATCCCGCACCGCGGGCGAAACATCGAGACCGGCTCCTTGGTTCAGATTGGGCTTCGGTCGCTCATTGCCAAAAACATACTGCCAGTGGTCGGTCCGGAAGGGGCCGCAATCCTCCCACTGCGCGTAGCAGATCCGGTTGCCGTGCTTGATCGCCAGCCACCGGCCCTTCACCACCGTCTTGCCAGGGCGCTCAAAGGCCTGCTTGAACCACGGAATCACCTTGCGGGACTCTGGTTTCGTCGTGCCCCGGGTCACGTCGTTATACGGCAGCGCGATGTAAAAGGGGTTCTGCCTCGGGACAAACTTGACCGGGATGAAATTGCGCCGCTGGCTGGGATCAGGGTTATCGTACCCACCGAAGTTGTTCGCCCAGTTCGCATCCCACGAACTTTTATGGTTCGGCACCGGGTTGTTCACCGTCGGCCGTTCGCCCACCCAAAAGACCGTCGTCACGATCTGGCGTTTCCAGGGATATTTGTTGAACCCCGCCCGTGTCGCCGTCGGTGCCACCACTTCCGGCTCGACCTTGATCAGGGCCTTCTCGCGCAGCCTCATGGCATATTTCTGGAAATCTGCGCTCGAGGAGATCGGAGATTGTGCCTCGGACGCCCTCAATGTCGCAGTCAGCATCAGTGCCGCCAAAATTGCTGAAGCAGATTTCATTGCCTAAAGAAGCGCGTAATATGTCGGGGGGAAGGTCATGCCGCAATCAAAAAGCCGTCAGGTCCGGCGCATCGTCGTCTCTCTGAGGAACTTAGCATCATCTGTTTCCGGATAATCCAGCGTATAGTGCAGCCCCCGGCTCTCTTTTCGGCTGATCGCGCAATCCACGATCAACGATGCCACGGTCACCAGGTTTCGCAACTCCAGCAATTCCGTCGTGACCTTGAAATTCCAGTAAAACTCCTGCACTTCAGTGTGCAGATTCCGCAGTCGCGCCGCCGCCCGCTGTAAACGTTTATCCGTCCGTACGATTCCCACGTAGTCCCACATGAGCCGGCGGATTTCGCCCCAGTTGTGATAGATCACCACCAGTTCATCCAGATCCTGAACCTGGCCCGGACGCCACTCCGGCAGGGTGAAATTCTCCCGGAATTTAAGGCTCCGCGTGGTTTTTTCGAAAGCCCGATGCGCCAGCACCAGCCCCTCCAGCAGCGAATTGCTCGCCAGCCGGTTCGCCCCATGCAGACCGGTGCACGCCGCCTCCCCGATGGCATACAGCCCGCGCAGGGTGGTTTCTCCATTCAGGTCGGTCTTCACCCCGCCGCATTGATAATGCGCCGCCGGCACCACCGGGATCGGCTGCTTCGTGATGTCGATGCCGTACTTCAGGCAGGTCTCGTAAATGGACGGAAAACGCGCCTTCAAAAAATCCGCCGGCTTGTGCGTGATGTCCAGATACACGCATTTGCTGCCGGTCCGTTTCATCTCCGCGTCGATCGCCCGCGCCACCACGTCACGCGGCGCCAGTTCCATCTGCGGATGATACTTCTCCATGAAGCGCCGCCCCTTCTTGTCCACCAGGATCGCCCCCTCGCCCCGCACTGCCTCCGACACAAGGAAGGACTTGGCCTCCGGGTGATACAGGCAGGTCGGATGAAACTGCACGAATTCCATGTTCGACACCGTCGCTCCCGCCCGCCAGGCCATGGCCACACCGTCGCCCGTGGCCACATCCGGATTCGTCGTATAGAGATAGACTTTCCCGCAACCGCCCGAAGCTAGCACGATGATGTCGCTGCGCAGCGTCTCCACCTCGCCGCTCGTCTCATTCAGCACATAGACGCCCACACAGGCATTTTGCATGGCGTAACCCAGCTTGCCCGTGGTCAAAAAATCCACCGCCATATGATTTTCCAGCACGGTGATATTGGGATGATCGCCGATGCGATCCACCAGCGTCCGCTCGATCTGAAATCCCGTCGTATCCTGGAAATGCAGAATGCGCCTTTTCGAATGGCCACCTTCCATGCCGAGATCAAGTTCCCGCTCGCCATCCTCGCCGTCCTTGCCGTCGAAGCGCATCCCCAGCTCCACCAGTTCCGCGATGCGCGTCGGCCCTTCCGTTACCACTGCCCGCACCGCCTCCTCATTACAAAGGCCCGCTCCCGCCACCAGCGTGTCCTGGATGTGCAGGTCAAACGAATCATCCTCACTCACCACGCAGGCCACGCCCCCCTGGGCCCAGGCCGTGTTGGAATCCACCAGCCGCCGCTTCGTGACCAGCGCCACCGAACCCTTTTCCGCCGCTCTCAGCGCGAAGGACAGCCCGGCGATGCCGCTGCCGATGACGATAAAATCAAATTCTCTCATGCGCGCGCTGGCACCCCGATGTTATCGATCAACCGCGCCTTGCCGAGAAAAACCGCCGTCGCCAGCCGCATCTTTCCCCGCAAGCTTTTGACCGGCTCCAGCGTTTCCGCATCTACCAGTTCCAGATAATCCAGCCGCGCCCCCGGGATCTTTTCGATCAACTTCCGCCCGGTTTTCAGGACCGCCCCCACCGAACTTTGTCCCGCCGCCTTGCGCAAAGCCGCCTGGATGCCCGGCGCTACGGTGCGCTCCTCCGGCGTCAAATATTGGTTGCGTGAACTCATCGCCAGTCCGTCCTTCTCCCGCACCGTGGCATGCCCCACCACTTTCACCGGGATATTCAGGTCGCGCACCATCCGCCGGATGATGGCCAGCTGCTGCCAGTCCTTTTCGCCAAATACGGCGACATCAGGCTGTAGAATCAAAAGCAATTTCGCCACCACCGTGCACACCCCGCGGAAATGCCCCGGCCGCGATTTTCCGCAGAGCACGCCCGAAAGCGCACCTTCATCCACAAAAACCGAGCGGTCTGGCGCATACATCTCTTCCACCGACGGCGCAAAAATCACATCCGCCCCGAACGAGCGGCACAGCGCCGCGTCCTCCGCCAGACGTCTTGGATAGGAACCGAAATCCTCCTTGGGCCCGAATTGGGTGGGATTCACAAAAATCGAAACCTCCACCGTCCCTTCCTCCCCCGCCAGCCGGCGGGCCTTCGCGACCAGCGCCGCATGTCCCGCATGCAAGGCCCCCATCGTGGGAACCAAAACCAGCGGATGACCGCAGGCGCGGCGGTGGGCTCGTGCCGCCGCCACCGTGCGAAGGATTTTCACCGCTTGGCCTTACGGCGTGGCTGCGGCCGCCGGAGTCGGGGTCGCCGCGGGAACAACCGTTTCCACTGGAACAACAGGAGCCGCCACTTCAGCGGGCGTCGCTGTCGGAGCCGGCGTGGTCACTGCCTCCACCGCAGGAGTCGCGGCTGCGGCCGGCGTCGGGCTGGCTACTGCGGCCGGAATGGCGGCACTGGAAAGTTCCTTGCCGATTTTCGACGAGCCGTTGCCCAGCCGGGAATACGCCATGGCCAGCGCCAGCGTGATCACAAAAAACGCTACGCCCAGCCACACGGTGAACTTCGCCAGCACATGCGTCGTCTGTGCGCCAAAGATGTTATCAGTCACGGCTCCGCCAAAGGCGGCGCCCAGGCCCTCGCTGCGCGGCAGCTGCATCAGCACGATCAGAACGAGCAGCAGGCAAACGGCCACATGGAGAGTTATTAATACAGGAATGAGCAACCACATAAAAAAGAGGAAGGGTGAATTTGGGATATCACCGGCTCTTTGTAAAGGGCGTTCCGCTTGAAACTCTTGACCCGCTCTCTCCATCCTGCCAGCCTGAACGTTCCTCAAATTTGCTCAAACGTGGACCTAAAAGAGATTCGCACACTAATTGACCTCATGAAGAAGAACGGCGTCGCCGTCTTCAAAATGGAGCGTGAAGGTTTTAAAATCACCCTCAAAACGGCTGAAGCCGACGGCGTCACCCGCATCGTCACCAGCGGCCACGCCCCGACTTTCCAGCATCAGGCGCCCGCCCCGGCAGCAGCACCCGCCGCCGCCGTACCCGACACTTCGCATCTCGCGGAAATCAAGTCCCCCATGGTCGGCACCTACTACGCCTCTCCTTCACCGGAAGCTGCCCCGTTTGTCACCACCGGTCAGACCGTCACTCCCGACACCGTCGTCTGCATTGTCGAGGCCATGAAGGTCATGAACGAGATCAAGGCCGAAGTCGCCGGCACCATCGTCGAGGTTTGCGCCGAAAACGGCAAACCCGTCCAGTTCGGTCAGGCCCTCTTCCGGGTCAAATAGCCTTTCATCGGCCTCCGGTGCCGGTCATCGCCCATGTTTAAGAAAATTCTCATCGCCAATCGCGGCGAAATCGCCCTCCGCATCATCCGCGCCTGTAAGGAGCTCGGCATCCAGACCGTCGCCGTCTACTCCGAGGCCGACGCCGAAAGCCTGCACGTCCAGCTCGCCGACGAATCCATCTGCATCGGCGCCGCTCCCAGCTCCGAGAGTTATCTTAAGATCGACCGCATCATCAGCGCCGCCGAGATCTCCGACGCCGAAGCCATCCACCCCGGCTACGGCTTCCTCGCGGAGAACGCCCACTTCGCCGAAGTCTGCGCCAGCTGCAACATCAAGTTCATCGGGCCACCGGCCAGCGCCATTAAGCTCATGGGCGACAAAAACTCCGCCCGCGACTGCGCTCGCGCCGCCGGCGTTCCCGTCTCCCCCGGCAGCGACGGCACCGTGGATGGCGAGAAGGAAGCCATGAAGGTCGCCAAGAAAATCGGCTTCCCTGTCATGATCAAGGCCGTCGCCGGCGGCGGCGGTCGCGGCATGCGCATCGCCACCGACGAAGCCTCCCTCATTTCCGGCTACAACTCCGCCCGCATGGAGGCCGAGAAGGCCTTCGGCAACGGCGAAGTCTACATCGAGAAGTTCATCGTCAACCCCCACCACATCGAGTTCCAGATCATGGGGGACGAGCACGGCCACATCGTTCACCTCGGTGAACGCGATTGCTCCATCCAGCGCCGCAATCAGAAGATCGTCGAGGAATGTCCCTCCCCGCTCCTCCGCCAGGAACTCCGCGAAAAGATGGGCGCCGCTTCCATCGCTCTCGCCGAAAGCGTCGGCTACGCCAACGCCGGCACCATGGAATACCTCGTCGATGACGACGGCAATTTCTACTTCATGGAGATGAACACCCGCATCCAGGTGGAGCATCCCATCACCGAGGAAGTCTACGGCTGCGACCTCGTAAAGCAGCAGATCCAGGTCGCCGCCGGCGAGCACCTCTCCGACTATGTCGTGAATGCCAAGCCGCGCCACCACGCCATCGAGTGCCGCATCAATGCGGAAGACCCTGCCAACAATTTCATGCCCAGCCCCGGCCAGATCGAGCTCTACTACGCCCCCGGCGGTCGCGGCGTCCGCATCGATTCCCACGCCTACGCCGGTTATCCGATCCCGCCGAATTACGACTCAATGATCGCCAAGGCCATCGTCACCGCCTCCAGCCGTAGCGCCTGCATCGCCCGCATGTCCCGCGCCCTCAGCGAGTACATGATCACCGGCGTCAAGACGACCATCCCCTTCCAGCAGATCATCATGCAAAACGCGGACTTCCGCGCCGGCAAATACAACACCGGCTTCGTCGAGAAGCTCCTCAAGAGCAACCCCGCCCCCGTCTAACCCAGGGTCCGGCCGTGGTTTCGATTTGACGACGCCCACCCGCCCCGACAAAATACCCGGCTCGCCAATTTCATGCGCCACACCATCTCCATCCTCGTTGAAAACCGTTTCGGCGTCCTCGCACGCATCGCCGGCATGTTCAGCGGACGCGGCTTTAACATTGATACCCTCAATGTCGGCCCCACCCTCGACCACACCGCCTCCCGCATGACCATCGTCGTGCGCGGCGACGACAAGGTGCTCGAGCAGGTCACCAAGCAACTGGAGAAACTCGTCGACGTCATCGACGTGCAGGACTTCCGCGACGAGGAATACGTGGACCGCGAGCTCGTGCTCCTGCGCGTCACCGCCACCTCCAAGACCCGCCCCGAGGTCATGCAGATCTGCGACATTTTCCGCGCCAAGATCATCGACGTCCAGCCCGACACTCTCGCCATCGAGATGACCGGCACCGACGGCAAGATCTCCAAGTTCCTCATGCTCATGGATCGCTTCGGCATCAAGGAACTCACCCGCACCGGCAAAGTCGCCCTGCCCCGTTCCAACAAACCCTGATTTTCCCTCCCCGAACCTACCAACGCTCTACCCATGCCCGCAAAAGTATATACCGACAAAGACGCCGACCTTAAGGTCCTCAAAGGAAAAACCCTCGCCGTGCTCGGCTTTGGCTCCCAAGGCCACGCCCACGCCCTCAACCTCAAGGAGAGCGGCGCCAAGGTCATCATCGGCCTCTACCCCGGCAGCAAATCCCGCAAGGTCGCCGAAGACTACGGCTTCAAGGTCTATGATACCGCCGAGGCCGTCAAACTCGCCGACGTCATCATGGTCGCCCTGCCCGACACCAAGCAGCCCGCCGCCTACAAGAAGGACATCGAGCCGAACCTCAAGCCCGGCAAGACCCTCCTCTTCTCCCACGGCTTCTCCGTCCATTTCAAAACCATCGTCCCGCCGAAAAACGTGAACGTCATCATGGTCGCCCCGAAAGGCCCCGGCCACATCGTTCGCCGTCAGTTCACCGAAGGGAAGGGCGTCCCCGCCATCATCGCCGTCTACCAGAACCCTGGTAAGGACGCCAAAAAGATCGCTCTGGCCTGGGCCAAGGGCGTCGGCGGAACCCGCGGCGGTGTCATCGAAACCACCTTCAAGGAAGAAACCGAGACCGACCTCTTCGGCGAGCAGACCGTTCTTTGCGGCGGCGCCTCCGCCCTCGTTCAGGCCGGATTCGAAGTCCTCGTCGAAGCCGGTTACGCTCCCGAGATGGCCTACTTCGAGTGTCTCCACGAGCTCAAGCTCATCGTTGACCTCATGAACGAAGCTGGCATCGCCGGCATGCGTTTCTCCATCAGCGAAACCGCCAAGTGGGGCGACGTCACCGTCGGCCCGAAGATCATCGACGCCGGCGTCAAGAAGCGCATGAAAGCCGCGCTCACCGACATCCAAAAAGGCAAGTTCGCCAAGGATTGGGTCGCCGAATACGAAGGCGGCTACAAGAAATACAACGCCCTCTTGAAGGCTGGCGAAAAGCACCAGATCGAAAAGACCGGCGCCCGCCTCCGCGGCCTCATGCCCTGGATCAAAAAGCGCGACATCAAAGGCTCCCAGGCTTCTTACAAATAAGACGCCTCAAGCTTCCAAAATTCAAACCGAGAAAAGCGGCCCCACAAGGGCCGCTTTTTTCATGCCCCGCCTTCCAATTTCAAACTAAGAATGCTGGGGCATCGTCGGGAAAAAAACATCCCCCCCTATTTAGAGGTCTATTCACCCCCGTGCATTCCCGCTATACACGCGCGCATCCACAACCATTTGCATGAAAAAACCTCTTCGCACCCTCACTCCTCAATATGCCGCCCGTGCAGCAAGCATGCCCCGGCGCGTGTGGTCGCTGCTGGGGGCCGCTCTGCTCGCGAGCCTGCTGCCCATGACGGCGCAGGACTTTTCCAACTGGACGGCCACCACGGGAAGTTGGGACGTGGACGGAAACTGGGACAATGGAGCGCCCACCTCGGAGACGTCCGCCTACATCAACTCGGGCACGGCCAATGTGTCAGCGGGTGTCTCGGGGACCTTCGTCTCGCTGCATATGGGCACCACCTTCCTGGGGCGCGGCACGATCAATATTTCGGGCGGACATCTGGAGGGGCTCAACACGGATGTGTCTGCGGTCATTGGGCAGGAGGAGGGCGCCAATGCGGTGGTCAATATGACGAGCGGTACGTGGAATAACGCGGGCCAGATCAGGGTGGCCTCCGGGCCATCCGACGGCACCGTGAATCTCTCGGGCGGTTTGTTAACAAGCGGTGAAGTGTTAATCGCTCCCACGGCGACCGGCCTCGGCATCGTGTCGGTGTCCGGCGGGACGTGGAACGCCGCGGCGATCTCGGTGGGGACAAACTCGAATGGCACGCTGAATATCAGCGGGGGTTTGGTGACGAGCACTGGCAACTTCGGCGCCCAGGTGGGAGGTGGTAGCACGGCTCATGGTACCGTGCTGGTCACCGGCGGGACCTGGAATAACGACGGCGGCATGATGATCGGGGCGTCGGGTACAGGCTCCATGAGGATCGAGGCCGGCATCGTCGCCACCGTCAACAGCGATGTCGGTTTTGGCCCTCACAGCCGTGGTGAAGTCACCGTGACGGGTGACGACGCCACCTGGACCACCTCCGGCTATCTCAAGGTTGGCGTGTTCGGCTCAAACTCCACCCTCACCATCGAGGACGGCGGGTTGATCCAGCTCGGTGGCAGTCTCACCTTTTCGGAGTCCGGGGGCACGGGCAATCATATCCGCCTGAATGGCGGCTATATCGCGCTCTTTAGTGACCGGGTTTCAGAGATCGAAGGGCTGATCGCGCAGGGGCTATTCCAGGTGTGGAACGGTACGGCGTGGGAGACCGCCACCGATACGAGTGCCTTTTCCTACGGCTACTTCCTCAGCGACGAGGCCGCGGAGGCTTTCAGCAACCGCGACGGCCTGGGCAGCTACACCATCCTCACCGCCACCAGCAACGCGATCCCCGAGCCCACCACCTGGGCCTTGCTGGGCCTCGGTGCGCTGATGCTTGGCTATACCGCCGCCCGCCGTCGGAAGACGGCATAGATTGACTGAGCCTCATGCCCTGGATCAAAAAGCGCGACATCAAAGGCTCGCAGGCTTCCTACAAATAAGACGCCTCAAGCTTCTAAAATTCAAAACGAGAAAAGCGGCCTGCAAGGGCCGCTCCTTGGCCCCTAAATCCTCAGCACCTCTCGCCGCACCGAAGACATTTGGCAACCTCATCGCTGTCTGCGAAAGTGCGAATCAGCGGACGAAAATTTGGTGCGGCTTTGTGCCGCTTCTTCTGGCGTGCGGCGTGAAGTCGGAAATCAAGGAGTTGAAACCTGCACTCTGCCATTCCTTCTATCGCACCAACGCCGAAACATCTCGGAAAGGCAATCATTAGAACATTTGGTCATCACCCGGCTCACCTCGACAGGTTCCCCCCTCCTTCGCAAAGCGTCAGCAGCCATGATTACGCCAAAGTTTTGATAGGCCAAAGGCATTTCCGATTCCTCAAATATCTTTATTATTTTATTGGCATCGTAGTCTTCGGATATCAAAAAATCTCCAAGATCAGACAGTCGATAAAACACGCGGTCGGATATCTCTTTCGATAGACATAAATTATCGTTATTCTGAGGGATTGTTACCGATTGAATGCGGTCCCGAACCTCCCCGTCGTTACTGTAGAGATGAAGGCTATCGCTAAAATGGTTGTACGAACCAACCTCCAAACCAAGCCATCCAGCAAGCACCTCCTGCATAGTCGTGAATTGGACGATGTTATGTGGAAGACCACGAAATAGATCGTTGCTCCGCATAATCTGTGTCCATTCAAGGCGGCCATCCCGAATCTTTAGTAAAGCCACTATGTTGCAGGGAACGTCTGGAGACCTAGGCAACCCGCTCTCAAATGGGAGGTCGGAAGCCGAATCCCAAATTTGGAGTACAATTTGTCTGGAGTCTGGGTTGTTTAGAAGCGCGAAATAGGCTTGGTTAAGTTGATCGATTCCAAAATGGCTTCGAATGCGAAATCCATATGCTCCATGATAGGTGGAGTCCTCGCCCTGGAATTTAGGTAGAAGGGGGTTGAAGAAATTAAGGAAGGCTGAGTCATTACGTCCGCGCAGAATCCAAATAACTTCCGCGATTGCAAATGCAGGATTCATTGAAGGAACCCTGGATGCAATCCAGCGTTGTCTTGGGTTGCGAAGGCTTAATGCGGAATGCAGTACTTCTGAGGTTTCTCCGTTTCTACTTGTCTGCGCAGTAGCAACCCCATCCATGAACCATTTCGCCGCAAACTGCCAAAGCTCGTCAGCGGTATCGGCATCAAGAATATGGAACATATTTAGGAGGGGAACCCATTGATTTATTAATATTCCATTTTGGCGGCAACCAAATCTCTAGCTCCTTCATGGAAGGTTTAAGTTTCTGTTTTATTCGGGTCCGACCAGACATTCCTGAAAATTCCGGATGGACAACCCGCGCGTACTTATCCACTTCACAAAATAAGTTCTGACAATCGATCAGTTGAAGTCGGCGCCCCCAGAGCGTTGGAAACTTGACTCCAACTGCAGCAAAGCAGTCATCCTGACGTTCGGCTATAAACCGAATTAGCTCCGCTTCAGTAAGTCCTCCTAGATCCGAGAAGCACTTCCTTATTCCATCCAGCGACCCGGGCCCCGGTACAACGAATTCCATTTCACTAAAATCAGTTAGGTTACTGTAATTAAGGTCTGTGACGTATTGATATGCCAAAAAATCTCCAATCGTTGGATAAGATCGCATTAGGGAGAAAGCTCTAGACATAGAGCTGCTATCAGCAATTTTGGATGGCAATTCCTCGCGCATCATACGATTTAGCAAATTTAAATGCATTTGATGTTTGCGCGGATATGGAGAGTTAGGGCCTCCTGAGGGCATGATATAAGCTGCCGAGTATAGGCGGCGCCCGGCAGCCATGGCTTCAGAGAGTATTTTATCGTAACGTTCAAAAGAGAAATCTGCGTAGGACACTTCTTTGAATTCACTCATCAATAGCTCCCAAGTTTCAATTTTATTAAAGAATTTGAACAAAAGCGTTCGGAAGAAAATCTCTTTCGCAGATTGCTCCCCTTTGTAGAGGACATTTCGAATCAGAAACTGACTAACCCTATCAATGGCACGATAGGCGTTCGTAAACTTGTGTTCTTGGAGTACCGTATCCAGCGACCAAGGAGGCGCAGTTTTGCGAAGTCGGCGAAAAAATATCTCCTGGCGTTCCACAGCAAAGCGCCAATAGGTGGCAAAAACAACTGTGGGTTTTAGAGGTCGGAGAAAATCGAAATTCACATCCTCGGAACTCCGGACAACCAGAGTTGAAGATGGAAACAGCTGCTGTTGCAGTTGCTCCTTTTTCAAGGGGCTGGGCAACGAATGGTTTCTAAGTTTCAAGGCCAATGAATTTGTAAGAGCGAATCAGGGCGCTCGATACGCTCTCTTCGTTATCTAAGGTAAGAATCGGATACTTCCCCTCCTCATTACGAGCAAGATTCAGATATTCGGATTTCAGTTCCCTCCACTTCCCCTCTGGTTCTGCGCGCAAGGGAGTCGTTCGGCTTACGTGAAAAAGGGCGTCAGGTTGCCAAGGACCCCAAAAATGGCGCTCAGCTTCAATTAAAGAATTCAAAACTGCCTCCTCTATCCCACCCACAATTCCATAAACCCACGTTGACCACCAAAATCGATCAAGCACAATCCATTTTCCGCCCATAAGCGCTGGAACTATAATTCGCTCGATGGCATCAAGGTGAGCCGCGACGTGAAGAGCTTGAAGACTGGCAGGAGTCAACCATTTGATTCCCTCCTTAATATGGCCATGATGCAACCTATATACCAACTCCCCAAGGGTCCCCGGAACCTTGCCCGGAAATGTGGCTATTTCAGCTGGATAACCATCTTCAACCAGCTTATTGCAAAAGGCTGTTGATAATGACGATTTTCCGGATGCGTCGACTCCTTCAAACACGATCAACATTCCTTTAGACATATGAGGTCATTGTTTTTCAGGAAACCTAGCTTTCCGTTGATGGTTGAAGCTTCGTCTCCAGAAATTGGATTAAATCACTGTGGTGTTTCTTGGTCCCAAATCCCAATTCTGGCCGTGCTATGAAGCAGGTGAAGCCAGTGAACCGCACACCCATTTGTTCCGCTAGGAAGTGACCCAATTGGCACAAACCTAAATAGTTTCCGTACGCCCTATCGAAAATGTATTGCGTCGGGTAAAACGCGTTTATCTCAAGCGTTCCCTCCTCGTGGTAGGTAAGGCTAATCTGCTGCAGGCAAGGAAATCCGGCCAGCGCTGTTCCGGTATGATCTTTGGCGGGGTCAAAGCACGATAGTTGCAGAGCCGACTGACGCGGGCGACGGCCCTTGAGCTCGCTCTTTTTCCACAGTGATATTGCGAATTCAAGTTGATTTACCGTTTTCAGTTCTGTCTTTCCTTTTATCGACCGAGTTCCAGAATAAGAAATTAGTCGCTCGAAGTAGGTGCCATGTCGATTTTTGCTACAACGAGCCTTGAGACGCGGCAAAAGCTCGTTTAGGTACCATTCGCCGAGCGACACTATATCAGGTTTTCCGGTACGCAGCCATCTATCGTACGGCACAATTGTAAATGCTGTTTGTGCGATAAGGGGAATACTACCTTCTTTAAGACAGCGATCCAAAGTGTCAGCTATATCTTTGTCTTGATCGGGCAGAGAGCCAGAAAAGTCTCTTAGCGCAATTACCAAGCAATCCGAGTCTCCACCTCGTAGCGTATGAAGGAAGGCCTCGGCCCAAACGAGAGAAAGATTAGATCCGGCGATTGTGTATGGTAGATTAGTTTTCATCGGGGTCCTCGAGGTGTCTGTATGCGCCGCGGCCAGTGAACTGTCGGCGGCTGACCCTGATCATCGCCGACCAAGGTCCGTTTGTCTCAATAGCTTGCGTCAACCCGGGCCTAACTGCCTCTACAATCGTGCCTTGGGCACACTCTCCGCAAATTTTTGAGGAGCAGCCATTAAGGTGACTGTTTTTCGGAAGAATCGCAAAATCTCCTACTTCTAAATCAATAGCAATTTTATGCCATGACTGGGTAACTAGCACTAAATGAAGAGAAGACGTATTCCCCAAGAGGGAAGCTTTAACCTCTTTTGGGGAAATTGAGAGGAGTTCCAGCATCCTTGGATGCGAAATCATTTTTAGAGACCAACGCATATGTTTGATCAGAGTCTCATAACCGACGCACAATTGACTTGCAGCGGCATAAACGTCGGTTGGCGAAGCCGCTTTAGGTTCACATCCTAGTCGCTCGAAGGTCTCAAAGACCGCCTGCCTAGGCATCAAGAGATATGCTGCAAAGATGTTCGCCAACACCTCTTCAGGCACGTCATGATCCGAGCGGTCAAAATCCAGCTCTTCGACGCGCGATCCGTGACCAAAAAGGAGATGGGCGAATTCATGTGCGCACGTGAATGCTTTGCGCCCTATCGGTCGCTCAGAAGGAATAAATAGGCGATCATATCCTCTGGCATACATCCCCGAAAAGCTCGATCCTCCAACGAACCATACCTCGGTCCCAAGTGATTCAACCACGTCATAAATGCAAATTGGATCGGTCCAATTCTTCTGGGCTTTTGTACGTGTCTCCAGAGCCGTCCGCAATGCAATCCGAGCAAGGTTTTCGCGAGGTGTCATGCTTGCCTAGCTCTTTTTCGATCTCATTGAGCGAAGGATACGAAGAAACTTATCAAGATCTTCCTTTTTTAGCTTAGATAGTTCTCGGGCGGCAAGTTCAATGACTGGATCCTCTTCACTATTTTCATTAAGCAGCCAAGAAACACCTACACCATAATGCTCAGCAAAAGCAGTAACTTCATCGGCACTTACTTTTCGGCGGCCAGCTTCAATTTCTGAAATGGTGGGGCGGTGCAAATCCATAATTCGAGCGATTTGTCCCTGTGATAGGCCCGCCTGTTCCCGAGCCAGACGCAGTCTTTCAGGTAGCGACTTGTGTGTGGAATCCATAAAAGAGTATTAGCCCGCCAGTGCTATTAAATAATCGACAACTTCGGAAATTGTTCGCGCCCGTCGCCCGCCGGTTTTTTCGTCTTCGGCTACGAGTGGATTGTCCTCAAGAGGGATGTTGATTTTTAGCCTTGCACTTAGATCACACGCCAACTCCATCCCATGCAAGGAGTCGAGGGCCCAAGCCTCAAGGACATTTAGATCTGGAGAAACTTCTTTAGGGCATTTTTCGCCAGCCAAAGTCGCAAGGGCCTCCAACAGTATTTTTTCGGTTTCAGTTCGTGAAATGTGAGTGCTCATTACCGTACGTAAGATAATCTTACCGCACTCACCCGTTGTCAAGTCGACATTCTCGAAAACTGCACGCCTAAGCTATAGACGGGAGGAAAAAGCAGGGGCAACCAAACGAGATGGCGAGATGGAGTATGCACCGAATTTTGACAGACTAAACGCACGCCCCCTTGGACCCATTCAAGAGGTCCCAAATGTTACGAAATCGTAACATTTCTCCTTTTCCCCAGAGAAAAACCTGCTATTTTCCCTGCAGTCGGAACCCCCTTCTTTGTTCGAAGGCCTGCCTCCGGCGCTCTGCAAATATGGTTATTCAGTCCGATTCCCCCGTCACTCTTCGCGCGCTCGCCGGCGCTTTGAAAGATCAGGTTCCCGCTGCCCGCATCATGGTGAACAACGCCTATGCCCTCCGCAGCCTCACCGCCAAAGGCACCTACGAGACCCGCGTGATGCTCACCAACGAGGAAATCCGCACCACCTTCCTGCCAAAAGAGGGCAACCCCCTCAGCGACTTGCAGCAGCTCGCCCGGACCGGCCTGAGCGAAGGCGAACTCGGCTTTAACGAGCACGTCTCCGCCATCCGCGCCAACGAGCAGAAGCTTCCCCTCATCAACAAGGACGTCAATTGCGACACCGGCGACGAACTCGTCACCATCCTGCCCTTCGGCCACGCGCCCAATGCGCCCGCCATCTACGCCCGCACCAGTTTCGCCACCAACATCACCTCGCTCGAAGTGAAGAACGCCCACGAGATGAGCCCCGTCGAAGCCCGCCTCCTCGGCGAAGCCCTCGTCCGCGCCTCCCAACTCGCCGGCCGCGACAAGTCCGAAGACTAACCTCCCGCCCCCATGTAGCTGCCCACGTAAGAGGGTGGAAGCGCGTCGTCGCAGGGCACACTGGCCGAAACAAGACTCCGTCAGCCTTTGATCCCCCTTTGCGTCCTTAGCGGCCTTTGCGCGAGGCACCTGTATTCCTTCGGCCTTTGCGCGAGGCCATGGATCTAGTTACTGATTCTGAAAAATAAACCCATCCTGCTTGCGGATCACCCGATAGGGCTCCTCCAGCGGCGCATCCAATTCGCCCGCCGGCACCGCCTGCACCGCGCGCGGCGTCTGCGTGGTTTGCCGAACCGGCGCCGGTTCGCTCGCATACGTGGCCAACGGTGACCGATGCCGCACATACGCACCCTGCGGCCGATACGGTTGCTGCTGTGCCTGTGGATAACTCGACGTCGTCGTGCTCTGCGCAGCCGTGGCCCGTGGTGGATAGGTCGAAACCACGCCCGGCGGACGATAGGGTGTCCCCGGTTGAGTATAATACGACTGTCCCGCAAAGGGTGAAGCGACAATGCGCGGCCCATGAACCGGACAGGTCTGCCGGTGAATCATCTCCGAAGGGAGACTGGCGCGATACACCGTGCCCGCGCTGAGACACCCTTCCGTGGCCAGATCGCCCGACATCCGGCAAAGATCCACCGTCTGCAAATTCGGCCCCGCCGCAAACTCCGTGGGCTCGTATTTGAACGAAGCCGCCTGCTCCATGAAATCCACCCAGATCGGCAGCGCCAGCTTGCTCCCATAGCCGCCCGAAGCGATGCGCTGCGGCTCATCAAACCCCACCCACACCCCGCACGTCACCCGCGTCGTATAGCCGACGAACCAGGCATCCTTGAAATCATCCGTCGTTCCCGTCTTGCCGGCCGCCGGCACCTTCAGGCCCAGCGATTTGGCCGAGGCCGCGGTCCCCTTCTCCACCACATCGCGCAGCAGAACATTCATCACATAGTTCACGCCCGGCTGGAGGCATTGCAACTCCGCCCGCGCCGACTTGTAGATCGTCTTGCCCTCGCGATCCACGATGTAATCGATGATGAACGGCTGCCGCCGCAGTCCGTTATTGGGAAACATCGTGTACGCCGCCGTGAGGTTCTTCAGCGTCGTCTCAAACGCGCCCAGATAGATCGCCGGCATGTCCGGCACATTTTCAAAGCCGGCCTTGAGCCCCAATTCCCGCACCGCCGCGCGTGAGGCATACTCCCCCACCCGCACCGTCATCGTATTGCGCGAACGGATGAGCCCCAACGCCACCGGCTGCAGGCCCTCGTTCTGGCCATCCGAATTCTCCGGCGACCATGTCGTGGCCAGCCCCGCGATATCGCCCTCCACGATCGGCGAGTCATCCACCAACGTCCCCGGCACCATGCCATGCTGAAACGCCGCCGCATAAACGAAGGGCTTGAACGTCGACCCGATCTGCCGCTTGCCAATGATGGCGCGATTGTACGGACTCTCCTCAAAATTCCGGCCGCCCACCACGGCGAGAATGCCGCCCGTCGTATTGTCGATCGCCACCAGCGCACCCTGCACATAAGGCGAACGCGTCTCCTTGCTCCGCCCCTCCGTATTCTCCGGCCGCACCGGATGCTTCCAATCCTTCTCCTTTTCCACTGCCGCTAGTTTCTCATCCACCGCATCTTCCGCGATCAACTGCAACCGGCGGTCGATGGTCGTGTAAATCTTCAAGCCCCCGCGCGCCACCACCTCCGGCGAAATCAGGATCGCCAGATCGCGCATCACCGCATCGATCGCATAGTTCTCCTGCTCCGGCGGCGGCAGCCTTTTGCCCAGCGGCATCGGCTCCGCCCGCGCCGCCTGGGCCTCTTCCGGCGTGATCATCTTCAACTCTTCCAGCCGCGCCAGTACCTGATCGCGCTGGACCAGCGCGGTCTTCGTATCCTCCAGCGGACTCAGCCGATTGGGGCTGCGAATCAACCCCGCGAGGATCGCCGCCTCCGAGAGCGTGAGGTCTTTCGCGGTTTTGCCAAAGCACGCCCGCGACGCCGTCTCGATCCCGTACAAGCCCGCACCGTAGTAGATGCGGTTGGAGTACGCCTCCAGGATCTTTTCCTTGCTGAGGCTTTTCTCAATGCGCAGCGCCAGCAGCGCCTCGATGCCCTTGCGCCGCCATTTGTCATCGCCCAGGGCAAACGTGTTACGGGCCAACTGCTGCGTAAGCGTGCTCGCTCCCTCCTTCACGCCCCCGGCGCTGAAGTTCTTCGAAGCCGCCCGCGCAATGCCGATGTAGTCCACCCCATGGTGCTCATAAAACCGCGAATCCTCCCGCGCCATCAGCGCCTTGATGAAAAACGGCGAGATGTCCTTCAGCGGCACCACATACCGCACCTCGCCCGCCAGCCGGCTGTAGCGATTCCCCGCATTATCGAAAACCTCCGAGATCGCGGGAATGGCATCGAGTTCATTAAGATCAAAGCTATCCGCGACTTTTTGGTAGTCCTGATACTTCGGCCACAGCATGACCGCTGCCACAATGACTGCGATGAGCCCGGCCAATACCCCCAGGCCGAGCAGAACTCCCAAAATTTTCAGCAAGCGTTTCACAGTCGCACTGGATCGTATATCATAGAACCACCGAATGCGTATGCTCCGATTTTGTTAACAACAAACCTTCTAAAAACCGTCCGATGATCTCCCGTCATTTTCTCTGTAGCCTCCTGACCGCCGTCAGCCTGACCTCAACCGTCTTTGGCGCCATTCAGACCAGGGAACTCGCCTACTCTGCCGATGGCACGACCATGAAAGGTTTCCTCGCCTGGGACGACGCCATCTCCGGTCCGCGTCCCGGCGTACTCGTCGTGCATGAGTGGTGGGGCCTGAACGACTACGCCCGCGCCCGGGCCAAACAGATTGCCGCCCTCGGTTACACCGCTCTCGCGGTGGATATGTTCGGCGACGGCAAAGCCGCCAGTCACCCCAAGGAGGCCGGAGCCTTCGTCGCTGAGGTAACCAAAAATGCCGACACCGCCAAAACCCGCTTCCAGGCCGCGCTGGAAGCCCTCAAGACCCAGCCCATCGTGAACCCCGACAAGATCGCCGCCATCGGTTACTGCTTCGGCGGCGCCACCGTCCTGAGCATGGCGCGGCAGGGGATTGACCTCGCCGCTGTCATCAGTTTCCACGGCTCGTTAGGTGGTCTCGCTCCGGTCGTTCCTCCGGTAAAAGCCAAAATTCTCGTCTGCCACGGCGCGGATGACTCCTTCATTTCCGCCGAACAAATCGCCACCTTCAAAAATGAGATGAAGGGAACCGACCTGAAATTCATCTCCTATCCCGAAGCCAAACACGGCTTCACCAACCCCGACGCCGACAAAGTCGCCGCTGAGTTCGGCCTTAACGTCGCCTACAACGAAAAAGCGGACAAGGCATCGTGGAATGAGGCCGTGAAGTTTCTGAAACAGGCTTTTGCTCTGCCCTAATCGGAGCAGGCAACCTAACGCTATCTTCTGTCGAGCGCCTTGGTGAAGGCTTGGTAAAGCGCGTCACGGAACCTGGTCTCATCCGCCACCTGGCGCCGGAAGTAGTCATAGGCGGTACGGTTGTCGAAAGTCGCAAGGTCCGATCGGGTGGCGACTCGGAGGTTGCCCAGGAACTCGCGTCGCGAAGCATCCATATCCGCCTCACTCATCCGGCGGCTGCTCGTCAGACGGTTCTGAAAGGTTTCCACCGCGCGTCGAACCCCGCTGTTGCCGAATGAGGGCAGACCACGCTTATTGTCCTCCAGAAAGGCGAGAAACTGGGCAAATTCCTCGCCCACGGAGAGAATCTTCTTCACCTGGTCGGCCTGGGCATAAAACCGGGGCCAGACGACAGGCTCCCAAGCCTTCACACTGTCGATCCGATAGCCAAACCGCCGCACATCCGTCCCCATGCCATCGGCCTTGCTTTCATCGACCTTGCGAATGATGAGATAGGTGGCGATGCCGATGACCTTTCCACTGTCCAAATGGATGATTGGGCTGCCGCTGTTGCCCGGGACAAAGGGCGCGTTGACCTCGATGAGATTAGGCCCGATGCCCACGATGGTCCCCTCGAGGGGCTTGATCACGCCGGCGCCTTCGGAGTTTCCGAGGACGGCGATAGCGTCGCCGATTTTCGGGATATCCCCTGCGCCCATCACCTCAAGACTGGCGGCAGCGTCGGGTACCGCAAGCTTGCAGATATCGTGATCCACCCCGAGAAGAGCCCCGGTGGGCTGGAGGCTGATGCCATCCATGGTCGTGAATCGAGGCTGGGGGTTGCCCGCGAGCACATGCGTGTTTGTAAGCACGGTCGACTGGCCATCCAACAGACAGACAAAGCCGCTACCCTTGCCCTGCTGGCCTTCAACGACCACGAGAGAGTTGCGGTATTTTTCGACAAAGAGGCGGGTCTTTTCCGAAAGCGGGCCCGCCGCAACGGGCGGCGGAGAGGTTGAAGCCGTCGGGGCCTTCGGAGTACCTGTGGCTGCTGGGTCCGTGGAAGAATTTCCGGAAGAGGCCACCGGAGGTGAAGGCGCCGGAGTGCTTTGTGCAACAGCCTCCATCGACGCCTGACCGGAAAGAGCATCGGCGATGCGCACGTTCTTCGAGGTGATCGAATTGATCAGCGTATCAATCTCAGAACGGGCTTGCGCGTCCGTCTCGTCATACTCGAAGTGAACGCGAACCGAATATTTCTGCTCTTGTTTGAAAGCGATGCAGGAGAACACCCGACGATGACCCTCCAGTGAGATGCCGACGACCTCACCTAAAAGAACCCATTTTACACCTTTGTCCGATCCTTTGCTGCTGAACTTTTCAGTCCGGTAACCCTTGAGCATGGCCACTTCGCTCAGGAGCATCTGAATATCGCGCTTAGCCATGTGATTCAGATAAGGACCGAAGGAATAGTCGCGCAGGATCGTAACCTGCGCGTTGCGGGAAGCATCCGCGGGCTTGGCCTGCAGGAGAATGGCCAGTGTGTCAGGGTTCTGAAAGGGGTCTCCGGGAGCGCTGCGATCCGGCGGAGCGGAAACCAAGGTCGTCTCCGTCCAACCTGCCGGAACGGACACGGCAAATTCCTCGTTAAATTGGCGCGGAGTGGCCGGCTGCTGCGCGGTCAGATGAAGCGTTCCGCCAAGGATCAACCCGGCCAGGGTGAAAAAACGAAACCAGAAGCAGCGGCGCATGACTTCGGTGAAGAAAGCAATTTCGCCACGGGGCTTCAATTCCTAAGAATTATGCAATATGCAACTGCGGCTTTGCTGGGTCCACCGCAAAGGATGCCCGCGTATGACAAGGAGCACCCGGTTTGGAGACATATTCCAGAGCCTTATAGTCCGTGCGCCAAAGCTTCGGCGTTACCTCACAACTCACGTAACCACGCTCGGCATTCGCAAATTTCATGAACGGATTCTCGCTCATAAACTCGGCGGACCGCGCTTTGTCTTCGTCGCCATCCCCGCCGGAGGACACCGAAGTCCCGATAAACTCGGTCGCCACCGGCATGGGTTGGCTCTGATCGAAATCGTCCACCAGATCATTGGCGAAATTCTTATGCACGTCGCCGGTCAGCACCACTGCGTTGGTGATCTTCCGCTCGCGCAGATGCCGCATGACCGCCCGGCGATCCACCTCATAACCAGCCCACTTGTCCGTGGAGTAGCCTTCCCCCACCCCCACCTTTGCATCAATGCGGGCCATCGGGACCTGCTGGGCCAGGACATTCCAGGTGGTGGCCGAACCCGCCAATCCATCCAGCAGCCACTTGCGCTGGCTGTCGCCCAGGATGGTCCCTTTCGGATCAAGCGCCTGTTTCATCGCGTCTTTTCCCTCAAGCTGCTTCGTCCGATATTGCCGCGTATCCAGGACATGGAAATTCGCCAGCGCGCCGTAAGAAATCCGGCGGTAGAGTTGCATGTCCGGCCCCTGCGGCAGGGAGGTAAGACGCAACGGCATGTGCTCGTAATAGGCCTTGTAAGCATTGCTTCGTAGAGCCAGATCGCTCTCACTTCGATCGTCACCCCCCGCGTAGTTGTTTTTCACCTCATGGTCATCCCACGTGGTGATAAATGGCGCCAGACCGTGCATGCGCTGCAAGTCGGGATCGGTGCGGTAGAGCGCGTATTGCGAGCGGTATTCCTCCAGCGTTTTTACCTGCTTGTTCCGGTGCGGGCGCACGGGCTCCTTCTTGTTGCTCTCGTAAATATAGTCCCCCAGATGCACCACCAGATCCGGGTTTTCCTCCGCGATGTATTTGTACGCCGTGTAAAATCCAGTCTCGTAGTGCTGGCATGACACGAAGGAAAACTTAAGCCGTTCGGGCATCTGGCCATCCGCCGGCGTTGTCCGGGTCCGTCCGCGCGGGCTGATCTCATTTCCCACTCGAAACTCATACCAATACCAGCGGTCGGGCTTTAACCCATGAGCTTCCACATGTACGGAATGCGCCCAATCCGGCACGGCGACCGTATCTCCCTGTGCCACAACTTGGCGCATTTCCTCGTCCTCCGCGATCCTCCAGCCCACTCGCACAGGCTCAGGCAACATGCCGCCACCGGGCTCAAATGGCACAGGCGCCAGGCGCGTCCAGATGACAAACCCATCCGCCGTCGGGTCACCCGAGGCCACACCAAGGGTAAAAGGATAGCCGGAGAGAACAGGATTTCCGGTCACCGCGCCAAAGGCCCGGCTGGACCACACGGCCGCCAATGCCAGCGAACTCGTCCGCAAAAATGTCCGGCGTCTCATGCCGGCCGTATTCTGCACCGCGTAACGAATGTCCATCGCCATCGGGCGTTACTGTCCTCTACGTTCTCACTTCCGCGAGAAATTTTTCCGGACGCGAGGAGCTATCGATGCCAGGAGCCTGATCCGCCCCGCGGACCCGACCAGGAGCCCGAGCCTCCACCCCACGAAGCCGAACCACCGCGCCAGCCGGAGGCGCTGCCAGAGCCACCGCCCCATGAAGCCGAGCCGCCGCGCCAGCCGCTCGCGCTGCCGGAGCCATTGTGCCACGATGCGGAACCGCCGCGGTAGCCGTTGTAATAGCCTGCGTTATTATACGGTCCGCGATAGGCCGCTCCGCCATAAAAGCCGGTGCCACCCCATGAGCTTACATAAGCCGGACTGCGATACACCGGCGCAGGGCCATAGTAGCCACCGCTCACGCAGGCGGTTTGCAGAGAGGAAAGGACGACCGTGGAGAGCGCCGCTACGAGGGAAATGAAAGAATTTTTCATGGTGAATCGAGGTTAGCGACCGCTGGATTTCAAAACGGCAAGGAAGGGAATCTCTTTGGCGCCGGCCGGCGGGTGAAAGACAAATGATCCCGGAGACAACCACGGGCGCAGGTTCCAGCGCTTGAACTCCACGATGGTTCGCGGAAAATTCGTCCGGTCGGTAAAGGTCACAGCCACCCGCCGGGGCAGAGCCCGGGCATTGGCCTCGACCCAGATTTCCCAATTTACTCCCGGCGCGCGAAAGGCCAGATGCTCGCAGGTCACGCCATGGACGACAGTCGGGCCTACCACCACGCCACTGGTAAGCCCGCTGGTCATAGCCGCGTAGGAATTGCTCACAAACAAGGGAGCGGTGGCGAAACGGATGCCGGTTTCCTCCTCCAGCCCTGACAGCATCTCGTCGATGGTGCCCGGCGCCTTGGTGGAGGAATAGGCCTTGGTTCCCGGGGCGAAGGCCGACACGGTGGCGCCATCGTAGTAGAAATCGAAGGCGGGGGCTTCGCCAGCGAGTTTTGCCTTGAGTTTGTTCGGACGCTGCAGGGCGACCTGAGCGCGAGAAAAGAGGGTGAGAAACTGGCCGGTTTGGGCCGGGACCTCGACGATGCTCTCCGTGTCGCAGGTAAACGCCTTGGTTTCCTGCAGAGTGGAACTCATGCGTTTGAGCCATTCCAACGCCTTTGGATCAATCCGGGACTTGTCTGCGGCCCGTGACCCGGTCGGCAGCAAAAATACGGAAAACAGGACAAGAGGGAGGAGGCGGGGTATTTTCATGATTTTGAGGAGGAAAAGGGGGGCGAAAGTAGGTGAAGGTGACCTGGAAGGGGAAGCTGACGGGAAACGGGGGGAATTACAAGGGGCACGGTGGCATCCGGGGCCAGTGATCAAAATTCTCCATGACACCACGCCATTGGTGTGGTAAGCTGATTCCTCATGCTTATGCAAAGAAAAAGTGCGTTCTCTCGTCGTCTTCCGGATTTGGTGACTGAAGAATTGGTAGCCGCCCTTTCCAAAAAAGGCTCCAGTTTCGAGTTCAAACAGCTGTTCGACGTCGTTCACGAACGCCTCCGCGCTCGCAATGCCGCCAGTGGTGGTGAAGAGATGCTTCGCCTCCGCGCTTACGAAAAGCTTCAAAACCTTGTCTCTCGGGGCATGGTCAAGAAGACCGGTAAGAAATACCGCGGCCTCGCTTCGCTCGCCAAGGCGCTCACGCCTCCCGAGCCGCTCGTCCTCGCCGCAGCCGCGACGAAATAACCCTTCACCGTATCGCGCCGCCGGGCCAGTGGCTTTCACTGTCGTGGCGGCGCGCTGCGCCCCCCTCTTCGACGACATCCATTATTGGATGTCACGGGTTTCCACCCAACACGTCAGGCCGTTGTAGCGGGCCTTCGTATTTTCTCCGCGCTGTTCGAGGATGACAATGGTTCCTTTGGCGGGAATCGTCATGGAACCGTGTTTCAGCAGGACGTAGAGCGGAAACTTCAATTTCACTTCTCTCTGGCGCGGCTGACTAAGATGAGCGGCTGGTCTGGGCGGCCGAGTGGGGCTCGACACAGGCGGCGCCACGATATCTGGCGCAACGGTTGTTTCCGCCACCGGTGGCGGAGGTGGCATGTCTCCCAAGGCGAACACTTCGGCTTTTCGCACATAGAAGATCTCCGAGGCGGTGATGCCGACATCGTCCCGGGTGAGTGAACTCTTCCATTGCCAGCCTGATTGATTGAAAATCCAGAGCAATTCGCCCTTCAGAGAGACATGGGCTCCGGGCTGGACTGCCTCCAAAGCCGCCTTCACCTCCGGGGTGGCCGGGATGATGTGGATGTTGGCACTGTTCCGCCGGATCGCGAGGTCGTCCAAGGGTGGTGCATTCCCGCTCCAGGCATAAGAGCGGGCGGCTTGGGCAAATTGCAGTTGGCCAGCCTCCCCTTCCCCGGCGAGAGGGCCCCAACCGAGAACAAGATCGAGGGTTGACAGCTTTGCTTCCGGACCTTCCATGTAGGTCATCCGGGACAGAACCCGGCCATCGATCTGGAACAATGCGACGGGCAGCATGGCATGACCGGCCAGTTCGATAGGCTGGCCGGGAAGAATGCGCTGGACCGGTCCGGTGCCGAGCAATGCACCCGGCTTTGTTTGAGCGGGATGGGACCAGAACCAGAGAAAGACCAACCCGGCGATGACCAGGAAAACCACCAGGAACGCGAGGCGCCGGAGGATTTTGATCACGGCCGACTGCTCTTCGTGATGTGGGCCGGTTTCAAATAGAGCGGCTCCAGGCCCGCCTGGGCTGGCTCCAGCCGCCGGCCTAGGCGCGCCAATCGAGTAGCGTCCGGCGCGCGCACCGTGGCCTGCGGCAGAATCTCCAAAGCCTCGGGCACATAAATCCGGCCCGGTTCCAGCTGCTGCAAAAGTTCCGCCTGCTCGAGTAACCCCGGTTCGCGAACGAATTTTCCGTCACGAATCGCAGCCAGATAAAATTGTCCCCGGCGCGCATCACCGACGGCGGAGTAGTCGCCCTCATCCAAGCCCAGAAGGGAAGAGAGGCCGACCAGTGGTATCTGGCGGGCTTGGGCGATGCCCCAGGCGACCGCGATGGCCGAGCGGATGCCGTTGTAGCTGCCGGGACCAATGCCCACCACGACGCGTTCCAAGGGGCCCGCGCCGGAAAGAATTTCCTCCAGCGCGGCGAACAAGGCGCCGCCGCGCCCGCGCGGGGTCTCGACCGCGATTTCGCGCACGGTCTCCTCATCCTCCACCAAGGCCACGGAGCCAGCCGCACCGGAGGCATCGAGCGCAAGGATCATGGCTGCACGGCTCCCCGGATGCGCCGCCCACCGTCGAGCAAAAGTTCAAAACGCAGACGCACGGTGCCGGGCGGAAGCATCTCGGGAAACTTGTCGCCCCACTCGATGATGACCAACCCCTCACCCAAGCAGTCGTCGTAGCCGACGGGGCCCAGCTCCTCCGCGCTTTCCAGGCGGTAAAAATCGAAATGAAAGACGGGCATCTGGCCATCGGCGTATTCGTGCACGATGGCGAAGCTTGGGCTGGAGGCTTCGCAGCCGAGCGCGGCGGCCAGGCCGCAGGCAAGTTGGGTTTTTCCCGCGCCGAGCGGGCCTTCCAGGCTGAGGACCGAACCTCGTGGCAATTCGGCGGCCAAGTCCACGCCAAGTTGCGTCGTCTCCCCGCTGGTATGCGTGGTGACGCCGTCCGCGCCGAGCAATGCCTGAAGTGTCGCCTTTACCATCAAGCGGACAAATCTAACGGGCGGTTGCGGGAAAGCTCAATCCTGCTTTCTGATGCAAAGCCTTAGACTTTTCCGCCAAAGGGGAGCAGCCCAACCCCGTGCTGCGCACTCTCTGCTCTCCGACGCGTGCTCAAAGAGGGATGTCATTCGTTCGTATCCAGAAGGTCATGCCTTGATAACGAGCATTCGTCTGGTCGCCCTTTCGGCCAAGGATGCTGATCTTTGCGTGGGCCGGAATGATCAGGATGCCGTGTTTGAGTGGTACCTCAAGCTCGGAGCGCAACACGACCTCGACTGGTTTCGTCACTCTATCCGACGAGCGAGGCGCAATTTTTGCCGCCGGGGCCGGTTTCCCTTGAACGGGCGTCGCGGCCGCGTTGGCCGGTACGGACTGACCGGGCTGAAAGACCTGCACACTTTCGACGTAAAAAAGTTCACAGGCACCGTCTCCTGAGTCGTTACGGCTCATTGAAGATATCCAGTGCCAGCCGTCTTCGCCGTAAACGAAGACAAGGCTGCCCTTCAGGGAAAGATACTGGCCGGGGAGGACCGAGCAGAGAAACTGCTTCAACTCCGGAGTGGCGGGGATGATGTGAACATTCGCGGAGCTTTGGATGATCTTTTTCTTATCCAGGGATCTGTCCTCGTACGTCCACTCGTAGAACCGCCCGCCTTGGGAAACCGACACCTTTTCCGCCCAGCTATCGCGACTCATCGGTCCCCAGCCCATGGCAAGATCCACCGGAGAGACATCGCTCTGATCATCCGAGTAGAGGCAGCGGGAAAGCACCCGGCCGTCCAGTTCATACGAGGCCACCGGGAACATGGTGAATCCATTGATTCTCCTGGGAAACCATGGCGCAAAACTCTGGAGCGGCTCGGTAGCAAGTAACTCCCCGGGCTTGGCCGGGGTGGGTTGCAGCCACTTGACCACGGCGCAGCCAATGATGACCAGAACGATGTATATGAGCAGTTTCTTCATCCGCGAGCCAGGATGTTGATGTGTGCGCGGTAGAGTACCGGCCCGATCTCCTCCATGTTTTCCATGCGGGAAAACCGAAATGGCAGACGGGCATCTGGCCGCCGATGTATCCGGGCACGATTCAAGCCGCCGAATCTATCCGCTGGATGACGAGAAGCTCAATCCGCTTTCTGACGGAATGCCTAGGCAAAAAGCGAGGTCTGGCCGTCGCCGTGGTCGGGAGTCCGGGACTCGGCTTCCCGCTCCATTAATTCCAGGACTTCAGCGACGTCCCGGCAGCGGCGCAGGCGTAACTCCGCGACGCCGAGTTCCAAGGCGAGTTCGGCGGTCATACTCTGTACACACTCGATCGGCTGCCAGTTTCCGGTGAGGCGGATGTCTTCGCCGCTCACTTTCAGGACGGCCCGATCGAGGAGGTGTCGTGTGTTCATCGCCGTCATCTTTTATAGCGACCCGGACATCTTTCGTCCCATCCTTTATTTTCAAAAAAAATGGGAGAGCGCCGATATAGGAACTGCGCCGAGTTGGGCTGACAAAGCCAGCTGCCTTGGTTGAACAAACGATGCGGCGGTCGAGAGTGTCTGCGCTTGTCTCAGGCGGCTGGTTCGGGCTCATTCGGCGGGTGGATTGGTCCCCGGTTTTCGCATTTCTCATTGGCCTGCTCTCCGGTTTTCTCAGCATCGCGGCGGGGGCGGCCGTGACGGTGGTGATCCCGGTGCTGCTGGCGCTGGGGCTTTCGGCGGATGCGGCCAATGCGACGAGCCGGTTCAGCCTGGCGCTGGCGGGGTTGCTGGCGGCGGTGGCCTTCGTGCGGCAGCATACGGTGGATTGGAAGGCGACGGTGCCGCTGTTGTTCGCAGCGGCAGCGGGGACGGTGGCGGGTTCGTTTGTCGGGGTTCGTATTCCATCGCCGGACATGCTGACGATCATCGTCATCACGTCGGCCGTTTCGCTGGGGCTGGTCTTTCTACGGCCGGACCGGTGGCTGGCGGCGACACCGCAGAGACCGGTGATGCCTCCGCGCTTTGCCGCGGCGTTGTTTTTTCTGCTGTGTCTCTATGAGGGCGTGGTCGCGGTGGATAGCGCACTGCTGCGGCTGATCGCATTGGTTTATCTGCTCGGATATCCCATTGCGGTGGCGAATCCCACCAAGGTCATCACTGGACTGGTGATGCTGGGGGTGTCTTCATTGATCTATGGACGAGCGGGACAGATTGACTGGGGCACGGCGACGCCGCTGACAATCGGCACGCTGATTGGCGCGGCAGCAGCCATCCCGCTGGCTTGTTCGGTGAAGGCTCAGCGCGGAATTTATCGATTGCTACAAGTAGTCGTAACGATGGAGACGGTCTGGTTAATCTTCCACTGGCTAAGGGTGCAGAAGATCCTTTAGCTAGTGTCCGCGGTCAAGGGAGACCTGGGCGGAATCGGATTGGCTGAGTTTGGGCCAGGTGAGGCCGTAGAGGGCGACGATGAGGAAGCAGAACAAGGGGACGATGAAGCCGGGGGCCATGAGGTTGGTATTGAGATGGCCGGTGGCGGTTTCCTGGACGATGCGGCCGTAGTAGTTTTCGACGTGGCCGAAATGGTCGCTGACCCAGCCCATGAGCTTCGGCATGATGGCTCCGCCCATGATGGCCATGACGATGAAGGACGAAGCTAGCTTGGCCTTTTTGCCGAGACCGTGGATGCCGAGGGCGAAGATGGTGGGGAACATGACGGACATGAAGAAGAAGCTCAGAAACAGAGCGGCGACGGAGAGCCAGGCGAGCTGAAGGAAGATGAGGATCATCATGGCGACATTCGCGACGGCGAAAAGGGCGAGAATCAGATGGGCGGGAAACTTTTTCATGAGAAACGCGCCGATGAAACGGCCGGCGAGAAAGAGGAAGAAGGCGTAGCTCAGCAGTTTGGTCGCGCCCATTTCGTTGATGAAATAAAGATTGTTAGCGGTCTGGAAAGTGGCGCCGTTGCCGCCGCCGAGGAACCAACTGGAGGCGGTCCCGGCGGAAATGGGCGGGGTGTCGGCGACGATGTAGTTGATGAAGAAGCTGAAGATGCCGGCCTGGGCGGCGACGTAGAGGAATTGGCTGAACACGGCTCCGGCGAAGTGAGCGTGCTTCCAAACGACAAGGCCCTGCCAAAAAGTGAGATCCTTGCCGCCGTCTTCCTCGTAAATCCCGGCGGTCTGGAGGTCGGGGATTTTGGCGAAGCAGAAGACGAGGAAGAGGAGGAGGACGACGACGCCAATGCCAAGGTAGGGAATGTAAAGGCGCTGGTGGTTCTCGGCGACGCTGCCGCTGCCGTAGAAGAAGAGCCCGCCAACGACGGGGCCCAATATCCAGCCGACGCCATTGCAGGATTGGGCGAGGTTAATACGGGTGGCGGCGGTTTCCCTGGGGCCCAAAACAGTGGTGTAGGGGTTGGCCACGGTTTCAAGGAAGGTCAATCCCATGGCGAGAAGGCAGACCCCGAGGAGAAAGGCCCAGAAGGTGTCGATGAAGGTGGCGGGAACAAACCAAAAGCCGCCGAGGGCGACGACGCCGAGGCCAACGAGGATGCCGCCCTTGTAGCCGAGCCTGCGCGCAATCCAGCCGGCGGGGAGCGCAATGAGGAAGTAGCCGAGGTAATGGGCAAACTGGACCCAGGCAGATTGGGCGCGAGTGAGGTGAAGCTTGTCCTGGAAGTGCTTGTCCATGACATCGATCATGCCATTGCAGAAGCCCCAGAGGAGGAAGAGGGAACTGATGAGGACGAAGGTGACGAAGTAGTTGCGGCCGTCCTCGCCGCGGAAGAGGGGGGATTTCATTAAAGTTTTAAGTTTAAAGAATTAAGTTTTAAGGGGGACCAAGCGGAGGACTTTGAAGGGAGAAGGAAAAAGGGACAATCGAGAAGTTCTGTCCGGAGCGGGAGGGAAGCTAAAGGC
Source organism: uncultured Chthoniobacterales bacterium (assembly GCA_964445975.1). Lineage (GTDB taxonomy): Bacteria > Verrucomicrobiota > Verrucomicrobiia > Chthoniobacterales > Terrimicrobiaceae > CAYUMP01. The sequence goes on along the minus strand of CAYUMP010000019.1, from coordinate 29,665 downwards.
TTGGGCGTGGCGGCGGTAGTGTGCTAATTTGCGCCAGTCATGAAACGTCTTCTCGCCGTATCCGCTCTCCTGGCCACACTTTTCATCTCGGGCTGTGACAGTCCGCAAAGCACGATCGACAAGCTACGGAAGGAGATCATCGAATTTCAGGCGAAGCCGGATGCGGAGAAGCAGATCGCCATCGAGAAGGACTTCGTAAAGCTGGAAGAGCAGGTGGGCAAGCTGGAGGCCAAGGGGGATGACAAGGCGAACATCTACAAGAGCCAACTGGCTTCGCTGCGCAATGATTATCAGGCGGCGAAGATGGCTAAGGCGATGGAGGATGCGAAGAATGCGATCCAGGGGCTGGGAGAGGCGGCGAAAGAAGGCGTCAAAGGCATCGGGGATTTTTTCAAGAGCGGCGAAACCAACAAATAGTTCCGATGAAACTTTTCCTTACGTCTCTTTGCTGTCTTCTGTCCGTGTCGATCGGCCATACTGACGAGGTTTACAATGCCACCACGGCCCGGGCTGATGCGGAGAAGGTTGTTCATGCCATCGATCAGGGGAAATTTGCCACGGCTGTGACGGTGCCTCTGCCGACAATCCCAAAGCTCTGGCTCTCGCGATGAAGGCCGTGAATGAAAAGAAGCCTGCCGCAGCCGAGCTCTCGATGACCAAAAGTCTTCGGAAAGAATTCACTCCGATCAAAGAGCGCACCTGGGTGGAAACCCGGCGAGTCAATTTCCCGTTTTTTACGGTCCCGAAATATCGCGCTATCTTTCACGGCGCCTCGCCCAAGGGCAAGGTGACCGAGGAAGTCCTGCTTTCCCGGCGCATCGCAAATGTGCCCGACCGCTTCCACGTTTCGGTCGATTATTCCTGCAAAGTCGCCACTCCCTGAGGCGGTGACCTTCCAGAAGGACGGTTTTCAGAAATTTTCCGGGGTCTTTTCCGAGGATGAGATCGTCCGGGCACGGGAGGCCGTCGGAGTTGTTTTAGCCGACATCGCCGCAGGGGTGTGCCGTCCTGACAATATCACCTTTCTTTCCAATCTGAGAGAGATCCAGAATCCAGGGGTGTCAATCACCGATAAAACTGACGCACCTTTTATCGTGGGTGAATTGGCCGGGTGGTCTGCCGTTCTCAAGGATATTATCTTGCACGAACGGCTTTGGTCGCTGGCCGAAGAATTGCTGGGTTCAAGGAACATCGTTTACCACTTTTCCAATCTCACCAGGAAAGCCGCGGTGGTGGGGCCGAATATCGGATGGCACCGGGATTATCCCAATCACTACATTTGCCCTGCGGAGTCGAAAAGTTTTCTAAGATTCCTTATTCCGCTGGAGCCGATGGACGCGGAGAACGGATGTACCCAGGCCATTCCCGGCACGCATGAGTTGGGCGACGCCGAAGCCCGGCGACTCAAGGAAGCCAAGGAGAAGAATTATGATCTCACGGATGCGATCGATCTGGAGGCGGGCTCGGGCGACGTGCTGGCCATCCATTCGCTGGCGGTCCATGGCGGCGGAGAAAATCGCTCCGGCCGGCATCGCAATGTGATCGTGGCGCAATACGGGGTCGCCACGGAGGAGTGGTTCGCGTGGAATCCGGAGATGTTCAGTGGACAGTCGCGCGAGAAAATTTTCGCGGCTTAGCTGCCCAAGACCTCGCGGATCGTTGCCTCCTCGGGAGCGGGGCCGATGACGGCGACGGTGGCGGATTCGGGTTTGAGGAAGGCCTGGGAGGCGGCCTGGACGTCGTCGGCGGTGACGGCGCGAAGCTTGGCGTGGATTTCCTCGGGGTTGATGATGCGGCCGTAGACGAGAACGGAGCCGCCGAGGCGCATGTTCTGGTTGGAGGTGCGTTCGAGGGACATCCGGCTGGTGCCGACGGCGTATTCCTTGGCGCGTTTCAATTCGGCGGGACGAACACCGCGGGTCTTGATATCCTCGAAGGCTGCTTTGATCAGCTTGAGGGATTTGTCGACGTTGCGCTGGTCGAGGCCGAGGGAGACGTTGAGCATGCCGGTGTCAGCGAAGCTGGAGGGATGGGTGCTGACGGAATAACACAGGCCGCGCTTTTCGCGGAGTTCCTGGAAGAGGCGGGAGCTGGCGTTGCCGCCGAGAATGACGTGCAAGATTTGCAAGGCGTAGCGGCGGGGGTCGCGGTGGCTGGGGCCGGGCAGGCCCATGGCCAACTGGGTCTGCTGGGTGTCGCGCTTTTCGATGGCGATGCGGAATTTCGGGGCCTTGGTGACTTTGTCGAAGGTGACCGGGCGCGCCTTAGGCAGCTTTTCCATGAGCGCGGCGACGCGCTCCACGACGTCCTCATGGCGGATGTTGCCGGCGGCGGAAACGACGGTGCTGCCGGCGTGATAGTGGGAGGTGCGGTATTTTAGAAAATCGTCGCGCTGGAATTTCCCGATGGTCTGGACCGTTCCGGCCAGCGGGCGGCCGAGGGCGTGGCGGTGGAAGTAATTTTCGTTGAGCATCTCCTGCACGTGGGAGGAGGGCTCGTCGCGGTACATGAGGATTTCCTCGCCGATGACGCCGCGCTCGCGGTCGATCTCGCGGGGGGTGAATTTCGGAAAGAGGTACAGGTCGCAGAGGACGTCGCAGAGACGGGGGAAGAACTCGGACGCAGCGGCGGCGTAGTAGCAGGTGCGTTCCTCGGAGGTGAAGGCGTTCATGTCGCCCCCCACCCCTTCCACTTCCTCCATGATACGGCGGGCGGTGCGGCGTTCGGTGCCCTTGAAGAGCATGTGCTCGATGAAGTGGGAGATGCCGTTCAGACGGGCGGGCTCGTGGCGGCCTCCGACGCCGGCCCAGATGCCGACGGCGGCGGTTTCAACATGGGGCATCTCACAGGTCGCGATGCGCAGGCCGGAGGGGAGAGTGGTAAGCTGAGTTTTCATTTTCTTTCGCGCAAAATCATTTCGGCCAGCGCCAGATCGCGCGGATAGGTGACTTTTAAATTCATTTCGGGGTTCTCGACAACTTTGGCCCGGCCTCCGGCGCGGAGGACGAGGGAAATTTCGTCAGTGATGGTGCCGCCGGATTCGTGGACGTCCTGGAGCAAATCCTTCAGCATGGCGAGCTCAACGACCTGGGGGGTCTGCATGCGCCAGAGATTTTTGCGGGAGACGGTCTCGGTGGCCACACCTTCGTCGTCGACGCGATGGAGGGTGTCGGTCACGGGTTCGGCGCTGACGGAGGCGCCGTAGGTTTTGGCGGCCTCGTAGCAGGCGGTAATGGCTTCCGGGGTGATGAGGGGGCGCGCGCCGTCGTGGACGGCCACGAAGATGGGACGGGGCTCGGCAAAGGCCTCGGTGCCGGCGAGGACGGATTCCACCCGCTCCCTGCCGCCGGCGACGACGGCGGTGACCTTGGGAAATTCCTGCGCGATGGCGCGAAACTCCTCCAGGCGCTCGGCGGCGGCGACGAGGACGATCTGCTCGACCTCGGTACAATCGGCGAAAGCGGCCAGGGCGTGGGCGATGAGCGGCTTTCCGGCGAGGGACGCGGTGAGTTTATCGAAACCCATGCGGCGGCTCGCTCCGGCAGCCACGACGATGGCCGCCAATCCTGGGGAATTGGTGCTCAAGCCAGCTGTTTCTGGACTTCGCTGCTAAGGGTCTTGCCGTCGACGCGGCCTGCGGCCTTGGCGGAGGCGATTTTCATGACTGCGCCCATTTGTTGTTTGGTGGTGGCGCCGGATTCGGCGATGGCGTCCTTCACGATGGCGGTGACTTCGTCGGCAGAGAGGGCCTGAGGGAGATAGGTGTTGAGGACGTCGATTTCGGCCTTTTCGTTGGCGGCCAACTCGAGGCGTCCGCCTTTCTCAAAACCCTCGATAGAGTCCTGGCGCTGTTTGATTTGCTTGCGAATGATGGCTGAAGCCTCGACGTCGTCCAAGACCCCCTCCGCGCCGCGTTTTTCGATGGCGGCGTTCTTCATGGCAGCCTTGAGCATGCGGAGGGTATTGAGCTTCGGCATGTCCTTGGCACGCATGGCGTCCTTTATGTCGTTGTCAACTTGAGCTTGGAGAGTCATGAATGACGTTTTAGACCTTCTGGCCAAGATTTACACAAGAAATGTCCGTACGCACCCGCTTCGCACCCTCTCCCACCGGCTACCTTCACGTAGGCGGCGGCCGCACCGCCCTGTTTAACTGGCTCTTCGCCCGCAAAAACGGAGGCACCTTCGTCCTGCGCATCGAGGACACCGACGAAAAACGCAACACGCCCGAAGCGCGCCAGGCGATCTATGACGGGCTGAACTGGCTGGGGATCGACTGGGATGAGGGTCCGGACAAGGGAGGCGATTTTGGCCCCTATCAACAGAGCGAGCGGAATGCCATTTACGAAAAGCACTTCAATCAGTTGAAGGACGCGGGGCATCTTTACGAGGACGAGGGATCGTTCCGTTTTCGCTCGCCACGCAAGACGGTGACGGTGGAGGACGAGGTGTGCGGGAAGATCGCCTTTGACATGTCGAATCCCGGCACCCATCCGGACATGACGATCCGCCGCCCGGATGGCTCGTGGATTTTTCATTTCGTCAATGTGGTGGACGACATCGAGATGAAGATGACGCATGTGATCCGCGGAGAAGACCACCTTTCGAACACGCCGAAGCACATCGAACTGTATCAGGCGCTGGGGGCGACGCCGCCGAAGTTTGCCCACATCCCGCTGATCCTGAATCACGAGGGAAAGAAGCTGAGCAAGCGCGATGGCGGATCGAGCGTGCAGTATTTCGTGGAGAACGGCTATGTGCCGGAGGCGGTACTGAACTACCTCTGCCTGCTGGGCTGGTCGCCGGGCGAAAATCGGGAGATGCTGACAATCGACGAGGTACGTGAGTTGTTCGCCCTCGATGCGATCAACCGCCGCAACGCGATCTTCGACCTCGACAAATGTTTCTGGCTGAACGGACAGCACATCCTGGCGATGAGCCTGGCGCGTTTCACCGAGCTGGCAGTGCCCTTCGTGGAGAAGGCCGGGATCAACTACGGCACGAACGAGGCGCTGGAGAAGGCGTTGGCCATCGTAAAACCGAAGATTAAGCACCTGAGCGATGTGCCAGCATGGATCGGATTTTTGTTTACGGAGGATTTTCCAATTGAACCAGAATCGCTGGAGAAGCTGAAGAAGCCGGGCGCGCTGGATCGATTGAAGTCGCTCAGCGAGGCCTTTGCCAGCCTGACGGAGTGGACGCATCCTGCCCTCGAAGCGAAGTTGAAGGAAACGGCCACCACCCTGGGCGTAAAAACCGGCGAACTCGTGCATCCGGCCCGCGTGGCGGCGAGCGGCAAGTCGGTGGGCCCGGGGCTTTACGAGATGCTGGAAGTGCTGGGGCGGGATCGCGTGCTTTCGCGGTTCGCCAAGGCGGCGACGCTGGCGGCATGAGTATTTTCACCGCGCAGCAGCTGATCACGAATGACGCGGCGCTGCGCGGGCTGACTCCGCCGGCGCGGTTGTCGGTGTTCGGCGATCCGGTGGCGCATTCGAAGTCGCCGGGATTTCACAATGCGGCCCTGCGGGCGTGCGACATCAACGCGCAGTATATCAAGCTGCATGTGACACCGCCCGAACTGGTGGCGGCATTACGGGCGTTGCCGGCGGCGGGGTTTCTCGGCACCAATGTGACCATCCCGCACAAGGCCGGAGTGCTCGCAGAAGTGGACGAAGCGGACGAATATGCCCGCCGGTCCAGGGCGGTGAATACCGTGGTGGTGGAAGGCGATCAACTGATCGGCTACAACACAGACGGGCCGGGTTTGCTGCGCGCGGTACGGGAGGAATTTTCCGCCGATGTGCGCGACCTTCGTGTGATGGTGCTCGGCGCGGGCGGCGGCGCGGGGCGAGCCATCGCGGTGCAATGCGCGATGGAGGATTGCCCGCAACTGACGCTGGTCAATCGGACCTTTGAAAAAGCCGAGGCGCTGGCCCTGGAATTGAATTCTCCGAAGATCATGGCCCTGCCTCATGAGGAAGAGGCGCTGCGGCGGCAGTTGGCCACGACGGATCTGGTGATCAATGCCAGTGCGCTGGGCATGAAGGCGGAAGATCCTCCGGCCCTCCCGGCGCATCTCCTTCGGCCGGGCCTGATGATTTATGACACGGTCTATGCCACGGGGGATTCACGCCTGGTCACCGATGGGCGGGCGGCGGGAGCACAGACGGCCAACGGCCTGTCGATGCTGCTGCACCAGGGGGCGCTGTCGTTTGAGATCTGGTTTGGCCGGCCTGCGCCGGTGGAAGTGATGCGCAAGGCCTTGCTGGGCTAGGTCTTAGCGCAGGGCGCTCTTTGCTTCCTCAACGTCGCAGCCGATCTGGTATTTCAGTTCCTCAAGGCCGCCGAATTTTTTCTCGAGGCGGAGGAACTTCACGAAATCGACTTCCAGGTTTTCGCCGTAGATGGTTTCGTTAAAATCGAAGATATAGACCTCAAGCAGGCGCTCGGGTTTGTGCTCAACGGTGGGGCGGTAACCGATGTTGGCGACGCCGTTATAGGTCTGGCCGGGGCGGGTGATGCGGACGGCATAGACGCCGTTGGGCGGGAATTGCTCGTTGTGGGCGGCGAGGTTGGCGGTGGGGAAGCCCAGCTTGCGGCCCAATTCCTCGCCGTGCTGCACGGTGCCGAAAATCGTGTAGTCGCGGCCGAGCATGCGCTTGGCCCCGGTGAGGTCACCGGCCTCGACGGCCTTGCGAATACGGGTACTGCTGACCAGGCCGCCACCGGCCATGACGGGATCGATCTCGATGCTTTCGAAGCCGAGGCGGGCTCCGAGTTTTTGCAGGAGGTCGATGTTGCCGGCGCGGTTGCGGCCCCAGACCCACTGATGGCCGACGCAAATGGATTTTAGCGGTTTGGCGTATTCGGCGAGTTTTTCGATAAAGACCTCCGGCGGCTGGGCGGCAAAATCGAGGTCGAACTGCAGGAGCAGGAGATTCGAGCAACCAAGTTTCTCGATGAGGTGAATCTTGTGCTCGGTGGAGGTGAGCAAGCGCGGAGCGGTCTCGGGCCGGAGCACGCGCACGGGATGAGGGTCAAAGGTGAGGACGACGGCGGACCCGCCGATCTTCGCGGCTTCGTCCAGCGCGCGGCGGATCAGGGCCTGGTGGCCCAGATGGACGCCGTCAAAAACCCCGATGGCGACGCAGAGCGGCCCGGGGATATCGGCCAATTCCGGGATGGAGTTGATAATTTTCATTCCGCCTGGAAAATCCTTACGCTCCGCGCAGGCGGGAAACGGCGGGCAGGCTGAGGATGCGCCCGATCAATTCTTCGCGCGGCAGAGTCTTCAACTCTTCGACGGTCACGGCGCCATCGACACTGAAGCGGCCAGACTTGGTCCGGCGGAGGGAACGCAGGTGCGCACCGCAGCCGAGTTCCTGGCCGATATCGTGAGAATAGGTGCGCACGTAAAAGCCCTTGCTGCATACAACGCGGAAGTCGATCTCCGGCAGGTTTACGGCATTGATGGCGTGGGCGTAGACACGGACGAAACGCGGCTCGCGCACAACCTCCTTGCCCTGCCGGGCCAGCTTGTAGAGGGGCACGCCGTCCTTCTTGATCGCGCTGACCATGGGGGGGATCTGGTAAAAGTCGCCCTGAAATTTAGCGAAGACGGCGTCGATCTGCTCGCGGGCAAGGTCGGGGACGGGCTTGGATTCGGTGACCACACCGTCGGCGTCCTGGCTGTCGGTCACTTCGCCGAGGCGCATGGTGCCGACGTATTCCTTGTCCTCGCTCATGAGCAGGTCCTGGATTTTGGTGCCGCGGCCCACGGTGATGATCAAAAGGCCGGTGGCGAGCGGGTCGAGGGTGCCGCAATGGCCAACTTTTTTGGTGTCCAAGGCGCGGCGGGTGATGGCTACGACGTCGTGGGACGTCATGGCCTGCGCCTTGTCGACTAAAAGGACGCCATCAATTTCGGTTACGGATCTCATGACAAACAGCTTCTAAAAATTTCTCTTCCACTTCGGCGAGGGTGCCGCGCACCCGCGCGCCGGAGGCCATCGGATGCCCGCCGCCGCCGAATTGGGCGCAGACTTCGCACACATTGACGCGCCGGTCCTTTGAACGGGCGCTGACGCGCACCTTGCCTTCGGGCAATTCCTCAAAGAACACGGCGGCGACTACGCCATCGACCGAACGAAGGTGATCGATGATGCCTTCGTTGTCCTCGGGCAGCACGCCCAATTGTTCCACGGCGGCGAGCGAAAGCGAGAAACTCGCGAGGGCGCCGTCGCAGGAAAACTTCGCCTCATTGAGCGCATGGCGAAGGAGGTCCAGACGGCGGCGGGGCTGGCTCTCGTACATCTGGCGGGAGAAATCCCCCACCTCCAGGCCGGCCTGGGTCAGGGCGGCAGCGGCTCGGAAGGTCCGTTCGTCGGTGCCGGCGTATTGGAATGATCCGGTATCGGTGGAAATGGCGGCGAAAAGGTTGGCCGCCATATCGGGAGTGATGGTCACGCCCTGATCTTCAAAAAACTCGTAGATGATCTGCCCGGTGGCCGGAGCGCTCGGGTCGATGTAGTTCACATCGCCGTAACCCTCGTTGCTGATGTGGTGGTCGATATTGATGAAGACCCCGGCTTCGGCGATGGACTCGAGCACGGTGCCGAGGCGGTTCTTGACCGAGTTGTCCAAGGCGACGACAGCATCGAATTTGCGGGCGGGCAGTTCCGGTTCGCCAACCAATTTGTGGCAGGGCAGGTACCGGTATTTGCCGGTGACGCCGTCCTGGTTCCAAGCGGTGACCTTTTTGCCCAGCCCCTGCAGGTAAAGGGTGAAAGCCAGGGTGGAGCCGAGGGCGTCGCCGTCGGGGCGCACGTGGCTGGCGACGAGGATGTTTTCGGCCCCGGCGAGGGTCTTTGCGATGTCGGAAAAAGTGGCGTTCATTTGTTCTCGTCCAACCCGAGGTTATCGAGAATGTCGAGAACACGCGAGCCCCGCTCGATGGATTCGTCGATGCGGAAGTGCAGATGGGGGGTGTTTTTAAGAGTCAACCGCCTGGCGATGCCGGTTTGCAACATGACGCGGTTGTCTTCGAGGACGGCGATCACCTTGCGTTTCTGTGCCGGAGTGCCCAGGGCGGTGACATGGATATGCGCCTGCTTCAGATCGGGCGTGATATCCACGCCACTGATCGTGACCAGGGGCACGGGAAAAGTGATATCGCGTACGATGAGCAGCCCCAGCTCGCGCTTCAGCACTTCGCACACTCTTGCGAGTCGGTGATTCATAACTAAAAGGAAATCGGCGACCCTACCGCCTTTCCGCAACGGGTCTAGATCAATTTCGCCCCGCCTGCCCCCGCAGATCAAGTGCATCCTTCTTAAAACACCCTGATTTCCGGCTTAGGGGCAAAATCGGGCGGGATTGCGTAATTTGCGTAATTTTCCCTTTGGCAAACGCCGCCCGCTTGCAAATACTGTCCGGCTCTTCATGTCTCAATCCATCGGCATAGGTCTGGCAGGTTTCGGCACCGTGGGTGCGGGGGTTTACAAAAACCTCGCGCAGAACGGCGACCTGCTCGCGCAGCGTCTGGGCGTGCGTTTCGATGTGCGCAAGATCGCCGTGCGTGATCTGAAAAAGGCGCGCGATGTGGTGGCACCCGCGGAACTCTTTACATCCGAGCCGGAGGACTTGCTGGCGGACGAGGACATTCGCATCGTGGTCGAGCTGATGGGAGGCATCGACATTCCCCTTGCCTTTGTCAAAAAGGCGATCAAGGCGGGCAAGGCGGTGGTGACGGGCAACAAGGCGCTGCTGGCCGAGCATGGGCAGGAGATTTTCCATCTGGCGCGCGAACACAAGGTGCCGGTCTTTTACGAGGCAGCGGTGGCAGGGGGCATTCCGATCATCAAGGTGGTGCGGGAGTCTTTTGTCGGCAATCGGTTTGAGAGCATCCACGGCATTCTGAATGGGACGAGCAATTATATCCTGACCCGCATGACCGATACGGGCATGGATTTCACCCCGGCCCTGGGTGAGGCCCAGCAACTGGGCTATGCCGAGGCCGATCCCACGCTGGACATCAACGGCTGGGACGCGGCGCACAAGGCCATCATCCTGGCATCGCTGGCCTATGGGTTCTGGCTCGATCCGGCGAAGATCCACGTGGCGGGCGTCGAGAAGGTGTCGGCGGCGGATATTCGTTTTGCCAATGAGCTGGGCTATCGCATCAAGCTGCTGGCGACAATCAAGGCCGGTGCGGGCAATGCCATCGAGGTGCGGGTGGTGCCGACGCTCATTCCAAAAACCCATGTGCTGGCCTCGGTCAACGGGGTCTACAATGCCATCGCAGTACGCGGCGACATCGTGGGCGAGAGTCTTTTTTACGGACGCGGGGCGGGTCAGGACCCGACCTCGAGTTCCGTGGTGGCCGATCTGGCCGAGGCGGCGATCGCGCTGGAGAGCCCGCGCTTCTGCTACGGCTTCACTTCCCACGATCTTTACGGCAAATGCCAGCCCTCGGGCGAAGCTGTCTCCAAATATTATCTGCGCCTCTCGGTCGAGGATCAGCCGGGCGTGCTGGCGCGCATCGCTGGAGCCCTCGGCGAAGCCGGCATCGGCATTCTCTCGGTGATCCAGCCGGAAGGCCACGAGGAGGGCGCGGTGCCACTCGTGCTGATGATTCATGACGCCACCTTTGCCGCGATGACCCAGGCGGTGGAAAAAATCGCCGCCCTGCCCGGCGTGAAGGCCGCCCCGGCGCTCCTACACGTGGAAACTTTTTCGTAAAATGCCCTCTCCTCTCCATGACCGCGGCGTGATCAGCCGCTACCGCGAATACCTTCCCGTCACGGAAGCCACTCCGGTCATTTCGCTCAACGAAGGCTCCACGCCACTCATCCACTCCCCTCGCCTGAGCGAACGCGCCAGTGCCGAGGTGTTCATCAAATACGAAGGGCTGAATCCCACGGGTTCATTCAAGGACCGAGGCATGACCATGGCGCTCTCGAAGGCGGTGGAAGGCGGGGCCAAGACCGTGATCTGCGCCTCCACGGGGAATACCTCGGCGGCGGCGGCGGCATATGCGGCGCGGGCGGGCATCCAGTGCGCGGTGCTTTTGCCGGCGGGCAAAATCGCCACGGGCAAGCTGGTGCAGGCTTATCTCTATGGGGCGAAGGTCATTGCGATCCGGGGCAATTTTGACGAAGCGCTTCGACTAGTGCGCGAGCTCGGTACGCTGCGCGACATTGCGGTGGTGAATTCCATCAATCCTCATCGCATCGAGGGCCAGAAGACCGCTTCATTTGAAATTATCGAGGAACTGGGCGATGCGCCGGATCTGCATATCCTGCCGGTGGGAAATGCGGGCAACATCACGGCGTACTGGAAGGGATACAATGAGTTTCACCAACTCGGGAAATCCAAGACCAAGCCACGCATGATGGGTTTTCAGGCGGCTGGTTCCGCGCCCATCGTGGAAAATCGCGTCATCGAGGAACCCAACACTGTTGCCACCGCGATCCGCATCGGCAACCCGGCCAGTTGGCAGGGCGCGAATACCGCAGTGGCGGAGAGCACCGGTGCCATCGACAGCGTGACCGATGAAGAAATCCTCGCCGCGCAAAAGTGGCTGGCTTCCAACGAAGGCATCTTTGTCGAACCAGCCAGCGCTGCCTCGGTGGCCGGTTTGTTCAAACTCGGTTCGACCGCAGCCAAGCGTATCGTTCTTACCGTTACCGGCCACGGCTTGAAAGATCCCGATACGGCCATGACCACGGGCGACTATCATCCGTTGGAAGCCGAGGCCGATCTCAACGCGATCCGGGGAATTTTGGAAACCGCCTAGTCTTATGCCTGTCGTCGTTCAAAAATACGGAGGCACCTCCGTTGGCACCCCGGAGCGCATCCTGAATGTCGCCCGCCGGGTTTTGGAAACGCAGCAGGCCGGCAACTCGGTGGTCGTCGTTGTTTCCGCCATGTCCGGCGTGACCGACGGCCTCATCAAGCTCGCGAAACAGGTCTCCGAAACGCCCACCGACCGTGAAATGGACGTGCTGCTCTCGACCGGGGAACAAACCACGATCGCGCTCACGGCCATGGCCATCAATGCGCTGGGCGGCAAGGCCATTTCGCTGACGGGGGCTCAGGCGGGCATCATCACCGACGGCATTCACACCAAGGCAAAGATCGCCAATATTTCGCCGCGCCAGATCCGCAAATATCTCGCGGATGGTTACATTTGCATCGTTGCGGGCTTTCAGGGCCAGACGCTGGAAGGCCAGATCACGACGTTAGGCCGCGGAGGCAGCGACCTGACCGCCATTGCGGTGGCGGCGGGGGTCAAAGCTGACATCTGTGAAATTTATACCGATGTGGACGGGGTCTATACCTGCGACCCCCGCATCGTGCCGAATGCCCGCAAGATCGATGTGATCGCCTACGACGAGATGCTGGAAATGGCCAGTTCCGGCTCGAAGGTGATGCAATCCCGCTCGGTCGAATTCGCCAAAAAATTCAAGGTCCCGTTCGCCGTCCGCAGCAGCTTTAACCATAACCAAGGAACCATCGTGAAAGAAGAAACGCCCGGATTGGAAAACGTCGTCGTGCGCGGCATCTCCGTGGAACGCAACCAGGCCAAGGTCACCATCACCAACGTGCCCGACCGGCCGGGGGCGGCTTCCGCCATCTTCATCGCGATGGCCGGAGCCAGTGTGGTGATCGATGTGATCGTGCAAAACGTCTCGGCCAGCGGCACGACGGACATCTCCTTCACCATGAACCGCGACGAGCTTGAAAAAATGGGCCACGTGCTCGACAAGATCGTGAAAGAAATCGGCGCCGGCCAGATCATCAAAAAGGAAGGCATTGCGAAGCTGAGCGTGGTCGGAATCGGCATGCGTTCCCACTCCGGTGTGGCCGCCCGCCTCTTTGAGGCCCTGGGCAAGGGCGGTGTGAACATCCAGATGATCTCCACCTCGGAGATCAAAATCGCCGTGATCATCGACGAGGCGAAGATCGTCGAGGCGGCCAATCTGGCCCACGAAGCCTTCGGCCTGGCGCAAGCTTAAGTTGCCAAGCCGCCGAAAAGCGGCTACATAGATTCTCCCCTTTCAAGGATGGGTGGCAGAGTGGTCGATTGCGCACGCTTGGAAAGCGTGTGTACCTCACGGTACCCAGGGTTCGAATCCCTGCCCATCCGCTCTTCTTTTCTTGCAAACCCCCACTGCGAACCGTGGCGCAATTTACGGTTGAACATTGATCGTCACGCTCCATTTCGAGAATGCTCCCGGTTTAAGACCGGAAGGCGGACGCTTACCGTCAAAGCGATCTGACGGGTAGTTTGTGGGTTCGAAAGCAACGTGGGTAAATCCGTTCCAGGAGCCTGCGTTGATCCAAAGCCCAAAGTAGGGGCATTGTGGACCCGAGAAGCTGACGGCGAGCGAATCGCTTGATTCCGCGCAGACCAATTTCAGCGTCGTTTCGTGCGCGGATTCGAAGAAGAGCTTCGCGCAGTATGGAATGCCCGCGTCGACCAGCGGGAGGGACAGGTCTACACCCGGACTAATGTGTGGCCACGAGAAAAATTCCAGTGACCGACAGCCTGCAAGATTTTCGCAGTAGTCGATCTGCAAGGGATGGATTTCGTCGGGTAGATGAATTTGATCATCAACAGCCAAACGAAGCAGGGGATGGAAGGCCCAAATAAATGGAACAAAATGATGGCTGAGATTGGATATCTCGTAAAAAAAGTGAGCGCCGGATCCCTGAAGCTCGATCGTACGCCGGAATTTGAGGGGGGCGACACTCAGGGTGACCTCCGTGACGATTCGTATATCGCTTTCTTCAATAACACGGACGGGGAGTCGCCATATCTCCCCGTGATCCGGATAGTCAAATCCTTCGTATTGCTGTCGCTGGATCGTCGGCAGGCATTCGTCAATGCCTCCGAGATTGACCCGGGCGAAATCGGTTTCGTCTCCCACGGGTCGAAAGTCTCTTGTCTCTGATGCGCACCAAATCCACTCGCGACTGGTCCGCCTGTTTATCAGAGAGGTAATTTTACCCCCGATTTCCGGGATCAACGTCAGTTCGATATCCGCATTTTTCAATCGGATGGATTTCATGGAACCGTTGGAGCGTGAGAGACGCGCCAAGCTTAGTAAGTCGCCCGGCCTCCGCTGAGATCGAAGATGAATCCCGTACTAAAGCTGGCTTCCTCGCTGCAGATCCAGGCGGCAAGAGATGCCGCTTCTTCCACGGTCCCGAGCCGCTTCATCGGGATTTTTTCCGTCATGTAGCGCAACTGTTCAGGGCTCGTTTTTTCATTCATCGGAGTCCTGATCACGGCCGGGGCAATCCCATTCACGGTAATGCCCGAATCCGCGTATTCTTTTCCGAGTCCCTTGACCAACCCAATGACGGCGGCCTTCGTCGAGGTATAAGGCGCCATGCCCGGATTCCCCTCCTTTCCGGCGATGGAGGCAAACATCACAATGCGCCCGTAGTTTTGCCTTACCATGTAGGGAAGACTGTATTTTGCGGCCAGGAAGGCGCTTCGTTGATTGATGCGATAAACCTTGTCATAGTCTTCCACCGATATCTCGGTAATTTTGACTCCGGTCGGGCCGGTGATGCCGGCACTATGAACCAGGATATCAAGGCCGTTTCTGGTGTCGGCGATGGCGGAAAATCCGGACATCATGTCCGCCTCGCTGCTGACATCGACGCATCGGATCTCGCAGGAGATGCCCAGGCTCTTGGAAAACTCCGCGCGGACTTCGCGGAGTGGCTGTTCATTGATGTCGAAAAGCACCACGTGGGCTCCTTCGAGGCCGAGACGTTTCGCCACGGCGAGCCCAATGCCACTTGCGGCACCGGTGACAACTGCTGTTCGATCCTTAAATCGGTTGGTGGACATGGTTGGCATACAATTCGGTTGGAAATTGCAAAACTGCGCCGGAGCGGCGTGTAACCGGCATGCGGATCGACTGACGCGAAGATCGGCCGCCAAAGCCGCCTTGATCGGCAGACGCCAGCCCACAAGAGATATGCCGGCTAAAATTCACCGGAATAGCCGTGACCCGCTCTCGGATGGTTTAGCGGCAGCGTGAGCCCTGGCATGTTTAGTCATGGTACAGGAGGGAACGTCCACCATCGATCACGATGGTGGCACCGTTGATGAAGGGGGCCTCGTCGGAAGCCAGAAAAAGCGCGGTGTAAGCGACCTCCTTGGGAAGCCCCAGCCGACCGGGAGGATGGAGCTGATGAGTCCGTTGTCGCTCGGCGGCGGGATCAGGGAAGGTTTGCCAGTAAGCAAAGGCGTTGGGAGTCTCGATATAGCCGGGGGCAATGGCGTTGACGCGGATATTCGATGCGGCAAACTCGATGGCCAATGAGCGCGTCAAACCAATGACCGCGTGTTTTGCCACAGCATATGGAAAAGAGTTTTTCATGGCCTGAAAGCTGTGAACGCTCCCCATATTTATGATGGCGCCGCTCGTCCGCTTCTTCATGCCTGGCAGTACCGCCCTGGCGCAGAGCCAGAATGCCTCGAGGTCGAGGCGCATGCATTCCTCCCATGCCGCGCGAGGCATCTCCAGAGGAGCATGGAACACGTTTTTTCCCGCATTATTTACAAGAATATCCACCGGGCCGAACTCCCGCTCGGTTTGTTCCGTCATCCAGTCCACCGCAGCAGCATCGGTCACGTCTGTCGCCACGAAGATGGCGCGACCGCCGGAATCGAGTATGTCCTGCGTGACCGCCTGACCCGATTGCTCATCGCTCTCGGCGATCATCACGGCAGCACCTTCGGCAGCAAACAGATGTGCGGTGGCCTCACCAATACCACGCCCGGCTCCCGTGACGATGGCAGTCTTTCCCGCAAGTCTTCCTTTCATAACGCTTACCAGTCCACGACAACTCCGTCGGCCAGCACTGCGTTGGCGGGATGGAGGACATCCTGCTGAAACGGGTGCTGTCTGACGGCTTCCTCATTGATTTCCAGACCCAGGCCCGGCTTCTCCGGCAAGTCCCAGCGGCCTGGTTTTGGCTGGATTGGCCACTGCACGACCTCGTCATACCACGGTACGGCCCCCGCCATCTCCTCCTGGATGATGACGTTCGGCGTGGCGATACCGAAATGCAAAGCGGCCACCCCGGCCACCGGACCGAGTGGATTGTGCGGAGCCACGCCGATGCCAAAGGTTTCCGCCATCGCAGCAATTTTTTTGGCCTCCAAAAAACCGCCGACATGGCAAATATCCGGCTGCGCGATATCGAAGGCGTGCGCCTGCAGCGGAGGAGCAAATTCACGCCGCCCAATCAGGCGTTCTCCAGACGCAATCGGCACCGGCGACCAAGTTGTCAATCGCACCAAGTTCTCCAGTTGCTCGGGCGGGAGTGGCTCCTCGACAAAGAGCGGACGAGCGGACGCGGCGGCTTCGATATACGCCCTGGCCACACTCTCGGATGCGGGGCGGCCATGAAAATCGAGCATGATATCAATCGATGGTCCGACAGCCTCGCGCAGGCTGTTGATCATCTCTCCGAAAAGGTCGACCTTCCGAATATCCACTCCGTAATGCGAATACGGGACACAGACGACTTTTAGAGCGTCATAGCCTCGCTCCACCACGGCACGGCCCCGCTCGACCACGCTCGCGCAACTGTCCGACTCGTAAACCGCCTCCATGTCGCCATAGCCGAGATGCGTATATGTCCGCAGGTAATCGCGAGTTTTTCCGCCAAGAAGCCGCCAGACCGGCACGCCCAAATCCTTTCCGAAAATATCCCACAAAGCGATCTCGATCCCGCTGATCGCAGAGGTCCCGATCACTCCGACGCGCCAGAAGGAATGTCGGATCATCTTTTGAAAACAGTGCTCGATATCCCGCGGGTCCTCGCCCACCAACAGGGGGGCCAAATCCTCCACGGCGCCGACCACCGCGCGCGTCTTCCACTCCAATGTTGCCTCCCCCCACCCAAACAACCCCGGCACATCAGTCTCCACCCGGACAAAAATCCAGTTTCGCATGCCTGCATTGCAGACGCGGGTGTCAATGGAAGTAATTTTCACCGAAAAGACAGGATTTCATTTGTAAGAGAGATTGCGCCCATTGAAGAAACTCAGGATGGAAGGGTCGTGAGGCATCTCAGCGTGCTCATGTGATAGAGGGTGGTGCCTTGCCCTAGTGCGGAACGCTCCCAATCTCGATATTTACAGGAGCAGTAAACGTCACTGTTCGCTCCCCGCCTTTGAGGACGCCGGCATCATGGCCATTTATTTTTACGGGCAGATCGCCTTCCAAAACTTCCGGACCCAACGTCAGAATTCCCTTCATGGATTTCATCGGCTCGATCGGTTCGATTTGGAAGCTCGCGCCGGTGGCCGTGCATGTGAAATCCACATTTGCCACGGCATCATCTCCATTTCCCAAAATGCAGGCAAAGCGTGGTGTGATGAGAAAGCCCAACACGGTAAGACTTCCCTCGGCCGGCATGGTGGGAGCCGACGCCTTCTCGATATCGGCCAGAAAGATGTCTTCGATACCAGAAAGCGGATTCTCCTTGATACTGTAACCATGTCTCCAACGAGAGGCATCGCCTTTCTTACTCACGTGGAGAAAGATATTGGATACGCCCTGTTTTTGAGCGGCGGCAAAAAACTCCTCGGCCATGATCGGGGGGCAAATCGTCTCCTCTTCGTCATGGGCAATGTGAAATCGTGTCGCCTTCAGATTCCCGGCCCCCAGCGCCGCATTTCGCACGAGGTATTTATCCGGAACGTCTTTCGGCGAGCCGCCCACGGCCGGGAAAACATATTTTTCCCAAGCGGGCCGTAGCGTCGCCCACTGTTGATAATTGGGTATGCCAAAAAGCGCCAGGGCGCCCCTGAATAAGTAAGGAAAGCGAACGGCTGAAAAGTAGACATTCGCCCCTCCGTTGGAATACCCGATAATCGAAATTCGGCCGGCATCGATGCGATCTCCGAACTTTTTTTTTACGGCCTGGATGCCGTCATAGATATCGAGGATTTCAATGCCTCCGTCGTCATGTTTCCCCCCCGCCTTGGCCCAACCCCGAGTATCAAAGGCCACGCAGAAATACCCCAACTCCGCGATGCGGCGGGCGGCAAAGTCGCATTTCGCGCGGTCACCGTGATAGCCATGTTGCAAGACCATGAGGGGCAGGTTCTTTCGTTCCGGATCAAACGTGGCCCGGCCGAAGAGAGGCGCAGTGCCGTCGAACGAACTTGCAAACTCGAACTCTTCGATCACGGGCGCTGCCTGAGCCGCATTTAGCACGGCGGCCAACGACAATAGAAAAATCGAGAGGAATTTTATCCGTCGCGAATGGAACTGTTTGTGAGGTTTTGAACCCGTCGTCATACTCTGAATCGATTACTAACCTTCAGCGCAGATCCCGCATGGTCTCCCAAATCTGACGTCGGTGATTTCCATCACCGCTTACTTATGGAAAAGAGAAGCACAAGAGTCCATTCTGAAATGTCAGAAAACTAAAATATTTAAAACACCCCGCTGAGAATTGGAAGAACGCTTGTGCTGGACAGATTGTATCGACGATTTTTAGGTCGATCTTTGCAATAGCACTAAAATGTTAAATACGGAAATATGGTCCCTTTCAGAATTTTTCTGGTCCTGACCCGCCCTGGGCGCAGGAATGCGAAAAGCGATCTCTATGCCTCGACCGTCACCAGGTCGAAATCGAGGCCGGACTTCTCGGCGAAGTCGCGGAATTCGTTTTCGTGGGCCTGGAGGACGGCCCGAAGGACGGCGGAGTCGTCGGCAAAGCCGATTTCGGGCAGGGAGTCGGGGATGATGTCGACATCCTTCAACAGGTATCCCAGCGCGAAGACGGTCTCGCCGATGGCAGCGAGATCCGAGCAGGGATAGACCATGTCCAGCACGTCCTCGGCGTAGCGGACGAGGAAATGGATCTGCTTTTTGATGTGAGGGAAGGCCGGTGTGTCCATGGTCTCGGCCTTCACCTTGAGAAAGGGAAGCTTGCGCTTGAAACTGTCCAACTGGCCGGCGGTCATGGCCTGGCCGCCGCGGGTGACGAAATCGATCATGCTATTCATGTGGAAGCAGCTTACTCCCCCCAAACGCACTGGCAAGTTTGCCCGGCCCGTGCCAGATTAGCGACATGAAGCTCATTTCCCGTCTGGCCGTGCTTCTCTCCTTGCTGGCGCTGGAGGAAACCGAGGCCTCTCCGATCATCCGGGACCCCGGCGCGATCTATCTTTCCGATTTCGGACAGAAGCCCTTGCGGGCGAAATTGCAGCGGGCGGGGGCATGTTATTTCGACATCGGGCTGACCCGGTATGCGGGCACGCTGCGGTTTCCACAGGTGGTGCAGATCGAGGCGGTGGCCGATCACGCCTGCCGCATCCGGGGCAATGCCCAGCAAGGCGGCGTGGCGGCGTGGGTGCCCTATGACGAACTCGAACCCCTGCCACCTGACCTGCTCTCCAACCTCAAGAAGAGCGAGGAACGCCGCAAGATGGTGGATGCATTGATCGCCAAGAATGAAGTGGCCATCGGCATGACCATTGACGAAGTGGGCCGCAGCCTGGGCAAGCCCCAGAAGAAGACCAACCGGGCAGACAAGAATGGCACCCAGCAGGTTTGGGAGTTCATCAAATATGAACTGGTCCCGCAGACGACCTACGGCCCCGGATACAGCCAGTCAGTGATTCCGAATCCCGGCAAGGGGGGCGGTGTCATCGTGCAGGGAAGCAGTGGCTACTATGCGAATACCATTTATGTGAAGGTGCCGGTAGGGACCCTCACGGTGACTTTCAAGGATGGCATCGTGGAATCCCTGGATCAGAGCGAAGGGACCACGGTCGGCGCCGGGCAGGTTTCGATTGTCACGCCGCCTCTCAACGTTTATTGGTAGCGGCTTCGTTTGAGGAACGGCGGAGTTGCCAAGTGGGAAGGCCGGGCTCTGCAAAAGCCCTATGAGTCGGTTCGATTCCGACCTCCGCCTCTCCTCTCCCTTTAAACGATGACACTTCGAAGATGGCGGGGTAGCCAAGTGGGAAGGCCGGGCTCTGCAAAAGCCCCATGCGTCGGTTCGATTCCGACCCCCGCCTCCACTTCATTCCGGGGAGGGTCGGAATCGAAGATTGCCGCGCTCGCTCTCGCTCGTCTCGCCCTGCGGGTTTGCTGGCGCGAAGTTCCCCCTAGCCCTCCCCAAGTGCCAACAGATTTTAGGGCTCTCGCTGCAGTCCAAGGGCTCTTTGGGAATTTTCGACCAAGCTTCCATCATGCCTGTAACCGATGAAGCGCGTGACAGACTCTATGGGTGTAAGGGAATTTCTATGCGCGTAGAGGAGGATGGCACCGACAAGCAGCAGACGCTACGGACACGGGATCGCGGCGAGGCGCAGCGGCTCTGTTGGTGAGGCCGGGGTCCCGCTCTTCACCTTTTGCCACTCTGGTTTCTGCGCGAAGACCCATTGATAATAGTCCGCCTGTTGCAATCGCGAAGCGGAGTCCTCGTCCAGATATGCGGTTGTTTCCGGATGATGTTGCAGCACTGATGCCGGGTTGCTCGCTGTAATCGGGCCTTCTACAGCACCAGCCACCGCCTCTGCCTTGGATGACCCAAAAGCCAGCAACAGAATTGCCTTTGCCTCCATGATCGTCCCAACTCCCATCGTAATCACATGGTGGGGCACCTGATCTTCAGTACCGAAAAAGCGCGCATTGTCGCTCCGCGTGCGTTTCGTCAACGTCTTAATGCGGGTCCGAGATGCCAAAGACGAACCCGGCTCATTAAAACCGATGTGACCGTCTGTACCAATACCCAGAATCTGGAGATCCACGCCGCCGGCTCGCCGGATTTCCTCCTCATAGCCGGCACAGAATTTATTCACCGCTTCTCCGGTCACCAGTCCGCTCGGCACGTATGTGCGAGCGGGATTCACATTGATCAAACTGAAGAAATTCTCCCACATAAAGCGGTGATAGGACGCATGATGGCTGGGTGACAGTCCCAAATACTCATCCAGGTTGAAGGTTATCACTCGGGAGAAATCGAGACCCTCATTCCGATGCAACGCGATCAACTCCTTATAGAGCAATAACGGAGTGCTTCCTGTAGCCAAACCTAAAACGGCGTTGGGTTTTTCTCTGATGAGCCGGGCAACCTGGCTCGCCGCCAACTCGGAAGCAGCCGACGAAGTCATGTTAATGATAACCTCCATGGCTAGGCCTGCATATGGTAAGCTGACCGATATTTCTCCACAATGGCTTCGAGTTGCTTCGAGCTTTCCTCCAAGGATTCAACCAACCGAAACTGCGTGCGGCTGCGGTCCAAATTGTGCCCCGGCCGAGCTGTGCGAAAATAGACGTCGCCTTCCAGATAATCCGTCAAAAATCGTATTCCGACTTCAAAGGTCATAAGCTTGCCGGCAAAGACGAGATTATCCCATTCCGCAGGAGTAAGGATGCTCCCTGCACCTTCGACAAACCCTTTGACCAAGGCTTCAAATACCTCCAGCCGTACCTCGATCTTTGAAAGATCGACTTCATCCTCGGCCGCCGGACTTACGGCGGTGCGCACCATATCGCCAAAATCGTAAAGCGATAGCCCCGGCATTACAGTATCAAGATCAATCACGCAAATCCCACGGCCCGTCACATCGTCGAGCATTACATTATTAATCTTCGTGTCATTATGTGTCGTCCGCAGGGGCATCTTCCCGGCCTCCAGTAAGTCGACCAACCGACTCGCCTCGTCCTTGCGCTTCAAAGCAAACGCAATTTCCGCTGCTACCTCGCCGACCCGTTTAACTTTATCGATCGCAATGGCGGCCTCCAATTTTTCGAGTCGCTTGGGCGTGTGATGAAAGTTGGGAATGGTCTCTTGTAGAGGCTCTCCAGGCAAATCCGCCAGCGCTGCTTGAAAACTTCCGAAGGCTCGGGCGGCCTGAAACGCCTGCTCGGCGTTTTCAAGTTTATCGTAGGTTCGAGCTCTCTCTATAAACAGGTAGACCCGCCAATACCGGCCCTCCGGAGTCAGGTAGAATGGTCCGCCGTCACGCGTATCAATAAGAGCAAGGGCACTGCGGCTGTCATCATTGTCTTGCTTGGAAACCATATGGCCGGTTACCCGTGCGATGTTCTCCATCAGTGACGGCACGTCTTTAAAGATCGCATCATTGATCCGCTGAAAGACATACCGAATGGTCCGGCCGGCCTGATCATAAGTTACCGCCACGGTGTCATTGATATGACCGCTCCCATAACTCGTTGCCTCCGTCAGGAAACCGTGAAGCGGAAACTGCCTTGCGACCCGGCGGACTTCTTCAAGATCGATTGTACGTGTTGCCATTTTTAAACCGTTCGAAAATATTCAAGCGTGGCCGCGAGGCCTTCGCTGAGATTACTCACCGGACGGAAACCAACGGCGCGGATCTTATCACCGCTTGCCCTTGAGTGCTTCACGTCGCCGGCCCGTACAGGTTCATGTTTGATGACAGAATTCGATCCTGCCGCCTTGATGATCTGGCTCGCGATTTGATTGATGCTCATGCTTTCGCCATACCCCACATTGAAAACACCCCGCACCCCCGGGGTCGTGGCCGCGAACACGTTGGCCGCCACGATATCCTTGACGTAAACAAAATCACGAGTCTGCTCGCCGTCGCCGTAAATGGTCAAATCCTCCCCAGCCAAAGCCTTCCGGATAAATATCGGGACCGCCGCCGCATAGGCGCTGTCTGGATCTTGCCGCGGACCGAAAACATTAAAGAACCGCAAGCAAGCTGTCTCAAGCTTCGTGGTCCGGGCAAACAAGTCGCAATAATATTCGCCATCCAGCTTCGTAATTGCGTAAGGACTTCTCGGCTCCGGGAGCATCGTTTCAATTTTCGGAACGGAGGGATTATCTCCATAAATCGCCGCCGAACTGGCCAACACCAGCTTGGTCGTACCGGACGCTGAGGCCGCCGTCAGAACATTTAGCAATCCTGAGACATTTAAATTCACGCACTCCTGCGGGCTGGACATTGATTCCGGCACGCTGACCAAGGCCGCAAGATGAAAAATGTAGTCAACCCCTTCCGCTGCACTGGCAACAATCTCCGGATCAAGGATCGAGCCTTCGATAAACTCAACATCCAATCCATTGAGATTTTTTCGGTTCCCCGTGCGAAGATTATCGAGAATGCGCACTTCGGCCTTGCCCTGGAAGTGCTCAGCAATATGGCTGCCAATGAATCCGGCCCCTCCGGTTATGAGCACCTTCATGACACAAGCTCTCCGTTACTCCACAGGGATTGTGGATAAGCACCTTGAGCCACCAGGTCAGCAATCGATTTTGCGACGATATTTTTGTCCTCGATATAAGTAACTCCAAACCAATCGCTGTCGGTCGGAAGCACGGAAACCGTGGCTTCTTTTTTCTCAATCATGTCCCCGACCGCAAACGGGATATAGAACTCGGACCTTTCCTCCATACCATGCTTTTGAAGGAATGTTTCCAGGGCCGATGTGAGCAAGGAAAACACGGTCGGTTGAAAACCCCAGAAGTTCATGGAAACAACCTCGGTTCCGACAAATGAAACGTCGCCACACCGAATTCCGTCAGCCTCTCTTTCGAGCTTGGTGTATTCTTTTACAGTGAGCAAATCGCCTTGCTCGCTGGCTACGCAGACTCCCCGGGAAACACTCCCGTGCTCAGAGAGCGTACGTTCCAATTGATATCCCACCATGGCGAAACGGTTGGGCTCCATGTCTGACCGAAAGAAGCCGGCTAGAATTTGGAAAGCCCTCGCTCCATAAAAATCATCGGCATTAATCGCTGCAAACGGCCCGCTGATCTCTTCCCGGGCACACCAGATAGCATGCCCCGTGCCCCAAGGCTTTGTCCGACCCTGCGGCACGGAAAATCCTGCCGGCAGGCTATCGAGTTCTTGAAAGACATAACTCACCGACACATGTGCTTCGTAGAAGCGGCCCACCTTGTCTCGGAACTCGTCCGCAAAATCGCGGCGAATAACAAAAACCAACTTGGTAAACCCTGCCCGCAGAGCGTCGTAAACAGAGTAGTCCAGCAGAGTCTCTTCAGACGGGCCAACCGGCTCCATTTGTTTCAATCCTCCAAAGCGGCTTCCCATGCCCGCGGCCAGAATCAAAAGCGTCACCTCCATATGGCCGAATCAAAATCAAATCCATCGGTTATGCAACATAATGATGTGTTTCAAATAGAATCTTGCCTTTTCGATCATCGAAGCCATTTTGATGGGCTCTTATATGCCGAGGAAACCCACAAAATATTCTTCTTCCGCCGAGAAAAACATCCGGGACCTCGCCGCAAAATCCGATGGCGATATGCCATTGCCATCTGTGCGCGAACTCGCGCTCACCTTCGATATTTCTTTCGCCACCGTCTCGCGCATCCTTCAACGCCTCTCCCAGGAGGCCATTGTATGGCAGCATCCCAACCGCCGTTTTTATCCCTCCTCCGCCCAGCCTCGCGTCTCCGGAGGCTTCCCCATCGTGGTCTTGGGTCGCCAGATTCAGAACTGGAGCATTTTATATCGGGAGATCATCGAGGGCATTTCTGAGATCTGCACGGCACGCGGCTGTCCACTCGTATTTCTTTCTTCCCTTCGCCTCCTCCAACATGAAACCCCCGACTACCCTCCAGCCTTTATTCCTGCGAGTCGGCAAAAAGCCGAATTGACTCGGTTGCTTGCCTCCATACCGCGCCCATGCGGCGGGGTTATCCTTGATCATCTGTGGGACGACAAGCTCGCAACGACTGTTCGTGCAAGCTTCCGCAACACGGCAATGCTACTACGCCCCTGTTCTGGCTTAAATGACCTTCGTGGCTCGATTGACCAAGCCACAGGTGTGGAAATGATGCTCACGCTGCTTGGCAAGCAGGACTATCGGCGCTTCATCGTCGCCTACCCGTTTGCTGGAGATCAAGCGGTCGAGGCTTCCCTATCGATCCTGGAGAGTGCGATCAAAGAGCGAGGCCTAAGCCGCCTGCAGCATGCTGATTGTACGACTCCCGAGTCGCGGAGGCGGTTCGCGATTTCTTTGCGACGCAGCAAAGAGCGCGTCGCTGTTATTTCTTTGGAGGATCATGTAGCGGCTTTGTTGCTGGAGGAACTTGCCAAGGCTCACGTATCCTGTCCTGCAAGGGTTGGCTTGGTTTCATTGCAAGGGACATCCGCCGTGGGTTCCTCGGTGACTCGATTGCGCTACGACTACCGGTTACTTGGGCGCGAGCTTGTTTCGGCCCTTTTGGCCAACAATCAAAGCTGGCGGCCCCTTCGGCCAACTCTCATCCGCGGTCGAACAGCTTCAGCAGACTAGGCCATCCCGTCAGCCGCGGATTCGATTCTTCCGACGGAACTGAGCCGGCGTCTGGCCCGTTCGGGATTGGAATGCTCGATGAAATACCACGACATCCGCATAACCGAGCGCTGCGGCAACGGCTTTTATCGGCTCATCCGTTTCGCTGAGCCGCCGCCGCGCTTCCAGTTCGCGAAACGCCATGAGGAATCGGCCTGGCGGAATGCCTTGCTCAGCGAAAAAGACCGCCCGAAATCGACTGGAGGAAAGCCCGCTCAATGCGGCCATTTCCGGCACTCCGGGATTCCGACGGCTGTTGGCGCGCAACCATGATTCCAGCGCCGCCAGATCAATGCGAGAGCGCGTCCGTTCCTGCGTATGCGGTTTGAGAAATCCTCCTTCGGCCAGCACCAGCGTCAAAAGAGCCTGGCGGGACAGCTTCGAGTCATCCACTGCCGGCAGCGGACGCTCTCGTCGGACGGCGTGCTCGATACAGCTCTCCAGCCACCGGCTTGGCGACGCGGTCTGCACGCTGAAACCGCATCTCTGAGCCTGCAAAAGGTCGAAGGGGGGCGCAACGAATCCCTTCTCCACGCGAAAATGCTGGATGGAGCACCGTGCCTGCCGGCAGGTCGCCTGTCCGTGAAAACGGGTGTGCGGCCAAATCAGGACTCCCGCGCCGCGTTCCAAGGACAATTGGCGGCCGATATCCGGAAACTCCAACTCCACCGAGCCCCGATGAACAAAAAACAGATCGTGATGCGTCCATTCCGAGGGACCAACTTCGCGGCCGACGCCAAAGGTTCCGTAACCCCATCGGACTTCTTCAAACATCAGTCAAAAATGTCAATATATGGTCAACAATGTCAATTGAGATTGGAAAAATCCCAATCAAAATAGTCAAGAGATACGACTCAATCTCACTGACCAATGACTGCCATAATATCCTCGTCCCCTTCCGCGTCCGATGCATGCTCCCGTTCCATCCCGGAGTGCATCTCGTATCTGACCGTGCTGTTCGCGTTTCAGCGCGAGCTCTTGCGCATCGAAGCGGCGTGGCTGCCAGGCGTACCGTATTGGGATGCCAAGCAGGCGATTGCCCGGCACGTGCTCGAAGACGCCAGCCATGCCGAGGCGCTGCTGAGGCGCCTGCACGAGTTGAAGGCGACCTCGGCGGAGCGCAGACAGGTGGCGGGCCTGGAGGAGTTGCTACAGGCCGTTGCCAGTGCTGCTCACGGGGACGAATGGCTGCGGGGCCTTTATGGATTCATCAAGCCATGGTTCGTCACCTTGCTGGAGGAGTACCTTCGCCATGCCGATTCTGTCATGGACGAACCCAGCCGGATCGTGATCTCCCAGGCCATCGCATGCCAGCAGAAGCAGATCGCCTGGTTTGCGGATTTCTCGCCCGCATTCTCTCCTTGGGAGCAGGCCGATACCGATGCCTGGAGTGTATATGTGAAGGCTCGCCTCGAGGCCGTCGCGTTCGAAAAAGGCGCGCTGCACACCCAGCATGCCCCTCAGCGTCTTTCGTCCCACCCGGATTTTCAAGGAATCGCAAAAGCCCGGCGCGACAGGACTTTTCAGGTGTCCCACGAGAATGAACTGCCCCGCGAGGACGGCACCTTCGAGGATAAGCGCTTCCTCATTTTTTACCACCACGTACAGGAGATGCAGTTCGCCGAATCGCTTTGTACGCTGCTTTACGAAACGGCGGAGATGCCATGGGCCTTTCATCATGATCTGGCCCGCCATTTGGCAGACGAGGTACGGCACGCCACCATGGGGCAAAAGCGTCTGGAGCAACTCGGCGTGAAGCTGGTCGAAGTGCCGATGCTCACCCGGAACTACGAATTACGCTCTCAGATGGACCCGCTGGAACGGTTTTGTACCATGACGCTGGTGATGGAGGCAGGCTCTTTTGAGCGAAAGCGGGCCAATGTTGAATTGTTCGAAAAGAACAATGACCGCGTTTCTGCTCTTTACGAGAGCTACGATATTCGAGACGAGATGCTGCACACCAATTTCGGCCATCTTTGGGTGCCCATCCTCTTGCGCGTAAATCACGATTCCCGTTCTGTTTCCGAGTTGACGGAACATTGTCGCGAAATGATCGCGCCTCCCATCACCGGGTAAGCCGCCAGACAAGCTGCATGAATTTGTGCAAGTCGATCAGCGAGCAGCAGAATCACCCCCCCGTTTTTAAGGTAAATTGGACAGGCGGGCCGCTGTCAGAGTCGCCGGTTCGTACGATGAAGCTGAACTGTGTCTGGCCCCTCCGGATTTGAGCGCCCGATGAATACTGCGATGTCCGCATAACCGGGCGCGGTGGCAATAGGCTTTTGGATATTTTATTGAACCGCCGCCACTTCAATGCCCGCTATCGTGGGCGTGAGGAAGCTATCGCTTGCAACTGCGACCGTTGTGTCGCATCCGGCTTCCAGCGGGTGCTCTGAAGCAACTGCTGCGCCGTGCCTCGTGCGGCGTAATATGCCGCCAAATTCTGTTTTGTGGCACTGGCGCTGATACGCTGCAA
This sequence comes from uncultured Chthoniobacterales bacterium, assembly GCA_964445975.1. Lineage (GTDB taxonomy): Bacteria > Verrucomicrobiota > Verrucomicrobiia > Chthoniobacterales > Terrimicrobiaceae > CAYUMP01. Next base: position 1,838 of record CAYUMP010000019.1, on the reverse strand, counting down.
TGCGACCAGCGACGGGCGGAGGTGTGTGACGTCGGCGCGGGCCTCCAAGACCTTGATCGCCGACACCACTACTTCAGGATCGGAATCGTCGAGGGCGGCGGTGACAATTGGCAACGCCGCTGCGTCCCACTCGTCGAGGAGAACCCGGCTGAGTACGCTCGTATAGCAGCGCGTGGACTCTCGGGAGGCCAGCGCCCGCTTCACCGCGTCGAGGCCACCGGACGGCTCGTTGCGCAGCCAGAATCTGAGCACGTCCGCCTGGATGGAGCACGCCCATTTCCCCTGCTTTGGTGCGTAGAACTTGATCACGTCAGGCAAGAGGCCAGCCGTACCGTATCGAGCAACCGCAGCCATCAACAGGTCGAGATTTTTTGGAAATTCTTCCTTCAATTGATCTCTAAAATAGGTCTCCAGCTCAGGGATCGGTTTGGCAGGCAGTGCCAATAGTGGCGCGTTGGCAATCTGGGAGGCAGCCTTAGGGATGAGATACCGGGGCTTTTCTCGTTGGATATCCTCAACGATCAACGGGCCGGCCTCGTCGGGATTTATCTGGGCCAGGGCCTTGATGGCATTGGGGTTATACCAAGGAGGTCCAACCAGTTTGCGAACCAGGGGCAAAAAGTCGTCACCGCCAAAATCTTTCCAACTTCTGAGGATCGTGTCTCCTTGTTCGGGAGTCAATTCAAGCTGGACCTTCACCAGTTCCGCCCGAGCTTGCGGGCGTTTAGCGGAGTCTTGAAAGAGAGTGGTCATGATCGTTTGGTAAAAGTCTGCGCCCTTTCCTCCTGTTGCGGCCGTAGCCGAGGCGGTTATTTCCTCCGAAGCCGCTTGGAAGGCGGCTTGGAATTTCTTCCCAAGAGCTTCTTGTTCCTCTGGTGTCTTGGGGAACGGGCTGAACCGGAAGTCAGCGGTTTTGAGCGTGGCATAGATCTGCGTGAGACCGGGGTCGAACTTGATCTTTCCGGTGCGCACAGCATCAAGGATTGTCGGCGCCTCCTCTGCCGGATTGGGGGCGGCATAGAGCGCCATCATGGCGGAATAGGACAGTGGACCTGAGGAAATGAATGGTAGCAGGGCAGCACGCGATGCGGTCGTGCCCATATAGCGTAACGTGGCGGCCCCGAGCTCGGCTTCCTTTCCGTCGCCTGCAAGTTGGGCAACGGCTTGCCCGATGACCCGCTGTTCTTCGGAAGGACTCAATGCAGCGATGGTAATAACGATCGGGTCGGATACGAGTTCGACGCGGTTTTCCTGGCGGTTGCCCTGTTCAAATCGGTCCCCTTTCTGAACGCGATTGCTGTAGGCACGCAGTGTATAGGTCCCCGGTTTCTCAAAATGCAGCCATTGATTCGCCGGAAGCGTAATCTTCCAATCGCCCAGATCCTGAACATTCCCGAGGCCCCCACCCATACCACCTCTCTCGAAATACCAACGGAGCGGATCGGCGACAGGGTTGCCGTCCGCGTCGGAGGCATAAATTGCGATGTCAGGGATTCGGCCCGACCGGTCATAGGTGCCGACCCACAAATGATACGGCTGCCGTGAAGTATTGCTAAAAGTCAGAGTGGCGTCGATTACTTCGCCTTGGTGGTAAGCCTCCTTGGGGGCTTCAATTTTAAGCGAGAGTCCTTCCGGCTGAGCGGCGCGGACCTTTTTCCAATCAACGGCTTCAGGTGTGACAAATTGGGCGTGGCCCACTGCTGCCGCGAGAACGAGGAAGGCGACGCAGGGAACGGGGAGGGTCATGTCGAAGACCCTTTTACCGTACAAAAGCTCTTTGGGAAAGGTTACCTATGACATAAAGATAGTGCCGGCGGCGGGACTCGAACCCGCACACT